>NZ_CP046507.1:0-1239232 GCF_009741445.1 Mycobacterium avium subsp. avium | reverse complement strand
CGTCGAGCAGCGCGGCGCCCATGGCGTCGGTATCCAACGATCCGCGCAGGTGCAGCGCGATGGCCATGTTGTGCACCGGGGACGGCCCGTGCAGTTGGTCGAGGAACCACAACCGGGACTGGGCAAACGACAACGGAACCACCGCCGGCCGCTCACCCGCCACCACCCGAGCAAGCGTGCGGCCACCACCGCGCACCCGAGGCGCCAACTGCGCAACCGTAGGCGCCTCAAACAACGTACGCACCGAAACCCCAGCACCCAACACACCATTGACCGCCGCGATCAACCGCATCGCCGACAGCGAATCACCCCCCAAATCAAAAAACGAATCCTCAACCCCAACCCGCCCCACCCCCAACACCTGACCAAAAACCCCCGCCAAAACCTCCTCAACCACCCCCACCGGCGCCCGAAAACCCCCACCCCCCAACACCGGCGCCGGCAACGCCCCCACATCCACCTTCTCGCCCACCGTCAACGGCAACACATCAAGCACCACCACCGCCGACGGCACCATAAAAGAAGGGAGCCGCTGACCCAACCGGGCCCGAATCTCGACCGGGTCAGCGGCTCCGGTCACATAGCCGACAAGCCGCCGCTCACCGACCCCATCCTCACGAGCAAGCACCACCGCCTGCTCCACACCCTCAACCCCCAACAACGCCGCACGAACCTCACCCAACTCAATCCGATACCCCCGCACCTTCACCTGCTCATCAACCCGCCCCACAAACTCCAACCCCCCACCCACACCCCACCGCACCAAATCCCCCGTCCGATACATCCGCACCCCCACCCCACCAAACGGACACGCCACAAAGCGCGATGCCGTCAACCCCCCACGCCCCCAATACCCCACTCCCACACCCACACCCGCCACGTACAACTCCCCGACCACACCCACCGGCACCGGACACAACCAGCCGTCCAACACAAAGAAGGCCGCCCCGCGCACAGGCCAGCCGATGGGCGGCACGCCGGATCCCGCGGTCAGCGGCGCGCTGTGGGAGGCCCACATGGTGGTTTCGGTGGGGCCGTAGACGTTGACCATCACCCGGTCCGGCGCCCACCGATCCACCAGCTCGGCCGGGCACGGCTCGGCGCCGACCACCAGCGCCACCGAGTCCAGCCCGTGCGGCGACAGGGTCGAGACCGCCGACGGGGTCTGCGTCAGCACGGTGACGCCCTCGTCGACCAGCAGCGCGTGCAACTCGTCGGGAGCTTGGGTCACCGCGTCGGGCACCACCACCAGGCGGCCGCCGTGCAGCAGCGCACCCCAGATCTCCCACACCGAGAAATCGAAAGCGTAGGAATGGAATTGGGTCCACACCTGCTGCGCCGACAACTCGATGCCGATGCGCAGGTCGTCGAACAACTGCGCAACGTTATGGTGAGTCACCGCAACACCTTTCGGCACGCCGGTGGTGCCCGAGGTGTAGATGAGGTGGGCCAGGTCGTCCGGGGCCGGCGTCGGCGGTGCCGTGCCGGGTTGGCCGGCCAGCGCCGGATCGTCGACGTCGATGACCGGCAGCTCGAACCCGTCCAACGTGCCGGCCAGCGCCGCGGTGCCGACCGCGGCGATCGGGGCGGCGTCGGCCAGCATGAACTCGATGCGGGCCGCCGGCAGTGCCGGGTCGATCGGCAGGTACGCCGCACCGGATTTCAGCACCGCCAAAATCGCCACGATCGCCTCAGCCGAGCGCGAAAACACCAGGGCCACAAGCTCGCCCGGGCCGGCGCCACGATCGATCAACGCGTGCGCCAGCCGGTTGGCCGCCAGGTCGAGCTCGCGGTACGTCATCGACCGGCCCCGGCACGTCAGCGCCACCGCGTCCGGTGTGCGGGCCACCTGCGCCGCGAACAGGTCCACCACCGACACCGGTGCCAGCGGCTCGGACAGCGCGGCGCGGCGGCCGAACAGATCGAGTCGGTCGCGCCCGCTCTGGTCGAGCAGCTGCAGCGACCGCAACGGCCGGGTGGGATCGGCGGTCATCGCCGTCAGCACCCCTTGCAGCCGGTCGGCCAACTCGGCAGCGCCCAGCCCCGACCACGGTGCCCAGCTACCCGCCGTGCTGAAGAACAGCTCGTCGCCGTCGCTGGAGAAGATCAACCCGAACCCGTCGGCCTGGCCGGAGTTGGTGTACGACGCCGACGCGGTGACGCCGCCGAACGGCAGGGTGAATGCCGACGGGATGAAGTTGACGCTCACCCGTTCGGGCGGCCGGGCCAAGCCGCGGACCTTGCGCTCCAGCGCGTGCACCGGGAATCGCTGGTGCTGGATCGCCTCGTCGATGCGGGTCTCGACGTGCCGGCAGAAGGCGGCGACCGTGCACTGCGGCGCCAGGCTCAACACCAGCGGCACCACCCCGGCGACCATCCCGGGCAGCGTCTTGAGCTCCGGGCGCACCCGCCGGCTGACCGGGAAGTCGAGCACGACGCCGGAGCCGTCGCCGTCCCAGGCCCGCACCAGCAGGGCGCAGGCCGCGGTGATGACCGAGGTCTGCGAGACGCCCCAGACCTCCGACAGCCGGCGCACCCGGCGCACGACGTCGGCGTCCAGCGGCACCGGCGCCGACGGCCACGGGTCACGCTGCGCCGGGGCGGCCGGCAGCCGGGTGGTTTCGGGCGGAAGGTTCGCCAGCCAGTAGGCCTCGTCGTCGCGGTAGTCGGCCGAGGATTCGTAGTGCGACTCGCACTCGACCAGCTCCCGCAGCGAGCCGAAGACGGCCGTCGGGATGGGTCCGGCGGCGACGATCGCGGAGTAGATGGAGGCGATGCGGTGACCGACCAGCCCGACGCCGGTGCCGTCGATGACGATGTGGTGGCAGCAGGCGAACAAGTAGAACTGGTCCCGCCGGGTCGCAAAGAGGGCGAACCGGAACAACGGCCCGGACAGCGGCATCGGCGTGCGCTGGATCGCCAGCGCCCGGCGGCGGGCCTCGGCCACCGGGTCGTCCAGGCCGCTCAGGTCGTCGAAGGTCAGCTCGACGTCCGGATGCTCGATCGCCCGCTGGTAGACCGCGCCGTCCACCTCGAAGAACGCGACACGGGCGGGTTCAGCCTCCTGCACCGCCTGCCGGATCGCCCAGTGCAACGCGTCGCGCTCGACGCGGCCGTCGATGCGCACGAACAGGCCGAGCTGCCACTCGGTGCTGGAGTGACCCGTTGCCTGCGCAAGCCAGATGTCTAGCTGTCCGCGCGTAAGCGGAAGTGCTTGAGCATCAAGCTCCATCCATCTCCCCAACCACAGGGTCTGCCTTTCAACCCCCCGGTTGATGAAGCCGCTCGAGCAAGTGTTCTCTACCCGGTGCGGCCCCGGCGCGCGGCGCGATCCGCTCTGCCGTGCTCCACCCGGCGACCGGCTGGAGCGCCGGCAAAGACGGACCGCAACCGTGGCTGCCCTCGTGGTGGACCGAGGCGGCGAAGCCGGCGGCTGTCGCCACCGAATGCTTGGCGCTCACCGACTCCCAAGGCCTCGTAGTCAACACGAGTGCAACAGTTGGGAAGGCTAGTAGACGACAACCCCGCTGGTCCAGAGTTATTCAAACTTAATGTCCTGTGAATTGGCCAACTCAGTAGATTCGCCACCAGTATTTAGGTCGTATACGTACTTCAGGTACTGCCGAAACGCGTTCCAATGCCATACAGTATGGATTGGTGATGGGGGTATGCGGCCGCGGACCGGGCATCGGGCGTTATTGCCCCGTGATAGGCAGGGGGGTCTCCGTGCAAGGCGACGGGACACGCGCATGCTCCGGCGACGGCGCAGTCCGCGGGGACCAGGCCGTCGCCGGAGTTCTCGGAGGGTTAGAGCAAACCGAGCAGTTGCAGGTCGGTGACGTACTTGACGATCACCGGCGCGCTGATGTGCGGGATGTCATTGTCGGAGCCGACTTTGGCTTCCTGCACCGCGGCCCGGAACCGGTCGGTCGGCGCGAAGGCGCCGCGGGCCGGCTCGGCGGGCTGCAGGTTCTTCGGGTCGCGCAGCAGCAACAGCAACATCTGCAGCACCGAGTTCTGCCGCTGCCGTTCCGGCAGCCCGCGCAGACCGGTTTCGAAGCGTTGCAGCCACTCACCGAAGTCGTCGACCCGCTCGATCGGGTAACCCGCCTCGATCAGCCAGTCGACGTACTCGTCGAGCCCGATCCCGTCGTCGTGCGGGTTCATCACGTGGTAGGTCTCGAACCCGTCCATCACCTGGGCGCCGAGCTTGGCGATCGCCTCGGCGACGAACTCGACGGGCAGGGCGTCGAAGTGCGAGCGCTGCCGGTTGCCGTCGGCGTCGAGCCGGTAGAACGACTTGGGCGCGGTGCCGGTGGCCACGATGCTCAGGATCATCCGGGTGAAGATGTCCGTCACGTTGAGCTGGCCGGCGTAGCTGGTGTCGGCCAGGATCATGTCGGAGCGGAACACCGAGACCGGCAGCCCGCACAGGTCGTGGGCCTCGCGCAGCAACACCTCGCCGGCCCACTTGCTGTTGCCGTACCCGTTGGCGTAGCTGCCGTCGATGACGCGGGTGGCGCTGATGACCCGGATGTCGGCGTCCTCGGTGAACGCCGACGGCTCGATCTGGCGTCCCACGTCCGACGTCGACACGTACGCGAACGGCTTCTTCCTCGTGGTCAGCGCCAGCCGGATCAGCTCGGCCGTTCCGCCCACGTTGGGGGTGAACAGCTCACTGTAGGGCAGCACGCCGTTGACCACGGCCGCGGAGTCGACGATCAGGTCGACGGTGTCGGCCAGCTGCTGCCAGGTCTGCTCGTCCAGGCCGAGGTTGGCCTGGCCCTTGTCGCCGGCCACCACCTGCAGGTGTTCCTCGGCCAGTTCCTGGAAGTGCCGCAACAGTTCCGGGTCGCCGGTGTTGAAGGTCTTCTCCAGCCGGCCCCAGGCCTCCTCGTCGGAGCGGGCGCGCACCAGGCAGATCAGCTTGCCGTCGACCTGCTCCAGCTGCTCGAGCCATTCCAGCACCAGGTAGCGGCCCAAAAAGCCGGTCGCCCCGGTCAGCAGGACGGTGCGCACCTCGGGGCTGGGACCGGGCAGCGTCGGCGCGGTCGACAGCGTCGTCGCGTCGAGGAACTTGTCCAGGGTCAGGTCCCGGGCGTACACCTCCTTGGCGTCGGCGCCGTGCACCGCCGCGAAGCCGGGGCCCGCGGCGTTCTCGGCGTCGGCGCCACTGGTGATCCGCTGGCTCAGCGCCCGCACCGACTGCGAGTCGAACAGGGTGCGCACCGACAGCGCGCCGTCGACGGCGGTGTTGATCTCGGCGATCACCCGCATCGCGGACAGCGAGTCGCCGCCCAGCTCGAAGAAGGAGTCGTCGATCGAGACCCGCTCCATCCCGAGCACCCGGGCGAAGATGCCGGCCACCGTCTCCTCGGTCGGATTCGTCGGGGCGATGTATTCGCCGCCCCGCTTCCGGTACTCGGGGGCGGGCAGGGCGCGCTTGTCCAGCTTGCCGTTGACCGTCAGCGGCAGCGCGTCCAGCACCACCACCGCCGCCGGCACCATGTAGGCGGGCAGCCGCTCGGCCAACTGGATGCGGATGCCGACCGGGTCGGCGGTGCCGGTGATGTAGCCGACGAGGCGCTTGTCGCCGGGCCGGTCCTCGCGGGCGATCACCGCCGCCTGCTCCACGCCGTCCAGGCCGGCCAGCGCCGCCTGCACCTCGCCGAGCTCGATGCGGTAGCCGCGCAGCTTGACCTGCTCGTCGGCGCGGCCCAGGTATTCGAGCTGACCGTCCTGGTTCCACCGGACCAGGTCTCCGGTGCGGTACATCCGCGCGCCGGGGCCGCCGAAGGGGCAGGCCACGAACCGCGACGCCGTCAGGCCCGATCGGCGCGCGTACCCGGTGGCCACGCCGTGACCGGCGATGTACAGCTCGCCGACCACACCCGGGGGTGCCGGGCGCAGCCACCGGTCCAGCACGAACAGCGCGGCGCGCGGCACCGGCGACCCGATCGGCGCCGACCCGGTGCCGGGCTGCAGCGGCGTGCTCATCGCGGCGTACACCGTCGCCTCGGTCGGGCCGTAGGCGTTGATCATCACCCGGCCCGGCGCCCACCGATCCACGATCTCGACCGGGCAGGCCTCACCGGCCACCACCAGCGCCGTCGAGTCCAGGCCCTCCGGCGAGAGCATGCCCACCGCCGACGGGGTCTGGCTGAGCACGGTGACGCCCTCGGCGACCAGCAGGTCGTGCAACTCGTCCGGGGAGGCGGCGACCGACTCGGGCACCACCACCAGGCGCCCGCCGTGCAGCAGCGCACCCCAGATCTCGTGCACCGACACGTCGAACACCAGCGAGTGCCACTGCGCCCACACCCCGCCCTCGGGCAGGTCGGCGTGCAGCGACTCCACCAGCTGGGCGACGTTGTCGTGACTGACCGCCACCCCCTTGGGCACGCCGGTGGTGCCCGAGGTGTAGATCAGGTAGGCGATGTTGTCCGACGACGGGACGGGCAGCGCGGCGCTGGGCTGGCCGGCCAGCGCGGGGTCGTCGACGTCGACGACCGACGGCTTGCAGCCGTCCAGCCGCGACCGCAGCGCGGCCGTGGTGACCACGGCGACCGGCTCGGCGTCGCCGAGCAGGAACTCGATCCGCGCGGCGGGCAGCGCCGGGTCGATCGGCAGGTACGCCGCCCCGGTCTTGAGCACCGCCAGGATGGACACGATCGCCTCGGCCGAGCGGGAGAACAGCAGCGCCACGCACTCGCCCGGGCCGGCGCCCTCCTCGATCAGCAAGTGCGCCAACCGGTTTGACGCCTCGTCGAGTTCCCGATAGCTCATCGAGCGACCCTGGAAGGTCAGCGCCGCCGCGTCCGGGGTGCGGGCCACCTGCGCGGCGAACAGCGCCGGGATCGAGGTGCCGGTGGCCGGCTGGCTCAGCACCGGCCGGTTGCCCCACGCGTCGAGCAGCTCGTGCTCGGCCTCGTCCATCACCTCCAGCGATGTCAGCCGTCGAGTCGGGTCGGCCGTCATCTCCGACAGCACCCGCTGGAACCGCTCGGTCAGCTTCTCGATGCCGGCCGCGTCGAACACGTCGGTGTCGAATTCGACGCGCAGGCCGAGCTCGCGACCCGGCAGCGCCATCACCGACAGCGGGTAGTGGTTGTACTCGCGGTTGGTGACATCGGTGATGGCCAACTCGTGGAATCCCAGCGGCACGCTGGTGTCGATCGGATAGTTCTCGTACAGAAACAGGGTGTCGAACAGCGCGTCGTGCCCGGTCACCCGGTGGATCTCGCTGAGCGCCAGGTGCTCGTGTTCCAGGGTGTCGTTGTGGTGCTGCTGCAGCTGGTCCAGCAGGTCGGCGACGGTGGTTTCGGCGTGGGTGTTGGCCCGCACCGGCACGGTGTTGATCAGCAGGCCCACCATGGACTCGGCGCCGGCCAGGTCGGCCGGCCGGCCCGACACCGCGGTGCCGAACGCCACGTCATGCTGACCGGTCAGTCGCATCAGCAGCTGCGCCCAGCCGGCCTGCAGCACCGTGTTGACGGTGGTGTGGCAGGCGCGGGCCAGCTCGCCCAGCGCGCGGGTGGTCTCGGCGGACAGCCGGTAGGACTCCACGGCGCGCCGGCCGAGCCGCATCCGGCCGGCCGGGCCCACCAGGGTGGGCGTGTCGAATCCGTCCAGCACCTGACGCCAGGCCGCCTGCGCCGCGCTGCGGTCCTGGCCGGCCAGCCAGGTCAGGTAGCTGCGGTAGGTGGCGGGCGCGGGCAGCTGGTCGCCGTAGTAGATGGCCAGGATCTCGCGCAGCAGGATGGGCAGCGACCAGCCGTCCATCACGATGTGGTGGTTGGTCAGCACGAACCGGTGCCGGTTGTCCGCGGTGCGGATCAGCGCGGCCCGGAACGCCGGCCGGTTGGCCAGGTCGCTGACGGCGGCGCGTTCGGCGGCGCACAGCTCCTCCACCTTTTGTTCCGGGTCGACGTCTTCGGGGCCCAGCTGGATGTACCGCCAGGCCATCACCGGGTCGGCCGGGACGACCTGCACGGGTTCGCCGTACTGCGGGCAGAACCGGGCGGCCAGGTTGGGGTGGCGGTTGACGACGGTGTGCACGGCGTCGTGCAGGCGGTGCGAATCCAGGGCGCCGGTCACCGTGATGCCCAGCTGCACCGCGTAGACGTCGTCGCCCGGGTCCTGGGCGAAGCTGGCGTGGAAGAGCAGACCCTGCTGCAGCGGGGTCAGCGGCAGGATGTCGGCGATCTGGTGCTGCTTGCTCAGCTCGTCGATCTGGCGCTGGTTCAGCCGCGCGGGCAGGATGTCGGACGGGGTCAGCCCGCCGCCGCCGGCCCGCACGTGCGCGCAGATCCCGGCCAGCGCCTCGAACCACAGCTGGCTCAACCGGCTGATCTGGTCGCGGTCCACCGCCGAGGGCGCCCACGTCCAGTTGGCGTGCAGGTGCGGGCCGTCCTCGGTGTCCATGGTGCCGGCGTTGAGGTCCACGGTGTGCATCAGCGGCATCGCCACCGCGGCGGCCGCGCCGCTCAGCGACAGGCTGTCCGGGCTCAGCCGCCACAGCTCGCCGGGCAGGTCCGCGGCCGCGCCCAGCCGGCCCAGGTAGTTGAACCCGATGACCGGGTCGGACCCGCCGAGGTCGACGTCCGGGTTGAGGTAGCGCAGCAGCCCGTAGGTCAGGCCGTCGGGCAGGGCGCGCAGCTGCTCCTTGGCGGCCTTGACCGCCGCGCCCAGCGCGTCGTCGCCGGCCACCACGCTGGCCCAGTCCAGGCCGTCGATCGCCAGCGCCACCGGGTATTTGGTGGTGAACCAACCCACGGTGCGCGACAGGTCCACGTGCGGGCCCAGCTCCTCGTGGCGCCCGTGGCCCTCGACGTCGATGCCGATCGGGGTGCCGGCGCCGACGACCTGCGTCCAGGCCATCGCGAAGGCGATCAGCAGGATGTCCTGCACGCCGGCGTGGAACGCGGCGGGCACCTCGCCCAGCAGCAGCCGGGTGGTGTCGACGTCCAGCGAGACCGACAGCTGCTCGGCGCTCTGGTAGGTGTCCACCTCGGGCTGTACCGCCGGCAGCACGGCCGGGGTGGCCACCACCTCGCGCCAGGCGTCGGCCTGCTCGACCACCGCCGGGGTCAGCGCGTGTTCGGCCAGCAGCGACGACCACCGGGCGAACGAGGTGCCGCCGGCCGGCAGTGCCACCGGCTGGCCGCTGTGGTGTTGCGCCCAGGCGATGTTGAGGTCCTCGATCAGGGTCCGCCAGGACACCCCGTCGACGGCCACGTGGTGGATGATCAACGCCAATTGGCTTGTCTCACTTGCCCATACCGCGCTCACCATGACGCCGGCGCCCGGGTTCAGCCGGGACCGTGCCGCGACGAGCACCGCGTCGGACAGGGTGTCGACCGACTGCAGGCAGTCGGCGGCGCGCACCGAGCCCGGCTCGGGCGCCTGCAGGTTCCAGCCGCCGGCGCCGTCGTCCTCGACCCGCAGCCGCAGCATCGGGTGGCGGTCCAGCAGCGCCTGCAGCACCACCGCGACGTCGTCGGCGGTGACGCCCGACGGCGCGGCCAGCACCATGGTCTGGTTGAAGTCGTCGATCGGGCCCTGCACGGTTTGCAGCCAGCGCATGATCGGGGTGGCCTGCACCGGCCCGATGCCCTCGTCGACCACCTGCTCCTCGTCGGCGCCGTCGCTGGCCACCCGGGCCAGCCGGGCCACCGTCTGCTCGACGAACACGTCGCGCGGCCGGCAGATCACCCCCGCCGCCCGGGCGCGGGCGACCACCTGCATGGACAGGATGCTGTCGCCGCCCAGGTCGAAGAAGGAGTCGTCGACACCGACCCGCTCCACGCCGAGGACCTGGGCGTAGATGTCGGCAAGGATCTCCTCGGTGTGGTTGGACGGGGCGCGGTACTGGCCGGCGCGCTTGTGGTATTCCGGCGCGGGCAGGGCGCGCTTGTCCAGCTTGCCGTTGACGGTCAACGGCAGCGACTCGAGCACCACCACCGCGGCCGGGACCATGTAGGCGGGCAGCCGCTTGCCCAGCTGGGTGCGCAGCTCGGCCGGGTCGGCGGTGCCGGTGATGTAGCCGACCAGGCGCTTGTCGCCGGGGCGGTCCTCGCGGGCGATGACGGCGGCCTGGTCCACGCCGTCGAGCGCGGCCAGGGCGGACTGGATCTCGCCGAGTTCGATGCGGTAGCCGCGGATCTTGACCTGCTCGTCGGCGCGGCCGAGGTATTGCAGTTGCCCGTCGGCGCCCCACCGGACCAGGTCGCCGGTGCGGTACATCCGCGCGCCCGGCCCGCCGAACGGGCAGGCCACGAACCGCGAGGCCGTCAGGCCCGCCCGGCGGGCGTACCCGGTCGCGACGCCGCGGCCGGCGATGTACAGCTCGCCGACCACGCCCTCGGGCGCGGGCCGCAACCACTTGTCCAGCACGAACAGCGCCGCGCCGGGAACCGGCGAGCCGATCGGCGGGGCGCCGGACTCCGCGGTCAGCGGGGCGCTCATCGCGGCGTACACGGTGGCCTCGGTCGGGCCGTAGGCGTTGATCATCACCCGGCCCGGCGCCCACCGGTCGACCACCTCGGCCGGGCAGGCCTCACCGGCGACGACCAGCGCCGTCGAGTCCAGGCCCTCCGGCGAGAGCATGCCCACCGCCGACGGGGTCTGGCTGAGCACGGTGACACCCTCGGCCACCAGCAGGTCGTGCAGGTCATCGGGCGAACCCGCCACCGATTCGGGCACCACCACCAGGCGCCCGCCGTGCAGCAGCGCACCCCAGGTCTCCCACACCGAGACGTCGAAGACCAGCGAGTGCCACTGCGACCACACCTGTCCCGGGCCCGACGGCAGCTTGGGGTGCAGGGTCTTCAGGAACTCGGTCACGTTGCGGTGGGTGACCGCCACGCCCTTGGGGGTGCCGGTGGTGCCCGAGGTGTAGATCATGTAGGCGATGTCGTCGGGCGACGGCCCGGGCAGCGCGCTGCTGGGCTGGGTGCGCTCGATCTCCGCGGCGGCCTCGTCGACGTCGATCACCGGCAGGTCGAAGCCCTCCAGCCGGTCGCGCAGGCCGGCGGTGGTGACGGCGGCGATCGGGGTGGCGTCGCCGAGCATGAATTCCATCCGCGCCGCGGGCAGCGCCGGGTCGATCGGCAGGTAGGCCGCGCCGGTCTTGAGCACCGCCAGGATCGACACGATCGCCTCGTCGGACCGGGAGAACAGCAAAGCCACGCACTCGCCGGGGGCCGCGCCCTGCTCGGCCAGCAGGTGCGCCAGCCGGTTCGACGCCTCGTCGAGCTCGCGGTACGTCATCGAGCGACCCTCGAAGGACAGCGCCACGGCCTCCGCGGAGCGCGCCACCTGGGCCGCGAACATCCCCGGGATCGATGCCGGAGCCTTGACCGGCTTGGTCAGGATCGCCCGGTTACCCCACTCGTCCAGCCGGTCGTGCTCGCCGCCATCCAGCAGATCGATCGACAACAATCGCCGTCCCGCACCGACGGTCATGACTGTTCCTCCAAGTCCACGGTCATGGCTTCCAGCACGCGCCGGAATCGTTCGATCACCTTTTCGATCCTTGCCTCGCCGAACACGTCGGTATCGAACTCGACGCGAAGACCGATCTCATGGCCCGGCACGGCTTGCACCGAAAGTGGATAGTGGTTGTATTCCCGGTTCGTAAATCCAGTAATAGTTAACTCGTCCACAGCCGATAGCGCGGCAGTATCGATGGGATAGTTCTCGTACACGAACATTGTGTCGAAAATCTGGTCGTGCCCCGTTACACGATGGATATCGTTCAGCGCCAGGTGCTGATGCTCCAGCGTGTGGGTGTAAGCCCGTTGTAGCTGGTCAAGCAGGTCGGCGATGGTGGTTTCGGCGCCGATCGTGGCGCGCACCGGCACGGTGTTGATCAGCAGGCCCACCATCGACTCGGATCCGGCCAATTCGGTCGGACGGCCCGACACCGCGGTGCCGAACACCACGTCGTGCTGCCCGGTCAGCCACATCAGCAGCTGCGCCCAGGCCGCCTGCAGCACCGTGCTCACGGTGGTGCGGCAGGAGCGGGCCAGCTCGCCGAGCAGCCTGCTGGTGTCGGCGGGAACGTGGAACTCGGCCACGCCGCGCGGCCCGAGGGCCATCCGGCCCGACGGGCCCACCAGGGTGGGGGTGTCGAAACCGGCCAGCACCTCGCGCCAGGCCGCCTGCGCCGCGGCCCGGTCCTGCGCCGACAGCCAGGTGATGAAGTTGCGGTAAGGCACCGGCGCGGGCAGCCGCACCCCGAAATAGGCGGCGAAGATCTCTTGCAGCAGCAGCGGCTTGGACCAGCCGTCCAGCACGATGTGGTGGTTGGTGAGCACGAACCGGTAGGCGTCCTCCGCGGTGCGGATCAGCGCGCCGCGCAGCGGCGGCTGGGCCAGGTCGGCGACGGCGACGCGTTCGGCCGACGACAGCCGCTCCACCTGCTCGTCGAGGTCGGCGCCGGCGTCCAGCTCGACGTACTGCCAGGCCAGCTCGGGCTCGGCGGACAGGATCTGCACCGGCTCGCCGAAGTCCTCGCTGAAGTGGGCCACCACGTTGGGGTGGCGGGTGATGACGGTCCGCACCGCCTCGCGCAGCCGGTCGGGGTCGACGGCGCCGGTCACGGAGATGTCCAGCTGGACGGCGTAGAGGTCTTCGGATTCCTGGCTGCCCTGCGCGGTGCCGGCGTGGAACAGCAGCCCCTGTTGCAGCGGGGTCAGCGGCAACACGTCGGCGACCCGGTACCGCTGAGCCAGCTCGTCGAGGTCCCGCTGGGTCAGCCGGGCGGGGGCGACGTCCGAGGGCGTCAGCCCGCCACCGCCGGCCCGCACGTGCGTGCAGATGCCGGCCAGGGCGTCGAACCACAGCTCGGAAAGCCGGCCGATCTGCTTGTCGTCCAGCGCGGAGCGGGCCCACGTCCAGTTGGCCTGCAGGTGCGGGCCGTCCTCGGTGTCCATGGTGCCGGCGTTGAGCTCCACGGTGTGCGGCAGCGGCAGCTCCACCGCCCCGGCCGCGCCGGCCAGCGCGAAGCTGTCCGGGCTCAGCCGCCACAGCTCGGGTGAGAGCTCGGCGGCCCCGCCGCCGAGCCGGCCCAGGTAGTTGAACGCGATCGCCGGATCCGAAACATCCAGCCCCGCTTGGGGATTCAGGTAGCGCAGCAACCCGTAGGTCAGGCCGTCGGGCAGGGCCCGCAGTTGCTCCTTGGCCTCCTTGACCACCGCGCCCAACGCCTCGTCGCCGCCGACCACCTGACCCCAGGACAGCCCGCCGAGGCGCAGCGCCACCGGGTACTTGGCCGTGAACCAGCCCACCGTACGGGACAGGTCGACCTGCGGGCCCAGCTCCTCGCTGCGGCCGTGGCCCTCCACGTCGATGCCGATCGGCGCGCCGGTGCCGATGAACTGTGTCCAGGCCAGCCCGAACGCGATCAGCAGAATGTCTTGCAACCCGGCGTGAAACGCCGCGGGCACCTCGCCCAGCAGCAGCCGGGTGGTCTCCACGTCCAGCGACGCCGACAACTGCCCGGCCGTCGCGTAGGTGTCCCCGGGTTGCGCCCCGGGCAGCACCGCCGGGACGGCGGCCACCTGCCGCCAGTCCTCGGCGCGCTCGACCACCTCGGGCCGGCGGGCGTGGTCCTCGAGCAGCGCCGACCAGCGGGCGAACGACATGCCGCCGGTCGGCAGGGCCACCGGCTGGCCGCTGTGGTGTTGCGCCCAGGCGATGTTGAGGTCCTCGATCAGGGTCCGCCAGGACACCCCGTCGACCGCCAGGTGGTGGATGATCAACGCCAATTGGCTTGTCTCGCTTGCCCATACGGCGCGCACCAGGATGCCGTCGGCGAGGTTCAGCCGCGACCGGGCGTCAACCAGCGCCGCCGGCGACAACGCGTCCACGGTCTCCAGGCAGTCGGCGGCCTGCACCGAGCCGGCCTCGGGCACCTCCAGCGACCAGCCGCCGGCGCCGTCGTCCTCGACCCGCAGCCGCAGCATCGCGTGCCGGTCCAGCAGCGCCTGCAGCACCGCGGCCACGTCGTCGGGGGTGACGCCGGCGGGGGCGGCCAGCACCATGGTCTGGTTGAACTGCTCGACCGGGCCGTCCATGTTCTGCAGCCAGCGCATGATCGGGGTGGCCACCACCCGGCCGGTGCCCTCGTCGACGACGTCGTCGTCGCCGGTGGCGACGGTGGCGACCCGGGCCAGCCGGGCCACCGTCTGCTCGGTGAAGACGTCGCGGGGCCGGCAGATCACGCCGGCGGCCCGGGCGCGGGCCACCACCTGCATGGACAGGATGCTGTCGCCGCCCAGGTCGAAGAACGAGTCGTCCACCCCGACCCGCTCCACGCCCAGCACCTGGGCATAGATGTCGGCCAGGATCTCCTCGATCGCGGTCACCGGGGCGCGGTACCGGTCGACGTCGGAGTATTCGGGCGCGGGCAGGGCCCGGGTGTCCAGCTTGCCGTTGACGGTCAGCGGCAGCGCGTCGAGCACCACCACCGCCGAGGGCACCATGTAGCCGGGCAGCCGCTCGCCCAGCTGCGCGCGGACCTCGGCCGGGTCGGCGGTGCCGGTGATGTAGCCGACCAGGCGCTTGTCGCCGGGCCGGTCCTCGCGGGCGATCACGGCGGCGTGCTCGACGCCGTCCAAACCGGCCAGGGCGGCCTGGATCTCGCCGAGCTCGATGCGGTAACCGCGGATCTTGACCTGCGCGTCGGCGCGGCCCATGTACTGCAGCTGCCCGTCGGCGCCCCAGCGCACCAGGTCGCCGGTGCGGTACATCCGCGCGCCGGGCCCGCCGAACGGGCACGCCACGAAGCGGGTGGCGGACAGGCCGGGCCTGCCGACGTAGCCGGTGGCCAGGCCGCCACCGGCCACGTAGAGCTCGCCGACCACACCGACCGGGACCGGGCGCAACCACCCGTCCAACACAAAGAAGGCCAGATTGGCCAGCGGCACGCCGATCGGGCTGTCGCTGCTATCCACATCGGCATCGACGATCTCCCGGAACGACGCATGCACCGTCGTCTCGGTAATGCCATACATATTGATCATCCGCGGCAACCCCGGATGATGATGCAGCCACGTCGCCAACCGATGCGGTTCCAGCGCCTCACCGCCGAACACCACCGTCTGCAACTTCAACTGCTGACCCAACTCCGGGGCCAACGCATCAGCACTCTGCAACGCATAAAACGCCGACGGCGTCTGACTCAACACACTGACCTGCTCACGAACCAACAACGCGTGCAAGTCTTCGGCCGAGCGCACCACCGCGTCCGGCACCACGACCAGGCGGCCGCCGTAGAGCAGCGAGCCGAAGACCTCCCACACCGAGAAGTCAAACGCCAGGGAGTGACACTGCGTCCACACCTGGCCCAACCCCAGCTGAGCGTCGAGTGTCTCCAGCAGCAACGTCACGTTGCGGTGTGGGATGGCCACGCCCTTGGGGGTTCCGGTGGTGCCCGACGTGTAGATGATGTAGGCGATGTTGTCGGCGGCCGGGACGGGCAGGCCGGTGGCGGGCTGCTCGGCGACGGCGGGGTCGTCGAAATCGATGATCTGGCCGGTGAACCCGTCCAGCCGGTCGCGCACCTCCGCCGTGGTGACCGCGGCGACGGGTGCGGAGTCAGCGAGCACGAACTGCAGCCGGGCCGCCGGCACGCCGGGGTCGATCGGCACGTAGGCGGCGCCGGTCTTGAGCACCGCGAAGATCGCCACCACTGCCTCGGCCGAGCGCGGAATGACCACCGCCACCCGCTGACCTGGGCCCGCGCCCTGCCCGGAAAGCAAGTGCGCCAACCGATTTGCCGACTCCTCGACCTCGCGGTAGGTGAACGACCGCTCGCCGCAGGTGATCGCCACCGCGTCGGCGGCGCGGGCAACCTGCGCGGCGAACAGCGCCGGGATCGAGGCCTGCGCGGCGGGCCGCCGGGTCAGCACCGCCCGGTTGCCCCAGGCGTCGAGCCGCTCATGCTCGGCGGCGTCGAGCAGGTCGATCGCCGACAGCCGCTGCCCGGGATCGGTGGTCATGGCCGCCAGCACCTGGCGCAGCCGCTCGATCAGGGTTTCGATGCCGGCCTCGTCGAACACCTCGGTGTCGTACTCGACCCGCAGGCTCAGTTCGTGGCCCGGGGTGGCCACCACCGACAGCGGGTAGTGGTTGAATTCGCGGCTGCTGAACTCGGTGACGGCCAGCTCGTGCACGTCGAGCAGCGCGCTGGCGTCGATCGGGTAGTTCTCGTAGAGGAACAGGGTGTCGAACAGTTGGTCGTGCCCGGTGACGCGGTGAATTTCGTTGAGCGCCAAGTGTTCATGCTCGAGCGTGTCGGCGTGCGCGCGTTGCAGCTGCTCGAGCAGGTCGACGACGGTGGTCGCGGCGGCGATGTCGGCGCGCACCGGCACGGTGTTGATCAACAAGCCGACCATGGCGTCGGCGCCGGGCAGCTCGGTGGGCCGGCCGGAGACGGCGGTGCCGAAGGCGACGTCGTGCTGGCCGGTCAGCCAGGTGAGCAGCTGCGCCCAGGCGCCCTGCAGGACGGTGCTGACGGTGGTGCGGCTGGAGCGGGCCAGCTCGCCGAGCGCCTTGGTGGTGTCGGCCGAAACCGTATAGGTGGCAACGGCGCGCCGCCCGATCTTGCCCGGCGGGGCCACCAGGGTCGGGGTCTCGAACCCGGCCAGGGCCTCGCGCCACGCGTCCTGGGCGGCGGCCCGGTCCTGGGCGGACAGCCACATCAGGTAGCTGCGGTACGACGGCGGCGCGGGCAGCCGCTGGCCGTAGTAGCCGGCGAACACCTCTTGGAGAAGCACGGGCAGCGACCAGCCGTCGATCACGATGTGGTGGATGGTGAGCAGCAGCCGGTGCCGGTCGTCGGCGATGCGGATCAGCGCGGCCCGGAAGGCGGGCTGGCCGGCCAAATCGCACACGGCGGCGCGTTCGTCCGCGGACAGCTGCTCGAGCTGTCCGTCGATGTCGCCACCGTCGAGTTCGAGGTAGCGCCAAGCCATTTCGGGTTCGGCGGGAATGATCTGCACCGGCTCGCCGAATTCGTCGAAGAAGCGGGCGACCAGGTTGGGGTGGCGGTTGACCGCGTTCTGCACCGCGTCGCGCAGCCTGTGCGGGTCGAGGGTGCCGCTCACGGTGATGCCGAGCTGCACGGCGTAGAGGTCTTCGAGTTCCTGGGCGAAGCCGGTGTGGAACAGCAGCCCCTGCTGGACCGGGCTCAGCGGCAGCACGTCGGCGATCTGGTGCTGCTGGCAGAGTTCGTCGATCTGCTGCTGGTCGAGGCGGGCGGGCGCGATGTCGGACGGCGTCAGCCCGCCGCCGCCGGCCTGCACGTGCGCGCAGATGCCGGTCAGCGCCTCGAACCACAACCGGCTCAACCGGTTTAGCTGCTCGTCGGTGAGCACGGAGCGCGCCCAGGTCCAGTTGGCGTGCAACTGCGGGCCGGCGTCGGTGTCCATGGTGCCGGCGTTGAGTTCGACGGTGTGCGCCAACGGCATTGGCACGGCCGTTGCCACCGCGGCCGATGACAGGCTGTCGGCGCTGACCCGCCACATCTCCTCGGACAGGTCGGCGCCGGCACCCAGCCGGCCCAGGTAGTTGAATCCGATCACCGGATCCGGCCCCTGCACCTCGATCTCGGGGTTCAAATAGCGCAGCAACCCGTAGCTCAGGCCGTCGGGCAGCGCCCGCAACTGCTCCTTGGCATCCTTGATCACCGCGCCCAGCGCGGCCTCCCCCGCCACCACCCGCGCCCAATCCAGACGCCGGCCCATCCTCAGTGCCACAGGATATTTCGTGGTGAACCAGCCCACCGTACGAGACAGATCCACCCCCGAGGCGATCTCCTCGTGCCGCCCGTGACCCTCCACGTCGATACCGATCGGCGCGCCACCACCCACGAACTCCGTGCAGGCCAACCCGAACGCAATCAACAAAATGTCTTGCACCCCAGCGTGAAACGCCGCCGGCACCTCCCCCAACAACAACCGGGTGGTCTGCACATCCAGCGACGCCGACAACTGCCCCGCCGACGCATACGTGTCATCGGGCCCCACCGCCGGCAACACCGCCGGCGTGGCCACCACCTGCTGCCACGCCGCCGCCGCAGCCACCACCGCCGGACTCTTGGCGTACTCGGCCAGAATCGACGACCACCGCGCAAACGACGTGCCCGGCACCGGCAACGCGATCTCCTGACCACCCTGATGCTGCGCCCAGGCGATGTTGATGTCCTCGATCAACGTCCGCCACGACACCCCATCAACCGCCAGGTGATGAACAACCAACGCCAATTGGCTTGTCTCGCTTGCCCATACCGCGGACAGCAGTACGCCGTCGGACACGTTGAGCCGGGACCGCGCCTCGACGAGCGCGGCGTCGGACAAACTGTCGACCGCGCGCAGGCAGTCGGCCGCGCGCACCGAGCCGACCTCGGGCGCCTCCAGCGACCAGCCACCGGCGCCGTCGTCCTGCACCCGCAGCCGCAGCATCGGGTGGCGGTCCAGCAGTGCCTGCAGCACCACCGCGACGTCGTCGACACCGACCCCGGCGGGCGCGGCCAGCACCATGGTCTGGTTGAACTCGTCGATCGGGCCGTCGATGTCCTGCAGCCAGCGCATGATCGGGGTGGGCCGCACCGGCCCGATCCCCTCGTCGGCCGCGCCCAACTCGCCGTCGACAGCCACTTGGGACACCCGCGCCAGCCGGGCCACCGTCTGCTCGACGAACACGTCGCGCGGCCGACAGATCACCCCCGCCGCGCGGGCGCGGGCCACCACCTGCATGGACAGGATGCTGTCGCCGCCCAGGTCGAAGAACGAGTCGTCCACCCCGACCCGCTCCACGCCCAGCACCTGGGCGTAGATGTCGGCCAGGATCTCCTCGATCGCGTCGCCGGGCGCCCGGTATTCGCCGGCGGCGTATTCCGGCGAGGGCAGCGCGCGCTTGTCCAGCTTGCCGTTGCCGGTCAGCGGCAGCGCGTCGAGCACCATCACCGCGGTCGGGACCATGTAGGGCGGCAGCCGGTCGGCCAGCTGCGCGCGCAGCTCGGCCGGGTCGGCGGTGCCGGTGATGTAGCCGACGAGGCGCTTGTCGCCGGGCCGGTCCTCGCGGGCGACCACCGCCGCCTGCTCCACCCCGTCCAAACCGGCCAGCACCGACTGGATTTCGCCGAGCTCGATGCGGAAGCCGCGAATCTTGACCTGCTCGTCGGCGCGGCCCAGGTACTGCAGCTGCCCGTCGGGGCCCCAGCACACCAGGTCGCCGGTGCGGTACATCCGCGAGCCGGGGGCGCCGAACGGGTTGGGCACGAACCGCGAGGCGGTCAGGCCGGGCCGGCGCACGTAGCCGTGCCCCACGCCGCGGCCGGCCAGGTACAGCTCGCCCACCACGCCGGCGGGCACCGGCTGCAGCCACTTGTCGAGCACGAACATCGCCGCCCCGGCGATCGGCGAGCCGATCGGCACCACCGGGTCGCCGGCCGTCAGCGGTGTGCTGATCGACGCGCACACCGTGGTCTCGGTCGGGCCGTAGGCGTCCAGCATCACCCGCCCGGGCGCCGCCCACCGGTCGACCACGTCGGTCGGGCAGGCCTCGCCGGCCACCACCAGCGCGGTGGACTCCAGGCCCTCGGGTGAGAGCATCGCCACCGCCGACGGCGTCTGGGTGAGCACGCTGACCTGCTCCGCGACCAGCAGGGCGTGGAAGTCCTCCGGCGACGACGCCACCGACTCGGGCACCACCAGCAGCCGCCGGCCGCGCAGCAGGGCGCCGAAGATCTCCCACACCGAGAAGTCGAACGCCGACGAGTGGCACTGCGTCCACACGTTTCCGGGCGGCAGGCCGGCGTCCAGCGACTCGATCAGCCAGGTGACGTTGAGATGAGGAATGGCAACACCTTTGGGGGTCCCGGTGGTTCCCGAGGTGTAGATGATGTAGGCGGTGTTCTCCGGCGCCGGCCACGGCAGCGCGGTGCCGGGCTGGGCTTCGACGGCCGGGTCGTGCACGTCGACGACGAGGAGGTCGTGATCGTCCAGCCGCGAGCGCAGGTCGGAGGTGGTGATCACCGCGCTGGGGGCGGCGTCGGCGAGCACGAAGTCCATCCGCGACGACGCGTGCGCCGGGTCGATCGGCACGTAGGCCGCCCCGGTCTTGAGCACCGCCAGCATCGAGACGATGGCGTCGGCGCAGCGGGGGAACATCACCGCCACGCAGTCGCCCGGGCCCACGCCGTGGTCGGCGAGCAGATGGCCCAGCCGGTTGGACGCCTCGTCGAGCTGGGCGTAGGTCAGCGAGGTCGCCCCGAACGTCACCGCCACCGCGTCGGGGGTGCGCTGCACGTGTTCGGCGAAGGCCTGGGGGATCGACACCGGGGCGGGTGCGGGCTCGGTCAGCGCCGGACGGTTGCTCCACCGGTCGATCAGCGCGGGCTCGTCGCCGGTCAGCAGTTCGATCGAGGACAGCGGGCGGTCCGGGTCCTCGGTCATCGCGGCCAGGATCTGCTGCAGCCGACCGGCCAGGTCCGCGACGCCGAAGCTGGCGAACGGTTGGCCCGGGCCCGCGGTGCTGAGGAACAGCTGGTCGCCGGCGCCCAGGAAGAACAACCCGAAATGCCCCACCGGGCCGTGGTTGGTGTACGACGCCGTCGCCGGGGAACCGGCCAGGTCCAGCGTCAGCCGGGACGGGATGAAGTTGATCCCGACCCGGTTGGGCGCCTGCCGCAACCCGTCGCCTTCGAGGGTGTGCACCGGGAAGCGCTGGTGCGCCAGCAGCTCGCGGATGCGCTTGTCGACGTGCTTGCAGAAGTCGGCGACCGTCGACTCGGGCGCGGTGCTGAGCACCAGCGGCACCACGCCGGCCAGCATCGCGGGCAGCGTTTTGGACTCCGGACGCACCCGCCGGCTGACCGGGAAGTCCAGCGCCACCTCCGATCCGCTACCCGACCAGCCGCGCACCAACAGCGCGCACGCGGCGGTGGTGACCGAAAAGCGGCGGATGGCAAGCTTTTTGGACAGCTCCTTGATCCGGTTGGCGACGGACGGGTCCAGCTGTACCGACGCGGACGGCGAGTAGTGGTCGCGCTCCCCTTCGGCGTCGGGCAGCCGGTCGACCGGCCCGCTCTCCGGCGGCAGGTGCTCGCTCCAGTACGCCTTGTCCTCGGCATAGTCCGGGGAGGCCTCGTAGCCCGACTCCAGGTCGATCAGGTCCTGCACCGTGCCGAAGTAAGCGTCCGGAATCGGCTTACCGGCCACCATTGCCGAATAAATGGTGGCCACCCGTCGGCAAACAAGAGCCATGCCCAGACCGTCGATAGCTATGTGGTGGCAGCAACCAAACAAATAGAATTCGTCGTGCCCTGTTTGGAAAAGCACGAATTTGAACATTTGGCCGTTCAACGGCATCGGCGTGCGCTGAATGGCGGACGACATCTCCCGCGCCTCGGCCACCGGGTCGGCGTGGTCGGTCAGGTCGTGAAAAGCCAGCTCGACGTGCGGGTAGTCGATCGGCTTCTGCACCACCTGGCCGTCGACCTCGAAGAACGAGACCCGGCCGGGTTCGGCTTCGGCGACGGCCTGGGTGATGGCCTGCTCGAGCGCGTCGCGATGGACCTTGCCGTCGATCTTGACCAGCAGACCGAGCTGCCACTGGGTGCCGGCGAAACCGGCTTCCTGGGATAACCAGATATCAAGCTGCCCTCGCGTCAGCGGAAACGCCCGATCATCCCTCGCCATCGACTCCCCCAAGTCTCCACCCACCCGCCCCGTACCCCGGCAGGTTACTGATCAAAACCCCGACCCGTTGCGAGCTTGTCCCGCAGGCTCTTCGGCCGAATGTCGGGCCAGTGCTGCTCGATGTACTCCAAACACGCAGCGCGGTCCGCTTCCCCGTGTACCACCCTCCAGCCAGCTGGAACATCGGCGAAGGCCGGCCACAAGCTGTGTTGCTCCTCGTCGTTCACCAGGACGAAAAAGCTGCCGTTGTCGTCGTCGAATGGATTGATGCTCACAATTCTCCAGGATGCATAGTGGACATGAGTGGAACAGGTCCAAACCATAGTTCAGGGCAACAGTGCCCGTCGGTGGTTTGGCCAAAGTTCCTGCTGTGACCTGCAAGGCTGTTGTCGCCATCGGGTGATCGGTGTGCGGTGGGGCCCCGATGCCCCTTTATTCGCTGCAGCGACCTGCATCAATGGCGTTGACTGCGAAATTTCGCTATTGGAGCAGGCACGTCCTTGCGGCCGATGAAGTTATTGTGCTTGTGGCTCACAGCCTAGCCGAAGTCGCGGGGGTCGGGAAAATCACCGCGAGCCCAACGCGCGGCGCGTACCTGGCAGGCTGCTGGCAACAAGCCCCGAGGCGAACCGGGCGGTGACACGGCGCGGGCGGCTGTGCTTAGGTAAGTGGGCGGCCTTGCGAAGGACATGTGTAGGGAGCAGATTCGTCGCTTCAGCAAAATGCCGTTTGCGCACGCGATAGGCATTACGATCGCGTATCGCGTTGCCAAAGCAGTGATATGGACGTCAATGGCATGGTTTACTCATCAAGATCTGGTCGCGCTCCCGGGGGGCGGGGCTCGCATGAGGTGACGGATGCACGGCTAGTCTGCGACGGGCACCGCATCGCGGCACCGCAGTCTGGCGTGTCGCGACCGACGTGCAGTTGGATGTTCGGGCGACGGAAACGGCGCGGGCGTGGATACGGGTGAAGGGGGTGCAGTGGTCGAACCCGACGTACGGGCCCGGCCCGACAACGCATTCACGGAAGGACAGGACGTTAGCCGATCGCCTCGCCGTCGACGTGGCTTCCTGGGCTTTGCTCGTCGATCATCGACTCGCCCCATACAGCAAAGTCGCCCCCGCAGGGGTGGCCGGAACCTGGGCACCACGTTTGTCGGGTTTTTGAAGCGGCTGTGGATTCCGCTGGTCATCGTGGCGGTGGTGGTTGCCGGCGGTTTGACCGTCTCGCGACTGCACGGGATTTTCGGTTCGGAGAAGCGCCCGTCGTACGCCGACACCAGGCAGCAGGACACCAAACCGTTCAACCCCAAGCACGTGAAGTACGAGGTCTTCGGGCCGGCCGGCGCGATGGCCGACATCAGCTATTTCGACGCCAATGGCGAACCGCAGCACATCAACGGCGTCGAGCTGCCGTGGACGTTCGATATCTCGACGACGTTGCCGTCGATCGTGGGAAATGTGGTGGCACAGGGCAATAGCGATAGTCTCGGCTGCCGCATTCTGGTGGACGGCGTTGTCAAAACCGAGAGGATCTCGCACGAATTGAACGCATTCACCTACTGCGTGTTGACGGCCACATGAGTACCCAGCAATTGGAGACCCAGCAGGCCGCGCGACCACGGGTGGCGCGGATCATTCACCGTTTGTCCGTTCCCATCATTTTGGGCTGGCTGGCGGTTGCGGTGCTGATCACCATCGGCGTTCCCTCGCTGGAGCAGGTCGAGGCCGAGCACGCGGTGTCGCTGAGTCCCATTGGGGCGCCGTCGTTCAAGGCGATGGAGCGCCTCGGCGAGGACTTCAAGGAAACCAACACCGGCGCGCTGGCCATGATCCTGCTGGAGGGCCAGCAGCAACTCGGCGACGACGCGCACACCTACTACGACCGCCTGATTCGGCTGCTGGAAAACGACCACAAGCACGTGCAGCACGTGCAGAACTTCTGGGGCGATCCGCTCACCCGCGGCGCCGCGCAAAGCCAGGACGGCAAGGCCGCCTACGTTCAGGTGAACCTGAACGGAAATGCGGGCGCGGCCGCCGGTGACGAATCCGTGGCGGCAATTCGGAAGCTGGTCCAGGAGGCTTCTCCCCCGCCAGGTCTCAAGGTTTACGTCACCGGTCCCGCACCGATCGTCGCGGACATGAACATCGCGGGGCAAAAGACGGTCATGCTGGTGACGCTGGCCAGCCTGATCGTCATCTTCGTGACGCTGCTGCTGGTATATCGATCGGTCATCACCGTCATTCTGCTGTTGCTGATCGTCGGCCTGGAATTGCAGATCGCGCGCGGAATGGTCGCGCTACTGGGCCATCTCGGGGTGGTAGGTCTCACCACCTTCGCGGTCAACCTCTTGGTGGCCGCCGTCATCGCGACCGGCACCGACTACGGCATCTTCTTCGTCGGCCGATATCAGGAGGCACGGCAAGCGGGCGAGAGCCGGGAAGAGGCCTTCTACACCACGTTCAACGGGGTGGCCAAGGTGGTGCTGGCCTCCGGCTTGACCATCGCCGGTGCGGTGCTGTGCCTGAGCTTCACCCGACTCCCCTACTTCCAGCCGCTCGGTATCCCGGTTGCGGTGGGCATCTCGATCGCGGTCCTGGTCGCACTGACGCTCGGGCCGGCGCTGCTGGCCGCCGGGGCCCGGTTCGGCCTGTTCGAGCCGCGCCGGGCGGTCTCGGCCCGGCGGTGGCGGCGCATCGGCACCGCGATCGTGCGCTGGCCGGCGCCTATTCTCATCGCCACCCTGGCGGTCTCGCTGGTCGGACTGCTGGCGCTGCCGAATTACCGGCCCAGCTATGACGACCAGAAATTCATTCCGGACAGCATCCCGGCGAACGTGGGCTATGCGGCGGCGGCGCGGCATTTCCCCGGGCAGCGGATGCAGATGCCGGAGATCCTGCTGGTCGAGACCGACCATGATCTGCGCAACCCGACGGACATGTTGGTGATCAACAAACTCGCCAAGGGTGTTCTTGCGGTCCCCGGCATCGCCACCGTGCAGACGGTCACCCGCCCCGAGGGAGTTCCGTTGCAGCACACGACGATTCCCTGGATCATCAGCATGGGCCAGGCCAGTCAGCTGCAGAACATGGCCTTCCAGAAGGACCGGATGAACGACATGCTCGTCCAGGCCAACGAGCTGGGCAAGATGATCGGCATCATGCAGCACATGCTGGACCTGATGCGCGAGCTCGTCGCAACGACGCACCACATGGTCCAGACGACACATGAAATGCAGGAGATCACCGGAGAATTGCGCGATCACATCTCCGATTTCGAGGACTTCTGGCGTCCGCTGCGCAGCTACTTCTACTGGGAGAAGCACTGCTACGACATTCCGATCTGTTTCTCGCTGCGGTCCATCTTCGACGCACTCGACGGCGTCGACGAGATCAACGACAAACTGGGCGATCTGGTGAAGAACCTCGATCAGCTTGACGCCATCCTGCCGCAGCTGGTCATGCAGATCCCGCCGATGATCGAAACCATGTCGGGCATGCGCACCATGATGCTGACCATGCACAGCACCATGTCCGGCGTTATCGGCCAAATGGATTCCAGCGCAAAGGATCCCAGCGCGATGGGGCAGGCTTTCGACGCCTCCCGCAACGACGACTCGTTCTACCTGCCGCCGGGCATCATCAACGGCTCCGACTCCTTCAAGCGGGTGGAGAAGGTGTTCATGTCGCCGGACGGCAAGGACGTCCGGCTGCTTATCACTCAACGGGGTGACCCCGCCACACCCGAGGGTCTGTCCCGGGTGGAACAGATCAAGACCGCGGCCGAAGAATCGCTCAAGGGAACACCGCTGGAGAATTCCAAGATCTATCTGACCGGCACGGCGGCGATCACCAAGGACCTGGTGGATGGATCGAAATTCGATCTGTTGATCGCAGGCGTCTCCGCGCTCTGCCTGATCTTCATCATCATGCTGATCATGACGCGCAGCTTCATCGCGGCCATGGTGATCGTGGGCACGGTGTTGCTGTCGCTGGGGGCGTCGTTCGGGTTGTCGGTGCTGGTGTGGCAGTACCTGCTGCACATGCAGCTGCACTGGACCGTGCTGTCGACTTCGGTGATCGTGTTGTTGGCGGTGGGGTCCGACTACAACCTGCTACTGGTGTCCCGGATGAAGGAGGAGCTGGCGGCCGGGATCCACACCGGCATCATCCGCGCGATGGGCGGCACCGGGAAGGTGGTTACCAACGCCGGTCTGGTGTTCGCGTTCACCATGGGCGCGATGGTGGTCAGCGACCTGCGCAGCATCGGCCAGGTGGGCACGACGATCGGCCTGGGCCTGCTGTTCGACACGCTGATCGTGCGGGCGTTCATGACGCCGTCGGCCGCCGCGTTGCTGGGCCGCTGGTTCTGGTGGCCACAGCTTGTCCGTCCTCGCCCGGCCAGCACCATGCTGCGCCCGACCGGTCCTCGTCCGTTGGTGCGTTCACTACTCCTGAAGCAGCCGCAATAGGCGGCGCTTTCCACTTCAGGATGGAAACGGCAATCGTGGTGAACAACGTGAGGGCAGCATGACTACCGAACGCGTCCGGCCTCCCGGGGCTTTTGCGCGGGTCATCCGCCGGCTGGCGGTGTTCATCATCCTCGGCTGGGTGGCGCTGACGCTGTTGGTGACGTTCGGCGTGCCACGGCTGGAGATCGTCGGTCAGCAGCATTCGGTGCCGTTGGCGCCGCAGGACGCGCCGGCGGTGCAGGCCATGCAGCGCATGGGCCGGGACTTCAAAGAGTCCGATTCGGACAGCTTCGCCATGCTGGTGCTCGAGGGGCAGCAGCAGCTGGGCGATGACGCGCATGCCTATTACGACAAGCTGGTTCGTGAATTACGCAACGACACAAAGCATGTCGAGCACGTGCAGGACCTGTGGGGAGATCGCCTCACCCAGGCGGGCGCGCAAAGCCCGGACGGCAAGGCCGTCTACGTGCAGTTGAATCTGGCCGGCAACCAGGGCACCACGCTGGGTCAGGAATCAGTGGCGGCCGTCCGCGACGTGATCGCGCGGATCCCACCGCCCGCCGGACTGAATGCCTACGTCACCGGGCCCGCGGCGTTGTTCTCCGATATGCAGCTCGCCGGTGACCGCTCGATCCTGAAGATGACCCTGATCGGCGCGCTGATCATTTTCATCGTGCTGCTCTTCGTCTACCGCTCGGTCACCACCGTCGTGTTGCTGTTGCTCACGGTGGGCATCGAAGTCTTCGCCGCGCGGGGCGTGATCGCCTTCGTCGCCAACAACAATCTGATGCCGTTGTCGACGTTTGCCGTCAACCTGCTGGTGGCCCTGGCGATGGCGGCCGGAACCGACTATGCCATCTTCTTTTTCGGCCGTTATCAAGAGGCGCGTCAGGCCGGCGAGGACCGCGCGACGGCGTACTTCACCACCTATCGCAGCGTCGCCCCGGTGGTGTTGGGTTCGGGTTTGACCATCGCCGGCGCGATGTTGTGCCTGAGCTTCACCCGGATGCCCATCTTCCAGACCATGGGCCTGCCGTGTTCGGTGGGCATGCTCATCTCGGTGTTCATCGCCCTGACGCTGGTTCCGGCGGTGCTGACCGTCGGCGGCGGCTTCGGCCTCTTCGATCCCAAGCGCGCCATCGGCTTCGGCCGGTGGCGCCGGATCGGGACAGCGATCGTCCGCTGGCCCGCGCCCATCCTGACTGCCACCATCGCGGTCGCCCTGGTCGGCCTGGTCACCCTGCCGGGCTACAAGACCAGCTACAACAACCGGCTCTACATGCCCGACAGTGTTCCGGCCAACGTCGGATACGCGGCCGCCGACCGGCATTTCACCCAGTCGCGGATGATGCCCGAGCTCTTGATGATCGAAGCTGACCACGACATGCGTAACCCCGCCGATTTCCTGGTGCTGCATCGACTTGCCAAGGGAGTCTTCGGGGTTCACGGGATTTCTCGTGTGCAGGGCATCACCCGTCCCGAAGGCACGCCGATCCAGCACACGTCGATCCCGTTCCTGCTCAGCATGCAGCAGGCCACCATGCATCAAGACATCCGGTACATGAAGGCTCGGATGGACGACATGCTCGTGCAGGCCGACTTGATGCGCAAGCAGATCGAGATCATGAGGCACATCTACGAGCTGCAGAAGCGGCTCACCGACATCACGCACGACTCGATCGTCAAGACCAAGGAAATGGCCACCGTCCTTTGGGAATTGCGGGACAAGATGTCGGACTTCGAGGACTTCTGGCGTCCGCTGCGCAGCTACTTCTACTGGGAGAAGCACTGCTACGACATCCCGATATGCTGGTCGTTGCGGAACATCTTTGAAACGCTCGACGGCGTCGACACGCTCAGCGACAAGATGACGTACCTGCTGCAAGACCTCGATCACATGGACCGGCTGATGCCGCAGCTGCTCGAGCAATATCCACCGATGATCGCGATGTCGGAGGACATGCTCAGGATGATGCTGACCAACCACAGCACCATGTCCGGGATCATCGGCCAGATGGACAGCAATAGCAAGGATGCCACCGCCATGGGCGAGGCGTTCGATGCGTCCAAGAATGACGACTCGTTCTATCTGCCCCCGGACATCTTCGACAACGCGGACTTCAAGAAGGCGATGAGCCAGTTCCTGTCGCCCGACGGAAAGGCGGCCCGCTTCATCATTTCGCACCGGGGCGACCCGGCCACCTCGGAAGCCCTGAACCGGATCGACAAGATCAGATCGGCGGCCGAGGAGGCGCTCAAGAACACTCCCCTGGAGAACGCCAAGGTCTACCTCGCCGGCACCGCGTCGACGTTCAAGGACTTCCGGGACGGATCCACCTACGACCTGTTCATCGCCGGCGTCGGGGCGCTGTGCCTGATCTTCATCATCATGCTGATTCTGACCCGAAGCTTCATCGCCGCGCTGGTCATCGTCGGCACGGTGACGCTGTCGCTGGGCGCCTCGTTCGGGTTGTCGGTGCTGATCTGGCAGTACATCTTCGGCATCCAGCTGTACTGGATGGTGCTGCCGATGTCGGTCATCGTCTTGCTGGCGGTGGGATCGGACTACAACCTGCTGCTGGTGTCCCGGATGAAGGAGGAAATCTCCGCCGGGATCAATACCGGGATCATTCGGGCGATGGGCGGCACCGGCAAGGTGGTCACCAACGCCGGTTTGGTGTTCGCCTTCACCATGGCTTCGATGGTGGTCAGCGACCTGCGCATCATCGGTCAGGTCGGTACCACCATCGGTCTGGGTCTGATGTTCGACACCTTGATCGTGCGCTCGTTCATGACGCCCACCATCGCCGCGCTGCTCGGACGCTGGTTCTGGTGGCCGCAGCTGGTGCGGCGGCGACCGGCCAGCCAGCTGCTTCGGTCCGAGGGAACCCGGCGGTCGGTGCGCGTCCTGCTGCACCAGAACGACGACGCGGACGCCGACACGGCCGAAATCCCGGTCCCCAGGCCGACCGCCTAGGTGCTTCTCGTCGCCTCACCCGGCGTTGGCCGCGAAACGGTCGACGCGTTCGGCGAAAAGGATTGGACGTCAATGGTTTTGCCCCGGACATTCGGAACTCCCCCGCCGCGAACGGGTTTGGCGAGCGGGTCGGCAAAGGCCGGTGCCCTGCCCCGGATCGCTTTCCACCTATACCGCCGACACGGCGGTGCGCACCGTGAAATACTCCAACCGTGAGCGCACCGGCGATCGAGGTCGAAGGCCTCACAAAGAAATTCGGGGGAAGCACGGTCGCACTGGCCGGAGTGGACTTCTCGGTTCCGGCCGGGACGGTGTGCGGGCTGCTCGGCCACAACGGCGCGGGCAAAACCACCACGATCAACATCTTGTCTACGCTGATCCGCCCGACGTCGGGCCGGGCCAGCGTCGCCGGGCATGACGTCGTCCGCCGGCCGGCGGAGGTACGTGCCAGCATTGGGATGGCCGGGCAGTTCACCGGACTGGACCCCATGCTGACCGGCCGGGAGAACCTGGTGCTGTTCAGCAGGCTGCGCGGACTCAATCGGCGGCGGGCGAAGGCCCGCGCCGACGAACTGCTCGAACAGTTCAACCTGGTCGACGCCGCCGACCGGCGGCTGTCGACCTACTCCGGGGGCATGTTCCGCCGCGTCGATTTGGCCAGCGCCCTGGTGGTGCCGCCCAAGGTGCTCTTCCTCGACGAGCCGACCACCGGGCTGGACCCGCGCAGCCGCCGCGACGTGTGGGCGCTGGTGAGCTCGCTGCGGGTGCAGGGCATTACCGTGCTGCTGACCACCCAGTACCTGGAAGAGGCCGACGTGCTGAGCGACTCGATCGTCGTCATCGATCACGGGCGGGTGATCGCCAGCGGCACGTCCGAGGAACTCAAGCGGGCGGTGGGGACCAGCTACTGCCAGGTGACCCCGGCCAACCCCGCCGACCTGCCCCAGGTAGTGGCCACGCTGACCGGCCTTGACGGGGTTGATATCGACAACGACACCGGTTCGGTATCGGTGTTCGCCCCGGACGGCGTGGCGACCCTGGTCGAGGTATTCCGCCGCGTGGACGCGCTGGGGCTCGAGCTCGCCGACATCTTGCTGCGCAAGCCCTCGCTGGACGAGGCGTTCCTGCACCTAACCGAACGGACCGTCGCGCGACCATGAGCGTTTTGGCCGCACTGACCGAACGCTCGCTGAAGTCCGCGGCACGCGACGGCGAGATGATCTTCGAGATAGTCTCGCCCGCAGCGTATTTGGCAGGCTTCACCGTGGCGTTGCATGGGCTGATTGACACCGGCCGGATCAGCTATTCGCAGTACCTGCTGCCCGCGGTGGTGGTTCAGTCGATGATCGTCCTAGGACTGCTCACGGCGGACCGTGCGGCACGCGACCATCTTTTCGGGTTCGGGGAGCGAATGCGAACGCTGCCCATCGCCGCGGCCGCCACGGTGACCGCACGCGTTGCGGCAACCTTGATGCGGGCGCTGCTGTCCCTGGTTGTCGCGATGGTTGCCGGTTACGCCTTTGGTTTCCGCATAACGGGCGGACTGGGCTATGCGATGGCGTTTCTCTTCATAGCGCTGTTGTTGTGCTTGGCCGTGACGCTGGGTGCCGATGCAGTGGGATCTCGCGCCAAGAGCGTCCAGGGGGCCAGCCATTTGCTCTTTGTCCCCCAGCTACTGCTGTTCATGCTGTCCACCGGACTTGCCCCGGAACAGACATTCCCAGCCTGGCTGCAACCGTTTGTCCGCAACCAACCGGTGTCGCAATTCGCCGAGACACTGCGCGGCTTAGCTGCCGGACGTGTGGTGCTCAGCAATGCGACGGCCGCCCTGGCCTGGTGTGCGGGCATGGTGCTGGTCTTCGGCGCAATCACGCTGCGGATGCAAAGGCGCGGCTAGTGGCACATCGCCTACAGCCACAAGGTTCCCTGTTGACCCAGAGCTTGGTGCAGGCGGGGCGACTCCTGCTGCGATGGAGGCGTGACCAGGCAGTCCTCATGGGCTCGCTGTTGCTTCCCATCTTTCTTCTTTTTGCCTACCAAATTGTGCTGGGCGAGCGGGTGCACCAGGTCACCGGCATCGGAAGCGTTTACGGCATAGCACCCATGTGCGCAGTGATATCCGCTCTGTTCGGTTCGCTCGGCAACTCGGTCGGGATCACCATAGACCGTGAATCCCGCGTGCTCAGTCGGATGTGGGTGCTGCCCATACACCGGGCCAGCGCGGTTACCGGGTGGGTGATCGCTGAAGTGGTGCGCGCACTCATTGGCACCATCCTGATCACAGCCATCGCGCTGGCCATGGGGCTACGCTTCACGAACGGCTGGGCCGCTGCACTGCTTTTCCTTCTGATCCCGTCGATCACCGTAACTGGGTTCACGGCGCTGGTAATGGCGATGGCGGTCCGAAAGAAGGGCCGAACGGCGATGACCTGGCTGTTGAGCGCCACCTTCGCGCTGGCGTTCGTCAATCCTGGTGCCACGCCCATCAAGCTGTTCCCGGATTGGGCACGACCATTGATCCGCATGCAACCAATATCGCCACCCATCGAGGCGATGCGGTCCCTCGCCCACGGAGGCCCCATCTTGTGGCCCTTGGCCATAACTTTTGCGTGGGCGGTCGTGCTGATCGCCGTGTTTATCCCCATAGCCGTGCGCGGCTATCGATTGGCCGCTGAAGCCACCGCTTAAGTCGGCCCGCCAGTTCCCGGCCAGCGCAGTGCGGACGCCACAACATAGTGACGTTCCGAACGTGCAGCTTCCGAACCGCACGAGCACCCAGAAACATCATCGCTTTCTGGTCAGCGCTCGCAACCGTCTTGGCTGGCAACAGTATTGGATGGGTCCCGCGTTGAGTGGTGAATCGCTTGACCACCGACCGGCTCTCAGCCGGAACACAACGCCTTACAAAGCCGGTTTTGGGCTCGGCGCGGGAGGATCTTCGGCTTTCTCGCCAATAAAGCGGGCCCGCCTTCCGGGAATGTCATTTGAGCGGTCGACTGATCCACCATCTTCCATATTGGCTAGCGCAATTGAACTGTTTTTCCGCCGGAGACGACTCTTCCAGGACAATGCAGGTTTCTCGACCAAGAACCAACTGAGCGCGGCGAGCGGCAAAATAGCCGCGACAGAAATCGCGCAGAAAGCGATTGGATTTATCTCGGCAAATCCACACAGGACCAGCAACTGCTGAATTGCAAACGCATAAATATATACTCCATAGGATAGATCGGTGCGGAACCTCATCCTTTGATTGTGGATGAGCGAACCCGAAGCGATGATTAGGTACGCCATCGGAAGGGCCGCCACCAACCGGTAGTTCGGCAGCACGGCAGAGGAAACCACAACGATAATGAGGCCGACGGCAACGAAGGACCACCGAGCCGGAATCACGTTACGGAATTGATACAGCAACGCTCCGGCCGAAAACATCACAGCGAATCGCGCAGCATTGGAGGCGATCGCGTGTATTCCGCCCCATGCCGGCAAGAACACCGACCACGACAGCGCCAGGACCAATATCCCTGGAACGAACCAACGGCGACTAAGAAGTCCGAGCATACCAAATACTGCTACGCCGATATAGCAAAGCACCTCCCAACCCAATGTCCACAGAGAACCGTTCCAAATACCCGCAACTGGAATATCGCGAGGTGTGCCACCGATATCGAACTTAACCATCCAAACCGCACTGTTTTTTAGCACATACTCGATCGGAGCGCCGGACATCAGTAGTTTCGCGGCCGAACCGCCCTGGGCGCCCACACCTATCGGAGCGATGACAAACGCCGTCAAGACGAGACAGATCCACAGACCCGGGAGAATACGAAGACATCGAGCGGTGAAGTATTGGGCGGGATGCGGGTTGCGAAGCCAGCTCGAGACGATGAGATAGCCGGAGACCGCAAAGAAACCATCAACGCATCCAAGGCCAAGCAACTGGACGAACGGCGCCCACGGCATACGTCCAGTGAGCGGAAACGAATGCCATAGGATCACCCCGCTCGCCAACACCAAGCGCCACGCATTAAGTGCATGTCCATGGCCATGAGAAAGTCCCCATCTGTGGCCAGTAGGAAGTCCCCACTGGTGGCCAGGTAGAAGTCCCCACTCCTTTGCGGGCTCGTCGTGTCTTTTCCGGGAGCTGAGGGCCTGGGCGGTGACGGTGATAGCGCCAACTGTCACTTGATCACCGCCCAGGGAGCTCTATTGAAGTCTGCAAGGGAGCGTATGAACATCATTTCGGCGTATCACCAGGTCGGGTCGTATCGCGGCGCGGCCGAGCTGTGCGGTACTACGCACAAGACGGTCAAGCGGGTCATCGAGCGGGCCGAGGCCGGTGGCGCGCCCCCGCGGGAACCACGGCCACGCAACCTCGACGCGTTCACCGATCTAGTCGCCACCCGAGTCGAGAAATCACACGGCAAGATGTCGGCGAAGCGGATGCTGCCGATCGCCCGAGCTGCCGGGTATCAGGGCTCGGCCCGTAACTTCCGCCGCCTGGTAGCCGAGCAGAAAGTATTGTGGCGCAACGCTAACCGGCATCAACGCCGTCCGGCGGTCTGGTCACCCGGTGACTATCTGGTGATGGATTGGGCCGAAGCTGCACCGGGGTTGATGGTGTTCTGCGCGGTGCTGGCCTATTCGCGGTGGCGGTTTGTGCGGTTCGCCGCCGACGAGAAAGCCTCGACCACGCTGGCGATGATCGCCGAAGCCCTCGAGGCGATCGGTGGGGTTCCGGCCAAGATCCTGGCCGACCGGATGGGCTGCCTCAAAGGTGGTGTCGTCGCCAATGTTGTTGTTCCAACACCGGATTATGTGCGATTCGCGTCCCACTATGGCTTCGTTCCGGACTTCTGCCACGGTGCGGATCCGCAATCGAAGGGCATCGTGGAGAACCTCTGTGGCTACGCTCAGGACGACCTTGCGGTGCCGCTGCTGACCGAAGCTGCGTTAGCCGGTGAGCAGGTCGACCTACGTGCCCTCAACGCCCAGGCGCAACTATGGTGCGCCGAGGTCAATGCCACGGTCCACTCGGAGATCTGCGCCGTGCCCAACGATCGCTTGGTTGACGAGCGCACCGTCTTGAGGGAGCTGCCCTCGCTGCGGCCGACGATCGGCTCGGGGTCGGTGCGCCGTAAGGTCGACGGCCTCTCGTGCATCCGTTACGGCTCAGCTCGTTACTCGGTGCCTCAGCGGCTCGTCGGTGCCACCGTGGCGGTGGTGGTCGATCATGGCGCCCTGATCCTGTTGGAACCTGCGACCGGTGTGATCGTGGCCGAGCACGAGCTCGTCAGCCCAGGTGAGGTGTCCATCCTCGATGAACACTACGACGGACCCAGACCCGCACCCTCGCGTGGTCCTCGCCCGAAAAACCCAAGCAGAGAAACGATTCTGCGCATTGGGAACCGAAGCGCAGCAGTTCCTCGTCGGTGCTGCTGCGATCGGCAACACCCGACTGAAATCCGAACTCGACATTCTGCTCGGCCTTGGCGCCGCCCACGGCGAACAGGCTTTGATTGACGCGCTGCGCCGGACGGTTGCGTTTCGCCGGTTCCGCGCTGCCGACGTGCGCTCGATCCTGGCCGCCGGCGCCGGCACCCCACAACCCCGCCCCGCCGGCGACGCACTCGTGCTCGATCTGCCCACCGTCGAGACCCGCTCGTTGGAGGCCTACAAGATCAACACCACCGACGGGACGGCCTCATGACCACCGCTGCCAAGCCGGTGGCACCGTCCTCGGCGGCACCGCTGGCTGCTGACCTTGACGCGGCGCTGCGGCGGTTGAAGCTGGCCACGGTGCGCCGCAACGCCGCCGAGGTGTTGCAAGTCGCCAAGACGCAACGCTGGACACCGGAGGAGATCCTGCGGACGTTGGTTGAGGCCGAGATCGCTGCCCGCGATGCCTCCAACACCGCCAACCGTCTCAAGGCCGCAGCCTTCCCGGTCACCAAGACCCTCGACGGGTTCGACGTCACCGGATCGTCGATCACCGCAGCCACGTTCGACTACCTGTCGAGCCTGGAATGGATTCGGGCACAACAGAACCTGGCGGTCATTGGCCCACCTGGTACGGGCAAAAGTCACCTGCTCATCGGCTGCGGGCACGCTGCCGTCCACGCCGGATTCAAAGTCCGCTACTTCACCGCCGCCGACCTGATCGAGGTCCTCTACCGCGGCCTGGCCGACAACACCGTCGGCAAGATCATCGACACCCTGCTCCGCGCGGATCTGGTCATCTTGGACGAGATCGGCTTCGCCCCGCTCGACGACACCGGGACTCAACTGTTGTTCCGGCTCGTGGCTGCCGGCTACGAGCGCCGCTCCCTGGCCATCGCCTCGCATTGGCCCTTCGAACAATGGGGGCGATTCCTGCCCGAGCACACCACCGCCGCCAGCATCCTCGATCGGCTGCTGCACCACGCCAGCATCGTCGTCACCTCCGGCGAGTCCTACCGGATGCGCCACGCCGACCACAAGAAGGGAGCCGCCAAGAATTAGCCAACCACCCGCAGCGGAGTGGGGACTTCTGCTGGCCACCAGCGGGGACTTCTACTTGGCCATTGACAGTGCATTCGCGCGCGGATCGAAAACCTGTCCCAGCCTCATAGGCCGTTCTCCCCTTCGCATGTTGCTCAAGCTTCGAATCCCTTTGCATCCGCTTTCAGCCGCGAGCTGGAGGCGCTTGTGCACGCACTCCAGTAGTCTTGCGGTGTCTTGCTCAACCGCGACTGAAACCTTTCGCGACGCCGAGTTGCACTCATTGGCTTCAGTCACGTGACACGCTACCTCTAGGAGCGGGCGCGAACGTCAAGAACGCGAACCAGAGTGCTCGACGCTTTCCAAGCACTGGCACGAGAACAGTGATGCGATATGCGACCACTCTCTGCGCGCCGCGTTACGCGGAACGGGCTTGAAAGGTGGATCAGGACGCAAACGCGTTAAAGAAGTCCAATGTGGATCCGCGACTACGGTTCTGCGCTTCGTTCTTTGGAGACGGCCTTAACCCTTATCAACCGCGTACGCAAGGCCAGACGGCGATTCTCCTTGTCTTTCAAAAACGCCAGCATGCGCCTGCAAGTCTCCCACCCTGCAACCCAGAAGTACATTGGCAGCCGTTTTCTGAACTCTTTATCAGTCCCCTGCCTCATGCTGAAGCCGGTCATGTCGTTGTATTCGGAAATCACGACGTCCATGTAGCGGGTAATCAGCGCCGGGTTGGAGAAGCAGCGAATATTGAAGTCCCAGTCCGCCCAGACTCGGTAGCGCAGGTTGTAAGGGCCGATGCCGTCGAAAAGCTCACGGCGGTAAAAGATCGATTGGTGGCACAAATTCGTCTCAAATAGGAGGCGGTCGAGGTCGAAAGGTCCGGCATGCCGGCTTTTCGTCGAACGCATCACAACATCGCCATAGACAAGATGGCTTGCCGCATGGTCGCCGAGAAAAGCGGCTACCTGGGCCAACGTGGTTGGTTCGTAGAGGGTGTCGTCGGCGCCTAAAAAAAGTACCCATTCGCCTGTGGCCACGCCGACGCCGCGGTTCATGGCGTCGTAGGGGCCATCATCGGGCCCGCTGTGAACGACCAGTCGCGAGCCGAGTTCCGGGCGGAAACTGTTCGCGATGTCGAGGGTCCGATCGGTCGAACCGCCGTCGACAAGGACCACTTCCACTTCCCGGTAGGTCTGCCCGACGATGCTTCCGAGGCAGGCTTGCAGCGTCACCGCTGCATTGAAGGTAGGGATAATTATCGAGAACACTGGCGCAGTCATGACGTGTGTAACGCTAGCAGCCGGCCACCTGTTCGTGCCGCACGTCGCGGCCGCCTCAATTTAGATAGTCGATTAGGTGCCCGGGAGGCCGGCTCACCAGATCGCCCGTTTGGATACCGGCAGGGTGCCGACGGAGCATTTATGTCAATCGTCCCCACGGAAGAAAATGCCGTCAGCTTGAAGCATTCGACCATTGCGCGGATCCGTAAAGCCGGGCAACAAACCCGTCAGTCTGAAACCTAGGGAATAGACAAGTTCAAGCGCTTCATGAATCAGCATGTCACCTTCGTACAACGGAATAAAAGAAAGTTCGAGTTGCATGCCGACGCAGCTTTCGTTAAGCGTTGACTTACTGCCCGTGATAACCTGCTTCTCGAAACCCTGTACGTCGATCTTCAGGAAAGTAACATCGGTAGGGTTCAGAAATTCTGATGCAACCGAATCAAGGCGGTGTATTGCAACGTCTTCGGTGCCAATATAATTCGCGGGAGGAAAGGCATCTTGATGACTTTTAAGCATCGGCAGCACGGAACTACTTGCCCCCGCATTGCCTGCCACATTGATGGTAATCGTCTCATCGGCGTCGCCTAGGGCATACTGGTGACACTCCCATAGTGGATCCGATGCCGACTTGCGCGTTAGTTGCGCAAATGGCCCCGAAAGAGGTTCAAAGGAAACGATACGGCTCTTGAATCCTGCACGACGCAAAGCGCTACCGAACTGGCCGGAGTTAGCACCGACATCAATAACAACGTTGACTCCGTATGCTTTGAATTGGTTTACTAATAGGCGCTTTCGTTCGAAGTGGCGCAGCATCTCGGTACTAACGTTACGAGCCATCAAGCCGGCGTTGCGCAAAAAATCCATCGAGCGATATTAGCATGCGAAATTGGGAAACGAGTCGGTTCGAGCTTGCGTGGTCGTGCCACACCGGACCATGAGGAGACCTGAACGGGATGCTGCCGCAAGCCTGCGAGCTGGCGCGAAAGCGGTCAACTGATAATGCGTAGGGGCGAGCCAAGCCAGGCTATTGGATACTCCCATAGGCCATGCGCCTCGCCGGCCAGGCGACTGCCGTACCACTCGATGGCAGGTCGCCCTACCCGTCCGGCCGGAGGGATAACATCGGCCGACCCGCAGCTTTACCTCCTCACGGCATCGGCATTTGTGCGGTACCACGACACCGTTGCATCGATGCCGTCTTTCAGTGCGATTCGCGGGCGCCAACCCAACTCGCGTAGCGCGGAGACGTCCAATAGTTTGCGCGGGGTTCCATCGGGTTTAGTTGGATCCCAACGTGTTTCGCCGATGTAGCCCACCGCTGTAGCGACCATGTCTGCGATCTCGCTAATGCTGTGATCGACGCCGGTGCCCACGTTGACGTGGTTCGGACCATCGAAATGTTCCAAAAGGAACAGGCATGCGCTCGCCAGATCGTCGACATGCAGAAGTTCGCGCCGCGGAGTACCGGTCCCCCAATTCGTCACCTCTTCTGCACCACCAGCTTTGGCTTCCTCATATCGACGGATGAGCGCCGGCAAGAGATGCGACCCGGACGGGGAGAAGTTGTCGCCGGGTCCGTAGAGGTTAGTCGGCATCGCAGAGATCCACGCCAGCCCATATTGGCGCCTAACCGCCTGAACTTGCAGGATACCGGCGATCTTGGCGATCGCATACGCGTCGTTGGTGGGCTCCAAAGGGCCAGTCAATAAAGCACTCTCGTGGATAGGTTGCGGAGCGTACTTCGGGTAGATGCATGACGAACCGAGGAAAAGGAGCCGCGGCACACGCACGGCGACAGCTGCGTCGAGCAAATTGGTCTGGATTCGGAGGTTTTCGGACAAGAAGTCCGCGGGATAGGTGTTATTCGCCATGATGCCGCCGACCCGTGCGGCCGCATCGATGATCACCTGTGGTCTTGTCTCAGACACAAAATCAAACGTTGCGGCTCGGTCCGTCAGATCAATCTCATCGCGTGATCGCACAATGAGATTGGTGAACCCCTCGGCCTCAAATCTACGTACGAGCGCTGAGCCGACCAGCCCCCGATGACCGGCGATATACACGGGCGTTGCGCGGTCCAGAGGCCCAGGTGTAGTCGTCAACTTACTCTGCCCCAACCAGGCAACATCGGCGTGTCGATCCATGGTGTGCCATCGCACTCCAACGCGGCGATGTCCGCGTCCACCATGATGCGCGCGAGTTCACCAGTATGAACCGAAGCTTTCCAGCCGAGTGACTGGGCCGCCTTGTCGGCATCTCCTACTAGCGAATCGACCTCGGTGGGACGCAAATAGCGGTCGTCAAACTTGACGTGCTTTTGCCAGTCGAGCCCGACATGGTCAAAAGCAGCTTGAGCGAACTCACGTACGGTGTAACCACGCCCTGTCGCCAGGACGTAGTCATCAGGTTCAGGCGCTTGCAACATCCTCCACATCCCCTCGACATATTCGGGCGCGTAGCCCCAGTCGCGGATCGCATCGAGGTTGCCCATATAGACCTCCGATTGGACGCCAGCTCGGATGCGCGCCACGGCACGCGTGATCTTTCGGGTCACGAAAGTCTCGCCGCGCCGGGGGGACTCATGGTTGAACAAGATGCCATTCACTGCGAATAATCCGTACGCCTCTCGATAGTTGCGAGTCGTCCAGTACGAGAAGACCTTGGCCGCGCCGTATGGCGAACGGGGATAGAACGGCGTCGATTCGTTCTGCGGTGGCGGAGATGCGCCGAACATCTCCGACGAGGAAGCCTGATAGAACCGGCAGTCCACCCGAGAAAGGCGGACTGCTTCCAGAAGTCGGATCGATCCCATGCCGGTGGTGTCTCCGGTATGCACTGGCTCGTCAAAGCTGACGCGCACATGGGACTGCGCTGCGAGGTTGTAGACCTCATCCGGGTCGATACTGCTGAGCAGGGTCACCAACCGGGTGCCGTCAGTGAGGTCTGCATAGTGCAAGAACAAGCGCGCGCCCGGTTGGTGTGGGTCAACGTAGAGGTGATCGATCCGCGACGTGTTAAACGTCGAAGCTCGACGAACGAGCCCGTGAACCTCGTATCCCTTGCTCAGTAGTAGCTCGGCGAGGTAGGAACCATCCTGCCCCGTGATCCCTGTTATAAGCGCTCGCTTCACCGGGTTCTCACTTTTGTCACTCCGGCGTTGACTCCGCCCAGCCGATATTTCCTCATCATGGCGCTCTCACTCTCGTTGTGGTGCAAGGGATCCGAAGCGTCAGGCACTCGGTGCCGGGATCGGTGGCGCTTTCCACCTGGCCGTTCAGGTCGCACTGATCGCGCTGCGCGCCTCGGCGCTGCTCAGGTCAGGCAGTAGAAGTTGGTTTCTATGAATTTTGCTTCCGCGAAGCTCTGGCGAACTTCGCTCGCAAGAACTTTACCGCGTTGAATGCGGCCAGGTCGGCCCGAATCAAGTACTCCTTCACACGCAAGTAAGCCCACGACACTCTGCGCCCACCCAGCGGGTAGTCGCCATGCAGGTCCCAGAGCCGCCGCAGGGTCCGATAGTGCTCACGGATGGGCTGGGTTGAACCAGGTCCCGTGACATCGAAGTCGCAAACCACGCGGTCGATCGTGACGGGAGGCCGTATTAGTGCGGCACGGTAGATGAACAGCTGGTCCGCCTCGAGTCCAAAATCAAGATCGTAACCGCCCAACTTGGCTACCAGCGACGCGCCGAAGAATGTCGCCTGATGCGCAACCGTCGCGCCGAGCAGAAATTTCCGCATCTTAAACGGCATATAGCCGTACGGCCGAGGGAAAAGTGGTTTGCCGTCGAGTCCGACAAGGTTGTTTTTCCCGTAACCCCACAAATCACGTACTGGTCCATGCCCCGAGAGCGCCTCCACCACGGAAGCGACTGCATCTGGATCGGAGAAACGATCCGTGGAGTGCATAAACCACAACAGGTCGCCCGACGAATGGGCAATGCCCTGATTCATCGCGTCATATCTCCCGTTGTCGGGCTGAGATTGCCAATATGCAAAGCCAGGATCGCCGGACAGATACTCCACGACGGCGTCGCCCGATCCACCGTCGATGACGATGTGCTCGATTCGCCCCCCATAGCGCTGCGCGCGAACGCTCTCCACGGTGCTTTTCAATCCCTCGAGATCGTTCAGCGAAATCGTTATCACCGACACGGTTGGAGCAGATGACACCGACGTCTACCTCCCCGCTGCTTGACCACGCGCTATGGATTCTGGTCATGTTCGCATGGAAGCGGTGGCCGATCAAAGGTGCCAGGACAAGGACCGGTCATGCGCGCAGTTCAGGGCTGCCCCGTGGGTTCTTGCTGCATCGTTGCCGACAGACGCAACACTGTGATGTATCGCACCGGCAACCTCGTAGTCCTGCGACTCTCTCACCGAACGTCCCCGACTCGCTGGCTGCTCCTTACGAACGCGACATGCGAATTACCCACGGAGGGTACAGAGTTGCGGCAGTATGGTCGTCGACCGATCGGGGACTTGAAGGGGTCATCTTGAAAATTTCGGTGGTCGGATCAGGCTATGTAGGCCTCGTCACGGGCGCCTGTCTCGCGGATAGCGGCAACGATGTCGTCTGTGTCGATATCGATCAGGCCAAGATCGATTTGCTCCTCGCAGGCAGTGTCCCGATTTTCGAGCCCGGGTTGGCCGAGTTGATTGCGAGGAACCGTGAGAACGGGCTGATTGACTTCACCACCGACCGGCAACGCGGAATCGAGCACGCGGACGTCATTTTCATCGCCGTCCCGACGCCCATGGGTGAAAGCGGGGCGGCGGACCTGACGTACGTCTTCTCGGTTGCGGACGACATTGGGTCATACATCGACCGGTACAAGGTGATCGTCGACAAGTCGACGGTTCCTGTCGGCACCGCCGACCAGATCACAGCGATCATTCGAAGCAAGACCGACCAGGAGTTCGACGTCGTCTCCAACCCAGAATTCTTGAAGCAAGGCAAGGCAATCGCCGACTTCATGCAACCCGACCGCGTCGTGATCGGCAGCGATTCCAAGCGCGCCCTCAGGATCATGGAAGAGCTCTACGAGCCGTTCCTGCGTACCTTCCACCCTCTCATTGCCATCGATGTAAGAAGCGCTGAGATGGCGAAATATGCGGCTAACTGCTTTCTGGCAACCAAGATTTCGTTCATCAACGAGATGTCCAACTTGTGCGAGAAGGCCGGCGCCGATATCTCAGCGGTGCGGGAGGCCATCGGGGCAGACAAGCGAATCGGATATGACTTCCTGTTCCCGGGGATAGGCTACGGCGCCTCCTGCCTGCCGAAAGATGTTAGGGCGTTGTTGTACACGGCCGACTGCCTTGGCTCGGACATGCACCTGCTTCGTGCGGTCGAGCGAGTCAACGACGAGCAGAAGGCCGCTCTTGTATCCAAGATCATCACCCGCTTCGGTGGGTCCGAGAAGAATCTCGACGGGCTGCGCATTGGGTTGTGGGGATTGAGCTTTAAGCCCCAGACGGACGACGTGCGCGCGGCCCCTTCCCTAGTCATCGCAGAAAAGTTGGTTGAATTCGGTGCGACGGTGTGCGCATTCGATCCCGAAGCGATGGAGCAGACGAAAAAGGTTCTCGGCGATTCAATCGAGTACGCCGGGAACATGTATGACGCGGTTCAAGGTGCCGATGCGCTCCTACTCCTCACGGAATGGAAACAGTTCCAGCGTCCGTCGTGGTCACGGGTCCGATCGGCCATGCGAGGTTGCGTCGTTTTCGACGGCAGAAATATCTACGATCCTGAGCGCATGAAAGACGAGGGTTTTGAGTATTACGGCATGGGTCGAATTTGAGGAGAGCTTTATGACAATTGCGATCCACGGTGCCGCCATGCCCCAAATCGTTTCGGAGCAGAGTTATCCCGGCTTTGGATCCCTCACAGCGACTTCTGCAAGGTGCGGCACTCTGTTTGCGAGCGCTAGATGGAATCATCGAATACTCGGCTGACTCTTTTTGGAACATCTTTCAACTAAGGATGAGTCAATGACCTCGACGCCACCCATCATTTTTATGATATTCAATCGTCCAGACACCACGAGGAAAGTCTTTGAAAGGATTCGAGCAGCCAAGCCGGAAAAGCTCCTGGTGATTGCGGACGGTCCGCGTGCCAGCCGGCCGGGCGAGGCCGAGAAATGCGCAGCGACGCGCGCGATCATTGACGAAGTCGACTGGGATTGCGAGATCGAAAGGGATTTCGCCGACACCAACATGGGCACATGCCCTAGGATCTCCTCCGGTATAACACGCGCCTTCGAGCTTGTCGATAAAGCGGTAATCCTTGAAGACGACTGCGTGCCATCGCCCTCCTTCTTCGAATATTGCGCCGACCTCCTCGACCGCTATGAGAACGACGAACGCGTTATGATGATCTCAGGGAATAATCATCTATTTGGGCACGCGGATATAACGGATAGTTACTATTTTTCCAGATACCCACACGTCTGGGATTGGGCCACGTGGAAGCGCGCTTGGGCAAAATACGATGTGAAAATGACACATTGGCCAGAGATCAGAGACCGGCAGCTCTTTGACCAATACTTCTCGAAGACAACTGAGCGCTACCACTGGGAGGGCATATTCCAATACATCGTCTACGAAAATAGGGTCGACACATGGGCCTGGCGGTGGTTCTACAGCATATGGGCGAACTCGGGCCTTTGCGCCACTCCCGCACGAAACCTGGTGCACAACATCGGCTTCGAGGCTGACGCGACGCATACACACACCAAGTGGGACCAAATCTACGCTGCATTGATTGCCGAGGACCTGGACCTGCCGCTAGTGCACCCATCAAACGTTCTCGCGAGCTCCGATCTCGATGAACTCGAGGCGCGGCTTCGGGCCACTTATCACTCCAAGGGCCTACTATATGTGACCAATAAGTACCTTGAGCTGAAGGTGCTTATTGCAAGGGCTATGCGTCATGCGAAGAGCCGCTAGCTGGATCAGCGTGCATACCAGGGTGGGAGGGCGCCGGACGCCGATCGCGTCCACCCGTGATTCAGTTCCCTAGCGGGACTTCGACAACAATTGAGTCCAGACCAGTGCGTATCAGCGCGCCTGGGAACGCAGCGCGTGCGCTTCCCGTGATCGTGTCCAATTGAGGGAATCCGGAAAGGCCAGATCCAAAAAGCCGCAAGTCATCAATCACGATGGTCGTGCCCGCCGGAGTCACGTCTGCGAGGCGGCCCAGCGTAGACTCCGCCGGCTCCATCTCCTCCCCTTTGGCTGTGCCGGCACCTGAGAAGTGTCCGTCGAGGAACACCAACGGTGGACTCGAACAAGTCGCAACAATCCTTGGGATTTCGACGAGCGAGTCGCCACGAACGAGGGTCACATTCGGCTGCTGAGCAAATCGCTTCTGGGCCGCAGCGAAAAGCCCATCATGCAACTCGACTGAGATCACTTGGTCCGCATGAGGGATAAAAAAAGCAGTAGTTTGCCCCTTGTATGTGCCAGCCTCGACGAAGATGCGGTGATTGCGCGACTTGAACACATTAAGTAGATGGCGTTGTTTGGCGATCGCAGGTGGTGAAACCAAATGGTCGCCGAGGAACCAGCCGTATGCTGCCGCCAACCTTGTAGGCTCTAGGGATTTCCTGTTGCGAGCTGAGTTCAACGCAATAGTCACCAGGCTGTTCCCGATCCTCGACATAACGCTGACACTAACCGGTTGTAGGCCGTACTTCCAACACCATTGGCGGAACTCAGCCTCGGGTGCGCCGGCGCCCTATGCACCAGCCATAATGACCGAGATTCCTAGCTACGGACGACGACTGCAAGACTGGGACCTGTCATGAGATTTGCCCTGGCCAGTTACGGGACTCGCGGCGATATCGAGCCGTCCGCCGCGGTCGGCCGTGAGCTGCTGCGCCGGGGCCACGACGTTCGCCTGGCCGTCCCCCCCGAACTGGTCGGCTTCGTCGAGTCGACCGGGCTGGCGGCGGTGCCCTACGGCCCCAAGGTGCAGGAGTTCCTCGACGAGGAATTCCTGCGCAACATGTGGCGAGACTTTTTCCGCAACCCGATCAGGCTGGTCCTCAAGGTGTGGGATCCGATCATCAAGTACTGGGCCGACGCAAGTGCCACGCTCAAATCGGTGGCCGAGGGGGCGGACCTGCTGAGCACCGGCCTGAACTTCGAACAGGCCGCCGCCAATGTGGCTGAGTACTACGACATTCCGTTGGCATCGCTGCACCACTTCCCGATGCGCGCCAACGGGCAGCTGGTGCCGAACATGCCGTCACCGTTGGTGCGCTCGACGATGGCGGCCATCGAGTGGCTGTTCTGGCGTTCGACAAAGAAGGTCGACAACGCGCAGCGCCGCCAACTCGGGCTGCCCAAGGCGACCCGACGTTCGCAGCGAAGGATCGCCGAGCACGGCTGGCTGGAAATCCAGGCCTACGACGAGGTGTGTTTCCCCGGCCTGGCCGCCGAATGGGCGCACTGGGGCGACCGGCGCCCGTTCGTCGGCGCGCTGACGATGGAGCTGCCCACGGAATCCGACGACGACGTCGCGTCGTGGATCGCCGCGGGAACCCCGCCGATTTGCTTCGGCTCCGGAAGCATTCCGCTCGAATCTCCCACTGCCACAGTCGAAATGATCGGCGCCGCCTGTGCGCGGCTGGGAGAGCGGGCGCTGATCTGCTTCGGGGGCACCGACGTGCGCGGAGTACCGCGTTTCGACCACGTCAAGGTGGTCGGGCCGGTGAACTACGCGTCGGTCTTCCCAGCCTGCCGGGCCGTCGTCCACCACGGCGGCTCGGGCACCACCGCGGCGAGCCTGCGAGCGGGCATCCCGACCCTGGCCCTGTGGAGCTCGGCCGATCAACCCTATTGGGCAGCGCAGATCAAACGCCTGAAAGTGGGTACGGCCCGGCGTTTTTCGGCCACCACGTCCGAGACCCTGGTGGCCGACCTGCGCACCATCCTGGCGCCCGACTATGCGACCAGGGCGCGCGACTTGGCCGCCCGGATGACCAAGCCCGCCGAAAGCATCGAGACCACCGCCGATCTCCTAGAAGAAGCCGCCCGCCGGAAAACCTTGGGCTGAGCGCGATTACCGCCGGCCCGCCGGTGTGGAATTCACCCGGCTGGCAGCCGCTTTCCACGAGTCGGGGAGGAACCGCAGCGCCACCCCGACCGTCTTGGTGGTCAGCGAGCCCCCGACGACCTTGCGGTGGCCCCGCATCATGGCCTCGAACCCCTGCCTGGCCACCTCGGCCGGGTCGTCCTTCGGCTTCTGGCCCGCCCGGGTCTGATCCATGCCCGCACGGCTGAAGAAGTTGGTCTCGATGGTGCCCGGCATCAGCGAGGTGACGGTGATTCCGGTATCGCGCAATTCGTCCCGCAGCGCCCCGGCGAACGACTGAACGAACGACTTGGAGGCGTGATACACGGCCTCGAACGGCCCGGGCGCCATCGACGCCAGCGACGACGTGAACAGCACCTTCCCGGTGTTGCGCCGGGTCATGTTGCGCAGCACCAGCTTGGCCAGGTGCACGGTCGAGCGCACGTTCAGGTCGATGATGGACAGATCGTGCGCCAGCTCGCCCTCGACGAAACTGCCCCCGCCGCCCACGCCCGCGTTCAGGGCGGCCGCGTCCAACCCGCGACCACCCTCGGTGGCCTCACGATAGAGCTTCTCGACGCCATCGGGAGTGCGCAGATCGACCTGTACCGGCCGCACGTCGACACCCCAGCGGGACAAGCTGTCCGACGCCGGGTAGATGCCGTCGTTTTCGGCGGCCACCACCAGGTCATAACCGCGCTGGGCGAACAGTTCCGCGAGTTCGAGTCCGATTCCGCTCGACGCGCCGGTGATCATTGCCAAAGCCATAGCGCACGCCTACCCGTGCGAATGACGCTGAAACCATTGAGAGACGGCCTGTTTGGTGTATCCGGCGCGTCGTTCAGCGGGCCGGCTTGATGAGCAGGCCCTGCCCGGTGGGCAATGTGCAGATCTTCACACCGAATTCGGCGGCGACCTCGTCCATGGCGCGGCGCTGTTCGTCGCGTCCCCGGTTCGCATAGTCGTCGAGCAGCACGAAGGCGCCGGGAGTGAGGCGCGGCCAGAAGAAGCGCAGCGCGGCGACTTCGGGCGGAGCACAGTTCATGTCGATGTGTAGGTAGGCCACCGAGGGCGCATCGACCTGATCGAGGGTCTCGGGGACCGCGCCCACGATGATGCGGTGGTTTTTCCATTCCGCGAAATTGGCGCGGACACCGTCGACTCCGTTGGCATACATGCCGTTGCGCAGATGCCCCTTGCTGATCTCCAGCGCCCCGGCCGCGCGTTCGTTGTCGGTGACGAACCGCGGGTCGATGCCGGCGAAGGTGTCCAGCAGGTAGAACGTCTTGCCCAGCCGGTCCCAGTCCAGGTACTCCATGATGGCGCTGCTCAAGAAGCCGTAACTGACGCCGCACTCGACGAAGTCGCCGTCGAGCAGGCTGGCGCTGGCCGCCGCCCACAGCCCCACGTGCACCCGCCACGGCCACTGGTACCAATCCTCCTTGCCCAGCGAGCGGGCGCCGCGCCGGTAGGCGCGCTGGAATTCGGGATCGTCCAGGAATGCATGAAAGTTGTTGAAGGTGATCAGCGCATCGTTGGCGTAGACGTCCGGCAGCAGTGTGCGCGCCAGCCAGTATTCGGTGCGCACCCACCACATCCGCAGGCGCGTGCCGGGGGTCAGCCCTGTAGCCACGGCGGCAACCATAACATCGGCGTGCACCCGGTCCGCAAAATACGCGAAGGGTTCGACGTGACGCTCTTGCGCCCATCCCCGACCGGAGGGCAAATCGTTTCGAACACCGAGGGTTTCAGCGATCTCTCAGGGCTTGCGCCACAGCACACCGGTGCCGTCGATCTCTACGATCTCCGCGGTGACACCGTGCTGGGTGCGGTAGTCCGTCACGGCCTGCGCGCACGCCTTGATGGCGTGGTAGTCGTCGACGATGCAGAAGCCGCCGGGGGACAGTCGGGGGTACAGCGCGTCGAGCGCCTGGATGGTGGATTCGTAGAGATCGCCGTCGAGCCGTAACACCGAGATGCGATCGATCGGGGCGTCTTTCAGCGTGTCCTTGAACCAGCCGGGCACGAAACGCACCTGGTCGTCGAGCAGCCCGTAGCGCTCGAAATTCGCCTTGACGTTCTCCAGCGGCACACCCAGGATGCGCGCGTGACGGTGCAGCCTAATCCCCTTGTCCGCCTTGTAGTTGACGGTGTCCGGCGGCGGCACTCCGGCAAAGGAATCGCACAGCCACACGCAGCGCTTCTCGTCGCCGTAAGCCGCCAGCACGGCACGCATCAAGATCGACGCCCCGCCACGCCACACGCCGCACTCGACCAGATCGCCCGGAACGTCTTCTTCCAGAACCGTTTCCACGCAGTGCTGCAAGCTGGTCAGCCGCTTCATGCCGATCATGGTCAGCGCGTCCGCCGGCCAATCCAGGCCTAGATCACGAGCTCGTTTGTTGAACGGACGCTTGCGCACCAACATCAAGTTGCGGGTGCTGAACAGCGGGCGCCCCAGGCGGTACAACCCCACCGGCACCAACTCGTCGCTGCCATACCTGGTCAGATCACGCCGGAGCAGGTCGAGGTATGCAAACCGCGTGTCGTGATCGGTCACGGCCAAAACTTGCCCCTTACTCCGCTTGCCTGTATTACCGGTAGAGCCTAGACGTCCATCGACGCCGTCAATGCGTTTCGCACGGTATCGGTCAACGGTTCTCAGCGACTTCGCTGCGCTTCGGCCCGCGGAATGCAGCGGCCCGAGCGAGCGAATTCCTCCAGCAGGTCGACCGCCCGGCCCGCGCTCTCGGCGGGCTTGCTCATCCGCGAGGACAGTTCGCGCGCGCGGGTGAGGTATTCGGGCGCCAAGATCTTCCGCAGGTCGGCCACCAACGTTTCGGGCGTGGTGGCCGAGAACCGCCGCGAGGTGCCCACCTTCAGCTGCTTGATGCGTGACCCCCACAGCGGCTGATCCCCCGCAGTCCACAGGATCAGGCTGGGAATTCCCGCCCGCAGGCCGGCGGCGGTGGTCCCCGAGCCGCCGTGGTGCACGACCGCGCGGCAGGCCGGGAAGATCTTGGTGTAGTTGACCACGCCGACCACCTTGACGTGGTCGGCGTGCGGGACATTGCTGAAGTCACTCCAGCCCGAGCAGATCAACGCCCGCTCCCCCAATTCGGCGCATGCCGTGCCGATGATTTCGATCGTCTCGGCAGGCGATTCGGCCACCGGCATGCTGCCGAAGCCGAAGCAGATCGGCGGCGTTCCCTGGCCGATCCAGGACAACACCTCGTCATCGAAGTCGGTGGGCAGCTCCATGGTCAGCGAGCCCACGAACGGCCGCTGACCGCCCCATTTCGCCCATTCCTCGGCCAACCCGGGAAAGCAAACCTCGTCGTAGGCCTGGATTTCCAGCGACCCACGCTCGGCGATCCGGCGCGGTGAGGCCACCGTGGCGGTCGGTAGGCCGAGTTCGCGGCGCTGCCTGTCCTCGGCCTTCTTGTTCATCCGCCAGCACATCCAGTCGTAGACCGCCATCCCGGTGCGGACCAACGGTCCCGGCACCCGCGGCAGCAGCTGACCGTTGGGGCGCATCGGAATGTAGTGCAGCGTGGCCATCGGGATGCCGTAATAGTCGGCGACGTTGATGGCCAGGTCCTGGTAAAGCTGGCCGGTGAACAGCAAATCAGCTCCGGCGCCCACCGACATCAACGCCGAGCTCATTTCCTGCCAGTTCTTCAATACCGGTTCCCAGGCTTCGCGGATCAATGTGACCGGGCCGCGCAGGAAGTTTTTGAAGAAGTCCCGGATGAACTCGTCGCTCCAAAAGTCGTGCATATCCGGCCCATACGCGATCGCCGACAGCCCGGCGGCTTCGGCTAAATCGACCAGATTGGGCGGGACGGCCATACGTACCGAATGCCCTCTGCGCATCAGTTCACGACCAATGGCGAGGCAAGGCTCGATATCGCCACGCGTCCCATAACTTGCCACAGCAAATTTCATCGCGATTATTACCTTAATCAATCTCCGACAGCATGGGCAACTTTGGCGGCGGCGTTTCCTCTCGGTGATCTGCGGCCCGCCATCGGCCCCGGGGCCCGGTCGAAGTCATTGGTTGTAGTTGTTTCGCAACGGATTTGGAAACACCCCACCCAGCGGGAAGATCACGGCGCATCGGAGTAGCCGAGTGCGACAGAGCCAACCTCATCGGCCTTCCCCCCGACCGTAGAAACAAGACGACCCTTGGGCGGTGTGGCTGTACCCAAGCGTCGTCGCCTGATCCTACGTCAGTGTGCCAGACGATCGATCGGGTGTCTTGGAAAACGGGAAGTCAACCGGCGGGTGTGCGGGCACCTGCGGGGTAGCAATCCTGGCCGTTTGCCCAGCGCAGCGGCCATGCGCCAGGTTAGCTGCGACCGGTGCGGCTGCGGGATTGGACGAAGTCCTCCACGACATCGGCGGCCTTCATGACGCTGTCGGCGGGCTTGGTCATCCGGGCGGCGATCTCGCGGGCGCGCCGAGCGTAATCCGGGGCCAGGATCTTGCGCAGATCCTGCACCAGCGAGTCGCGGTCGGTTGCCGAAAAACGCCGTGTGGCACCGACTTTCAGCCGTTTGAGCTGTGCGCCCCAGATGGTCTGGTTGGCGTCCATGGACAGGATCAAGGTGGGCACGCCGGCGCGCAGGCTCGCGGCCGTGGTGCCCGAGCCGCCGTGGTGCACGACCGCGCGGCAGGCCGGGAAAATGGTGGCGTAGTTCACCGGGCCCACCACCTTGACGTGATCGGGCGCCGGGACGCCGCTGAAGTCACTGCGGCCGGCGCACAGCAGCGCGCGCTCGCCCAGCTGGGCGCAGGCCGTGCCGATCATGTCGACCGTGTCGGCCGGCGATTCGACGGGCATGCTGCCGAACCCGAAGCAGATCGGCGGCGTTCCGCCGCGGATCCAGGACATCACCTCGTCGTCGGCCTCGGTGGTCAACTCCATCGTCAGCGTGCCGACGAAGGGCCGTTGGCCATCCCATTTCGCCCATTCCTCGGCCAGGCCGGGGAAGCAGACCTCGTCGTAGGCCTGGATTTCCAGCGAGCCGCGCTCGGCGATCCGCCGCGGCGACGGTCCGGTCGCTTTGGGCAGGCCCAGCTCGCGGCGCTGGGCGTCCTCGACCTTCTTGTTCAGCCGCCAGCAGAACCAGTCGAACGCCGTCATCGCCGAGCGGGCCAGCGGCGCCGGCAGCACCGAAACGACCTGGCCGTTGGGCCGCATCGGCACGTGGTGCAGGGTGGCCAGCGGAAGGTCGTAATACTCGGCGACGTTGGCGGCGGGCTCCTGGTAGCTCTGCCCGGCGAACAGCAGGTCGGCTCCGTCGGCCAGCGACAGCAGCGTGGTGTTCATCTGCGCCCAGCACTGGTCGCTGAGATCCCACATCTCGCGCCACATGCCGCGCATCTCCCCCATCTTCCAGAACCCCCGGAAGAACGACGTCCAGAAGTTGCGGTACACGTCGAGCCAGGCCTGCGAGTCCAGCCCGTAGGGGACGGCCGTCAACCCGGCCGCCTCGGTGAAGCTCACCGAGTCGGGCGGCACGGCCATGATCATGTCGTGGCCCCGGCGCTGCAGTTCGCGGGCGACCACCACGGATGGCTCGATGTCCCCGCGCGTCCCGTAGCTGGCCAGCACACATTTCATCGCGAATCCAAGCCCTTCGGTTGCGTCCTCGACGGTGATGCACCGACCACTCTAGGTATCGACGAATCCGCACAGCACCGGTTTACGGTTCTGCGCCGACGCGGCCCCGATAAAGGTTGCCCTCAGGACTTGCGCCACAGCACGCCGGTGCCGTCGATCTCCTCGATCGGCGCGGTCACGCCGTGTTCGGAACGGTAGTCGGTCACCGCCTGCCGGCAGGCGTCGATGGCGTGGTAGTCGTCGATGATGCAGATGCCGCCCGCCGAGAGCCGCGGGTAGAGCGCGTCCAGGGCCTGGATCGTCGATTCATACAGGTCGCCGTCGAGGCGCAGCACGGCGATCCGTTCGATCGGCGCATCCTGCAGGGTGTCCTTGAACCACCCGGGAACGAAGCGGACCCGGTCGTCGAGCAGACCGTAGCGCTCGAAATTCGCCCGGACCTGCGCCTCGGGTACGGCCAGTATCCCGGCGGCGCGATGCAGCTTGATGCCCTTGTCCGCCTGGTAATGCGCGGTGTCCGGCGGCGGCACGCCCTCGAACGAATCGCACAGCCACACGCAGCGCTTCTCGTCGCCGTAGGCCGACAGCACGGCACGCATCAGAATCGACGCCCCACCGCGCCACACTCCGCACTCGACCAGATCGCCGGGAATGTCGTCTTTGAGGATGGTTTCGACGCAGTGCTGCAAACTGGTCAGCCGCTGCATGCCGATCATCGTCAAGGCGTCGGCCGGCCAATCCAGGCCGAGGTCGCGGGCGTGCGCATTGAACGGGCGCTTGCGCACCAGCATCAGTTTGCGGGTGCTGAAAAGCGGACGGCCCAGATAGTTCCAGCCCACCGGCACCAACTCGTCGCTGCCATACCGGGTGAGGTTGCGCCGCAGCAGGTCGAGGTAGGCGGAACGGGTATCGAGGAATGGAGATCGCATGTCACGATCAGTCACGGTCAAGGCTGCCCCCTGGTTCAGATGAAGTGTCGGTGATGGCCTCGGGATCGCCGAAGCCGTCGATGCGTTTTCCGCATTCGCGCTACAAGCTCGCCTGACCGGCCTCCTTGACCTGCCCCCGCAGCCACCGGGGCTGCCCCCATCCGTGCCCTACCGGGCAGTAGCAACCATCATATGCTGGAAATCCGCGTAACCTGGGCCGCTGTCCCCGACCGTTCGCCGTCCGGGCGCCGGGCGGACACCTGCCACGCGCGCATGCACCATTAGTGCGGCACGGCGAGTTTGCCCAAGCCGGTGATCTCGATGCTCACCGATTTTCGTGACCCGGCCGCGCCGAGTATGAAGAAGATGTCCTCGGCGGGGGCGTTCAACCAGAATCTCCAGAACGGCTCACGGAAGCACGCCCAAAGGAAGCGGCCGTCCCCGAGGAGCAAATACCCGGGGATCGCGGCAATGGAATACAGCCAGCGCTTCCATCGTGAGGTGACCATCTCGACGTTCATTTCGATCATCTCGAGGCCCCAGGCCCGGTATTGCCATTCCAATTCGTAACGCTTCTGGAAGTCGTAGAAGGCCCGCATTTCACCGTTGGTGACGAGATATTCGTCGAACACGAGGATGGATCCGACGACGAAGTGATCCTTGCAGGTCTCCAGCGCGTGCAGGCAGCTTTCGTAGGTGTCCAGGTCCATGTGGAAGAGCCTGATGGGGGCCGCCGGCCGGTCCGCCAGGAACGGCGCCAACGTGTCATAGGTGCTGCCCTTGATGAATCTCACGTCGCGCCCGAGCGCGGCCGGGACGCCGTCGTCGTTGATCGTCACGCCGGTATCCCGGATGAAGCGCTGCGCGAACGGTTCCGAGAGGGAAAAGGCCCCACGCTTGACGATCCGGTCCTCGAGTCGCCAATCTTCGACCAGTCCGGAAAAGGTGTCGAACCCGTACACCGTGCGATGGCACGTATCGAATATCAGCCTGGTCGACCAGCCGATCCAGACGCCCAGATCTAACAGAAGCTCCTCGGAATTCTCCGCGCCGGGCTGCGGCAATTGCGATGCTTCCCATAACAGGGTGTGGCCGCCAATTCTGCGGCGCCGTAATTCCGCGAGGGTCCGACGGATGAATTCGCGATATTGGTCGTCATAGATTCTGGTGTCCCGGGCATACAAATTGGGAATGTAGCGGTCCCGATCCCTGCCGGGAATGCGCGCGCAGAGCAGCAGCAACAGGATTGCGCCGATCCCGACGGCCAGGACCGGCCAGAAGTAACAGGCGGCGGCCAGCAGGAGCGCGCCGCCGAGCAGCACCGCTTTCCATAGCCAGTGAATGCGGGTGCGATCCGGCGCCCGGTGAAGCTTCGTTGGAACCATTGTCCGTCGGTCGACAATGCCCACCGCTTCACCTCTTGCCGCGTCGTAGCCCGTGTATGAAACCTCGCCGAACGATTCAGTAAATTACTCGGTTGCGGGCCATATCAATAGGCCCGAGTTCTCAAAGACAACGGGCTCGGACGGATCCGCGCTGTTCACGAGGCTTTACGCGCGGCGTTACCGGTGGGCGAATGCGTCTTTTTGCCGGTATTTGAAGGTTGCGAAAATTTCGGGGAATCGCCCGATTTGTGCTCAGTCGCCGGATTTCCGGCCGAGCCGCCGGCGGCTTACGGCCGGTTGCCGATCCATTCGAGCAGGGCGCGCAGACCGTCCTCGAGTGTCCACTTGGGGTGCCAGCCGAGCTGGCTGGTTGCCGGCTCGATGTCGCAACTCGCCGCTCGCACGTCGCCGTCCCGGAATTTTCCGACGACCACTGGTTCGGGCGCCTCGCACATGGCGGCGATCGTGTTGGCCAGCTCCTGGATGGTGGTGGCCCGGCCGGACCCGACGTCCAGCCGGCGCTGCGGGCTGGCCGGTCGCTGCACCGCCGCGAACAGCGCGTCGACGACGTCGTCGATGTAGACGAAATCGCGGACGATCCGGCCGTCTTCGTAGACCTCCAGCGCCTGCCCCTGCCGGGCCAGCCGGGCGAACAACGCGACGATGCCGGTGTAGGAATTGGTCAGCGACTGGCCGGGGCCGTAGACGTTCTGCAGGCGCAGCACGCTGAGGTTGGTGTCGTGCGCGGCGGTCCAGGCGGCCAGCAGGTGCTCCTGGGCGAGCTTGGTCGCCGCGTAGACGTTGGTGGGCCGGGGCTCGGTGCGGTCGGCTCGGCTCGGCAGCGGCACCGCCTGCTCACCCGCGGGTCCTTGCGGGTCCCAGCGGCCAGCGACCAGCTGGGCATGGCTGCGGGGTTGCGGATAGAAGACCTCCGCGCCCGACTGCCACGCGCCCTCGCCGTAGACCGCGCGGGAGGACGCCAGCACCAGCTGCTCGGGAACCAGGCCTGAGCGGCTCAGCGCGTCCAGCAGCTGAGTGGTTCCCACGACGTTCACCGAGCCGTGCCGGGTGGCCTCGGACAGCGACTGCGCGGTGCCCGTCTCGGCCGCCAGGTGGACGATCTGGGTGGGCCGGAACAACCGCAGCACCGCGTCGAAGTCGGGCGCGTGGGTGACGTCCCCGGTGAACAACCGCACCGAGGGCGCCAACTCGACGGGCCGGTCGCCGCCGTGCACCTGCGGATGCAGCACGTCCATCAGGGCGACGTCGTATCCGGCCTCGACGAGACGACGTGACAGCGCCGACCCGATGAACCCTGCCCCGCCGGTGATGAGCACGGACGCTGACACGAATCGAGGCCTGCCTTTCGGGCGTAGCGAGAAAATTCAGCGACCGGCGTCTGGTATCGCGGTCCGGTCGATCATATCGGGGACCTTTCCCCGCATCAGACGATTCCGCCAACCGCCGCCTAGGCCCAGGTGCCGCGGTTCCGGTGGAGCATCGCGAAGATTTCCATCACCGGCCGTGCGACGGCCGGCCGGAAAACCCGGAAGAGCATGCTGTTGGACAAGCCGTGAAAGTCCTCGTGCGCCTTGCGGAAATCACGCTCGCTGGCCCGGTAGGAATCGAAAACGCGGTCCAGCGTTGCGGTGTCGACGGGCTCGTCGTGCGCGGCGTCGCGCAGCGCCGCATAGACCGTGGAAATCCAGTCGGCGCCGAAACGATTTGTCACCGACCCGCTGTGCCGCTGCCGATGCAGGCCGGGGGTGAGGAACTTCTCGATGGCGTCCTCGTCCTGGGTGTGCAGCTCGACCGGCAGCTCGGCGGAGATCCGCTTCGTCTCCCGGCGCCAGTCGTCGAGAAGGTTTGCGTAGTCGACGAACACGCGCGGCATGCCCCGCGTGTTTCGTTCGGCCAGGATGTTGCACTTCAGCCACAGGGCGCTGGCGAGTGCCGGCGAGACTCGCCAGGACTTCGCGATCGAGCAGATGACTTCCTGCGGATGACGAACCGCGATCACCGCCGCGACATCGAACCCGGCCCGCCGCGCCGCCTGGAACCACAGGTCGGACAGCGTGGTGATGCGCGGTTCCTTGATCACCACCAGCGGCGCGGCCGGCAGCGTGGACAGATAGGCCGCGATTTTGTTGATACAGGCCGTGTTCGCCGACTCGTCGGCTGCCTGCTCATCCAGAAAACGAAACGACGGGTCGTACCAGTTGGTCCCGAGGCGACGCAGGATCGCCTCGTTGAGCGAGATGGCCGCTCGCGGCTCCCAATAGCCGAGCGGGTTGTTGGCGTCGGCGCCCAGCAGCGCGGTGGGCAGGGTCCCGCCGCACAGCGACAGCACCCGGGTGAGCGCCGACGTTCCGGACCGTTGCGGCCCCAACACGAACAGGGCAACCGGGCGGTTCGGAGGGCCGGCGAGATCAGCGAGCGGACCGGAGGAATTGGCGGCGGTTTCGGCGGGCTTGATCGTCCGGGCCAATCTCATCGCAACTCCAAACCTTTCACTTGTCCTGCGTCTGAGCGACTTTCGGAGTTCGGTTGCCATCCACGGTTTTCCGATTCGGCCAGGCCGCGGGCCAGCCGGCACTCGGCAATCCAGCCGGAATCGACACCGTCGCGCAGACTACGACGTCAGGGAACTAAAACTCAGCCGTATCAACAGCTTTGGCAAAAGAGGCGACGATTTCGTTCGTGCCTCTCGGACCGAGTCAGGCTTGACTTGTGACCGGCAACTCTGCCCCCCTGGCTGAGAATGATCGGATCATTGCGCCCGCTAAAGACTATAGCCGCAGCGGATGAGGCGGGACAGCATTTTCACGAATCCGTTTTGCTTACTTAACCTTTGGTCGGTCTCATTGCATGGAATGGTGCAAAGGCGCTCACCGCGGCGTCGTTACCGTAACAAACGATCTCGGCGGCCGGGCCTTGGCGCGTTAGGCCCAGGCTCCCCTGCGCCGGTGCAGCACCGCGGCAACCTCGAGAATCCACTTCACCAGGAACGGCCGGAACACCCGGCGAACGACGCTGTTGGTCCGGGCCTGAAAATCCGTGAAGGCGGTGCGAAAGTCGCGCTCACTCGCCCGGTACGACTCGAAAACCCGATCCAGCGTGGCCGTGTCCAGCGGGTCGTCGTGCGCGGCGCCGCGCAGCGCCGCATAGACCGCCGACATCCAGTCCGCGCCGAACAGGTCCGTCACCGGCCCGCAGTGTCGCTGGCGTCGCAAATCCGCGGTGAGGAACTCCTCGATGGCGCCCTCTTCTGCGGTGTCCAGCTCGATCTCCAGCGCGCCGGCGATCCGCTTCATCTCCCGGTGCCAGTCGTCGAGCAGGTTCGCGTAGTCCACGAACACCCGCGGCACCCCGCGGGTGTGCCGCTCGGCCAGCAGGTTGTATTTGAGCCACAGTGCACTCGAGAGCTCCGGCGAGGTCGACACGTATTTGGCCGCCGACGCGATCACCTCCTGCGGGTGGCGCACGGCGATCACTGCCGCCACGTCGAACCCGACTCGGCGCGCCGCCTCGAACCACAGGTCGGACAGCGCCGTGATCCGCGGTTCCTTGATCACCACCAGCGGCGCCGCCGGCAGCGTGGACAGATACGCCGTGATCTCCGCGATGCAGGCGGCGCGCTCGGCGGCGCCGAAGGCGGCCTCCTGCTGCAGCCGCAGCGTCGGGTCGTACCAGTTGCTGTCGTGGCGGCGCAGGATCGTTTCGTTGAGCATGATGGCCGTGCGCGGTTCCCAATAGCCGCGCGGATTGTTGCCGTCGGCGCCGCACATCCCGGCCGGAAGCGTGCTGCCGCACAGCGACAGCACGCGGGTCAGTGCCGAGGTCCCCGACCGCGCCATGCCCAGCACGAACAACGCGACGGGACGAACGTCGCCCGGGAGGCGGGTGGGGTGCCGCGGGAGGTCGGGGCCGTCGGCGGGTTGACTCGTCCGGGCAGCTCTCATCGGGGACCCACACCCTTTCAGTTGCGCATCTGACGGCCCCCGGGTTCCCGGCCATTATCCATGACATTGCGAGTTCTCGCGCGGTGTTGAATTACCGGTATCCGGCAACGCGCAATGGGCGGATCGGAAAGCGTCAATCCGGGCTTTTCCAAGCTCTCTGGCTAAAGGTGACAGTGAGGGTTTTGCTATTGCGCAAAAGCCGCGGCTATGACTTTCCTATGAGCCTGGTGTGGAAATGCGTGAGCCACTGGAGACGACGGCGCCCCACCCGCGCGCTCGGCGCTTGATGCGAGATTTGAGCGACAGGGCGCGCTTTTCCACCAGAAACCAGCTCAGTGCGGCCAGCGGAAGGGTGACGACGACGGCGACGACGGCGAACACGACGGGAGGCAAGAAGCTGAGCCCGCAGATGGCCAGCAGCTGCTGCATGGGCCACGCGTAGATGTAGACGCCGTAGGACAGGTCGGTGCGCAACCTCAACCGCTCGTGGTGGATCAGCGCTCCGGAGACGACGACGGCGTAGGCCAGCGGAATCGCGGCCAGCACCCGGTAATTGGGCATCAGCAGGCCGGCCGCCAGCACGATCACCGCGCTGAGCGCCACCAGTGACCAGCGGGCGGGGATCTTGTCCTGGAACTGATGCAGCAGTGTTCCCGCCGCGAACACCAGGGCGAACCGCCCGATCATCTGGAAGACGGTCTGCACCTCGACCGGGTAGGCCACCAGTGCCGAGAAGACCACCAGAAGGATGAATACCACCACCGCCGGCCACCGGCGCTTGAGCAGTCCGGCCACCCCGGCGACGGCAATGGCGATGTAGCAGAAGATTTCGAAGATCAGGGTCCACAGCACGCCGTCCCACACGCCCGGGAACGGCACGTGGCGCGGCGTTCCGTCGATGCCGGCGAAAAAGACGTGCAGGACCGCGTTGTGGAGCACGTACTCGATGGGCGCGCGCGACATCAGCAGCTTCGCGGCCGAGCCTCCTTGGATCGCCACCCCGATCGGGGCGATGACGAACGCGATCACTACCAGGCAGACCCACAACCCGGGCAGAATGCGCAGCGCCCGCGCCGCGACATACTCGCGCAGCCGCGGATTGCGCACCCAGCTCGCCGCGATGAGGAATCCCGAGATCGCGAAGAACCCGTCCACCCAGACCTGGGTGAACAGTTGGTCATACGGTGGGTGCACCTTCCGGCCGGTCAGCGGCCAGGAGTGTTGCAGGATGACGCCGGAGGCCAGCACCAATCGCCACACGTTCAGCGCGTTGATCCGGGTGTCGAAAACCTGGGCGAGTGTCGGGCCCGGGACCCGTCGCCGGGCAGGCCCCCGCGCAGCGATGGTAGTGGGATCGGAAACGTTCGGGTCGGCGCTCACCGGCGCGATTCCCGCACCCTCGGCTGGCCGCACCGAGTTTGACCGGCCCGGTATTCTCCGGCGACACCGCGGGAATGCGCGGGAATGGTCGGAGCAAACACCCGCACAGAGTACATTGCGTGCGAACTACTGCGCAGCGGCGTTCCTGCGAAAGGGATTGCCGATTTAAGCGCCGTGTTCAATACCGGCCATTCCCGTGACGGCGCCTCAGCCGGCGACGGCTCCCGGCTCGCGAAACGGCGCGCCGAATTCGGTGACCGGCCGGAACCCGTGCTTGCGCACCTGCTCGGCCGCCCGGCGGATCAACGCGTAGATCCCGACGAACGCCGCATGGTCCGTCATCACCAGGGGCGTCAGCAGCCGGTTGTGCACCAGCGAGAAGGCCACCCCGGAGGCCGGGTCGGCCCACCCGAGCGAACCGCCCATGCCCACGTGGCCGAACCCGGGCATCACACCGCCGATCGGCACACTGTGATAGCCCAGATGAAAAGCCAACGGCACGTACAGGTTTCGGTCCGGCCGCAGACTCCGCTCACCCGTCAGACCCGCCACCAGGTCGCGGGAGAGGAACCGGATGCCGTCGACCTCGCCGCCGTTGGCGATGGCGCCGTACATCCGCGCCAGACCACGGGCCGTCGCCACCCCGTTGGCCGCCGGGATCTCGGCGTCCAGCAGCGGGGTGTCGCCCTGCACGGCGGCGATCATGCCCGGGAAGTACATGGCCCGGAATCCGCCGGAAAGCTGGTTGGCGACCTTGCGGGACACGTAGTTGACGATCGAGCTGCCCACCAGGTTCTGCGGCGCGACGATCTCGGCGACCCGCGTCGGTGCCCCCGCCGGCGGGCGGCCCAGGTACAGGCCGTCGGTGCCCAGCGGCTCGGCGAGCTCCTCCCGGATCAGCGTGCGCATCCCCTTACCGGTGACGGCCCGGCCCAGGCCCGACATCAGCCAGCCGAACGTCAGCGCGTGGTAGGCCGATTTGCCCAGCAGCCGTCCGGGCGCCGCCGCGGCCAGCCGCTCCTCCATCACGAGGTGATCGAGCAGCTCCTCCTTGGTGGCGCCGCGCAGCCCGGACAGGCCGGCCTGGTGGCGCATCACCTGGCGCACCGTCATGTTGGCCTTGCCGTTGGCCGCGAACGCGGGCCAGTACTCGGCGACCGGGGCCTCGTAGTCGATCAGCCCGCGATCGACCAGCCGGTGGATGACCGTGGCGGCCATTCCCTTGGTGGCCGAGAACACCATCGGCGCGGTGTTCTCCGACCACGGCCGCTGACCGGCCCGGTCGGCCCACCCCGTCCAGACGTCCACCACGGGCTGGCCGTCGACATAGACGGCCAGCGCCCCACCGCCAAACCGGCGGGCCGGGAACATGCTGGCGAAACTGCGAACGACGCAACCGAAGTGTGAGTCCGCCGCGCCGGACACACGGTGACCTGCGTCAAGGTCATCGTGGACACGGACCGCGCGGCGATCGACTCGGGCATCCACCGTCACACTTCCGAATCTACTTGGATTACACACCCGGCAGGAGCGAAATCCGGATTATTTACCTATCCGTTAGCGCGACGCGGCCGCCAGGATTTCCTGGGCAGCCAGCGCCGGGGTGAGCTCCCCCGCCTTGACCCGTCGCTCGACGTCGGCGCGCATGGTGCGGACCGCCGGGTTGGACAGCAGCCGGTCCAGCACCGTGTCGCGCACCATCTGCCAGGTCCAGTCCACCAATTGCGACCGGCGCCGCGCCTCGAACTCGCCGGCCTTGCTGAGCACCTGACGGTGCCGCTCGATGGTCTCCCACAGTTCCGGCAGACCGGTGCCCTGCGCCGCGCTCATCGTGAGAACCGGTGGGCGCCAAAGGGTTTCGCGGGGGTGGATCAGCCTGATCGCGCCGGACAGTTCACGCGCGGCGGACCGCGCCTCGGCCAGGTGCTCGCCGTCGGCCTTGTTCACCACGACGATGTCGGCCAGCTCCAGCACGCCCTTCTTGATGCCCTGCAGCTGATCGCCGCCGCGGGCCAGGGTCAGCAGCACGAACGTGTCGACCATGTTGGCCACCGTCACCTCGGACTGACCGACGCCGACGGTCTCGATCAGGATCACGTCGAAACCGGCGGCCTCGAGCAGGACCACCGTTTCGCGGGTGGCCTTGGCCACGCCGCCCAGCGTGCCCGACGTCGGCGATGGCCGGATGTAGGCGTCCGGATGATTGGCCAGCCGGGCCATCCGGGTCTTGTCGCCCAGGATGGAGCCACCGGTGCGGGTCGACGACGGGTCGACGGCCAGCACCGCCACCTTGTGGCCGAGCCCGATCAGGTGCATGCCGAGCGCCTCGATGCTGGTGGACTTGCCCACCCCGGGGATGCCGGTGATGCCGACTCGATGCGCGTCGCCGGCATCCGGCGTCAGCTCCAACAACAGCTGCTGGGCCTGCTCCTGATGGTCGGCGCGGGTGGACTCCAACAGCGTGATGGCCCGCGGCAGCGCCGCGCGGTCGCCGCTGCGGATCGCCTCGGCCAGCTCGGTCACCGTCCGCCCGCTCATGGGACCGCCGCCTGTAACGCCATGGCGAAAATCCGTGCCATTCTTCGCCGTAGCGTTACGAGAGCGGCAGGAATCGCGGCCATCAGCCGAGGTCGTACCCGAGCCGCTCGGCCAGCTTGTGCAGCAAACCGATTGCGGCGTCGGCGATTACCGTCCCGGGCGGGAAGATGGCGGCGGCCCCGGCGGCGTACAGCTCGTCGAAGTCGCCGGGCGGGATGACCCCGCCGACCACGATCATGATGTCGGGCCGCCCCACCTCTTTGAGCGCGTCGCGCAGCGCCGGCACCAGGGTCAGGTGGCCGGCGGCCAGCGAGGACACTCCGACCACGTGCACGTCGTTGTCGGCGGCCTGGCGGGCCACCTCCTCGGGGGTGGAGAACAGCGAGCCGACGTCGACGTCGAAGCCGATGTCGGCGAAGGCCGTCGCGATCACCTTCTGGCCGCGGTCGTGGCCGTCCTGGCCCATCTTGGCCACCAGGATCCGGGGCCGGCGGCCGTCGGCCTCGGCGAACTTCTCGACCAGTTCCGTAGCGGTGGCGATGTTGGTGGCCTTTCCGGCTTCGTCACGGTAGACGCCGGCGATGGTGCGGATCTCCGCCTGATGGCGCCCGTATACCTTTTCCAGCGCGTCGGAGATCTCCCCGACCGTGGCCTTGGCCCGGGCGGCGTTGATCGCCGGCGCCAGCAGATTATTACCCAGCCCGTCCTCACCGGCGCGGCCCTGTGCCGCCGCCGCGCGGGACAGCTCGGCCAGCGCGGCGTCGACGGCCGACTGGTCGCGGCTGTCCCGCAGTTCCTTGAGCTTGGCCAGCTGCTCGGCGCGCACCCGGCTGTTCTCCACCTTGAGGACCTCGACCTCCTGGTCCTCCTCGACCTGGTACTTGTTCACCCCGATCACCGGCTGGATGCCCGAGTCGATGCGGGCCTGGGTGCGCGCGGCCGCCTCCTCGATGCGCAGCTTGGGGATGCCGTCGCTGATGGCCTGGGCCATGCCGCCGTGCTCGGCCACCTCGGCGATGTGCGCGCGGGCCTTGCGGGCCAGGTGGTGGGTCAGCCATTCCACGTAGTAGGAGCCGCCCCACGGGTCGATGGGCCGAGTGGTGCCCGACTCCTGCTGCAACACCAGCTGGGTGTTGCGGGCGATGCGGGCCGAGAAGTCGGTGGGCAGCGCCAGCGCCTCGTCGAGCGCGTTGGTGTGCAGCGACTGGGTGTGCCCCTGGGTGGCGGCCATCGCCTCGATGCAGGTGCGGGCGACGTTGTTGAACGCGTCCTGCGCGGTCAGCGACCAGCCCGAGGTCTGCGAATGTGTGCGCAGCGACAGCGATTTGGGGTTCTTCGGGTTGAACTGGGAGACCAGCTCGCTCCACAGCAGCCGGCCCGCGCGCAGCTTGGCGACCTCCATGAAGAAGTTCATCCCGATGCCCCAGAAGAAGGACAGCCGCGGCGCGAACTTGTCGATGTCCAGCTCGGCGTCCAGGCCGGCCTTGATGTAGTCCACCCCGTCGGCCAGCGTATAGGCCAGCTCCAAATCGGCTGTGGCCCCGGCTTCTTGGATGTGGTAGCCGGAGATCGAGATCGAGTTGAACTTGGGCATCTTCGCGCTGGTGTAGGCGAAGATGTCGGAGATGATCCGCATCGACGGCTTGGGCGGATAGATGTAGGTGTTGCGCACCATGAACTCTTTGAGGATGTCGTTCTGGATGGTGCCGGCCAGCTTCTCCGGCGGCACCCCCTGCTCCTCGGCGGCCACCACGTACAACGCCAGGATGGGCAGCACCGCGCCGTTCATGGTCATCGACACGCTCACCGTCGACAGGTCGATGCCGTCGAACAGCTGCCGCATGTCGAGAATGGAATCGATTGCCACACCGGCCATTCCGACATCGCCCTGCACACGCGGATGATCCGAGTCGTAGCCGCGGTGGGTGGCCAGGTCGAAGGCCACCGACAGGCCCTTCTGCCCCGCCGCCAGGTTGCGCCGGTAGAAGGCGTTGGACTCCGCGGCGGTGGAGAACCCGGCGTACTGCCGAATGGTCCACGGCTGGTTGACGTACATCGTCGGGTAGGGGCCGCGCACGAACGGCGGCTCGCCGGGGAAGGTGTGCAGCGGGTACCCGTCGGCCTCGACGGCGGCCCGGTCGGCGCCGATGTAGACCGGTTTGACGGCGATGTCTTCCGGTGTGTGCCAGTGCAGTTGGTCGGGCGTGTACAGGTGCGCGGCCGCGATCGCCGCGACGTGTTCCTCGACGGCAGCCTCGGTGGCCGGCGCGACGGGCCGCTCGCTGCGCAGTGGCACGTCGGCGAAGCTGCCGACAGCAGGTGCAGTGGTCGTCATGGTAACTACGCCCCCAGCCTTGTGAGCAGATCCGACAGTGCTTCGACCGCATTGATTTTCGCGGTCAGGAATTGGTCCGGCCGGTGCTCGGCGTCCGCCACGGCTTTCTCCGGCCCGGCCAGATAGACCCGGGAGACGCCGGCGCCGCGCGCTGCCTGCACGACGTCCGACGCCTCGTCCTGGTAGCGCTTGTCGGTGCCGCAGATGACCGCCACCGCCGGCGATCCTGCTTCTTTGACGGCCTTAGCGACGCCGGCGGCGTCGACGGTTCCCGGGTTGACCGCCTCGATGCCCCCGGAAGCCAGCAGGTTCGACGCGAACGTCGCGCGAATGTTGTTCTCGGCCAACGGCCCCAGCGGCAGTAACAACGCCTGCGGGCGCGAGCCGGTGCGGGCCAGGTAGGCGTCGGAGCGGTCGCGCAGGGCCTCGAAGTCGGTGGCGTACCGGATCAGCTTGCCCGCCGCGAGCGGCGAATACGACGAATCGCTGTGCGGCAGCGCCGGTTCGGCGAGGTTGGGGAATTCGTTGACGCCGGTGATCGCGGTCCGCCGATGCGCGATGTCGTCGCGGCGGCGGGCGGCGATCTCGGCGATCTGGCCGGCGATGAAATCGCGGGCCTCGGCGAATCCCCCGCGCGCCTCGATGGCCTGGAAGTGCTGCCAGGCCTGCTCGGCCAGCCGCTGGGTGAGGTCCTCCACGAACCAGGATCCCGCGGCCGGGTCCAGGACCCGGCCCACGTGCGACTCCTCGAGCAGCAGCAGCTGGGTGTTGCGGGCGATGCGGCGGGCGAAACTGGTTGCGGTGCCCGGGAATCCACCGTCGATGGCCACATCGAACGGGAACACCAGCAGCGAGTCGGCGCCGCCGACGCCCGCCCCGAACGCGGCCAGCGTGCAGCGCAGCATGTTCACCCAGGGATCCCGCTGAGTCATCATCGGCAGCGACGTCTCGGCGTGCACCACGGCCGCACCGGCGTCCGGCTCGCCGACCACCTCGGCCACCCGCGCCCACACCGTGCGCGCCGCGCGGAACTTGGCGATGGTCATGAACTGGTCGTCGTCGGCGGCGAACCGGAAGCTGATCTGGCGCAACGCCGCAGCGATCGTCAACCCCGATTCGGTGAGCACCCGCAGGTAATTGACCCCGGCCGCGATCGAGGCGCCCAGCTCCCATGAAGCGTTGGCTCCCAGGTTGTGGAAGGCTGGCCCGTCGACGGTGATCGCGCGGACCCCGGTGTGACCGGCGGCCCGCTTGGCGACGGCGACCACGTCCTTGAGCTCCGGGGCGGGGCGCCCGCTCAGCCCCGCGGTCAGCGGGTCGCCGGCCAGGTCGATCGACACCGTGGCGCGCTGGTCGGGTTCGATCTCGTCGGCCAGGCCCAGCACCGCGTCGCTGGCCCCCGGGTAGTCGGCGCCGGCCTCCAGGATCAGCGGCGCCATGCTCAGGTAGACGCCCTGCAGGCTGTCGGCCACCTGGTCGGGCGCCACGCCCGACTCGCCGATCCGCAGCAGCACGGCGCCGGCGCCGTTGCCCAGCGCGTCGAGCACCGCGGAGTTGATGTCCTTGGCCGCGACGCCGGGCACCGGGGTGGCCGGGAACGCCTCGGCGACCTTCCAGCCGGACCTGACGTCGCGCAGCGCGTCGCCGCCGCGCACGAACGGCCACTCGCCCGGCAGCGGTGGTTCGGGCAGCTCGTCGAGCGCGGTGTAGAGCGCGCGGATCGCGATCCCGTCGTACGTCGGGGTTTCCAACAGCCGCTCCGGCGCGTCCCCCAACTGCTCGGGGTCCTTCCGGGTGCTTTTGGCCAGCACTCCGGCAACCGCACTGCGCCAACGCCCGCGAACCTGTTCCAGGTCGGCGAGTTCGGGTACATCAATGGACACCGATTGCTCCCTTTTCCCAGCATTTGGGCAACAGCTTTGGGGATACCACTTGACTACCGAGGCTAATTGATCGGGGCTCCGCGCTGAAAACCGCCGGCCGGCCCGCGCGGTCCGGATTCGGAGGGAAACGCCAGCCGCGGGAAACGCTGGATTCACCTGCGCCCCGTAATCTTGGAAGGCGTGACGGGTTCCGCCACCAGCAAAATCGCCGAAACACTGCGCGATCTCGGCTGCGCGATCGGCGCGGCCGCGCGCGGTGTGTCCCGGTCGCGGATCGCCTGGACAGTGGCGGGCATCACAGCGCTGGTGGTGCTGGCGTCGCTGATCCCGCTGCCCTCGCCGGTGCAGATGCGCGACTGGGCGCAGTCCGTCGGGCCGTGGTTCCCGCTGGCGTTTCTGCTCGCGCACATCGTGGTGACGGTGGTGCCCGTGCCGCGCACCGCGTTCACCCTGGCGGCCGGGCTGCTGTTCGGCCCGCTGCTGGGGGTGGCCATCGCGGTGGCCGCCAGCACCGCGAGCGCGATGATCGCGATGCTGCTGGTGCGCGCGGCCGGCTGGCGGTTGACCCGGCTGGTGCGGCACCGGTCGATGGACACCGTGGAAGAGCGGCTGCGGCAGCGGGGCTGGCTGGCGATCGTGTCGCTGCGGCTGATCCCGGCGGTCCCGTTCTCGGCGCTGAACTACGCCGCGGGTGCGTCGAGTGTGCGGGTGCTGCCCTATGGGCTGGCCACCCTGGCCGGGTTGCTGCCCGGCACCGCCGCGGTGGTGATCCTCGGCGACGCGCTGGCCGGTCACCCCTCCTCGCTGCTGTACCTGGTGTCGGCGCTCACCAGCGCGCTCGGGCTGACCGGGCTGATCATCGAGATCCGCCACTTCCGCCGGCACCACCGCCGCGCACACCGGCACCGCGACGACGAGCCCTCCCCCGAGCCGGCCACCATCGGCTGACACCGAATTTCGCTGAGCGACTTCGCTGAGAGCGCCGCGCGATGCGGCAAAGATCGATCTAATGGTGAGCGTGGACGCGCTGGAGCTCGCCAGCTGGGGGACGCCATACTCACCCGCTCGTACCGTTGCGCTGCCGCTCGGCGCGCTGGTGCTCGCGGTGCTGGCCGTGTTGGGTTTTCTGCCCGGCCGCGCAGAACGGCGGCGCAAGCCGGCGACGGGCGCTTTCCCCGCCACCGATGTGCTGCCGCCGCGCCCGCGCACCCACACCACCGTGCTCACCCTGGCGGCGGTGTGCAGCATCACCGCGCTGGTGGCCGCGGTGTGCCTGCTGCCGAGCGCGGCCACGCCGGCGCAGCAGCCCACCCCGCCGCCCGTGCTGGCGCCGATCGACCTGCCCGCGGCCAGCGCCATCGGCCCGGGCGCCGGGATCTACGTCGACTACACTGACGGATCCGGTGGAATGGGTTGCACCGCAGGGTTTTTGGTGCACACCAGCAGCGGCCAGGCCGGCATTCTCACCGCCGGCCACTGCAACCGTTCCGGCGAGCCGAGCAAGGTGACGATGAACCTGGGCGGCGTGCTGCCCTACGCGACGCTGGGCACGTTCAGCCAGACGATCAGCGAGGGCGTGCACGACGAACAGCACGACATCGGTTTGATCACCCTGGACGGCGACAACGTGCCGCAGTCGCCGGCGATCGCGGCGTCGGTGCCGGTGTCCGGCGTCGCCGCCAATCTGCAAGTGGGACAACAGCTGTGCAAGTTCGGCATGGGCTCGGGCGCGGACGCCTGCGGGCAGATCGTCGAGATCACCGGCAGCAAGGTGAAATTCCTGGCCGGCGGCCAGTGCGGCGATTCGGGCGGGCCGGTGTACCGGTACGAGAACGACGGCACCGTCAGCGCCGTCGGCATCCTCATCCGCGGCGGTGACCCCTACACCCGCAAGGCCGGGTGCGCGGCCCGGGCCAAATTCTCGGTCGCCGAGCTGGTGCGGCCGTGGCTGGACACATGGCGGCTGACCATGGTGACGGCAGCGTCGGCGCCGCGCTGATTCGTTCGTCTTCAGCTTGGCTTCAGGCTGGCGCCCTACCGTCTGCTGGTGACTGGTAATGCGGTGCGGGATCGCCGTTTTCGCGCTGCACCGATCGAGGATGGAGGGACATAGTGAGGCTGAGGCAAGCGATCGCTGGTTCGTTGATCGCGGGAGCGCTCGGTGTGGCCGCGGCGGGCTTCGGCGCCGCGGTGGCGAGCGCGGATCCCCCGCCACCGCCGCCGGGCCCGGGGCAGCCGTGGGGACCGGGGCCGGGCGGCCCGGGCGGGCCGGGTGGACCGGGTGGACCGGGTGGACCGCCCCCGCCGCCGGGTGGACCGCTGGGCCCGCCGCCGGGCGGGCCGGGCGGGCCGGGCGGGCCTCCGCCACCGCCGGGCTGGTGATGCGTCGACGGGTGGCCGCCTCGAGTATTCGAGGCGGCCACCGTTCACTGTGTGGTCGCCCGCGGCAACGTGAGCCGGAACCGGGCGCCGCCCTGATGCGGCAGGCACACCAGGTCGCCGCCGTGCGCGCGGGCCAGCGCCCGGGCGATGGCCAGGCCCAGCCCGGCGCCGCCGTGATCGCGGGCGCGGCCGGCATCCAGACGCACCAGCCGGTCGAAAATGTGCTCCCGCTCGTCGTCCGGGATGCCCGGGCCGGTGTCGGTGACGGTGATCTCGGCGGCGCCGTCGCCGGCGCGCAGGTCGATCTCGATGGCGCCGCCGGCCGGGGTGTAGCGGCGGGCGTTGTCGAGCAGGTTGGACACGATCTGCGACAGCCGGGTGGCGTCGGCTCGGACGTTCAGCGCGGTGAGTCCCGTGCGGCGCACGCCGATCTGGGGTGCCAGCAGGGCCGCCCGGTCGGCTTCGTCGCGCAGCACGGCGGCAACGTCGACGTCGTGCAGTTCCAGCGGAAGCCCGGCGTCGATGCGGCTCAGGTCCAGCATGTCGTTGACGAGTCGCCCGGCGCGGCGCGCGTCGGAGAGCAGCAGGCCGGCCCGACGGTATTGCCCGTCGTCGGGGTGTTCGGAGGCGCCGTGCGCGAGTTGCTCGGCGGCGACCTGCATGCCGGCGATCGGGGTGCGCAGCTCGTGGGCGGCGTCGACGAGGAAGCGCCGGGTCGCCGTCTCGGCGCGCTGGGCGGCCTCGGCGGCCTGTTGGGCCCGGCGTTCCGACATCTCCAGAGCGTCCAGCATCGTGTCGAAAGCGCTTGCAGCGCGGCCTAATTCGGTGTCGGCGCGGTGCGGGCGCAACCGGCGGCCGCGGTCCCCGGTGGTGATGGCGTTGGCCAGCGCGGTGAGCCGGTCCAGCGGGCGCAGGGCCGCCCGGCTGACCGCGATCAACAGCAGCGCCGCGATCAGCAGGGTCACGATGCCGGCGGCTATCATCAGACCGCGCAGTTGCCGGGTGACCTGGGTGGTTTGCGTGGTGTCGGCGACCAGGATCAGCCGCGCGCCGCCGGACAACGGGTGCACGACGGCCGCCGCGGTCGTATCCGGCAGCGGGCCGGGCGGGGGCGGATAAGGCGGTGGGTACGGCGGCGGGTAGGCCGGCGGCGGATAAGGCGGCGGTAACGGCGGCGGGTACGGCGGGGGCGGTTCGACCGGCCCCTCGGCCAGGTCGGGGCTGATCACGCGGTCCCCGTAGGCCTGGCCGTCCGCGGTGACGACGAGCGCGCGGATCCCGCCGCCGTTGAGCTCGGCGGCGAGCAGGTCGGGGGCGGTGTGCGCGGCGCTCAGCGCGTCGGCCCGCGACGTCGCGGCGAGCAGCCTGTCGTGCAGGTTGCGGCGGGCGAGCACGCCCATCGTGACGTCGATGGTGACGCCGAGCACCACCAGCAGCACGGTCAACAGCGCCAGCACCACCAGCGTCACCCGGCGTTGCAGCGACGGCGTCGGCGTCATGACCGCTCGGGTTGTAGGCGGTAGCCGATGCCGCGGACGGTGTGCAGGATCCGCGGGCCGTGCGCCTCGAGCTTGCGCCGCAGCCCGCTGACGTGAACCTGCACCAGGTTGGGGTCGTAGGCGTCGTAACCCCACACCCCGTTGAGGATCTGGCCGGCGCTGACGATCCGGCCGCGCTGCTCCACCAGAAATGTCAGCACGCGCAGCTCGGTGGCGGTCAGGTCCAGCCGGTGACCGCCGCGCGCGGCGACTCCGGCGCCGGGGTCCAGCGTGACGTCGCCGACCTGGATCACCTGCGGCAGCCGTCCCCGCCGGCGCAGCACCGCGCCCACCCGCGACACCAGCTCGGCCAGCTCGAAGGGCTTGATGACGTAGTCGTCGGCGCCGCCGTCCAGGCCGCGCAGCCGGTCCGGCAGGCCGTCGCGGGCGGTGATCAGCACGATGCCGATGTCGCCCCAGTCGCGGATCACGTCGATCAGCGCGAACCCGTCGCGTCCGGGCAGCATCACGTCGAGCACCACCAGGTCGGGCCGGATGCCGTCGAGCAGCTCTTCGAGTCGCTCGCCGTCGCGGCGGGCCTCGGTGTGGTAGCCGACCTCGGTGAGCGCCTCGCTGACCATCTCGCGGATGGTCTCGGAGTCCTCGACGACCAGCACCCGCGGGGTGCCGACGGTGAATTGGCCGGCCGCCCCGCGGAGACAATCCGTCATGGCCACCATTGTCGGCGCCGGTGCTGAAACCAACCTGAAGGCGCCGGTGCGCCGGCGTCGCATCCCGCCCCGTTGGCACCAATCCTGCCCCGTTTGGCACCAAGAAGGCGGGGGTGTCAAGTGCCCGCCTCACAGCGACAACCTCGTTAGGACGTCTGACCTGCGGAAACGCGTTGTCGCTGTGAGGCGGGCACAACACCGCTTCTCTCCTCGGGAAACGCAAGTGGCGCCTGGGGCTCAGCGGACAGCCGTTCCTTCAGATCCACTTCAGCTGCGGCTCCTACCGTCGCGACCATGACCACGAACGACGACATCAACACCACAACACCCGCGCCGCCGCCGGCCGCGCACCAACCGCCCGAGCGACGCCACTCCACCGGCGTGGTGATCGGCGCCGGCGTGGCGGGCGCGCTGCTCGGCGCGGTCGGCACCGTGGCGGCCATCGCCTTCGCCTGGATCATCAGCGTCGGACCGCCCGGCCCGCCGCCGCCCGGGCCGCCGCCGATGTGGGCCGCACCCCCGATGCCGCCCCCGCCGCTGCACGGGCCGCCGGGACCCCCGCACGGCTTCCCGCCGCCGCCACCGGGCGAGGCGTTCCCGACGCCGCCGCCCTCGCCGCGCCCCTGAGGGCAAGATGGGAGGCGTGTCGGCCGCCCGAGCCTCGTCGCTTTCCGCCAGCATTGCCGCGCGGCTGTTGCGGTCGCGCCAGCTGATGCGGGCACCGATCTGGATCTACCGCGCTCGCGGGGGCGCGGTGTTCGGATCACGCATCCTGCTGCTCGAACACGTCGGCCGAAAGTCCGGGGCGCCGCGCTACGCTGCGTTGGAGGTCGTCGACCACCCATCGCCCGACGCCTACGTCGTCGCCTCGGGCTTCGGCCGAAAAGCCCAGTGGTTCCGCAACATTCGGGCCAATCCACGGGTCCGGGTGTACGCCGGCAGCCATCCGCCCCGGGCCGCCACCGCGCGCGTCCTCGACCAAGCCGAGGCCGACCGCGCCCTGGCGGCCTACCGCACCCGTCACCCGCGGGCGTGGCAGCGGATGCGGCCCGTGCTGGAAGAGACGCTCGGCGTGCCGATCACTGACACCGGCACCCCGCTGCCGATGGTCGAGTTAAAGCTGGACCAGCGCATGCACACAAAAAAGCCAAGCACGCCATAAGCTTCCCTTCATGGATCGGCTCGAGGTAACAAGCGCCGAGTTGCGGATGCTTTCTGGCAAATGGCACACGAACGCCGCCCGTCTGCGCGTCGCTACACCGCCGCCGTCGGGTATGTCCTACCAACCCAGTGCGGTCGCCGTGGACGCCGCCCATGCAGCTGTCGAGGTGGCAGCGAACTCTCTGATCGGCCGCATGACCGAAACCGCAACGAAAGTCGCGGCGGCGGATATTAGTTACACCGCCAACGAGGCCGATTCGGCGGAAAAGATGTCGGCGATTGGCCGGCAACCGGCGAGGCAATAGCCCATGCGTGCCGTCCCCATACCGCGCCTGTCCGAGCTCTTAGCCTGGCCGACGGATCATCTTACGGAGGCAGCCGACCATTGGATGTCCACCCGTGACCGGTGGTATGAGGCGTTCACGGAGACATGGAAAGACTCCCTGAGCATCGGGTGGCAAGGCAACGGCGCGGAGGCGCTGCGCAGCCGCACTTATGCCGACAAAGTGAAGGTCAGCGACATGGTCGACCAATTGCACGAAGCGGCCAGAGTGGCTCGTGCTGGCGCCACGGACCTCTCCGCCGCGCGGTCGCGCATGAGAAATGCGGTTGTCGATGCACACGAAGCGGGCTTCTATGTGCATGAAGATCTTTCAGTCACCGACCTCTCGACAGGTAATTCCTCGGCCGACCGCGCGATCCGAGAAGCGGAGGCCGAAGCTTATGCCGCCGATATCCATCAGCGTGCCGCTGATCTCATCAGAGCGGACGTACGCACCGCTGACAGGATCAGCAACGCAATGGCTGGCTTAAACGGACAGGTACCCGAAAGTCCCTCGACACCGACACCACAACCGTCTGAGTGCGCAGATCCGACGGAACTGCTTCACGATTGGAGCGAGTTGATCAACGAGATAAACGAGCACAACGAACGGCAATACAACCCATACGACCCAGCCGAAGTTGCGGCCTACGAAGAAGAGTATCTAAACCTGAACGCGAAGTTACTGAAGCTCTCGAGCGAGCTGTTGGACTGTGGAATTCCAACGTCCGTTACCCCGGCGCCCGCACCGACTCCCTCTCGGTGAACGCAATTGATAACTACTCGTCAGGCCGATCGCTTTGGGACGAAGTGTGGTGTCGCTGTTTTTCTGGCGTTGGCCATTCTGGTCGTGGCCTCCTTATTGCCCGGTTGCGGTCGCACGGATACCCCCACCACAAAGGAAACGACAACCACTTCCGGAAAGAGCGTCGAAACGTTACTCGTCAACCTCGATGACGTGCGCCGCATAGCCGACACCGAAAGCCTGAATTCCGGCCCCGGCTCACAAGTCCAGCAACCGCGCCACTCGGATTCGAACACCCCCACCCCGTGCCGCGCCGTATTCGACCAAGAGGCGATTTTCGACGGCGACTGGACACAGTTTCGTTCCGCGACTTACAACGGTGACGTCTACAGCGGCACGGGCCAAGTCAAAGTGCGCGGTATCGCCAATGTGGTGCAAGCCGTGGGTATTTACCGGGATGCGGACACAGCGCGCGCCCATTTTGATCAGCTTCTTCCATCGCTGACGGCCTGCACTGCCCTGCACGCCAAGAACTATGATTTCACAGTACGCCAGCTGGACACCGACACCCTGAGCCTGAGCTCCAGCGTGTGGAAACTGTTCTACCGGGTGAAATCATCGGTGCTGATATACGTTGGAGCGCTTGGCGTTCCGCAAACCGAACAAAGCGCCCAACAGATACTTCAGACGATTACGAACCGGGTTACGTAACGCACGCGACGGCGCGCTCTAACTCCGCTCGGGCCCGCGCACCGTCATCGCGGCGAACAACGCCACAAACAGCGCGGCCGGAAGACCGTTGACGACCTTGTCGCGCACCCGCACGTGCGCGCCGACCGCGAGCACGAAGTACAGCGTCAGCATCGCCGTCGTCAGCCGGGCCAGCCCGGGAAAGCGGGTGACCGACAGCAAACCGACCGCCGCGGCCGCCTTCACGACCGGCAGCACCGGCCGGATGTTGTCCGGAACACCCAGGTTGTCAAGGGTTTTGCGGATCGGGGCGACCTGGACGCCGCACGCGACCGCGTCGACGGCGTGGAACACGCCCAGCGCCGCGTAGGTCTTCGGTGAAGTCAACGCACTCATGCGGCAATCCTAGGGAGGCTATTGGGTCAGCTCCCCCGTCGGGCCGTCCGCCGGCTGGCGGGCGATCGCCTCGGCCTTGGCCACCGCCTGCGCGATCGCCGGATCGGTCTCGGTGGAGAACCAGTCCGCGACGTCGGCGTCGTCTTCGGCGCTGTGCTTGGGCACGTCCTCGACCGGCGACGGCTGGAACCGGAACACCCCGTCCTGGCCCGGCGTGCCCAGCAGCTTGGTGAATCCCTGCAGCGCCGCGCTGAAGTCGCTGGGCACCACCCACACCTTGTTGGCGTCGCCGCGCGCCATCTCCGGCAGCGTCTGCAGGTACTGGTAGGCCAGCATCTCCGGGGTGGGCCGGCCGGCCTTGATCGCGGCGAACGTCTTCTCGATGGCCTTGGCCTGGCCCTGCGCCTGCAGGTAGGCCGCGGCCCGCTCACCCTGGGCGCGCAGCATCCGGGACTGCCGGTCGGCCTCGGCCGCCAGGATCGCGGCCTGCTTGGCGCCCTCGGCGGCCAGGATCTGCGCCTGCTTCTGGCCCTCGGCCTCCTTGATCGCCGACTCGCGCATGCCCTCGGCGGTCAGGATCATCGCCCGCTTCTCGCGGTCGGCCTTCATCTGCTTTTCCATCGACGCCTGGATCGACGGCGGCGGGTCGATGCTGCGCAGCTCCACCCGCGCCACCCGCAGGCCCCAGCGGCCGGTGGCCTCGTCCAGCACGCCGCGCAGCTGCCCGTTGATCTGGTCGCGGGAGGTCAGCGTCTGCTCCAGCGTCATGCCGCCGACCACGTTGCGCAGCGTGGTGGTGGTGAGCTGTTCGACGCCGACGATGTAGTTGCTGATCTCGTAGACGGCCGCCTGGGGAACGGTGACCTGGAAGTAGACGACGGTGTCGATGTTCAGCGTCAGGTTGTCCTCGGTGATCACCGGCTGGGGCGGGAACGACACCACCCGCTCCCGCAGATCCACCCGGGCCCGGATCCGGTCGATGAACGGCACCAGCAGCGTCAGCTGCCCGCTGACCGTGCGGCTGTACCGACCCAGGCGCTCGATCACCGCGGCCTCCGCCTGAGGTATCAGCGCGACCGACTTGGCCACCACCACGATGGCGAAGATCACCAGAACGGCCAGCAGCACCAAACCAGCAACCGCACCTTGCATTGGAATTCCTTTCTCTTGCAGCCCTTTTCGCTAAAGACTGCTCTTGAAGACCACTGCGGTGGCGCCGTCGATCTGCATGACGGTGACCGGCTCACCGGGTTCGTAGACGTCGTTCTCGTCGAGCGGACGCGCCGTCCACACCTGGCCGTCCAGCTTCACCTGGCCGCGGTCGCGGGCGACCCGCTCGAGCACCAGCGCGGTCTTGCCCTCCAGCGCCTCGATGCCCAGCTGCGGCACCGCGGCCGGGGTCAGCCGGCGCCGCAGCGGCGGGCGCACCACCACCAGCAGCAGCACCGAGACGACCAGGAACACCGTCCCGTTCAGCCACGCCGGGAAATCGGTCAGCCAACTGGTCAGCGCCGCGGCCAGCGCGCCCCCGCCGAGCATCACCAGGAACAGATGGCCGGTGAGGGCCTCCGCACCGGCCAGCACCAGCGCGAATATTAGCCAAAGCACCGCGGCGTGCATGCGGCAAGAATACGCGTGATCGGCCTTCCCGGGGCAAAACAACTACACTGCCTTCTCGTGTGGTGTCCCAGTGTTTCGCTGTCCCTGTGGGCCAATGCCTGGCTCGCCGGCAAGGCCGCGCCCGACGACGTCCTCGACGCGTTATCCGTTTGGGCGCCAAAGCAATCGGTGACCGCGTATGATGCCGTCGCCGCGGGCCACACCGGGCTGCCGTGGCCCGACGTGCACGACGCCGGGACGGTCACGCTGCTGCAGACGCTGCGCGCCGCGATCGGCGTGCCGGTGGGCTCCGGACTGATGCGCGGGACGATCAACGTGGTTTTGCCGGTACCGGGCGATGTGCGCGGGCTGGCCCCCGGCACCCAGTTCGAGCAGGACGCGCTGGCCGCCGGCGAGGCGGTGATCGTCAGCAATCCGCACCAGCCCGGCGCCGCCGTCGGGCTGGTCCCCGAATTCTGTTACGCCGACGACGACGATGGGTCCCAGGACTACGCGCTGACCGAATTGTGCGCGCTGAGCTGGACGGTGTATTCGCTGCCCGGGGCGCCGGTGCTGGACCATCACGAGCTCGGCGACGCCGAGTACACGTTGCGCTCCGCGGTGCGCTCGGCCGCCGAGACGCTGGGCGCCATCGGCCTCGGCTCGGCCGCGTCCGACGTCGACGACCCGCGGGGGCTGGTCGAGCAGTTGCTGGAATCGGCACGGCAGCACCGCATTCCGGATCACGCGCCGTCGCGCGCGTTGCGGGTGCTGGAGAACGCCGCGCACGTCGACGCCATCATCGCGGTGAGCGCCGGGCTGAGTCGGTCGGATTCGCCGGACCGATTCGCCGCGCCGATCGCCGCCGGTCTGGAACCGCTTGGCACACAATCGTCGTCGGAGGCGCGCATCGCCGGCGACGCGCTGCGGCCGCTGACCGCGGTGGTGCGTTCGGCGCGGATGGCCGCGGTCACCGCGATCCTGCATTCCGCCTGGGGCGATTAGGTTCTAGCCGGTAGCTTGGGCCGCGCAGTGCGGCGGCCGGCACGGTGCACCGTTGACGCTTGCGAGACAACCGGGCACCGGGTCGGGGCCGGTCACCCGGGCGGGCGTTCGGCCGCAACGCAATTCGTCGATCAGGTCGGCCGCCAACCGCGCGAAACGCGGCTGGGCGTTGGGCGTCGACGCGCGCGCCATCAGCATCCCCGCCGACTCGGCCTGCGCGCGCAGCTCCTCGTCGAGGTCCCACACCACCTCGATGTGGTCGGCCACGAACCCGATCGGGCAGACGATGACGGCCGGGGTGCCGGATTCGGCCAGGGCGCGCAGATGGTCGGCGACGTCGGGTTCGAGCCAGCGGACCTGGGGTGGCCCGGAGCGCGACTGCCACACCAGGTCGTGCTCGGCGTACCCGGCGGCGGCCGCCACAAGCCTTGCGGCATAAGCGACTTGGCGGCTGTACAGTCGCGGCCCCACGCGCTCGTCCGCGGCCACCGGGACCGAATGCGCGGTGAACACCAGACGCGCCCCCGCGGGTACCTTCGCCGCCGCGTCGGCGATCGCGCCGGCGAACATCTCCACGAACAGCGGATGGTCGAAATACGGCCGCAGCTTGACCAGTTCGGGCGCGCCCGGCCCGGCCGCGGCCCGCGCCCGGGCGATGTCCTCGACGTACTGCGTGCAGCTGGAGTAGCCGCTCCATGCGGAGGTGGTGAACACCGCGGCACGCCGAATCCCGTTGTCGCGCATGACCTTCACCGTGTCTTCGACGTAGGGCTCCCAGTTGCGGTTGCCGAAGTAGACGGGCAGGGCCTGGGCGGCCCGCAGCTGCTCGATCAGCGCGCGGTTGATGCCGTTGATCGGCGACACCCCGCCGAAATGCAGGTAGTGCTCGGCGACGTGGTCGAGACGTTCCGGCGGCACGCCGCGGCCCCGGGTGACGTTCTCCAAGAACGGCCGAACCTGCTCGGGCCCTTCCGGCCCGCCGAAGGACAGCAGCAGGACGGCGTCGAAATCCATTGCCGTCTACAGCAATTGGGTGCTGGCGCCGCCGTCGGCGTAGATGATGGTGCCGGTGGTGGCCGGCAGCCAGTCGGACAGCAGCGCGCACACCGTCTTGGCCACCGGGGTGGGGTCCTTCATGTTCCAGCCGATCGGGGCCCGCTGATCCCAGCCCTCCTCCAGCAGCCGGATCTGCTCGGCCGCCTGGTCGCCGAGCACGCCGCCGACGATCCCGGCCATCGCCAGCGTGCGGATCGGGCCCGCCGCAACGAGATTCGAGCGCACGCCGTGCGGCCCGGCCTCGCGCGCCACGAACCGGTTGACCGACTCCAGCGCGCTCTTCGCGACCGTCATCCAGTTGTAGGCCGGCATCGCCCGGCTGGGGTCGAAGTCCATGCCCACGATCGACCCGCCGGGGTTCATGATCGGCAGCAGCGCCTTGGCCAGCGAGGCGTACGAATACGCCGAGATGTGAATGCCTTTGGAGACATCCTCGTACGGCGCGTCGAAGAACGGGTTGATGCCCATGCCGGTCTGCGGCATGAAGCCGATCGAGTGCACCACCCCGTCGAGCTTGTTGCCCTCGCCGATCTCGGCGGTCACCCGCTGGGCCAGGGTGTTCAGGTGCTCCTCGTTCTGCACGTCGAGCTCGATCAACGGGGCCTTCTCCGGCAGCCGGTCGACGATGCGCTGGATCAGCCGCAGCCGGTCGAAGCCGGTCAGCACCAACTGCGCCCCGGCCTCCTGGGCCACCTTGGCGATGTGAAACGCGATCGACGAGTCGGTGATGATCCCGGTGACCAGGATCCGTTTGCCGTCGAGCAGTCCTGCCATGTCCGTCCTTAATGTCCTTGTGTGCTGGTTGGAATCAGTGGCCCATGCCCATACCGCCGTCGACGGGGATCACCGCGCCGGCGATGTAACTGGCGTCCTCGGAGGCCAGGAAGCTGACGGCCCCGGCGACCTCCGCGGCGGTGCCGACCCGCTTGGCCGGGATGAACTCCAGCGCGCCCGCCTGGATCCGCTCGTCCAGGGCGCGGGTCATCTCCGTGTCGATGTAGCCGGGCGCGACGACGTTGGCGGTCACACCCGCCTTGGACAGTTCGCGGGAGATCGAGCGGGCCATCCCGATCAGGCCGGCCTTGGCGGCCGCGTAGTTGGACTGGTTGCCGATGCCCCACATGCCGGACACCGAGCCGATGTAGATGATGCGGCCGAACCGCTTTTTCTGCATGCTGCGCGCCGCGCGCTGGGTCACCCGGAACGCCCCGGTCAGGTTGGCGTTGATGACCTCGGTGAACCGCTCCTCGGTCATCCGGATCAGGAATGCGTCCTTGGAGATACCGGCGTTGGACACCAGCACCTCGACCGGCCCCTGGTGCTCCTCCACCTCTGTGAAGGCGCGGTCGACGGCGTCGTTGTCGGTGACGTCGCACTCGACACCGAACAGCCCGTCGGGCGCCCCGGATCCGCGGTGCGTGACGGCCACCTTGTGGCCGTCGGCGGCCAGCCGCTGGGCGATCGCCAGACCGATGCCCCGGTTTCCTCCGGTCACCAGGACGGAGCGGGAGACGAATGCCGGTCTGCCGAAGCCGGCGGCACTTTCGGTGGTGTTCTCGGTGGCCGTGTCAGTCACCCCGTCAACCTATCGCCTCGGCTGATCGGCCCGGAAACCGGCTGGCCCCGCTCGTAACGCCAGGGCGGAAATCCGGGCGAGTTTGCGCCGTGGCGTTACGAGCGCGCCACGGTGTCGGTGTGGCGCAGCACACTTTCGCCATGACGGACCCCTTCCTGGGCAGCGAAGCCCTGGCCGCGCGGTTGCTGTCTCGCCACGAGTTGCGCAGCCGGTACGTCGCGCTGCACCGGGACGTGTATGTCGCTCGCGACGCCGAGTTGACGGCGGTGGTGCGGGCGAAGGCGGCATGGCTGCGGTCGCGCCGGCGCGGCGTGCTGGCGGGTTTCTCGGCCGCCGCGCTGCACGGTTCGAAGTGGATCGACGCGGCGCGGCCGGCCGAGATCATCGACACCAATCGCCGTCACGCCCGCGGGGTGCGGGTTTGGGAGGAGCGCATCGAGTCCGACGAGATCACCGTCGTCGACGGCACGGCGGTCACCACGCCGGTGCGCACCGCGCTTGACCTGGCGCGCCGCCATCCCAGGGGCGTGGCGGTCGCCGCCATCGACGCCCTGGTGCAGGCGACGGAGCTGAAGATGGCGGACGTCGAGCTGCTCGTGGACCGCTACCGCGGTCGGCATGACATCAAGGCGGCCAGAGCGGCATTGGCACTGGTCGACGGCGGCGCCCAGTCGCCCAAAGAGAGCTGGCTGCGGGTGTTGCTGATCGACGCCGGGTTCCCGCGGCCGCAGACGCAGATCCCGGTGCGCAACGAATGGGGTTGGGCCGAGGCGTATTTGGACATGGGATGGGAAGAGATCAAGGTCGCCGCAGAGTATGACGGCGACCAGCATCGGGCGAGCCGCTATCAGTACGTCAAAGACATCCGCCGGCTCGAGATGCTCGAGCGGTACGGGTGGATCGTCGTACGGGTCATCGCCGAGGACCGTCCCGACGAGATCATCCGCCGGGTGCGCGACGCCCGGCGACGCCGCTCGTAACGCCACGGCGGAAATCCGGCCGAGATTCCGCCGTGGCGTTACGAGCGCGGCGAAGAGGGCGCAGCGCGGCGAAGAGGGCGCGGCCGGCGGGCGCGCCCCACCTAGGTGGGCAGGCGGCGGTTGATGAGCAGCGCGGTCAGCGCGGCCAGCGCCAGCACCAACGCACCCAGCCGCACCCAGCCCACGCTCGCGTCGCCCTTGATGGTCTCGTAGCCGATCTGCTGCTGCAGCGTCGCGTACACCGACTTCAGCTCCTGCAATGACGCTGCGTTGTAAGCGTTTCCGCCGGAGAGCTGGGCCACCTTCTTCAACGTCTCGTCATCGACCGGCACCGGCTGGCGCTGGTCGTTGATCTCCACGAACCCGTACGGGGTGCCGAACGAGATGGTCGAGATCGGCACGCCCTGATCCTTGGCGGTGCGCGCGGCGGTGAAGGCGCCCTTCGGGTTGTCCGGATTGGTCGGCATCGTCTCCTTGCCGTCGGAGAACAACACGATGCGCGCCGGCGGCGGCTTGTCGCCGCCGCCGATCACCGCGCCCACCGTCGCGATCGCCTGCAGGGCGGTGAAGATGCCCTCGCCGGTGGCGGTGCGGTCGGCGAACTGCAGCTTGTCCAACGCGTTCTTGGTGGCCTCCCGGTTGGTCGTCGGCGACACCAGCACCGTCGCGGTCCCGGCATAGGCGATCAGCCCCAGGTTGATACCGGGGGTCAGCTCGTCGGCGAACTGCTTGGCCGCCTCCTGGGCGGCCGCCATCCGGTTGGGCGCGACGTCGGTGGCCCGCATCGACTGCGACACGTCGATCACCAGCATTACGACCGCGCGGTTACGCGGAATCCGGACGTCGTTCGTCGGGCCCGCCATCGCGATGGTGAACAGCACCAGCGAGGCCACCAGCAGGATCGCCGGCAGATGCCGCCACGTGGACGTCCGCTTGGGCGCGACGCTTTCCAGCAGCTCCATGTTGGCGAACCGCAGCATCCGCCGCTGCCGGGCCAACTGCATCAGGATGTACAGCGCCGCCAGCCCGGCGACCACCAGCAGGAACAGGAAGAACCACGAATGTTCGAAGCCCGACAACGACATTGGGCCGAGGAACGGCAGGCTCATATTCGAGTCACTGCCGCCCCGCCAATGCCCCGCGCCGGCGGGATTCCACGAACCGCACGATGTCGGCGATCCAGTCGCGGTCGGTGCGCAGCGTCAGGATCGGCGCCCCGCAGCTGCGGATGGTGCGCGCGACGTCGGCCCGGTGCGCCGCGGCGGCCTTGGCGAAGTCGTCGCGCAGCTGGGCGTCGATGGTGAACTCGCGGGTCACGCCCGTCTCGGCGTCCTGCAGCACCACGTCGCCGATGTCGGGCAGTTCGACGTCCCGCGGGTCGAGCACCTCGATGGCCAGCACCTCGTGCCGGGCCGCGATCGCCCGCAGCGGCCGCTGCCAGTTGATCGGACCGAGGAAGTCGCTGATGATCACCGCCATGCCGCGCCGGCGTTCCGGACGGCGCAGCGCGTCGATGGCCGTCGCCAGATCGCCGCGCACCCCGACCGGCGCCCGCGGCGTGGTCGCGATGGTGCGCAGCAGCGTCTGCTCGTGCTGGCGCCCGGACCGCGCCGGCACCCGAGTCATGGTGGCGCCGTTGGCAATCAGCGCGCCGAGCCGGTTGCCGCCGCCGCTGTTGAGGAAGGTGATCGCGGCCGCGGCCGCCACCGCCAGGTCGCGTTTCTCGCACACCGTGGTGCCGAAGTCCAGGCTGGCCGACATGTCGACCACCAGCCAGGTCTCCAGCTCGCGGTCGGCGATCATCTGCCGCACGTGCGGATGCGTGGTGCGCGCGGTGACGGCCCAGTCCATCCGCCGCACGTCATCGCCGGGCTGGTACTCGCGCGACTCCCCCGGCTCGGATCCCGGCCCCGGGATCAGGCCCAGGTGGTCGCCGTGCAGCACCCCGTCGAGCTTGCGTTTGACGGTGAGCTCGAGCGTGCGCAGCGCCGCCGACAGCTTCGGGTCATCGATCTGCCCGCGCTGCATCGAGGGCGGATGCAGCACCGGCCTCTTGGGGTCGGTCACCGACCGCTGGCCGCACCGGCAGGCTGCATCACCGGGGGCACCGAATGCCCTTGCTGCGGAACGGCATTCACTTGAGGCAGGGCGACCGTCTGCAGCACCCGGTTGATGACGATCTCCGGCGAGATCTCGTCGGCCAGCGCGTCGTAGGTGAGCACCAGCCGGTGCCGCAGCACGTCCGGAATGACGTCCACGACGTCCTGCGGAATCACGTAGTCGCGGCCACGCACCAGCGCCAGCGACCGCGCCCCGGCGATGATGCCCAGCGAGGCGCGCGGCGAGGCGCCGAACGAGATCCACGTCTTGACGTCGTTCATGCCCAGCTGTTCGGGGTGCCGGGTGGCGGTGACCACGCGCACCACGTAGTCGACCAGCGCGTGGTGGACGAAGACGTTGGCCGCGATGTCCTGCAGCCGGACCAGGTCGCCGGTGTTGAGGATCTGCTTGGGCTCCGGCGGGCGCACGCCCATCCGGTAGATGATCTCGCGCTCCTCCTCCGGCGACGGGTAGCCGACATTGATCTTGAACAGGAAGCGGTCGCGCTGGGCCTCGGGCAACGGGTAGACGCCCTCGTGCTCGATCGGGTTCTGCGTCGCCATCACCAGGAACGGGTTGGGCAGCGGGAAGGTCTTACCGCCGATCGACACGTGGCGTTCCTGCATGACCTCCAGCAGCGCCGACTGCACCTTGGCGGGCGCGCGGTTGATCTCGTCGGCGAGCAGGAAGTTGACCACCACGGGGCCCAGCTCGGTGTCGAACTCCTCCTTGCCCTGCCGGTAGATGCGGGTACCGATGATGTCGGTGGGCACCAGGTCGGGGGTGAACTGGATGCGCGCGAACGTCCCGCCCACCACCTTCGCGAAGGTCTCGACGGCCAGCGTCTTGGCGACGCCGGGCACACCCTCGAGCAGCACGTGCCCCTTGGACAGCAGGCCGACCAGCATCCGCTCGACCAGCTGGTCCTGGCCCACGATGATGCGTTTGACCTCGAAGATGGCCCGTTCCAGGGTCTGCACCTCGGCGGCCAGGCCATTGCCGGCACCGGCGCCGCCGGTCGGCGCTTCGTGCGCGCCCGGCCCGGACTGCCCGCCCGGGCCCGAGTAACCGCCGGCGCCTGGCGGCGGCCCACCTGCTGCTGTCATCGATAACCCTCCAGAGCTCAATCGGACACGACTGCCGGGCAGCGACGTGCCCTCGTCCAACTATTCCAGGCCCGCCGAATTCCGTCGACGCTCGCCCAGCCGATGGCCGGGCCGGCCCGCGATCAGTACTCGATGATCCTAGTCAGGAACGGCGTCATGCCGGGCTTGCGCACCGGGCTGACGGTGACCTTGCCGGCGCTGCCGGACGCCTCGAGCATCTGCCCGTTGCCCAGGTACATGGTGACGTGCTGGGACCCGCCCGGGCCGTAGAAGATGAGGTCGCCGCGGCGGGCCTGATCCTGCGGGATGTGACGCCCGGCGTTGTACTGGTCGCCGGAGAACCGCGGGATCAGCACGCCGACCCCGGCGAAGCCGTAGCGCATCAACCCCGAGCAGTCGAACCCGGTGATGTTGGCGCCGTCGCCGACACCCTTGCTGGGACCGTCCAGCGAGCCGCCGCCCCACGAGTACGGCACCCCCATCTGCGACCCCATCCGCTTGATCACGTACTCGATGGCCTGCCGGCCGTAGACCCGCGGGATCTTGCCGCCCGGGTTGGACGGCGTGGCCGCGGCCGCGGGCGCGTCGTTGCCGCCCAGGTTGATGCCGAGCCCGCCGAGGAATTGCTTGCCCAGGTTCAGCGTGGTCTGGGTGGCCTGCGCGGTGGCCTGCAGCGAGGCGTTGGCGACGGCGAGCGGATCGCCCGGGGCGCCGGCACTGATCTGGGCCGGCAGGGTGGGATCCCACTCGCCGGGGTCGGCCAGCGCGGCGGGCGTCGGTGCCACGGAAAACATCAGCCCGGTCACCATCGCGGTGATCCAGGCGAAGACGATGAGGCGAAACCGGTTGCGGCGCATGGCTCCTCGTTCACTGCTCACTTGCTCACCACTCGATGTAACGAACCACGTAGGGCGTCATGCCGCTGGTGCGGACGGGGGCGACGCGGACCTTCAACCCGATGTCGGGCGCCTCGAGCATCTGGCCGTCGCCGAGGTAGATGGTCACGTGCTGGGAGCCGCCCGGGCCGTAGAAGATGACGTCGCCGCGGCGCATCTGCGAGGACGGGATCTTGCGGCCCAGGTTGTACTGCGAGCCCGAGTAGTGAGGCAGCTTGATGCCCACCCCGGCGAACGAATACAGCACCAGCCCCGAACAGTCGAAGCCGACGATGTTGGCGCCGGAGTCGATGCCCTTGCTGGGGCCGGCCGCGTTGCCGCCGCCCCAGGAGTAGGGCACCCCGATCTGCGACATGCCGCGACGGATCACGTACTCCGTCGCCTGCCGCCCGTACACCCGCGGGATGCGCGCCCCGACCCCACCGGGCGCCGCGTTGGTGATGCCGGTGTCGTCGGGCTTGAGGATGCCGAGCTGCTGCAGGAAGTTACGGCCGAGACCGGCGGTGACCTGGGTCGAGGTGGCCGAGATGCCCAGCACCTGGTTGATCACCGCGATCGGGTCGCCGGGAACGTTGGCGCTCGGAATCATCGGCAGGGTGGGGTCCCAGGCGCCGTCCCATTGCCGGCCCGCGGACGGCGCCGGCGCGCCCGCCGATCCCGTCTCCCAGCGGTCGCCCGAGCCCGGGGTGGACAGCTGACGTTTGGCCGCCTCCAGCTTGGCCTGGGCCTGGTCCCGCTCGGTGGCCAGCCGGATCATCTGCTCGCGCTGCTCGTCGAACTTCTGCCGGGAGTTGGTCAGTGCGGCCACCGCGGCGTCCTGGCTGGCCTTGGCGTCGGCGGCGGCCTTGTCGGCGTTCTGCTTGGCCAGCCGCGCCGCCGACTCCCTGTTGACCTGCTCGGTGCGGGCCTGCTGCAGCTTGGCCATCACCGTCTGCGAGCTGGCGGTCAGGGTCTTGGCGGCGGCCTCGGTGGCGATGATGTCGTCGGGGTTGCGTGCGGTCAGGTAGCTGTTCGACGGGCCGTTCATGTAGGCCGCCGCGGCAAACGTGTCGAAGCGGCGCTGCGCGCCGGCGATGGCGGCGTTGGCGTCCTTGACCGCTTGCTGGCTGGCTTCCAGGTCGTGCTGGGCGGCGGCCGCGTTGTCCCGGGCGGTCTCCACGTCGACCAGCGCCTTGTTGACGCTTTCCTGCTCGGTCTGGATTTCGGCGCTGAGGTTCTGCAGGCGCTGGTTGGCCTTGGCGACGTTGGCGATCAGGGCGGCCAGGTTGTCGGCGGCGGGATCAGCCTGCGCCAGGCCCGGAGTGCAGATCAGCAGGGCCACGCTCAACACCGACGGCACGACGGGCCGAACCAGCCTCGCGGCCGGCCGCGCGGAAGACCCCCAGCGTGTGCGTCTCATTCGACTCAGGTCTCCTACGGCTCAACGCAACGGGTGGCGCCGACCACGGAATAATTCGTTAGGCACCAAAGACAACACCAGCATCATTTGCACCGTACGTCACACAATTGGGCGCGCAAACGCTCCACCGAAATCGCACTCTCTACGTGCGTTTAATGTGACCGAACGGTTATCTGCCGGGTTTGCCGCGGCGCGGCGGGCCGGTTGCGGCCCGAAGCCGGACGGGCGTGCTACGCGGTGTTTGTCGGCGTCACGGTGTCGGCGCCAGCCGCGTCGGGCGGCGTTGCTGCGCGCCTGCTGCGGACCTGCAGCACGCGGGTGCCGACGGCCGCCGCGAAGACCGCGATCAACAGGAAGATGGTCAGCCCGGTCCAGGGGAACTCGGGCGTGTCGAGCTCGTGCAGAAAGTGCTGCGCCGAGACCACCGGGTTGCCGGTCTTGGCGATGTCCTCGCCCGCCTCGAGGGTGACGCGCGGGAACTGGGTGCTGTAGCTGCCGACGTAATTGGGGCTGAGGGTCAGCACCGTGGCGTCGTGGTAGTCCGCGCCGACCACCGTCGAGATGTCGCGCAGCGGGGTGTCGTTCGGCGGATTGTGGTCCAGCAGCACGATTTTGAGGTTGATGCCCTCGGCGCGGGCCTGGTTGACCACCTCGAGCAGGCCGGGCATGGCGGCCGGCGGCGCGCTGACCCCGGTGGCCGCGACCGCAGCCTTGACCATCGTCATGTCGACGTCCACCGGAATGTAGAGCGGTGGCGCAGAATCGTGCGCGGTCATCGTCGTCCCTCCTGCTGCGGCGGTCACGCTGGCGTGACGCTCGGCCCCGGCGGTCACTCTAGTGTGACGCTCGGCGGGCATTCGGGGCCGAACGGGGGTTTAAACCGGCGGGAACGGCGATAAGACTGAGATCAGGACCGCCGACGTAATGCAGGACAAGCGTACTGTTAAAGTTGGCACCGTCGCCGACACGGCCCGTCGGCGGAAGAACTAAATCCTTGGGAGTTGAAGTGACTGATTCTGTGAACTCGTTCGGAGCCCGCAACACCCTCAAGGTCGGCGACAAGAGTTACCAGATCTATCGCCTCGACGCCGTCCCCAATACCGAGAAGCTTCCCTACAGCCTCAAGGTGCTGGCCGAGAACCTGCTGCGCAACGAGGACGGCAGCAACATCACCAAAGACCACATCGAGGCCATCGCGAACTGGGATCCCAAGGCGGAGCCCAGCATTGAGATCCAGTACACGCCCGCCCGGGTGGTGATGCAAGACTTCACCGGGGTGCCGTGCATCGTCGACCTGGCCACCATGCGGGAGGCGATCGCCGACCTGGGCGGCAACCCGGAGAAGGTCAACCCGCTCGCGCCGGCCGACCTGGTGATCGACCACTCGGTGATCGCCGACCTATTCGGCACGGCCGACGCGTTCGAGCGCAACGTCGAGATCGAATACCAGCGCAACGGCGAGCGCTACCAGTTCCTGCGCTGGGGGCAGGGCGCCTTCTCCGACTTCAAGGTGGTGCCGCCGGGCACCGGGATCGTACACCAGGTGAACATCGAGTACCTGGCCCGGGTGGTGATGGAGCGCGACGGGGTGGCCTATCCGGACACCTGCGTGGGCACCGACTCGCACACCACGATGGTCAACGGCCTGGGCGTGCTGGGCTGGGGCGTCGGCGGCATCGAGGCCGAGGCCGCGATGCTCGGCCAGCCGGTGTCGATGCTGATCCCGCGGGTGGTCGGCTTCAAGCTGACCGGTGAGATCCAGCCCGGCGTGACGGCCACCGACGTGGTGCTGACGGTCACCGAGATGCTGCGCAAGCACGGCGTGGTCGGCAAGTTCGTCGAGTTCTACGGCGAGGGGGTGGCCGAGGTGCCGCTGGCCAACCGCGCCACCCTGGGCAACATGAGCCCCGAATTCGGTTCCACCGCAGCGATTTTCCCGATCGACCAGGAAACCATCGACTACCTGAAGTTCACCGGCCGCAAAGCCGAGCAGGTGGCGCTGGTCGAGACCTACGCCAAAGAGCAGGGCCTGTGGCACGACCCCGCCCACGAGCCGGCCTTCTCGGAATACCTGGAGCTCGACCTGTCCCAGGTGGTGCCCTCGATCGCCGGACCCAAGCGCCCCCAGGACCGAATTGCGTTGTCGCAGGCCAAGTCCGTCTTCCGCGAGCAGATCCCCAGCTACGTCGGCGACGGCGACGGGCAGCAGGGCTACTCGAAGCTGGACGAGGTGGTCGACGAGACGTTCCCGGCCAGCGACCCGGGGGCGCCGTCCAACGGCCACGCCGACGACCTGCCCGCGGTGCAGTCGGCCGCCGCGCACGCCAACGGCCGCCCGAGCAACCCGGTGACGGTCCGCTCCGACGAGCTGGGCGAGTTCGTGCTCGACCACGGCGCGGTGGTGATCGCCGCGGTCACGTCGTGCACCAACACCTCCAACCCCGAGGTGATGCTGGGCGCGGCGCTATTGGCGCGCAACGCCGTTGAGAAGGGGCTGGCCTCCAAGCCGTGGGTGAAGACCACGATGGCGCCGGGCTCGCAGGTGGTCCACGACTACTACGACAAGGCCGGCCTGTGGCCGTATTTGGAGAAGCTCGGCTTCTATCTGGTCGGCTACGGCTGCACCACCTGCATCGGCAACTCCGGTCCGCTGCCCGAGGAGATCTCGAAGGCCATCAACGACAACGACCTGTCGGTGACCGCGGTGCTCTCGGGTAACCGCAACTTCGAGGGCCGCATCAACCCGGACGTGAAGATGAACTACCTGGCGTCGCCGCCGCTGGTGGTGGCCTACGCGCTGGCCGGCACCATGGATTTCGACTTCGAAAAGCAGCCGCTGGGCAAGGACAAGGACGGCAACGACGTCTACCTGAAGGACATCTGGCCGTCGCAGAAGGACGTCTCGGACACCATCGCCTCGGCGATCAATTCCGAGATGTTCACCAAGAACTACGCCGACGTCTTCAAGGGCGACGAGCGCTGGCGCAACCTGCCCACCCCGAGCGGCAATACCTTTGAGTGGAGCCCGGATTCGACGTACGTGCGCAAGCCGCCGTACTTCGAGGGCATGCCGGCCGAGCCCGAGCCGGTCGCCGACATCTCCGGCGCGCGGGTGCTGGCGCTGCTGGGCGACTCGGTGACCACCGACCACATCTCCCCCGCCGGCAGCATCAAGCCGGGCACCCCGGCGGCGCAGTACCTCGACGAGCACGGCGTAGACCGCAAGGATTACAACTCCTTCGGCTCGCGGCGCGGCAACCACGAGGTGATGATCCGTGGCACGTTCGCCAACATCCGGCTGCGCAACCTGCTGCTCGACGACGTGGCCGGCGGCTACACCCGCGACTTCACCCAGGACGGCGGTCCGCAGGCGTTCATCTACGACGCGGCGCAAAACTATGCGGCACAGAACATTCCGCTGGTGGTGCTGGGCGGCAAGGAATACGGGTCCGGCTCGTCGCGAGACTGGGCGGCCAAGGGCACCCGGCTGCTGGGCGTACGCGCGGTGATCGCCGAGTCGTTCGAACGGATCCACCGCTCCAACCTGATCGGGATGGGTGTGATCCCGCTGCAGTTCCCGGACGGCAAATCGGCCAAGGACCTGGGGCTGGACGGCACCGAGGTGTTCGACATCACCGGCATCGAAGAGCTCAACAAGGGCAAGACACCGAAGACGGTGCACGTCAAGGCGAGCAAAAACGGTTCGGACGCAGTCGAATTCGATGCGGTGGTGCGCATCGACACCCCCGGTGAGGCGGACTACTACCGCAACGGCGGCATCCTGCAGTACGTGCTGCGCAACATGCTCAAGTCCGGCTGACCCGGCCGACGACTCCCTGCCGGATGCCCAGCTAGATGCCAAAAGTCAGCGAGGACCATCTGGCGGCCCGGCGCCGCCAGATCCTCGACGGCGCCCGCCGCTGCTTCGCCGAATTCGGCTACGACAAGGCCACGGTGCGCCGGCTGGAGCAGGCCATCGGGATGTCGCGCGGCGCGATCTTCCACCACTTCCGGGACAAGGACGCGCTGTTTTTCGCCCTCGCCCACGAGGACGCCGAGCGGATGGCCGAGGTGGCGTCGCGGGCCGGGCTGATCCAGGTGATGCGCGACATGCTGGCCGCGCCCGACCAGTTCGACTGGCTGGCCACCAGATTGGAGATCGCCCGCAAGCTGCGCAACGATCCGGCGTTCAGCCGCGGCTGGGCGGAACGCTCCGCCGAACTGGCGGCCGCGACCACCGACCGGCTGCGTCGGCAGACCGAGGCGCACCGGGTGCGCGACGACGTGCCCGGCGATGTGCTGCAGTGCTACCTGGAGTTGGTGCTCGACGGGCTGGTGGCCCGGTTGGCGTCCGGCGAGGATCCGCAGCGGCTGTCCGCGGTGCTGGACCTGGTGGAAAACTCGGTGCGGCGCAACGACTCCCGGCCGGGCTAGGCGCGCGCCGCCTTGGCCGTGCGGTTGGGCCCGCCGCGGCTGCGCATCGTGGTCCCCGACTCGCGCAGCATGCTGTGAATCGACCCGTAGGACCGGCCGGTCCGCGCGACCAGACTGCGGATGCTGGCGCCGCTTTCGTAGGCGTGACGTAGCTCGTCCAACAACTGGTCGCGCGAGTTGGCCGACCGCTGCACTGTTCTTCTCATGGCTCCTCCGACGCCCGGACACATCGCAAGCCCCTAGAGTAGAAAGCCGTCGCCGGGTGCGGGCGGATTTCGCCGAATCGCCTGCGGCGGCGTGCCGTCAGATCAGGCGAGCTCGATGAGATCGCGGTATTCGTCGGACCAGTAGTCCTCGGTGCCGTCGGGCAACAGCACCACCCGCTGCGGGTCGAGGGCCTCGGCGGCGCCCGGGTCGTGCGTCACCAGCACCACAGCGCCGGTGTAGCTGCGCAGCGCGTCGAGCACCTGCTCGCGCGAGGCGGGATCGAGGTTGTTGGTCGGCTCGTCGAGCAGCAACACGTTGGCGGTCGACGCGACCAGACCGGCCAGCGCCAGCCGGGTCTTCTCGCCGCCGGACAGCGTGCCGGCCGGTTGGTCGAGTTGGGGCCCGCTGAACATGAACGCCCCCAGCAGGCCGCGCAGGTCCTGCTCGCCGGAATCCGGTACGGCGTGGCGGATGTTCTGCCAGACGGTCGCATCGTTGTCCAGCGTGTCGTGTTCCTGCGCGAAATAGCCGATCCGCAAACCGTGTCCGGGCTCGATCCGTCCGGTGTCGGGCGTCTCGGCGCCGGCCAGCAGGCGCAGCAGGGTGGTCTTGCCGGCGCCGTTGAGGCCCAGCACCACCACCCGGGAGCCGCGGTCGATGGCCAGGTCCACCCCGCTGAACACCTCCAGCGACCCGTAGGACTTGCTCAGCCCGGTGGCGGTCAGCGGGGTGCGCCCGCAGGCCGCCGGCGTGGGGAACTTGATGCGGGCCACCTTGTCGGCGACGCGCTCCTCGTCGAGCGCGGCCATCATCCGGTCGGCGCGACGCAACATGTTCTGTGCCGCAACGGCTTTGGTGGCCTTGGCGCCCAGCTTGGCGGCCTGGGTGCGCAGCGCGGCGGCCTTGCGTTCGGCGTTGGCGCGTTCCCGGCGGCGGCGCTGTTCGTCGGTGGCCCGCGCGTCGAGGTACTTCTGCCAGCTCATGTTGTAGACGTCGACCTCGCCGCGCACCGCGTCCAAAAACCAGACCCGGTTGACGACGTCGGCGAGCAGCTCGACGTTGTGGCTGATGATCACCAGCCCGCCGGTGTGGGCCCGCAGGAAGTCGCGCAGCCAGCCGATCGAATCGGCGTCCAGGTGGTTGGTCGGCTCGTCGAGCAGCAGCGTGGTCGCCGAACCAGAACCGGTGGCCCCACCCTCAGCGGCGGCGAACAGGATGCGGGCCAGCTCCACCCGGCGGCGCTGCCCGCCGGACAGGGTGCGCAGCTGCTGCGTCAGCACCCGTTCCGGCAGGCCGAGGCTGGCGCAGATGCGGCTGGCCTCGCTCTCGGCGCCGTAGCCGCCCAGGGCCACGAAACGCTCCTCGAGCTGGCCGTACCGGCGGATCGCGCGGTCGCGGGCGTCGTCGTCGGCGACCTCGGCCATCAACGCCTGCTGCTTTTCCAGGTCGGTGAGCAACACGTCCAGCCCGCGCGCCGACAGCACCCGGTCGCGGGCCAGCACGTCCAGGTCGCCCTCTTTGGGATCCCGTGGCAGATAACCGATTTCGCCGCTGCGGGCGATCGTCCCGGCGTACGGCTCGGTCTCCCCCGCCAGGATGCGCAGGGTGGTGGTCTTGCCGGCGCCGTTGCGGCCGACCAACCCGATCCGGTCGCCGGGCTGCACGCGTAGGTCGGGCCCGTCGGGTGAGAGCAGGATGCGCGCGCCCGCGCGGACCTCGAGGTCCGTGGCCGTGATCACGATCGCTCTCCTGAACTGAAAAACTATTTGTCGTCGGTGAACACCGGCGGCCGTCGTTCCGCGCGCGCGGCAACCGCTTCCTCGAAGTTGGCGGTGAGCAGGCGGACGAAAAGCTGTCCCAAGCCCTCGGCTTGCATGTGCCCTTCCAGGCTACCGGCGTCCAGTCCACTCCACAGCGTGCGCTTGGTCAACTCGATTCCCGGCCGGGAGAACGCCGCGATCCGCGCGGCGATGGCGTAGCAGGTGTCCAGCAGTTGCTCCTCGGGCACCTGGCAGGACACCAGGCCGATCCGCTCGGCCTCTTCGGCGGTGACGTCGCGGCCGGTCAGCATGATCTCGAAGGCCCGCGACGACCCGATCGCCCGCGGCAGCAGGTAGGACAGGCCCAGCTCGCTGGCGGTGAGCCCGTTGTTGATGCCCGCGGCGCGGAAGTAGGCGCTGGTGGAGGCCACCCGGATGTCGGCGGCCAGCGCCAGGCACAGGCCGCCGCCGATGGCCGGGCCGTTGACCGCGGCGATCACCGGTTGATGCAGCCGGCGCAGCGCCAGGATGACCTCGTCGAGGATCTCCATGGACCGCAGCGCATAAGTGGGCCGGGTCAGCCCCTCGACGTGGGGCACCGTGCCCGCGGACTTGTGGTCGGCGCCCGAGGAGAAGCCGCGGCCGGCCCCGGTCAGCACGACCACCCGCACCGCGTTGTCGTAGGTGACCTTCTGCAGGGCCTCCTTGAGCGGGACCATGACGTCGAACGCCATGGAGTTCATCCGCTCGGGGCGATTGAGGGTGATCAGCGCGACGCCGGGCCGCGGGTGGTCTACCAGTACCAAACTCACCCGTGCACGGTAGCGCGTCGGGTTATTCGCCTTGCTCGGCGATGGCCGCGTCCACGTCGAATGCGCGGACCTGCTGCACCAGGTCTTCCAGAGCGGCGGGCGGCAGCGCGCCGGGCTGGTTGAACAGCAGTTTGCCCTTCTTGAAGGCCATCAGCGTGGGAATGGACCGGATCTGGGCGGCCGCGGCCAGCTGCTGTTCGGCCTCGGTGTCGACCTTGGCGTGCACGATGTCGGGGTGTTTCTCTGACGACGCCTGGAAAGTGGGCCCGAACTGGCGGCAGGGGCCGCACCAGGACGCCCAGAAGTCGACGAGCACGATGTCGTTGCCCTCGATGGTTTCGTTGAATTTCTCGGCGGTGAGATCGACTGTTGTCACATTTGCTCCCAACGCGCGGCGGCCACCCGATGTTCCCGGACCTGAGCGGCGCCGGCCTGGTTACGGTTGCGTACGTTTTCTCGCGTCCGACAGACTGAGCCTGACGCTCCGCCGCCCGCAACGAGCAGTGAGGGAATCACGTTGGGCCACTACATCGCTAACGTTCGTGATCTCGAGTTCAACCTGTTCGAGGTCCTCGATGTCGGCGCCGTGCTGGGCAGCGGAGGCTACGGCGACCTCGACGAGGAGACGGCACGCACCATTCTGGCCGAGGCCGCGCGCCTGGCCGAAGGCCCGGTGGCCGAGACCTTCGCCTTCGCCGACCGCAACCCGCCGGTGTTCGACCCGGCCGAGCACGCCATCACCGTGCCCGAGGAGCTGGCCAAGACGGTGGCCGCGCTCAAGGAGGCCGGCTGGTGGCGGCTGGGCATGGCCGAGGAGATCGGCGGGATGCCCGCCCCGCCGCCGCTGGCGTGGGCGGTCAACGAGATGCTGATCTGCGCCAACCCGTCGGCGAACTTCTTCTGCCTGGGCCCGTTCATGTCCCAGGCGTTGTACTTAGAGGGCAACGAGCAGCAGCGGCGCTGGGCCGCCGAGGGTGTGGAGCGCGGCTGGGCGGCCACCATGGTGCTCACCGAACCCGACGCCGGCTCCGACGTCGGCGCCGGCCGGGCCAAGGCCATCGAACAACCCGACGGCACCTGGCACATCGAGGGCGTCAAGCGTTTCATCTCCGGCGGGGATGTGGGCGACACCGCCGAGAACATCTTCCACCTGGTGCTGGCGCGCCCCGAGGGCGCCGGCCCGGGCACCAAGGGGCTGAGCCTGTTCTACGTGCCCAAGTACCTGTTCGACCCGGAGACGTTCGAATTGGGGCCGCGCAACGGGGTTTTCGTCACCGGCGTGGAACACAAGATGGGCATCAAGTCCTCCCCCACCTGCGAATTGACTTTCGGCGCAACGGATGTGCCCGCCGTCGGCTACCTGGTCGGCGACGTGCACCGCGGTATCGCGCAGATGTTCACCGTGATCGAGCAGGCGCGGATGACGATCGGGGTCAAGGCCGCCGGCACGCTGTCCACCGGCTACCTCAACGCGCTGGCGTTCGCCAAGGAGCGGGTGCAGGGCGCGGACTTGACGCAGATGGCCGACAAGACCGCGCCGCGGGTCACCATCATCCACCACCCCGACGTGCGTCGCAGCCTGATGACCCAGAAGGCGTATGCCGAGGGCCTGCGCGCGCTCTACATGTACGCCGCCGCACATCAGGATGATCAAGTGGCGCAACGTGTTTCGGGTGCCGATCACGACATGGCGCACCGGGTCGACGATCTGCTGCTGCCGATCGTGAAAGGGGTGAGCTCGGAGCGGGCCTACGAGGTGCTGACCGAGTCGCTGCAGACGCTGGGCGGTTCGGGCTTCTTGCAGGACTACCCGCTCGAGCAGTACATCCGCGACTCCAAGATCGACTCGCTGTACGAGGGCACCACCGCCATCCAGGCGCTCGACTTCTTCTTCCGCAAGATCGTGCGCGACCGCGGCCAGGCCCTGCAGTTCGTGACGGCTCAGATCACCGCGACCGTCGACGACTGCGACGAGGCGCTGCGGCCGATCGCCGAGCTGCTGCAGACCGCCTTCGACGACGTCACGGCGATGACGGGTGCGCTGACCGGCTACCTGATGTCGGCGGCCGAGCAGCCGACCGACATCTACAAGGTGGGGCTGGCGTCGGTGCGCTATCTGCTCGCGGTCGGCGATCTGCTGATCGGGTGGCGGTTGCTGGTGCACGCCGACGTCGCACAGCGCGCGTTGGCGGCCGGCGCCGGCGGCGACGACGAGGCGTTCTACCGGGGCAAGATCGCGACCGCGGCGTTCTTCGCCAAGAACATGCTGCCGCGGCTGAGCGGGCTGCGCGGCATCATCGAAGCCATCGACGACGAGATCATGAAGCTGCCCGAAGCGGCGTTCTGAGCAGCTCCGGCGGCGAACCCACAGGTTAGGCACAGTTTCAGCGGGTAAACCATGACGTTGGCGTTAAACCGGCGATTGGAGAAACCTTGATGTCTGCCAGCTGTCACGGGCTCGCCCGCGTCGCGGTGTTCGCCGTGGCGGGAGCCACCGCGGTGTCCCTGTCCGCCTGCGGCACGTCGAACAAGTCCAGCCCCACCTCGACGTCCACCTCGACCTCCACGGTCACCTCGACCAGCACCTCCGCCGCCCCGAACGCCGAAGCGAAGGTCAGCGGCCTGATCGCGTCGGTGGCGGGCAACTCCATCCAGGTCACCAAGGAAGACAACGGCACCGCCGCGGTGAACTTCACCTCCACCACCAAGATCACCGAGGCGGTCCCGGCCGGGCTGCCCGACGTCACCCCGGGCAGCTGCGTCAGCGTCAAGCCGACCGAGGGCTCGGCGCCCGGCCAGCCGGTCACCGCCGCATCGGTCAAGATCAGCCAGTCCGTCAACGGCGCCTGCCCGAAGCCGCACCAGCCCACCCCGGGCGGATCCAGCAGCCCGGCTCCGTCGCTGCCGCCGTCGCAGGCGCCCGCCAAGCCGGCCCTGGTTCGCGGCTCGGTGGCCTCGGTCTCCGGTAACACCATCAACGTCACCGGCACCGACCCCAGCGGCAACACCACCCAGACCACCGTGACGGTCGACGACAAGACCAAATACACCAAGCAGTCGTCGGCCAACACCGACGCGATCACGCCCGGCAAATGCCTGTCCGCGCGCGGAACCAACGACAGCGGCGGCGCACTGCAGGCGACCAGCATTCAGCTACGTCAGGCCGTCGACGGCAAGTGCGGCAAGCCCAAGCAGCCCGGCCACGGCGGATGAGCCCGGCCGGCCCCGCCTGAGACTGCCGTCACTTCTGCCGGCCGCGGCGTGAGAACCGCGGCCGGCGGGGGTACTTGCTGACGACGGCGAACCGCGCGATCGGAGAAGAGTCTGTGCCTGCCCTTTCGTTGAAGCCGCGGCGGACGCAGATCGCGATCGGCGCGGTGATCGCCCTCATCGTGTTCGGGGTGGCCATGTGCGGGCCCTCGCACGACTCGTCGAGCAGCAGCGCCCCGCCGGCCGTCACCGCCGTCCCGCCGCCGGCACCCAGCGCGGCGCCCCCCGCGTCACCGGCGCCGCCGCCGGCGGGCAGGGACTACGTCGAGGGCATGGTCCAGTCGAATTCGGGCGGCACCATCGCGCTGCGGACCCGCACCGGCTCGGCCACCGTGGACTACACCCCGCAGACGCGGGTGGTTCAGGTCGGCCCGGCGAAGCTGGCCGACGTGACGCCCGGCAGCTGCGTGAACGTGCGCGCCACCCCGCAGAGCGCGCCGCCGCCCGGCGCGATCACCGCGCAGTCGGTGACGGTGACCCCGGCCGCGGACGGCAAATGCCCGCCGCCGGCCGGATTCTTCGGCACGGTCGCCTCGGTGGACGGCAACACCATCGCGGTCACCGGCCTGGGCCCCGGCGGCCCCACCAACGTGACCGTCGCCGACTCGACGTCATACCAGAAGCAGACGCCGTCGGACGCCCAGGCGATCACGAATGGAAAGTGCTTGGGGGCCAATGGAACTCAAGACGGCGGGGTGCTGCACGCGACGATGATCAGCCTCGAGACCTGCCCGCCGATGGGGCATCCGCACCACCACCTGCACCTGCCACACCTGCCGCTGCACCTTTAGCGGCTGTTCAGGCGGGCTGCTTTAGACGGTTCTAGACGGTGAAGCCGAGCGCGCGCAGCTGCTCGCGGCCCTCGTCGGTGATCTTGTCCGGGCCCCACGGCGGGTTCCACACCCAGTTGATCCGCAGGTCGTCGACCAGGCCGGCGCCCACCAGCGCGCTGCGCGACTGGTCCTCGATGACGTCGGTCAGCGGGCAGGCCGCCGACGTCAGCGTCATGTCGATCAGGGCGACCGTTCCCTGGTCGCCCTCCTCGACGTTGAGCCCGTAGACGAGCCCCAGGTCGACGACGTTGATGCCGAGTTCGGGGTCGACGACGTCGCGCATCGCCTCCTCGACGTCGGCGAGCAGTTCGTCATCCGGCGCGGTGGTTTCGCTCATCGGTCACCTCTCTTCTCGAATAGGCTTGGGCCAGCGCGTCTTTGCACGCCATCCAGCCCAGCAGCGCGCATTTCACCCGGGCCGGGTATTTGGCCACTCCGGCGAACGCGATCCCGTCGCCGAGCACGTTCTCGTCGCCCTCGACGGCGCCGCGCGAGGACACCATCTCGGCGAACGCACCGATGGTGTCGAGCGCCTCCTCGACGCTGCGGCCGATCACCTGCTCGGTGAGCACCGAGGTGGCCGCCTGGCTGATCGAGCAGCCCTGGCCGTCATAGGAGACGTCGGCGACGGTCTCGCCGTCGTCGGACAGCGTCACCCGCAGGGTGACCTCGTCACCGCAGACCGGGTTGACGTGAAACACCTCGGCGCCGAACGGTTCCCGCAACCCGCGATGCTGCGGGTGCTTGTAGTGATCGAGGATCACGTCCTGATACATCTGTTCCAGACGCACGGCTCACGCTCCGCCGAAGAAGTCCAGGGCGCGGCGCACACCCGCCACCAGGCGGTCGACCTCCTCGGCGGTGTTGTACACCGCGAACGACGCCCGGGCGGTGGCCGCCAATCCGAACCGGCGGTGCAGCGGCAGCGCGCAGTGGTGGCCCACCCGCACCGCCACGCCCTCGTCGTCGAGCACCTGCCCGACGTCGTGCGCGTGCACCCCGTCGACGACGAAAGACACCGGCGAGCCACGGTTTTCGGTCGACGTCGGCCCGACGATGCGGACCGCGTCGATACCGGACAGGCCCTCGATGGCCGCGGCGACCAGCCGCTCCTCGTGGGCCTGCACCGCGTCCATGCCGAGGGCGCCGAGATAGCGGGCGGCCGCGGCCAACCCGACCACCTGGGAGGTCATCGGGGTGCCGGCCTCGAACCGCTGCGGCACCGGCGCGTAGCTGGAGGACTCCATGGTCACGGTCTCGATCATTGAGCCACCGGTGAGGAAAGGCGGCAGCTGCGACAACACCTCGCGGCGCCCGTAGAGCACGCCGATCCCGTTGGGGCCCAACATCTTGTGCCCGGAGAACGCGGCGAAGTCGACGTCGAGCGCGTGGAAGTCCACCGGCTGGTGCGGCACCGACTGACAGGCGTCCAGCACCGTCAGCGCGCCCACCGCGCGGGCCCGCCCCACCAGCTCGGCCACCGGCGCCACCGCCCCGGTCACGTTCGAATGATGGCTGAAGGCAACCACTTTGACCCGCTCGTCGAGCTGCAACGAGTCCAGGTCGATCCGCCCGTCGTCGGTGACGCCGTACCAGCGCAGGCTGGCGCCGGTGCGCCGGGCCAGCTCCTGCCACGGCACCAGGTTGGCGTGATGCTCCAGTTCGGTGGTGACGATCACGTCACCGGGGCCGACGGCCCGCTCGAAACGGTTGTCCCCCACCACGTACGACACCAGGTTGAGCGCCTCGGTGGCGTTCTTGGTGAACACCAGCTCGTCCGGGTCGGCGCCGACGAACGCCGCGATGTCGGCGCGGCCCTGCTCGTAGGCGTCGGTAGACTCCTCCATCAGCTGGTGCGCACCGCGGTGCACGGCGCCGTTGGAGGTCAGCAGGAATTCCCGCTCGGCGTCGAGCACCTGCAGTGGGCGTTGCGACGTCGCACCGGAATCCAGGTACGCCAACTGGTTTCCGCTGCGCACGATCCGTTTCAGAATGGGGAAATCGGCGCGGATCGCGGCCACATCCAGTTGTGTCGCCGTCATGCTTACGCCCCTGCTGCCGCCGCTTGGGTGAAGCGCACGTAGCCGTTCTGCTCGAGTTCGTCAGCCAGCTCCGAGCCACCGGATTCGGCGATCCGGCCGCCGACGAAGACGTGCACGTATTCGGGGTGAATGTAGCGCAGGATGCGGGTGTAATGGGTGATCAGCAGGATGCCGCCGTGCTCGGCCTGCGCGTAGCGGTTGACGCCCTCGCTGACCACCCGCAGCGCGTCGACGTCGAGCCCCGAGTCGGTCTCGTCGAGGATGGCGATCTTGGGCTTGAGCAGCTCCAGCTGCAGGATCTCGTGGCGCTTCTTCTCCCCGCCGGAGAAGCCCTCGTTGACGTTGCGCTCGGCGAACGCGGGGTCGATCTCGAGGGCACCCATGGCCGCCTTGACCTCTTTGACCCAGTGCCGCAGTTTGGGGGCCTCGCCGCGCACCGCGGTCGCCGCCGAGCGCAGGAAGTTCGACACCGAGACGCCGGGCACCTCGACGGGGTACTGCATGGCCAGAAAGATGCCGGCGCGGGCGCGCTCGTCGATGCTCATCGCCAGCACGTCCTGGCCGTCCAGGGTGATGGAGCCGGAGGTCACCGTGTACTTGGGGTGACCGGCGATGGCGTAGGACAGCGTCGACTTGCCCGAGCCGTTGGGGCCCATCAAGGCATGCGTCTCACCGGATTTCACCGTCAGGTCGACCCCGTTGAGGATGGGGATCTCGCGCTCGGACTCGGCGGCGTTCGGGTTCACGACGCTGACGTGCAGGTCTTTGATTTCCAGAGTGGTCATGAAGCTGTTGCTCTCGATTCGGTGAAGGCCAGTTCGTGTTCGATGGCTGCGGTGAGGCGTTCCCGGATCTCGGGCACCGCGATCTTGGAGATGATTTCGGCGAAGAAGCCGCGGATCACCAGGCGCCGCGCCTGCTCTTCGGGGATGCCGCGGGAGCGCAGGTAGAAAAGCTGCTCGTCGTCGAAGCGGCCGGTGGCACTGGCGTGTCCGGCCCCGGCGATCTCGCCGGTCTCGATCTCCAGGTTGGGCACCGAGTCGGCACGCGCGCCGTCGGTGAGCACCAGGTTGCGGTTCACCTCGAAGGTGTCGGTGCCGGTGGCTTCGGCACGGATCAACACGTCGCCCACCCAGACCGTGTGCGCGTCGGGCAGCGCGGAGGCCGGATCGCCTTGCAGCGCACCCTTGTACAGCACGTTGGATTTGCAGTCCGGCTGCGCGTGGTCGACCAGCAGCCGCGACTCCAGGTGCTGGCCGTCGTCGGCGAAGTACAGGCCCAACAGCTCGGCGTCGCCGCCGGTGCTCGTGTAGCGCACGTTGGCGGTCAACCGCACCACCTCACCGCCGAGGGTGACCGCGACGTGGCGCAGCACCGCGTCCTTGCCCAGCCGGGCGTGGTGCATGCTGACGTGCACGGCGTCGTCGGCCCAGTCGGCCAGCCACACCACGGTGAGCCGGGCGGCGTCGTCGACGACGAATTCGACGTTGTCGGCGAGGGTTCCGCTGCCGCGGTGGTCGATCACCACCACCGCCTCGGCGAGCTCTTCGACGCGGATCTGCAGGTGCCCGTAGGCCACCGCCCCCTCCCCGGGCCCGGTGACGGTGACGCCGATCGGCTCGGCGATTTGGGTGTCACGCTGCACGGTTATCAGGGTCGCGGAGTTGAACGACGAAAACGCCTGCGCGGCAACACGGTCCGTCGGGATGCCGCCCTGGCCCAGCCGCTCGTCGCCGCGGCGCACGGTCTGTACCCGCAGGCCGGGTTGCTCTCCGACGCTGACCTCGGCCTTGCCGGTGGCGGGCGCCGAGCCGTCGTGCAGGCCGCGCAGCCGGCGCAGCGGGGTGAACCGCCAGATCTCGTCGCGGCCGTGCGGCACTTCGAAGGCGTCCACGTCGAAGGAGGCGAACAGCTCCCCCTTGTTCGCGGCGGCCAGGGACGAACCCTCAACCGCTTCAGTCAGATTCGTCACTACCCGACCGCGCCTTCCATCTGCAGCTCGATCAGCCGGTTGAGCTCCAGCGCGTACTCCATGGGCAGCTCCTTGGCGATCGGCTCGACGAAGCCGCGCACCACCATCGCCATCGCCTCGTCCTCGGTCAGCCCGCGGCTCATCAGGTAGAACAGCTGGTTCTCGCTGACCTTGGACACGGTGGCCTCGTGACCCATGGTGACGTCGTCCTCGCGGATGTCGACGTACGGGTAGGTGTCGCTGCGGCTGATCGTATCCACCAGCAGCGCATCGCATTTCACGCTGGAACGCGATCCGTGCGCGCCCTTGTTCACCTGGACCAGGCCGCGGTAGGAGGTGCGGCCGCCGCCGCGGGCCACCGACTTGGACACGATGTTGCTCGACGTGTTCGGGGCCAGGTGCAGCATTTTCGCGCCGGTGTCCTGGTGCTGGTCCTCGCCGGCGAAGGCCACCGAGAGCACCTCGCCCTTGGCGTGCTCGCCGGTCATCCACACCGCCGGGTACTTCATGGTGACCTTCGACCCGATGTTGCCGTCGATCCACTCCATGGTGGCGCCGGCCTCGGCCCGGGCCCGCTTGGTGACCAGGTTGTAGACGTTGCCCGACCAGTTCTGGATGGTCGTATACCGAACACGCGCATTGGGTTTCACGATGATCTCGACGACCGCCGAGTGCAGCGAGTCGGACTTGTAGATCGGCGCCGTGCAGCCCTCCACGTAGTGCACGTAGGAGCCCTCGTCGGCGATGATCAGCGTCCGCTCGAACTGGCCCATGTTCTCGGTGTTGATCCGGAAGTAGGCCTGCAGCGGGATGTCCACGTGCACGCCCGGCGGCACGTAGATGAACGAACCGCCGCTCCACACCGCGGTGTTCAGCGCGGAGAACTTGTTGTCCCCGGCCGGGATCACGGTGCCGAAGTACTCCTGGAAGATCTCGGGGTGTTCGCGCAGACCGGTGTCGGTGTCCATGAAGATGACGCCCTGGGCTTCCAGGTCCTCGCGGATCTGGTGGTAGACCACCTCGGACTCGTACTGGGCCGCCACCCCGGCGACCAGCCGCTGCTTCTCGGCCTCCGGGATGCCCAGCCGGTCATAGGTGTTGCGGATGTCCTCGGGCAGATCCTCCCAGCTGGCGGCCTGCTTCTCGGTGGAGCGCACGAAGTACTTGATGTTGTCGAAGTCGATGCCGTCCAGGTTCGAGCCCCACGTCGGCATCGGCTTGCGCTCGAAGATGCGCAGCGCCTTCAGCCGGGTCTGCAGCATCCACCCGGGCTCGTTCTTCTTCGCCGAGATGTCGCGGACGACGGCCTCGGACAGGCCGCGCTGGGCGCTGGCGCCGGCGACGTCGGAGTCCGCCCAGCCGTAGCCGTACCGCCCCAGCGAAGCGATCGCCTCTTCCTGGGTCAGCGGCGCGACGGCCGTCTTGCTGGCCTCGGGCGTGAGGGTCATAGGGACGCTCCTTTGTTGCTCGTGGTGTGGCGGCGCGGGCTGGGCGCCTTGGCTGTCTGAGCCAGCGGCACGTGCGTGGTGCACGCGCAGTCGCCGTTGACGATGGTCGCCAACCGCTGGACATGGGTGCCCAGCACCTCGGCCATCGCCTGCTGTTCGGCGTCGCACAGCTCGGGGAACTCCTCGGCGACGTGCGACACCGGGCAGTGATGCTGGCAGATCTGCACGCCGTGGATCGGCCCGCCGACCTGCGTGGTGGTGGCGACATACCCCGCCTTGGTCAGCGCGGTGGCGATCCGCTGGGCGGCCGCCTCGATGTCGTCGTCGGCCGCGCTGGCGGCGCCGGGGACACCGGCCAGAATGGCGTCGATGCGCTGCCGGGCGAACGCCTGAACCGCCTCCTCACCGCCGATTTCACGCAGCTGGCGCATGGCCGCGGCGGCCAGATCGTCGTAGGCGTGGTCGAGCTTGGCCCGGCCGGCCGACGTCAACCGGTAGCGCTTGGCCGGACGGCCGCGACCCGCGTGCTGCCACGCCGCGGGTGCGATGGACTCGGCGTCGCCCGCCTCGATCAGCGCGTCGAGGTGGCGCCGCACCCCGGCGGCCGCCAGACCCAGCCGGTCACCGATCTCGCCGGCGGTGATCGACCCCGATTCCAGCAGCAGGCGCACGATGGCGCGGCGGGTGTGACCATCCGGCACAGCCGCGCCCGCCGCGCCCACGGCAGCGTCATCGAGGCTGGTTCGGATTTTCACAACACCAGTGTGACGCAATTCCGGGGATCGGTCTAGCAAGGGTGCCCTGGGTGGACGGTTGCCCTGGTCACACCGGATAGGCTGCACTGATGGCAGCCCGCCACCACACGCTGAGCTCGTCGATCGCGAGTCTGCACGGCGACGAGCAGGCAGTGGGCTCGCCGCTGAACGATACCGAGCTCACCGCGCTGCGCCGCACCCGGCTGTTCGGCGCCAGCGGCACCATGCTGATGGCGATCGGCGCGCTGGGCGCCGGGGCCCGGCCGGTGGTGCAGGACCCCACATTCGGCGTGCGGCTGCTGAACCTGCCGTCGCGCATCCAGACCGTGTCGCTGACCATGACCACCACCGGCGCGGTGATGATGGCGCTGGCCTGGCTGATGCTCGGCCGGTTCGCGCTGGGCACCCGCCGGATGTCGCGCGGCGACCTCGACCGCACCCTGCTGCTGTGGGTGCTGCCGCTGCTGATCGCCCCGCCCATGTACAGCAAGGACGTCTACTCCTATCTGGCGCAGAGCCAGATCTCGCTGGAGGGGCTCGACCCGTACCGGGTCGGCCCGGCCTCCGGGCTGGGGCTGTCGCACATCTTCACGCTGTCGGTGCCCACGCTGTGGCGCGAGACGCCCGCCCCGTACGGCCCGCTGTTCCTGTGGATCGGGCGGGGCATCTCGGCGATCACCGGGGAGAACATCGTCGCCGCGGTGCTGTGTCACCGGCTGGTCGAGCTGATCGGGGTGGGGCTGATCGTGTGGGCGACGCCCCGCCTGGCCCGGCGCTGCGGCGTCGCCGAGGTGAGCGCGCTGTGGCTGGGCGCGGCCAACCCGCTGCTGATCATGCACCTGGTGGCCGGCGTGCACAACGAGGCGCTGATGCTCGGGCTGATGCTGGCCGGGGCCGAATTCGCGCTGCGCGGAATCGATTCCGCGCGGCTGCTGCCGCACTCGCTGCGGCCCGGCCCGGACTGGGAGCCGCTGGGCATGCTGCTGGCCGGCGCCGTGCTGATCACGCTGTCGTCGCAGGTGAAGCTGCCGTCGCTGCTGGCGCTGGGCTTCGTCACGATGGCGCTGGTCTACCGGTGCGGGGGCAACCTGCGCGCGCTGCTGCTGGCCGGCGGCGGCATGGCGGCGCTGTCGCTGGCGGTGATGGCGCTGGTCGGCTGGGCCAGCGGGCTCGGGTTCGGCTGGATCTACACGCTGGGCACCGCCAACGTGGTGCGCAGCTGGATGTCGCCGCCGACGCTGCTGGCGCTGGGCACCGGGCAGGTCGGCATCCTGCTGGGCCTGGGCGATCACACCACCGCGGTGCTGGGACTGACCCGCGCGATCGGTGTGCTGATCATCACGGTCATGGTGGGCTGGCTGCTGCTGGCCGTGTTCCGCGGCCGGCTGCACCCGATCGGCGGGCTGGGCGTCGCGCTGGGCGTCACCGTGCTGCTGTTTCCCGTCGTGCAGCCCTGGTATCTGCTGTGGGCGATCATCCCGCTGGCCGCCTGGGCCACCCGCACCGGTTTCCGGGTGGCCGCCATCGTGATCAGCCTGGTGGTCGGCATCTTCGGCCCCACCGCCAACGGCGACCGGTTCGCCCTGTTCCAGATCGTCGACGCCACCCTGGCCAGCACCGTCATCGTGGCGGTGCTGATCGCGCTGACCTACACCCGGCTGCCGTGGCGGCCGTTGCCGGCGCCGCAGCGCGCGCCCGACGGTCAACCGGTGATCGATCCGGTGGCCCCCGCGCGGTCGCCGTCGACCCCCCGGCCGACGCCGGCGCATGACGCCTACGCTGATTCCACGTGAGCGCGGACGTTCCTGAAACGGTCGTGCGGCTGCGCGGGGTCAGCAAGCACTACGGATCCACCACGGCGGTCCGCGATCTCGACCTCGAGGTGCACGCCGCCGAGGTGCTGGCGCTGCTCGGCCCCAACGGGGCGGGCAAGACCACGACGGTCGAGATGTGCGAGGGCTTCGTGCGCCCGGACGCCGGCACCCTCGAGGTGCTCGGCCTGGACCCGATCGCCGACAACGCCCGGCTGCGGCCGCGGATCGGGGTGATGCTGCAGGGCGGCGGCGGCTATCCCGCGGCCCGCGCCGGCGAAATGCTCAACCTGGTGGCCGCCTACGCCGCCGACCCGCTGGACCCGGCCTGGCTGCTGGACACGCTGGGCCTGACCGACGCCGCCCGCACCACCTACCGGCGACTCTCCGGGGGCCAGCAGCAGCGGCTGGCGCTGGCCTGTGCGCTGGTCGGGCGGCCCGAGCTGGTGTTCCTCGACGAGCCCACCGCGGGCATGGACGCACACGCCCGGCTGCTGGTGTGGGAACTGATCGACGCGCTGCGCCGCGACGGGGTGACCGTGGTGCTGACCACGCATCAACTCAAGGAAGCCGAGGAGCTGGCCGACCGGCTGGTGATCATCGACCACGGGGCGACGGTGGCCGCGGGCACGCCCGCGGAGTTGATGCGCAGCGGAGCCAAGGACCAGTTGCGGTTCAGCGCACCGCCGCGGCTGGACCTGTCGCTGCTGAGCGCCGCCCTGCCCGAGGACTACAAGGCCACCGAGCTGACACCGGGCGAGTATCTGGTCGAGGGCCCGGTCGACCCCCAGGTGCTGGCGACGGTCACGGCGTGGTGCGCCCGGATCGACGTGCTGGCCACCGACATGCGCGTCGAACAACGCAGCCTCGAGGATGTGTTCCTCGACCTCACCGGCAGAAAGCTACGGCAGTGACTGATTCCGGCGTCTTCCCCGTGGGCACCTTCACCCCCAACCCGCGGCCCAGTGCGGTGCCGAAAATGCTTGCCGCGCAATACGGTTTGGAGCTCAAGCTGTTGCTGCGCAACGGCGAGCAGCTGCTGCTGACCATGTTCATCCCGATCACACTGCTGGTAGGGCTCACCCTGTTGCCGCTGGGCTCGTTCGGCCAGCACCGCGCCGCCACCTTCACCCCGGTCATCATGGCGCTGGCCGTGATCTCCACCGCGTTCACCGGGCAGGCCATCGCGGTGGCCTTCGACCGCCGCTACGGCGCGCTGAAACGCCTTGGGGCGACACCACTTCCCGTGTGGGGCATCATCGCGGGCAAGTCGCTGGCCGTCGTCACGGTGGTGTTCTTGCAGGCAATCCTATTGGGGGCCATCGGCTTTGCGCTGGGATGGCGGCCGGCGTTGGCCGCGCTGGCGCTGGGTGCGGCGGTGATCGCGCTGGGCACCGCGGTGTTCGCGGCCCTGGGGCTGCTGCTCGGTGGGACGCTGCGGGCCGAGATCGTGCTCGCGCTGGCCAACCTGATGTGGTTCGTCTTCGCCGGCCTGGGCGCGTTGACCGTGGACAGCGGGGTGATCCCGGCCGGCGTCAAATGGGCGGCCCGGTTGACGCCATCGGGCGCGCTCACCGAGGCGCTCTCCCGGGCGATGACCCTGTCGGCGGACTGGTTCGGGATGGCCGTGCTGGTGGCGTGGGGGGCGCTCGGCGCGCTGGGGTCGCTGCGCTGGTTCCGCTTCACCTGACGGCCCTTGCCGCTCGCCCTGGGTGCCCGGGTGCCGCCGGCCTGGGTGCCCGGGGCACGACACGTACATGGTGGCGAAGACACGCCGACGCCCGTGTGCGTGGTTTAAAACTCGTGGACCCGGCGGGCTTACTACGGGCTGTAGTTTTCGGTCGCATACCATCGGGCAATGCTCGGACGAACGCTGCTGCGGTTGGTGGACCTGCTGCCCAATCCCAGCGTGGGCGTCCAGCGCCTGATCGCCGTGGCCGTCATCCTGACCCAGGGCGGAATCGCCATCACCGGCGCGATCGTCCGCGTCACCGCCTCGGGCCTGGGCTGCCCCACCTGGCCGCAATGCTTCCCGGGCAGCTTCGTCCCGGTGCCGCACGCCGAGGTGCCACGCATCCACCAGGCCGTCGAATTCGGCAACCGGATGATCACCTTCGCGGTCGTCGTCGCCGCGGCGCTGGCCGTGCTGGCGGTGACCCGGGCGCGGCGACGGCCCGAGGTGCTCGTCTACGCCTGGCTGATGCCGGTGTCCACCGTCGTGCAGGCGGTCATCGGCGGCATCACCGTGCGCACCGGGCTGCTCTGGTGGACGGTGGCCATCCACCTGCTGACCTCGATGACGATGGTGTGGCTGTCGGTGCTGCTGTACGTGAAGATCGGCGAGCCCGACGACGGGGTGGATCAGCCGCGGGTGCCCACCCCGCTGCGGGTGCTCACGGCGTTGTCCGGCGTCAATCTGGCCGCGGTGCTGGTCACCGGCACGCTGGTGACGGCCGCCGGGCCGCACGCCGGTGACCGCAGCCCGACCCGGACGGTGCCGCGGCTCAAGGTGCAGGTCGACACCCTGGTGCACCTGCACTCCTCGCTGCTGGTCGCCTACCTGGCGCTGATCGTCGGGCTGGGTTTCGGCCTGCTGGCCGTGCGCGCCGCGCGGCCCATCCTGCTGCGGCTCGGCGTGCTGCTGGTGCTGCTGTGCACGCAGGCCGCCGTCGGCACCGCGCAGTACTACACGGGGGTGCCCGCCGCGCTGGTGGCCGTGCACGTGGCGGGGGCGGCCGCGTGCACCGCGGCCACCGCCGCGCTATGGGCGTCGATGCGACAGCGGGCCCAGGCCGAGCCGCTCACAGGCTGACTCGACCGCCAGCGCGAACCGGCGCTGCGCGGCCTCGCGGCCCGGGGTGTCGAGGTGTCGCCAGCCCAGTTCCGGCGCGACCAGGTCCAGCCGCACCAGCCGGTCCCCGGCCAGGTCGGCGCGCGCGAACAGCAACTCCGGCACGCCGATCCCGGTATGGTCGGCGGCCAGGGCGAGCGCGGCGTGGCCGAGGTCCCAGGACTCGAATTCCGGCTCGGCCGGCCAGGCGTGCGACTGCGCGCCGCCCAGGAAGATCAACGATGTCTCGGGCTGAGCGCCCGGCCGCGTCGGCACACCGCCGTCGCGCAGGTCGCGCAGATAATGCGCGTCGAGGTTCCACGCCAGCGCCGCGGGCGGGTTGAGCAGGTGGCGCGGGCGGCCGGTCCAGGCCAGGAACTCGTCGCGCCGCGCGGCATCCGGGCCGGCCCGCACGATCACCAGGTCGGCGTGCAGCGTCTCCGGATCCTCCCAGGGCAGCCGGCGCGCGTGCAGGCCACGCCGGCGCAGCGCGGACACCAGCCCGGGATCGTCGCGGCGACCCGCCAGCACGATGCGGGGATGGAAGACGTCCGGACGGGCGAGTTTCATGCCCGGGCATGATAAGCACATGCACGCAATCGAAGTCAGCGAAACCGGCGGCCCCGAGGTGCTGCGCTACGTCGAAACCCCCACGCCCACGGCCGGGCCGGGGCAGGTGCTGATCAAGGCCGAGGCCATCGGCGTCAACTACATCGACACCTATTTCCGCTCCGGGCAGTACCCGCGCGAGCTGCCGTTCATCATCGGCCAGGAACTGTGCGGCACCGTCGCCGCCGCCGGTGACGGCGTCGACGGCTTCAACGTCGGCGACCGGGTGGTCAGTGCCGCGGCGACCGGAGGCTACGCCGAATATGCAACGGCCCCAGCATCTTTGACCGCACACGTGCCGGACGGGGTGGCCGCCGACGTGGCGGCCTCGGCGCTGCTGAAGGGGCTGACCGCGCACTACCTGCTGAAGTCGGTGTATCCGGTGCAGGCCGGCGACACGGTGCTGGTGCACGCCGGCGCCGGCGGGGTCGGGCTGATCCTGACGCAGTGGGCGCACCTGCTGGGCGCGCGGGTGATCACCACGGTGTCGACGCCGGAGAAGGCGCGCCGGTCGGCGCAGGCGGGTGCCGACGAGGTGCTCTCCTACCCCGACGACGCCGACGAATTCGGCAGCCGGATCCGCGCGTTGACCGACGGCGCCGGGGTGGCCGCGGTGTACGACGGCGTGGGCGCGAGCACGTTCGACGCCAGCCTGGCCAGCCTGGCGGTGCGGGGCACCCTGGCGCTGTTCGGGGCGGCCAGCGGCCCGGTTCCGCCGTTCGATCCGCAACGCCTCAACGCCGCCGGCTCGGTGTTCCTGACCCGGCCGTCGCTGGCGCACTTCATCCGCACCGGCCAGGAATTCAGTTGGCGCGCAGAGGAATTGTTCGTGGCGATCGCCGCCGGCGACATCACCGTCGAAGTGGGCGGACGCTATCCGTTGGCCGACGCGGCCCGCGCCCACCGCGACCTGCAGGGCCGCAAAACCACCGGCTCGATCGTGCTGCTCCCCTAGGCATTTCACTCAGGCCACATGGGCCACGGCGCGAGGACGATGGACGAAGTGCCCGCCTTTGAGCGACAACCGTTGAGGCGAGCCGATTGTCGCTGCGAGGCGGGCACACGCGGTCCACTTCCGCGCAGGGACGGGCGTGACGGATGTGACGCGGGACCGGGCCCGGCGCCAACAACTCAGAACAGGTGCGGCAGCCCGATCGCCGAGTCGATCGCCAGCGCGCAGAACACCACCGCCAGGTAGTTGTTCGACTGCAGGAACAACCGCAGCGGCTTGACCGGCTCGCCGGCGCGCACCCCGGCATAGAGCTGGTGGGCCATCGCCAGGAACCACACCCCGGCCACCAGGGCGACCGCCGCGTACAGCCAGCCGGTCGCCAGCGCCAGCGCCAGCGTGGCCAGCACCGTCAGCCAGGTGTAGACCAGGATCTGCTTGGTCACCTGACGCTCGGTCGCCACGGCCGGCAGCATCGGGACGCCCGCCGCCTTGTAGTCGTCCTTGTACCGCATCGCCAGCGCCCAGGTGTGCGGCGGCGTCCAGAAGAAGATGATGGCGAACATCACCAGCGCCGGCCACTGAATCGTGCCGGTGACCGCCGACCAGCCGATCATCACCGGCATGCAGCCGGCCGCGCCGCCCCACACCACGTTCTGCGAGGTGCGCCGCTTGAGCAGCAGTGTGTAAACGAACACGTAAAACGCGATCGTCGCCAGCGCCAGCAGCCCCGACAGCAGATTCGTCGTCCACCACAGCCACAAGAACGAGCCGGCCGTCAGCACCAGCCCGAACACCAAGGCGTTGCGGGTGGGCACCGCCGCTCGGGCCAGCGGCCGGCGTGCGGTGCGCTTCATCACCTTGTCGATATCCGCGTCGGCCACGCAGTTCAGCGCGTTGGCGCCGCCCGCGGCCAGCATCCCGCCGATCAGCGTGTTGACGATCAACAGCGGGTTCACGGTGCCGCGCTGGGCGAGCAGCATCGCCGGAATCGCGGTCACCAGCAGCAGTTCGATGACCCGCGGCTTGGTCAGCGCCAGATACGCCAGCACGGTGCCTGGTATCCGGCTTGGCGTTTGGCTCGGCGCGACGCGCCCGCGAACGCTCACGCAATAACTCCTTGGGGTCGCAGCGGCGCGCAGCATCTACTACACACGATGGTAGACCGGGTGGCGGCGATGCCGGGCCCGTGGGTCCCTTCCCGGCCGACTTTTCCCGGATTCCCGAACTGAATGTTAAGGCCTGACGACGGGCGCGTAATTTTCACTCCTACCGGCCGCGGGTACCCGAAAACCTGCACTACACCAGCCGGCCCTCCCGCACTAGGGTGGGATCGATCAGCTCGATGACCCAAGGACTGAGTCTGTGACGACACTTGAAGAGATCTCTGCGCTGACCCAACCGCACCTTCCCGACGACTGGTCCGAGCTGGACTCGGCCGCCGTCGACACCATTCGGGTGCTGGCCGCCGACGCGGTGCAAAAGGTGGGCAACGGACATCCCGGGACGGCGATGAGCCTGGCTCCCCTGGCCTACACGCTGTTTCAGCGGGTGATGCGGCACGACCCCAGCGACACCCACTGGCTGGGCCGGGACCGGTTCGTGCTGTCGGCCGGGCACAGCAGCCTGACGCTGTACCTGCAGCTGTACCTGGGTGGCTTCGGTCTGGAGCTGTCCGACATCGAGTCGCTGCGCACCTGGGGCTCCAAGACGCCCGGGCACCCGGAGTTCCGGCACACCAAGGGTGTGGAGATCACCACCGGCCCGCTGGGCCAGGGCCTGGCCTCCGCGGTGGGCATGGCGATGGCCTCCCGCTACGAGCGCGGGCTGTTCGACCCGGACGCCGCCGCCGGCACCAGCCCGTTCGACCACTTCATCTACGTGATCGCCTCCGACGGCGACATCGAGGAGGGCGTCACGTCGGAGGCCTCGTCGCTGGCGGCCGTGCAGCAACTGGGCAACCTGATCGTGTTCTACGACCACAACCAGATCTCCATCGAGGACGACACCAACATCGCCCTGTGCGAGGACACCGCCGCCCGCTACGAGGCCTACGGCTGGCACGTGCAGCGCGTCGAGGGTGGCGAGAACGTCGTCGCCATCGAGGAGGCCATCGCCGCGGCCAAGGCCGTCACCGACCGGCCGTCGTTCATCGAGCTGCGCACCATCATCGGCTATCCGGCGCCCAACGCGATGAACACCGGCAAGGCGCACGGCGCGGCGCTGGGCGAGGAGGAGGTGGCCGCGGTCAAGAAGATCCTCGGCTTCGACCCGGACAAGACGTTCCAGGTGCGCGACGAGGTGATCGCCCACACCCGCAAGCTGGTCGACCGCGGCCGGGAGGCACACCAGAAGTGGCAGACCGATTTCGACGCCTGGGCGCAGCGCGAGCCCGAGCGCAAGGCGCTGCTGGAGCGGTTGACGGCCGAGAAGCTGCCCGACGGGTGGGACGCCGACCTGCCGCACTGGGAGCCGGGTTCCGACGCGATCGCCACCCGCAAGGCCTCCGGCGCGGTGCTCAACGCCGTGGCGCCGAAACTGCCCGAGCTCTGGGGCGGCTCGGCCGACCTGGCCGAGAGCAACCTCACCACCATCAACAACGCGGATTCCTTTGGGCCCCCGTCGATTTCCACCAAGGAGTTCACCGCCTCCTGGTATGGCCGGGTGCTGCATTTCGGTGTCCGCGAACACGCCATGGGGGCGATCCTGTCCGGCATCGTGCTGCACGGCCCGACCCGCGCCTACGGCGGCACCTTCCTGCAGTTCTCGGACTACATGCGTCCGGCGGTGCGGCTGGCCTCGCTGATGGACATCGACACCATCTACGTGTGGACGCACGATTCCATCGGGCTGGGTGAGGACGGGCCGACGCACCAGCCGATCGAGCACCTGGCGGTGTTGCGCGCCATCCCCAAGCTGTCGGTGGTGCGTCCGGCCGACGCCAACGAGACCGCCTACGCCTGGCGCACCATCCTGGCCCGCGGCAACGGCAGCGGCCCGGTCGGATTGGTCCTGACCCGCCAGGGCCTGCCGGTGCTCGAGGGCACCGACGCCGACGGTGTCGCCCGGGGCGGCTACATCCTGGGCTCGGACGGCGAGGAGGCCGGCCAGGAGCCCGACGTCATCCTGATCGCCACCGGCTCGGAGGTACAGCTGGCCGTCGAGGCGCAGAAGTTGTTGGCGGACAAGGACATTGTGGCGCGGGTGGTGTCCATGCCGTGCGTGGAATGGTTCGAGTCCCAGCCCGACGACTACCGCGACAGTGTGCTGCCGCCGTCGGTGTCGGCCCGGGTGGCCGTCGAGGCCGGGGTGGCGCAGAGCTGGCACAAGCTGGTCGGCGACACCGGGAAGATCATCTCGATCGAGCACTACGGCGAATCCGCCGACTACAAAACGTTGTTCCGTGAATTCGGCTTCACTGCCGAAGCCGTCGCTGCCGCCGCGGAAGAAGTCGTGGACAACTGAGGAAAGGGTAATTCACATGACCGCTCAGAACCCTAACCTCGCGGCACTGAGCGCCGCGGGGGTTTCCGTGTGGCTGGACGACCTGTCCCGGGACCGGCTGCGGTCGGGCAACCTGCAAGAGCTGATCGACACCAAATGCGTTGTCGGCGTGACCACCAACCCGTCGATCTTCCAGAAGGCGTTCGCCGAGGGCCACGCCTACGACAGCCAGATCGCCGAACTGGCCGCGCGGGGCGCCGACGTCGACGCCACCATCCGCACGGTCACCACGGACGACGTGCGCAACGCCTGCGACGTGTTGACCCGCGAGTGGGAGAACTCCGACGGTGTCGACGGCCGGGTGTCCATCGAGGTGGACCCGCGGCTGGCCGGCGACACCGACAAGACCATCGCCCAGGCCGTCGAGTTGTGGAAGATCGTCGACCGGCCCAACCTGTTCATCAAAATCCCGGCGACCCAGGCCGGGCTGCCGGCCATCACCGCCGTTCTGGCCGAAGGGATTTCGGTCAACGTCACGCTGATCTTCTCCGTCGAGCGGTACCGCGCCGTGATGGACGCCTACCTTGCCGGCATGGAGAAGGCGCGCGAAGCCGGCCACGACCTGTCCAAGATCCATTCGGTGGCTTCGTTTTTCGTGTCCCGGGTGGACACCGAGATCGACAAGCGGCTGGAGAAGATCGGCGGCGAGCGGGCGCTGGCGCTGCGCGGGCAGGCCGGCGTGGCCAACGCCCGGCTGGCCTACGCGGCCTACCAGGAGGTGTTCGAGGGCGGCCAGCGCTACCAGGCGCTCAAGGCCGACGGGGCCCGCGTGCAGCGCCCGCTGTGGGCGTCGACGGGGGTGAAGAACCCGGACTACTCCGACACCCTCTACGTCACCGAACTGGTCGCTCCCAACACGGTGAACACCATGCCGGAGAAGACGATTGACGCGGTCGCCGATCACGGCGTGATCCGCGGCGACACCGTCACCGGCACCGGTCCGGACGTCCAGCGGGTGTTCGACGAACTGGCCGCGGTCGGCGTCGACCTGCCGGACGTCTTCGTGGTGCTGGAGAACGAGGGCGTGGAGAAGTTCGTGGATTCCTGGACCGAGCTGATGGAGGAAACGCAGAAGCAGCTGGGCTCCGCCTCCAAATGAGCCCGGCTCGCACCGCGCAGCAATGGCATAACCCGTTACGCGACAAGCGCGACAAGCGGCTCCCGCGCATCGCCGGGCCGTGCGGAATGGTGATCTTCGGCGTCACCGGCGATCTGGCCCGCAAGAAGGTCATGCCCGCCATCTACGACCTGGCCAACCGCGGGCTGCTGCCGCCCAGCTTCTCGCTGGTCGGCTTCGCCCGAAGGGATTGGAGCACCCAGGATTTCGGCAAGGTGGTATACGAGGCCGTCAAGGAGCACTGCCGCACCCCGTTCCGGCAGGAGAACTGGGATCGGCTGGCCGAGGGATTCCGTTTCGTGCCAGGCGCTTTCGACGACGACGAGGCGTTCGGCCGGCTCGCCGAGACGCTGGACAAACTCGACGCCGAGCGGGGCACCGGCGGTAATCACGCCTTCTACCTGGCCATCCCGCCCAAGTCCTTCCCCGTCGTGTGCGAACAACTGCACAAGTCCGGGCTGGCCCGCCCGCAGGGCGACCGCTGGAGCCGAGTTGTCATCGAGAAGCCGTTCGGCCACGACTTGGAGAGCGCGCAGAGCCTGAACAAGGCCGTCAACGCCGTCTTTCCCGAGGAGTCGGTCTTCCGCATCGACCACTACCTGGGCAAGGAGACGGTCCGCAACATCCTGGCGCTGCGGTTCGCCAACCAGTTGTTCGACCCGATCTGGAACTCGCACTACGTCGACCACGTGCAGATCACCATGGCCGAGGACATCGGCTTGGGCGGGCGGGCCGGCTACTACGACGGCATCGGCGCCGCGCGCGACGTCATCCAGAACCACCTGATGCAGCTGCTGGCGCTGACCGCGATGGAAGAGCCGGTCAGCTTCAGCCCGTTGGCGCTGCAGGCCGAGAAGATCAAGGTGCTCTCGGCCACCCACCTCGCCCACCCGCTCGACGAGACCACCAGCCGCGGCCAGTACACCGCGGGCTGGCAGGGCGGCGAGAAGGTGGTCGGGCTGCTCGACGAGGAGGGCTTCGCCAAGGACTCGATCACCGAGACGTTCGCCGCCATCACCCTCGAGGTGGACACCCGCCGCTGGGCCGGGGTGCCGTTCTACCTGCGGACCGGAAAACGCTTGGGCCGCAGGGTGACCGAGATAGCCCTGGTGTTCAAACGCGCGCCGCATCTGCCGTTCGACGCGACGATGACCGATGAGCTGGGCGCCAACGCCATGGTGATCCGGGTGCAGCCCGACGAGGGTGTCACGCTGCGGTTCGGTTCCAAGGTGCCGGGCACCGCGATGGAGGTCCGCGACGTCAACATGGACTTCTCCTACGGGTCGGCGTTCGCCGAGGAATCACCGGAGGCCTACGAGCAGTTGATCCTCGACGTGCTGCTGGGTGAGCCGTCCCTGTTCCCGGTCAACGCCGAAGTCGAATTGGCTTGGCACATCCTCGATCCCGTGCTCGACAACTGGGCGAGCGGCGGCAGGCCCGAGCCCTACGAGGCCGGCACCTGGGGCCCGGATTCGGCGTTCGAGATGCTGCACCGGACGGGCCGCGAATGGCGGCGGCCATGACTCCTGGCGATGAAAAGGAGTGGCGCAATTGATACGCGCCACGACGATGCAGAGCGCAGCGATGAGGAGGAGTGGCGCAATTGATAATTGACATGCCGGACGCCACTACCACCGCGGTCAACAAGAAGCTGGACGAACTGCGGGAAAGGGTCGGCGCCGTCGCCATGGGCCGGGTGCTGACCCTGATCATCGCGCCCGACAGCGAGGAGATCCTCGAGGAGTCGCTGAAGGCGGCCAACGACGCCAGCCATGAACACCCCAGCCGGATCATCGTCACGCTGCGGGGCAACCCGTACGCCGACAAACCCCGCCTGGACGCGCAGCTGCGCGCCGGCGGCGACACCGGCGCCAGCGAGGTCGTGGTGCTGTGGCTGTCCGGGGCACTGTCCGGGCACGCCGCCAGCGTGGTCACCCCGTTCCTGCTCCCCGACATCCCGGTGGTGGTCTGGTGGCCGGACGTGGCGCCCGCGGTGCCCGCGCAGGATCCGTTGGGCCGGTTGGCGATTCGCCGCATCACGGACGCGACCAACGGGGCCGACCCGCTGGCGGCGATCAAGAGCCGGCTGCCCGGCTACACCGCGGGCGACACCGATCTGGCCTGGGCGCGCATCACCTATTGGCGGGCGTTGCTGGCCGCGGCCGTCGACTTGGCGCCGCACGAGCCGATCGAATCGGCGCTGGTGTCGGGTTTGAAGACCGAGCCGGCGCTCGACGTCCTGGCCGGCTGGCTGGCCAGCCGCATCGACGGCCCGGTGCGCCGGGCGGTGGGCGAGCTCAAGGTCGAACTGGCGCGCAGCAGCGAAACCATCGTGTTGAGCCGCCCGCAGGAGGGCCGCACCGCCACGCTGAGCCGCACGTCCCGCCCGGATGCCCTACTTCCGTTGGCGCGCAGGGAAACCGGCGAGTGTCTGGCCGAAGACCTGCGCCGGCTGGACGCCGACGAGATTTATCAATCAGCGCTGGAAGGCATCGAGAAAGTGCAATACGTGTGAGCACCCGCATCGAAATTTTCCCGGACAGCCAGGCCCTGGTCACCGCCGCCGCGGCGCGACTGGCCGACACCATCGCCGACGCCGTGGCGGCCCGGGGCCGGGCGCTGATCGTGCTGACCGGCGGCGGCAACGGCATCGGGCTGCTGAAGTCGCTGGCGGGGCGGCCGATCGACTGGTCGGCCGTGCACCTGTTCTGGGGCGACGAACGCTACGTCCCCGAGGACGACGACGAGCGCAACGAGAAGCAGGCGCGTGAGGCGCTGCTGTCCCATGTCGACATTCCGTCCAGCCAGGTGCACCCGATGCCGGCCAGCGACGGCGAATTCGGCAGCGACCTGGCCGCGGCGGCGCTGGCCTACGAGCAGCTGCTGGCCGCCAACGCCGCGCCCGGGCAGCCGGTCCCGAATTTCGATGTGCACCTGCTGGGCATGGGCCCGGAGGGCCACATCAATTCGCTGTTCCCGGACACCCCCGCGGTGCTGGAGTCCACCCGCATGGTGGTGCCGGTCGAGGACTCCCCCAAGCCGCCCCCACAGCGAATCACGTTGACGCTGCCCGCGATTGCGCGCTCCCGCGAGGTGTGGCTGATGGTGTCGGGCGCCGGCAAGGCCGACGCGGTGGCCGCGGCCATCAACGGCGCCGCCCCGGTCTCGGTGCCCGCAGCCGGGGCGGTCGGGCTGGACACCACGCTGTGGCTGCTCGACCGGGAGGCCGCCGCCAAGCTGCCGCCCGGCACCGCCGTCCAGGGCTAGCCGCACCGTCGGGGCCTGCCGCGGCCCGGGGCGGGTGATAATGACGGGCATGGCAGACAGAACCGTGCGCGGGGGCCAAGAGCGAAGCCGGATCAAGACGCTCACCCAGGCCGCGCTGAACGCCGACAAAACGGTCGAGCAGGTCGAAGACGTCCTCGACGGTTTGAGCAGCACGCTCAAGGAGCTCAGCAGTTCCCTCGCGGCGCTGAACGCCACGGTGGAGCGGATGGAGACCGGCCTGGACCACCTGGACGGCACCCTGGCCAGCCTGGACGATCTGGCCAAGCGGCTGATCGTGCTGGTCGAGCCGGTGGAGGCGATCGTCGCGCGGGTCGACGACTTGGTGAAGGTGGGCGAGACCGTGATGTCGCCGCTGTCGGTCACCGAGCACGCGGTGCGCGGCCTGGTGGATCGGCTGCGCAACCGGACCGCACAGTAGCCGCCCGGCGGAACCTCGATGGCCACCCTGCTGCTGCACCATCCCGACTTCGCCGCCCACCGGACCGCACCCGGCCATCCGGAGCGCCCTGATCGGTACCGCGCCGTGGCGGCCGCGCTGAGCCGGCCCGGGTTCGACGCGCTGGTGCGCGAGACGGCCGAGCCGGCCGAGTTGGCGGCCACGCGCTACGTGCATTCCAACCGCTACGTCGACGCGCTGGAAGCGGCGCGGCCGCAACACGGTTACGTCTACCTCGACGGCGGCGACACCATGATGGAGCCCTCGACCTGGGAGACGGCGCTGCGCGGGGTGGGCGCCACGCTGCAGGCCGTGGACCGGGTGCTGGCCGGTGACGTGCAGAACGCGTTCGTGGCGTGCCGTCCGCCGGGGCATCACGCCGAAACCGAACGGGCCATGGGCTTCTGCTTGTTCAACAACATCAGCATCGGCGCGCGGCACGCTCAGCGCAAGCACGGGCTGATGCGGGTGGCCATCGTCGACTTCGACGTGCACCACGGCAACGGCACGCAGCAGATCTTCTACTCCGACCCCAGCGTGCTGTACGCGTCCACCCACCAGATGCCGCTGTTTCCCGGCACCGGCGCGGCGGCCGAAACCGGGGTGGGCAACATCTTCAACTCTCCGCTGGCACCCGGGGACGGCGGCGCCGAATTGCGGGCCGCCTTCACCGATCGGATTGTGCCTGCGCTGCAAGCCTTCTCACCCGAGTTGATCATCGTGTCCGCCGGCTTCGACGCCCACGAACGCGATCCGCTCGGCTCACTGACCATGACGACCGACGACTTCGGCTGGGTCACAAGGGAATTGATGAAGTCGGCGGAAAAGCTCTGCGACGGCCGGCTGGTGGCGGTGCTGGAAGGCGGTTATGACCTGCAGGCCCTTGCCGATTCCGTCACCGCGCATGTCGGTGAGCTGCTGAAGGGCTGACTCAGCTCGCCTTCTGGTGCATCTCGGGATAGGGCCCGCCGACCGGTGTCGCCGCCGCCAGGATGTTGTCGACGGCGGCCAGGTCGGCATCCGACAGCGTGACGTCGGCCGCGCGGGCGCTCTCCTGCAGGTAGTGCAGGTGCTGGGCGCCCACGATGGCGACGTGCACACCCGGCTGCGCCAGCACCCGCGCGATCGCCAGCTGGCTGATCGTCACCCCCAGGTCGGACGCCAATTCCTGAAGCTGCGCAACGACTTCCAGGTTGCGCAGGAAGCCGTCACCGCTGAAGATGTCGCTCTTGGCGCGCCAATCCTGCGGGGCGAACCGGGTGTCCGGCTTGACCGTCCCGGTCAGCAAACCGTGCGCCAGCGGGCCGTACACCATCACCCCGATGTCGTGCTCGCGGGCATACGGCAGCAGTGTGTCCTCGATGTCACGCCGAAACAGGTGATACGGCGGCTGCACGACCTCCACCGGCAGCGTGGCCGAAAACTCCTCCACCTGCGCGGTGTCGTAGTTGGACACCCCGACATGCCGAATCTTGCCCTCCGACACCAATTCCGCGAGAGCCCCGGCGGTTTCGGCGGCCGGCATCCGGGGGTCGGGCCAGTGCACCAGGTACACGTCGATGTGGTCGATGCCCAGCGCGGTCAGGCTGGACTCCACGCCCTTGCGCAGCCATTGTGGGCTGGCATCGCGGACCAGTCCGCTGTCGGTGGCGCGCAGTCCACCCTTGGTGGCGATCACCACCTCGTCGCGCGCGCGGGCGAGGTCGTCGCGCAAAGCCTTGCCCAGCAGGCGTTCAGACGCCCCGAAGCCGTACTGCTGGGCGGTGTCGAAGAAGTTGATCCCGAGGTCGCGGGCGCTGCGGATCATGGTGATCGCGGCGTCCTCGTCGGCATGGCCCCAGTCACTGCAGAACTCCCAGGTGCCGAACGCCAACCGGGAAACCTCGAGCCCCGTCTTGCCGAATGTGATGGTCTTCAAATGCCAACCTCCCCCGTTGGTGTAGGCGCCCCCGGCACGCGGGCGGCGCGGCCAACTCAACCATAACGACGCCGCAGCGCGGTGACGCAACGCCAACGCTCAGCGCGGGAAGTAGCGGCTGTCGTTGTCGACGGCGTCGAAAATGTCCAGGGCGTGCTGGAACGGCCCGGACGTGATGCGCTGATCGGTGGCATACGAGTGGTCGAGTTCGAACACGGTGCACAGCAGCAGCGCAAGCAGCGCCGCGACGGTGCCGGACACCACGACGTGGCCGACGGTGCTGCCCAGCCGCAGGAAACCGGTGAAGGCGACCAGCACCACCGCGCCGAAGATCAGGCCCGCCCACAGCAGCGGGGGTATGCGCGGTTTGGTGCCGACGATCCGCTCGTTGCGGTCGGATGCCAGCTCGCTCAGCTGGTTGAGGAATTGCTGATTGATCGGCCGGGCGGCGATGTTGGGCTGCTGGCGACCGACGGTGCGATACATCCGGGTGATCGCGGCGCGGGCGCCCTCGTTGCGCTGCTTGTTCCACTCCGGACCGGCCACCGCGCCGGCGTATTTGCGCAGCAGCTCCTGGATTTCGGTGCGTTCCGGTTCCGGCATGGCCACGCTCTGGCGGTACATGGTGGTCAGCGCCGACGCCTCGGCGGACACCACGACCTGGGTGGACGAGAAGTGCTCCCAGGTGGCCACCACGGTGAAGCCCAGCAGCGCACCGTAGACGAACCCGACGACGGTGAGAGACGACGCGATCGCCGGGTTCTGTTGCCGGCCGTGCAGCAGCCGGCGCCCCAGCCAGATGGCACCCACCGCGACCGCGATCGCGGCGGCGACCGCGCACACCAGCAGCAGCCACAGGGGAAGGCCGGGTCCGCTCACGGGTCTCCTTGGTCGAGGTCGCGTCGGCTCAGCGTATGCGCGACCGGGCCGCCGGGGTGAGCAATTCGCGTGTCGTCAGCCGCTGTTTCGCAGCGCGCTGGCCAGTCCGTTCATCGTCAGCAGGATGCCGCGCTGCACCAGTTCGTCGTCGTCGCCGCTGCGGTAGCGGCGCAGCAGCTCCACCTGCAGGTGGTTGAGCGGCTCGAGGTAGGGGAAGCGGTTGAACACCGAACGCGCCAGCGCGGGGTTGTCGGCGAGCAGGTTGTCCTGGCCGGTGATCAGCTTGTGCATGGCGATGGTGCGGCGGTGCTCGTCGGCGATCTTGCCGAACACCCGCTGCCGCAGTGCCGCGTCGTCGACCAGCTCGGCGTACTGCGCGGCCAGGCCCAGGTCGCTTTTGGCCAGCACCTGGGCCAGGTTCGACAGCACGCTGCGGAAGAACGGCCAGCGACGGTACAGGTCGTGCAGGATGTCGACCCGCTCGGCCCGGCTCTGCGGGCCGGCCGCGATCCACTGCTCGAACGCTGAACCGGTGCCGTACCAACCGGGCAGCATCACCCGGGACTGACTCCAGGCCAGCACCCAGGGAATGGCGCGCAAATCCGCGATGGACTCGGTGGGCTTGCGTGAGGTGGGCCGGCTGCCGATGTTCAGCGAGCCGATCTCGCTGACCGGGGTGGAGGCCATGAAGTAGTCCACGAAACCCGGTGTCTCGTGCACCAATTCGGCGTAGGCGCGCTGCGCCAGCACCGCCACCTCGTCGAGCACGGCATACGCGGGTTCGGCGGTGTCGCCCAGGCCCTCGACGTCGAGCAGCGTCGACTCCAGCGTGGCGGCCACCAGGCTTTCCAGATTGCGTTGCGCCACTTGAGGTTCGGCGTATTTGGCGGCGATCACCTCGCCCTGCTCGGTGAGCCGCAGCGAGCCGTTCACCGCGCCGGGGGGCTGCGCCAGGATCGCTTCGTAGCTCGGTCCGCCGCCGCGCCCGACGGTGCCGCCACGACCGTGGAAGAGCCGCAACCGGATTCCGGTTTTGCGGGCCACCTCGACCAGCGCCAGCTCGGCGCGGTACACCGCCCAGCTCGACGCCAGGTACCCGCCGTCCTTGTTGGAGTCGGAGTAGCCCAGCATCACCTCCTGGCTCTGTCCGCGGGCGGCCACCAACGCCCGGTACAGCGGGAGCTCGAGCATCGCGTGCAGGATCGCCGCGCCGTTGTGCAGGTCCTCGATGGTCTCGAACAGCGGCGAGATGCCCACCGGGCAATAGGGTTCGGGGCCCGACGCGTCGATCAGCCCCGCCTCCTTGAGCAGGATCGCGGCCTCGAGCACATCGGAGACCGAGCGGCACATCGAGATGACGTAGTTGGGCACGGCGGCCGGGCCGTACCGCCGGATGGCGTGCGCCGCCGCGCGCACCACACCCAGCTCCTTGTCGGCCAGCTCGGACAGTTCCGCGCGGTCCCCGACCAGCGGCCGGCGGGTGCCCAGCTCGGCCGCCAGCAGCTCCACCCGCTCGTCCTCGGGCAGCGACCGGTAGTCCGGGTGCACGCCCGCCCAGGCCAGCAGCTCGGCCACCACTTCCTCGTGCACGTCGGAGTTCTGCCGCATGTCCAGGCCACACAGGTGAAACCCGAAGACCCGCACGCCTTCTCGCAGCAGGGCCAGGCGGTCGTCGGCCAGCAGCGCGCTGCCGTGCGCGCGCAACGACGCGTCGACGGTGTCGAGGTCGGCCCGCAGTTCGGCCGGCGTGGCGTACGGCGGCAAACCCAGGTCCAGCTCGTGTTGCGGTCGGCGGTCCAGGATCTCGCCGGCGGTGGCGGTGAGCCGGCCGCGGATCACCCGCAGCGCCCGCCGGTACGGCTCGTCGGCGCGGGCCTTCTCGGCGCAGTCCTCGGCCAGCGCGGCCAGCTCGGGGGTGACCGCGACCAGGCGCGCCGACATCGACAGCTCCTGCTCGCAGGCGGTCAGCTCGGCCAGATAGTGCGCCAGCGCGGTGTAGGCGGCGTCGCCGGTGGCCCGGCGCACCACGTCGGCCGTCACGTTGGGGTTGCCGTCGCGGTCGCCGCCGATCCAGGAGCCGGGTGCCACGATCGGCTCGTCGAGCAGGTCGGCGCCGGGCCAGCGGGCCCGCAGCGCGTTGCGGACCTCGGCGTTGACCTGCGGGATGACCTTGAAGAAGGCGGCGGCGTAGTAACGCAGCCCCACCTCGATCTCGTCGGTGATCTGCAGGCGGGACAGCCGGATCAGCGCGGTCTGCCACAGCGTGAGGACCTGGCGGCGCAACTCCAGCTCGATGTTGCGGCCGTCGTCGGTTTCGGTGTGCCCCTCGGCGTGCAGCCGCATCAGCTCGGTGATCCGGTGCTGGGTGACGAAGACGGTGCGCCGCCGGGTCTCGGTGGGGTGGGCGGTGATCACCGGGGACACCACCGCGCCCCGCAGCGCCTCGGCCACCGTGGCCGAATCGAGTTGTGCGCGATCGAGTTTGGCGTAGGTGGCGGCCAGGCTGCTGTCCTGCGGCGGTTCGCCGGCGGCGACGTGGATCGCCCGGCGGCGCTCCCGGTGGATGTCCTCGGCGACGTTGGCCAGCAGCGCGAAATGGCTGAAGGCGCGGATGACCGGGATGGCCTGGTGGATGTCGATGCCCGCGAACATCCGGGCCAGCTCGGCCCGGTCGATCTCGGAGCGCCGCACCCGGAACGATTCCACCCGGGCGCGTTCGACGAGCTCGAACACCTGCTGGCCGTTCTGCTCGCGCACCGTGTCGCCCAGGATGGCGCCGAGCAGCCGGATGTCGGCCCGCATCGGCTCGGTGGCCTCGCGCCCCACCAGGGTGCGCTGGACGGCGCCGATCGGTTCCAGCGTGCCCTCGGATGCCTCAACCATGGAACCCAGTATCGGTGCCGGCGCCGGCGGCCGCCCGTCGGCGCAATCGCGGCGCCCGGGGCCGCCCGGAATTGTCGCGCGGGCGCCCGCGTTGGTTGACGACATGTCCGCCGGAATCATTCTCATGGCCCACCCCGACGCCGCCAATCTGGTCGACGACGTGATCGCCCAGGCCCGACGCGCCCACGAGTTCGGGGTCGAGCAGGTGTGGCTGGCCCAGCAGCAGAGCTATGACGCGATCGCGCTGGCCGCGCTGGTGGGGACCGCGGTGCCCGGGCTCGGCGTCGGCACGTCGGTGGTGCCGATCAACCCGCGTCACCCGCTGATCGTGGCCTCGTTGGCGCAGACGGCGCAGGCCGCCGCGCACGGCAACTTCAGCCTCGGGCTGGGGCTGGGCGCGGCCGACCTGGAACGCCGGACGTTCGGCACCGAATGGCCCAACACGATCACGCGGCTGCGCGAGCACCTGACCATCCTGGGGTCGGTCTTTCACAGCGGCGCCGTCGACTTTCACGGCAGCGAACTGTGCGCCGCCCCCAGCTTTCCGGTGCGGGTCCCCGGCGGCACCCCGATCCCGGTGTACGTGGCGGCGATGGGACCCAAGGCGCTGCAGGTCACCGGCGAACTGGCCGACGGGACGCTGCCCTATCTGGCGGGGCCCCGGACCATCGAGGAGTTCATCGTGCCCCGGATCACCAAGGCGGCCGCCGAGGCGGCCCGCCCGGCGCCGCGCATCATCGCCGCGGTGCCGGTGCTGCTGTCCGACGACGTGGAGGGCGCCCGCGCCGCCGCCGCGCAGCAGCTGAGCTTCTACGAGACCATCCCGTCGTATCGCAATGTGATTGCCCGAGAAGGACTTTCCAATGCTGTTGAGCTCGCCGCGATCGGGCCGGAGGAGTCGGTGCTGCGCCAGGTGCGCCGCTATTTCGACGCCGGAGCAACCGATGTGGTGCTGAGCCCGCTGGACCGCTCGGCCTCCGTCGACCGCGAGGCGCTGTGGCGGCTCACCGCCGCGCTGTGAGCCGCGCGGGCAGCCGGTCAGCGGTACTTGATCAGCAGGGCCATGCCGATGATGCAGACCAGCCAAATGCCGGTGATGAACAGCGTCAGCCGGTCCAGGTTCTTCTCCACCACCGTGGACCCGGACAGGCTGGACTGCACGCCGCCCCCGAACAGCGTGGACAGCCCGCCACCCTTGGCGCGGTGCAGCAGCACCAGCAACACCACCAGGATGCTGGTGACGACCAGGGTGATCTGCAAAGCCAACTGCATGACGGCCAGCCTACCGGGGCGGGCTCGTTCTCACGGCAGCGGCCCGCCGGCGGCGATGGCGGCCAGCGTGGCGAACTGCTCGCCGTCCAGCGACGCGCCGCCCACCAGGCCGCCGTCGATGTCGTCCTGGGCGATCAGCTCCCCGACGTTCTTCGCGTTCACCGAGCCGCCGTAGAGCACCCGCACCGAGTCGGCGATCTGCGCTGAGGCGAGTGACGCCAACTCTTTCCGGATCGCCGCGCACACCTCTTGAGCATCGGACGCACTGGCCACCCGTCCGGTTCCAATCGCCCACACCGGCTCGTAGGCGATGACGACCTTGCCGATCTGCTCGGCGGACAGCCCGGCCAGCGAGCCGCGCAGCTGCTCCTCGCAGTGGATGACGTGGTTGCCCGCCTCGCGGACCTCGAGGTGCTCGCCGATGCAGATGATCGGGGTCAGCTCGTGCTTGAGCGCGGCCGCGGCCTTGGCGGCCACCAGCGCGTCGTCCTCGTTGTGGTAGGTGCGCCGCTCCGAGTGCCCGACGACGACGAACGTGCAGCCCAGCTTGGCCAGAAAGGCCCCGCTGATGTCGCCGGTGTAGGCGCCCGAGTCGTGCTGGGACAGGTCCTGGGCGCCGTAGCTGAGCCGCAGCTTGTCGCCGTCGACCAGGGTCTGCACGCTGCGCAGGTCGGTGAACGGCGGCAGCACCGTGACGTCCACCTTGTCGTAGTACTTGTCCGGCAGCGCGAACGCGATCTTTTGCACCAGCGCGATGGCCTCGAAGTGGTTGAGGTTCATCTTCCAGTTGCCGGCGATCAGTGGCTTGCGGCTCACGCGGCGCCTCCCGTCGGCTGCGGACGTCCCAGCACCTCGATGCCCGGAAGTGCCTTGCCCTCAAGGTATTCCAGCGACGCCCCGCCGCCGGTGGAAATGTGCGAGAAGCCGCTCTCCGGGATGCCCAGCGCGCGCACCGCGGCCGCCGAGTCGCCGCCGCCGACCACGGAGAAGGCGCCCTTGCCGGTCGCCGCCGCGATCGCTTCGGCCAGGCCCTTAGTGCCCGCGGCGAACGCCGGGAACTCGAACACGCCCATCGGGCCGTTCCAGAAGATCGTCTCGGCGTTGGACAGCAGCGCGGTGAACCGCTTGACCGATCCCGGCCCGATGTCCAGGCCCATCAGGTCGTCGGGGATGGCGTCGGCCGGCACGGTCTGCGGCGCCGCGTCGGCGGCGAACCTGTCGGCCGCCACGATGTCCACCGGCAGCCGCAGCACGTCGACGTAGGTGTCCAGCAGCCGGCGGCAGGTGTCCACCATCTCGGTTTCCAGCAGCGACTTACCGACCGAAAACCCTTGCGCGGCAAGGAAGGTGAAGCACATGCCGCCGCCGATGACGATGCTGTCGGCCTTGGTGGCCAGCGACTCGATGACGCCGAGCTTGTCGGACACCTTGGACCCGCCGAGCACCACCGCGTAGGGGCGTTTGGTGGAGCCGGTCAGCTGCTCCAGCACGGCGATCTCCTCGGCCACCAACGTGCCGGCGTAGTGCGGCAGCAGCGTGGCGACGTCGTACACCGAGGCCTGCTTGCGGTGCACCACGCCGAAACCGTCGGAGACGAAAGCGCCTGTGGGACCGACCAATTCGGCCAGCTGCCGGGCCAGCGCGAGCCGCTCGGCGTCGTCCTTGGACGTTTCGCGGGCGTCGAACCGGATGTTTTCCAGCAGCAGGACGTCGCCGTCGGTCAACCCCTCGGCGCGGGCCAGGGCGTCGGTGCCCACCACGTCCGAGGCCAGCTGCACGTGCCGGCCCAGCTGCTCGCCGAGCGCGGCGGCCACCGGGGCCAGCGACAACGCCGGGTCCGGCCCGTTCTTGGGACGCCCGAGGTGCGCGGCGACCACCACCTTGGCGCCCGCCTCGACCAGTGCGCTCAACGTCGGCACCGACGCGGTGATCCGGCCGGGGTCGGTGATCCGGCCTTGCTCACCATCGGAGTCCAGCGGCACGTTCAGGTCCGAACGCACCAGCACACCGCGTCCGGAAACACCTTCGGCGAGAAGGTCTTCGAGATTGTGGACAGCCACGGCTTACAGCGACTTGCCGACCAGGGCGACCAGGTCGACGAGGCGGTTGGAGTAGCCCCACTCGTTGTCGTACCAGGACACCACCTTGGCTTGGTTGTCGATCACCTTGGTCAGCCCGGAGTCGAAGATCGAGCTGTGCGGGTCGGTGACGATGTCGCTGGAGACGATCGGCGCGTCGTAGTACTTCAGGATGCCCTTGAGCCGGCCCTCGGCGGCGGCCTTGAACGCCGCGTTGATGTCCTCGACGCTGGCCGGCTTCTTCAGCTCGGCGGTCAGGTCGGTGACCGAGCCGGTGGGGATCGGCACCCGCAGCGCGTAGCCGTCCAGCTTGCCCTTGAGGTTGGGCATGACCAGCCCGATCGCCTTGGCCGCGCCGGTGGAGGTGGGCACGATGTTCAGCGCGGCGGCGCGCGCCCGGCGCAGGTCCTTGTGCGGCCCGTCCTGCAGGTTCTGGTCCTGGGTGTAGGCGTGGATCGTGGTCATCAGGCCGCGGACGATGCCGAACTCGTCGTCGAGCACCTTGGTCAGCGGCGCCAGGCAGTTGGTGGTGCACGACGCGTTGGAGATGATGTTCTGGCTGCCGTCGTACTTGTCGTCGTTGACGCCCAGCACCACGGTGATGTCCTCGTCGGTGGCCGGCGCGGAGATGATCACCTTCTTGGCGCCGGCGTCCAGGTGGCCCTTGGCCTTGGCCGCGTTGGTGAACAGCCCGGTGGATTCGACGACGACGTCGACGCCCAGGTCGCCCCAGGGCAGCGCGGCCGGGCCCTCGCGCACCTCCAGCGCCTTGATCTTGGCCGGGCCCACCACGATGGTGTCCTCGCCCTCCAGGCTGACGTCGTAGGGCAGCCGGCCCAGGATGGAGTCGAATTTCAGCAGGTGAGCCAGGGTGCTGTTGTCGGTGATGTCGTTGACCGCGACCACCTCGATGTCGGCGGTGCCCTGCTCCTGTTGAGCCAGCAAGGCCCGGTAGAAGTTGCGCCCGATTCGACCGAAGCCGTTGATGCCTACCCGGACCGTCACTTGTCTCTCCTCCGTCTTCTTTCCTGTGTCGGCTGATTTGCGCTCGTCGCCAGCCTAGATCAGTGCCGCGGCCGGTTGCCGCTCCGGTATCGCCCCGGTGACCTCGGCCACAGCCTGCGCAAGCTAGCCGCCGCGGCGGCGCAGCCAGCCCAGCGCGGCCTCGGCGGCGTGATAGCCACACAGCCCGTGGATGCCCGGTCCCGGCGGCGTGGACTGCGAACACAGATAGACACCGGGGACGCCGGTGGCGTACGGGCTGACCGAGACGCGCGGCCGCAGGATGACCTGCAGCCCGTCGTTGGCGCCGCCGAGGATATCGCCGCCGATGTAGTTGGCGTTGTAGGCGGCCAGGTCGGCGGTGCCCCTGCTGACGGTGGCGACGACGCGGTCGCGGAATCCGGGCGCGAACCGCTCGATCTGATCGACGACGAGGGCGGTGGCGTCGCCGGTGTAGCCGAACGGCACGTGCGCGTAGGCCCAGATCGGGTTGATGCCGCCGGCCGAGCGGGACGGGTCGGCCAGGTATTGCTGTCCCACCAGGACGAACGGGCGCGGCGCCAGCTTGCCCTGCGCGCGTTGGCGTTCGGTGTCGGCGATCTCGGCGAAGCTCCCGCCCAGGTGCACGCTGCCGGCCCGGGCGCAGTGCGGGTTGGTCCACGGGATGTCGCCCTCGACGGCGAAGTCGACCTTGAACGCCGAGGAGCCCTGCCGGTAGCGGCGGTAGGACCGCGCGATGCGCGCCGGCATCAGCTCGCCGTAGAGCCGCAGCGCCGCGGCGGGGGTCAGGTCGAGCATGACGATGTCGGCGTCCGGGATGTCGCGCCGGTCGCTGACCGTGACGCCGGTGGCGACGTCGCCGCCGTGCGCGCGCAGGGCGGCGACCAGGGCATGGATGATCGAGCCCGATCCCCCTTCGGCGACCGGCCAGCCGTACCGGTGCCCGCTGGCCAAAAACAGCAGGCCCAGCGAGGCGGTCAGCGGACGGTCCAGCCGGGTGTAGATGTGCGCGGCGGCGCCGCCGAACAGCGCCCGGGCCTGCTCGGTGCGAAACCAGCGGGCCAGCACGGTGGCCGGCAGCAGCGCGCGAGGCCCGAACTGGGCGAGGCGCACCGGATGGCGCGGGACGCGCAGCACCGGGCGCATCAAATCGCTTGCCAGCTGGTCGAATCCGGCCGCCAGGTCCCCGACGGCGCGCCGCCACCGGGTGGCGTCGGGCCCCATGCCGGCCGTCGTCTGCTCGATCGACCGGTACAGCACACCGGCGCTGCCGTCGTCGAGCGGATGGGCGCAGTCGATCTGCGGCCACTTCCACACCAGCCCGTAGCTCGGCAGGTCGATCTCCTTCCAGAACGGCGAGCCGACCCCGAACGGGTGGGTGGCCGAGCACAGGTCGTGGATGACCCCGGGCACCGTCAGCTCACCCGACCGCGCTCCCCCGCCGGGCGTCTCGCCGGCCTCGAGCACCTGCACCTCGACGCCGCGGCGGGCCAGCTGGATCGCCGCGGCCAGCCCGTTGGGCCCGGCCCCGACCACCACCGCCCTAGCCATGGACGTGGACGGGGTATTCGTCGCCGGGCTCGGGCCAGGGCTGCCGGCTCAGCATGCTCGCGACGTCGACGTGGCCCGCTTCGATCAGCCCGGTCTTGGCGTCGACGATGCGGTAGGCCTGCGTCTGGCGCTGGATGGGTTGGGCTTCCAGGATGATCACCCGCACCTCGCCCTCGTCGAAGTTGCAGCGGCGCTGCACGGCGGCCAGCAGCTGTTCGTTGTGCAGGTGGCCCTCGCCGAAGTTCCAGCCGATCAGCGGGCCGGCGACGATCTCGCCGTCGCGCAGCAGGTAGTCGGCCTCGTCGGCACCGCCGGGCAGGGCGCGCGGCACCAGCCCGCCCAGCGCCCGCCCGTGCGTGTGCATCGACCGCCAGCCCATCAACTTGTCGATCATCAGTTCGGCGGATTGCGGATCATAAAGGCGGGCAAGCTGATTGGGCACCAGCGCCGATGCCTTGGTGATGTTGGCCTCGATCTTGTCTTCGGCGCCCGTGCGGAAGCACCAGGTGCTGGTGGCCCAGTTGCCCGCGTAGTAGCGCATCGCCGGCAGGAACGAGATCTGTTGCGGGAAAAGGTTTCCCAGGATCGGCACCACGGCCAGCGCGGCGATCAGGATGACCAGCAGCAGCGGTGAGCTCAGCCCGGTGGCTGTGACGCCGGCGTAGTGCCCGAACAGGTAGAACAGCGAGAAGATGAAGAAGACGTTCCACTCCAGCGGGACTCCCATCGGAATGGTGGAGGCGATGTTGAGGTGGAACAGCACCATGAAGGCGATCAGGAACCAGGCCCAGCGGTGTCCGTCGGCGACGAACACCAGCACCAGCGGGACCAGGAATTCGGCGGTGGTGCCGCCGACGTGGGCCATCACCTTCGGGATCCAGGACGGCCGCAGGTCGTCGACGGGGTCGAGATAGAACCGGCGTTTGAACCAGTTGAACGCGCGGGCGCGCAGCAGCGGGCTGTTGCTCATCATGACCGCCACCACGTAGGGGAAGTGGTGGTTGAGCTTGGAGGTCGCCGCGCCCCACCACAGCGCCAGCATGATGATCTTGAAGGCGGCGATCTGGTCGGTGAAGCCGAAAAAGAAGACCAGCAGCGTCAATCCGTAGTGTTCGCCCCGCGCGGCCAGAAAGATCATCTTGTCCCGCAACCCCAGCAGTGCCAGCGCGACGATGGCCGGTACCACGAGGATGGGATCGATCAGGCCGACGTCGCCGGCCGCGGTGACCGGCCCGCCCCGCCCCGGCGACAGCAGCGCCGCGACGCCCGAGCCCAGCACCACCAGATACAGCGCGACGTCGACGACGGTGCGGCTGTCCCCGGCGGTGAACGGGACCTTGTCCGGCCACGGCGGCAGCCGAATCGTGTTGGGCCGCAACCAGTACAGGAAGCCGCCGAACGGCGGCCAGAACCGCGCGGTCAGCGGCCCCGATCCGCAGCCCAGGCCCAGGATCTCGAACAGCAGCGTGAAGACGACCAGCTTCTGGTACACGATGGGCTGCGTCCACCAGTCGGCGATGCGCCCGAGCCCGCCCAGGCCCGGCGTCAGCGAGATCACCGCGGCCGCGCCGGCGACGTAGCCGGCGATCTTGAACACGTAGAACAGGTACACCGCATACGGGGAGCCGAAGCCGTGCTCGACCCAGTGCCGGGTCATGATCTGCCGCCGGGTCGACCGCGGCAGGCCGGTCCAGGTTTGGGGGTCGACGTCGGGAAACTCCGGGGTCATGAATCCCATGGGAGGCCTCGTTCCTCTGCACCGAACAGCTGGCCCATCGAATGTATCGGCACCGCCGGGCGGGTGTGTCGATTCGGTGGGTGCCGGTCGCGGCCGCGCCCGCAATTGGTCGGCGACTGGTGGGCCGGCGGTGGCCGGGTGGTGGCGAAAAGCGCTGCGGGAGCGGCGGTTTCAGGCCCGCCGGGCGAATCGCCGGCGCAGCTTGTCGATCAGGCCGTCCACCGCCTGCCGATCCTGCTCGGCGATGCGGGTCAGGCGCCGCAATCCGGCCACCGCGTCGGCGTCGCCTTTTGCCTCGGCTTTCGCGATCTTCTGCCGATACCCGTCCAGGCGCTGGTCGATCAGGCCGCGCCGCCCGGTGAGCAGGCGCATGAAGTAGTCGGCCTGCTGCTGGTCCGCGGTGTCCGGCACGGTGTGCGGCTGGGTGACCGGCTTGGTGATCGGCACGGCGTCCGGCTTGGTGGCCGGCCGGCGCCCGCGCCGGTCGGGGGTGCCGGCCGTGCGGTGCGGAGCGCTCGAGCGCGCGCGGCGCTCGGGGGACAGACCGGCTACGTCCATCGCATTCCGTTTCTCCGGGGGTCAGTCGGGGCGTCGTAACAGTAACCTCCCGGCCGGGGCCGCGCCACGCGCCGGAACGAAAAAGGCGAAACACCATGACAGCGGCCCGCCGCCGGTCGCTACCATCGAGGGACTCGACGCGGCCCCGGCGGCCTCGGGCGAGCGTCAAGGGAGGAACGTGACCGACAGCGACAACGCCGACGGCGGGGACATCGGCAAATTCGACCCCGTCCTGACCCAGCGCCTGATGACGGTGATGCGCCCGGTCCTCAAGGCCTACTTCCGGTCGGAGGTGCACGGCCTGGAGTCGTTCCCGCCCGGCGGGGCGTTGGTGGTCGGCAACCACTCCGGCGGCATGTTCCCGATGGACGTGCCGATCTTTTCCGTGCACTTCTACGACAAATACGGCTACGACCGGCCGATCTACACGCTCAGCCACGACATCCTGATGACCGGGCCCACCGGGGACTTCTTCCGGCGCACCGGCTACATCCGGGCCAACCGGGAGAACGCGGCCGAGGCGTTGCGGTCCGGCGGCGTGGTGATCGTGTTCCCCGGCGGCGACTACGACGCCTACCGTCCCACCCTGGCCGAGAACGTCATCGACTTCGACGGCCGGAAGGGGTACGTGCGCACCGCGATCGAGGCCGGCGTGCCGATCGTGCCGGCGGTGTCCATCGGCGGGCAGGAGACCCAGCTGTACCTGACCCGCGGCACCTGGCTGGCCGAGCGGCTGGGCATCAAACGCCTACTGCGTAGCGCGATCCTGCCGGTGTCGTTCGGCTTCCCGTTCGGGCTGAGCGCGGTCATCCCGCCGAACCTGCCGCTGCCGGCCAAGATCGTGACCCGGGTGCTCGACCCCATCGACATCGCCAAGCAGTTCGGCGAGGACCCGGACGTCGACGAGGTCGACGAGTACGTGCGCTCGGTGATGCAGCAGGCGCTGAACGAGCTCGCCGCCGAGCGCCGGTTCCCGATCCTGGGCTGAGCCATGCCGAATCCTGTGCGCGAGACCCTGGGCCTGATCGCCACCATGCGCCGCGCCCGGCTGCTCGCACCCATGCGGCCGGACCGCTATCTGCGGATCGCCGCGGCCATGCGCCGCGAGGGCATGGGCATGACGTCCGGATTCGCCGCCGCCGCGCAACGCTGCCCGGACCGGCCCGGGCTGGTCGACGAGCGGGGCAGCCTGACCTGGCGGCAGCTCGACGAGCGGTGCGACGCGCTGGCGGCCGCGCTGCAGGCGCTGCCGTCCGGTGCGCCGGCGGTGATCGGGATCATGTGCCGCAATCACCGCGGCTTCGTCGAGGCGCTGGTGGCCGCCGACCGGATCGGCGCGGACATCGTGTTGCTCAACACCTCGTTCGCCGGGCCCGCGCTGGCCGACGTGATCACCCGCGAGGGTGTGGACGCCGTCATCTACGACGAGGAGTTCACCGCGACGGTGGACCGCGCGCTGGCCGGCAGGCCCGACGCGATCCGCATCGTGGCGTGGACCGACACCGAGCACCAGCACACCGTCGACAAGCTGATCGCTTCGAAGGCCGGGGCGCAGCCCATCCGCACCGGGCGCAAGGGCAAGATGATTCTGCTCACCTCCGGCACCACCGGAACTCCCAAGGGCGCCAAGCAATCCGGCGGCAACGCCGGCATCGGCACGCTCAAGGCGATCCTGGACCGCACGCCGTGGCGGGCCGAGGAGCCCGTCGTGATCGTGGCGCCGATGTTTCACGCCTGGGGCTTTTCCCAACTGCTGCTGGCCGCGTCGTTCGCCTGCCCGGTGATCACCCGGCGCAAATTCGACCCGGAGGCCACCCTGGACCTCATCGACCGGCACCGGGCCACCGGCCTGGTGGTGGTGCCGGTGATGTTCGACCGGATCATGGATCTGCCCGCCGGGGTGCGCCGCCGTTACGAGTGCCGGTCGCTGCGCTTCGCGGCGGCCTCGGGGTCGCGGATGCGTCCCGACGTCGTCGTCGCGTTCATGGACGAGTTCGGCGACGTGATCTACAACAACTACAACGCCACCGAGGCCGGCATGATCGCCACCGCCACCCCGGCCGACCTGCGGGCCGCCCCCGACACCGCCGGCCGGCCCGCCGGCGGCACCGAAATCCGGATCCTGGACCCGGAATTCAACGAGCTGCCCGCCGGCGAGGTGGGCACCATCTACGTCCGCAACAACACCCAGTTCGACGGCTACACCTCGGGCAGCAGCAAGGACTTCCACGAAGGCTTCATGTCCTCGGGCGACCTCGGGTACCTGGACTCCGCGGGCCGGTTGTTCGTGGTCGGCCGCGACGACGAGATGATCGTCTCCGGCGGCGAGAACGTCTACCCGATCGAGGTGGAGAAGACGTTGGCGACACATCCCGACGTGGCCGAGGCGGCGGTGATCGGCGTGGACGACGAGCAGTACGGGCAGCGGCTGGCGGCGTTCGTGGTGCTGGCACCGGAGGCGCGGGCGACGCCCGAGGCGCTCAAGCAACACGTGCGCGACAACCTGGCCAACTACAAGGTGCCCCGCGAAATTTCGGTCCTCGACGAGCTGCCCCGCAGCAGCACCGGCAAGATCCTGCGCGCCGATTTGCGGGCCCGGGTGGGCGGCTGATGCGGCTGATGCGAACGCTCCGCAAGCCCCGGCCGCTGGCGCGCGCCACACTGGAATTGGCCAACGCCGCCAATGGATTTCGGCCATTGGCCCGCAAGGGCTACAGCACCGTGCTGGTCTTCTGGTTCGGCTGGCCGGCCTCCGAGGTGCCGGGCATCTACTTCTCCGCCTCGCTGCTCGATGCGCTGCGGCGCGGGCGCCGGGGCGACTTCGCCGGCCGGCGCGGTAAGGCGGCGCTGGCCCTGACCGCGGCGTCCTGGGCGATCCTGGGCGTGATCAAGTATCGGGGCATCACCACCCCGGGCCCGGTGCTGGAGGCGGGGTTGCGCGACCAACTCGGTGACGACTACACCGAGGCGCTGAACAAGCTCCCCCAGTCCCGCCCGACCCGCAGCGGGCGGCGCACCCTGCCGCTCGGCAACATCGTGGCTCGGCGGCGCTATGTCGAGAAGACGAACGTGGTGTCCTACGGTCCGCACGGCCGCGCCAACCTGGCCGACATCTGGCGGCGCCGTGATCTGCCGCGCGACGGCAAGGCCCCGGTGCTGCTGCAGGTGCCCGGCGGCGCCTGGGCGATCGGAATGCGCCGGCCGCAGGCCTATCCGCTGATGAGCCATTTGGCCGCACGTGGTTGGGTGTGCGTGTCGATCGGCTACCGGGTGTCGCCGCGGCACACCTGGCCCGACCACATCGTCGACGTCAAGCGCGCGCTGGCCTGGGTGAAGGAGAACATCGCCCGCTACGGTGGTGATCCGAATTTCGTGGCGATCACCGGCGGGTCGGCCGGCGGGCATCTGTGTTCGCTGGCGGCGCTGACCCCCAACGACCCGAAGTACCAGCCGGGCTTCGAGGATGCCGACACCTCGGTGGTGGCCGCGGTGCCGGTGTACGGCCGCTACGACTGGTTCACCACCGAAGGCGAGGGGCGGCGCGAATTCGTCCAGCTGCTCGAAAAGTTCGTCGTCAAAAAGAAATTCGCCACCCACCGCGACATCTACGTCGACGCCTCGCCGATCCGGCGGCTGCGGGCCGACGCGCCGCCGTTCTTCGTCCTGCACGGCCGCGACGATTCCCTGATCCCGGTCGGCGAAGCGCAGGAGTTCGTCGAGGAGCTGCGCGCGGTGTCGAAGTCGCCGGTCGCCTACGCCGAATTGCCGCACGCCCAACACGCTTTCGACATCTTCAGCTCGCCGCGGGCGCATCGGTCTGCGGAGGCCGTGGCGCGGTTTTTGTCCTGGGTGTACGCGACAAATCCGCCCGAGCGCGACTGAGTCTCGTCGCCGGGGCATCGCACTTGTCACCGGCCCGGGTTTCTCTGGGGCTCGAGCGTCACGCCAGAGTGGCTCCCGGGCTCGAGCGTCACGCTGGCGTGACGCCCGGGGGTGTGGACAGGCGGGCCGCACTGAACTGTCGTTCGTTGCGGTTTATGCGACGCTGCCGCGATGGTGGAGCCATTCATCGGCAGTGAGGCCGTCGCGGACGGAGAAGTAGTCAAGAGCGCGTTGCGAACGCGCTACAAGAGATTGTTCCGCGATGTGTATATCCACCCCGGCGCCGAACTCTCGGCGCTGACTCGCGCCCGCGCCGGATGGCTGTGGTCGCGTCGGCGCGGCGTCATCGCTGGCCTGTCGGCTGCCGCCGTTCACGGCGCCCGGTGGGTGGACGCGACGGCACCGCTGGAGATTCTGCATAGCAACAGAAACCCGTTGCCGGGATTGCGGATTCACAGTGACCGTCTTGAAAGCGACGAATACGCCCTGATCGACGGTGTTCCCGTGACGACGCCGGCCCGGACGGCCGTCGACCTGGGATGCTGGCATCGGGTCAACGACGCGGTGGCCGTGATCGACGACCTGCTTCGCGCAACCGACTGCAAGGTAGCGGAGTGTCAGCTGCTCGCCGATCGGTATCCGGGCCGACGCGGCATGCAGTCGGCGCGCGCGGCGATTGGGCTCGCGGATGCCGGCGCGCAGTCGCCAAAGGAAACGTGGTTGCGACTGTTGCTGATTCGGGCGGGGCTTCCCCGACCACAAACGCAGATCCCGGTCAGTGACGAGTTTGGCGGCGTGACGTACTACCTCGACATGGGTTGGGAGGATCTCATGGTCGCTGCCGAGTACGACGGTGAGCAACATCGCCGGGACCGCTGGCAATACACGTGGGACATCAGGCGCCGCGAAACGCTCGAGCGCCTGGGCTGGATCGTCATTCAAGTGGTCGCTGGGGATCGCCCCGCCGACATTGTCAGCCGGGTCAGCGCCGCCTTGGCCCGGCGCGGCGTCACGCCAGCGTGACGCTCGCTTGCGGCGGTCACACTAGCGTGACGCTCGCCGAAGAGACTTCCGCTCGCTGAAGCAGACTCGCGCTCAGCCGGTCTCGCCCGCGGCGGCCTTCTCCAGATCGGTCAGGGCCGGCTCGATCCGATCGGCCATGTCGTCGATGTCATTGGCCACCTCCGGGGTGGTGACGAAACCGAAGTCCAGGTAGTCGGTGTAGGAGAAGCAGGTGATGTTCAGCGCGACGTCCATGACCGGCGGCCCCAGCGGCACCAGCGAGTCCAGCTTGGCGCCGGCCATGTACAACGGGAACGGCGGGCCGGGCACATTGGACACAACCAGGTTGATGGGAGCCAGGTTTCGCGACAACCCGCTGGCCGTGTAGGCCCGCGCGGCCAGGTGCAACAGCCCCGGCGGGGTGGTCTCCGTCAGCCCCATGATCTGATGCGCCGACAACGCCTTGGCCATCAGCTTGGCGCTCTGGGTGCTGTCGTGGATGGCCCGCAGCCGCTCGCCGGGATCCTCGATGTGGGTGGCCAACGACACCGTCATCGAGCTGACCTTGTTGCCGATGTCGTCCTTGTTCTCGTCGGTGCGGGTGGAGACCGGGATCTGCGCGATGAGCGGCTTGGCCGGCAGCTCACCGCGCTTCTGCAGATAGTCGCGGACGGCGCCGGCCACCAGGGCCAGCACCACGTCGTTGAGCTTGACGTCGTAGGCGTCCTTGATCGCCTTGGCGCGGGCCAGTTCCACCCGGCAGCCGGTGACCCGGCGGTGCGGCGAAACCGGCGCATTGAAGCGGGTTTTCGGCGCTTCGAAGTAGCGTGGCGGCCGGCTGCGCACGCCGAGCGTGGCAACCTGCTGGCGCACGGTCTGCTCCAGCAGCCGCGCGATGCGGAACGGCGTCTTGACGCCGACGTTGATCAGCGCCCCCACCGCGCGCCGCTCCAGCCCGGGCAGCTGGAACCCGACCAGCGATCCCACCGTCTCCTGTTGCGGCGGCCGGGGTTCCGGCGTGGCGTCCAACAGGATCTCGCCCAGCCCGGCGCCGGAGACACCGTCGACGATGGCGTGATGCATCTTGGTGAGCGTCGCGAACCGGCCGCCCGCGTTGCCGTCCAGGCCCTCGATCACCCACATCTCCCACAACGGCCGCGAGCGATCCAGCTTGTAGGACATCAACCGGCCCACCAGCTCCTCGAGCTCGCGGCGACCGCCCGGAGCCGGAACACCGATGCGGCGGAGGTGGAAATCGACGTCCAGCTCCTCGTCTTCGACGAACCACGGCCGGTCCAGTCCCAGCGGCGCGCCGGTGACCCGCCATCGCAACTGCGGCACCTCCGGCAGTCGCTCGATCAGTAATTGACGGAGTCGTTCAAAGCTGTACTCCGCGGACCCTTTCGGGTCGCAGATCGCCAACGCCCCCACATGCATATGCCAGCCGGCGGTTTCCGCCGACCAAAACGCCGCATCGACACTCGAAAGCCGTTTCATCACCCGACCGTAGCCCCCCAACCCCCGTCGCGACCAGCAATGGCAAACAAACTACCCGCCGCCTCGGCGCTGGAAGCGTCCACATGGCCAGCGGTCCGACGCGGCTACCGGCGGGCATCCGTACGGTCGGTAGCGGGCGGGTAGCTCACTGGCTCCGATCGAGGGGAGCCGCCGGCGAATTCGGCGACGCCGGGCTCGGCATCGATCTGGTCCACGCCGGTGGGACCGACAAGATCCCGATCGCCGCGCCCCGCCCGACGCTCACCCGGAGCGCCGCGGAATTCGTGCCGCCGCCCGCGCCGGGCCGCGGCGAGCACATCACCGCGGCCCTGCCCAGCGCGGCGGCCTTATTGAGGGCACTGAGGTGGTTGAGCGCGAAGTCCAGCGGCGCCGACAGCGAACTCAACTTGGACAGCGCCCCCGTCGCCGACAGCAAAGACGTATCGAAGGTGGCCAGCGGCGAGACGGACAGCGCGCCGAGCGCGTCGGAGATGGTCGAGATCACTTGTCGGCCAGTCGTTATGACCTCCGGCGCGGCGGTCAGAGCCCAGTTGCGCGACGGTGAGGTGACCCCGGCGGGCGCGGGGTCGGCGGCGGGTGGCGGCGAATCGAACGGTGTCAGCTTCCAGAAGCCGGCCGAGGCGCGGGCGTAGGCATACATGGCGGCGGCGTCTTGCGCCCACATCCGTTCGTAGTCGGCGTCGGCGTCGGCGACCGCCGGGCTGAGCTGGCCCAGACAGTTCGCCTCGGCCAGCGAGATCCGCCGTAGCCGGTTGGCAGCGATCACATGGGGTGCCACCACCGCCGCGAGCGCCAAGCCGTAGGCACCCGCGGCCGCCGTGGCCTGGGTGGCCGTCTGCCGGGCCCGCGCGGCGGTGGCGTCCAGCCAGGCCAGATAGGGCGCGACGGCCTGGGTGATCGCGCTGGTCGACGCGCGCTGGTCTCGCCGATCCAGCTCCGCGATCACCGCCCGGTAGGTCAGCGCCGTGTCCGCGAGTTGGGCGCCCAGCACACCCCAGGCCTTGGCGGCGTCCATCAGCGATCCGGCGCCGGGGCCCGAATGCATCCGCCCCGAATTGCTTTCCGGCGCACGGGTGCCGAAATCCATCACTGGCCCCAGTTCAAGGGCAGGCGTTTGGTGCTGCAACATCAGGCTTTTCTTTTCAACGGTGATGGATACGCCGCGGCAGTGGGTGTTGATCAGCCGCCGCCCTTACCGGCCTCGGCGGACTCGAGTTGACGTGGGCAGTACGACTTGGCCGACGCGAACTGGGCGGCGCCGTTGGTGGTCAGTGCGGGGTTGTTGTCCCGCAGGTCGTTGAGGAGTTGAAGGCCGGAGACGCCGCGAGCGAGCAAGCCGCACACCGCTTTTCCGGCGCTCACGGCTTGGCCCGGGTCCTGAAAGCTGATCCCCACCTTGTGCAGATCGGCGATGAAGACCTCATTGTTGTCATCGGCGGCCGCCTCGTCCTCTCCCGGGACGGCGTGCGCGGGTACCGCGGTGACGATGCCCAGCGCTACACCGAGAAGCGCTAGCAGCAGTTTCATGCATCCTCCTTCGATGCTCTATGGCGGTGTGCGGCGGCGACGCGGAAACCGTTGCGCTACCCCAGTTTCGATGCGGGCGATCCGACCGCGACTTGCTCTCCGTCCGTCACGTGCACGGCGTGCACGCCCGGCGTCGTCCTGAGCCTGGCGACCAGGTCGTCGAGGCCGGCCTCGTCGACGTTCCAGTGCTGCACCTGCTCGGGCATCTGCTGCAGTTGAGCGATGATGCGGTCGAGCTTGACCGGTCCCTGCCGGCGCTCGCCGGTGATCGCGCGGGTTGGGATGCCCGTTGTGCTGACGACGCGCGCCGCCGGGCTGCCCAGCGCGCCGCCCGCCAGGCTGCCCAGGGTCGCCTCGTTCACCACGCCCGAGAAATCCGTCGCCGCGGCCGCGGCCAGGCTGGTGGCCGGCAGCGCGGTGGAGGCCAGCCTGATCGCCGGGGCGGCCGTCGCCCAGCCGGCCGGCACCGACAGCTCGCCCACTGTCGGCGCATTACCCAGCACGGCCGATACCGGCTTTGCCGCGATGCCGGAAGCGATGTGGCCGGGCGACGCCAGCCCGGCGCCCAACGACGATTTGGCCATCGCGGCACTCCACGGCGCATAGATGAAGAAGTTCTTCCACTGCGAAACCCCAAGGCCGATGGTGGCATTGACGACGTTGGTCCACGTCGCCTGAGTGCCGACCTGCGAAATGCTCGAATACAGCGTCTCCCAGAACGGTGCTATCTCCGTGCTCCCCGTGGCACCGCCGATCAAGTTCTGCCAGAACTGGGTGTATTGACCGGTGAGCGAGGTGATGTAGGCCTCTAGCTGTTTCAGCCAGGACGACAGCGACGTTGACTCCGCCGCGGCCGCGGCGGCCGCCTGGGTCGCCGGTCCGGCGTCATTGGTGGTGGCCGGCGCCTGCTCGAACGGCGTCAGCTCACCGGCCGATTCCGACGCGGCGGCATAACTGAACATGGCGGCGACGTCTTGGGCCCACATCTGGCCGTACTCGTCCTCGGTCGCCGCGATCGCCGCGTCGTTCTGCCCCAGGATGTTGGTCTGCAACAGCGTGGCAAGCAGGCTGCGGTTCGCCGCCACCACCGCCGGCGGCACGGTGGCCGCGACGGCCGACTCGTAGGCCGCGGCCGCGGCCCGGGCCTGAGCGGCAGTCTGCTCGGCCAGGCCTGCCGTGGCCGACAGCCACGCCACGTAGGGCGCCGCCGCGGCGGCCATGGACTCCGACGACGAGCCCTGCCACGATTCGCCGACGAGTTCCGAGATCACCGAGGCGTAGGAAGCCGCGGTGCCGTGCAATTCGGCGGCCAGCCCGTCCCATGCCGCCGCGGCGGCCAGCAGCGGAACGGCGCCCGGGCCGACATGGATCTGGGTGGAGATGACCTCCGGTGGCAGCGTCGCGAAATCGCTGAAAACCATTGCTGTATCTCCTATTTCGCGTTCGGCGGAATGACGATGACGGTGGACGTGGTCGCGAGGTCGTCGACGGCCACGGCACCGGGCACACGCACGGTCGACCCGGCGACGGCGCGGGTCGCGGTCCCGCCGACCGCGCGTCCGGCCAGGCTCGACAGGGCCGTCGGGCCGAACATGCCCTGCTGACCGTTGACGGCCATCGCCGGGGCGGCGTCCAGCATGGTCTCCGGCAGCTCGGCGGCCACCGTCCGGACCGCCGGGACCGCCGAGGCCCAATTCGCCGGCACCGACAACGCTCCGACCAACCCGGCACGGCCCGCCGACGCCGAAACCGTGCCCGCACTCGACAGCGCGGTCGAGCCCGTCAGCAGATCGCTGCGCAGCAGCGGCGCCAACACCCCGGTGAGCGCTTTGGGGTGCAACAGGGGTCCGATTCCTTGGATGCCCGTCCCCACGCTCGGGATGCTGAGCGCGATCTGGTACCAGTTCTTCGCCAGATTGGCCACGCCGAGCGGCGTGTACGGCCCGGAGATGGTGCCCATGACGCTGTTGAAGGTCTTCAGAATCCCGGTGATGTCCGTCAGGCTCAGCGGGAGTTGAGCCGCCGCCGTCACCGCGGTCGCGTTCACCTGCGCCGCGACGGGGACTTGCGAAACGGCTTGTGACAGTGCGGATTCCACGCTGGATGCGGTCGACGACTGCAGCGCGGAGGCAGCCGCGGCCGATTGGTCGGCCGCCGCGTTGGCGTCGGCGGTCTGTGGTGGTGCGCCGAACGGGGTGAGCCGGGTCGCGACCGCCGACGCGCCGGCATAGGCGTACATCGCGGCGGCGTCTTGGGCCCACATCTCGGCGTAGTGGGCCTCCGTGGCCGCGATCGCCGGGGTGTTCTGGCCCAGCACGTTGGTCGCGATCAGCGACGCCAACAACGCCCGGTTGGCGGCGATCACCGGCGGCGGGACGGTGGCCGCGAAAACCGAGTCATAGGCCGCCGCCGCCGCCGTTGCCTGGGCGGCGGTCTGCTCGGCCTGCACCGCGGTGCCGTCGAGCCAGGCGATGAAGGGCGCCGCCGCGGCGGCCATCGCCGTCGACGAAGGCCCATGCCACAAGGTGCGCAGCTCCGCGATCGCCGAACCGTACGACGCTGCGGCCGAATGCATTTCGGCCGCCAGCCCGTGCCAGGCCGCCGCCGCTGCCAGCAACGGCGCCGACCCCGGTCCTGAGTAGATCCTGCCCGAGTTGATCTCCGGCGGTAACGACCCGAAATCCATGCATTCCTCCGCCTCCGGCCGTGTCGCCACGTCCGGCCCAATCCGTGCCGCCGCCAGCGCATCACCATGAGTTTGCTGGGCGGCGGTCATGTCCGCGTGTAGCCGAGACACTAGCCAGGGGTTACGGAATCGCCCTTCGCCACGATCGGCCGGCATCGCCGGCGCCGCCGGGCCGCGCCGCGAGCGCTGGGAGTCGGCGCTTCGGCGAACAAGTCGCCGATATACCTCTTTACCTCGGGCAAATCCGGCACGGCGAGGCGGTGAATGGGTGTCGCAAAGCCGGAGCGGGCGTTCCCCGGGCGGCTATCGGTGAATAAAAATCTCGATACCACAAATTGTGTTGGCCGCGGATTTGTTTAGCCAGCGCACCCGCACGGCGGCGCGCGACCGCCCATCGGAACGAGCCCGCCAGCGCGGCGTCAGCGGAAAAATGGGTGGTGGAGCACGTAATCCGACGTGGTGCAGCCGATATGCCCGTGACTCATATCGATTTCAAAGAAATTATGTCATCGCTATGAAATTTGCTGTCCAGGAGACTCGCCTTTAATCGGCACTTGACCGGACCGGCACGCCAAGTTACGCGCGGGAATTTACCCGATCAGCACACTATCGAATACGCCGACCCATATTCAATTCATAGAATTCGGCGCGGCAGGGACACGGCAGGGGCGAAAGGCGGACTCGGGGCGGCGTGCCCGCGGCCACGCACGCCGACATTCTCGGCGAATCGAGCACCGCGAGCCACGGTCGCCCGACGACTCCGCGCCGCGCCCCGGGCTTTGCCAGCGCGACGACGCGCCGTCGGCGCGCATCGCCACCGCGCTAGGCGTCCTCGAGCAGGTCCGGCGTCACCGCCGACTCGGTGTCGGGAATGCCCTCGATCTTGGCCTTGCGGTCGGCCATCGACAACAACCGCCGAATACGGCCCGCCACAGCGTCTTTCGTCATCGGCGGGTCGGCGAGGCGTCCCAGCTCCTCCAGCGAGGCCTGCCGGTGCTCGACGCGCAGCTTGCCGGCCGAGGCCAGATGGTCGGGCACGGTGTCGCCGAGGATCTCCAGCGCCCGCTCCACCCGAGCCGCCGCCGCCACCGCCGCCCGCGCCGAGCGGCGCAGGTTGGCGTCGTCGAAGTTGGCCAACCGGTTGGCCGTCGCGCGCACCTCGCGCCGCATCCGGCGCTCCTCCCAGATGAGCCGGGTGTCCTGGGCGCCCATCCGGGTCAGCAGCGCGCCGATAGCCTCGCCGTCGCGCACCACCACCCGGTCGGCGCCGCGCACCTCGCGGGCCTTGGCGCTGACCCCCAGCCGGCGCGCCGCGCCCACCAACGCCAGCGCGGCCTCCGGCCCGGGGCAGCTGACCTCCAGCGCCGACGAGCGGCCCGGCTCGGTCAGCGACCCGTGCGCCAAGAACGCTCCGCGCCAGGCGGCTTCGGCGTCGGCGATGCTGCCGCCCACCACCTGGGCGGGCAGCCCGCGCACCGGGCGGCCCCGGTTGTCCAACAGGCCGGTCTGGCGGGCCAGCGCCTCACCGTCGTTGGCCACCCGGAGCACGTACCGGGTGCTCTTGCGAATCCCGCTGGCGGACAACACATGCACGACCGCGTTGTAGCCGTAGAGCTCGAAAATGTCCTTGCGCAGCCGCCGCGCCACGTTGCCCAGATCCACCTCGGCCTCGACCACGACGCGACCGCCGACGATGTGTAGGCCGCCGGCGAACCGCAGCAGGGACGTGACCTCCGCCCGGCGCGCACTGACCGATTTCACGACCAGGCGGCTCAGTTCGTCCTTGACTTCGGTCGTCATCGCCACGCGTCGTCACCCCTTGGTCCGCTGCCGGCCGGTCCGTTGCCACCTGCCGGTGGGCTTGCACCGTCAACCCGAATATCCGCGGTGGCCGTGACCGGGGATGCGCCCGGGGCCTTGCGGGCCGCCCGGACCCCGTCCAGGGCCGCCGCGAGCTTGCCTGGATCATGTAAAGGTGTACCAGGTCTGGCCACGTCGGCGAAGTGGACCTCGGCCGAAAGCAGTGTGGCGGTGCGGCGCAATTGCTCGCGTTCCCGCTCGCTGGGCACCCGTTCGGCGTCGATGATGATGTCGTGCACGGTGAATCCCGGTGCGTGCTGGGCGAGTACGTGCAGATGACGCTCGACGGAGAAGCCCGCCGTCTCCCCCGGCTCGGCCACCAGGTTGAGCACCAGCGCGCGGCGGGCGGTGGTCGCCCGTAGCGCCGCCGCCAGCCCGGGCACCATCACGTGCGGAATGACGCTGGTGAACCACGAGCCCGGGCCGAGCACCACCAGGTCGGCGGCCATGATGGCGTCGACGGCCTGCCGGGTCGCCGGCGGGTTGTCCGGCAGCAGCCGCACCCGACGCACCTTGCCGGGCGTGGTCGCGATTGCCACCTGCCCGCGGATGACCCGGAACATCCGCGGATCGGCCTCCAGGCCCGACACGTCGGCCTCGATCTGCAGCGCGATCGGGCACATCGGCAACACCCGGCCCTTGACGCCGAGGATGCGGCCCAGCTCGTCGAGGGCGGCCACCGGGTCGGCCAGCACCTCCGAGAGCCCGGCCAGCATCAGGTTGCCGATCGGGTGCCCGGCCAGCGCGCCGCTGCCGCCGAACCGGTGCTGCAGGATGGTCGCCCACAGTCGGCCGTGCGGGCTGTCAGAAGCCAAGGCCGCCAACGCCATTCGCAGATCGCCCGGCGGCACCACGCCCAGCTCGCTGCGCAGCCGGCCCGAAGACCCGCCGTCGTCGGCGACGGTCACCACGGCGGTGACATAGGGGGTGAGCCGGCGGGCCGCCGAGAGCGTCGCGTACAGGCCGTGTCCGCCGCCCAGCGCGACGATGCCCCGGTTGATCGGCTCGCTCATTCGCGGCCCAGATCCCGGTGCAACACCCGCACCGACAGTTGGGCCTCACCGTGCTGGGCCTGCAGCCGTTGCATCAGCGCCTCGGCGATCGCCACGCTGCGATGCTTGCCGCCGGTGCAGCCGATGGCGACCGTCATGTAGCGCTTGCCCTCCCGGCGGTAGCCGTCGACGACCAGAGACAGCAACCGATGGTAGGCGTCGAGAAACTCGGCCGCGCCGGGCTGGCCCAACACGTAGTCGCGCACGGCGGGATCCTGCCCGGTGCGGGGCCGCAATTCGTCGACCCAGTGCGGGTTCGGCAGGAAGCGCACGTCCATCACCATGTCGGCGTCCATCGGCAGGCCGTACTTGAAGCCGAACGACTCGACGGTGACGCTGATGGTCGCGCTGGCGCCGCCGCCGAACGCCCGCTCGATGGTCTCGCGCAGGGCCCGCACCGACAGCGTCGAGGTGTCGATGATCAGATCCGCGGTGGCCCGCACCGGCGCCAGCATCCGCCGCTCGGCGGCGATGCCCTCGGCCAGCGTCTGATCGCCCTGCAGCGGATGGCTGCGGCGGTTCTGCTCGTAGCGGCGCACCAACATGTCGTCGGATGCTTCCATGAACACCACCCGCGGAGCGATGTTGCGGGTGGCCAGTTCGGTGCGCACCGAGTCCAGATCGCCGGTGAAACCGCGCGACCGCACGTCCATCACCACCGCCAGCTGGGTGATCCGCGAGCCGGCGTCCATGCCCAGGTCGACCATCCGGGTGATCAGCTGCGGGGGCAGGTTGTCGGCCACATACCAGCCCAGGTCCTCGAGCACCTTGGCCGCGGTACCCCGTCCGGCGCCGGACAATCCGGTCACCAGCACGACGTCGATGCCGGCCCCGTTTTCCAGGTGCGCGTCCACCGGCCGGCTCCCCGCGAGCTCACCCGGGCCCGTCACGGCGCGGCCTTGGACTCGTCGGGCCGCAACGCCTCCAGGACGGCGGTCGCGGTGGCCACCCCGATGCCGGGCACGGCGGTGATCTGGTCGACGGTGGCCTCCTTGAGGCGGGCTATCGATCCGAAATGGCTTACCAACGCCTTGCGGCGATGTTCTCCCAATCCTGGCACCGAATCCAGCACCGATGCCGTCATTCGCTTGGATCGCTTGCTGCGATGGTAGGTGATGGCGAACCGGTGCGCCTCGTCACGGACGCGTTGCAGCAGGTACAATTCCTCGCTGTTGCGCGGCATGATGACCGGATCGGGCTCCGAGGGCACCCACACCTCTTCCAGCCGCTTGGCCAGGCCGATCACCGCGACGTCGGTGATGCCGAGCTCCTCCAGCACCGCGCTGGCCGCATTGACCTGCGGCGCGCCGCCGTCGACCACGTACAGGTTGGGCGGGTAGGCGAACCGGCGCGATTTCCCTTCCGGCGAAAGCATATTCGGGTCGTTCTGCTCGCTCAGGTGTCGCGCGAACCGGCGCCGGGTCACCTCGGCGATGGAGGCGACGTCGTCGGAGCGCCCCTGCCCGGCGGCTTCCCGGATCGCGAAGTGGCGGTAGTCCGATTTGCGCGGCAGGCCGTCCTCGAACACCACCAACGACCCCACCACGTCGGTGCCCTGCACGTGGCTGATGTCCACGCACTCGATGCGTAGCGGCGCCTCGGACAGGCCGAGGGCCTCCTGAATGTTCTGCAAGGCAGCCGATCTGGCGTTGAAGTCGCCGGCCCGCTTCAGCTTGTGTTGCTGCAGAGCCTCTTTCGCGTTGCGCTGCACGGTTTCGGCCAGCGCCCGTTTGTCGCCGCGGCGCGGCACCCGCAACGCCACCCGCGACCCGCGCAGCCCGGACAGCCAGCTGGTCAGCTCGTCGGCGTTGGACGGCAGGCAGGGCACCAGCACCTCGCGCGGCACCGGGTTCACCGATTCGTCTGCGGCGCCACCCAATTCGGCCTGCTCGCCGTAGAACTGGGTCAGGAACTGCTCCACCAGCTGTTCCTCGCCGGAATCGCCGGGGTCGGCGGACTTCTCCACGATCCAGCCGCGCTGACCGCGCACCCGGCCGCCCCGCACATGGAACACCTGCACCGCGGCCTCGAGTTCGTCGTCGGCGAAGGCCACCACGTCGGCGTCGGTGCCGTCGCCGAGCACCACGGCCTGTTTCTCCATCGCCCGCTTGAGCGCGCCCAGGTCGTCGCGCAGCCGGGCGGCCCGCTCGAAATCGAGTTCGGCGGCCGCGGCGTTCATCTGCTGTTCCAGCTCCCGGGCGAACCGGTCGGTCTTGCCGGACAGGAAGTCGCAGAAGTCGTCCACGATCTGGCGGTGCTGCTCGGCGCTGACCCGACCGATGCACGGCGCCGAGCACTTGTCGATGTAGCCGAGCAGGCAGGGTCGGTCAATCTGCTTGTGCCGCTTGAACACTCCCGCGGAGCAGGTGCGGGCCGGAAACACCCGGGTGAGCAGGTCCAGCGTCTCGCGGATGGCCCAGGCGTGCGAGTACGGCCCGAAATAGCGCACCCCCTTGCGGCGCGGGCCGCGATAGACTATCAGCCGCGGGAACTCCTCGTTGAGGGTGACGGCCAGCACCGGGTAGGACTTGTCGTCGCGGTAGCGGACGTTGAAGCGCGGGTCGAATTCCTTGATCCAGTTGTATTCGAGCTGCAGCGCCTCGACCTCGGTGTTGACCACCGTCCACTCGACCTTGGCCGCGGTGGTCACCATCTGCCGGGTGCGCGGGTGCAGGTTGGCGACGTCGGCGAAGTAGGACGTCAGCCGGCTGCGCAGGCTCTTGGCCTTGCCGACGTAGATGACCCGCCCGTGCGGATCCCGGAATCGGTACACGCCGGGCTCGACCGGGATGGACCCGGGTGCGGGGCGATAGGTGGCGGGATCTGGCACAGATCCAGGCTAGTAGCCGGCGGCGACGCGGCCGGCACGGTGCGGCGGCCGGTCTACTGTGGGGCATACCGCTCGCCACGGGCGACCCGTTGCGACTGAGGGGTTGGGAGGGAATTGGCCGTCGAGTCCTCGCTTGCCTGGTTGCTGCGGCCCCTTGGGGTCGACGCCTTCCTGAACGAGATCTGGGCGACCCGGCACCATCACATCGACCGATGCCGGCCCGGCTACTTCGACGGGCTGTTGCCGGGACCCTCGGCCGTCGACGGGCTGCTGGAGCAGGTGCGGCCGGACCCCGCCGCGGTGCGGCTGGTCAAGGACGGCGAGGACCGGGATCCGGCCGGTTACCGTCGCGGCGACGGCACGCTGAACGCCGGCGGCGCCCGCGACGGCCTGGCCGACGGTTACACCCTGGTGCTCAATGGGCTGGAGCGGTATCTGCGCACGGTCGCCTCGCTGTCGCACGCGATCGAGGTCGAGCTGAACTTCCTCACCCGGGTCAACGCCTACGTCACTCCCCCGCACTCCACCGGGTTCGTCCCGCACTACGACCCGCACGACGTGTTGGTGCTGCAGATCGAGGGCTGCAAGACGTGGCGGGTGTCCGACGGGCCGGCCGTGCCACCGCAGCAGATCCAAAGCCGCAAGGGCGTCGGCGCCGACGGCCCGGCGTCGTGGACCGATGTGTGCCTGCGACCCGGCGACGTGCTGTATCTGCCGCGCGGCCAAGTGCATTCGGCCCGAACACATTCCGAGCCGTCGGTGCATCTCACCGTGGGGCTGCACGCACCGACGGTGCTCACCCTCGTCACCAGCGCGCTGCACGCGCTGAGCCTGCGCGATCCCCGGGTGCACGACCGGCTGCCGCCGCGTCATCTGGACGACGCGCGGGTTCGCGCCGGCTTGGGCGAGGCCGTGCGCGACGCGGTGCGGGCCCTGGACGACGACGCCGTCATCGCCGACGGTCTCGGCGCGATGGAGGAGGTGTTGGTGCGGCGCGGCCGGTGCCCACCGGTCGGGTCGGTGCGCGACACGGTCGGGGTGGACGGGCACACGCTGGTGCGCAAACACCAGCCGCTGTATGCCCGGGTGACGCGCGCCGGCGACGGCGTGGTGCTGCAGTTCGCTCAACTGTCGGTGAGCGCCGGATCCGACCACGAGGCCGCGATGCTGTTCCTGGCCGGCCGCGCCGAGCCGTTCCGGGTGGCCGAGCTGCCCGGGCTGAGCGCCGCGCAGCAGATCGGGCTGGCGCAGACGCTGATCCTGAACGGGTTTCTGGCCCGGCTGTCCGACGACTGACAGTTAGCTTCGCATTTCCGGTGAATCCGCCGGAATCTATCCGTATCTGCGGATCTACTCGGGTTACCCTCCATTACCTACGGGTCGCCTCGTTCGTCGGGGAGGAGCGCGTCATGGCAGCAGGGTCCGCCGCGGGCAGGCGCCGATGACCATGCCGATCTGGGCCGCCTTCCCGCCGGAGGTGCATTCGGCGGCGCTGTCCAGCGGACCCGGCCCCGGGTCGTTGCTCGCGGCCGAGCAGGCCTGGCAGGCGCTGAGCGCCGAATACGCCTCGGCCGCCGCCGAACTCGGCGACCTGCTGGCGGCGGTGCAGGCCGGCACCTGGCAGGGCCCCAGCGCCGAGGCGTTCGTGGCCGCCCACGTGCCCTATCTGGCATGGCTGTTGCAGAACAGCACCAACAGCACGGCCGCGGCCCGGGAGGCCGAGACGGTGGCCGCGGCCTACACCGCCGCGCTGTCGGCGATGCCGACGCTGGAGCAGCTGGCCACCAACCACGCCGTCTTCGCGCAGTTGGTGGCGACGAACTTCTTTGGCGTCAACACGATTCCGATCGCGCAGAACGAGATCGAGTATCTGCAGATGTGGCTGCAGGCGGCCACCACGATGGCGATCTACGAGGCGGTGTCGGAGACCGCGATGACGTGGAAACCGCCCACCGCCCCGCCGCCGCAGATCCAGAAAACCGGCGTCGCCAACCAGGACGCCGGCGGCGGCCCCACCCAGCTGAGCTGGTGGGTGACGCGGGTGCAGGAGGTGGCCAGGGCCATCAGCGGCGACCTGAGCCAGTCGCCGTCGAACCCGTCCGCGACGCTGTCGGACCTGATGAGCGATCCGCTGCTGGCCACCGAGGTGCCGCACTGGGCGGGCGAGTCGCTGCTGTACTTCACTCCGCAGGTGCCGCAGTTGACCCAGCTCTCGTTCGGTCTGATCGCGCCCTTCATCCCCGCCGCGGGGGCGCCGGGTGTGGCCGGACTGGCCGGACTGGCCGGGGGCACCCCCGCGCCCGTCCTGCCCGGGGTGGCGGCCGCGCCGTCCGGCGGTGGAGCCGCTGCCGTGCTGGCCCCCGGCCCGGGCGCCTCCGCCGCGACCGTGTCGCCGGCCCCGGCGCCCGCGGGCACGCCGGCCACCGCACCGGCCCCGGTCGGACCACCCACGCCGCCGCCGGCCACCGGCGTTCCCGGCTTCAGCGCCCCGTACGCGGTCGGACCGCCCGGCCTCGGGGCCGGCGGAAACCTGTCCGCCGGGACCCGCGCCGGACAGACGTCACCCGATTTCGCGACGGCGGCGGCGCCGGCCGCGGCGGACCGGCGCGAACAGGTCCGCCGCCGGCGGCGCCCGCGGCCGGGTCGGATCGACCCCGGATACCGCCACGAATACCTCGACACCGACCCCGGCGGGGACGCCGAATCCGTGACCGCCTCGGACCGGGGCGCCGGCCCGATCGGGTTCGCCGGCACCACCGGCGCGACCGGTTCGGCACCCGTGGGGTTGACCACAGTCGCCGGTGATGCGCTGGACGACGGCCCGCGAATGCCGCTGCTGCCCGGCAGCTGGAGCGCCGAAACCGAGGACCCGGAAAACGGGCAGGTCGGGGGCGGCTGAGCGGGCCGCGGGGCGGGGCGGCCGGTTTGGCCGGCCTCAGTTCCGGCTACCAAGCTTCTAGCTCAACGTAGAGTGGGTGCGAAGCGATGGAGGGAGTCCGTAAATGATGAAGCGCTCGTTGGCCAAACTGGCCGTCACCGTCGGCGGCCTGGCATTGGCGTCGACCGCTGGGGCCGGGGTCGCGTCGGCCGACCCCGATTACGGTCCGATGATCAACACCACCTGTAGCTACGACCAGGCGATGCGCGCGGTCCACGCGGAAAACCCGATGGCCGCGCAGTACCTCGACCAATCGCCGCCCAACCAGCAGTTCCTGCAGCAGTATCTGGCGTCGTCGCCCGATCAGCGGGTGAACCTGCTGCATGCGATCGAGCACAACCAGGGCGCCCAGCAGGCGCTGCCGATCTTCCAGCAGATGATGACGGACTGCACCCGGTACTGAGCGTCCGCTGACCCGGCCCCCTGCGCGGCCGGGTCAGCCCTGCAGGTCGGGGCGATAACGCGCCAGCAGTGAGCGCACGGTGTCCATGGCGTCCACGGCACGGCCCTTGTCGACGGCCTGGATGGCCATCACCGGGATGTACTCGTCGTCGGGCAGGTCGATGCGCGCCCACCGGTGACCCACCGGGAACGAGACGCCGACGACGTCGGGCCATTCGATCAGCTTGTCGCCCAACAGGTTTCGGACCGACACACCGGCCGGACCGATCCGCAGCCGGGGCCGCGCGAACAACAGCACCACGCCGGCGATCACCAGGCCCAACACCGCGATGGCCACCTGGTCGGAGGTGCGGAACACCACGCCGGTGGATCCGACCTTGAGCAGCAGGCCCAGGGCGATGTGCGCGGCGGCGATGAGAACCGCTGCCCCGTAGACGAATAACGGGGTGCGGTGCGGGCGCAGTACCACATCCCAGCGTTCGGGTTCCGGCGGGGTCACGACCGAGCGCGCAACTCACGCAGGGTGAGCGCGGCGGACAGCGCCGCCCCGGCCGCCTGCGCCCCCTTGTCCTCGGCCGAGTCCGGCAGCCCGGCCCGGTCCAGCGCCTGCTGCTCGTTGTCGGTGGTCAGCACGCCGTTGGCGACCGGCGTCGACGCGTCCAGCGAAACCCGGGTGATGCCCTGGGTGACGGCGTCGCAGACGTACTCGAAATGCGGTGTCTGCCCGCGGATCACGACGCCCAACGCGACGACGGCGTCGTGGTTGCGGGCGAGTTCCTGTGCGACCACCGGGATTTCGATGGCACCGAGCACGCGGACCACCGTGGGGTTCTCGACTCCCGAGTCGGCGGCGACTTTGCGGGCACCGGCCAGCAGCGCGTCACAGATCCGACTGTGCCAGGTGCTCGCCACGATGCCCAGCCGCACGCCGGACGCGTCGAGCGCCGGCATCTCCGGCACGCCGGCGGCTGGGCTCATGGGCGCCACTCCTCCTCATCGCTTCGCTCTGCATCGTCGCCGGCGCGACTCACAGGGCGCCGCCGAATTCGCCTGGCAGATGGACCGATTCGTGAAAATCATCCAGGCCGGCCAGATCGTGGCCCATCTTATCGCGCTTGGTCATCAGGTAACGAATGTTCTCGGCGTTGGCGCGCACCGGCAGCGGCACCCGCTCGATGATGTGCAGACCGTAGCCGTCCAGCCCCACCCGCTTGGCGGGGTTGTTGGTCAGCAGCCGCATCGAACGCACCCCCAGGTCGACCAGGATCTGCGCACCGATTCCGTAATCCCTTGCGTCAGCAGGCAATCCGAGTTTGAGGTTGGCGTCGACGGTGTCCTCGCCGGCGTCCTGCAGCTGGTAGGCCTGCAGCTTGTGCATCAGCCCGATGCCGCGGCCCTCGTGCCCGCGCATGTACAGCACGATGCCGCGCCCCTCGCGGGCCACCATGGCCATGGCGGCGTCGAGCTGGGGTCCGCAATCGCAACGGCGCGAACCGAACACGTCACCGGTCAGGCACTCCGAGTGCACCCGCACCAGCACGTCGTCGCCGTCGGAGTTGGGGCCGGCGATCTCGCCGCGAACCAGCGCGACGTGTTCGACCTCCTCGTAGATGCTGGTGTAACCGATGGCGCGAAACTCGCCGTGCCGAGTCGGGATCCGGGCCTCCGCGATGCGCTCGATGTGCTTCTCGTGCTTGCGGCGCCACTCGATCAGGTCGGCGATGGTGATCATGGCGAGGTCGTGTTCGTCGGCGAACACCCGCAGCTCGTCGGTCTGCGCCATCGAGCCCTCGTCCTTCTGGCTGACGATCTCGCAGATGGCGCCGGCCGGCTGCAGGCCGGCCATCCGGGCCAGGTCCACGGCGGCCTCGGTGTGACCGGGCCGGCGCAGCACGCCACCGTCCTTGGCGCGCAACGGAACCACATGACCGGGCCGGGTGAAATCCTCGGCGATGCTGGTGGGATCGGCCAGCAGGCGCATGGTGGTGGCCCGGTCCGAGGCCGAAATCCCGGTGCCCACACCGTTTCTCGCGTCGACCGTGACCGTGTAAGCGGTCCCGTGCTTGTCCTGGTTGACCGCGTACATCGGCAGCAGGCCCAGGCGGTCGCAGATCGCCCCGTCCAGCGGCACACACAGGTAGCCCGAGGTGTAGCGCACCATGAATGCCACCATCTCCGGCGTCGCCTTCTCGGCGGCGAAGATCAGATCGCCCTCGTTCTCCCGGTCTTCGTCGTCGATGACGATGACGGCCTTGCCGGCCGCAATGTCGGCAACCGCCCTTTCGACGGAGTCCAACCTCGTCATCTCTGCTACCTCGCCGTCCCCGCTTGGCGGCGGGAACACTGTAGAAACGGCTCACACGAGAAGCCCACGTGTTGCATTCAGTATGAACCACGGCGGCGCCGCGGTTATTGCCATGGCTTGATCAGCGGGACATCAGCCGCTCGACGTACTTGGCGATCACGTCGACCTCGAGATTGACCTGCGTCCCCACCGGGGCGCCGCCCAGCGTGGTCAGCTCCCGGGTGGTGGGGATCAGCGACACCTCGAACCAGTCGCGGGGCTCGCCGCCCAGCCCGGACACCGTCAGCGAGATGCCGTCGACCGTGATCGACCCCTTCTCCACCACGTAGCGGGCCACCTCCGGCGGCACCTCGATGCGCACCACCTCCCAGTGCTCGGACGGGGTGCGCGCCACGATCCGCCCGGTGCCGTCGACGTGGCCCTGCACGATGTGCCCGCCCAGCCGGCTGTTGAGGGCGGCCGCGCGTTCCAGGTTCACCCGGCTGCCGACCTGCAGCGCGCCCAGGTTGGACCGGTTCAACGTCTCGCCCATCACATCGGCGGTGAACCGGCCGTCGGGCAGCAGCTCGGCGACGGTCAGGCAGACACCGTTGACGGCGATCGAATCGCCGTGCCCGGCGTCGGCGGTCACCACGGCCCCGCGGATGGTCAGCCGCGCCGCATCGGCGAGCACGTCGCGGGCGGTCACCTCGCCGAGCTCCTCGACAATTCCGGTAAACATCCCCCCAGGCTAATTCGCCCCCGCGCAGGCTGGTGAGCAGGGCAAACACCGCCGCCTGTGAGACACCGGCCCCCCGCGTTCACCAGGGCAGTCACCGGCACCCTCTACGATGCTGGGTATGCAGACCCGCCGCCGCCTATCGGCCGTTTTCGCATCCCTGACCCTCGCCACCGCCTTGATCGCCGGCTGCTCGTCGGGCTCGAAGCAGAGCGGTGCGCCGCTGCCCGACCCCACCAGCCTGGTCAAGCAGTCGGCCGACGCGACCAAGAACGTCAAGAGCGTGCACCTGGTGCTGAGCATCCAGGGCAAGATCTCCGGGCTGCCCATCAAGACGCTGACCGGTGACCTCACCACCACGCCGGCCACCGCCGCGAAGGGCAACGCCACGATCACCCTGGGCGGCTCGGACATCGACGCCAACTTCGTCGTCGTCGACGGCACCCTGTACGCCACCCTCACCCCGAACAAGTGGAGCGACTTCGGCAAGGCGTCCGACATCTACGACGTGTCGGTGCTGCTCAACCCCGACAACGGGCTGGGCAACGCGCTGGCGAACTTCAGCAACGCCAAGGCCGAGGGCCGCGAAACCATCAACGGTCAGAGCACCATCCGGATCAGCGGGAACGTCTCGGCGGACGCGGTGAACAAGATCATGCCGCAGTTCAACGCCACCCAGCCGGTGCCGAGCACCGTGTGGGTCCAGGAGACCGGCGACCACCAGCTGGTTCAGGCCAACCTGCAGAAGAGCTCCGGGAATTCCGTGCAGGTGACGCTGTCGAATTGGGGCGAGCAGGTCCAGGTCACCAAGCCCCCGGTGAGCTCGTGACCGCTCAAACCGGGCGTCGCGTCGCGATCAGCGCGGGCAGTCTGGCGGTGCTGCTGGGCGCCCTGGACGCCTACGTGGTCGTGACGATCATGCGCGACATCATGACCGACGTCCACATCCCGATCAATCAGCTGCAGCGCATCACCTGGATCATCACGATGTACCTGCTGGGCTACATCGCCGCCATGCCGCTGCTGGGCCGGGCGTCCGACCGGTTCGGCCGCAAGCTGGTGCTGCAGGTCAGCCTGGCGCTGTTCATGGTCGGCTCGGTGGTCACCGCGCTGGCCGGGCACTGGGGCGACTTCCACCTGCTGATCGGCGGCCGCACCATCCAGGGTGTGGCCAGCGGCGCGCTGCTGCCGGTCACGCTTGCGCTGGGCGCCGACCTGTGGGCGCAGCGTAACCGGGCCGGCGTGCTCGGCGGCATCGGCGCCGCCCAGGAACTCGGCAGCGTGCTCGGCCCGCTGTACGGGATCTTCATCGTCTTCCTGTTCCACGACTGGCGCTACGTGTTCTGGATCAACGTGCCGCTGACCCTGATCGCCATGGTGATGATCCAGTTCAGCCTGCCCTCGCACGAAAAGGTGGAGCAGCCCGAGAAGGTCGACCTGGTCGGCGGCGTGCTGCTGGCGGTCGCGCTGGGCCTGGCGGTGATCGGCCTGTACAACCCGGAGCCCGACGGCAAGCAGATCCTGCCCAGCTACGGGTTGCCGCTGGTGCTCGGCGCGGTCGTGGTGGGGATACTGTTTCTGCTCTGGGAGCGCTTCGCCCGTACGCGGCTGATCGAGCCGGCCGGGGTGCACTTCCGCCCGTTTTTGGCCGCGCTGGGCGCGTCCCTGTTCGCCGGCGCGGCGCTGATGGTGACGCTGGTGGACGTGGAGCTGTTCGGCCAGGGAGTGCTGGGCCAGGACCAAACCCAGGCCGCCGGGCTGCTGCTGTGGTTCTTGATCGCGTTGCCGATCGGCGCTGTACTGGGCGGGTGGATCGCCACCCGGGTCGGCGACCGGGCGATGACGTTCGTCGGGCTGCTCATCGCCGCCTACGGCTACTGGCTGATCCACTACTGGCGCCAGGACGTGTTGAGCCAGAAGCACAACGTGCTCGGGCTGTTCAGCGTCCCCGTGCTGCACGCCGACCTGTTGGTGGCCGGCGTCGGCCTGGGCCTGGTGATCGGGCCGCTGACCTCCGCCGCGCTGCGGGTGGTTCCGTCCGCCCAGCACGGCATCGCCTCGGCGGCCGTGGTGGTGGCCCGGATGACCGGCATGCTGATCGGTGTGGCCGCGCTGAGCGCGTGGGGCCTGTACCGGTTCAACCAGATCGTGGCGAACCTGACCGCCGCGATCCCGCCCAACGCCAGCCTGCTGGAGCGCATCGCCGCGCAGGGAACGATGTACCTCAAGGCGTTCGCCATGATGTACGGCGACATCTTCGCGGCCACCGTGGTGATCTGCATCGCCGGTGCACTGCTGGGCCTGTTGATCGGCGGCCGCAAGGAACACGCCGAGGAACCGGAAATCGTTGAGCCGCAAGCGGTCTCGCTGGGTGAGCGTTAGCCGCTGCGCGGCACCAGGCTGAGCAGCAGGTCGGGGCCCACCCGGTCGACCCCGTCGAACTGCCAGCGCAGCGCCTTCGCGATCGCCGGCACCCCGACGTCGTCGACCGCGGTGACCGGGCCACCCAGCAGGGTGGGCGCGAGGTAGACCAGGATCCGGTTCACCAGCCCGGCCCGCACGAACGCGCCGGCCAGGGTAGGGCCGCCCTCCAGCAGCACGTCGGTGCGGTCCGACACCGCCTTGAGCACCTCGGCGGGATCATGCGTGCGGATCACCATGGTCCGCGAATCGTCGTTGAGAACCTTTGCCTCCGAAGGTATTTCGCGCATCCCGACGACCACTCGCAGCGGCTGCCGGTCGGCCAGCGTGCCGTCGGGCAGCCGGGCGGTCAACGCCGGGTCGTCGGCCAGCACCGTGCCGGTCCCCACCACGATCGCGTCGGCGGCCGCGCGGCGGCGGTGCAGGTCCAGCCGCGAGACTTCGCTGGAAATCCATCGGCTGGACCCGTCGGCGGCCGCGCTGCGCCCGTCGACGCTGCTGGCGTATTTCCAGGTCAGATGCGGCAGCCCGGTGCGCTGCTTGTGCAGCCACTCCCGCAGCGGGCCGCCGGACACCTCGTCGGCCAGCAGCCCCGAGCGCACCGTCACGCCCGCCTCCTGGAGCCGACCGGCGCCGCCGGCGGCCTGCGGGTTCGGGTCGGCGATGGCGTAGACCACCGTGCTCACCCCGGCCTCCAGCAGCGCGTCCACGCACGGCGGCGTCTTGCCGTGGTGGTTGCACGGCTCGAGGGTGACGACGACGGTTCCGCCGGCGGCCAGGTCGCCGGCGCGGCGCAGCGCCAGGATCTCGGCGTGGTCGCCACCGGCCGGTTCGGTGCCGCCGACGCCGACCACCTCGCCGCGGCCGTCCAGGACGACGGCCCCCACCGGCGGGTTGGGATAGGTGTTGCCCTTGACCTGATTGGACTGTTCGATCGCCAGGCGCATCGCGGCGTCCAGGCGGTCGCCCAGCGACGCGGTCATCGACGCAGGTGCTGGGACGCGCCCAGGGCCTGCCGGCGCAGCGCCTCGACCGCTGCGGCCGGGTCGTCGGCGCCGTACACGGCCGACCCGGCGACGAAGCAGTCGACGCCGGCCTCGGCGGCCTGCTCGATGGTGTCGGCGTTGATGCCGCCGTCGATCTCGACCAGGATGGTCAGCTCCCCCGCGTCGATCAGCTTGCGGGCGGTGCGCACCTTGCCGAGGACTTCGGGGATGAAGCTCTGGCCGCCGAAGCCGGGCTCCACCGACATGATCAGCAGGGTGTCGAACTGCGGCAGGATCTCCAGGTACGGCTCCAGCGGGGTGCCCGGCTTCACGCTGATCCCCGCCTTGGCGCCGGCGGCGCGGATGTCGCGGGCGACGCCGATCGGGTTGTCGGTGGCCTCGGCGTGGAAGGTGACGTTGTGGGCGCCGGCCTCGGCGTAGGGCGGCGCCCAGCGGTCCGGGTTCTCGATCATCAGATGGCAGTCCATCGGGATGGTGGTGGTGGCCAGCAGGCTCTGGACCACCGGCAGCCCGATCGTGAGATTCGGCACGAAGTGGTTGTCCATCACGTCGACGTGCAACCAGTCGGCGCCGGTCACGGCGGCGGCTTCGTCGGCCAGCCGGGAGAAGTCGGCGGACAGGATCGACGGCGCGATCAGCGGTCCCCGCGGCTGTCCCGTGTTGCAAGGCATGAGCGCCAGACTACTGAAGCGGCGCCGCTCGGTTCACATCCGGAGACCGCGCTACTCCGCTTCGCGGCGCAGCGCGGACGCGGCCAGGTCCATTTGTGTCGCATCCGCGCTACTCCGCTTCGCGGCGCAGCGCGGACGCGGCCAGGTCCATTTGTGTCGCGGCCGCCCTACCCCGCTTCGCGGCGTAGCGCGGCCGCGAACATTGCGTCGGTGCCGTGTCGGTGCGGCCAGAGCTGAACATGCGGCCCGTCGCCCAGGTCGGCGACCGGCTCGAACAGCGGCCGGGCGTCCAGCGCGCTGACCGGGTGGCGGCGCAACGCGTCGGCGACCACGCCGACCGTCTCGGCCAGGTGCGGCGAGCAGGTCGCATAGAGCACCACCCCGCCCGGCCGGGTCAGCGCGATCGCGGCGCCCAGCAACTCGCGCTGCAGCTTGGTCAGCGTCGGCACGTCGCCGGGCTGCCGCCGCCACCGGGCCTCCGGCCGGCGGCGCAGCGCCCCCAGCCCGGTGCACGGCGCGTCGACGAGCACCCGGTCGAACGCCGGCTGCAGGCCGGTGTGCCGCCCGTCCACCCGCAGCACCTCGACCGGCAATCCGCGGGTGTTCTCGACCACCAGGTCCGCGCGACGCGGCGCCGGCTCGACCGCGGTGACCCGGAACTGTGGCCCCGAAAACCTTTGGGCGCCAAGGGAAGCCAGCAGAGCCGTCTTGCCGCCCGGCCCGGCGCACAGGTCCAGCCACCGTCCGCAGTCGCCGTCCACCGGGGCCAGCGTCAGCGCCCGGGCCACCAGTTGGCTGCCCTCGTCCTGGACCAGGGCCAGCCCGTCGCGCACCGGCGCCAGCCGGCCGGGGTCGCCGCCGGCCAGATACACCGCGAAGGGCGAGTGGCGGCCGACCGTGCCGCCCACCGCGTCGGCCAGCTCGGCGGCGGTCAGCGCGCCCGGTCGCGCCGCCAGATGCACCTGCGGTCGTTCGTCGTCGCTGGCCAGCACCGCGTCGAGTTCGGCCGCGGCGGCGCCCAGCGCGTCGGCGAAGGCCTGGGCGATCCACCGGGGATGGGCGTGCACGAACGCGGCGTGTCCGATCGGATCGCGGGCCGGGTCCGGGGCTAGCTCCTGCACCCAGGACCGCTCGTCGCGGCCGGCGATCCTGCGCAGCACCCCGTTGACGAAACCTGCTCGCGCCGAGCCGAATTCGATGGCGGCCTGCTCGACGGTGGTGGACACCGCGGCGTGGGCATCCACCCTGGTGCGCAGCAACTGGTAGGTGCCCAGGCGCAGCAGGTCGAGCAGCACCGGGTCGATGGCTTCCGGCGGGCGCCCGGCCGCCGCGCCGATGACCGCGTCCAGCAGGCCCCGGGTGCGGCAGGTGCCGTAGGTCAGCTCGGTGGCGAATGCGGCGTCACGGCCGGTGATTCCGCGCTCGCGCAGCAGTGCGGGCAGCGCCAGGTTCGCATACGCGTCGCGCTCGCTGACCGCCCTCAACACCTCGAAGGCCGCACCCCGGGCCGGGTCCAGCGGCCGGCGCCTCTTGCCGCGCCCCCGCTGCTGTGGCCGGCTCATGTGGCCCGCGCCGCGGGATCGAGCCGGGCGCCGCGCGCCCAGTCCACGGCGTTCATGAATTTCTTTCCGGGCGGCTGGATTTGACCCAACCGCACCGGATCGGATGCGGTGCCCACCCAGACGCTCTTGCGGTCGACGTGAATGGCGCCGGGCGGCAACGGTTCCGGCGGAGCGGGCAGGTCGGAGGCCGCGCCGAGCCGCACGGGTCCGAGTTTGATGCGCAGGTCGCCGATCACCGTCCAGGCGCCCGGGTTGGGCGTGACGGCGCGGATGCGGCGCTCCACCACCGGGGCCGGCAGGTCCCAGCGCACCCTGGCCTGCTCGACGGTGATCTTGGGCGCGATGCTGACGCCCTCGGCTGGTTGCGGTCGCGGCGTCAGCGTCGAGTCGGCGATGCCGTCCAGGGTGGCGGACAGCAGCTCCGCACCCGAAACCGCCAGTCGCGCAAGCAGTTCCCCGGCGGTGTCGGTAGGGCGGATCGCCTCGGTCACGACCCCGTAGATCGGGCCCGAGTCCAGGGCCGGCTCGATTCGGAACGTCGACGCCCCGGTGATGGTGTCCCCCGCCGCGATGGCCGCCTGCACCGGCGCCGCGCCGCGCCAGGCCGGCAGCAGCGAGAAGTGCAGGTTGATCCACCCGTGCGGGGGAACCGCCAGCAGCTCGTCGCGCAGCAGCGCGCCGTAGGCCACCACCGCGCAGCAGTCCGGCGCCAACTGCGCCAGTTCGGCGACGAATTCGGGCGAGTTTGGCCGCGCCGGCCGCAGCACCGGGATCCCGCGGTCGAGCGCCTCGCGGGCCACCGGCGACGGCTCGGGCTTGCCGCGCCGGCCGGAAGCGGCGTCGGGCCGGGTCAGCACGGCGATCACCTCGTGGCGCGGCGAGTCGAGGAGGCGACGCAGCGCCGGCAGCGCGGGTTCGGGCGTACCGGCGAAGACGAGGCGCACCAGCACAGTCTAGAAAGCCCCGGCGAAGCACGGCCGCGGCGCCGCCCAGAAATTGCGTGCGTACACTATTGCTTGTGGCTACTATTGCTCAGAGCAATTGTTTGTCCTCGCGACATCGCCTTTCCGTCCCACCAGGAGGCCAGATGACCCTCGACACCACCACTGCCGACGCTTCGGTGGCCGCCCGCCATCGCACGGTATGGGCGCTGGGCGACTACGCCCTGATGGCCGAGGAGGTGATGGCCCCGCTGGGTCCCACCCTGGTCGAGGCCGCCGGGATCGGGCCGGGCGTGCGGATCCTCGACGTCGCCGCCGGCTCGGGCAACATCACGTTGCCGGCCGCCGCCGCCGGCGCGTCCGTCGTATCCACCGACCTCACCCCCGAGCTGCTGCAGCGGTCGCGGGCCAGGGCCGCCGGCTTGGGGCTGACGATCGACTACCGGGAGGCCAATGCGCAGGCGCTGCCGTTCGGCGACGGCGAGTTCGACGCGGTCGTCTCCGCGATCGGCGTGCAGTTCGCCCCCGACCACCAGCGCGCCGCCGACGAGCTGGTCCGGGTGTGCCGGCCGGGCGGACGGATCGGGCTGATCAGCTGGACCCCGGAAGGCTTCTTCGGCCGGATGCTGGCCACCATTCGGCCCTACCGTCCCAGCCTGTCGCATCCGGTGCCGCCGGCGGCGCTGTGGGGCCGCCCGGGTTATGTGCGCGCGCTGCTGGGCGAGCGGATCGGCGAGATCACCACCGCGCGGGGCATGTTGCCAGTGAACCGGTTTGGCAGCGCCGAGGACGTGCACGCCTACTTCAAGCAGCACTACGGCCCGACGATCGAGGCGTACGCGAACATCGGCCACAACCGGGTGCTGGCCGCCGAACTTGACGCCCAGCTCGTCGAACTCGCCGCGCAGCACCTTACCGACGGCACCATGGGCTGGGAGTACCTGCTCGTCACCGCCGAAAAGCGAAGCGGCTGAACGGTTTACAGGTCGATCTCGGCGTCCAGGTGGACGTCGGGCTCGCCCCCGGCAGCGGTGAAGGCGGTCAGCGCGCGCACCAGGCCGTGCCGCTCCGCGGGCGGCATCTTCGCCACGATGGCCGCGATCTCGGCGCGCCGGTGCGCGGTGACCTGGTGCACGACGTCGCGGCCGCGGGTGGTCAGCGCGGCGAGCAGCTCGCGCCGCGAGGTCGGGTGCGGCAGGCGATCGATCAGCCCCGCGGCCACCAACCGGTCGACCATCCGCCCGGTGGCCGACGGTTGCACACCCAGCAGCCCGGCCAGGGTGGCCAGGTTGACCGGGCCGCGGTTGGACAGGATGACCAGGGTCCGGAACTGCGGGATGGTGATGGTCTCGTCGACCTGCCCGACCGAGCGGGCCGAGATGGCCATCAGCAAACGGGAGGCCGTCAGCAAAGCGTCGGTGATCGCGTCCAGCGACTCGTCAACCGTGGTGTGGTCCGCGGCCATATCGCCCCTCTCGGGATGGTCTCCGGCCTGTCGGCGGCGAAGGAAAGAAAGTGTAGCAACCTTCTAATGTCGTAAACAGTGATTATTGCATGCGCATACTATCGCCTAGGTTAACGGTTTGTGGCGGTCAGCCGATGTGCAGCGGGTCGATCTGCACCCGGGCCGGTTCGTGGGTTTGCCGGGCGCTGAGCACGCCGACGCCGCGGCGCAGCGCCGCCGCCAGCGCCAGGCCGTCGCGGCGCGGCACCCGCACCAGCATCCGCGTCACCGGGGCGCCGGGCGGGGTTCCCGCCGGGCGGCGCGCCCCGGGCGGCAGGTCCACCGGCCCGAGCAGGTCGGCGTGCAGGGTTTGCCCGCCGGTCAGTCCGGCCTCATCCAGCAGCGCGTTCACCGCGGCCGGGGTTCCGTCGACGGCGGCCATGTGCACGCTGGGCGGCAGCCCGACCTCGGCCCGCGCGGTCAGCTCGGATTCCGCGTGGCCCACCGGATCCCAGCGGATCAGCGATTGCACGGTGGGAAGCGACGATTCGGCGACCACCATCACCACCCCGCCGTCCCCGCGGGGCCGCACCAGCGCGGCGGCGGTCATCCAGCGCCACAACGCGTCCTCGGCCGCGCGCAGGTCCTGCCGGCCCAGCAGCGCCCAGGTGTCCAACAGCAACGCCGCCCCGTAGTCGCCGCGCGCCCGCGGTTCGGCCCCCGGCGTGGCGACCACCAGCGCGGGCCCGTCGGCGACCTCGGGCACGACGGCGTCGCCCGACGAGGTGATCACCGTCGTGCCCGCAAACGCGCGGCCGAGCTCCTCGGCGGTGCGGCGGGCGCCGACGACGACGGCGCGCACCGCGTCGGAGCCGCACCGCGCGCACCGCCGCGTCGGGTCGACGCGCCCGCACCAGCGGCAGACCAGCCCCGCGTCGCCCTCCCCCGGCGACTCGGCCAGCGAGAGCGGCCCCGTGCAGTGCCGGCAGCGGGCGATGGTGCGGCAGCGCGCGCAGGCCAGCGACGGGACGTAGCCCCGACGCGGCACTTGCACCAGCACCGGCGCCCCGTCCTGCAGCGCCGAGCGGGCCGCGCGCAGCGCGACGGACGGGATGCGCGCGGTGCGCGCCGCCGGGTCGCGCTCGTCGGCGTAACCCGTGTCGTCGAGCGCGATCACCCGCGGGGTGCGGGCCCGCACCACCGGCCGGGCGGCGACGATGTCGTGCGCCCAGCCGCTGCGCACCAGCGCCTGGGCCTCCGCGGTGCGCGCGTAACCGCCGATCAGCGCGGCGCAGCGGGCCTGGTGCGCACGCAGCATCGCCACCTCGCGGGCGTGCGGATAGGGCGCCCGCGGCTCGGCCAGGCTGTCGTCGGCGTCGGCCCACACCATCACCAGGCCCAGGTCGCTCAGCGGCGCGAACACCGCGCTGCGGGTGCCGATCACCACCCGCGCGCTGCCGCGCAGCGCCGCCAGCCAGCGCCGGTACCGGGCGGCCGGGCCCAGCCCGGCCGACAGGGCGACCACGCCGGCCGCGTCGATGCGGGTCGTCACGGCGTGGCTGAGCGCGTCCAGATCGCGCTGGTCGGGGACGATCGCCAGCACCGACCGGCCGGCGCGCACGGTCTGGGCGGCGGCCTCGGCGAATCGGTCCGTCCACGGCTCGCCCGGCAGCGCCTGCCAGACCCCCCGGGCGGCCCGCGACTCGGCCAGCGCGGCCAGGAACTGGACGCCGCGGCCGTAGCCGTCCCAGCCGGACGGGTCGACCGGCGCCGGCATCGGTATGCCGGCCGCAGCCCGGGCCTCCCGCTCCACCCTGGCGTGCCGGGCCGGCACCGCCAGCCGCAACACGTCGGGGCGGGTCCCCGCGTAGCGGGCCGCCACCGCGTCGACCAGCCGGCGGATCTCCGCCGTCAGCACCGGCTCAGGCGACACCACCCGATCCAGCCAACCCAGCTTGCCCTGGTGGTCGGTGTCGTGGCGGCGCTCCAGCAGGAACCCGTCGACCAGCCGGCCGTGGAAGCGCACCCGCACCCGCACGCCCGGCTGGGCGTCGTCGGACTGCTCGGCCGACACCAGGTAGTCGAATTCGCGGTCCAGATGCGGCACCGACAGCATCGGCAGGACCCGGGCGATGGGTTCCACCTCGACCGGCGTGCGCGGACCCGGGCTCACGGCTTCCCTGGGCCGCGAAACACGTTGCTACTCAACGGGTTCCGCGGCATCACCGGTCGCGTCGCCGGTCGCTTCACCGGCCGCGTCGCCGGCCGCTTCGCGACCGAAGAAGAATCCCGCCGTGATCAGGATCTGGGCCGCCGCGTACGCCCACCAGATCGGCACCGCCAGCGCCTCGTTGCCCAGGATGAACCGGCCGATGGCGATCATCGAGTCCGACGCCGCGAAACACACCGCGCCCACCGCCGTCCAGATCGTCGGCAGTTTCGCCAGCAGCGCCGCGCACACCATGGCGGTCAGCACCACGATGTACAGCGTGACCGGCAGCGTCAGCTTGTCCGGGCCCAGACGCGGCCAGAACCAGACCAGCAACCCGATCGACGCCAGGCACATCAGGACCGCCGCGGCGATCCGCGGCGTCGACGGCCGACCGGGCCCGGACGCGCCGGAGGGCAGCGGGACCAGCGGCAGCAGGACGCCGATGAAACACATGTGCGCGAACAGAAACGCCGCCAGGCCGACCAGGAAGGACAGCGTCCACCACGGCAGGGCGAGCACCCAGTCGCCGACCGCCGACAGCAGCAGCGCCGGCATCAGCCAGCGCCGCTCCCGCACCTGTCCGTGCCCGGCGGCGGCCAGCGTCAGCAGCAACGCCATCGAGGCCTTGAACGCCGGCTGCAACACCCAGTGCCCGGTCAGCTCCACCCCCGGCGGGGAGCGCAGCGCCAGCACGGTCAGATAGATGCCGTAAGCCAGGGCCACCCAGCCGGCCACCACCCAGGCGCCGGCGACCAGACGGGGTGCGTACGGTACCTCCATGCCCCGCTTGGACAACCCTGCCGACGAGAAACCCGGGATCGACCCCATCCTGCAGAAGGTACTGGATGCGGTTCCCTTCCGGCTATCCACCGAGGACGGAATCGACGCAGCCCGGCAGCAGTTCCGCGACCTGCCGCGCCGGCCGCTGCATCCCGAGCTGCGGGTCGAGGACCGCATCATCCCCGGCCCGCAGGGCCCGATCGCGGTCCGGATCTATTGGCCGCCAAGCCATTCCGAGAACCGCCCGGCGCCGGTGGTGCTGTACTTCCACGGCGGCGGTTTCGTCATCGGCGACCTGGACACCCACGACGGCACGGCCCGCCAGCACGCGGTCGGCGCCGGGGCGATCGTGGTGTCGGTGGACTACCGGCTGGCCCCCGAACACCCCTACCCCGCCGCGGTCGAAGATGCTTGGGCCGCAACGCTTTGGGCGGCCGAGAACGCGGCCGGGCTGCACGGCGACCCGGGCCGGATCGCCGTGGCCGGGGATTCGGCCGGCGGCACCCTCGCCGCCGTGACGGCGCAGCGGGCCCGCGACTGCGGGGGGCCGCCGGTGCGGTTCCAGCTGCTGTGGTACCCGTCGACCATGTGGGACGCCTCGCTGCCCTCCTTCGCCGAAAACGCCACCGCGCCGATCCTCGACGTCAAGGCCGTCGCCGAGTTCTCCCGGTGGTACGCGGGCGATGTCGACCTGTCCGACCCGCCGGCCGACATGGCGCCGGGACGGGCGACGGACCTGAGCAATCTGCCACCGGCCTACATCGGGGTGGCCGGGTATGACCCGCTGCGCGACGACGGCATCCGCTACGGCGAGCGGCTGGCGGCCGCCGGTGTCGCCGCGCAGGTGCACAACGCCGAGACGCTGGTGCACGGCTACCTGGGCTATGCCGGTGTGGTGCCGGCGGCCACCGCCGCGATGGAGCGCGGCCTGGTCGCGCTGCGAACCGCCCTGCAGGGCTGAGGCCCGGGCGTACGGTGGATCCATGACACAGCCAGGCGGGCACCGATGAGCTCACCAGCAGTTCCCGACCACCACACGCTGATCATCGGCGCGGGATTCTCCGGCATCGGCGCGGCCATCAAGCTGGACAAGGCGGGGCTGCCCGACTACCGGGTGATCGAGGCCGGCGACGGGGTGGGCGGCACCTGGCACTGGAACACCTATCCCGGTATCGCCGTGGATATTCCGTCGTTCTCCTACCAGTTCTCCTTCGAGCAGAGCCGGCACTGGTCGCGCACCTACGCGCACGGCCGCGAGCTCAAGGCCTACGCCGAGCACTGCGCCGACAAGTACGGCATCCGCTCGCGAATCCGGTTCAACACCAAGGTGTTAGCCGCCGAGTTCGACGACGAACAGCGGCTGTGGCGGGTGCACACCGATCCCGGCGGCACTGTCACCGCCCGGTTCCTGATCAGCGCCTGCGGCGTGCTGACCGTGCCGAATCTGCCCGACATCGACGGGGTGGACTCGTTCGGCGGCATCACGATGCACACCGCGCGGTGGGACCACGGCCAGGACCTGTCCGGCAAGCGCGTCGCGGTGATCGGCACCGGGGCCTCGGCCGTGCAGGTGATCCCCGAGATCGCGCCAATCGTCAAGTCGCTCACCGTGTTTCAGCGCACCCCGATCTGGTGCTTCCCGAAACTGGACGTCCCGCTGCCGGCGCCGGCGCGCTGGGCGATGCGCATTCCCGGCGGCAAGTCCGTGCAGCGGCTGCTCAGCCAGGCCTACGTGGAGGTCACCTTCCCGATCTCGGCGCACTATTTCACGGTGCTTCCGCTGGCCAAGCGGATGGCCACGCTGGGGAAGTCGTATCTGCGCCAACAGGTTCGCGACCCGGAGGTGCGCGAGAAGCTCACCCCGAAATACGCGGTCGGCTGCAAGCGCCCCGGCTTCCACAACGGCTACCTGGCCACCTTCAACCGGGACAACGTGCGGCTGGTCACTGACAAGATCACGCCCGACGCGGTGGCCACCACCGACGGCGAACACCACCGGATCGACGTGCTGATCCTGGCCACCGGCTTCAAGGTGATGGACCCCGACAACGTGCCCACCTTCGCGGTGACCGGGCCCGGTGGGCGCTCGCTCAGCCGGTTCTGGGACGAGCACCGGTTGCAGGCCTACGAAGGGGTATCGGTTCCGGGTTTTCCCAACCTGTTCACGGTGTTCGGGCCGTACGGTTACGTCGGCTCGTCGTATTTCGCGCTGATCGAGGCGCAGACCCATCACATCGTGCGCTGCCTGAGGCGGGCCGAGCGCCTCGGCGCGGCCCGTGTCGAGGTCAGCGAGGAAGCCAACGCCCGCTACTTCGCCGAGATGATGCGCCGGCGGCACCGGCAGATCTTCTGGCAGGACAGCTGCAAGCTGGCCAACAGCTACTACTTCGACAAGAACGGCGACGTGCCGCTGCGACCCGGCACCACGCCCGAAGTGTATTGGCGCAGTAGGCGATTCAGCCTCGACGACTACCGGTTCAGCGCTTAGCGTCCGGCGCTTGACGAGCGTGCCTTGCTCGCCGTGCTCGACGAGCGTGAAGTTAAGTTCACGCTCGGAGCCGAGCGTGAAGCTAGCTTCACGCTCGGCACGATGCGGCAAGACGCGGCAGGGCGCGACGCGGCGCGACTCGGCGGAAGCCCGAGACGGGTCAGACGGCGCGCTTGAGCTCGTCGACCTTGTTCAGCTGTTCCCAGGGCAGTTCGACGTCGGTGCGGCCGAAGTGCCCGTAGGCGGCGGTCTGCGCGTAGATCGGGCGCAGCAGGTCCAGGTCGCGGATGATCGCGCCGGGCCGCAGGTCGAACACCTCGGGCACGATCTTCTCGATCTTGACCGGGTCGACGGTCGCGGTGCCGAAGGTCTCCACGAACAGGCCCACCGGGGCGGCCTTGCCGATGGCGTAGGCCACCTGCACCTCCACCCGCTCCGCCAGCCCGGCGGCGACGATGTTCTTGGCCACCCAGCGCATCGCGTACGCCGCGGACCGGTCCACCTTCGACGGGTCCTTGCCGGAGAAGGCGCCGCCGCCGTGGCGGGCCCAGCCGCCGTAGGTGTCGACGATGATCTTGCGGCCGGTCAGCCCCGCGTCGCCCATCGGGCCGCCGACGACGAACTTGCCGGTCGGGTTGACCAGCAACCGCGTCGAGGAGGTGTCCAGGGTGTCGTGCGCCAGGTCGTCGAGCACAGTGTTGAGCACCTTTTCCCGGATGTCGGGGGTCAGGGTGTTCTCCAGGTCGATGTCGGCCGCGTGCTGGGTGGACACCACCACGGTGTCCAGCCGGACGGGAACGTCGTCCTCGTATTCGATGGTGACCTGCGTCTTGCCGTCCGGGCGCAGGTAAGGCAGCACGCCGCTCTTGCGGACCTCGGTCAGCCGGCGCGACAGCCGGTGCGCCAGCGCGATCGGCAGCGGCATCATCTCCGGGGTGTCCTTGATGGCGTAGCCGAACATCAGGCCCTGGTCGCCGGCGCCCTGGGCGTCCAGCGGGTCGGCCGCGCCCTCGACGCGGGTCTCGTGGGCGGTGTCGACGCCCTGGGCGATGTCGGGTGATTGCGCGCCGATGCCGATGTTCACCCCGCAGGAGGCGCCGTCGAAGCCCTTGTCCGAGGAGTCGTAGCCGATGTCGAGGATGCGCTCGCGCACCGTGTTGGTGATGTCGGCGAACGCCTCCTTGGCCGTCGTCGTCACCTCGCCGACCACGTGCACCTGCCCGGTGGTGACCAGGGTCTCGACCGCGACACGTGAGCGGGGGTCCTGCGCCAGCAGCGCGTCGAGCACCGAGTCGCTGATCGCGTCACAGATCTTGTCGGGATGTCCCTCCGTCACCGACTCACTGGTAAACAGGCGACCCTTTTCGCTCACAATCCCAATCCTTCCAAATAGTTAGGTAGCCGAATTATATCGGCTGGCGTCGGCCCGGCCCACAGCGGTCCCGGCGCCGAGAAGCACTCGACCGTGTTATCCGCCGTCCCCGCGCAGAAAGGCGGCGATCGCATCCACGATACGACTGGCCATCAGCGTCTTGGAGCCGTGCTGCAGCGCCGACTCGGTCCCATCGGCCGCCAGCAGCCAGCCGTCGTTGCTGTCCACCTCGAAGGCCCGGCCCTCGCCCACCGCGTTGACCACCAACAGGTCACAGCCCTTGTTGCGCAGCTTGGCGCGGGCGTGAAACAGCACGTCCCCGTTGGCGTCTCCGGTCTCGGCGGCGAATCCCACGATGGCCCGCAGGTTGGGCAGCTCGCCGTGGGCGCGCGCCCGCACCGCGCCGGCCAGCACGTCGTCGTTGCGGACCAACTCGATCGTCGGTGCCTCGACACCCTTTTTGATCTTGGCGGCGGCAACCCGGGCGGGCCGGAAGTCGGCGACGGCGGCGGCCATCACCAGCACGTCGGCGTCGGCCGCGTGCTTGGACACCGCGTTGCCCAGCTGCTCCGCCGAGCTGACGTGCACCACCTCGACCCCGGCGGGGTCGATCAGTCCGGCGGTGTGCCCGGCGATCAGCGTGACCTCGGCGCCGCGCTGGGCGGCCACCCGGGCCACCGCGTAGCCCTGCTTGCCGGAGCTGCGGTTGCCGATGAAGCGGACCGGGTCGACGGGTTCGCGGGTGCCGCCGGCGGTGACCACCATCTTGCAGCCGGCCAGGTCGTAGGGCAGCGCGTCGTGGCGTTCCAGCAGCAGCTGGGCCAGGGTGGTGATCTCCTCGGCCTCGGGCAGCCGGCCCGACCCGCTGTCGGTGCCGGTGAGCCGCCCGGCGGCGGGCTCGAGCACCACCGCCCCGCGGCGGCGCAGCGTGGCCACGTTGTCGACGGTGGCCGGGTGCAGCCACATCTCGGTGTGCATCGCCGGCGCGAACAGCACCGGACATCGGGCGGTGAGCAGGGTGGCGGTCAGCAGGTCGTCGGCCCGGCCGTGCACCGCCCGCGCCAGCAGGTCGGCGGTGGCCGGTGCCACCACCACCAGGTCGGCCTGCTTGCCCAGCTGCACGTGCGGCACCTCGGGCACGTCGTCGAAGACGCCGGTGTGCACCGGCTGGCCGGACAGCGCCTCGAAGGTGGCGGCGCCGACGAAGCGCAGCGCGGACTCGGTGGGGATGACCCGGACCGAATGACCGGCCTCAGACAGCTGGCGGACGACGGTGCACGCCTTGTAGGCGGCGATGCCGCCGGAGACGCCGACGACGATCCTCGCGGCCCGTGTAAAAGCCCGATTGCGGTCGTACACAGCGCGCCCGGCCCGGCCCCGTTACTCGCCCTCGGTGTGCTCGAGCAGGTCGCCGTGGATCTCGCGCAGCGCGATCGAAAGCGGCTTCTCCTGCAGCCCCGGCTCGACGAGCGGGCCCACGTATTCGAGGATGCCCTCGCCGAGCTGGTTGTAGTAGTCGTTGATCTGGCGGGCCCGCTTGGCCGCGTAGATGACCAGCGCGTACTTGCTCGAGACGCGGTCCAGCAGCTCGTCGATGGGCGGGTTGGTGATGCCCAGCGGGGTGTCGTAGGCGCCCGGGCCCCCGGCGGACGGATCGAACCGGTCGGGGACGGCGGCCAGCGCCGCGTCGGACTGCGAGTTAGTCACGTAGGTCAATCTCCTGGCGGATTGGAGCGGCTCGTCGCTACCGGAAAGCCACTGAAAAATATTGAGGATTCGGTGCTCAATCGGGATGGGAGGTGGTCTGGCGCCCGGTCCGGCCAGACGTATCGTGCCGGTCCGGCGCAGTTCCCACCAGCAAGGATACCAATTCGGCGCAGGCAGACTCCAATCGACTGTTGACCACCACCCGGTCGAAGTCGTGTTGGGCCGCCATTTCGACGCGGGCGGTCTGCAGGCGCCGGGCGATGACCTCCGGGGTTTCGGTGCCCCGGCCGATCAGCCTGGCCTCCAGGTCCTCCCAGCTGGGCGGGGCCAGGAACACGGTGAGCGCCTCGGGCATCGCCTTCTTCACCGCCCGGGCGCCGGCCAGGTCGACCTCGATCAGCACCGGGCAGCCCCGCGCGACGGCGGCCCGCACCGGCGCGGCCAGGGTGCCCGACCGGTGCAGCCCGGAGTGGATTTCGGCCCACTCCAGCAGCGCGCCCTCGTCGATGAGCTGCTGGAATCGGGCGGGGCTGACGAAGTGGTAGTCGACGCCGTCGACCTCGCCCGGCCGCGGTGCCCGCGTCGTGGCCGAGACGGAGAAATGCAGGTTGGGGACCCGCTCGCGCAGGCACCGAACCACTGTCGATTTGCCGACCGCGGAGGGACCGGACAGCACGACCACACGTCCGTCACCTGATGGTTCGGGACGCGTCTCATGCCGGACGTCCGGTCCCCCGTCGGCAGTCACGGGCGCCCCCGGTCGGATGCGCCCACGGCTCGGGTCCGATGGCCCGCCTCCTCAGGCCGTGCGGCCTGCATCGTCGGCGGGCGGGTTAGGAGCCGAACTTTTCCAGCAGAGCCTTGCGCTGACGATCGCCGAGACCGCGCAGGCGGCGGGTGGGGGCGATCTCCAACTCAGTCATGATTTCCTGCGCCTTGACTTTGCCCACCTTGGGCAACGCCTCGAGAAGCGCCGAAACCTTCATCTTGCCCAAGACTTCGTCGGTCTCGGCGTCCTTGAGCACCTGACTGAGGTTGGTGCCGCCGCGCTTCAGCCGGTCTTTGAGCTCGGCTCGGGCTCGACGTGCGGCAGCCGCCTTCTCCAACGCGGCCGCGCGCTGCTCGTCGGTCAACTGGGGAAGGGCCACGATTCCTCCGTATCTGATCAATCAATCTCAATCGATCTCTTTGTGTCTCTGCCGGGTACTTCAGCCAGCGGAGACGACCGTACTCAGGCCTCCTGACGAAATCTAACCCGCCCCCCTGCTTAACGGGGCAAACTCCCAGCATGTACCGGCGTGTGGGGGGCCGCGGCGACGTGGCGTGCGACGTCGATCGAGGTTGCGCGCGGCGCCGCCGGGGCGGCTCCCGCATGGTCGTTTCGGGCCGCCGCCGCGCCCGCGACCTGCGGCTTTGACGTTTCCCGGCGGCGTGGGCCCGCGGCGCCGGGGTGGTTGCGCGACGCGGCACCGGCTGCTGCGGGCGCCCGGTGCGACGGATCACGCATTCGTCACGGCGTGTCGCGCGTGTCGCGCTGCTGGTCGATAGCGGGTCGATCGCCGGTCACGGCGGGTCTCGGCTTCGCTTGCGGCCGATCCGGGGGCCGCGATCGGATACCATCGGGGCGTGTCGAACCTGCGAATTCGCCAGGCGGCTGAGCTGCTCGGCGTCAGCGACGACACGGTGCGCCGCTGGATCAACCAGGGCGCATTGGAGGTCGGTCACGACGCCGCCGGCCGCAAGGTGATCGCCAGCGAGGACCTGGCCCATTTCTCCCGCACCAACGCCCCCGCCCCGCCGGCCGACCCGCTCAGCATCGGCAGTTCGGCCCGCAACCGGTTCGTGGGCCTGGTCACCTCTGTGGTCAGCGACAAGGTGATGACCCAGGTGGAGATGCAGTGCGGCCCGTTCACCGTGGTGTCGCTGATGAGCACCGAGGCCGCCGAGGAGCTGCAGCTGCGCCCCGGCAGCGTCGCGGTGGCCGTCGTCAAGGCCACCACCGTCATCGTGGAAACCGCCCGGCCCAGCACGACCGTCGCGTCGGACTGAGGCCGCTACACGTCCAGGTAGGCGACGGCGTCCAGCATCCGGTCGGCCGCCGCGCGCAGCTCCGCCACGTCGGGGCCGGCCCGCAGCACCTCGCGGGCCACCGCGGGCAGCAGCTGCCCCGGTTCCGCCCCGCCCAGCCCGGCCAGCGCCTCGGGCCGCCCGCCCTGCACGCCGAGCCCGGGCACCAGCACCGGGCCGCCCAGCGCGCTCAGATCGGGCGGCTGCAGCACCGTCGCCCCCACCACGACGCCGACGTAGCCGGGCCCGGCCGGGTTCGTCGACCGATTCACCACCGCCGCCTGGTCGACCACCAGCTGGGCCACCGTGCGGCCGTCGAAGGCGGCCCGCTGCACGGTGGCGCCCTCCGGGTTGGAGGTGGCCGCCAGCACGAACACCCCGCGGTCGTGCGCGGCGGCGGCTTCCAGCAGCGGCCGCAGCGAGCCGAACCCCAGGTAGGGCGAGGCCGTCACCGCGTCGGCGGCCAGCGGCGAGTCACCGGCCCAGGCGGCGGCGTAGGCGGCCATGGTGGTGCCGATGTCGCCGCGCTTGGCGTCGGCCAGCACCAGCACCCCGGCCGACCGCAGCGCGGCGATGGTGCGTTCGAGCACCGCGAATCCGGCCGCGCCGTAGGCCTCGAAGAACGCCACCTGCGGCTTGACGACCGCGAATCCGGCGAACGCCTCGACGCAGATGTCGCAGAAGGCGGCCAGCCCGTCGGCCGTGGTCGGCAGGTCCCACGCCCGCAGCAGCTCGGGGTGCGGGTCGATGCCCACGCACAGCGGCCCGCGTTGCGCTTTCGCGGCGGCCAGCCGGGCGCCGAACCCGGTCACCGCGGCCCCTTGTCCGAGGCGATCTGGCTGTGCAGTTCCTGCAGGCTGCGCACCCCGATGTCGCCGCGGATGCCGGCCTCGATGCCCTGCACGGCGGCCGAGGCGCCCTGCACGGTGGTCACGCAGGGAATGTTGACCGACACTGCGGCGGAACGGATTTCGTAGCCGTCGATGCGTGGGCCGGAGTTGCCGTAGGGCGTGTTGATCACCATGTCGACCTCGCCGGCCTTGATCGCGTCGACGGCCGACATCTCGGGGCGGCCGGGCTGCGGGTCCTCGAAGTGCTTGCGCACCTCGTCGCAGGGAATCCCGTTGCGGCGCAACATCTCCGCGGTGCCCTCGGTGGCCAGCACCCGGAAACCCAGGTCGGCCAGCCGTTTGACCGGGAACACCAGTGAGCGCTTGTCCCGGTTGGCGACCGACACGAACACGGTGCCCTGGGCCGGCAGCGACCCGTAGGCGGCGGTCTGGCTCTTGGCGAAGGCGCTGCCGAAGTCGCGGTCGATCCCCATCACCTCGCCGGTGGACTTCATCTCCGGTCCGAGCAGCGAGTCGATGCCGGCACCCTCCACGGTGCGGAACCGGTGGAAGGGCAGCACCGCCTCCTTGACCGCGATCGGGGCGTTCAGCGCGGCGTGCGCGCCGTCCCCGGACGCGGCCAGCATGCCCTCCGCGCGAAGCTGGGATATGGTGGCGCCCAACATGATCCGCGCACACGCCTTGGCCAGCGGGATGGCGGTGGCCTTCGACACGAACGGCACCGTGCGGCTGGCCCGCGGGTTGGCTTCCAGCACGTAGAGCACGTCGTCCTTGAGCGCGTACTGCACGTTGAGCAGCCCCACCACCCCGATGCCGTGCGCGATGGCCTCGGTGGCGCGGCGCACCTTCTCGATGTCGCTGCGGCCCAACGTCACCGGCGGCAGGGCGCACGCCGAGTCGCCGGAGTGGATGCCGGCCTCCTCGATGTGCTCCATGATGCCGCCGATGTACACCTCGGTGCCGTCGCACAGCGCGTCCACGTCGATCTCGACCGCGTCCTCGAGGAAGCGGTCGACCAGAACCGGGTGCTCGGGTGAGAGCTCGGTGGCGCGGGTGATGTAGTCGCGCAGCGTCTCCTCGTCGTAGACGATCTCCATGCCCCGGCCGCCCAGCACGTAGGACGGCCGCACCAGCACCGGGTAGCCGATGTCCTCGGCGATCCGGCGGGCCTGGGCGAAAGTCGTTGCGGTGCCGTACTTCGGCGCGGGCAGGCCGGCCGCGGTCAGCACGTCGCCGAAGGAGCCGCGGTCCTCGGCCAGGTCGATGGCCTCCGGCGGGGTGCCCACGATCGGCACGCCCGCGTCGGCGAGGCGTTGCGCCAGCCCGAGCGGGGTCTGCCCGCCGAGCTGCACGATGACGCCCACCACGCCCGGACCGCCGGCGCCGGACTGCTGCTCGGCCCGGAACACCTCGAGGACGTCCTCGAAGGTCAGCGGCTCGAAATACAGCCGGTCGGCGGTGTCGTAGTCGGTGGACACCGTCTCGGGGTTGCAGTTGACCATCACGGTCTCGAAACCGGCCTGGCTCAACGTCGTCGCGGCATGCACGCAGCTGTAGTCGAATTCGATGCCCTGGCCGATCCGGTTGGGGCCCGAGCCGAGGATGAGCACCTTCGGCCGCTGCGGCTGCGGGGCGACCTCGGTCTCGGCGGCCGGGTCGAGTTCGTAGCTGCTGTAGTGGTAGGGGGTCTTGGCCTCGAACTCGGCCGCGCAGGTGTCGACCGTCTTGTACACCGGGTGCACCCCGAGGCGTTCGCGCAGCGACCGCACCCCGTTCTCGCCGGCCAATTCCGGTCGCAGCGCGGCGATCTGGCGGTCCGACAGGCCGTGGTGCTTGGCCCGCCGCAGCAGGTCGGCGTCCAGCACGGGGGCGCCGATCAGCTCGCCGCGCAGCGCGACGAGTTCGCCGATCTGCGCGATGAACCACGGGTCCACGCCGCTGGCCTGCGCGACCCGTTCCACCGGGGCGCCCAGCCGCAGCGCCAGCTCGAGGTCGTAGAGCCGGCCCTCGGTGGGCGTCTGCAGCCGGGCCAGCACGTCGTCGAGGCCGCCGTCGGGGTCGGGCTTGGTCCAGAATCCGGCGCGGCTGGTCTCCAGCGAGCGCATCACCTTGCCCAGCGCCTCGATGAAGTTGCGGCCCAACGACATTGCCTCGCCGACGGATTTCATGGTGGTGGTCAGCGTGGGGTCGGCGCCGGGGAACTTCTCGAACGCGAACCGCGGCGCCTTGACCACCACGTAGTCCAGGGTGGGCTCGAAGCAGGCCGGCGTCTCCTTGGTGATGTCGTTGACGATCTCGTCCAGGGTGTAACCGATGGCCAGCTTGGCGGCGATCTTGGCGATCGGGAATCCGGTGGCCTTGGAGGCCAGCGCGCTCGAGCGCGACACCCGGGGATTCATCTCGATGACGATCAGCCGGCCGTCTTTGGGGTTCACCGCGAACTGGATGTTGCAGCCGCCGGTGTCCACCCCGACCTCGCGCAGGATCGCGATGCCCAGGTCGCGCATCCGCTGGTATTCGCGGTCGGTGAGCGTCATCGCCGGGGCGACGGTGACCGAGTCGCCGGTGTGCACGCCCATCGGGTCGACGTTCTCGATCGAGCACACCACGACGACGTTGTCGTTGCCGTCGCGCATCAGCTCGAGCTCGAATTCCTTCCAGCCGTAGATGGATTCCTCGATCAGCACGTTGGCGCTGGGGCTTTCGGCCAGCCCGGCGCCGGCCATCCGGTCGACCTCCTCGACGGAGCGCGCCATCCCCGAGCCCAGGCCGCCCATGGTGAAGCTGGGCCGCACCACCACCGGCAGGCCCAGCTCGGCGACGGTCTCGCGCACCTCGTCCATGGTGAAACACACTCGGCTGCGGGCGGATTCACCGCCGACCTTGGCGACGATGTCCTTGAACCGCTGCCGGTCCTCGCCGCGCTGGATGGCGTCGAAGTCGGCGCCGATCAGTTCCACCCCGTAGCGGTCCAGCGCCCCGTTCTCGTACAGCGCGACGGCGGTGTTCAGCGCGGTCTGCCCGCCCAGGGTGGCCAGCAGCGCGTCGATCTTGTTGCCCCGCTCGGCCTGCTGCGCGATCACCCGTTCGACGAAGGCCGGCGTGATGGGCTCGACGTAGGTGTGGTCGGCGTACTCCGGATCGGTCATGATCGTGGCCGGGTTGGAGTTGACCAGGCTGACCTGCAGGCCCTCGGCCTTGAGCACCCGGCAGGCCTGGGTGCCGGAATAGTCGAACTCGCAGGCCTGCCCGATCACGATCGGGCCCGAGCCGATCACCAGGACGTGGTTGAGGTCGGTGCGCCGGGGCACTAGCGGTCCCCTTCCATCAGCTCGATGAATTGGTCGAAGAGGTAGTTCGCGTCGTGCGGGCCGGCCGCCGCCTCCGGGTGGTACTGCACCGAAAATGCCCGTCCGTCAGCGAGTTTCACGCCCTCCACCACCCCGTCGTTGGCGCAGGTGTGGCTGACCACCGCCGCGCCGAACGGCGTGTCGAAGGCCTGGCCGGCCTCGCCCTGCAGCGCGAAGCCGTGGTTCTGCGCGGTCACCGCCACCCGCCCGGTGGCGTGGTCGATCACCGGGATGTTGATGCCGCGGTGACCGAACACCATCTTGTAGGTGGACAGGCCCAGCGCCCGGCCCAGGATCTGGTTGCCGAAACAGATGCCGAACAATGGGATTCCGGCGCCCAGCACCTCGCGGGTGACCGCCACGATGTGGTCGGCGGTGGCGGGGTCGCCGGGCCCGTTGGACAGGAACACGCCGTCCGGCCTGAGGTCGGCGATCTGCTCGAAGGTCGCCGACGAGGGCAGCACGTGGCTGCGGATGCCGCGACGGGCGAAGTTGCGCGGCGTGTTGGTTTTGATGCCCAGGTCCAGGGCGGCGACGGTAAACCGCGGCGGCCCTTCGGGTTCCACGATGTAGGCGTCCGGCGTGCTGACCTCGCCGGCCAGGTCGGCGCCCAGCATGGACTGCTGGCCGCGCACCCGCTGCACCAGTTCGTCCGGATCGGCCAGGGCGTCACCGGAGAACACCCCCGCCTTCATCGAACCGCGGGTCCGCAGGTGGCGCACCACCGCGCGGGTGTCGATGCGAGCGATGCCCACGATGCGCTGGCGGATCAGCTCGTCCTCCAGGCTTCCGGTGGCGCGCCAGTTGGACACGCGCGGCGACGGGTCGCGCACCGCGTAGCCGGCCACCCAGATCTTGTCGCCGCGGCTCTCGGCGTCCTCGCCGTTCCAGCCGGTATTGCCGATCTGCGGCGCGGTGGCCACCACGATCTGGCGGTGGTAGCTGGGGTCGGTCAACGTCTCCTGGTAGCCGGACATGCCGGTGGAAAACACGGCCTCGCCCAGGGTTTGGCCGATCGCCCCGAACGGTGTGCCGGTGAAGACGCGGCCGTCCTCGAGCACCAGTTGCGCCTTGCCACTCACGAACGCCGCTCCTCCCGCCCCGGCTGCAGCCAGCCGTCGTATTCGCCCCGGTTGTTGGCCCGGAAGCCGGTGTCGATCTCCACGCCCGACGGCAGCCGCCACCGGATCGCCAGAATCGAGTTGCGGGCCGCGACCTTTCCGGCCATGCCCCGCTCGGTGCGGACCGCGCTGATCGACTGCTGGGGGATCCAAATCGGGGTGGCGCGAATGCGTTCCAGCAGGATCCCCTCCGGGTAGCGGGTCAGCGCCGCCTTGCTCCGGTAGCCCAGATCGCCGGCCGTCACCCGGTCGTTCCAGGCCGGCGACAGGGTGCACCCGACATAGACGCCCTGCAGGGTGGCCGTCGCGGTGCCGACCTTGTCGGGCACCCCGGGCAGCTCGCCGATCAGCTCGGCCTGCCGCCGGGCGCGGCGCACCCAGCCGCGCATCATCAGCTGGATCACGACCGCGATCACCACCACCAGCACGGCCGCGAAGATCAGCGAGCCCACCAGCGTGCCGGAATTCATTGGCCCCGCTCCTCCTCAGTGCCGCCGCTCATGCGGCGCACCGCATCCTCGCCGGCGCGGTTCATACCGGGCACTTCCCATCGCGGGCGGTGACCTTGCCGCGCAGCAGGGTCGCGGTCACGGTGGCCGGCAGCGTCATCGCCTCGTAGGGGGTGTTGGCCGACCGGCTGGCCAGGTCCGACCCGGCCACCGTCCAGCTGGCGTCGGGGTCCACCACCGTCAGGTTGGCCGGCTCCCCCACCTCCAGCGGGCGGCCGTGATCGGGCAGATTTGCGATGCGCGCGGGGTTTTCGCTCATCACCTTGGCGACGTCCCGCCAGGTCAGCAGCCCTGGGCGGACCATCGTGTGGACCACGATCGACAGCGCCGTCTGCAGCCCCAGCATGCCGGGGCGGGCCGCAGAGAACTCCACGCACTTCTCGTGCTCGGCGTGCGGCGCGTGATCGGTGGCCACACAGTCGATCACGCCGTCGGCCAGCGCCCGGCGCAGCGCGGCCGCGTCGGCCGCCTCGCGCAGCGGCGGGTTGACCCGGTTGCGCCCGTCGTAACTGGCCAGCCGGGAGTCGTCCAGCATCAGGTGGTGCGGGGTGACCTCGGCGGTGATCGAGATGCCTTGCTGCTTGGCCCATTTCACGATCTCGACGGTGCCCGCGGTGGAGGCGTGGCAGATGTGCACCCGGGCGCCGGCGTCGCGGGCCAGCAGCGCGTCGCGGGCGACGATCGATTCCTCGGCCGCCCGCGGCCAGCCCGCGAGTCCCAGCCGGGCGGCGGTGGGCCCCTCGTGGGCGACCGCGCCGACGGTCAGCCGCGGCTCCTCGGCGTGCTGGGCGATGAGCACGCCCAGGCCGGTGGCGTATTCCAGGGCGCGGCGCATCACCAGCGGGTCGTGCACGCAGACGCCGTCGTCGGAGAACATCCGCACCTGCGCGGCCCCCGCCGCCATCATGCCCATCTCGGTGAGTTCCTTGCCGGCCAGACCCATGGTGACCGCGCCCACCGGGTGCACGTCGACCAGGCCGACCTGCTGGCCCCGGTGCCATACGTGGTCGGTGACCACCGGGCTGTCGGCGACCGGGTTGGTGTTGGCCATCGCGAACACCGCGGTGTAGCCACCCAAAGCCGCAGCGGCCGAACCGGTTTCGATGTCCTCGGCGTATTCGCGGCCCGGCTCGCGCAGGTGGGTGTGCAGGTCGACGAACCCGGGCAGCAGCACCTGGCCGGTGGCGTCGATGACGTCGGCGGTGTCGGGGATGTCGAGCCCGGCGCCGATGTCGGCGATCTGCCCGTCGTCGACCAGGACATCGACCCGGTCGCCCTCGCCGTACAACCGGACTCCGCGCAGCAACACGCTCATGCGGCGATCTCCTCCGCGCCCACCAGCACGTGGAACAGCACCGCCATCCGCACGTGCACACCGTTGGAAACCTGTTGCAGCACAGCAGATTGCGACGAGTCCGCCACCGAGGAGGCGATCTCCATGCCGCGCAGCATCGGGCCCGGGTGCAGCACCACGGCGTGGCCGGGCAGCATCGCCTGGCGGCGATCGGACAGCCCGTACAGGGACGAGTACTCGCGCACCGACGGGAAGAAGCCACCGTTCATCCGCTCGGCCTGCACGCGCAGCATGAGCACCGCATCGGCGGCGGGCAGCTCGGCGTCGAAGTCGTTCGACACGGTCACCGGCCAGCCCTCGACGCCGACCGGCAACAGCGTCGGCGGGGCGACCAGCACCACCTCGGCGCCCAGGGTGGACAGCAGCATCACGTTGGAGCGGGCCACCCGGCTGTGCAGGACGTCGCCGACGATCACCACGCGCCGGCCCTCGATGCCGCCGAGCCGCTGGCGGATGGTCAGCGCGTCCAGCAGCGCCTGCGTCGGGTGCTCGTGGGTGCCGTCGCCGGCGTTGATCACCGACGGCCCGGCGTCGCTGGAATCGCCGTTGCCGCAAGTCCATTCGGCAAGCAGGTGCGCGGCGCCGGAGGCCGGGTGCCGGATGATCAGCGCGTCGGCGCCGGCCGCCCGCAGCGTCAGGGCGGTGTCGCGCAGCGACTCCCCCTTGCCCACCGAGGACCCGGCGGCGCTGACGTTGATCACGTCGGCGCTCATCCACTTGCCGGCCACCTCGAAGGACACCCGGGTGCGGGTGGAGTTCTCGTAGAACATGGTGACGACGGTGCGGCCACGCAGCGTCGGCAGTTTCTTGATCTCGCGGCCCACCAGCGCCTGGGCGAACCGGTCGGCGTCGTCGAGGATGGCGGTGGCGTCGTCGCGGCTCAGGTCGCCGGCGGCGAGCAGGTGGCGGGTCATCGCGAGATCACCACCCCGTCGGCGCCGTCGTGCTCGGCCAGCAGCACGTGCACGCTCTCGCTGCGCGAGGTGGGGACGTTCTTGCCGACGTAGTCGGCGCGCAGCGGCAGCTCGCGGTGACCGCGGTCGACCAGCACCGCCAGTTGCACCACCCGGGGGCGGCCCACGTCGCGCAGCGCGTCCAGTGCCGAGCGCACCGAGCGGCCGGAGTAGAGCACGTCGTCGACCAGGATCACCAGCGCGTCGTCGATGCCGCCGGCCGGGATCGAGGTGGCCTCCAGCGGCCGCGGGGGTTTTTGCATCAGGTCGTCGCGATACAGGGTGATGTCCAGGGCGCCGTGGCCGACCTCGACCCCGCTGTATTCGCCGATGTTGCGGGCCAGCCGGTCGGCCAGGGTGACGCCGCGGGTCGGGATGCCCAGCAGCACCACCCGCGGCCCGTCCGGACCGTCCAGCGCGGTCTTTTCGATGATCTGATGCGCGATGCGGGAAACGGTGCGGCCGACGTCGGCCGCCGACATCAACTCCCGGGAATCACCGGACGAGCCGGTGTTGCCCGCAGCACCCATGCGAAACTTGACCTCCTTCTCCGCCTCACCGGACGGATCGTTAAAGGATGTCGACTGCACGGCAGCGTAGCACTAATTTCGCGGGCGACCGCGCGCGGCGGCCGTGGCGGCCCGCCCGCTAACCTGACCAGGTGAATCGCGTGACCCTCGACGCCAACAGCGTCTCCATCCGCGAAGTGTGCGACGCCGGCCTGCTGGCCGGGGCGGTGACGATGGTCTGGCAGCGCGGAGAACTGCTGCAGGTCAACGAGATCGGCTACCGGGACGTGGAGGCGGGGCTGCCGATGCGCCGCGACACCCTGTTTCGCATCGCGTCGATGACCAAACCGGTGACCGTCGCGGCGGTGATGAGCCTGGTCGACGCGGGCAAGCTGAGCCTGAAGGATCCGGTCACGCGCTGGGCGCCGGAGCTGGCCGGCGTGCGGGTCCTCGACGACCCGCACGGCCCGCTGGACCGCACCCACCCGCTCGACCGCGCCATCCTGATCGAGGACCTGCTCACCCACACCAGCGGGCTGGCCTACGGATTCTCGGTGTCCGGGCCGATCTCCAAGGCCTACATGCGGCTGCCGTTCCAGCACGGGCCGGACGCCTGGCTGGCCGAGCTGGCCAAGCTGCCGTTGGTGCACCAACCCGGCGAGAAGGTCACCTACAGCCACTCGATCGACCTGCTGGGTGTCATCGCCGCCCGCATCGAGGACAAGCCGTTCCACCAGGTTCTCGACGAACGGGTGCTGGGCCCGGCGGGCATGACCGACACCGGGTTCTTCGTCTCGCCGCAGGCGCGGCACCGGGCGGCGACCATGTACTCCCTCGACGAGCACAGCCGGCTGCAGCACGGCGTGATGGGCCCGCCGCACGTCACGCCGCCCGCGTTCTGCAACGCCGGCGGCGGGTTGTGGTCGAGCGCCGACGACTACCTGCGCTTCGTGCGAATGTTGCTGGGCGACGGGACGATCGACGGGGTGCGGGTGCTCTCGGAAGAGTCGGTCCGGCTGATGCGGACCGACCGGCTCACCGAGGCGCAGAAGCGGCACAATTTCCTGGGCGCGCCGTACTGGGTGGGCCGCGGCTTCGGGCTGAACCTGTCGGTGGTCACCGACCCGGCAAGGAGCATACCGCTTTTCGGCCCGGGCGGGGTCGGCACGTTCAGCTGGCCCGGCGCCTACGGGACGTGGTGGCAGGCCGACCCGACGGCCGAGCTGATCCTGATCTATCTGATCCAGAACCTTCCCGACCTCACCGTCGACGCCGCCACCGCCGTCGCCGGCAACACGTCGCTGGCCAAACTGCGCACCGCCCAGCCCCGGTTCGTCCGCACCACCTATCGCGCGCTCGGCCTTTGAACCGCACCGCCATGCCCGAATACCCTCCCGACCGCATCACCGGGCCCCGGCTGTCGCTGCGGCTGCCGGTGCTCGACGACGCCGGCCCGCTGTTCCAGCGGGTCGCCCGCGATCCGCAGGTCACCAAATACCTGCTGTGGGCGCCGCATCCGGACGTGGCGGCCACCCGGCGGGTGATCACCGAGAAGCTCAACGCCAGCGCGGACGAGAAGACCTGGGTGATCGAGCTGCGGCACCGCGGGGAGGTGGTCGGGCTGCTCAGCTGCCGGCGCACCGCGCCGCACTCGGTGGAGATCGGCTACTGCCTGGGCCGGCGGTGGTGGGGCAAGGGCCTGATGTCGGAGGTGCTCGGCATGCTGCTCACCGCGCTGGACGCCGACCGTGAGGTCTATCGCGTGTGGGCCACCTGCAGCGTCGACAACCAGCGCTCGGCGCGCCTGCTGGAGCACGCCGGGTTCTTCCTGGAGGGCCGGCTGGCCCGGCACGCCGTCTATCCCACCATGGGGCCCGAACCGCAGGACAGCCTGCTGTATGCAAAGATCCTGCGCTGACTAGCTTTTCACGGCCCGCTCGGGGTGTTCCAGCGCCCGGCGCGCGTACGCGCGCACGTCGGCGTCGGTGTCCTTGAGCGCGATCCCCAGGGCGTCGCGGGCGTCCGGCTCGCCGGCCCACCGGGTCAGGGCGAGCACCGCGGCCTTGCGCACGTCCAGGTGCGCGTCGCCCAGCGCCTCGCCTAGCAGCGGCACCGCGACCTCGGCGGCCGCACCGGCCAGCGCCCGCGCCGCGCCTTCGCGCACCTGCCACGCCGACGCGCGCAGCGCCTGCGTGATGGCCCCGTAATCGTCTGGGCCGCAGCCCAATTCGCCGAGCACGGCCAGCCCGGCGGCACGCACCAGCGGGTCGGGGTCGGCGACCAGCGCGCGCACCGCCCCGCCGGCCGGGCCCGTCCCGTCGCGCAGCGTCGCCAGCCCGGCGGCGGCCGCGATGCGCACCTCCCGGTTCTCGTCGCCGGCGGCGTCGACCACCCCGTCCACGTCGTCGACGGACACCAGCGCCCGCACCGCCTCGATGCGCACCCGGTGATCGGGATCGCCCAGGGCGCGCCGGTACCGGGCGGCGTCGCCGGCGCGGCGCGCGGCCAGCACGTACAGCGCGGCTGCCCGAACCACCCGGTCGAACGAATCCAGGTGGGCGCGAACCGATTCCGGTTCGGGCAGCACCTCGACCAGCTCCCGGACGCCCTCGGCGGCGGCGGCGCGCACCGCGGCGGCGTCGTCGCCCAGCGCGGCCAGCAGGGCGGGGGCGTATCCCTCGGGGGTGTTCTCGGTCAGCGTCGCCACCGCGGTGCGGCGTACCCCGGGATCCGGGTCACCCAGGTAGGGCGCCAGGTCGGCCACACTCGGCTCGTCGAGTGCCAGCACCGCGGCGATGCGCGGCGACGGCGGCTCGAAACCCGTTGCGGGGGAAGCGATGCGGGAGACAGCGCTGGCCGGGGCCTGGCCGCCGATCAGCGGCGGCTGCTGCACCGGGTGCACGGTCCGGTCGACCGGCGGCAGCCCGTCCAGCTCCGGAACCGGCACGAAATACGGTGCCACCGGCCGTTTGAGGAACACCATCCGGCCGTCGTCGCCCTTGCGCAGGTTGAGGTGATAGCCCCATTGATTGTCGTCGCGGCCGGGCAGGTCGGCCCGGTCGTGGTAGAGGCCCCAGCGCGATTCGGTGCGGGTGTGCGAGGACCGGGCGGCCATCTCGGCGCAGTCCCGGATGAACGACACCTCCACCGCGCGCATCAGCTCGTGCGGGTTGCGGGCGCCCATCTCGGCGATCTCGGCGCTCATCCGCTCGAAGGTGCGGATCGCGATGGACAGCTTGGCCGCCGTCTTGGGCGGCGCGACGTAGTCGTTGACGAACCGGCGCAGCTTGTACTCCACCTGCGGCTGCGGCGGCCCGTCCGGGTGGCGCAGCGGCCGGTAGATCAGCTCGTGCGCCTCGCGCAGCTGGTCGGCCGGAAGCTGTTGCGGCGCGGCCACATCGGCCAGGGTCGAGGCGGCATGGGTGCCGGCCAGGTCGCCGAACACGAACGCCCCGATCATGTAGTTGTGCGGGACGCAGGCCAGGTCGCCCGCGGCGTACAGCCCGGGCACCGTGGTGCGGGCATGCTCGTCGACCCACACACCTGACGCGGAATGCCCGCTGCACAAACCGATTTCGGAGATGTGCATCTCGATGTCGTGGGTGCGGTAGTCGTGGCCGCGGTTGGCGTGGAAGGTGCCCCGGGTGGGCCGTTCCGTGGTGTGCAGGATGTTCTCCAACGCGGTCAGCGTCTCGTCGGGCAGGTGCGACACCTTGAGATAGATCGGTCCGCGCGCGGAGTCGATCTCGCGTTTCACCTCGGCCATCATCTGGCCGGACCAGTAGTCGGAGTCCACGAACCGCTCGCCCTGCGCGTTGACCTGATACCCGCCGAACGGATTGGCGACGTAGGCGCACGCCGGGCCGTTGTAGTCCTTGATCAGCGGGTTGACTTGGAAGCACTCGATGCCCGAGAGCTCCGCGCCGGCGTGGTAGGCCATCGAGTAGCCGTCGCCGGCGTTGGTCGGGTTCTCGTAGGTGCCGTACAGGTAGCCCGACGCGGGCAGCCCGAGCCGGCCGCACGCCCCGGTCGCCAGGATGACCGCCTTGGCGCCGACCGTGACGAATTCGCCGGTGCGGGTGTGCAACGCGGCGGCGCCGACGGCGCGGCCACCGCTGTCGGGGTCGACCAACACCCGCACCGGCATCAGCCGGTTCTCGATGCGGATCCGCTCGCGCATCGAGCGTTGCCGCAGCACCCGGTACAGCGCCTTCTTGACGTCCTTGCCCTCGGGCATGGGCAGCACGTACGACCCGGAGCGGTGCACGCGGCGCACGGCGTATTCGCCGTGCTCGTTCTTTTCGAACTTCACCCCGTAGCGCTCCAGCCGCTGCACCATGGCGAAGCCGCGGGTGGCGGTCTGATAGATGGTGCGCTGGTTGACGATTCCGTCGTTGGCGCGGGTGATCTCGGCGACATAGTCCTCGGGTTCGGCCTTGCCCGGGATCACCGCGTTGTTGACGCCGTCCATGCCCATCGCCAGCGCGCCGGAGTGCCGCACGTGCGCCTTCTCCAGCAGCAGCACCTGCGCCCCGTGCTCGGCGGCCGACAGCGCGGCCATGGTGCCCGCGGTGCCGCCGCCGATCACCAGGACGTCACAGTCCAGCCGGAGCGGCGCGGTGGGGTCGGGTATCTGCATCAGGCGGCCTCCGCGTGGTTGAGTGCGTCGATGATCTGCGCCCGCAACTCGGCGTGCGGGCGGTCGCTGCGCGGCTCGGGCACCTCGACCGACGCCCGCGGCGGCTCGCCGGCGCGGCCCAGCACCACGATGCGGTCGCCCAGGGCCAGCGCCTCGTCGACGTCGTGGGTGACGAACACGATGGTGGTCGGGTGGGTGCGCCAGGTGTCGATCAGCAGCCGCTGCATGGCCGCGCGGGTCCGGGTGTCCAGCGCGCCGAACGGCTCGTCCATCATCACCGCGCGCGGCGCCCCGGCCAGGCCGCGGGCGAGCTGGACGCGCTGGCGCATCCCCCCGGACAGGCTCTTGGGCAGGTAGTCGCCGAACCCGGCCAGCCCCAGCTCGGAGATCCACCGCTCGGCGGCCGCGCGCCGGCCGGCCCGCGGCTGGCCACGCAGCCGCAGCGCCAGTTCGATGTTGGACCGCACCGTGCGCCACGGCAGTAAGGCGTTGTCCTGGAACACCATTGCGCGATCACCCGAGGTACCGGTGACCGGCACGCCGTCGGCCAGCACCCGGCCGCCGTCGGGGGTCAGCAGGCCGGCCAGGGCCCGCAGTACCGTCGACTTGCCGCAGCCCGACGGCCCGGTCAGCACCAGGATCTCCCCCGGGCGCACCACCAGGCTCAGCTCGTTGATCACCGCGGGGCCGTTGTAGGACAACCGAACTCGGTCCAGCTCGAGGCGCATGGCGGTCATCGCGCACCGTCCTGGGCGCGCGGCAGCCACCGGGTCACCCGCCGGCCCACCAGTTCGACGGCCGCCGACGTGGCGAACCCCAGCACGCCGATGGTGATGATGCCGACGAACACCTGCGGGTAGGCCAGCACGGTGTAGTCCTGCCAGGTGCGGTAACCGACCCCGAGACGGCCCGAGATCATCTCGGCGGAGATCACGCAGATCCAGGCCACGCCCATGCCGACGGACAGGCCGCCGAACACCCCCGGCAGGATGCCGGGCAACACCACCTGGGTCAGCACCTGCCAGCGGCCGCCGCCCAGCGTGCGCACCGAGTCCTCCCACAGCGTGGGCAGCGCCCGCACGGCGTGCCGGGTGGAGACCATGATCGGGAAGTAGGCCGCCAGGAAGGTGATGAACACGATGCCGGCCTCGTCGGTGGGGAACAACAGGATGGCCACCGGCACCATCGCGATGGCCGGGATGGGCCGGGCCAGTTCGGCCAGCGGCCCGAACACGTCGGCGAACAACCGCGAACGGCCCAGCAGCACACCGGTCGCCACCCCGATGACGGCGGCCAGCCCGAAGCCGGTCAGGATCCGCAGCAGCGACTGCGCCAGATCCAGCCAGTACTCGCCGGCCGCCAGCCGGCGGTGCAACGCGCCGACGATCTCGGTGACGGTGGGCAGCGTGTCGAAGCGCAGCAGCAGCCGCACCTTGTCGGCGGTGAGCAGCTGCCACAACCCGATGGCGGCGGCCACCGAGACCACCCGCAGCACCCGCGACTGCCACCGCAGCGTGCCGCGGCGGGGGCGGGCCAGCGGGGGCGCCGAAATCACGCCGCCCACCACCTGATCGGCCACCACTTGGGCTGTCATACCGAACCTCCCAGTGCCTGTTGGTAATTCACGGCGATGCCGCCGGGGTGCGCGGCCAGGTAGCGGCCCGCCCCGGCTGCAGTGCCGAACGGCAGATAGTTCTGCCCGTCTTTGACCCAGAACGCCTTGTCGGCGAACCAGCGGGTGCCGAACTCGGTGTCGGGGACGTAGGCCGCGCGGACCCGCGCGCCGCGGCCGAGCGCGTCGCGCACCGCCCGCAGCAGGCTCGCCGGGTCGGCGGTGGTCTGCGTCGTGTCGGCGCCGTCCAGCCACAGCTCGCCGGCCAGCGCCGGGTCGCCGCGCAGCGTGGACGGGTTGGTGGTGCGCGCCCGGGCGGCTTGGTAGTCGAGCCCGCGCGCAGTGAACACCGCCCGCAGTGGCTCGTCCACGACGAACTTGTCCACGTCCAGGTCGGCGAAGTCGCCGATCGACTTCAGGTAGGGCACATCGCTTTTCAGCGCTTCGGTCAGCGACGGCTTCAGCGTGGTGTCGAACGAGGTGCCGCCCGGGCCGTTGTAGAGGTACACCACCTCCGGGGGCAGCCCGCTGGCGTCGGCGACGATGCGGGCAGCCTGCAGCGGGTGCGCGTTGAGGAAATCGGTGGCGTCCAGTTGCGCCTGCAGGAAGGCGGCCAGCACCTCCGGGTGGGCCGCCGCGTAGGAGCGGCGCACCACCACACCGTGCAGGGTGGGCAGGTTCAGCTCGGCCCCGTCGTAGAGCAGTTTGGCCTTGCCCTGGAACACCAGCAGACCGGGCCAGGCCACGAACTGCGAAAGCGCTTGCACCTGACCGGATTCCAGCGCCGACGCCCCGACCTGGGGCTGCTGGTTGAGCACCTCGACACCGTTGACGCCGGCCCGGCTCAGGGCCCGCACCAGGGTGCCGTGGCCGGCCGAGCCCACGCTGGCCGAGACCTTGGCGCCGGCCAGGTCGGCCAGGTCCTTGGCCCGCGAATCCGGGCTGACCACCACCATGTTCAGCGCGCCCTTGGGGTTGTAGCCGGTGATGGAGACCATCTCGGTGCGGGCCAGCGGGTTGGCCTGCGTCTTGGAGCCGTTGATCAGCATCGGGTAGTCGCCCATCGAGCCGATGTCGATCTTTTCGGCGAGCATCTGCGCGGTGATCGGCGCCCCGGTGTCGTAATCCTGCCAGCGCACCGCGTATTTGGTGCCGGTGCGGGTGGTGATGTCGGCCAGGCGACGCTCCAGGTAGCCCTGGGCGCGCAGCAGCGTGCCCGCGGTGACGGTGTTGATGGTCTTGGACTGGTAGCCCACCACCACGTTGACCACCCCGGCCGACTGGGACAGGGATTCCAGCGAGCACCCGGTGCCCAGCGCGGCGACCGCGATCAGCACCGACGCCAGCAGGGCGGCATGTCTTCTCATGGAAGTTCCTGGGGGTGAACGCTTTTCAGCGAAGCAGGTAGGGCATGTTGACGGTGACCGCGCCGGTCGGGCAGCGGGCGGCGCACGGGCCGCAGTACCAGCATTCGTCGACGTGCATGTAGGCCTTGCCGGTGTCGGGGTCGATGGCCAGGGCGTCGAGCGGGCAGACCTCGACGCACAGCGTGCAGCCCTCGATGCACAGCGACTCGTCGATGGTCACCGGCACGTCGACGCGGGTGTTGTGGATCAGCGTCATGAGTTGCTCCTCATCGGCTCGGCTCTGAACAGGTTGCCGCGCATGGTGATTCGATCGCCCCGCATCCGGATGTACTCGAGGTCGACGGGAGTGCCGTCGGCCAGGCTGGTGAGCCGCTCCAGCATCAGCAGCGCCGCGCCGTCGGGCACCTGCAGCGTGGCCGCCGAATGCGCGTCGGCGGGGATGGCCTCGAGCGCCAGCGCCGCCGAGCCCAGCCGCTGCCCGCTGACCTGTTCGATGAGGGCGAACACGTCGTTGGTCTCCAGCGAATGCTCCAGCACCTGGCGGCCGATCGCGGGGGCCAGGTAGGTGAGGTCCAGGCTGAGCGGCAGCTCGCCGAGGTAGCGCAGCCGCTCGATGAACACCGCCTGCTCCCCCGGCGCCAGCCGCAGTCGGCGGGCCACCGACGGCGGCGCCGTGACCGGCATCGCCGCGCGCACCTCGTTGCGCACCTCGCCGAGGCCCTTGAACGTCTCCTTCAGCCCCAGCAGCGCGTCCAGGGCGTGGTCGTATTTGCGCTGCGCGACATGGGTGCCCACCCTGGGCCCGCGGTCGATCAGGCCTTCGCGCTTGAGCACGGCCAGCGCCTCGCGAATCGTGTTGCGCGACACCGAGAATTCGGCGGCCAGCTCCAGTTCGGTGGGCAGGCCGTCCGGGTAGGCGTCGGCGTGGATCTGCTGGCGCAACACGTCGGCCACCCGTCGGGCCCGGTCGGCCCGCGGTCCCCCGATCGGTACTGGATGCGCCACGACGGTCACGCTAACGCAGCTCAGGGGCGTTTTCCGGGCCGGCGACCGGGGTCGCAGCCGGCGACCGACGGCATTGCGCCGGGTGGCGTTCGGGCCCGACCAGCCAAAACCGCGGCGCGCCGGGTCATTGCGCCACCCGCGGCCACCGGGCGGGTTTGTGATCCGGATGAGCAGAACTGCCGGCCCGGTCACGCTACGGTGGGCATGCTGAACATCCCGATGACGGAGGATGACCGCACATGAGCGCAGCTGACGGGGTGTCGAGCCAGACCTGGACCAAGGTGCCCGCGATCACGCTGGGCTTCTGGGTGATCAAGGTGTTGGCGACGACGCTGGGCGAAACCGGCGGCGACACCGTCACGATGACGCTGGATTGGGGCTACGCGGCCGGGGTGGCGCTCTTCGGTGTCACGCTGGTGCTGCTGGTGGCGGCGCAGATCCTGGCCGCGCGCTTTCACCCCGTCCTCTACTGGGCGACGATCGTGGCGTCGACCACGTTCGGCACCGTGCTGGCCGACTTCGCCGACCGTTCGCTGGGCATCGGCTACACCGGCGGGTCGCTGCTGCTGTTGGCTTGTCTGCTGGCCACTTTGGGTCTGTGGCGCTGGTCGCAGGGCACGGTGTCGGTCGCGACCGTGCACACGCCGAAGGTCGAGGCCTTCTACTGGGCGACCATCACGTTCTCCCAGACGCTGGGCACCGCGCTGGGCGACTGGCTGGCCGACACCCGCGACTTCGGCTACCGGCGCGGCGCCCTGGTCTTCGCGGCGGGCCTGCTCGTGGTCGCCGGCCTGTACTTCTGGACGGGCGTGTCGCGGGTCACCCTGTTCTGGGTCGCGTTCATCCTCACCCGGCCGCTGGGGGCGACCGTCGGCGATTTCATCGACAAGCCCGTCGCCCAGGGTGGCCTGGCGTGGAGCCGCCCGCTGGCCACGGCGGTGCTGGCGGCGCTGATCGCCGTGCTGCTCATCGTGATACCGCAGCGGCCGGGCCGGCACCCCGGAAGGCCGGAAACCGGTGCGGCGCAATCCCCCACTGCGACCTGACTCTCAACGATTTCACAGCGAATTCTGCGTACCGTCGTCGGCGGCGAGACCAAATCAGGACCGGACGAAGGAGCGGGCATGCCACCCGTGCCACGGCAGCGGGTCGGGGCGCCGCTGATGATGCTTCCCCCGATGGGCTTGCGGGAACAGCCGATCCACGAATGCCCCACCATGTGGTTCAACCGCGATTTCTTCGAATCCCCTTGGCCCGGCTGGACGGTCGACGTCGATCTGACCCGGCCGACGACGTTCGTCAGCCACACCGATCCCGGCGAGACACTGCGCGGCCACCCGGTGCGCATCAGGCTGGAGCATCCGGGCGTGCTGTGGGTGGCGACGAACCGGTTCGCCCGGATGGGCGGCCCGTTCGCCGAGGTGCTCATCGAGGCCCGCTGGCCCGACTAGCGGGGGTCGACGTAGCGTGAACGCATGAAAGTCCTGCTCGTCGAGGACGAGCCCCGGCTGGCGGCGACGGTGGCGCGGGGACTCAAGGCGGAGGGATTCGTGGTGGTGACCGTCGGCAACGGCGTCGACGGCCTGGCCGAGGCCACCGAAAACCCTTTCGACGTCGTCATTCTCGACATCATGCTGCCCGGCCGCAGCGGGTACGAGGTGCTGCGGCGGATGCGGTCGAACAACGTGTGGACACCGGTGCTCATGCTGACCGCCAAGGACGGCGAGTACGACGAGACCGACGCCTTCGATCTGGGTGCGGATGACTATCTGACCAAACCGTTTTCGTTCCGGGTGCTGGTGGCGCGGCTGCGGGCGCTGGTGCGCCGCGGCGCGCCGGAGCGGCCGGTGGTGCTAACGGCCGGGTCGCTGTCGCTGGATCCGGCCCGGCACACCGTCCAGCGCGGCTCCACGCCGATCGCGCTGACGCCGCGCGAGTACGGGGTGCTGGAGTTCCTGATGCGCAACAAGGACGTGGTGGTGACCAAGGCCGACATCCTGGCGAACGTGTGGGACGCGCATCACCACGGGCCGGACAACGTGGTCGAGGTGTACGTGGGCTACCTGCGCCGCAAGATCGATGTTCCGTTCGGCACCAACACCATTGAGACGATCCGGGGGGTCGGTTACCGGCTGCTGTGCTGAGCCGGGTGTTGCGGCAGGGCCACCGTCAGGGTGGTGCCCCCGCCCGGCCGGTCCCCGATGGTGACGGTGCCGCCGTGCGCCGCGACCACCTCGGCGACGATGGCCAGGCCCAGCCCGGCCCCACCGCCGCTGCGCGCGCGATCGGTGTCCAGCCGCACGAACCGCTCGAACACCCGGCTCCGCTGCGCCGGCGGTATGCCCGGGCCGTCATCGCCGACGGTGAGCACCGCCGTCCCGTCACGGCTGCCGACCTCGATGGCGACGCACGAAACCGCGTGGCGCACAGCGTTATCCACCAGGTTGCGGATCATGCGCGTCATGGCTGCCGGGTCGGCGAGCAGCCGCGCGGGGCGGATATCGGTGTGGACCGCGCAGTCGGCGTCGCGGCGCACCCGGGCGGCTTCCGCCTCGGCGAGATCGTCGAGGGCCACCGGCTCCTTGCGCCGCAACAGGTTTCGCTCGTCGGCGCGGGCCAGCAGCAGCAGGTCGTCGATCAGGGCGCGCATCCGGTGCGCCTCGGGCAGCAGGGTGTTGACCGCCAGCTCGGCGTCCAGCAGCTCGGGGTGCGCCTCGGCCACCTCCAGCCCGGAGATGATGGTGGTCAGCGGGCTGCGCAGCTCGTGCGACGCGTCGCCGACAAAGCGTTGCTGCGCACGGTGTCCCGCTTCCAGCCGGGACAGCATCTCGTTCATGGTGACCGCCAGGGCCGCGATCTCGTCGCGGCCGTCCGGGACCGGCACCCGCTCGGCCAGGTCCGACGCCGAGATGTCGGTCACCCGGGCGCGGATCGCGTCCACCGACTTCAGCGATCGGCGCACCAGCCAGTACGTCGCGCCGGCCGCCACCGCGACGATGACCGGCGCGGTGGTGGCCAACAGGATCCCCAGGGTGCGTGCGGTCGCCTCGACCGCCTCGCTGCCCCCGCCGACCAGCACCGTGTACACCCCCGACCGTGTGGCGACCTTCTGGCCGCTGACCCGCATGTCGTCGCCGGACACCGCGTCGTCGGGCAGGCCGCGGCGCAGGGTGAAGTCGAAATCGGCGGTCGGCACCAACGGGGTGGCCGGCGCGGAGCCGGACCGCTTGACCACGCTGCCGTCCGGACCGATCAACTGGGTGGCCACCACCCGCTGGTCGGTGGTCAGGAGGGCGTTGTCGAGTTCCTCGCGCGAATCCGACTGCAGCGCCTTGGCGATGTCGCGAACCCGTTCGGCCGCAGCGTAATCCACGCCGGACAGCAACGACCGGTACAGGATGGCGTCCAATCCCGCGCCGGCCACCGTCAGCGCGCAGAAGACGACGATCGCCGCGACCGCCGCCGAGCGGGCGGAGATACCCAGGTGCACGCCTTCGATTCTGCAGGCCCGCGGCCCGCCGGAGAACACCGAGAACGGTGCGCTTCTCAGCGGCCTCTCAGCGGCCCCGTCCTAGGCTGGCACCGACATGGTTGGTACTGCACGCCCGCCGCGCCGTGAGCATCGAGCGATGGCCCGGATGCTGGTCGCCGCCGTCGTCGCGGTGGGCTCCGGGGTGCTGGTGGCGGCGCCGGCCGGCGCCGACCCGAGCCCGTTCGGCACGCTGAGTTCGAGTTGCCGGGACCAGGCCGCGGCCGGCCGGGACGCCCTCATCCGGGGCATCCACCGCGGCGTGGCCGACTGGCGGTGAGCGCCCCGCACACCTCGGCCCGCACCACCTGCCCCGCCGGGCCGACCCCGGCCACCGGCTGAGAGCTCAGCCTCCGTCGGCGACCGACGGCACCGCGCCGGCGCCGTTGTGCGCGCCGTTGCCGCCGGAGGCGTCCGCGGGCAACTCGAAGGCCGCGGTCACCGAACCCACCGCGGCGGTCGCGGCGTTGCGCTGCGCCTCCATCCGCGCCAGCGCGGTGTCGGTGAACACCGACAGCCCCAAATCCGGGTTGTAGCCGTGGATTTCCTTCACGTCGAGCTGGGCCAGGAAGTAGACGATCTCCTTGGACACCACCTGGCCGGGCACCAGCACCGGGAAACCCGGCGGGTAGGGCACCACGAAGGTGGTCGACACCAGGTTCTTGCCCTCGGCCAGCCGCCGCCCGGCCGTGCCGATCAGCACGTGCTCGCGGTCGGACTCCTCGTACCCGGCGTAGAACGCCGACCGCATGTCGCCGAAGTTGCATTCGTCGACCGGCCGGAAGGCGACGTCGAATTCGCTGAAGTCGGGCAGGTGCGGCAGGTCCTCGGTGATCTCCTCGACGTGGCGTCGTTGCAGCGCCCGGTCGGCGGCGCTGGCCTCCTTCTGGATGCGATCGAAATCCGTTGCCACCCTTCGTAACACGTCGAGCAGATAGTGGACGCTGGACCAGGTGACGCCGATGGTGAAGATCAGCAGCACGCTGTTGATCGAGGTCTTGTTGATCTGGATGCCGAAGCGCTCCATCAGGATCTTCTCCCGGAAGTCGTACCCGTTCATGCCGGTGGCGCCGACGAACAGGGTGACCCGGGTGGCGTCCAGCACGAACTGGTCGGAGCGCCACGCCTCGTTCCACTCGGCCAGCGCCCCCTGCCGAACCTCGCGGTAGGAGCTCACCGACGACGCCCGGAACTCCTCGGGCACCAGGTCGGACTCGTCGAGGATGCGGAACCACTTGCTGATCAACCGGTCCTTGCGGACCCGGTGCCGGAACACCAGCGCCATGTCGTAGACCTGCCGGACCAGCTGGAAGCCCTCGATGTCGACCTGGCGGCGGGCCAGATCCAGCGACGCCAGCAGCTGCTGGTTGGGCGAGGTCGAGGTGTGGGTCAAAAACGCCTCACCGAACGCGTCGCGGGTGAGCGCGTTGAAATCCTGGTCCCGCACGTGGATCATCGACGCCTGGCGCAGCGCCGAGAGCGACTTGTGCGTGGAATGGGTGGCGTAGACCCGCACCCGGGCGGTGGCCGGGTCGGGCAGCAGCTCCCGCTCGATCCACTCCGAACGGTCCACGCCCTGCATCGACGCGGCCCATTTCCGGTACTGCTCAACGTAATCCGGCGAGGCCAGCATCTGCTCGAGCCGCTCGGCGGCCACCATCGCGGTGCGCTGCCGGGCCCACGGCACGGCGGTGGCGAACGCGTACCACGCCTCGTCCCACAAAAAGCAGATGTCCGGCTTGATCGCCAGCACCTCCTGCATGACCTGCAGCGGGTTGTAGACCACGCCGTCGAAGGTGCAGTTGGTCAGCAGCAGCATCCGCACCCGGTGCAGCTGCCCGGCCGCCTCCAGGTCCAGCAGGGTCTGCTTGATGGTGCGCAGCGACACCGCCCCGTAGATCGCGAACTGCGGCAACGGATAGGCGTCCAGGTACAGCGGGTACGCCCCGGCCAGCACCAGCCCGTAGTGGTGCGATTTGTGGCAGTTGCGGTCGATCAGCACGATGTCGCCGGGCCGGGTCAGTGACTGCACGACGATCTTGTTGGCGGTCGACGTGCCGTTGGTGACGAAGTAGGTGTGGTCGGCGTTCCACGTCTTGGCCGCCTTGTCCATCGCCTTCTTGATGTTGCCGTGCGGGTCCAGCAGCGAGTCCAGGCCGCCGGAGGTGGTGGAGGTTTCGGCCATGAAGATGTTGCGGCCGTAGAACTCCCCCATGTCCTGCAGCGAGCGGGAGTTGAAGATGCTGGCCCCGCGCGCCACCGGCAGCGCGTGGAACTGGCCGACCGGGGCCGCCGCGTACGCCCGCAGCGCGTCGAAAAACGGTGTGGCATAACGGTTCCGCAGCCCGGCGAGCACCGTGCTGTGCAGGTCGGTGACGTCGTTGAGCCGGTAGAAGGTGCGGTCGTAGACGTCGGGTTCGGTGTCGTCGCCCGCCGCGATCGACTCGTCGGTGAGCAGATACAGGTCGATGTGCGGGCGCAGCTCGCGGATCCACTCGCCGCACTCCACCCAGTCGTTGGCGCGGTCGGGGATGACGCCGTCCGCGTCCTCGTTGGGCCCGAGCAGGGTGTTCATCAGCGGCAGCCGGTCGCGGGAGCGCAGCGGCAGGTCGTCGCGGATGATCGCGGCCTGGATCTCGCCGTTCAGCGCGACCGCGGTGATGGCGTCCTCGACGCTGGGCACCACCAGGATCTCGAACTGCACGTCGTCGGACGGGTTGCGCAGCGCCCGCAGGCATTCGGCCAGGCTGTCCGGTGCGGTGCTCGGGGCGTCGTCGGCCAGCAGCACGGTGTAGAAATGCTGCTGCTTGGCCTGGGCCACCAGCTCCTGGTCGTCCAGCGGCGCCGACGTGTCGAAAAGCCCTGCGCGATCGCCGTATTCGCTCAACAGCCGCACCGCCAGGGAGACCTCCTCGGTGAGCCGCACCGTGGACAGGCTCTCCAGGTGGGCGCGGAAGATCGCCAGGTTCTCCGCGCCGGGGTACAGCCAGTAGCGCTCGTAGGCGGCGATGCGGTCCAGCAGGCGCTTCACCCGGGCCACGTCGTGCGTCTTGTCCAGCCCGGCCAGGTCGACCTCGGCGAGGTGCCGGCAGGCGTCGTCGAGCAGGTTCCAGGTGTCCACCCGGGCGTACGACGGGTTGGCCACGGCCGCCAGCGCGGACACCCGCAGCCGTCGCGGCTGGGTGCTGTATCGGATCATGACCTCACCTGCTCTTCTCGCATCGCCGCCGCTGCAGTCCAGCTCGTATTGTCATCCCGCCGCGCCCCCGCCCGTGGTCGTTTCACCTCAGCTTGGTCAGCGATCCGGCTCGTCGTCACCGTCGATCACCCGCCGGTTACCCCGGCCGCCGTCCACCCAGCGCAGCACGGGCAGCTCCCAGCGGCGGGCCGGCAGCTCGGTGACGTCGGACAGTGAGCGCACCACGCCCTGGGTCAGGCCCATGATCGCGGCCATCACCGGCAGCAGCGGCCGCAGCGGCGTGGCCGCCGAGCGCACGGTGCTGATCCGGCGGGCCACCGCCACCCGTTCGACGCAGTGATACAGCCAGGCGCCCACGCCCAGGGCGTGGATCGCCAGCACCGAGGCGACGATGCTCAGGTGGTAGGCGGCGCACACCACCGCGCCCACCACCACCGTCGCCGCCAGCACGGCCGCGACGACCAGGCGCAGCTCCAACCGGGTCACGTGTCCCGGGGACCCCGCACCGCCCGGGCGGCCGCCCTGATCTGCGGCGTCACCAGCATGACCTGGCCCAGCACGCCGTTGACGAAGCCCGGCGAGTCGTCGGTGGACAGCTCCTTGGCCAGCTGGACGGCCTCGTCGACGGCGACCGGCTCGGGCACGTCGTCGGCGTACAGCAGCTCCCACACCGCCACCCGCAGGATGGCGCGGTCCACGGCGGGCAGCCGGTCCAGCGTCCAGCCCTGCAGGTGCGAGCTGATCAGGTCGTCGATGTGGGCGGCGTGGTCGCCCACCCCGCGGGCCACCGCGGCCGTGTACGGCTGCAGGGGCGCCACTTCGGGGTTGGTGTCGGCCAGGCCGGTCCGGACGTCGACCACCTCGGCCGGGCTCAACCCCCGCGCCTCGGCCTCGAACAGCAGGTCGACCGCGCGCTTGCGGGCCTGATGGCGTCCCCTCAGGGGTTTGCTCACGCGTTGACGCGCCCCAGGTAGCTGCCGTCGCGGGTGTCCACCTTCAGCTTGTCGCCGGTGTTGATGAACAGCGGCACCTGGATCTCCGCGCCGGTTTCCACGGTGGCGGGTTTGGTGCCCGCGCTGGACCGGTCGCCCTGCAGGCCGGGCTCGGTGTGGGTGACCTCCATCTCGACCGACACCGGCAACTCGATGTACAGCGGCGACCCGTTGTGGAACGCCACCTGCACCGGCATGCCCTCCAGCAGGAACCGGGCCGCGTCACCCACCAGCGACTCGGGCAGCGGGTGCTGCTCGTAGTCCTGGCTGTCCATGAAGACGAAGTCGCTGCCGTCGCGGTACAGGTAGGTGGTGTCGCGGCGGTCGACGGTGGCGGTCTCCACCTTCACCCCCGCGTTGTAGGTCTTGTCGACGACCTTGCCGGACAGCACGTTCTTCAGCTTGGTCCGCACGAACGCCGGGCCCTTGCCGGGTTTGACGTGCTGGAACTCGACGATCTGCCACAGCTGGCCGTCGATCACCAGGACCAGTCCATTCTTGAAATCGGCAGTGCTTGCCACGGTGCGCCTATATCTCCTCGGGGATGGACGGCCGGCGGTGCGGCCGTCGTGGGACTTGTCGGCCAGTTTAGAGGGCGCCGGCGGGCGTCAGGCCAGGACGGCCAGCTCCTTGGGGAACCTGGTCAGCAGCTCGGGGGGCTTGCCGGCGGTCTCCGGCGGCACCACCAACGTGTCCTCGATGCGCACGCCGCCGCGGCCGGGCAGATAGACGCCGGGCTCCACGGTCACCACCGATTCGGCGCGCAGCGTGCCGGTGGAGGTGGCGCCGATGCCCGGCGCCTCGTGGATCTCCAACCCGACGCCGTGGCCCAGGCTGTGGCTGAACTGCTCGCCGTAGCCGGCGTCGGCGATCACCCGGCGGGCCGCGGCGTCCACCTCGCGCAGGTCGGCGCCGGCCCGCAGCGCCTCCCGGCCGGCCCGCTGCGCGTCGGCGACCAGCCGGTAGATCTCCAGCTGCCAGTCGGCCGCCTTGGTCAGCACGAAGGTGCGGGTCATGTCGGAGTGGTAGCCGCCGACCAGCGCCCCGAAGTCGATCTTGACGAAGTCGCCGTCGGCCAGCACCGCGTCGGTGGGGCGGTGATGCGGGATCGCCGAGTTGGCGCCGGTCGCCACGATGGTCTCGAAGGAGATCCCGTCGGCGCCGTGGTCGAGCATCAGCGCCTCCAGCTCCCGGCTGACCTCGCGTTCGGTCCGGCCGGGCCGCAGCCCGCCGCCGTCCACCAGCGCGGTGAGCGCGGCGTCGGCCGCCTCGCAGGCCAGCCGCAGCAGCGCGACCTCGCCGGCGTCCTTGACCTCGCGCAACGCCTCGACGGTGCCGGCGGCCTTGACCAGCTCGGTGGCCGCCTTGCGGCCGTCCAGCTCACCCGTCAGGGCGTCGAATCCGTCGACGGTGACCACGTTGCTCTCGAAGCCCAGGGTGCGTGCGCCCGCCTCGGCGGCGCGGCCGGCCAGATAGCGGCCCAGCGCGCGTTCGATGGCGACGTCGAGGTCGGGGGCCTGCTCGGCGGCCTGGGTCCGGTACCGGCCGTCGGTCGCCAGCACCGGGGGCCGGTCGTCGGCGAACACCAGCAACGCGCCGTTGGAGCCGGTGAATCCGGACAGGTAGCGGACGTTGATCAGGTCCGTGACCAGCAGCGCATCCAGTCCGTCGGCCTCGAGTCGTGCCCTGAGCCGGTCCCGGCGTTGAGAATGTGTCACGGGTCTTGACGGTACTCGCTACGCTTTTGGGCCATGAGTAACTGGATGCTGCGCGGATTGGTGTACGCCGCGGCGATGGTCGTCGTCCGATTGTTCCAGGGTGCGCTGATCAACGCGTGGCAGACGCAGGCCGGGCTGTTCAGCGTGGTGCTGCTGCTGTTGTTCGTCATCGCGGTGGCGGTCTGGGGCGTGTTCGACGGCCGGGCCGACGCGATCGCCAACCCCGACCCGGACCGCCGCGGCGACCTGGCGATGACCTGGCTGCTGGCCGGCCTGGTCGCGGGCGTGCTCAGCGGCGCCGTCTCCTGGCTGATCGCCCTGGTGTACAAGGGCCTCTACACCGGCGGGCTGATCAACGAGGTGACGACGTTCGCGGCGTTCACCGCGCTGTGCGTCTTTCTGCCCGGCATCATCGGCGTGACCATCGGCCGCTGGCGGGTGGACCGCAACCCGCCGCCGCGCCGGCCCGGCCACGACGACGAGCGCGCCGACACCGACGTTTTCTCCGCGGTGCGCGGCGACGACGCGCCCACCGGCGAGATTCCCGCGGCCGGCGCCCAGACCGAGGCGCACACCGCGGCGGTCGCCACCGCCGAGCGGGAGGCCGAATCGCCCACCGAGACGATCCCCAGCGCCGGGGACGACCCGAAGACCGAGGTGATCCGCACCGAGCCCGAACCGGGCGGCGAACCCGGCAAGGCCTAGGCGGGCCGGCCGGCCAGGTAGCGCAGGGCGAGCAGATAGCCCTGCACCCCTAGCCCGACGATCACCCCGGTGGCCACCGGGCTCAGGTAGGAATGCCGCCGAAACTCTTCGCGCGCATGCACATTCGAGATGTGCACCTCGATCAGCGGGGCGCTCAGCTCCGCGCACGCATCACGCAACGCCACCGAGGTGTGGGTCAGACCGCCGGCGTTGAGGATCACCGGCTGGTTCGCGTCGGCCGCCCCGTGGATCCAGTCCAGCAGTTCGGCTTCGCTGTCGCTTTGCCGCACAATGGCTTTCAGCCCCAGCGCGGCGGCCTCGGCCTCGATCAGCGCGGCCAGCTGGTCGTGCGTGGTGTCGCCGTACACGTCGGGCTCGCGCCGGCCCAGCCGGCCCAGGTTCGGGCCGTTGATCACCTGCACGATCATGAGGCGTCCTCGTCGGCCAGGGCGGCATACGCCGCCGCCAGCAGCGACGGGTCCGGGCCGGCCAGCCGGCCCGGCTTGGCCAATCCGTCCAACACCACGAACCGCAGCACCCCGGCGCGGGACTTCTTGTCCCCGGCCATGTATTCCAGCAGCTGCGGCAGCGCGTCGGCGTCGTAGCTGACCGGCAGGCCGAGCGCGGACAAGATGGTGCGGTGCCGCCGCGCGGTGGCGTCGTCGAGCCGCCCGGCCAACCGGGCCAGCTCGGCGGCGAAGACCAGGCCCACCGACACTGCCGCGCCGTGCCGCCACCGGTAGCGCTCGCGGCGCTCGATCGCATGCCCCAACGTGTGCCCGTAGTTGAGGATTTCGCGCAGCTCCGACTCCTTCTCGTCGGCGGCGACGACGTCGGCCTTGACCGCGATGGCGCGCTGGACCAGCTCGGCCAGCACCTCGCCGGACGGGTCCACCGCGGCCCGCGGATCGGCCTCGATGAGGTCGAGGATCGCCGGATCGGCGATGAAGCCGGCCTTGACGACTTCGGCCATGCCGGCCACCAACTCGTTGGGCGGCAACGTGTGTAGCGTCGCGAGGTCGACCAGCACCGCGAGCGGCTGGTGGAAGGCGCCGACCAGGTTCTTGCCGGCGTCGGTGTTGATGCCGGTCTTGCCGCCGACGGCGGCGTCGACCATGCCGAGCAGGGTGGTGGGCACGTGCACGATGTCGACGCCGCGCAGCCAGGTGGCCGCCGCGAAACCGGCGACGTCGGTGGCCGCGCCACCGCCCAGGCTGACCAACGCGTCCTTGCGGCCGATTCCGATGCGGCCCAACACTTCCCACAAAAAGCCGACGACCGGGAGGTCCTTGCCGTCCTCGGCGTCCGGGATCTCGATGCGGTGCGCGTCAACACCTTTGTCCGCCAACCGCTTTCGGATCACCTCGGCGGTCTCGGCGAGTACGGGCTGGTGCACGACGGCGACCTTGTGCCGGGCGCCGAGCAGTTCGTCCAGCTCGCCCAGCAGCCCGGTGCCGATGATCACCGGGTAAGGCGGGTCGACGGCCACCTGCACGGTCACCGGTTCGCGGGTGGTTCTCATGTGGCGGCCCGGCAGGCATCGGTGGCGGGCAGCCGCGACACGATGTAGCGCACCACCGCGCCGGGGTTGCGCCGGTTGGTGTCGACCCGGATGGTGGCGGCCCGCCGGTACAGCGGGCTGCGCTCGGCCAGCAGCGCGCGGTACTTCTCGGCGCGATCCGGCCCGGCCAGCAGCGGGCGCACCGTGTTGCCCCCGGTGCGCCGCACCCCCTCGGTGGCGCTGATCTCCAGGTAGACGACGGTGTGGCCGGCCAGCGCCTCGCGCACCCCGGGGCTGGTGACCGCGCCGCCGCCCAGCGACAGCACGCCGTCGTGCTCGGTCAGCGCCGCGCGCACCACCTCCTCCTCGATGCGGCGGAACTCCCGCTCGCCGTCGGTGGCGAAGATCTCGGCGATGGGCCGGCCGGTGCGCTGCTCGATGGCCGCATCGGTGTCCAGGAAACCCACCCCGAGCGCCTTGGCCAGCCGCCGCCCGATGGTGGACTTGCCGGAGCCCGGCAGCCCGATCAGCACCGCTTTGGGCGCCATCACGCGGTTCCCCGGGCGGCCGGCGCCTCGCGCTCGGCGACCGCCCGCCGGTAGGCGTCGATGTTGCGGCGGGTCTCGGCCAGCGAGTCGCCGCCGAACTTCTGCAGCGCCGCGCGGGCCAGCACCAGCGCCACCATGGCCTCGACCACCACCCCGGCGGCCGGCACCGCGCACACGTCCGAGCGCTGGTGGATGGCGACGGCCTCGTCGCCGGTGGCCATGTCGACGGTGGCCAGCGCGCGCGGCACGGTGGAGATCGGCTTCATCGCGGCGCGCACCCGCAGCGGCTGGCCGTTGGTCATGCCGCCCTCCAGCCCGCCGGCCCGGTTGGTCGAGCGGACCACGCCGTCGGGGCCGGGGTACATCTCGTCGTGGGCCTGGCTGCCGCGGCGGCGGGCGGTGGCGAAACCGTCGCCGATCTCCACCCCCTTGATCGCCTGGATGCCCATCACCGCGGCGGCCAGCTGGCCGTCCAGCCGGTTGTCGCCGCTGGTGAACGAGCCCAGCCCGACGGGCAGCCCCAGCGCCACCACCTCGACCACGCCGCCCAGGGTGTCGCCGTCCTTCTTGGCGGCCTCGATCTCGGCGATCATCGCCTGTTCCGCCGCCTTGTCGTAGGCGCGCACCGGGCTGGCGTCGATCGCGGGCAGGTCGCCCGGGCCCGGGGGCGGCCCTTCGTACGGCGCCGACGGGCCGATCGCGATCACGTGCGAGAGCACCTCGACGCCGAGCGCCTGGCGCAGGAACGACCGGGCGATGGTGCCCGCGGCCACCCGCGCCGCGGTCTCGCGGGCGCTGGCCCGCTCCAGCACCGGCCGGGCGTCGTCGAACCCGTACTTGAGCATGCCGGCGTAGTCGGCGTGGCCAGGCCGCGGCCGGGTCAGCGGGGCGTTGCGGGCGCTGTCGGCCAGCTGCGCCGGGTCGACCGGGTCGGTGGCCATCACGGTTTCCCACTTGGGCCATTCGGTGTTGCCGATCTCGACGGCGATCGGTCCGCCCAGGGTGAGGCCGTGCCGCACCCCGGACAGCACGCTCACCGCGTCCCGCTCGAAGCTCATCCGGGCGCCGCGGCCGTACCCGAGGCGGCGCCGGGCCAACTGTTCGGAGATGTCGGTGGAGGTGATCTCCACCCCGGCGACCATGCCTTCCAGCACGGCCACCAGCGCGCGGCCATGCGACTCCCCGGCGGTGATCCAACGCAACACGGGTCCCATCTTCCCATGTCGAGTTCCGAAAGGCCGATTCGCGCAGGCCCCCCACGTTCAGGAGGGGGACAGCGCCGGATGCGCCAGCCGCCGGCCCGGGACCGCGTCGAGCAGCGCGCGGGTGTAGTCCGCGGCCGGCGCGGCGAACACCGCCGCGGTGTCCCCGGTTTCCACGACGCGCCCGGCGCGCAGCACCACGACGCGGTGCGCCAGTCGCCGCACCACCGACAGATCGTGCGAGACGAACAGATAGGTCAGCCCCAGCTGCCGCTGCAGCCGCAGCAGCAGGCCGACGATCTGGTCCTTGGTGACGACGTCGAGCGCGGACAGCGGTTCGTCGAGCACCACGATCTGCGGGCGCAGCACCAGGGCGCGGGCGATCGCGACCCGCTGGCATTCACCGCCGGAGAGCTCGCCCGGCCGCCGGTCCAGCTTGTCGTCACTCAAGCCGACACTGGCCAGGGCCTCGGCGATGCGCTGCGCGCGGCGGGCCCGGTCGTCCACCCGGTAGGACCGCAGCGGGCCGTCCAGGATCTGGCGCACCGTCCAGCGCGGGTCCAGCGCCGACCCCGGGTTCTGGTAGACGAACTGGATGTCTTGCCAGTGCCGGCGCCGGGCCCGCGCCGGCAGCGCGGCGACATCGCGGCCCAGCACCCGCACCGTGCCCCGGGTGGGGGTGAGCAGGCCGACGACCATTTTCGCCGTCGTCGACTTGCCCGACCCGGACTCCCCCACCAGCGCCAGCGTCTCGCCCCGCCGGACGGTGAAGGCCACCTCCGCCACGGCGGTGTGCCGGGCCCGGGCACCGAGCCGGAACTCCTTGGCGACGCCGGCGACCTCGATGACGTCCTCGGAGCCGGCGGGCGCGGCGGCCGGCGCCGGAGCCGTGAGCCGGCGGACGAGATGCGCGGCGTACTCGGTGCGCGGGGCCGCGACGATGGCCTCGGCCGGCGCGTCCTCGACGACGACGCCGCCGCGCATCACCACGATGCGCGACGCGTGATCGGTGGCCACCCCGATGTCGTGGGTGATGAAGACGACGGTGGTGCGCTGCTCGGCGACCAGCCGATCGAACACGGCCAGCACGTGCCGCTGGACGGTCACGTCGAGGGCGGACGTCGGCTCGTCGGCGATCAACAGCCCGGGGTTGAGGGCGAACGCGATCGCGATGAGCACGCGCTGGCGCATGCCGCCGGAGAGCTCGCCCGGATACTGTTTCAGGCGCTGCGCGGGGCGGTCGATCTCCACCCGGTCCAGCAGCTCGATGCAGCGCCGCCGCGCCTCGCGCCGGGACAACCGCTCGCCCTTCAGGGGGAAGATCTCGGCGATCTGGGATCCAATGCTGCGCACCGGGTTCAACGACGTGGCGGGATCCTGCGGCACCAATCCCACGGTGCTGCCGCGCAGCCGGCACCACTGCCGTTCGCTCAGGCCCAGCACGTCGCGACCGGCGATGGTTAACGACCCCGCGGTGATCCTCGCGGCCGCCGGCAGCAATCCGACCACCGCGTTGGCCAAAGTCGTTTTGCCCGAACCGGATTCACCGACCACGGCGACGAATTCGCCCGACGACACCGCCAGGTCGACGCGGTCCAGCGCCACCCTGGGCACCGCACCGGGATAGGTCACGGTCAGACCGGACACGTCGAGCAGCGGTGGACCCATTGTGCGTTCTCTTCTCGTTCAGATGCGGTGCGACGTCAGCGCCCGGCGGCTGAGCACGCCGAGCGCCAGGATCACCGACAGGACCACGGCGCCGGGCAGGGTGGACAGCCACCACGCGGTGGCCAGATAGCGGCGGCCCTCGGCGACTAGCAGTCCCCACTCCGGTGTCGGCGGCGGGGCGCTGTAGCCGAGGTAACCCAACGCCGAGATCAGTAGGATCGCACCGCTGAGATCGATCACCGCCAGCGCGATCACGGCGCCGGCGGCGTTGGGAACGATATGGCGGCGGATGACCGACCAGCGGGTCTCGCCGGACAGAAAGGCGGCCTCGACGTAGTCCAGCGCCCGCACCCGCAGCACTTCGGCGCGAAACACCCGCGCGAAGACGGCGATCGATCCGATGCCCACACCGATGCCGACCGACAGCGGTCCGGGGCCGTAGGCGGTGACGATCCACACCGACGTCAGGAACCCCGGCAGCGCCAGCAACACGTCGGACGCTCGCATGGCGACGGCATCGACCACGGGCCCGCTGACGCCGGCGGCGATGCCGACGGAACTGCCGAGCAGCAGCCCCACCGCCACCGCCAGCCCCGCGGTGGCGACGGTGTGCGAGGTTCCGTAGATGACCCGGGTCAGCACGTCGCGGCCCAGGTGGTCGGTGCCGAACCAGTGCGCCGCGCTCGGCGGCTGGAACTTGTCAACCGGCCTGCCCTTCAACGGGTTTCGATCGGTGAACAGCCCTGGAGCCGCCGCCCAGGCGGCGGTCAGGATCAGCACCGCCGCGGAGATCCGCACCGGCCAGGACGCCGTGCGCGCGCTCATCCGAACCTGCCCAGCCGGGTGGTGAACCCGCGGCGCTGCACCCGGGTGACCCGCGGGTCGAGCAGCGGATAGATCAGGTCCACCGCCAGGTTGGCCGCCACGATCGCCACCGCCGTCAGCAGCACCAGGCCCTGGATCAGCGAGATGTCCTGGCTGGACACCGCCTGCAGCAGCACCGCACCCACTCCGGAGCGGGAGAACACCGTTTCGGTGACCACCGAGCCGCCCAGCAGTGCACCGACGGTCGTCGCGGTCACCGTCAGCGCCGGCCCGGCGGCGTTCTTCACGACGTGCTTGCGGATCACCCAGCCCGGGGTGCCGCCCTTGGCCCGCGCGGTGTTGACGTGCGGCAGCGCCAGCGTGGCGTCGATGTTCTTGCCCAGCACCTGCGCGATCGGCGCCGAAACGGGCACCGCGAGCACCAGCGCGGCGACCAGCAGCGACGTCACGGATCCGTCCGGGAACAACGAGATCAGGCCGAGCTGCACCGAAAACACTTGCAGCACAACCAATCCGAGCCAAAACGTGGGGACCGCGCCGAACAGCGGCGGGATCGCGCGCAGCACCGACCGCACCGGCGCGCAGGTGGTCGCCAGCGCGGTGACCGACACCGCGAACAGCACCGCGAACGCGGTGGCGGTGGCCGCCAGTTTCAGCGTCTCGCCGATCACCCCGCCGATCCGGTCGGTGACGGCCTGACCGCTGGACAGCGAGAAGCCGAAATGCCCGTGCAGCACCTGGTTCAGCTGCGCGAAGTACTGCACCCACAGCGGCCGGTCGTAGCCGTAGAACGCCTTGACCTGCGCGACGATGTCGGGGTTGAAGTAGCCCTCCCCCTTGGCCACGAAGATCGCCGCCGGATCGGCCGGCAGGATGCTGACGCCCCAGAACACCAGGCTGAAGACCGCCAGCAGCACGATGGCCGACTGGCCGATCCGGGCGAGAACGTAGCCGAGCATCCCCCTCACGCCTTCCAGGCGCTCTGCAGCAGCGGCTCGGTGTAGCGGGTGAATTCCACGTGCACGTTGGGTGCGGCGGCGTGCACCTGCACCTCATCCCACAGCACCAACGCCAGCTGGTCGTCGATGATCCTGCGCTGCTCGCGGGCGACGACGTCTTTGAGCCGCGTCGGGTCGGTCTGCCGCAGTTCCTCCTCGGACAGCGCGAGCAACGCGTCGTTCTGCGCGAACGTCAGGTTGCTTTTCGGGCGGCCGAACAGCAGGCCCAGCCCGATGTTGTACTGAATCCTGGTGCCGAACAACGGGGTTGACGATTGACTGCTGGAGGCATTGAAGAACGTCGTGTCGCCTGCCCGGTTCTGCAGCACCACGCCCAGCTCCCGCCACTGCTGTTCGATGAACTCGAACGCCGGGCGGAACACCACGCTCTGGTTGGACGCCGCCAGCGTCAGAACAAGTTTCTTGCCGTCCTTTTCGCGCACCCCGTCACCGCCCGGCTTCCACCCGGCCGCATCGAGCAGGCCGGCCGCCCGCTGCGGCCGATACCCGATGTCGGCGCTCACATCGGCGAATAACGGATCGTCGTGTCCCAGCACGGAATCGGCCGCGCGATAGCTGTCGGAGAGCACGGTGTCCACCACCGCCCGACGGTCGATGCCCAGTTGCAGCGCCCGGCGCACCCTTACGTCGTCGACGACCTGGTTGTTGATCCGGAACCCGACCAGGTTCGCGGTCTCGGCGGGAGCCGCCACCGGGATCACCTGCAGGCCACCCTGTTTGAGCGCGGGTTCGTCGGTGGGCTGGATTCCGCGGGCCACATCCACCTGATGGGATTGGACCGCGCCCGCGCGCAGGCCCGGCTCGCCGATCACCCGGAAGACGACCTTGTCGACGTAGGCCGGCCCCTGGTTGGGCCACGACGACGGCGGCCACGCGTAGTCCGGGCGCCTGGTGAGCACCACCTGCTGGTCGGGGATCTGCGACTGGTACACGAAAGGGCCTGAGCCGATGACGTTTTCGACCTTGGCCTGGTGCTGGTAGTCGAGCGCCAGCGTGGCCGGTGCACGGATGCCCGCGCGGCTGTAGGACAGCACCTTGTAGAAGTTGGTGTTGGGCCGGTCGAGGAACACGGTGACGACGTTGCCGCTGACCTCGCTGTGGTCGTAGCCGACGAAATCGGCGAAGGCCGGCATCTTCTTGGCCGGGTCACCCTTGCCGAGCTGGTCGAAATTCGCCTTGACCACCTCGGCGGTCAGCGGTGTGTGGTCGCTGAAGCTCACCCCGTCGCGGATGGTGAAGGTGTACCGGGTGGCGTTCTGGTTGCGGGAGAAGGTTTTTGCCAGCCACCCGCGCACCGCGTCGGTTTTCGGGTCGACGTAGACCACCCGGTCGAGCAGCTGGAACATCAGGTTGTTGGCGCTGTAGTTGGCGGCCATGGTGTCGGTGACGAACTGCACGCCAGAGTAGGTCAGGGTGCCGCCGCGCACCGGCGGACCCGTGGGTCCGGTGCTCGCGGTGTGCCGATGGCCGGAACACCCCGCCGCCAGGACGCACAACACCGCGCCCAGCGCCGCGGTGCGCGTCGCTACCTTCGCCATCCGAGCGGGTCAGAAGAAGCTGGTGTCGGGCAGGGCGGCGCCGTTGACGGCGACATCGCCGAGCACCCGCGCCTTGTAGACCGTCGGGTTGTGCGAGAACAGCGTCCGCAGATTACGCCAGTGCCGGTCCAGCAGCGCCGACGCCTGGACGGCGGACGCGCCGCCGGCGTCGAACACGCGTGACGCCGCCCGCAGCGCGGGCTCCTGGATCGCCACCTTGACGCGGGCGGCGGCGATCGATGCCGCGGCTTCCAGTTCCGGATCGATCCCGGTGTCGCGGGCGGCCTGCAGCGCCGGGGCGAGCTCGGCCGCCGCGTTGCGCACCAGGGCGTGCGCGGTGTAGGCCACCGCGTCGATCTCGCCGACGATCTGCAGCAGTTGCGGGTCGGCGGTCGGGGTGTCGGCGCTGGCGAACGTGTAGGTCCGGCGCCGCCCGCGCACCAGCGCCGCGGCGTCCTCGGTCAGGCTGCGCAGGATTCCGGCGGCCACCGCGTGCAGGTAAAGCTGGACCAGCGCGCCGCGGGCCCGGTTGACGCCGATGGTCGAACCGAGCGGGAACACTTCGTCGTCGGCGACCGCAACGTCGTTGAATACCGTTGTGCCGCTTCCTGTCTGGCGCTGACCGATGCCGTCCCAGTCGTCGAGGTGCTCGACCCCGGCCCGGTCGACCGGAATCACCACGGCGGTCGGCGCGCCGTCGTCGTCCTGCGCGGTGATCCGCAGGTAGTCGGAGAACTGCGCGCCGGTGCTGTAGAACTTCCTGCCGCGCAACCGCAACCCGTCGGGAGTGGTGACCAGCCGGGTGTCACGGTGGTTGCCGCCCACCGACTTCTGGCTCTGTTCGGCGTTAGCGCCGCCGATCAACCCGCCCTCGGCGACCACCGCGATCCACCGGTCGCTGCCCGGGCGTCGCGGCGTGACTTGCAGCTCCTCGACCAGTGCGTAGTGGATCCGCAGGATGTGCGCCAGGTCGGGGTCGGCGGCGGCCAGCGCGACGAGGTAGTCGAAGAACTCCGGCGCCGTGTAGCCGGCGCCGCCCAGCTCGCGGGCCAACCGCAGCGCGCCGAGCCGATGGTCGCGAACGAGTTTGAGCCCACGCAGCGGCGGTTCGGTGCCCCCGTCGGCCAACCGCAGGCGGTAGTCCGCGGCGATCTCGGCCAGCACGGGCTGCACCGCCGCCGCGCCCGCGGGTGTGTCCTGCCGGTGAAATGCAACGGGCATACGTGTCAGAGCCTTCCGGATGCGTCCGCGCCGCGGCGGTCCGCGGCAACAGCGACCAAACCTAGGCGCCGCCGCGCAATGCCGGCAACGGTTTACCGCGTCACAATTTTTAAGCGGAACACGCTGTGGTCAGCCATCTTTCGGCCCGCGACGATCGCGGGAGTTGCATCGCGCAGGCGGCCACGTAGCGTCCTGGTTCATGGCTGTTGCGCTGTCCGTCGGGATCGAGCTGGCCGGCGACGGAATCGGGGAACGCTCGCCCGCTTCGGGTATCGCCGGTCTGGCGCACCGCCTGGAGTCCGCCGGCGTGCACTACTGGGTGATCGGCGCCGACCGGACCGAACCGCCCGCCGCGCCCAGCCTCGACGCGTCGGTGATCGCCACCGTCGCGGCCCGGCACAGCAGCCATCTGGGCCTGGTCGTCGCGGCGGCACCGCACCGCGACCACCCCTACAACCTGGCCCGCCGTCTGGTGTCGGTCGACCACGCGGCGCGCGGGCGGGTCGGGTGGTTCGCCCTGGACGCCGACCGGCGCATCGCCCTGGGCGCCGGCGCCGACACCTGGACCGGCGCCGCCCTGGGTCCGGCGCACACCGCGGAGGCGATCGCGGCCGTGCGAACGCTATGGCGCACTTGGCCTTTCGCGTCGGTGCTGGGCGACCACTCGACCGGCGTCTTCACCGACACCACCCGGCTCCGCCGGGCCGACGTGCGCGGTGCCTATCGCATCGCCGGGCCGCTGAACGTGCCCGGCTCGCGGCAGGGCGACCTGCCGGTGTGGCAGCACGCCGGTGCGGCCACAGCGGATGCGGACGTGGTCGTCGTCCAGGACGGCGCCCCGGTGCCCGACGGCGCCGTGGTCCGGGTCCGCTCGGTCGATCACGCCGCGCTCGACCGGGTGGCGGGCACGCCGGGCGCCGCCGGCGTGCTGCTGCGGGTGCCGGCCGACGCGCTGACCGCGGTGCTGGACGACGTCGTGGCGGCCGCGTACCGCCGCGGCGTGCTGGCCGCGCCGGGTGCGGGCACACTGCGGCAACGACTTTCGCTACCCGTCCCGGCCGCCCCCGACCTGTCGCATCATCCCCGCGCCTTCGACGGTGCGCCGAACGCGGGGGCCCGGCTGTGAGCCGCCGCGAGCGCGGCCTGACGCTCAACGTCAACGTGTTGAACCTGGGCATCCACACCGCGTCGTGGCGGCGATCGGCCGAGCCGCCGACCGCGTTCACCGATCCCGGCTACTACGTGCGGATGGCCCGGATCGCCGAACGCGGAACGCTGGATGCGCTGTTTTTGGCCGACGGGCCGGCGGTGCGCGATCATCCGGCGCTGCGCCCGTCGCAGGCCCTGGAGCCGAGCGTGATCCTGGCGGCCGTCGCCGCCGAAACCGAGCATCTCGGGCTGATCGGCACGTTCTCGTCGACGTTCAACGACCCTGTGGAGCTGGCGCACCGGCTGCTCAGCCTCGACCAGCTCTCCGGTGGTCGCCTGGCGTGGAACGTCGTCACCACGTATTCGGAGGCGGCGGGCGGCAACTTCGGCCTGGCTGATCTCCCGGACCGCTCGACGCGGTACCGGCGCGCCGCGGAGTTCGTCGACGTGGTGCTGGCGCTGTGGCGCGACGCCGCGACCGGCGGCGGCGTCGATCACCGCGGCGAATTCTTCGCCGTCACCGGCTCGTTGCCGCAGGGCCCGTCCCCGCAGGGGCATCCGCTGCTGGTCCAGGCCGGCGGGTCGCCGCAGGGCCGGGAACTGGCCGGCCGCGTCGCCGACGCCGTGTTCAGCGCCGAACTCGACCTGGACGCCGCGATCGAGCACTACCGCTACGTCAAGGACGCCGCCGTGGCGCACGGCCGCGGTCGCGACGCGGTGCGCATCCTGCCGGGACTGATCACCACCATCGGCAGCAGCCGCGCCGAGGCGCAGCGGCGCTACGAGGAGCAGAACGCGCTGCTGCCCGCCGGCCACGACGTCGAGCGGTTGTCACAGACCCTGGGCGCCGACCTGTCCGGGCTGCCGCTGGACGAACCCATCCCCGCCCGGCTGCTCGGCAGTGTGCCGGATCCGTCGAAATTCGTTGGCTCCCTGGGTTTTCGGGAGTCGGTGGTGCGTCTGGTCGTCAGCGGCGGGCTCACGCTGCGCCAGACGCTGCGGGCGTTCAGCGGGTCGGGTCACCGAGTGATCGTGGGATCGCCGGTCGACGTGGCCGATACCATCGAGCAGTGGTTCGGCGCCGGCGCCGCGGACGGCTTCAACCTGATGCCCGACGTCTTCCCCGACGGTCTGGAGGTGTTCGTCGACGAGGTGGTGCCGATTCTGCGGTCGCGAGGGCTGTTTCGCGCGTCGTACGCCGAGGCGACGCTGCGCGAAAGGCTCACCGGCGACCGGCACGTCGTCGCGGCATGAACGCAAGAAGGAAGGTGCGCGGTGCCCGCCGAGGCTAGCCGATTTCTCTGGTACATCCCGAACACCGTCGAGCCGGGCCATCGCGGTGACGACACCGTCGACGGCTGGGGCAGCCTGGACTACTCGGTGGACCTGGCGTCGCGCGCCGAGCAACACGGTTGGGAGGGCGCGCTGATCGGCACCGGCTGGGGACGGCCGGACACCTTCACGGTCGCCACCGCGATCGCCGCGCGCACCACCGCCTTCGCGCCGCTGGTGGCGGTCCGGCCCGGCTACTGGCATCCGGCGCATTTCGCCAGCGCGGCCGCCACCCTGGACCGGCTCAACGGCGGCCGGCTGTTGGTCAACATCGTCAGCGGGGCCGACGACGTCGCCGCCTACGGCGACACCGAGGTCGACAAGTCCCGCCGGTACGACCGCACCCGCGAATTCATCCGGCTGCTCCGCCGGTTGTGGACGCAGGACGACGTCACCTTCCACGGCGAGTTCTTCCGCGTCGAGCACTCGACGCTGAGGCCGCGCCCGCTCGGTGCCGAGCAGGGCCGGCACCCGAAGCTGTATTTCGGTGGGGCCTCGCCGGCCGCCGAGCAGGTCGCCGCGACCGACGCCGACGTCCAGCTGTTCTGGGGCGAGTCGCTGGACGGCATCGCCGAACGCATCGACCGGCTGAAGTCGTTGTCGGACAAGCTCGGTCGCGAGCACCCGCCGCTGGAGTTCGGCCTGCGGGTGACCACCCTGGTGCGCGACACCTCCGAGCAGGCCTGGCGCGACGCCGAGGCGAAGGTCGCCAAGCTGGCCGGCACGCCGACCATGATGCTGCTGCACGACCCGGCGGGCTCCGAGGGGCAGCGGCGGCTCAACGACCTGGCCGCGCGCGGCGAGGTGATCGATTCCTGCCTGTACACCACGCCGAGCAAGTACGGCGGCGAGGGCGCCGGGACGACCTGGCTGGTCGGCTCGGCCGCCGAGGTCGCCGCCGCGCTGCGCGCCTACGCCGACCTGGGGGTGAGCCATTTCGTGCTGTCGGATACCCCGTACCAGTCGGAGGTGGTCCGGCTCGGCGATCAGCTGTTGCCGCTGCTGCGCCATACCGCCCTGGCGAACTGAGGCCGATCAGAACAGGGCCAGCCCGGCGCCGGCCGCGGCGGCCAGGCACAGCGAGGGCCCGTGCGGCACCGCCGGGCCGGCCCGGCGCACCCGGGCGAGCACCCCGACCAGCGCGGTGAGCAGCGGCGCGGCCAGGGCAGCCAGAAACCACACGCCCACCCCGCCGCAGCCGGTCAGCGCGCCCACTCCGAGCGCCAGCTTGACGTCCCCGGCGCCCATCCCGCCCGGCGCCACCGCATGGACCAGCAGATAAATCGCGGCCAGCGCGGCGGCTCCGGCCAGCGCCGACGGCCCGCGCCCGGCCAGGCCGGCGGCCGCCAGGATCGCGGCGGCCCCGGTCAGGGTCAGTGCGTTGGGCAGCCGGTGTTGCCGGATGTCGTAGCAGCTCAACACCGCCAGCCAGGTCAGCACCGCGCCCGCGGCCGCAATCCGCATGCGCGGCAGCCTAATCCGCGTCGGCCGCCGCGCAAGTCATCGCTTCGCGCGGGGCGGGCAGCCCGGTGAACTGTTCCACCTGGGCGAAGGCCTGGTGCAGCAGCATCTGCATGCCGCTGATCACCCGGCCGCCGGCGGCGCTCACCGCGGCGGCCAGCGGGGTGGGCCAGGGGTCGTAGACGGCGTCGAGCAGCACGCCGACGCGCGCCAAGGTGCCGGCATAGCGTTCGGCCACCTCCGCCGGCAGGGTGCTGACCAGCACCTCGGCCGCGGCCACCTCGTCGGCCAGCCCCGCGCCGTCCAGGGCGCAGAACCGGGTCGGCACGCCCAGCTCGTCGCCGAGGCGCACCAGCCGGGCCGCCTTGTCGGGGTTGCGGGACACCACGGTGATGCCGGCGACGCCCAGCTGGGCCAGGCCCGCGACGGCCGCCGGCGCGGTGCCGCCCGATCCACAGACCAGCGCCCATCCCGAAGCGGCGCCCAGCGCGCCGGCGACGCCGTCGATGTCGGTGTTGTCGGCCCGCCAGCCCGTCGCGGTGCGCACCAGGGTGTTGGCCGATCCCACCCGCCGCGCCCGCTCGGTGCGCTCGTCGGCGAAGCGCAGCGCGGCGAATTTGCCGGGCATGGTCACCGACACCCCGACCCACTCGGGGCCGAACCCGCCGACCACGCCGGGCAGCTGGTCGGCGTCGCATTCGATGCGCTCGTAGGTCCAGTCGTGCAGGCCCAGCGCGCGGTAGGCGGCCAGGTGCAGCTGCGGGGATTTCGAGTGGGCGATCGGCTTGCCCAGCACGGCCGCCCTGCGGGGCCCGCCGCTAGCGGGGGGTGCTGTCGAGGACACCGTTGTGCTTAGCCAGCTCGATGTTGGCCAGGTGCTGCTGATAGTCCTTGGTGAACAGCGTCGTCCCGGCGGCGTCGATGGTGACGAAGTAGAGCCAGTCCCCCGGCGCGGGGTGCTCGGCGGCGTGCAGCGCGTCGATGCCGGGCGAACAGATCGCGGTGGCCGGCAGGCCCTGCGACACGTAGGTGTTCCACGGCGTCTTCTGGCCCCGGTCGGCGTCGCTGGTGGCCACCTCGCGGCGGTCCAGCGGGTAGTTGACCGTCGAGTCGAATTCCAGCGTGTGGTGGGCGTGCAGCCGGTTGTAGATCACCTGCGCGACCTTGGCGAAGTCCGGGGTGTTGGATTCCTGCTGCACCAGCGACGCCACCACCAGGATGTCGTAGGGCGACAGGCCCATCGCCTGGGCGGTGTCCACCAGCCCGGACTTCAGGTACTCCTCGGCCCCGGCGCTGATCAGCCCGGCCAGGATGCTCTCCGGGGACGCCGACGGGTCGACGTTGAAGGTACCCGGCGCGATCAGCCCCTCGATCCGGCGGTGGTCCCTGCCCAGCTCGTTGACCGGTTCCAGCGCCCACGGCGGCACCGACAGCGCCGCGGTGGTGCTGTTGGTCGCGGCCGCGCGCAGCTGCTGCACCGGCACGCAGCGCCGGTTGCCGTCCAGGTCCACGCAGGTGGCCTGGGAGATCAGGGTGAAGATGCCGGGGTTGACCTTGTTGGTCTTCATGTCGGTGGTGTCGTCGAGCTGACGGCCCTCCGGGATGACCAGCCGGCCCACCCGGCTGTTGGGGTCGGCCAGCCGGGCGACGGCGTCGGAGGCCGGGATCTCGGTGCGCATCCGGTAGAAGCCGGGCTGGATGGAGTCGATCTTGCTGTTGCCGTGCGCGGCGTTGACGAACGCCCGCACCGTCTTGACCACGTGCTGGTTGTGCAGCGTCTCGCCGACCATGGTGGTGGAGTCGCCGGCCTGGATCTGGATCACCAGGTCGCGCTTGCCGCTGCCGCTGTAGTCGTCGCCCGGCCCGAACACGGTGTGCCACAGCTTGCCGCCGGCGAACACCCCGGCCAGCACCACCACGACCAGCAGCGCCAGGGCGGCGCGCAGGGCGAAGCGCCGCCGGCGCCGGCCCCGCTCGGCCCTGTTCCGGGCCATCCGGCTGGACCTGCGCCGCGGCGGTCCCACCGCCTCGGGCTCGGCGCGCTCGCGGCGGGCGCTGTCAACCATCGCCGGCCTCCCGGGTCGCCGCGCGGCGCTGGTCCAGCCAGCTCTGCAGGATGGCCACCGCCGCCGCCTGGTCGATCACCGCACGCTGTTCCTTGGCGCGCACCCCGGCCGCGCGCAGCGAGCGCTGCGCGGCCACGGTGGTCAGCCGCTCGTCGGCCAGCCGCACCGGGGTGGGCGCGATCCGCCGGGCCAACTGGTCGGCCAGGTCGATGGCGTCCAGCGCCGACGTGCCGGTGCGGTCGGCCAGGGTGCGCGGCAGCCCGACGACGACCTCGACGGCCCCGAGCTCGGTGACCAGCGCAGCCAGCCGGCGCAGGTGTTTGCCGGAGCGGTCGCGGCGCACGGTCTCCACCGGGGTGGCCAGCACGGCGTCGGGGTCGCTGCAGGCCACCCCGATGCGCACGCTGCCCACGTCGATGCCGAGCCGCCGGCCCCGGCCGGGGTCCTGGTCAGGGTCGCCGGGCCGGTCGGGGACGCGGTGCTGTGTCAAGACCACTCAACCGACCCGCGCTATCGCGGCGATCTCGGAACGCACGGCGTCCAGCGCCGCGTCGATGCCGGCCGGATCCTTGCCCGATCCCTGCGCCAGGTCCGCCTTGCCGCCGCCGCGCCCGTCGACCGGCGCCGCCAGCTGCTTGACCAGATCGTTGGCCCGGATGCCGAGATCCTGGGCGGCGGGGTTGGCGGCGACGGCGTACGGCACCGACCCGCCCTCACCCTCGGCGATCAGCGCGACCACCGCGGGATCGCTGCCCAGCTTGCCGCGGATGTCGCCGACCAGCGAGCGCAGGTCGGCCGCCGTCATCCCGCCGGACATCCGCTGCGCCACCACGCGGACGTTACCGATCCGCTCCGCGCCCGCGGCGGCGTTGCCGGCCGCGGCCCGCGCGGAGGCCAGCCGCATCCGCTCGAGTTCCTTCTCCGCGGCCCGCAGCCGCTCCACCAGGTTGGCCACCCGGGCCGGCACCTCCTCCGACGGCACCTTCAGCGACGACGCCAGCCCCGCCATCAGCGCGCGTTCCTTGGCCAGGTGCCGGAACGAGTCCAGCCCGACGTAGGCCTCCACCCGGCGCACCCCGGAGCCGACCGAGGATTCGCCCAGGATGGTCACCGGCCCGATCTGCGCGGAGTTGTGCACGTGCGTGCCGCCGCAGAGCTCCAGCGAGAACGGGCCGCCGATCTCCACCACCCGCACCTGCTCGGGGTAGCTCTCGCCGAACAGCGCGATGGCCCCCATCGCCTTGGCCTTCTCCAGCTGCTCGGTGAAGGTGTGCACCTCGAAGTCGGCCTGCACGGCCTGGTTGGTCACCTCTTCGATCTGGGTGCGCTGCTCCTCGGTCAGCGGGCCCTGCCAGTTGAAGTCGAAACGCAGGTAGCCCGGGCGGTTCAGGGAGCCCGCCTGAACGGCGTTGGGCCCCAGCACTTGTCGCAGCGCGGCGTGCACCATGTGGGTGCCCGAGTGGCCCTGGGTGGCGCCGCGGCGCCACTGCGGGTCGACCGCGGCGATCACGGTGTCGCCCTCGACGAATTCACCGGACTCGACGTTGACCCGGTGCACCCACAGGGTTTTGGCGATCTTCTGCACGTCGGTGACGGCGGCCCGGGCGCTCTCGCCGGCGCCGGTGCCGCTGATGGTGCCCTCGTCGGCGATCTGCCCGCCGGACTCGGCGTAGAGCGGGGTGCGGTCCAGCACCAGCTCGACCCGGTCCGCGCCGTCGCCGCCGTGGGTGACCACCGGCACCCGTTTACCGTCCACGAAGATCCCCAGAATCCTTGCCTCCGAGGACAATTCGTCGAAGCCGGTGAACTCGGTGGGGCCGGCGTCGACCAGTTCGCGATACGCGGTCAGGTCGGCGTGCGCGTGCTTGCGGGCGGCGGCGTCGGCCTTGGCCCGGCGGCGCTGCTCGGCCATCAGCTCGCGGAAGCCTACCTCGTCCACCTGCAGCCCGGCCTCGGACGCCATCTCCAGCGTGAGTTCGATCGGGAACCCGTAGGTGTCGTGCAACGTGAACGCGTCGGAGCCCGAAATCGATTTCGCCCCAGTGGCTTTGGTGGTGCTGGCCACTTCGTCGAACAGTTTGGAGCCGGCCGCCAGGGTGCGGTTGAACGCGGTCTCCTCGGCGACGGCGATGCGGGCGATCCGGTCGAAGTCGGTGACCAGTTCGGGATACGACGGGCCCATCGCGTCGCGCACGGTGGCCATCAGGTCACCGACAATGGGCCCCTCGATGTCGAGCAGCCTGGCCGAGCGGATGACCCGGCGCAGCAGCCGGCGCAGCACGTAGCCGCGGCCGTCGTTGCCCGGGGTGACGCCGTCGCCGATCAGGATGGCCGCGGTGCGGCTGTGGTCGGCGATGATCCGGTAGCGCACGTCGTCGTCGTGGTTGCCGGCGTCGTAGGGCCGCGGGGCGCGGGCGGCGACCGCGTCGATGACGGGCCGCAGCAGGTCGGTCTCGTAGACGTTGTGCACGCCCTGCAGCACGAACGCGACCCGCTCCACACCCATGCCGGTGTCGATGTTCTTGCGCGGCAACGGCCCCAGGATCTCGAAGTCGGTCTTGGAGGTGCCCTCGCCGCGCTCGCTCTGCATGAACACCAGGTTCCACAGCTCGACGTAGCGGTCCTCGTTGGCGATCGGCCCGCCGCCCACGCCGAACTTCTCGCCGCGGTCGTAGTAGATCTCCGAGGACGGGCCGCACGGGCCGGGGATGCCCATCGACCAGTAGTTGTCCTCCATGCCGCGGCGCTGGATGCGCTCCGCGGGCAGCCCGGCGATCTCCTGCCACAGCCGCACGGCCTCGTCGTCGTCGAAATAGACCGTCGTCCAGATGCGTTCGGGGTCAAGGCCGTAGCCGCCCTGCTCGACGCTGCCCGTCAGCAGCGTCCACGCCAGTTCGATGGCCTCGCGCTTGAAGTAGTCGCCGAACGAGAAGTTGCCGGCCATCTGGAAGAAGGTGTTGTGCCGGGTGGTGATGCCGACCTCGTCGATGTCGGGGGTGCGGATGCACTTCTGGATGCTGGTGGCCGTCGGGTACGGCGGCGTGCGCGCGCCCAGGAAGTAGGGCACGAACTGGACCATGCCCGCGTTGACGAACAGCAGGTTGGGGTCGTCGAGGATCACCGACGCGCTCGGCACCTCGGTGTGGCCCGCCTTCACGAAGTGATCAAGAAATCGCTTCCTGATCTCGTGTGTCTGCACTTTCCAGCCCGCTTCTTCCCGTTGCTTTTCTGCGTTGACGTGTAATCCCAGCCTATTCGCTGGAATATTGGACCACCGCGCCGCTAGCCCTCCAAAAAGCTCAGCCGCACGGAGCGTTGCGGGTTGTCGCGGTTGAGGTCGACCAGCACGATGCTCTGCCAGGTGCCCAGCATCGGCTCCCCCGCCGAAACCGGGACCGTCGCCGACGGCGCGACCAGGGCCGGCAGCACGTGGTCGGCGCCGTGGCCCGGGGAGCCGTGCGCGTGCCGGTACCGGTCGTCGCGGGGCAGCAGCCGCTCCAGCGTGTCGACCAGGTCGTCGTCGGAGCCGGCGCCCGTCTCGATGACGGCCACCCCGGCCGTCGCGTGCGGGACGAACACGTTGCACAGGCCGTCACCGCGGGACCAGCAGAACCCGCGCACCGCCTCGGTGAGATCGACGATGCGGCGACGGGAGGTGTCCACGTCCAACATATCGGTATGCATTCGAACCAGCCTACGGCGCGGGCGTCGCGACCAGCCAATCGTTTGTGAGCGCGACCACATTTGGGCATTGCGGGCCGCCACCGGTGAGAGGAAGGTAACTGGTGGGACCGGTGGCGCCACCGGGGTGCCACCCCGACACGGAAGGGGTCGACCGTGTACGCACGCTCTACCACCATCCAGGCGCAACCCCTGTCGATCGACATCGGAATTGCGCACGTTCGCGATGTCGTCATGCCCGCCCTGACCGAGATCGACGGGTGCGTGGGGCTGTCGCTGTTGGTGGACCGGCAGTCCGGCACCTGCATCGCGACCAGCTCGTGGGAGTCGATCGACGCCATGCGGGGCAGCGCCGCGCGGGTGGCGCCCATCCGGGACCGGGCCGCGCTGATGTTCGACGGCAGCGCGCGGGTCGAGGAGTGGGACATCGCGCTGCTGCACCGTGACCACCCGTCCCGCGACGGCGCCTGCGTGCGCGCCACCTGGCTCAAGGTGGTGCCCGACCAGCTCAGCCGGTCGCTGGAGTTCTACCGGTCCTCGGTGCTGCCCGAGCTCGAGCAGCTCGACGGGTTCTGCAGCGCCAGCCTGATGGTCGACCACCCGGCCTGCCGCCGGGCCGTGGCCTGCTCGACGTTCGACTCGATGGACGCGATGGCCCGCAACCGCGACCGGGCCACCGAGCTGCGCAGCAGGCGGGTGCGCGAGCTGGGCGCGGAGGTGATCGACGTCGCCGAGTTCGAGCTGGCGATCGCCCACCTGCGGGTGCCCGAGCTGGTCTAGGGGGCGCGCTCGCGAGCGTCACGCCAGCGTGGCGGCGGCGGTCGAGCGTCACGCCAGCGTGACGCTCGGCGCGCTTAGGGCAAGGCGTCGCCGGGGAACCCGCGGCAGGCGTGCACCTCGTAGGTGAAGACGCCCGCCGCGACCCCGGGGTCCTCGCTCATGATCCGGGTGGTCTCGTCGACCGTCGCCGCGAACACCCCGACGCCGCAGACGTCGGACCCGTCGCTGACCGGCAGCACCACCGCGAGCACGCCGTCGTCGCGCAGCCCGAAATTGCGCCGGCCGTGCTCCCAGATCACGCCGGCCGCTGACTCGTCGCCGAACCCGGGGCCGCGCTTGAGGATGACGACGCTGTAGGGCTTGGCGGTGGTCAGCAGCCGGCCCATCTCCTCGTCAGTGAAGACTTTCATGACCGTCCCCTCTTGTTGCGGATGATCGCGCGCAGCCGGTCCAGCCGCCCGGCCATCTCCCGCTCGGCGCCGCGGCCGGTGGGCCGGTAGTAGTCCACACCGACCAGCTCGTCCGGCGGATACTGTTGTGCCACAACACCATCCGGGTGGTCGTGGGAGTACTGGTAGCCCTGGGCGTGGCCCAGCGCCGCCGCACCCGAATAGTGTCCGTCGCGCAGGTGAGCGGGCACCAGGCCGGCCTTGCCGGCCTTGATGTCGCTCATCGCCGCGCCCAGCGCGGTGGTGACCGCGTTCGACTTCGGCGCGGTGGCCAGATAGACGGTGCAGTGCGCCAGGGTGAGCTGCGCCTCGGGCATGCCGATCAGCGCCACCGTCTGCGCGGCCGCCACCGCCACCTGCAGCGCGGCCGAGTCGGCCATGCCGATGTCCTCGCTGGCCAGGATCATCAGCCGGCGCGCGATGAAGCGCGGGTCCTCCCCCGCCACCAGCATGCGGGCCAGATAGTGCAGCGCGGCGTCCACGTCCGAGCCGCGGACCGATTTGATGAAGGCGCTGATCACGTCGTAGTGCTGGTCGCCGTCGCGGTCGTAGCGCACCGCGGCCTCGTCCAGGGACTGCTCGACGGTCTGCACGGTGACCGATTCGCCGGCCTCGGCGGCCACCTCCAGCGCCGTCAGCGCCCGCCGGGCATCGCCTGCGGCCAGCCGCACCAGCAGGTCGACGGCCTCGGGCGCGACCGGAACCCGCCCGCCCAGGCCGCGCGGGTCGTCGATCGCGCGGCGCACCACGGTGCGGATGTCGTCGGCGCTCAGCGGCCGCAGCTGCAGGATCAGCGACCGGGACAGCAGCGGCGCCACCACCGAGAAGGACGGGTTCTCGGTGGTGGCCGCCACCAGCAGCACCACCCGGTTCTCCACCGCGGACAGCAGGGCGTCCTGCTGGGTCTTGGAGAACCGGTGCACCTCGTCGATGAACAGCACGGTCTGCTCGCCGCGCAACAGCGCGGTGCGCGCGCTCTCGATCACCGCGCGCACGTCCTTGACACCCGCCGACAGCGCCGAGAGCGCCTCGAACCGGCGGCCGGTCGCCTGGGAGATCAGCGCGGCCAGCGTGGTCTTGCCGCTGCCCGGCGGCCCGTACAGGATGGCCGATGCCACGCCCGAGCCCTCCACCAGGCGGCGCAGCGGCGACCCGGGGGCCAGCAGGTGGTCCTGCCCTACCACCTCGTCCAGCGACGTCGGGCGCATCCGGACCGCCAGCGGCGCACCGGCCGGCACGCCCAGGCCGTGGTCGCCCGGCGGCGGCGCGCCGGGCAGGTCGAACAGACCGTCGGACACGGCTTCAGGCATACCACGCGGCGGCGACGCGCAAGCCGGCTCGCGGCCGTCAACCCGCGCGCGCCGGCGTCATCTTTGCTAAGTTCCGGTTTGCCGAATCCGGTGCGCGTTCGCTCCCGGTAAGTCGAGCCGGCGGAAATCCAACAGCAAGGACGGACATGAGCCAGCCCCCCGAATATCCAGGCACGCCGCCCGACCCGCCGCCGGGGTACGGCCCGCCGCCGGGCTACGGCACGCCTCCCCCGCCGCCGCCGGGCTATGGCCCGCCGCCCGGCTACGGGGCACCCCCGCCCGGCTACGGCCCGCCCCGGGCTACGGCCCCCCACCCGGGTTCGGCGGCCCGCCCAAGCCCGCGTTCAGCGTGGGCGAGGCGTTCGGCTGGGCGTGGAACGCTTTCACCAAAAACCCTGTGGCGCTGATCGTTCCGACGCTGGTCTACCTGGTGGTGCTGGGCGGTGCCTCCACGCTGATCGGGCTGAGCCAGGACGTCGGCACCTCCGGCGGCGGCTCCGGCGACGACTACTTCACCTTCACCGCGAACCTCAACGGCGGCGGGATGGCGCTGCTGGTGCTGGGCTACCTGGTCGCCTACCTGGTGGGCGCGTTCGCCCAATCCGCCTACCTGTCCGGCTGCCTCGACCTGGCCGACGGCCGCCCGGTGACCATCGGGTCGTTCTTCAAGCCGCGCAACTTCGGCATGGTGTTCCTGGCCGCGCTGCTGGTCGGCATTCTCACCTCGATCGCCTCGGCGCTGTGCTTCCTGCCCGGCCTGATCCTGGGCCTCTTCGCCCAGTTCACCATCCCGTACGCCATCGACCGGTCGGAGTCGGCCGTCAAGGCACTCAGCTCCAGCTTCTCCACCGTCACCGCGAACTTCGCCAACGCCCTGCTGGTGTGGCTGGCCGAGTTCGCGCTGGTGGTGGTCGGCGCCCTGGCGTGTGGAGTCGGGCTGCTGCTGGCCGCGCCGGTCGCCGCCCTGGTCGGGATCTACGCCTACCGCAAGCTGTCCGGCGGCCAGGTGGCGCCGCCGCCGGGCTACCAGCCCGGCCCGCCGCCCGGCTATCAGCCCGGCCCGCCGCCGGGGGCCCCGCCGGCGTAGCGGCCGGCCGCGGCCACTCCCGGCGCGCCGGGCTCCCCCGGCCGCGCCGCGTGCGTACCGTGCAGCTGTAATGGCGTTTGCGGACAAGACATTCGGCACCGGTGGACCCTCGGCGGTCGCCGGCGGCTCCTACGACGCCGACCGCCTGCTGGCCGGGTACCGGGCGGCACGGGCCCAGCAGGCGCTGTTCGACCTGCGGCAGGGCCCGGCGAGCGGCTACGACGAATTCGTCGGCCCCGACGGCAAGGTGCGCCCGGCCTGGACCGAGCTGGCCGACGCCATCGGCGAACGCGGCCGCGCCGGGCTGGACCGGCTGCGCTCGGTAGTCCGCGGCCTGATCGACCACGACGGCATCACCTACACCGACGTCGAGCCCGGCGGCCGCGGCCAGGAGCCGCGGCCCTGGCAGCTGGACACCCTGCCGATCGTGCTGTCGGCGGCCGACTGGGAGCCGCTGGAGGCCGGGCTGCTGCAGCGGTCGCGGGTGCTCGACGCGGTGCTGGCCGACCTGTACGGGCCGCGCAGCCTGCTCACCGAGGGCGTGCTGCCCCCGGAGCTGCTGTTCGGCCATCCCGGCTACCTGCGCGCCGCCAACGGCATCGAAATCCCGGGCCGTCACCAGCTTTTCATGCACGCCTGCGATGTCAGCCGGCGCCCGGACGGCGGCTTCGCCGTCAACGCCGACCGCACCCAGGCGCCCTCGGGCGCCGGCTACGCGCTGGCCGATCGGCGGGTGGTGGCGCACGCGATTCCCGACCTGTACGAGCGGATCGCGCCACGGCCCACCACACCGTTCGCGCAGGCTCTGCGGCTGGCGCTGATCGACGCGGCGCCCGACGTCGCCCAGGACCCGGTGGTAGTGGTGCTGTCGCCGGGCATCTACTCCGAGACGGCGTTCGACCAGGCCTATCTGGCCACCCTGCTGGGTTTCCCGCTGGTGGAGAGCGCCGACCTGGTGGTGCGCGACGGCATGGTGTGGATGCGTTCGCTGGGCACCCTGAAACGCGTCGACGTGGTGCTGCGCCGGGTCGACGCCGAGTATTGCGATCCGCTGGACCTGCGCGCCGACTCCCGGCTCGGGGTGGCCGGCCTGGTGGAGGCGCAGCATCGCGGGACGGTGACCGTCGTCAACACCCTGGGCAGCGGAATTCTGGAAAACCCTGGGCTGCAACGTTTTCTGCCGGCGATGGCGCGGCACCTGCTGTCCGAAACGCTGCTACTGCCCAGCGCGCCGGTCTACTGGCGCGGCATCGACACCGAACGTTCACACCTGCTGGCCAATCTGGCTTCGCTGCTGGTGAAGTCCACGGTGGGCGGGAAAACGCTTGTCGGGCCGGCGCTTTCGTCGCGGCAGCTGGCCCAGCTGGCGGCCCGGATCGAGACGGCGCCGTGGCAGTGGATCGGCCAGGAGCTGCCGCAGTTCTCCTCGGCGCCGACCGACCACGCCGGCGTGTTGTCGTCGGCCGGGGTCGGCATCCGGCTGTTCACCGTGGCCCAGCGCGGCGGCTACGCGCCGATGATCGGCGGCATCGGCTACCTGCTGGCCGCAGGACCGGCGGCGTACACGTTGAAAAGCGTTGCGGCCAAGGATGTCTGGGTGCGTCCGACCGAGCGGGCCCGGGCCGAGGCGGTCGGCGTGCCCGCCGTGGAGCCGCCGGCGAAGACGGCCGCGGGCACCTGGGCCGTCAGCTCCCCGCGGGTGCTGTCCGAGCTGTTCTGGATCGGGCGGTACGGCGAGCGCGCGGAGAGCATGGCCCGGCTGCTCATCGTCACCCGCGACCGCTTCCACGTCTACCGCCATCACCAGCACAGCGAGGAAAGCGAGTGCGTGCCGGTGCTGATGGCCGCGCTGGGCCGCATCACGGGCACCGACACCGGCACCGGCGCCGCGGCCGGTGGCGATGCGGCCGAGACGATCGCCGTCGCGCCCTCCACGCTGTGGTCGCTGACCGTCGACCCGCAGCGGCCCGGCTCGCTGGTGCAGTCGGTGGAGGGGCTGGCGCTGGCCGCGCGGGCGGTGCGCGACCAGATGTCCAACGACACCTGGATGGTGCTGGCCGGGGTGGAGCGGGCGCTGGCGCTGGACAGCGAACCGCCGGACTCGCTGGCCGAGGCCGACGCGCTGCTCACCGCGGCGCAGACCCAGACGCTGGCCGGGATGCTGACCCTGTCCGGGGTGGCCGGCGAGTCGATGGTGCGCGACGCCGGCTGGACCATGATGGACATCGGCAAGCGGATCGAACGCGGCCTGTGGCTGACGGCGCTGCTGCGGGCCACGCTCACCGTGGTGCGCGGCGCGGCCGCCGAACAGACCATCCTCGAATCGACGCTGGTGGCCTGCGAGTCCTCGGTCAGCTACCGGCGCCGCACGGCGGGCAAGGTGAGCGTGGCCGCGATGGCCGAGCTGATGCTGTTCGACGCGCAGAACCCGCGGTCGCTGCTCTACCAGGTGGAGCGGCTGCGCGCCGACCTCAAGGGCCTGCCCGGCGCATCCGGGTCGTCGCGCCCGGAACGGCTGGTCGACGAGATCGGCACCCGGCTGCGCCGGTCGCATCCCGCTGAGCTGGAACGCATCAGCGATGACGGGCGGCGCGCCGAGCTCGCCGAGCTGCTCGATTCGGTGCACGCCGAGCTGCGCAGCCTGGCCGAGGTGCTCACCACCACCCAGCTGGCGCTGCCCGGCGGCATGCAGCCGCTGTGGGGTCCCGATGTGCGCCGCGTGATGCCGGCCTAACCGGCCCCGTCGACCACGGCGTGGATGAACTGCATCTTCTCCAGCACCGCGGCCGGCAGCACGAATGGGTACAGGTCGTCGTGGCCCATGGACCGGTTCACCATGTTCAGTGACCACGACAACGGCAGCCACGTGTCGATGATCGTCTGAAAAGCGCTGGGCCCCAACGCCGGACGATCGATGGTGGCCGACGCCGGGGCCAGCCCGCACCACGCCGAGGTGTCCAGCGTGTCGCGGATGTGCAGGTAGTGGGCAAACGTCTCGGCCCAGTCCTCGCTGGCGTGCATGGTGGCATACGACGAGACGAAGTTCTCCTGCCATCCCTCCGGCGCGCCCTCGCTGTAGTGCCGGTCCAGCGCCTGCTGGTAGTCGGCGTCGGGATCGCCGAACAGCTCGTTGAACCGGCGCAGGTGGTCGGGGTGCGGGGCGATCAGCCGGTAGAAGTAGTAGTGCCCGATCTCGTGCCGGAAGTGCCCGAGCAGCGTCCGGTACGGCTCGTCCATCTCGACCCGCAGCTGTTCGCGGTGCACGTCGTCGCCCTCGGCCAAATCCAGTGTGATGACCCCGTTCTGGTGACCGGTCAGCACGTTCTCGTGCGCGCTGGACAGCAGCCGGAAGGCCAGGCCGTAGTCGGGGTCCTGATCACGCCCGACGATCGGCAGCCGCAGCTCGTGCAGCTCGGCGATCAGCCGGCGTTTGGCCGCCTCGGCGCGGGCGAACTCGGCCAGCCCCACGGAGTCGGCGTCGTTGGGCCGCTCGGTGGTCAGCACGCAGGACGCGCACAGCAACCGCGGCTCGTTCACCGGGACCAGCCAATTGCATTCGGCGAGAAGCAGATTGGCGCACAACTGGTATTCGCTGGCGGGCACGAAGCCGGCGTGCCCGCTCGTCTCGTCCTCCGAGATCACCAGCAGTGCCATCTGCTCGATCGAAAACCCCAGCGCGCTACCGCAATTCAGGCAGGTGGAGTTCTCGAAGGTCAGGCGCTGGCCGCACTTGGGGCAGGTGAAGTCACGCATAGGGCACCACGTCGACGGACACGTCGATCACGCTGTGCTGTGAGTTGGTGTAGATGATGCCCCGCAGCGGCGGGACGTCGGCGTAGTCGCGGCCGCGTCCCACCACGATGTAGCGCTCGTCGATCATCTGGTCGTTGGTGGGATCCACTCCCAGCCACTCGAATTGACCGGGCTCGTGCGGGGTCCACACGGCGGCCCAGGCGTGGGTGGCGTCGATGCCGATCATCCGGTCCTTTCCGGGGGGGGTCGGTGGCCAGATACCCGGACACGTAGCTGGCCGCCAACCCGTGGGCGCGCAGGCAGGCGATCGCCAGCCGCGCGAAGTCCTGGCATACCCCTTCGCGGGCCGCCAGAACCTCGGCGACCCCGGTGGAGATCGTCGTCGACCCGGACCGGTAGGTGAAGTCGGTGAAGATCCGCGACGCCAGGTCCCGCAGCACCTCGATCAGCGGCCGCCCGGGCGCGAAACTGGGTGCGGCGTAGTCGCGCACCTCGTCGGTGATCTCCGGCGGGTCGAGGTCGAGGGTGAATTCGGTGGCCACCGCCCCGCGGCGGCCGGCCGGGCGGGCCGCCTCCCAGGGCTGTACCGCCGGCCCGGTGGTGTACAGGCCCGGCGCCGGCGGGTTGACGTCGACGATGGAATCGCTGGTCACCGTCAGGCTGTGGTGCGGTTGGGTGACGTGGAAATAGGAGCTGATGTTGCCGTAGCAGTCGGTGCTGGTGGAGCTGTCGGCCGGGGCCGGGTCGATGGTCAGCCGATGGGCGACGCAGCGCTGCCGCAGCGAGTCCCGCGGCGTCAGGAAACCCCGGCCGTAGGAGCTGGTCACCACGTCGGAGTAGCGGTACTCGGTGCGGTGGGTGACGCGGTGGCGGCGGGCGGCCCCGCCGTCGGCCTGCTGATCGGCTTCGGGCACAAGGCTGATCACATCACACCGGGGCCGCCTCCGCGGTCGCGATGCCGCCGCGTTTGCCGATCCGGCGGCGGCCGCGCCGAAACGGGAGCACAATCGAGAGCGTGGCCACGTGGTACGACGTCGCCCGCATCGTGGGTGAGCTGGCCCTCACCTCCGAGCCGTCACCGCACGACTGGCGGGTCGGCAAGAAGTTGCTGGCCTGGGAGCGCCCGCTGCGGCCCTCCGAGCGGGAAGCGCTGGCCCGCACCGGCGCCGAGCCCACCCCGGGCGACGTCCTCGGTGTCCGGGTGGCCGACGAGGGCGTCAAGTTCGCGCTGATCGACGACGCGCCGCAGACCTTCTTCACCACCCCGCATTTCGACGGCTATCCCGCGGTGCTGGTCAACCTGGACGCCATCTCGGTGCGCGACCTCGAGGAGCTGATCACCGAGGCGTGGCTGACCCAGGCGCCGCGGAAACTGGTGCAGGAGTTCCTGGCCGACTCGCGGTGAGCCCCTCACCCCGGCCGCAGGTCGATCACCCGTTGCAGGTCGTCGACGCAGGCGCCGACGGCGTCGGCCAGCGCGACGTGCGGCTCCCGGTCGCCGCCGTCGCCCGAGCGCAGCCGCGCGGCGTGCCGGCGCGCCGAGCCGAGGTACACGCACGCGCCGGCCGGATCGCGGTCGGCCAGCGCGGTCGCCGCCGCCAGCACCAGCAGTACCGTCGACACCGGCTGCCCCTGCCGGTCGCCGGGGCCGGGGGCCACCGCGCGGGCCAGCTGCAGCACCGAGCCGGCCAGCAGCGCGACGTGCACGGCCTGATGGTCGGCGGCGCGCACGGCGTCGCGCAGGCCCCAGCGTCGCGGCGCGATGGCGACGACGTGCCGGGCGGTGGTGCGCGCTTCCAGCAGGCCGCTGAGCTGTTCGTGCACCCGGTCGACGGCGCTCAGCGGCCAGTCGGGCGGGGCCGCCCGGCGGCCGGAGGAAACGTCGGCGGCCCGGGACAGCACGTCGTGCAGCACCGCCAGCACGCCGGCCCGGGCGGCGCCCAGCACGGTGCGCGGGTCGGCGGGGAACAGCAGCACGGCGACGACGATGGCCACCGCGCCGCCGATCAGCGCGTCGAAGATGCGTTCCGGCCCGGCGCCGCCGCGGTACAGGGCCAGCACCAACAGCGCCGAGACCACGGTCTGGTTGGCGAACATCATCCCGTGCCCAATGAAGCCGCCCCCGATGAACACCGCGGCGCCCAGCGCGACCAGCGCGGCGACCGCGATGGGCAGCGCGCCGGGACCGAGCATCCCCTGCACCACGGTGCCCAGCCCGATGCCCAGCGTCACCCCGATCATCATCTGGACGGCCCGTTGGGCGCGCAGCACGTTGCTGGTCGACAACGACACCGCGGCGGCGATCGGCGCGAAGAACGGTTGCGGATGGTCCAGCACGTCGTGGGCCAGGTACCAGGACAGGCCGGCGGCCAGCGACGTCTGCAGCAGGTTGAACCACACCGCACCCAGCCGCTTGCCGCCCGCCCGCACGGCGGTGCGCACCAACGAGGGCACCGCCGAGCCGCGCATCGGTCAGGTCCGGATCAGCTCGAACAGGGGGATCACCCGGCTGGTCTTGGCCTGGTACTCGGCGAAGCCGGGGGCAGCCGCGGCGACCTGGGCGAACAGCGCGTCGCGCTCCTCGCGGGGCAGCTCGCGCGCGGTCACGTCGAAGCTGTCGGTGCCGATCTCCACCCGCGCGGCGGGGTTGGCCCGCAGGTTGTGCACCCAGGCCGGGCTGACCGGGGCGCCGGCGAACGAGCCGATCACCAGGAGCTTGCCGTCGATGCGGAAGTAGGCCAGCGGCGACACCCGGGGCTGACCCGACTTGGCGCCGGTGGTGTGCAGCAGCAGCAGGTCGGCACCCTCGAACTGGCCGCCCACTTTGCCGTCGTTGGCCCGGAATTCGTCGATGATGCTCTGGTTGAACGCGTTGATGGTGCCGGTGTCCGGAATATCAGTCATGCCTGCTCAACCCGGTCCGGCTTGACGTCTATTCCGGACTCCTTGCGCTGCTGTTCGGTGATGGGCGCCGGCGCGTCGGTGAGCGGGTCGACGCCGCCGCCGGTCTTGGGGAAGGCGATCACCTCGCGGATGGAGTCGACCCGGGACAGCAGCGCGTTGATCCGGTCCCAGCCGAACGCGATTCCGCCGTGCGGGGGCGCGCCAAAGGTGAACGCCTCCAACAGGAATCCGAACTTCTCCCGAGCCTCGGCGTGGTCCAGGCCCATCACCGCGAACACCCGCTCCTGGATGTCGCGGCGGTGGATACGGATCGAGCCGCCGCCGATCTCGTTGCCGTTGCAGACGATGTCGTACGCGTCGGCGAGCACGTTGCCGGTGTCGGTCTCGATCGCGTCCTCGTATCCCGGCTTGGGTGCGGTGAACGCGTGGTGCACCGCGGTCCACGCCCCGGAGCCGACGGCGACGTCACCGGCGGCGGTGGCGTCGTCGGCGGGCTCGAACAGCGGCGGGTCCACCACCCAGACGAACGCCCACGCCTGCGGGTCGATCAGGCCCAGCCGGTGGGCGATCTCGCTGCGGGCCGCGCCCAGCAGCGCCCGCGACGGCTTGGCCGGCCCGGCCGCGAAGAAGATGCAGTCCCCCGGTGCGGCGCCGACGTGCCCGGCCAGCCCGGCGCGCTCGGCGTCGGAGAGGTTCTTGGCCACCGGCCCGCCCAGCTCGCCGTCCTCGCCGACCAGCACGTAGGCCAGGCCCTTGGCGCCGCGCTGCTTGGCCCACTCCTGCCAGCCGTCCAGGGTGCGGCGCGGCTGCGAGGCCCCGCCGGGCATCACCACCGCACCCACGTACGGCGCCTGGAAGACGCGAAATGTGGTGTCTTTAAAGAACTCCGAGCACTCGACGAGCTCGAGTCCGAACCGCAGGTCGGGCTTGTCGGAGCCGTAGCGGGCCATCGCGTCGGCGTAGCTGATCCGCGGGATCGGCCGGGGGATCTCGTAGCCGATCAGCGCCCACAGCGCGGCCAGGATCTCCTCGGAGATCGCGATGACGTCCTCGGCGTCGACGAAGCTCATCTCCATGTCGAGCTGGGTGAACTCGGGCTGGCGGTCGGCGCGGAAATCCTCGTCGCGGTAGCAGCGGGCGATCTGGTAGTAGCGCTCCATCCCGGCCACCATCAGCAACTGCTTGAACAGCTGCGGGCTCTGCGGCAGCGCGTAGAACGAGCCGGGATGCAGCCGGGCCGGCACCAGGAAGTCGCGCGCCCCCTCCGGGGTGGAGCGGGTGATGGTCGGGGTCTCGATCTCGACGAAGTCGTGCCGCGCCAGCACTTCGCGCGCGGCGGCATTCACCTTGGAGCGCAACCGGATTGCCGCGGCCGGCGCGTCGCGGCGCAGGTCCAGGTAGCGGTATTTCAGCCGCAGCTCCTCGCCGGCGGGCTCGTCGAGCTGGAACGGCAGCGGCGCGCTTTCGCCCAGCACGGTCAGCGACGACGCGTTGACCTCGATGTCGCCGGTGGCGATCTCGGGGTTGGCGTTGCCTTCCGGGCGGATCTCGACCAGCCCGGTCACCGCGACGCAGAACTCGGCGCGCAGCCGGTGCGCCTGCTTGAGGACGTCCGGGTCGCGGAACACCACCTGGGTAATTCCGGAGGCGTCGCGCAGGTCGATGAAGATGACGCCGCCGTGGTCGCGCCGGCGCGCGACCCAGCCCGCCAGCGTCACCTGCTGCCCGGCGTCGCTACTTCTCAGCGAACCGGCGGCGTGGCTGCGCAGCACAAAAACACTCCCCTTGGTCTGAAACGAAAGCCAAGTCTAGAGGAGGTAACTTTGGTCCTATTGCCACCACCATCGCACTCGTCGGTCCCGGCGCCGTCGGTACGACGGCGGCCGCGCTGCTGCACCGGGCCGGTCATTCGGTGGTGGTGTGCGGCCGCACCCCGCGCGAGCGCATCGAGCTGCGCCCCGACGGCGCCGACCCGATCGTCGTCCCCGGCCCGGTGCACACCGATCCCGGTCGGGTGAGCGGCCCGGTGGACGTGGTGCTGCTGGCGGTCAAGGCCACCCAGAACGCCGGCGCCGCCGGCTGGCTGGCCCGGCTGTGCGGCGAACACACCGTCGTCGTGGTGCTGCAGAACGGCGTCGAGCAGGTCGAGCAGGTGCGGCCGCTCTGCCCGGTCTCGCCGGTGATCCCGGGCATCGTCTGGTATTCGGCGACGACCCAGCCGCAGGGCTGGGTGAGGCTGCGGACCGAGCCCGCCCTGGTGCTGCCCAGCGGGCCGTCGGCGCAGGCGGTGGCCGCCCTGCTGCGCGACGCCGGCTGCCGGGTGGACTGCGACCCCGACATCATCACCGCGGCCTGGCGCAAGCTTCTCACCAACGCGCTGGCCGGGTTCATGGCGCTGTCGCGGCGCCGGTCCGGGATGTTCCGCCGCGACGACGTCGCCGCCCTGTCCCGGCGCTACGTCGCCGAATGCCTGGCGGTCGCGCGGGCCGAGGGCGCCCGGCTGTCCGACGACGTCGTCGACGAGCTGGTCGAGCTGTTCCGCAGGGCTCCCGAGGACATGGGCACCTCGATCCTGTCCGACGCGGAGGCTCACCGGCCGATGGAGTGGGACGTCCGCAACGGGGTGATCGCCCGCAAGGGACGCGCCCACGGGCTGCCCACCCCGATCAGCGACGTGCTGGTGCCGTTACTGGCCGCGGCCAGCGACGGCCCCGGCTAGATTGATCCCATGTTCGATTGCGAGCGCGTCGGCCTCGACTTCATCGACTCGGCGCCCGTGGTGTTCCGCAACAGTGTCGATTTGGCCATCACCCCCGAGCAGCTGTTCGAGGTGCTGTCCGACGCCGCGGCCTGGCCGCGCTGGGCGACGGTGATCACCAAGGTCACCTGGACCAGCCCCGAGCCGCGGGGCGTGGGCACCACCCGGGTCGTCGAGATGCGCGGCGGTATCGTCGGCAACGAGGAGTTCCTGGCCTGGGAACCGTTCACGCACATGGCATTTCGGTTCAACGAGTGCTCGACCCGGTCGGTGGCCGCGTTCGCCGAGGACTACCGGGTGCAGGTCATCCCCGGCGGTTGCCGGCTGACCTGGACCATGGCCCAGAAACCCGCCGGGCCGGCGAAACTGGCGATGGCGGTGGTCGGGCCGCTGCTGAACCTGGCCCTGCGCCGCTTTCTGCGCAACCTGCGCAGCTACACCGACTCCCTAGCGACCCGGCAACCTTAGGAGCGTGTCATGACCTTCAACGAGGGCATGCAGATCGACACCAGCACCGCGTCCTCGTCCGGCGGCGGCGGGATGGGAATGGCCGTCGGGGGCGGCGGCCTCGGGCTGATCATCCTGCTCGGCGCGTTGTTCCTCGGCGTCGACCCGGGCCGCGTCATGCCCCAGCAGCAGACCAACACCGGCGGCTACTCGGCGCCCGGGTTCGACCTGAGCCAGTGCAAGACGGGCGCCGACGCCAACAAGTACGTGCAGTGCCGCGTGGTCGCCACCGGGAACTCGGTGGACGCGGTGTGGCATCAGCTGATGCCGCGCTACACCCGACCGCACGTGCGGTTGTTCACCGGCCGGGTGAACACCGGCTGCGGCCCTGCCACCACCGCGGTCGGGCCGTTCTACTGCCCGGTGGACCAGACGGCGTACTTCGACACCGACTTCTTCCAGGAGCTGGTCGACCGATTTGGTTCCAGCGGTGGGCCTTTCGCGCAGGAGTACGTGGTGGCCCACGAGTACGGTCACCACGTGCAGAACCTGCAGGGCGTGTTGGGCCGCTCCCAGCAGGGCGCGCAGGGCGCCGGCGGCAACGGGGTGCGCACCGAGCTGCAGGCCGACTGCTACGCCGGCATCTGGGCGCACTACGCCTCCACGGTCAAGCAGGAGAGCACCGGTGTGCCCTACCTGGAGCCGTTGAGCGACAAGGACATCGCCGACGCGCTGTCGGCCGCCGCGTCGGTGGGCGACGACCGCATCCAGAAGCAGGCGACCGGCCGGGTCAACCCCGAGTCCTGGACGCACGGTTCCTCCGAGCAGCGCCAGAAGTGGTTCACCATCGGGTACCAGACCGGCGACCCGAAGCAGTGCGACACCTTCTCCGCGCCCGACTTGGGTTAGGCCGCAAGCAGTTTGCGCAACTCGGCGCGGCCCTGCTCGTCGAGCGGCAGCAACGGCGCGCGCGGGTCGCCGACTTTGAAATCGAGCAACTCCAGGCCGGCCTTGACGGTGGTGGCCAGCCCGCCGGCCACGATGAAGGTGAGCAGTGGCTTGAGGTCGTCGTAGAGTCGCTGCGCGGTGTCGAGGTCGTTCGCGCGCACCGCGTCGTACAGGTCGATGCATGGTTGCGGTCGCAAACACGGTGCGGCCGTGCACCATCCGGACGCCCCGGCCTTCAGCGCGTCGAGCACCAGCGGGTTGCTGCCGTTGTAGAAGGGCAGCCGGTTGCCGGACAGCTCGGCGATGCGCCGCATCCGGGTCAGGTCGCCGGTGGACTCCTTGACCATGGCCACGTTGTCGATGGATTCGAACATCCGCACCAGCAGCTCCGGTGGCATGTCCACGCCGCTGGTGGCCGGGTTGTTGTAGGCCATGATCGGAATCGAGATGGCGTCGCTGATGCTGCGGTAGTGATGGAAGATCTCCCGCTCGGTGAGCTTCCAGTAGGACACCGGCAGGATCATCACCGCGTCCGCCCCGGCTCGCTGCGCGTATTGGGCGCGCCGAATCGTCTTGGCGGTGGTCACATCCGACACTCCCACGATCACCGGCACCCGGCCGGCGACGGCGCTCAGGGTGGTGTCGATCACGGCGTCGACTTCGGGCTCCTCCAGGTAGGCCAGCTCGCCGGTGCTGCCCAGCGGCGCGATCGCGTGCACGCCGGCGGACACCAGCCGCTCGACCAATGCGGCCAGCCGCTGCGTGTCAATCCCGTTGTCGGCGAAGGGCGTAACCGGGTAGGCGATGATGCCGTGGATCTTGGGTTCGGTCAAGGGTTGGCTCCTCAGCTGGTCAGCGCGTCGGGATGGCGGGCCAGGGCCCGGCGGGCGTAGTAGGCGAAGTTGGCCCGGCTGCGCTGCGGCGACAGCGTCCAGTCGTGGGCCTCGCGGGCCAGCTCCTCGGGCAGCTGCTTGACGGTGCCGGCGGCCATCGCGGCCAGCTGCAGCTTGGCGGCGCGCTCGATGAGGATTCCCAACGAGCACGCCTCCTCGATGCTGGCGCCGGCGATGACGTGGCCGTGGTGGGCCAGCAGCACCGCCTTCTTGTCGCCCAGCGCGGCGGTGATGATCTCCCCCTCCTCGTTGCCGACGGGCACGCCCGGCCAGTCGGCCAGAAACGCGCAGTCGTCGTACAGCGGGGTGGTGTCCATGTGAGATACCACCAGCGGGACCTCCAGCATGGACAGCGCCGCCACGTGGAACGCATGGGTGTGCACGATGCACTGCACGTCGGGGCGGGCGCGATAGATCCAGCTGTGAAAGCGGTTGGCGGGGTTGGCCATTCCGTCACCCTCGAGGACATTGAGGTCCTCGTCGACCAGCAGCAGATTGCCGTCGGTGATCTCGTCGAAGCCCAGGCCGAGCCGCTGGGTGTAGTAGGTGCCGTCGGCCTCGGCGCGGGCGGTGATCTGCCCGGCCAGCCCGGAGTCGTGCCCGGCGTCGAACAGCGCCCGGCAGGTCAGGGCCAGCTTCTGGCGGGTGGTCAACGGCGATTCGGCGGCGTCCCGGCCCTGCAACGCCGTCAACTGCTCGGCAGCCCGGCGCATCAATTCCGATTTCGAATCGGTGAACGTGCTGGCCATGTGACACAATGTAGCAGGTTAGGAAACCTTGTGTCATAGGAGCCTCGTGACAGCACTGCTGCGTCCCGTCCGCAGGCAACGCGGCCTCACCCTGGAGGCGCTGGCTGCGCAGACCGGCCTAACCAAGAGCTACCTGTCCAAAATCGAACGCGGCCAGAGCACCCCGTCGATCGCGGTCGCGCTGAAGGTCGCGCGAGCCCTCGACGTCGACGTCGGGCGGCTGTTCTCCGACGAAGCGGCCCGGGAGAAGATCGCCGTCGAGCGCGCCGGTGGCCCCGGGGGCCGGCGCTACCGGGTATTGGCCTCGTCGATGCTGGGAAAGACCATGTCGCCGTTCGTGATTCGCCCCACCGAACAGCTGGCCGACGACCCGCACCCCGAGCACGCCGGCCAGGAGTTCCTGTTCGTGCACGCCGGCAGGGTCGAGCTCGACTACGGCGACCAGACGTTCACGCTCGGGCCCGGCGACAGCGCGTATTTCGACGCGTCGGTCAGCCACAAGGTCCGCTCGGTCGGGCCGGAACCCGCCGAGGTCGTCGCGGTGGCGCACGCCGAACCGGGAAGCGCGGCGTTCGCCGGCTGACTAGCTGGGCCGGCAGGTGACGGTGGTCGTTGCGTCCTGTTGCACGACCACCTGGCCGTCCACGGCGATCTCGCAGTGGAACTGGGCGGGGCCGTTGCCCGAGTCCGGCCAGTGCAGCATGCCGCTGGCCGTGATGCTGGCGAACTGGTTCGGGTTTGCCAACGTGGCGGTGTAGGTGACCGGCGTTCCGCCGCTGAGCGGGGCCTGCACGCTGGTCGAGAACTTCGACGGGTCGGCGTTGAAGGCGGCCTGGCTGGGCGGGTCGGCGTTCACGTAGGAGACGTTGGCGGTCACATTGTTGGGGCTCGTCACGGTGTAGGTCACCTGGTGGCCGTCCGCATGCGCCGCCGCCGGCGTGAGCACCGCCGCCACGGCCATCGTCACCGCTGAGATCGCGCTCGCTGTCCTGTGCACGTTCGTCATATCGAAAACGCTACCGGATTCGTTAGCGACGGTTCGCTGTTTACCGGCGGCTGCGGCCGCGCTCACCCGGCTCGGGTATGAAGCAGACATGAGCGATGAGCCCACCCAGCCCCCGAACCCGGCCGGCGCCGCGGCGCCCGGCGTCACCCGCCGCCGGTTGCTGACCACCGGCGCCGTGTCGGCGGCGTTGGGGGTGGGCATCGGCGGCGGCGCCACGCTGCTGTGGTCGCAGTCCGCGCGCTCGAGAGGGCCCTGGCCGTGGCTGCAGCCCGACCGCAACGGCGCACCGCCGGTGGCCGGGCTGCACCTGCAGTTCGGAAAGAATGCCGGCACCGAGGTGGTGGTGTCCTGGCACAGCACCGACGCCGTCCGCAATCCGCGCGTCGTGTTCGGAACTCCGGTGTCCGGGTTCGGCCGCACGGTGGCCGCCGACACCCGCACGTACCGGGATGCGAAGTCGGGCATCGAAGTTCGGGTCAACCATGCCCGGCTGACCGGCCTGACGCCGGACACCGACTATGTCTACGCCGCGCTGCACGACGGCGCGCAGCCCCAGCAGGGCACCGTGCGGACCGCGCCGATGGGCCGAAAACCCTTGCGCTTCACTAGCTTCGGTGATCAGTCGACGCCCGCGCTGGCCAAGATGCCCAACGGGCGGTACGCCACCGACAACATCGGCTCACCGGCCGCCGCGGACACCACCATGGCCATCGAGCGGATCGGCCCGCTGTTCAACCTGGTCAACGGCGACCTGTGTTACGCCAACCTGGCGCAAAACCGGATCCGCACCTGGTCCGACTGGTTCGAGAACAACTCACGCTCGGCGCGGTTTCGGCCGTGGATGCCGGCGGCGGGCAATCACGAGAACGAATTGGGCAACGGCCCAATCGGTTACGGCGCGTATCAGGCCTACTTCGCGGTGCCCGATTCCGGGTCGAGCCCCGAGACCCGCGGCCTGTGGTATTCGTTCACCGCCGGCTCGGTGCGGGTGGTCAGCCTGAGCAACGACGACGTAGCCTTTCAGGACGGCGGCAACTTCTACGTGCACGGCTATTCGGGCGGGGAGCAGAAGCGTTGGCTGGCAACCGAACTCGCCGCGGCCCGGCGCGACCCGGACGTCGACTGGCTGGTGGTTTGCATGCACCAGACGGCGATCTCCACCGCGGACCGGACCAACGGCGCCGACCTGGGCATCCGCGAAGAATGGCTGCCGCTGTTCGACCAGTATCAGGTCGATCTGGTGCTGTGCGGCCACGAGCATCACTACGAGCGCTCGCACCCGTTGCGCGGCGCGCTGGGCACCGACACCCGTACCCCGATACCGGTGGACACCCGCGGCGACCTCATCGACGCCACGCGCGGCACGGTGCACCTGGTCATCGGCGGCGGCGGCACGTCGGCGCCGAGCAACGCGATGTTCTTCCCCGAGCCCCGCTGCCGGGTGCTGACCGGCGTGGGCACGTTCGACCCCGGGCTGGGGCGCAAGGCGCCGATCTATGTCATCGAGGACGCGCCGTGGTCGGCGTTCCGTGACCGCGACAACCCTTACGGCTTCGTGGCTTTCGACGTCGACCCCGGCCCGGCCGGCGGCAACACCTCGATCAGGGCGACGCATTACGCGCTGACCGGCCCGCTCGGCGAGATGTCGGTGATCGACCGATTCACGCTGACCAAGCCGCGCGGCGACGGGGCGCGATGAGTTTTCGGAGTGTTCGGGTTTTCCGGCTTGTCAGAACAGCGTCGGCTGAGCGGGTTCGGGCGCCGGCGCGGCCGCAACCGCTCGGGCGAACGGGCGGTGATCGCCGCCCAGCCGGTACTTGGCGATCAGCGGGGCGGCGCGGTGCCGCAGCATGTCGCGATAGCTCGGCGGCAGGTAGGCGCGGCGGCTGTACAGCTCCCGGTAGCGGCCGACCAGCTCGGGATGCGAGCGGGCCAGCCATTCCATGAACCAGCCCCGCGTCGAGCCGCGCAGGTGCAGGCCGAAGACCGTGACGCTGCCCGCGCCGGCGGCCGCGATCTGGCCGAGCAGGTCGTCGAGGTGCTCGACGGAATCGGTGAGGTAGGGCAGCACCGGCGCGACCATCACGTGGCAGTCCAGCCCGGCGGCGCGGATCGCGCTGATCAGACCCAGGCGCGCCTGCGGCGTCGGGGTGCCCGGCTCGACGTCGCGGTGCAGGTCCGCGTCGCCCACCGCCAGCGACACCGCCACCGAAACCGGAACCTGCGCCGCGGCGTTCGCGATCAGCGGCAGGTCCCGGCGCAGCAGCGTGCCCTTGGTCAGGATCGACAGCGGGGTGCCCGATTCGGCCAGCGCGCCGATGATGCCGGGCATCAGCGCATACCGGCCCTCGGCCCGCTGGTAGGGATCGGTGTTGGTGCCCAGCGCGACGGTCTCGCGCCGCCACGACGGCCGCCGCAGTTCCCGGCGCAGCACCTGTGCGACGTTGGTCTTGACGACGACCTGGGTGTCAAAGTCATTGCCGCAGTTCAACTCCAGGTATTCGTGGCTGGGCCGGGCGAAGCAGTACCGGCAGGCGTGCGAGCAGCCTCGGTAGCCGTTGACGGTGTAGCGGAACAGCAGCGCCGAGGCATTCGGCACCTTGTTCAGCGCGGACTTGCACAGCACCTCGTGGAAGGTGATGCCCTCGAACTGGGGCGCGCGCACGCTGCGCACCAGACCGAGGCGTTGCAGCCCCGGCAGCGCCCCATCCTCGACGGGTTTCCCGTTGACCGCGACGGCCTGACTCGCCCACCGCATGCCAGTAATTCGAACACCAGTTCGAGATCGAGTCAAGGGCCTCTGCGGTCAGAAGGGTGGCGGCTCGTCGTCGGGGTCGGGTGGTGGTGCGGGTCCGGGTGTCGCGGGGTGGGTGGTGAGTCGGGTGCGGCGGTTGTGGTTGCGTTCGGTGGTGATGCGGTGGGCGCGGTTGTGGGCGCGGGTATGGCGGCGCAGCGGCATCATGGCGGTGCGCTCGCCGCAGCGGTGCTCGGTGTCGGGCTTGGCCGGCGACACGGCCCCGGTGGGTGTACATAGGGTGGGGAACAGCAGCGCGCTGCCCGGGGTGGTGACGTAGGTGTCGCCGTCGGGCAGGGTCCAGATCACCGTGCCGTCGGGCAGTTGCCGGTCGCGCCAGCCCCAGAACGTTTTCAGCAAATGATGGCCACGGCACAGGCATTTGAGGTTCGACGGGTGGGTGGGCCCGCCCTGGGCGTACGGGATCGTATGGTCCACATCGCAGTCGACGGCGGGGCGATCACACCCGGGCGCCCGACAGGTCAGGTCCCGGCAGCGGATGAAGTCGGCCAGCCGGGCCGACGGGGTGTAGCCGGGTTCGGGCCCGCCCTCGGGCACCGCCACCGGCACCAGCCGCGCCGAGGCGGCCAGCTCGGCGATGACCTGCGCCGGGATCAGCCCGTCGGGCCCGGCCACCACAGCGGGCGTAGCCCCGCGGCCGGCGACGGTGGCCTGTTCGGCGACCACGTGGATCACCACAGTGCTGCGCGGCGCCGGCGCGGCTGCGCTCGGGCAGTCCGGTGATCCGCAGCCACACGCCAGCCGCCCGGCACCGGCGGCCAGCGCCCCCAACGCGTCGGCGCGCCGCTGGGCGCGGCTGCGCGGATCCCCCGCACACACTCCACTGGCCAGCTCGTCGAGCCGGCGATCCAGGGCATGCCCGTCGGGCCCGAGGACGTTGCCTTCCACCCAGGCCATCCCCGACTCGTTGGCCCGCACATCCAGATACCGGCCGGTCAGCGCGTCGCGTGCCCGGCGCACCGCATCGGCATCCACGGCCGCCACCACCCGATCCACCGCGGCGGCCAGCCCACCGCGGGTCAGCGACGGCCGCCGCGACACCAACACGGCCAGCGTGGCGTCCACCCGGGCCAACGCCTGCGCATCGGTGATCAAATCGGTGCGAAACACCAGGGTCTGAAACGCCCGGTAATCGATGCCCCCGGCCGCGAACACCGCCCCGACCTGCGGCAACCGTTCCCGCATCGCCATCGCATAACGCAGATAGCTGTGCCCCATCGCCACGCTGCAGCCCAGCGCCGCCCCCACCTGCGCGGCCACCGCCTCCCAGGCATCGGCGGCCCAATCCGCCCGCTCCCCCGTCTCCCGGCAACGCAACACCAACAACTCGGCAACCGCCACCAGCCGGGCCGCGGCGGCCCGCGCCTCGGCCCGGGCCGCCTCCCACGCCCGATCCAGCAGCGCCACCGCCTCCGGCGTGGACCGCGACGCCACCACATACTCGAACATGTGTTCGACCATAGCACGGTCCACCGACCGCGTTGACTCGTCAGAAATGCGCGCGTATGGGTGGGTCGTTGCCTCATTGGAAATGCGCGCGTACGCCCAGTGGATGGGGTTGACGTTGGCACAGCGCAGAGCAATCACCGAGGCGGCTGCGACCCGCTACCAGCAGGCGAGCAAGCGCGGGAAGGGCCGGATTCTTGACGAGGTGTGCGCCAATACCGGGTGGCACCGAAATCACGCGCGCAAGGCGTTTAAAGCGGTGCTGCAGCCCAAGAGCATTCAGGAGCCTCAACCCACCCAGGAAGGTCAGGAAGCGGGTGTTGTATCGCTCCGGCTCACAAGTGATTACGAACGCTTGTTGTACGTCGTTTTGCCGGCGTTTCATCTGATGACCGACGTGCTCAAACTGTTCGATCAACTCTCAAAGACGCCGACATGAGATTAGGTCAAGTCCCGGGAAGTGGTGTAGTGCTGTGTGATCCGGTGGGTTAGGCGGTGAGTGCGGGCATGTCGTTGGCTCCTATGTCGGGGTTGTCGTCGGTGATGGTGGTCAGGCGGCAGCGGGTGAGGATGTCGAGGCCGAGGTAACGGCGGCCTTCGGCCCATTCGTCGTTCTGTTCGGCCAACACGGCGCCGACGAGACGGACGATGGCGTCGCGGTTGGGGAAGATCCCGACGGCGTCGGTGCGGCGGCGGATCTCTTTGTTGAGCCGTTCACTGGTTATCTGGAGCACTGTGTGCGATAGCTGTTGTGACCTGCAGGTTTGTGTCGTGGAGGGTGTCCATGACGCGGCTGGAGATCGATATCGGTTGGCGGTCAGCATGGCCCGATCGTTACCGAATCGCGATGCGTCCGTTCATGGTGTCTTCCGGTGTCGTCGCGGAGTTGGCCAAGGGCGCACGCGAGTTGGCGGCGTAGCCGCCGGTTCTCATCGGCGAGTTCGTGGTTGCGGCGGTTGGCGATTTCGAGGCGCTGCCGCAGGGAGTCGTCGCTGGCGCGTTGTCGGGCAGGTAACGGTGTGCTTGGCTCGGGCCGGTGCTGGGCGCGGAGCCGGCAGATCTCGTCTTTGAGGTCGATTTGGGTGTAGATCCACGAGCGGGAGACACCGGCATGGCGGGCGACGGATTCGAAGGTGAGCACGGCGCCGGTCCGGTCGAGTTCGTGCATCGCCGCGATCGCCTTGGCGCGGGTGTGTTCGTGCCGCTGCTGGGCCGCCCGGATGAGGTTGATGCTGTTGTCAGCCCGCATGTTTGGCCTTCCCTGGTTCTGAATCGTTGAGGGCGGTGATGATGGTGTCCAGGTTGTGCAGGACTTGACGGTTCATCTCGGCCAGACGTTGTTGGCCGCGGGCTTCGGCGGCGGTGATCAGCTGCAGAGTCTGTTGCCGCTGCTGGTGGTGCTGGGGCAGGAACTCGGCGGTGGTGAGGAACATCGGGCAGGTCAGGCAGGCGTTGGCGTGCGGGCAGCTCTGCTGCACCGGCAGTCCGCAGTAGCCGTTGGGTAGGGCCTGGGTGGCTCGGCCGAGGCGCTGTTTGGCCCAGGCGGCCTCCGCGATCGGCCCGGACGGGTCGAAAATGATTGTGGCGCCGTGGATGTCGACCTTTCGAGCTGCCTCCCACTGACGGCGCACGGTGGTGTCGTGCAGGCGGGCGTAGTGCCCGGTCATCTGCGCGGAGTCATGGTCGAGGATGCGTCGCACGACCTCTTGCGGGACGTCGCGGTTGATCAGCCGGGTGCCCAGGGTATGGCGCCACTGGTGCGGGGTGAGGTGCACCGGCTGGCCGTGCTCGTCGCGGATGTCGCAGACGGACAGCCAGCGCAACAGCGCCATCCGGTAGGTGGGACTCGCGATCGGGTGGGTGCCGTCAATGTTCTTCGTCGGCCGTGGGAACAACACCGGCGTGCCTGCCGGCCAACGCTGGGAGGTGTGGTTGCGATGTTCGGCGATGAGTTCGCGCAACTGCTCGTCGATGGGCACCAACGCGTCGCGTTTCATCTTGTGGTTGAGGTAGCGCAGATACGGTGCGCCTTCGGCATCGGCGACCACACAATCGCTGCGCAGCCGCAGCGCATCAGTGATCCGTAGCCCGCAACGCATCAAGATGATCGTGATCAACCGGTGAGCGGGGTCGGCGTATCGGGCAAGGTTGTCGGGATCCTCGAGCTGGGTCATGACCTGTTCGGCCAGTGCCCGAGGCAACCGTTCATCGCGTTTGGGGTAGTCCTCGGCGAAGAACATCGCGTCTGCGGGAAGGTCTGTGTCCCAACGGTGTTGGCGGACGGTAGCGAAGAATCGGTTGAGCAGCCCGATATGGGTCCCGCGGCGTTGGGCACCGATGGAGTCGCTGCGCAGGTTGGCCAAATAGCGCTCCAGCACCGGCCGGTTGATCCGGTCGATGCTCTCGACGCCGATGTCGGCGAGGTACCCGGCGAAGCGGGTGAGCGCAACGACCGGCCTGCCGCCGCCGGCTTCCAGACCCAATCCGGTCGATAGCCGCCACCGGACCCACCGCTTGGCCAGATCCCGCAGCCACGGCTGCGGAATACCGTCGAAGCGCAGCGTGCGGTCTCCGTCGTAGCCGAGCCGGCGCATGCGCCAGACTTCGCGCGGGTATTCGGCGTCCCAGCCGCCGGCCTCGGCCAGGTCGGCGATCACCCGGGATGCGTAGCTGAGGAATCCACGGGAGCGAGTGTCGTTGATCGTCGACCGAGCCCAGTCATGCCAGGTGTCCTCGTCGTGGTGGAGCAGGGAGCCCACGCCTGCGGCGGCCAGTGCCTTCACCACGCGCATGACCACGTCCGGGGTGAGCTTGCCCTGCCGATCGTCGTGGCGGCGTTGCAGCACGTACTGCAGTTCCAGCTTCAGCTGACCGATCAGCCGGTCGAGCCGTATCTGCTCACTGGCCAACGGGGCTTCGGCGGCGAAGCGGTCGGCGAACACGTCGATGTCGGGTCTGCCGTTGACCTTCCAGGTGTTGGTGTGGGTTTGGCAGAACGCAGACGTGCCCTGCGGCCAGAGCTCGCAGTGCGGAATCCGGCAGGTCACCCCGGCCGCTGGTTGCTTGAACGGCTGCGGTTCGGCCAGCCATCCGGCCAGGCTGGGGCGCCCGGCGCGTTCCCATCGTTGCGCGTGCAGCCCGCACATGCCGCCACGGGCAGAGCCGTAACCGCAACCGGGCACCCGGCAGCGCTGGTTGGGTTGTCGCCGCCGCCACCGCGGATCGGTCGACACGACAAACTGCTCCACCGACGGGCGTCCTTCGTCGTCCCACCGTTGCCGATGTCCTTCACACAGGCCGCGTCCGCGGGCGGTTCGCCCGCACCCCTCAACCCGGCACTCGGCTCCACCAAACACCGGATCATCGGCACCGAATTCCAGTACATCGCTGCGGAATTCGCTGCGGACCTCGGCCATCAGCTTGCCGATTAGCCCCGACGGGCCGGCGGGCTTCAGCGACGGCGTGCTCATAGCCGCACCTGCCCATCGGTGAACCAGCCTGCCTGTTCCATGACCCGCCGAGCGTCCTCCACGGTGAGGTGCCCATACGTCGTGGTCGTCGTCGCCACGTGCGCATGTCCGAGCAGGTGCGCGACCACCTCGATGCTGACTCCGTCGCGCAGCAGCCGGGTTGCGGCCGTGTGTCGCAGCCAGTGCGGGTCGAAGTCGATCCCGGTCCGCCGGCGCAGCCTCCGCACCAGGTCGTAGACCGCAGCGTAGGTCAGCGGATGCCCCTGCGGGCGGCCCCACAGGTTGACGAACACGTAGTCGCTGTCCAGATCGCCGTACTCGCTGTGAAGGTAGTCGGCGAACAATCGGATCAACGCGCTGCTGACTGGGATCGTGCGGACGGTCTGTGACTTGGCGCGCGCGCCATTGGCGTTATCGCGTCGCCGCACCGTCACCTCATGCTCGGCAGCGGCGATGTCGTTGTGCCGCAAACCAAGTGCCTCACCGATCCGCATCCCGGTGTCGTAGAGCACGGCGAACAGCAATCGGTCCCGCAGCCGACCGCAACCATCCAGGATCGCCTGCACCTCGTCCGGTGAGAGCACCCGCGGCAGCTTCTTCGGCGCCTTCAACGCGATCACCCGCCGCGACCTCGGCGCGCCCTTGCTGATGTGGTGCAAAAACGGCTTCCAACCACCGCGCGCGCCGCCGACCTGCCACGAGGTCAGCAGAGCGCTGACATCCAGCCCATCTCGTGCGGCGTGGGTGTAAAACGCCCCGACCGCCGAAAGCTTGCGGTTCACAGTAGATTCCGTGCAGTGATGCGGCACCGACGGCAACACCGCAACCTGCCCATGCCGGGCCCGCAGCGGCAGCCGCAGCCAGGCCACGAACTCACCTACGTCATCAAGCCGCACCGCCCGCCAGTCCAGCCCACGCTCGGCGAGAAAACCGAACCAGTCCTTGAGATCGTGCGCGTACGCCTTGACCGTGTTCGGTGATCGCTCGATATCGGTCAGATACGCCAGATACCGGTCAACCGCTGCTACCGGAGCGTCGTCGTCGCCGAGAACGGTCCACGACTCACGCAACGAGACCGGCGAGATAACTCGTGCAATCTGCATCGCCCCTCCGCAGGCTCTTGCCTCCTGGACGACTGCAGATAAACACGTCCACCACGCAGAACCTGGGACCTCAACGCCTCGTGTCGGACATCAAGGACACCGCCTGCAGGACTCCAGATAACTGCGGGGTTGTTGGACCAGATCTGGGACCAGACATCTTTGGGGAATGCAGTGAAGGCCAGGATATCTTCGCGGGCGGTGGCCAGGTGGTCGGCCACGGCGGGCAGTTTGTCGGTGACGTAGTCGATGAGCCGGTCGAACTGCGCGGCCACCGCGGGGGCATCGGGTTGGTCGTAGACGCTGTGCAGCATCGCTTTGACCGCCGGCCACATGCTCTTGGGGCAGATGCTCATCAGGTTGGCCGCGTAGTGTGTGCGACACCGCTGCCAGGCCGCTCCGGGCAGGTTGGCCGCGATCGCCTCGCGCAGCCCGGCGTGGGCGTCGCTGGTGACCAGGCGTACGCCGGCCAGCCCGCGGGCGACGAGGTCGGCGAAGAACTCGTTCCAGGCCGGGCCGGTCTCGCTGGTGACCACCCGCATGCCCAGGACTTCGCGGTGTCCGTCACCGTTGACGCCAGTGGCCAGCAGCACGACCCCGTTGACCACGCGGCCGCCTTCGCGGACCTTCATCGTCAACGCATCAGCGGCGACGAAGGTGAACGGGCCAGCAGAATCGAGTGGGCGGTGACGGAACGCCTCGACGTGCTCGTCGAGGTCGGTGGCCATGCGGCTGACCTGCGATTTACTCAGTGAGTCGATGCCCAGGGTCTTGACCAGCTTGTCCATCCGCCGCGTGGAGACGCCGGCCAGGTAGCAGTCGGCGACCACGGTGATCAGCGCGGATTCGGCCCGCTTGCGGCGTTCGAGCAGCCAGTCGGGAAAGTAGGTTCCCTTGCGCAGCTTCGGGACTGCGACATCGATGGTGCCCACCCTGGTGTCCAGGCCGCGGTGGCGATACCCGTTGCGCTGCGCTCGCCGTCCCGGGGTGGGCTGGCCCCATTCGGCGCCCACGACGGCATCAGCATCCGCCGACAGCAGAGCGTTGATCACGGTCTGCAGCAGGGAGCGCATCAGATCAGGTGAGGCTTCGGCCAGGGCCTCGCCAAGAAGGCCGGCAGGGTCGACAATGTGGGGTGCGGTCATCGTGGGACTCCTCGAGGATTCTGTGGAAGGTTGACTCGAAGGATCACGCGGTGGCCGCTTTACGTCCATCACCGACACGATGACGAACCCAGCAACCGCGCTACACCACTATGCGGGACTCAACTTGAGATTAGCGAATTCGGTACTCAGCCATGCGATCCGAGTGGCACCATTCCGGTATGACTTACTCGTTTCGCAACTGATTCAGGCTGGACGCTAGCCGGGTCGATTCCAAAGAGTCTGAGCTTGAACCGGATGGCGACGGCGGGGAAAAGATCGTTATCGGGAGAAACTACCGACTGCCCGCGAGGTTATGATCCGGATGGAAACTGTCCCTAACCTGCGGCGATGAGTTTTAAATCTGCTGGGGGCAACGCAATTCGTGGTCAGCTCAACGTGTGTTCCGAAGGGTCGAGAGGGTCAGGAATTCATAGCGATTGGTCGGCGCTCAGCCTTGGGCCACAACGTGTTTCGTCAGATCGCGGTGAGAGACGCTCGCCGAATCCCTACTCGGGAGTCGTGCTCGTGCGCGATCTATTTCTTGTCGCGCGGTAGTCGGCAGCCCGTGTAGCCCGACACAACGAGGTTTCCCCGGTAACCCACTTTGATGAAGATGCCGGTGGGGCCGTAGAAGCCGACGTCGTGGTTTCCGGGGTTGTTCTGCATCACCTGGATTTCAGTGGCGTCGATCTTGGCCGCGGCCTGTTTGGCGGCCTCTTGGATTGTTGCCCACTGCTGCTCGGAGACCGACACGTTGGCGGCAACTTGATCCGGCAGGAAGTAGCCTCGCCCGTCCGTTTGTTCATACGGTTTTTCGCAGCCTAAGCCTGATCCCTCGTGCGGTGTTTCCCACGTAACCGAGGGGACCACTTTGCCTGCTGCCGCAGTGATTTCGTTCATGGCGGCCTGGACCTGAGCTTGGGTGTCCTCGAACGACGGCAGAGATTTCAGCACTTGCAGGGCCTTGGCGGCGTCGTTGGGTGGTGTCGGCGCATCGGGTTGGTTCACGTGGCATCCTCCTGCGGCTAGTGCAATTGCGGCCACGGCCGTGCACAGGATCCGGTGGCGTTGTTGGTTCTGGCGTCGTGTCATCTGGTGGTCGCTCACTTCGTGGTAACCGCCTTGTCTCCCAGGCCAGCGAGGACGGCGGCGATGTTGTAGTTGGTCGTCCTGGTCCCGCCGTTGCCGGGGAAGCGCGGGTAGTCGCTGTGGCCGTGGGCGTCTTGGAGGGTGATGGTGCCGCCGTGGCCATCGGGCACGGTGGCCACGCCGGTGGCCAGGTGGGTGAAGTTGGGATTGGTGGCCGGGTTGTCACCGAAGTTGCCGAACTCTTCGTTGGCGTAGGAGCCCACGATTGGAATGCCTTGGGTGACGGCCCTGAGGTCATAGACACCCTGGATGGGGTCGTCGGGGGTCTCCATGGCGTAGACGTGGCCGGGCTGCAGGTGAAGTTGTTGGGGAGTGGAGGCTTCGATGCCCGGAGACCCGTAGAACAGTGCCCGTGAGACGCCGTGATCGCCCGGCTCTTGCAAGGCCAGCCCGGTGGTCAGTGACCCGTACGAGTGCCCGATCGCGGTGAGATCGGCGGGGCCTCCGTGGTGGGCTGCTTGTATCCCGTCGTAGAAGCGGGCCAAGTCGTGGGCACCGGCTCGGGCGACGGCGTCGTGAGTGACATCCCACCCACCGGTCAGTGATTTGCCGATGTCGTCGAAGCCGGGCACCTGCGGGGGGTCATAACCGATCCAGGCAATCGCTGAAGCTGTGTCGTGCTCGTGGCCGGGGGTGAGGCTCAGCTGTCGAAGGGCTTCGCTTCTGACTCGGGTTGCTTCATCGGCCATGCTTCCGATCGCGCCGTGCACGGTGGTGTTAAGGCCGGGCGCGGTGACCGATACGTGGGTGGAGGTATCGGGATCGCCGACCGCGATCGCCGCGCGGGCCTGCTTGCCAGTCTTGGTGTCTAGCAGCATAAGTTTGCGGTCGGGGCTCATCTTGACGGCCTTGTCGACAGCTTGTAGGTCGGGTAGGTATTTGGACCCGTCACGGGCGGCGTCGTATTGGCTTTTCCAGGATTCGTAGGCTTGGCGATCGGCGAAGATCGCTCCCGGCTCGTTGGGAGGCGGGATGTTTTTGCCGTCTGCCCAATCAGGGTGCTGGGCCTTCAATGCGTCGGCTTGGGCGGCCGCTGTCTGCGCGCTACTCAGTTCGCTGGCAAGTTCGAGTCGGTTGTAGTGGTCGCTATCCACCGCGGGCATCCCAGGATGGTTGCCGATCAGCGGGTTTCGCCGGAACTCCTCATCCTTCTGCGCAGGCGTAAGAGTGCTCCACACCTGCGTGAATTGCTTGGGATTATCCGGTAGGTCCGGCAGCGGCGAGAGCGGACCCTCCGCCGCCTGGATACCCGCCTGGTCGTACCCGTCGCCGTGCAGGCTAGCCAATGATTTCTGCAGCGTGTCTGAGTAGCCGTCGCGGATTGAATGCAGATCGTGCAGAGCATCCCTTGTGTCGTCGGCGGCGTCGGCTTTGGCATCGTTGATCAACTTCTCCAGAAAGGCCGTCTCCTGCGCGTTGGGGTGGCCGTGCTGCAGATCGTGTTCGGCCGCGTCAATGATGTTGTCGAGCCCCTCCAACGCATGTTCCAACGTAGAGATTCGTTGTGCTCCCGCTTTCTGCGCCTCGGCCAAGGCGGCGGCGATATTCTCGAGGTCAGCACCAATCTTGGGCAGCTGGAGAGATTGTGCCCCAAGCGATTTGACAGTGCGTTGCACCTCGGCGGAGTCGTTGATCGGGTGGTCGCCATTCTGGTGGTTCCAGGCCGCGTTGAAGCGGTCGCGGGCTTGTTGGAACGCGTCGTCGGCCTCCTCAGTACATCTGCCCGCGATATGAAATCGCTCCGCCAATTTAGAAATCTGGAATGGGCTACCCGCCTGCAGGCTTCGGTTGATCTCCCACGGATCACCACCGGCCTGGCCGACCAGTTCGGCAACGCTAAGCCATCTCAGCTGCATCGCACCGCCTGCAAATCCACACCCTGTTCTTCTAGAGCAGCTACGACGCTACCCCGCTGATCACCTCCACAAGCCGGTTCCACCGACGCTGCCGTGCAATTTACCGCCACGCGCTCATCCAGAAGCTGATCGATCAATGTCGTACTTGGCACGCTGCCTCTGAGTTGCCGAGCCCCGGCACGCACGGGTCACTAGCCGGGGTTCGCCGTCGATGGTTTGGTTGTCTCGCATAGCTGGTCAGCGTATGTGTAAGCATGTCCGGCCTCGGTGCAGTCTTCCGGCGGATTTATCGGGTTCCGCTGAATACGCGCCCTCGGTGGTTCATCGCGGGCGAAGTGACGCACGGGCCCGACATCATCGTGGCGATCGACTCGTCCTGGATGCTTCAGGACGCCGAGGGCGATCCGGTGCGCGCCGCCGGTGACCAGTTCGTCGTCCACATGGACCGCGAATCATTAAATGATTTCCCGGAATTGGGCAAATACGACGTCACCGTCGACATCAAGGAGTTCGAGCAGGATCGGCTGATTTCCTGGACGGTTCTCGGCCAGATTCAGCCGCCGATCGGCCATGTCTACGGTTACGCGCTCACCCCCACCGAGAATGGCTCGGCCACGATCGTCACGTCGTTCTACGACTGGTCGAACATCGACCCGAAGTGGCGGGAAGCCGGAATTTTCCCGATCCTCTCCGAGGGCGCGTTGCGCGCCACCCTCGGAATTCTCGACCGCATGGTGCGCCGCGCCTATCCGCACGGATAAATCACCCTCCGTGCGGGTATTACCCCGGGGCCCCTCACGAAAGGAATCTCAATGAGCGTGTCAAGCGGTGAGGACGCCCGGTGAGTGCGTCAGGCAGCTGCCACGGTTGGTTGCTGGGGTTGCCAGGTTCTGTTGTCGCGCAGCAGTGCCCACAGGACGTCGACGTGGCGGCGTGCCAGGGCAAGCAGGGCCTGGGTGTGGATATGGTTCTCGGATCGTTTGCGGTCGTAGAAAGCCCGCGAGGGACCTTCGATCTTGAGGCTGGACAGGGCGGCGAGGTAGAACACGCGGCGCAGGCGCCGGTTGTAGCGCTTGGGCCGATGCAGATTGCCGGTGATACGGCCGGAATCGCGTGGGACGGGTACCAATCCGGCGAACGATGCCAGTCGGCCGGGGTTGGTGAAGGCGGCCATGTTGCCGCCGGTGATTACGAGGAACTCAGCGCCCAGGTGTGGCCCCATGCCGGGCATCGACTCGATGATGGCGGCGCTGGGATGCTCACGAAATTTGTTGGTGATTTGCTTATCGATGTCCTTGATCTGCCGATCCAAGTCCAGCAGCCGTGCTGCGAGTTGCTTGATGAGCGCGGCGGTTCCGGCTTCGCCGGGAAGGGTGATTATCTGGCCTGCTGCCGCGGCGAGCGCCTTGTCGGCGATCGTGTCGATGTTGTTGGGCCATGCCCGGTTTTTCCGAAGGTGCTTGATCACGCCAGCTCTTTTTGCCGACCGGATTTCGCCCGGAGTGCACATAGCGGATACCAGGATCAACGGCGCGCGGGTGGAGTAGTCGAACGCAGCTTCCAGAGCAGGGAAGATGGCGGTGAGCATCGAGCGCAGCCGGTTCACGCCTCGCACCCAGTCAGCCATCAGATCCGACCGGTATGCGGTCAGCGACCGCAATTCGGCAACCAGGTCTTCGCCGGGTACGACCGGGGACAGATCTCGTCGGTGCCGAGCGGTTTCGGCGATTACCCGCGCGTCTTTGGCGTCGGTCTTGCCTTCGCCGCGGAACGCATGACTCATCGTGTTAACCGTGCGGCCCGGCACATACACCACCTCGGCTTTCGCGCTCAGCAGTACGGCGATCAGCAGCGCCGCCGGCGGCGAGGTCAAATCGATCGCCCACACCACGTGGTTAGCAATCCGGCCGCCCTGGGCGATCAGGTCTTCGATCGCGGCCTGTTCGTTCGGGATTTTCTTCGACCACACCACCTTTCCGGTGTCATCGATCGCGCACGCATGATGAGTGGACTTACCGACGTCGATACCCACCCACACTCGGTCGGGTTCGGCCATACCGCTACTCCTGTCGTCGCAGTCCCCGCGGACAACCCCGCCAACAGGTCCTTAGAGCAGCGTCATCGAGTACGCGTCAGATCTCAATCAGTGGCCAGGACCGTCCAAAACGGCAGGGCGGCCATTCCTTTCAAGCAACAACCGTTGCAACAACACATTAGCCACACCCCACCGTCCTGGGCATCCAGGACATCCAATCCCAGACCCCTTCAACCCTAAGGACCTGTCATGTTGCACTCGGTGATCTTGGCGAGTTCGGACCCCGTCGCGGCCGGCTTCATCCTCCGCGGCATCAAGGGAATTTTCGTCGCCATCGGCAGCATCATCGCCGCGATAATCTGCGGGGTCATCGCGATGATGAAGGGACGCAATCCGCTGGGCTGGGGAATCCTGGGGCTGTTCTTCTCGATCCTGACCCTGATCGTCGTCATCGTCATCCCCAGCAAGAAATGACGCGACGGCCGCAGCTAAGGCTAGCGGCTCAGTTGTGAAAGAACTTCGGCGACAACGGAATCCAGTTCCACCGACACCTGCGAGCCGGTCTGCAGATCCTTCACGCCCACCGTGCCGGCGTCGATGTCGCGATCGCCGAGAACCAGGGCGATGCGGGCACCGGAGCGGTCGGCCGCGCGCATCGCGCCCTTGAGCCCCCGCGCGCCGTAGGCCATGTCGACGCGCACGCCGGCGGCGCGCAGCCCGGCGGCCAGCACGGCCAGCCGCAGCTTGGCCTGATCGCTCAGCGGGACGCCGAAGACGTCGCAGCGCGCCGCCGAGCCCACGCTCTTGCCCTCGGCGCGCAGCGCCAGCAGGGTACGGTCCACGCCGAGCCCAAATCCGATGCCGGACAAGTCTTGTCCGCCGAGCTGACGCATCAGCCCGTCGTAGCGGCCACCGCCGCCGATGCCGGACTGGGCGCCGAGACCGTCGTGCACGAACTCGAACGTGGTCTTGGTGTAGTAGTCGAGCCCGCGCACCATGCGCGGGTTGATCACGTAGGGCACCCCGAGCGCGTCCAGGTGCGCCAGCACGGTGTCGAAGTGTTGTTTGGCCGCATCGGAGAGGTGATCGAGCAGCACCGGCGCGTCGGCCGTCATCGCCCGCACCTCGGGCCGTTTGTCGTCGAGGACGCGCAATGGATTCAGCCGAGCGCGCCGCCGGGTTTCTTCGTCGAGGTCGAGACCGAACAGGAAGTCCTGCAACAGTTCCCGGTATTGCGGACGGCAGCTGTCGTCGCCCAGCGAGGTGATCTCCAAGCGGAACCCGTCCAGCCCCAGCGAGCGGAACCCGGCGTCGGCGACGGCGATCACCTCGGCGTCCAGCGCCGGGTCGTCCACCCCGATCGCCTCCACACCGACCTGCTGCAGCTGGCGGTAGCGACCCGCCTGGGGGCGCTCGTAGCGGAAAAACGGTCCCGCATAACACAATTTCACCGGCAACGTGCCCCGGTCCAGGCCGTGCTCGATCACCGCGCGCACCACTCCGGCCGTACCCTCGGGCCGCAGCGTCACCGAGCGGTCGCCGCGGTCGGCGAAGGTGTACATCTCCTTGGACACCACGTCGGTGGATTCGCCGACGCCGCGGGCGAACAGCGCGGTGTCCTCGAAGATGGGCAACTCGATGTCGCCGTACCCGGCGCCGCGGGCGGCGTCCAGTAGGCCGGAGCGGACCGCGACGAACTGCGCCGAGTCCGGCGGCACGTAGTCGGGCACACCCTTGGGAGCGCTGAATTCCGGCACGGGCTACAGGCCTTCGAGGAACGGGTTGAGGCGCCGTTCGGCGCCGATGGTGGTGGCGTTGCCGTGCCCGGGCAGCACCACGGTGTCGTCGTCGAGCACCAGGAGTTTGTCGACGATCGACGTCAGCAGGTCGCGTCCGCTGCCGCCGAACAGGTCGGTGCGTCCCACCGAACGTTCGAACAGGGTGTCGCCGGTGAACACGACCTGCTTGTCCGACGACACCCGGAAGCACATCGATCCGCGGGTGTGCCCCGGCGTGTGGTCGACGTTGACGGTGACGCTGCCCAGGTCGAGCTTGTCGCCGTCCCGGTCCAGCTCGACCACCTGCCTGGGCTCCCGGAAGAAGGCGCCCGCCGCCAGCTGCGCCAGCCGCGGACCCAGGCCGTGGATGGGGTCTTTCAGCATGAACCTGTCCTCGGGATGGATGTAGGTCGGGCAGCCGTAGGTGTCGGACACCTTCTGCGCCGACCAGATGTGGTCGATGTGCCCGTGGGTCAGCAACACCGCCGCCGGGGTCAGCCGGTGCCGGTCCAGGATGCGCCGCAACGGGCCCATCGCCCGCTGCCCCGGGTCCACGATCACGGCGTCCGTCCCCGGCCGCTGCGCCAGCACATAGCAGTTGCACGCCAACATGCCGGCGGGAAATCCGGTGATCAACACGGTTCCCAGTTTCCCACGGGGCCCACTTGACACGGCTCGCGGCGCCCACATTAGCCTGAGCTGGCCAGCTGGGGCAGCAAGATTAACCGACCATGGAGGCATAGCGGCCGTGCCGACCAACGAACAACGACGCGCCAACGCCAAACGCAAGCTGGAACGGCAGCTGGAGCGCCGCGCCAAGCAGGCCAGGACGCGACGGATCCTGCTGATCGCGGCCGGCTCGATCGTGGCGGTGGCGGTGATCGCGGCGGTGGTCGTCACGGTCCTCAACAACAGGCACGAACACAAGGCCAGCACCGCGGCACCGTCCACCAGCACCAGCGCGCCGGAGACCACGACGCCCGGGCAGCCGAGCCAGGTTCCGCCGCTGCCGCCGTTCAAGCCGTCGGCCGACGTGGGCGCCAACTGTCAGTACCCGCCGTCGCCGGAGCCGGCGGCCAAGCAGGTCAAGCCGCCCCGCACCGGCAAGGTGCCCACCGATCCCGCACAGGTGAGCGCCAGCATGGTGACCAACCAGGGCCACATCGGCCTGATGCTGGCCAACAACGAATCCCCTTGCACCGTAAACAGTTTCGCGAGCCTGATCGGCCAGAAGTACTTCGACAACACCAAATGCCACCGGCTCACCACCTCGCCGTCCCTGGGCGTCCTGCAGTGCGGCGATCCCAAGGGCGAGGGCACGGGCGGACCGGGCTACCAGTTCGCCAACGAATACCCGACTGACCAGTACCCGCCCAACGACCCCAAGGCGCAGCAGCCCGTCCTCTACCCGCGCGGCACCCTGGCCATGGCCAACGCCAGGCCCGGCACCAACGGCAGCCAATTCTTCATGGTGTACAAGGACTCCCAACTGCCGCCGCAGTACACCGTTTTCGGCAAGATCCAGGACGACGGGCTGGCCACGCTGGACAAGATCGCCAAAGCCGGTGTCGCCGGGGGCGGCGAGGACGGGGCCCCCGCCACCGAGGTCACCATCACCTCGGTGCTGCTCGACTGATTCGCGCCGTCGACGGCTTATGGTCATGGGGTGACGCTGGATCCGGACTCGTTCGGTCACTACCGAATCCTGGAGTTGCTGGGTCGCGGCGGGATGGGGCGGGTGTACCGCGCCTACGACGCGACGACGGACCGGGTGGTCGCGCTGAAGGTGCTGCCGCCGCATCTGGCCGAAGACCAGGACTTCCAGCAGCGTTTCCGCCGGGAGGCACGCATCGCCGCCGGTCTCAACGACCCGCACGTGGTGCCGATCCACGGCTACGGCGAGATCGACGGCCAGCTCTATGTCGACATGCGGCTGATCGAGGGCCGCGACCTGGCGCACTACATCACCGAGAACGGTGGCCGGCTCAGCCCGCAGCGGGCGGTCGCGGTGATCGAACAGGTTGCGGCGGCGCTGGATAGCGCGCACCGGGCGGGGTTGATCCACCGCGATGTCAAGCCGATGAACGTCTTGGTCACCACCGCACGCGATTTCGTCTATCTGATCGACTTCGGCCTCGCCCGCGCGCAGGCCGACACGGCGCTCACCCAGACCGGCGCCACCATGGGCACCGTCGCCTACATGGCCCCCGAGCGCTTCACCGGCACCACCGATCACCGCGCCGACGTCTACTCGCTGGCCTGCGTCTTGCACGAATGCCTGACCGGGAAGCGCCCGTTCGCCGGCGACAGCCTCGAAGAACAGCTCAACGCGCATCTGAACACGGCGCCGCCGCGGCCGTCGGCAACCGCGCCGGAGGTGCCAGCGGCCTTCGACGCGGTGATCGCCCGCGGCATGGCCAAGGACCCCGAGCGGCGGTACCAATCGGTGACCGAGCTGGCCGAGGCGGCCAGGGCCGCCCTGGCGTCGGGGGCGGTCGAAAAGCCTTCCGCGCCAACGACGCAACCCCGGGCTGCGCGCCGGGTGCGGGCGGCCGTCGTCGGCGCGTCGGCCCTGACGCTGGCCGTGGTGGCGGCGGTGGTCGTCGCGATGGTGACGCACGGCCACGGCTCGCGCGGGGCGGCGCCGAAGACGCCCGGCTCCCCGGCACCCGGCCGACCCGCGCCGCCGCTGCCGGCCTTCGTGGCGCCGCCGGACCTGGGCGCCAATTGCCAATACCGGGCGGTGCCGGATCCGTCCTCGCGGCCGGTCAGCCCGCCCCCGTCCGGCCGGGTGCCGACCACGCCGGGACAGATCGGCGCGGTCATCGCCACCAACCTCGGCGACATCGGCATCAGCCTGGCCAACTCCGAATCACCCTGCGCTGTCAACAGTTTCATCAGCCTGGCCCGGCAGCGGTTCTTCGACAACACCCAGTGCGCCCGGCTGGTCGACTCCCCCGACGGCGGATCGCTGTTGTGCGGCGGCCCCGACGTGGACGGCTCCGGCGGCCCCGGCTACGAATTCGCCGACGAGTATCCCGCCAACCAGTACCGGCCCGACGACCCCGCGCTGCGGGCGACGCTGCTGTACCCGCGCGGCACCGTCGTGATGGCCACCGAGGGCCCCAACACCAACGGCAGCCAATTCGCATTGGTCTTCCACGATTCCGAGATGGACCCGCAGAGCACGGTTTTGGGCACCATCGACCCGGCCGGGCTGGCGACGCTGGACAAGATCGCCCGGGCCGGCATCGCCGGTAACCGGCCGAGCGGCCCGCCGGCCAACCCGGTGACCATCACCTCGGTGCGAATCGGCTAGGGGTCAGGCGGCGGAGGTCACCCGGTAGACGTCGTAGACGCCTTCGACGTTGCGCACCACGTTGAGCAGGTGGCCGAGGTGCTTGGGGTCGCCCATCTCAAAGGTGAAGCGGCTGATGGCAACCCGGTCACCGGAGGTGGTGACCGACGCGGACAGGATGTTGACCTTCTCGTCGGCCAGCACCCGGGTGACGTCGGACAACAGCCGGTGCCGGTCGAGCGCCTCGACCTGAATGGCCACCAGGAACACCGACGACGGCGACGGCGCCCAGTGCACCTCGATGATGCGCTCGGACTGCTGCTGCAGCGAGGCGGCGTTGGTGCAGTCGGTGCGGTGCACGCTCACCCCGCCGCCGCGGGTGACGAACCCCATGATCTGGTCCCCAGGCACCGGCGTGCAGCATTTGGCCAGCTTGGTCAGCACGCCCGGGGCGCCGGGCACCGACACGCCGACGTCGTCGCTGCTGCGCGGGCGGCGCAGCATGGTGGTCGGGGTGGACCGCTCGGCGAGGTCCTCCTCGGCCTGGTCGATGCCGCCGAGCTCGGCCAGCAGCCGCTGCACCACGTGCCGGGCCGACACATGCCCCTCACCGATCGCGGTGTAGAGGGCCGACACGTCGGCGTAGTGCAGTTCGCGGGCCACCGCGCTCATGGATTCGGCATTGACCAAGCGCTGCAACGGAAGTCCGCCGCGGCGCACCTCGCGGGCCATCGCGTCCTTGCCGGCCTCCAGGGCCTCCTCGCGCCGCTCCTTGGCGAACCACTGCCGGATCTTGGCCTTGGCCCGCGGCGATACCACGAACTGCTGCCAGTCCCGCGACGGGCCGGCATTGGCCGCCTTGGAGGTGAAAACCTCGACGACTTCCCCGTTTTCCAGCTTGCGCTCCAGCGCCACCAGCCGGCCGTTGACCCGGGCACCGATGCAGCGGTGCCCGACCTCGGTGTGCACGGCGTAGGCGAAGTCGATCGGCGTCGACCCGGTGGGCAGGGTGATCACGTCGCCCTTGGGGGTGAACACGAAGATCTCTTGTACCGCAAGGTCATAGCGCAGCGACTCGAGGAATTCGCCCGGGTCGGCGGCTTCCCGCTGCCAGTCGAGCAGCTGGCGCATCCAGGCCATGTCGTCGATCTCGGCGGCGGCGTGCGGGTGCGGAACGCCGTTGCGGCCCTTGGCTTCCTTGTAGCGCCAGTGCGCGGCGATGCCGTACTCGGCGGTGCGGTGCATGTCGCGGGTGCGGATCTGCACCTCCAGCGGCTTGCCCTCCGGCCCGACGACGGTGGTGTGCAGCGACTGGTAGACGCCGTAGCGCGGCTGGGCGATGTAGTCCTTGAACCGCCCGGCCATCGGCTGCCACAGTGAATGCACCACGCCCACAGCGGCATAGCAGTCCCGGATCTCGTCGCACAGGATGCGGATGCCGACCAGGTCGTGGATGTCGTCGAAGTCGCGGCCCTTGACGATCATCTTCTGGTAGATCGACCAGTAGTGCTTGGGCCGGCCCTCCACCGTGGCCTTGATCTTCGACGCGTTCAGCGTGTTGATGATCTCGGCCCGCACCTTGGCCAGGTAGGTGTCCCGCGACGGGGCCCGGCCGGCGACCAGCCGGACGATCTCGTCGTACTTCTTGGGATGCAGGATGGCGAACGATAGGTCCTCCAACTCCCACTTGACGCTGGCCATGCCCAGCCGATGGGCAAGGGGCGCAATGACTTCCAGCGTCTCGCGGGCCTTGCGGGCCTGCTTCTCCGGCGGCAGGAACCGCATGGTGCGCATGTTGTGCAGCCGGTCGGCGACCTTGATCACCAGCACCCGCGGGTCGCGGGCCATCGCGGTGATCATCTTGCGGATGGTCTCGCCCTCGGCGGCGCTGCCCAGCACCACCCGGTCCAGCTTGGTCACCCCGTCGACCAGATGACCGACCTCTTCGCCGAATTCCTCGGACAGCTGGGCCAGGGTGTAGCCGGTGTCCTCGACGGTGTCGTGCAACAGCGCGGCCACCAAAGTGGTGGTGTCCATGCCCAATTCGGCCAGGATGGTGGCGACGGCCAGCGGATGGGTGATGTAGGGGTCGCCGGAGTGGCGCAACTGGCTGGCGTGCCGCTGGTCGGCGACCTCGAAGGCGCGCTGCAGCAGCTGCACGTTGGCCTTGGGGTAGATCTCGCGGTGCATCGCCACCAGCGGCTCCAGCACCGGGTTGAGCGTGCTGCGCTGGGCGGTCATCCGCCGGGCCAGCCGGGCCCGGACCCGGCGCGACGCGCTGCTGGACGTCTTGAGCGATTCGGTCGGCGGCTCGGGAGTCTCGATCACCGGGTTGGGCGGCGACTCCGCCGGCGCGTCAAGCGCTTGCGCCGCGCTGTTTTCCTCCGCCACGATGCTCACCTCCGAATTCGAGGATATCTCCGATGTCGCGGGGCTACTGGCAAGTCAGGCTGTACACCGGCAACGGCGCCAGCGCCGCCCGCCCGCCCAGCGCACCGAGTTCGAACACCACCGCCGCCGCGGTCACGGTGGCGCCGGTGCGCCGCAGCAGTCGGGCCGCCGCGGCCAGGGTACCGCCGGTGGCCAGCACGTCGTCGATGATCACGATGCGCCGCCCACGCAGGTCGATGCCGTCGGCGGGGATCTCCAGGGTGGCGCTGCCGTATTCCAGGTCGTAGCGCTCGGCGTGCACCGGCGGCGGCAGTTTGCCGCCCTTGCGGATGGCCAGCACCCCGGTGTGCAGCCGGTCGGCCACGGCCGCCGCGACCAGGAACCCGCGCGAGTCGATGCCGGCCACCAGGTCGGCGCCGGACGCGTGCCGGGCCAGCGCGCCGGTGACGGCGGTCATCGCCGTCGCGTCGGCGAACAGCGGGGTGAGGTCCTTGAACTGGATGCCGGGCTTGGGGAAATCGGGCACCTGCCGGGTCAGCGACGCGATGAGCTCCGCGACCGGCGTCGCTTCGCCGGCGTCCGTCATGCCGACCTCACTGCACCAGGGCCCATCGGTCCATGTTCCACCCCGCGCCCCACCGGGTGGGGTTCTTGCTCACCGCGTACATCTTCTTGGAGATCAGCAGGGTGCGCTGCTGCCGGTACAGCGGCAGCGTGGGCAGGTCGCCCCACAGCACCGGGGCGGTCTCGGCCAGCAGCCGGACCCGCTCGGCGGGGTCGGCCGACACCGCCAGCGCCCCGATCGCGTTGTCCACCTGCGGATTGGAGTAGCCGGACAGGTTGTTGCCGTTGCCGGTGTGCAGGGCGTAGGCGTCCATGGCCGACGACCCGCTCGATCCGCTGCCGGTCGCGCCGCCGGTGCTGGCCAGCAGGGCGTCGATCTTGCCGTCCCGCAGCGCCTGCGGGCCCGCGCTGTCCAGGGTGACCCCGGAGACGGTGATGCCGGCCGGGGCGCAGGCCTTGGTGATGACGCCGACGTTGACCGCGAGCCGGGCGTTGGGCCCCTGGTAGCCGATGCGCACCGCGAGCGGCGCGCCGCCCAGCGCCTCGCGGGCGGCGACCGGGTCGGCCTTGCCGAACGGGGCGGCCTCGGCGGCGCCGTCGCCCGCGGAGACGGCGTCGTCGACGGCCGGGTCCAGGCGGGAGTTGGCGATCGGCGTCCCGGCGTCCTTGGCCAGCACGTCGCGGGGGGTGCACAGCGCGAACGCGCGGCGGGCCTTGGGCGCCGACAGCGGCCCCTGCGGGGCGAAGATCAGCTGCTCGATGCCGTCGGAGGGGGCGTCGGAGCGGTCGTAGTTGTCCGGCGTGGCCAGCGTGCCCGAGGAGCCGGCGGCCACGTCGACCACGTCGACGCTGCGGTTGTTGACCCGGTCCTGGATGTCGGGGCCCTGCGGCCACACGGTGATCCGCTTGGTGATGGCCTTGGGGCCCCACCAGCGGTCGTTGGCGACCAGCACCACCGCGCCGCCGTCCAGTACGGCCTGCAGCTTGTAGGGCCCCGACGACGGGAAGCGCTTGACGATCTCCTCACCCTTCAGCCCGGGTTTGAGGTCCCAGATGGTGTTCCACAGCCTGGCGATCTGCGCCACCAGCGGCGCGTTGTGGCTGAGCAGGGCCGCGGTGACGTCGACGTTGAGCTGGTCGGCGATGACGTGCGACGGCATCAGCGTGGTCGCGGTGAACAGCTGGTTGTAGTCGACGATGCCGCGGTCGGGGATGAAGGACACCCGGGCCTTCTTCTGCCCGGGCATGCATTCGACGTTGGCGATGTCGAGGTAGCCGGCCTGGGTGGCGGCGTTGAACTCCGGGTACCGGCCGGACTGGGCGGCCCAGGCCAGCACGATGTCGTCGCAGGTCACCGGCTTGCCGTCGGAGTAGACGGCGTTGTCGGCGATCTGGTAGTCGAGCACCAGCGGGGTGCCGCCGACCACCGATACGGTGCCGAAGTCGCGGTCGGGGACGGTTTGCCCGTCGGGGCCGTGATAGCTGAACCCGACGAGGGTGCGGGCGAACGCCTGCGCTCCGGCCGAGGCGGCGCCGACGACGGTGTTGGGGTTGTAGCTGCTCAGCGGCCCGTCGACGACGTAGTCGATCTCGGCCGCGGCGCTGCCCGCGCAGCCGGCCAGGGTGACGCCCGCGACGACCAGCACGGCCACACCGATGCCCACCCACCCCGTCAGGCCGCGACGGCCGATGCGGATGGCCACGTGTCTACCGCCGGCCGACGTTCCGCTTGCCGGTCGGACGCCGGGCCCCGGTGGGCCGCACCGGGCGGGCGCCCGGCGCCGGCTTGCTCGGCGCGGGCCGGGACGACGGCGACTCCCGCTCGGCCTCGGTGGCCTCGTCCCCGGACCCGGCGGGAGTCTCGGCGGCGTCGTCGGCGGTGCTCTCGGCGCTCGCCCGCGCGCCGCCGGCGCGCCGCTTGAGCACCCGGCGGGTGTGGGTGCGCACCAGCTCGGTGCGCTCGCGCAGCGTGACCAGCAGCGGGGTGGCGACGAAGATCGACGAGTAGGTGCCCACCAGGATGCCGACCAGCTGCACCAGCGCCAGGTCCTTCAGCGTGCCGACGCCCAGCAGCCAGACCGCCACCACCATCAGCGCCAGCACCGGCAGCACGCCGATCAGGCTGGTGTTGATGGAGCGCATGAACGTCTGGTTGATCGCCAGGTTGGCCTGCTCGGCGAAGGTGCGCCGGTTGGTGTGCTGGAAGTCGCGGGTGTTCTCCTCGACCTTGTCGAACACGATGACGGTGTCGTAGAGCGAGAAGCCCAGGATCGTCAGCAGGCCGATGACGGTGGCCGGGGTGACCTCGAAGCCCACCAGCGAGTACACGCCGGCCGTCACGGTCAGGTCGAAGAACATCGCCGCGATGGCGGCCAGCGTCATGTACCGCTCGTAGCGGACGGTTATGTAGAGCCCGACCAGCGCCAGGAACACCACCAGCGCGATCAGCGCCTTGTCGGTGATCTGGTCGCCCCAGGTCTCCGAGACCGCCGAGTCGCTGATGGCCTGCTTGCTGGGCTTGCCGTCGGCACCCTTGGGTCCGAACGCGTCGAACAGCGCGTTGCGCAGCTTGGTCGTCTGGTCGTTGGTCAGCGTCTCGGAGCGGATCTGCACGGTGGCCGCGGCGCCGTTGCCGACCACGACCACCGACTCCGGGTCGGTGCCGAGGGTCTTGCGGAACACCTCCTGCACCTGCGCGGTGTGCACCGTGCCGTGCGTCCCGGCGGCGGGCATCGACACCGTGGTGCCGCCGTTGAAGTCGATGCCGAAGGTGAAGCCGCGCAGCGCGATGGACAGGATCGCGACCGCGACGATCGCGCCGCTGATGCCGAACCACAGCCGGCGCCGCCCGACCACCTCGAACGCGCCGGTGCCGGTGTAGAGGCGGGACAGGAAGCTGTGCCGCGGCAGCCCGGCCGCGGCGGCGTCGCTGTCAGTCAATTCCGAAGCACCCGAAGAGGTTTCGGTGATCTCGGTCGCGCCCTTGGCGGCTTTGGAGGCCTTGGAGGAAGTCATCGCTATCCCTGTCCCGTGCTCACGTGCGCCGCCGCCCGGCGTTCGCGGGCGACCTGCTGAACAGCGCCCAGGCCGTTGTAGGCCGGCTTGGCCAGCGTCGGCGACTTGGACGCCAGGTATACCAGCGGCCAGGTCACCAGGAACACCACCACCAGGTCCAGGATCGTGGTGAGGCCCAGCGTGAACGCGAAGCCCTTCACCTGGCCGATGGCCAGGAAGTACAGCACGGCCGCGGCCAGGAAGGTGACTGCGTTGCCCGAGACGATCGTCTTACGCGCCCGCGTCCAACCGCGGGGCACTGCCGAGCGGAAGGTGCGGCCTTCGCGGATCTCGTCCTTGATGCGCTCGAAGAAGACCACGAAGGAGTCGGCGGTGGTGCCGATGCCGATGATCAGACCGGCGATGCCGGCCAGGTCCAGGGTGTAGTTGATGTACCTGCCCAGCAGGATCAGGATCGCGAAAACCATTGCGCCCGAAGCGGCCAACGACAGCGCGGTGAGCAGGCCCAGCACCCGGTAGTACAGCAGCGAATACAGCAACACCAGCAGCAGGCCGATGGCACCGGCGATCAGCCCGGCGCGCAGCGAGGTCAATCCCAGTGTGGCCGAGACGGTTTGGGCCTCCGATGACTGGAAGGACAGTGGCAACGACCCGTACTTGAGGACGTTGGCCAGCTGCTTGGCGGTGGCCGCGGTGAAGGGCGGGTCGCCGCCGCTGATCTGGGTGCGCCCGCCCGGGATCGCTTCCTGGATCATCGGGGCGCTGACGACCTGGGAGTCCAGGGTGAACGCGGTCTGGGTGCCGATATGGGCGGCGGTGAAGTCCGCCCAGGTGTTGGCGGCGGCGGGTTTGAACTGCAGGTCGACGACGAAGCCGATGCCGCGCTGGTTCTGGCTCGCGCTGGCGTCCTTGATCTGGTCGCCGCTGATGATCGACGGGCCGAGCAGGTAGGCCACCTTGTGGTCGGTCGAGCAGGTGATCAACGGCTGGGCGGGGTCGTCGTTGCCGGCCAGGATGTCGTCCTTGTCGCAGCGGGTGGCCTGGAATTGCAGGGCCAGGAACTGGATGCCCTGACGGGTGCTCTGCCGCCACTTCTTCTCCTCGGCGATGCGCTCGGCGAGGTCCTTGCGCGGATCCGGCGGGGCGGGTTGCTCGCCGGGCGGCGCCTCCCCTGGAGAGGGGGCCGGAGCGGGCGCCGGGGCCGGAGCGGGCGCCGGGCTGGGCGACGGCGGCGGGTCCTGCGGGTAGGGCCGCGGCTGAGCGGGTGCGGCGCCCGGCTGGGCGGGCGCGGGTACGGGCTGGCCGGGGGCCGGCTGCCCCGGCGCGGGCGCGGGCTGGCCCGGTGCGGGTGCGGGCTGGCCCGGTGCGGGCTGGCCGGGCGCGGGTTGCGCGGGCTGGCGCGGCGCGGGCTTGGGCTCGCCGCTTTGCGCCGGCATCGAGTTGAGCACCGGGCGGATGTAGAGGCGGGCGGTCTGGCCCAGGTTGCGGGCCTCGTTGCCGTCGTTGCCGGGGACCGTGATGATCAGGTTGTCGCCGTCGACCACCACCTCCGAACCCGACACGCCCAGCCCGTTGACCCGGGCGCTGATGATCTGCTGCGCCTGGGCCAGCGCCTCACGGCTGGGCGCCGAACCGTCGGGCGTGCGCGCGGTCAGCGTGACGCGGGTGCCGCCCTGCAGATCGATGCCGAGCTTGGGCGCGGCCCGCTTGTCCCCGGTGAGGAACACCAGCAGGTAGACGCCCACGAGCAGCAGCAAGAAGACCGAGAGGTAGCGGGCGGGGTGCACCGGCACGGACGACGATGCCACGTTCCTTCAATCTCCTCGAGAATCGGTTCCTTGCCCCGGACAGAGCCTAGAAAAGACTACGTGGCCGCGGCCCGACGGTTGCGCGAGCGGTCCGCCGGCGCGGCATTCTGCGCGGGATGACCGTCAGGAATCCTTGCTGACCGAGCCCTCGCCGGCGGAATCGTCGCCGTCGACCAGGTCGTCCTCGTCGTCGGGCACGATCCGGTCGCGGATCGCCAGCTTCATCCAGGTGGTCACCACACCCGGCGCGATCTCCAGGTCGACGGTGTCGTCGGTCAGCCCGACGACGGTGGCCTGCAGCCCGGACGTGGTGTGCACCCGGTCCCCCGGCCGCAACGACTCGTGCAGCTCGATGGTGGCCTGCATGGCGCGCCGCTGCCGGCGCGACGCGAAGTACATGAACCCGCCCATGATGAGCAGGAACGGCAGGAACAGGATCAGACTCTCCATGGACACGCCTGTCTTTCGTCGGGATTCTCGGGGCAATCGGGGGTCCAGTGTGCCCGTTCAGTCTGGCAGGCCGCGGGTCGCGCGCGGCCGCGGTGCCCGCCGGCGCCAAGCTCGATAGGCTTTGGACGCGACGTGACACGCGCGCCGCGGGGAGGAGCAACTGGTGGCCAGGCTCGAGCAGACTCGCCGACTGGTCACCGAGATCCCCGGCCCGGCGTCGCTGGAACTGAGCAAACGCCGCGCGGCCGCGGTGTCGCACGCGGTGAACGTCTCGGTGCCGGTGTTCGTCGCCCGCGCCGGCGGCGGCATCGTCGAGGACGTCGACGGCAACCGGCTCATCGACCTCGGCTCCGGCATCGCGGTGACCACCATCGGCAATTCGGCGCCCCGGGTGGTCGACGCGGTGCGCGCCCAGGTGGCCGAGTTCACCCACACCTGCTTCATGGTGACGCCGTACGAGTCCTACGTCGCCGTCGCCGAAACGCTCAACCGGATCACCCCCGGGGCCGGTGAAAAGCGCTCGGTGCTGTTCAACTCCGGCGCCGAGGCCGTCGAGAACGCCGTCAAGGTCGCCCGCGCCTACACCCGTAAGCCGGCCGTGGTGGCCTTCGACCACGCCTACCACGGCCGCACCAACCTGGCGATGGCGCTGACCGCGAAGTCGATGCCCTACAAGGGCGGCTTCGGCCCGTTCGCGCCGGAGATCTACCGGGCGCCGCTGTCCTACCCCTACCGGGACGGGCTGCTCGACAAGGAACTGGCCACCGACGGGGAGAAGGCCGCCGCGCGGGCCATCAACATCATCGACGGCCAGATCGGCGCCGACAGCCTGGCCGCGGTGATCATCGAACCGATCCAGGGCGAGGGCGGGTTCATCGTTCCCGCCGAGGGATTCCTGCCCACCCTGCTGGACTGGTGCCGCCGCAACGACGTGCTGTTCATCGCCGACGAGGTGCAGACCGGGTTCGCGCGGTCCGGCGCCATGTTCGCCTGCGAGCACGAGGGCCCGAATGGTTTAGAGCCGGACCTGATCTGCACCGCCAAGGCCATCGCCGACGGGCTGCCGCTGTCGGCGGTCACCGGCCGCGCCCAGATCATGGACGCCCCGCACGTCGGGGGCCTGGGCGGCACCTTCGGCGGCAACCCGCTGGCGTGCGCGGCGGCGCTGGCCACCATCGAGACGATCGAGAGCGACGGCCTGATCGAACGGGCCCGGCAGCTGGAACGCCTGATCACCGAACCGCTGCTGCGCCTGCAGGCCCGCGACGACCGGATCGGCGACGTCCGCGGCCGGGGCGCCATGATCGCCATCGAACTGGTGAAGTCCGGCACCGCCGAGCCGGACAAGGACCTGACCCAGCGGCTGTCCGTCGCCGCGCACGCGGCCGGCGTCATCGTGCTCACCTGCGGCATGTTCGGCAACATCATCCGGCTGCTGCCGCCGCTGACCATCAGCGACGAGCTGCTCGCCGAGGGCATCGACATTCTCGGCGGGTTGTTGGCCGACCTGTGAACCCCGTCGGGTCTCCGGCTCGGGTGCGCAATCTCACAGACACCACGGCGGCCGGGTCATGGTGGAATACCGTTACTTTAGCTAACGTTCTATACATCAGCGCCATGTCAATGCCGACAGCGCTCATTTGACTCGTTATTTTTCATTCGCAAGGGATCTGTTATGTCGACTGCCACCCATGACGAACGACTCGACCGTCGCGTCCACGAACTCATCGCCACCGACCCGCAATTCGCCGCCGCCCAACCCGACCCGGCGATCACCGCCGCCCTCGAACAGCCCGGGCTGCGGCTGCCGCAGATCATCCGCACCGTGCTCGACGGCTACGCCGACCGGCCGGCGCTGGGACAGCGCGTGGTGGAGTTCGTCACGGACGCCAAGACCGGGCGCACGTCGGCGCAGCTGCTCCCCCGCTTCGAGACCATCACGTACGGCGAAGTGGCGCAGCGTGTTTCGGCGCTGGGCCGCGCCCTGTCCGACGACGCGGTGCACCCCGGCGACCGGGTGTGCGTGCTGGGCTTCAACAGCGTCGACTACGCCACCATCGACATGGCGCTGGGCGCCATCGGCGCCGTCTCGGTGCCGCTGCAGACCAGCGCGGCAATCAGCTCGCTGCAGCCGATCGTGGCCGAGACCGAGCCCACCCTGATCGCGTCCAGCGTGAACCAGCTGTCCGACGCGGTGCAGCTGATCACCGGCGCCGAGCAGGCGCCCACCCGGCTGGTGGTGTTCGACTACCACCCGCAGGTCGACGACCAGCGCGAGGCCGTCCAGGACGCCGCGGCGCGGCTGTCCAGCACCGGCGTGGCCGTCCAGACGCTGGCCGAGCTGCTGGAGCGCGGCAAGGACCTGCCCGCCGTCGGGGAGCCGCCCGCCGACGAGGACTCGCTGGCCCTGCTGATCTACACCTCCGGGTCCACCGGCGCCCCCAAGGGCGCGATGTACCCGCAGAGCAACGTCGGCAAGATGTGGCGCCGCGGCAGCAAGAACTGGTTCGGCGAGAGCGCCGCGTCGATCACCCTGAACTTCATGCCGATGAGCCACGTGATGGGCCGAAGCATCCTCTACGGCACGCTGGGCAACGGCGGCACCGCCTACTTCGCCGCCCGCAGCGACCTGTCCACCCTGCTCGAGGACCTCGAGCTGGTGCGGCCCACCGAGCTCAACTTCGTCCCGCGGATCTGGGAGACGCTGTACGGCGAATTCCAGCGTCAGGTCGAGCGGCGGCTCTCCGAGTCCGGGGACGCCGGCGAACGTCGCGCCGTCGAGGCCGAGGTGCTGGCCGAGCAGCGCCAGTACCTGCTGGGCGGGCGGTTCACCTTCGCGATGACGGGCTCGGCGCCCATCTCGCCGGAGCTGCGCAACTGGGTCGAGTCGCTGCTCGAAATGCACCTGATGGACGGCTACGGCTCCACCGAGGCCGGAATGGTGTTGTTCGACGGGGAGATTCAGCGCCCGCCGGTGATCGACTACAAGCTGGTCGACGTGCCGGACCTGGGCTACTTCAGCACCGACCGGCCGCATCCGCGCGGCGAGCTGCTGCTGCGCACCGAGAACATGTTCCCGGGCTACTACAAGCGGGCCGAAACCACCGCGGGCGTCTTCGACGAGGACGGCTACTACCGCACCGGCGACGTGTTCGCCGAGATCGCCCCGGACCGGCTGGTCTACGTCGACCGCCGCAACAACGTGCTCAAGCTGGCGCAGGGCGAATTCGTCACGCTGGCCAAGCTGGAGGCGGTGTTCGGCAACAGCCCGCTGATCCGCCAGATCTACGTCTACGGCAACAGCGCCCAGCCCTACCTGCTGGCGGTCGTGGTGCCCACCGAGGAGGCGCTGGCCTCGGGTGACCCCGAGACGCTCAAGCCCAAGATCGCCGACTCGCTGCAGCAGGTCGCCAAGGAGGCCGGCCTGCAGTCCTACGAGGTGCCGCGCGACTTCATCATCGAGACCACCCCGTTCAGCCTGGAAAACGGTCTGCTGACCGGGATCCGGAAGCTGGCGTGGCCGAAACTGAAGCAGCACTACGGGGAACGGCTGGAGCAGATGTACGCCGACCTGGCCGCCGGACAGGCCAACGAGCTGGCCGAGCTGCGCCGCAACGGTGCCCAGGCGCCGGTGCTGCAGACCGTGAGCCGCGCCGCGGGCGCCATGCTGGGTTCGGCCGCCTCCGACCTGTCCCCCGACGCCCACTTCACCGATCTGGGCGGAGACTCGTTGTCGGCGTTGACATTCGGCAACCTGCTGCGCGAGATCTTCGACGTCGACGTGCCGGTGGGCGTCATCGTCAGCCCGGCCAACGACCTGGCGGCCATCGCGAGCTACATCGAGGCCGAGCGGCAGGGCAGCAAGCGCCCGACGTTCGCCTCGGTGCACGGCCGGGACGCGACCGTGGTGCGCGCCGCCGACCTGACGCTGGACAAGTTCCTCGACGCCGAGACGCTGGCCGCCGCGCCGAACCTGCCCAAGCCGGCCACCGAGGTGCGCACCGTGCTGCTGACCGGCGCCACCGGCTTCCTGGGCCGCTACCTGGCCCTGGAATGGCTGGAGCGGATGGACATGGTGGACGGCAAGGTCATCGCCCTGGTCCGGGCCCGCTCCGACGAGGAGGCACGCGCCCGGCTGGACAAGACCTTCGACAGCGGCGACCCGAAGCTGCTCGCGCACTACCAGCAGCTGGCCGCCGATCACCTGGAGGTCATCGCCGGCGACAAGGGCGAGGCCAATCTGGGCCTGGGCCAAGACGTTTGGCAACGACTGGCCGACACGGTCGACGTGATCGTCGACCCCGCCGCGCTGGTCAACCACGTGTTGCCGTACAGCGAGCTGTTCGGGCCCAACGCCCTGGGCACCGCGGAGCTGATCCGGCTGGCGCTGACGTCCAAGCAGAAGCCGTACACCTACGTGTCCACCATCGGCGTGGGCGACCAGATCGAGCCGGGCAAGTTCGTCGAGAACGCCGACATCCGGCAGATGAGCGCCACCCGGGCGATCAACGACAGCTACGCCAACGGCTACGGCAACAGCAAGTGGGCCGGCGAGGTGCTGCTGCGCGAGGCGCACGACCTGTGCGGGCTGCCCGTCGCGGTGTTCCGCTGCGACATGATCCTGGCCGACACCACGTATGCCGGGCAGCTCAACCTGCCGGACATGTTCACCCGGCTGATGCTGAGCCTGGTGGCCACCGGGATCGCGCCCGGCTCGTTCTACGAGCTCGACGCCGACGGCAACCGGCAGCGGGCGCACTACGACGGCCTGCCGGTCGAGTTCATCGCCGCGGCGATCTCGACGCTGGGTTCGCAGATCACCGACAGCGACACCGGCTTCCAGACCTACCACGTGATGAACCCCTACGATGACGGCATCGGTCTGGACGAGTACGTCGATTGGCTGGTGGACGCCGGCTATTCGATCGAGCGGATTGCCGACTACTCCGAATGGCTGCGGCGGTTCGAGACCTCGCTGCGGGCCCTGCCGGACCGGCAGCGCCAGTACTCGCTGCTGCCGCTGCTGCACAACTACCGCACGCCGGAGAAGCCGATCAACGGGTCGATAGCTCCCACCGACGTGTTCCGGGCAGCGGTGCAGGAGGCGAAAATCGGCCCCGACAAAGACATTCCGCACGTGTCGCCGCCGGTCATCGTCAAGTACATCACCGACCTGCAGCTGCTCGGGCTGCTCTGACGGTCAAGAACGCAATCGCCCAGTCCCGTTGCGGGACTGGGCGATTGGCGTTGATCGACGGATAACTACTGCTGCGGGTGCGGCCAGCGCAGGTACGCGGCGTTGCCGCCGGCGCGGTTCTTGCGCCATCCCCGCTTCGGCTCGGGGTCGGCCGAGGTCCGCGGTTTGGTCAGCGCCCCCGAGGAGACGTCGGCCGGGTCGTAGGCCGGATCCCGGTACGGCTCAACTGCCGGCGCCGCCGGGGCGTCGGACGCCAGTGGCTGCACGTCACGGGCCAGGCGCGCGCTGGTGCGGGCCAGCACGACGCCGCCCACGAAGATGATCAGCGCGCCCAGGCCCGAGAAATAGGTGACCTCGAGCAGCGCGCGCTTGCGCTCGGTCGCGGCGATCGGGTCACCGGCCGAGCCGATGCCCAGCAGCGGGGCGAGCTGGCCGCCCACCACGAACCAGGCGCCGGCCAGCACGGCCAGCCAGCCGCCCAGCATCGCCGCGACCCGGTTGCCGGCGACGATCAGCAACAGCCCACCCAGCGCGGTGGCCGCGCCCGGCGCCACCTCCAGCCAGCCGCGGGCCGAGCTCCAGGCCCAGTCTCTGTCCGGCGTGTAGGCGAAATTGAAGTGTGGACCCACAAACGGTATTAACGCCCCCCAAGCTCCCAGGATCACCAGGAGCAGTCCGCTGACCGCGCCGCGCGAGCGGGGCATGCTCAGCCCGCGGGTGTCGCCGTCCTCTGCGTATTTCATGACATCCCCTCGTTGAATACCGGCGTATTTCCGGCTGGACATGGGTACCCGGCGGTTTCCACTAGTAACCCACGCGGCGGGGTCAAAGCCACCGCCCCCGGTGGCCATTGAGGCTGGTGAGGCTGCTGTTACTGGTGAAGCCCGGCGACCCGCGGCCCTCGTCGGGGCCGCCGCGCAGCCGCCCGGGGACGGTACGGCCCGCGCCCCGCTCCGCGCAGACCCACCGGCGGCACCGCCGCCGCGGCCCTCGACCCGACACCGGCGCACACACCAATGGCCTTGTGCCCCAAGAGGATTGCGGCGGTTCCCGAGGCGCCGACGGCGGCCGGGGAACGGGTTGGTGGAAGCCGGGCGCCGCGGTGGTCTCGGTCCCCGCCGGCGGTGGCGCCGACGGCAGCCCGGGCGCGCGGCAAGGTCCAGGCCAACGATTCCATCACAAAGATGTGGAGGGGCAGTAACACCGCCGGGTGGTCGAGCCGGTCAGTCGAACAGACCGGGTTGACCCAGGCCGGCGGCCCCGGCCGGGGGGACCATGCCCAAGTGTGTCCAGGCCTGGGCGGTGGCCACCCGGCCGCGCGGCGTGCGGGCCACCATGCCGGCGCGGACCAGGAACGGTTCGCACACCTCCTCGACCGTGGCGGCCTCCTCGCCCACCGCCACCGCGAGCGTCGACACCCCGACCGGGCCGCCGCCGAAGCTGCGGGTCAGCGCGGTGAGCACGGCGCGGTCCAGCCGGTCCAGGCCGAGTTCGTCGACGTCGTAGACGGCCAGCGCGGCCTTGGCGACGTCACGGGTGATCACCCCGTCGGCGCGCACCTCGGCGAAGTCGCGGACCCGGCGCAGCAGCCGGTTGGCGATCCGCGGTGTGCCGCGCGAGCGCCGGGCGATCTCCTCGGCCGCCTCGGCGCCCAGCTCGATGCCCAGGATGCCGGCCGAGCGGGCCAGCACCTGCTGCAGCTCGGCCGGCTCGTAGAAGTCCATGTGCGCGGTGAAGCCGAACCGGTCCCGCAGCGGGCCGGTCAGCGCGCCGGACCGGGTGGTGGCGCCGACCAGGGTGAACGGCGCCACCTCCAGCGGGATCGACGTCGCCCCCGGGCCCTTGCCGACCACCACGTCGACCCGGAAGTCCTCCATCGCCAGGTAGAGCATCTCCTCGGCCGGCCGGGCGATGCGGTGGATCTCGTCGATGAACAGCACGTCGTGCTCGACCAGGTTGGACAGCATGGCCGCCAGGTCGCCCGCGCGTTCCAGCGCCGGGCCGGACGTCACCCGCAGCGACGAGCCCAGCTCGGCGGCGATGATCATGGCCAGCGACGTCTTGCCCAGCCCCGGCGGGCCCGACAGAAGGATGTGATCGGGGGTGCCGCCGCGGTTCTTGGCGCCCTCGATGACCAGCTGCAGCTGTTCGCGCACCCGCGGCTGGCCGATGAATTCCCGCAGCGAGCGGGGCCGCAGGCTGACGTCGATGTCGCCTTCACCGGGAACCAGGGCGCCCGAGACGTCGCGGTCCGACCAGTCGGCGTCATGGGCGGTCATCTGCGCCGCTCCTCCTCATCGCTTCGCTCTGCATCGTCGTCGGCGGCGGTCATCTGGACTTCCCGAGCAGCGACAGGGCGGCGCGCAGCGCGCCTGAGGTGCCGGCTTCGGGCTCGGCGGCCAGCACCTTGTCGGTGGCCTCCTCGGCCTGCTTGGCGGCGAAGCCGAGGCCGACCAGCGCCTCGACCACCGGGCCGCGCACCGCGTGGCCGTTGCGGGCCGCGCCCGCCGGCGCGCCCGCGGCCCCGGCCGCGCCGATCTTGTCGCGCAGCTCCAGCACCATCCGCTCGGCGCCGCGCTTGCCGATCCCGGGCACCCGGGTCAGCGCGGCGACGTCGCCGTCGTGCAGGGCCTGGCGCAGCGCGCCGGCGTCGTGCACGGCCAGCGTCGCCATCGCCAGCCGCGGGCCGACGCCCGACACCGACAGCAGGGTCAGGAACAGGTCGCGGGTCTCGGCGTCGGTGAAGCCGTACAACGTCATCGAATCCTCGCGGACGATCATCGCGGTGATCAGCCGGGCCTGCGTCCCGGTGCGCAGCGTGGACAGCGTCGAGGGCGTCGCGTTGACCCGGTAGCCGACCCCGGCGGCCTCGATCACCGCATGGTCGAGCGCCACCTCGAGCACCTCGCCGCGCACCGAGGCGATCATCGCGCGGCCCTCAGCGTGGCGTCCACCTTGTCCTTGTATTTCTGCCGCTGCTGGGCCGCCAGCGCCTCGGCCCGCGCCATCCGGGCGATCATCGGCGCCCGCCAGCAGTGGCAGATGGCCAGCGCCAGCGCGTCGGCGGCGTCTGCGGGTGTCGGTTTGGCTTGCAGCGCAAGGATTCTGGTGACCATCGCGGTGACTTGGGCCTTGTTGGCGGCGCCGTTGCCGGTCACCGCGGCCTTGACCTCGCTGGGGGTGTGGAAGTGCACGCCGATGCCGCGTTTGGCCGCCGCCAGCGCCACCACGCCGCCGGCCTGGGCGGTGCCCATCACGGTCGTCACATTCAGCTGGGAGAACACCCGCTCGATGGCCACCACGTCCGGCTGATGGGTGGCCAGCCAATGCTCGACCGCGTCGCTGATGCTCAGCAGCCGCTCGGCCAGCGGCGCTTCCGACGGGGTGCGCACCACGTCGACGTCCAGCGCGACGACGGTGCGACCGCGCCCGCTTTCCACCACCGACAGCCCGCACCGGGTCAGGCCGGGGTCGACGCCCATCACCCGCATTACCCGCTCCCACCTAGTAGAACAGCTGTTCGATAGCCTAGCGGCCGGCGCCGACCGGCCCGGGTAGGACACGCGGCGCGGGCGCCGATTCCCGGTCGAGACGTTACGGCGCCGCGGCCACCGAAAAGCTGTTAGCTTTAGCCCACGTTCGCTCGAGCAAGGTGGCAACGGAGGGGTTGGCGTGGGATCTCTGCTGGTCATGCTCGCCATCGTGCTGTTCATCGCGTCGATCGTGGTGCTCGTGGTGGCTTTGCGACGGCCCAAGCAACCCGCGCGCCCGGCCGGGCGGCCCGATCCGCTCGCCGCGGACGCGCTGCCGCAGTTCGGTCCGCGCCAACTCGGGCCGGGCGCCGTCGTCAGCTACGGCGGCACCGACTACATCGTGCGCGGCTCGGTCACCTACCGCGAGGGCCCGTTCGTGTGGTGGGAACACCTGTTGGAAGGCGGTGACCAGCCGCTGTGGTTCAGCATCGAAGAAGACGACGGGCGGCTGCAATTGGCCCTGTGGGTGACCCGCAAGGACCTCTCGCTGCGGCCCGGCGACAACTACGTGGTCGACGGCGTGACGTTTCACGAGTCCGAGCGCGGCCGCGCCTCCTACACCACCGAGGGCACCACCGGGCTGCCGGCCGGCGGCGAGATGGAATTCGTCGACTGCACCAACGCCGACGAGACGGCGCTGCTGTCGTTCGAGCGCTGGGCCCCGGACATGCCCTGGGAGGTGTCGACGGGCAGGCCGGTGTCGCCCGGCGAGATCACCGTGTATGCCGCGCCGCCACCGAGTTCGGCCTGACGCGCAGAAGGTCAACCCGGTGCCCCTTCATCAGCTCGCCGTGACCCCCGCGGACGTGTCCGGGGAGAAGCTGGGCCTGGCGCTCAACGCGCCGGTGCCGGCGCCGCTGGTCAGCCACCGGCTGGACCATCCCGGCGGCGGCGCGCTGTTGCTCGGGGTGCTGGGCGCGTCGCACGTCGTCGCGGTCGAGCATGCGTTCTCCGAGGAAATCTCGTGTACCGCACGCAGTTTCGGCGCCGACCTGCCCGAGCGCGCCGAGGCGCCCGGCTACCGCCTGCGCTCCCGCTCCGACGCCCGTGACGAGGCGAGCTTTCGCCGGCTCGCCGACGACCTTCGCGACCGGTGCGCGCGCCGGCCGGGCTGGCTGGGCGGCAGCTTCCCCGGCGACGGCGCCGCGCTGACCGTGCTGGCCGCCCGGCCCGACGGCGCCGGCTGGCGCTGGCGGACCTGGCACCTGTATCCCGACCGCCCCGCCGGCCGCGGCGGGACCGTCGTTCGCACCGCCAGCCGGTGGCATCCGTGAGCCGCAACCGCCTGTTCGTCATCGCCGGCGCCCTGGCCGTCGCCGCGGTGGTGTGCCTGGTGACCGGAATTATCTTGCTGCAGAAGAACATTGCGTCCTATGTGGCCGGCCACTACCACGAGTACGCCCGCGACGTGAACGGCACCCGCTACCAGTGCACCGGCTCGCCCGAGCAGGTGGCCGACACGCTGTCCGAGTACGCCGAGCCCGCGGCGCGGGCCGACGACAACAAGACCGAATACCTGCGCTACAGCAACGACATCGTGATCGTCGGCCCGGACGGCAACTACCCGTGCAGCATTCGCGTCGAGCCGCTGAGCGCCGGATACAGCCACGGCGCCTTCGTCTTCCTCGGCCCGGGCTTCTTCCCCGGGTCGCCGTCCGGCGGCGCCGGAGGCACCCCCGGCGGGCCGGGCGGCACCAAGTGACGGCCCGGCCGTAGCAGCGGATCCACAACGCAAAGGAGACAACCATGTACCTCGCCGTCGAGATCGGCACCGTCGACCTCAATCCCGTCCTCAAGGGCGCGGTCGCGACCATCCTGTACTTCGCGGTCGGCATGGCCGTGCTGCTGGTCGGGTTCTACGCGGTCGACCTGCTGACCCCGGGCAAGCTGCGCCAACTGGTGTTCATCGACCGCCGGCCCAACGCCGTCGTCGTCGCGGGCGCGATGTACATCGCGCTGACCGTGGTGATCATCACCGCCATCGCCAACAGCTACAGCCAGCTGGGCCAGGGCCTGGTCGGGGTGGCGGTGTACGGGCTGATGGGCGTCATCCTGCTCGGGGTGGCGCTGCTGGCGATGCACCTGCTGATCCCGGGCAGCTTCCACGAGCACGTCGAGGAGCCGCAGCTGCACCCGGGATCGTTCGCGGTGGCGCTGATCCTGCTCGCGGTGGGAGGAGTGACCGCCGCGGCGGTGTCATGAGCACCGTCGAGGTCAGCGCGCCCGAGGCGGCGCCGCCGTCGCCGGGGCGGTGGCGGGTGCTGCTGCTGGCCGCCGTCGCGGCGTGCGCGGCCTGCGGCATCATCTACGAACTCGCGCTGCTGACGCTGTCGGCCAGCCTGGACGGCGGCGGCATCGTCGCCACCTCGCTGATCGTGGCCGGCTACATCGCCGCGCTGGGGGTGGGCGCGCTGCTGGCCAAACCGCTGCTGGCGCACGCCGCGCTCGGCTTCATCGCGGTCGAGGCGCTGCTGGGCGTGGTGGGCGGGCTGTCGGCGGCCGCGCTGTACGTGGTGTTCGCGTTCCTGGACGGCTCGGTCGGGTCGACCTGGGTGCTGGCGGTCAGCACGGCGCTGATCGGTGGCCTGGTCGGCGCCGAGGTGCCGCTGCTGATGACGCTGCTGCAGCGCGGACGGACGGCCGGGCCCGCCGACGCCGGCCGCACGCTGGCCAACCTCAACGCCGCCGACTACCTCGGCGCGTTGCTCGGCGGGCTGGTGTGGCCGTTCCTGCTGCTGCCGCAGCTGGGCATGATCCGGGGCGCGGCCGCCACCGGCATGATCAACCTGGCGGCGGCGGCCGTGGTAGCGATTTTCCTGCTGCGGCAAGTGGTTTCGGCGCGGCAACTGGCGCTGGCGCTGTGCGCGCTGGCCGCCGCGCTGGCGCTGCTGGCCGGCCTGCTGCTGCGCTCGGCGGACGTCGAAACCACCAGCAGGCAAAGGCTTTACGCCGACCCGATCATCGCCTACCGGCACACGCCCTACCAGGAGATCGTGGTGACCCGCCGCGGTGACGACACCCGGCTGTACCTGGACGGCGGGCTGCAGTTCTCCACCCGCGACGAGTACCGCTACACCGAGAGCCTGGTCTACCCCGCACTCGGCAACGGCGCCCGGTCGGTGCTGGTGCTCGGCGGCGGCGACGGCCTGGCCGCGCGCGAATTACTGCGCCAGCCCGGCATTTCCAGGATCGTGCAGGTCGAACTCGACCCCGCCGTCATCGAGATCGCCCGCACCACGCTGCGCGCCGCCAACGGCGGTTCGCTGGACAACCCGCGGGTGCGGGTGCTGACCGGGGACGCGATGGCCTGGCTGCGCGGGCCGAACCCGGATCGGTTCGACGCGGTCATCGTCGACCTGCCCGACCCCGACACCCCGGTGCTGGGGCGGCTGTACTCCACCGAGTTCTACGCGCTGGCCGCCCGCGCGCTGGCGCCCGGCGGGCTGCTGGTGGTGCAGGCGGGCAGCCCGTTCTCCACCCCGACGGCGTACTGGCGCACGGTGTCGACCATCCGGGCGGCCGGCTACGCCGTCACGCCCTACCACGTGCACGTGCCCACGTTCGGCGACTGGGGCTTCGTGCTGGCCCAGCGCGGCGACACCCCGCCCGCGCCCAAGGTGCCGCCCGACGCGCCGCCACTGCGCTTCCTCGATCAGCGGGTGCTGCAGGCCGCGGTGGTGTTCTCCGGCGACGTCGGGCCGCGACCGCTGGAACCCTCGACGCTGGACAATCCGCGCATCGTCGGCGACATGCGGCACGGCTACGACTGATCGGCCTGCGTCACTCCTCGATCTGGGCCAGGATCTCGTCGGGAATGTCGGCGTTGGTCCACACGTCCTGGACGTCGTCGCTGTCCTCGAGCGCGTCGACCAGCCGCATCACCTTCTGCGCGCCGTCGGCGTCCAGCGGCACCGTCACGGACGGCTGGAATCCCGCCTCGGCGGAGTCGTAGTCGATGCCCGCGTCCTGCAGCGCCGTCCGCACCGCGACGAGATCGGTTGGCTCGCAGATGATTTCGAAGCTGTCGCCGAGGTCCTCGACCTCTTCGGCGCCGGCATCCAGCACGGCCGCCAGGATGTCGTCCTCGGTCAGGCCGTTCTTCTCACAGGTGACGACGCCCTTGCGGGAGAACAGGTAGGACACCGAACCCGGGTCGGCCATGGTGCCGCCGTTGCGGGTCATCGCCACCCGCACCTCGCTGGCGGCGCGGTTGCGGTTGTCGGTCAGGCACTCGATCAGCACCGCCACGCCGTTGGGCGCATACCCCTCGTAGGTGATGGTCTGCCAGTCGGCGCCGCCGGCCTCCTCGCCGGCGCCGCGCTTGCGGGCCCGCTCGATGTTCTCGTTGGGCACCGAGCTCTTCTTCGCCTTCTGGATCGCGTCGTAGAGCGTCGGGTTGCCCGCCGGATCACCGCCACCGACGCGGGCCGCGACCTCGATGTTCTTGATCAGCCGGGCGAACATCTTGCCGCGGCGTGCGTCGATGACGGCCTTCTTGTGCTTGGTGGTGGCCCACTTGGAATGGCCGCTCATCGGTGTGTCGTACCTCTTCTATCTCGTCGAAAGTCGCCAGACGAGTCTACGTGGGCGCCGAAAGCGCCAAGCGCCGAGCGTCACGCCAGCGTGACCGTCGTCGCCGAGCGTCACGCCAGCGTGACCGCCGGCGCTCAGACCACCCCGGTGACCAGGTCGACGAACAGCCGGTGGATGCGCCGGTCGCCGGTCATCTCGGGGTGAAACGCCGTGGCCAGCCTGGCACCCTGGCGCACCGCGACGACGTGACCGGCGGCGCGGGCCAGCACCTCGACGCCGTCGCCGGCGCGCTCCACCCAGGGCGCGCGGATGAACACCGCGCGCACCGGCCCGTCCAGGCCCGCGAACGCGATGTCACCCTCGAACGAGTCGACCTGGCGTCCAAAAGCATTGCGGCGCACCGTCATATCGATCGCCCGCAGCGGCAGCGCCTCCCGCCCGCCGGCGCCGGCGTCCAGGATCTCGCTGGCCAGCAGGATCATCCCGGCGCAGGCGCCGTAGGCGGGCAGCCCGTCGGCCAGCAGCCCCCGCAGCGGCTCCAGCAGGTCGAGGTCTTTGAGCAGGTGGCTCATGGTGGTCGATTCCCCGCCGGGGATGACCAGCCCGTCGACCGCCTCGAGCTCGCCACGCCGGCGCACCGGCATCGACTCGGCCCCGGCCTCGCGCAGCGCGGCCAGATGCTCGCGGGTGTCGCCCTGCAGCGCCAGCACCCCGATCCGCGGGGCGCTCACTGCCGATATCCCCGCTGGAAGCGGGTCAGCCCCTCCTGCATGACCGCGGCCACCATCTCGCCGGACTGGGTGAAGATCTTGCCCTGGCACAGCGAGCGGCCGCCGTTGGCCGACGGCGAGGACTGGTCGTAGAGCAGCCACTCGTCGGCGCGGAACGCCCGCATGAACCACATGGCGTGGTCCAGCGACGCCACCTGCAGGTGCTCGCGCACGTCGAGGTGGGTAACCTGCGCCGAGCCCAGCAGCGTCAGGTCGCTCATGTAGGCCAGCGCGCAGATGTGCAGCACCGGGTCGTCGGGCAACGGGTCGCGGTGGCGGAACCACACCTGCTGCTGGGACGCCTTGCCCGGGGTCAGCTGCAGCTTCTCCCGCGGCACGATGCAGACGTCCCACTCCTCGAACTGCTTGAACCCGGCGTCGTCGAACACCTTGATCGAGTCCAGCCCGGGCAGGCCGTCCGGGGGCGGCGCAGCCGGCATGGCGTCCTGGTGGTGGATGCCCTCCTGGTCGGTCTGGAACGACGCGCCCATGGAGAAGATGATCTCGCCGTGCTGAATGGCGTTGACCCGCCGGGTGGCAAACGAGCCGCCGTCGCGGGTGCGCTCGACGATGAACACCGTGCGCTCCTTGGCGTCCCCGGGCCGCAGGAAGTACCCGTGCAGCGAGTGCACCTGGTAGCGCGGGTCGACCGTGCGCACCGCCGACACCAGCGACTGGCCGGCCACATGGCCGCCGAAGGTGCGCTGGAAATATCCGGAATCCGGGCTGAAGACGCCCCCGCGGTAGATGTTGACCTCGAGTTGCTCGAGATCAAGGATCTGCTCGATCGACACGGATTGTTCTTACCAGCCGCGTTCCGCCAGGCGCTCGGGCTGCGCGATCTGCTCGACGTTGATGCCGACCATCGCCTCGTCCAGCCCGCGTGACACCTTGGCCAGCACGTCGGGGTCGTCGTAGAAGGTGGTGGCCTTGACGATCGCGGCGGCGCGCTGGGCGGGGTCGCCGGACTTGAAGATGCCGGAGCCGACGAACACGCCCTCGGCGCCGAGCTGCATCATCATCGCCGCGTCGGCCGGGGTGGCGATGCCGCCGGCGGTGAACAGGGTGACCGGCAGCTTGCCGGCCCGGGCCACCTCCACGACCAGTTCGTAGGGGGCCTGCAATTCCTTTGCGGCGACATACAACTCGTCTTCCGACAGCGACATCAGGCGGCGGATCTCGCCGCCGATCGCCCGCATGTGGGTGGTGGCGTTGGAGACGTCGCCGGTGCCGGCCTCACCCTTGGAGCGGATCATCGCCGCGCCCTCGTTGATGCGTCTTAACGCCTCGCCCAGGTTGGTCGCCCCGCACACGAACGGCACGGTGAACTTCCACTTGTCGATGTGGTGGGTGTAGTCGGCGGGGGTGAGCACCTCGGACTCGTCGATGTAGTCCACGCCCAGGCTCTGCAGGATCTGCGCCTCGACGAAATGCCCGATGCGGGCCTTGGCCATCACCGGGATGGTGACCGCGGAGATGATGCCCTCGATCATGTCCGGGTCGCTCATCCGCGACACCCCGCCCTGGGCGCGGATGTCGGCGGGCACCCGCTCGAGGGCCATCACGGCGACGGCGCCGGCGCCCTCGGCGATCTTGGCCTGCTCGGGGGTGACGACGTCCATGATGACGCCGCCCTTGAGCATTTCGGCCATGCCGCGCTTGACCCGCGCGGTCCCGGTTCGCCCGCTGCCGTCCGGTGAATGGGCGGTGTTCACTGCTCGATCTCCTTCAACGTTGTCGACCCAGTCTAGTGAGGCGACCCGGCCCCGCGTTGACCGGCGGAGTCAGCGGATCGACAGCAGCGGGCCGGGGGTGCGGCCGCTGGCCAGCGCGGCCGCGTCGGTGAGCAGCCCGGACAGCTGCAGCGGGTACACCGTCTCCCCCGCGGCGACGAGCTGGGCGATGTCGGCAGCGTCACACCAGCGGTGGCCGTGGATGTAGCTGCGTTCCAGTTCGGTTCGGCCCGTCCGGGACGGCTCGAAGCGCTGCGTGCGGTAGACGAAGTAGAACTCCTCGCTGTCGATCAGCGAGCCGTTGAACTCGAACACCTCGTCGCGCCGCCACACCGGTCCGACCAGCTCGGACGGCGCGACCCGCAGGCCGGTCTCCTCGGCCAGCTCCCGCGCGGCGGCCTCGGCCAGCCGTTCGCCCGGCTGCACCTCGCCGCCCACGGTGAACCACCACTTCGGTGCCGGCTGGCCGGCCAGCGCCGGGTCCGACCCGCGCAGCAGCAGCACGGCGCCGCGGTCGTCGAGCAGCACCACCCGGGCCGAGGTGCGGTGGTTGAGCACGCCGTGATCGCCGTGCGCCAGCGCGTGCGGCCGCTCCACGATCTCGAAATAGCTGGGCAGCGCGGCGGTTCCACCGAGATGCAGCAGCCGCACCAGGCGCCGCTCGGCCAGGGCCAGGGTGTCGCGGACCGCGTCGTTGTGGAAGCGGCGGGCCAGCAGCACCCGGGCCTCGGCGTCGGCCAGCTCGGCGATCAGCCCGGCCGGCAGCGACGCCGGGTCGACGGCGGCCAGCGCGGCCGACAGCTCGTTCTCGCGCGCCTCGCGGGCGGCCCGGGGCGCGGCCTCGGCGGCGTCGGCCAGCGCCGCCAGCCGGCGCCCCTCGGAGGCACCGCCGTAGGCGTCGATGGCCACCGCGCGCGCCACCACCGCGCGCCGGGCCAGCGCGCCATCCAGCGCCTGCCAGGACAGGTCGTAGCGCACGTGCAGCCGGTCCAGTCGGTTGGCGGTCCGATACGCCCAGACGCCGACCACCGCCAGCACCGCGACCAGGATCGCGATGCCGACCATCAGCCATGTCATCAACTGGCCACCTCAACCTTGGCGCCCGTCGCGGCGACCGTCTCGTACACCCGCATGATCTGGCTGGCCACCACCGACCAGTCGTAGCGCTGGACGGCCGCCTGCCCGGCGGCCACGTAGCCGTCCCGCAGCACATCATCCTCCAGCACCGCGATCAGCGCATCGGCGAGCGCGTCGCCGTCGCCGACGGGCACCAGAGCGCCCACCTCGCCGTCGCGCAGCACCCGCCGGAAGGCGTCCAGGTCGCTGGCCACCACCGGGGTGCCGGCGGCCATCGCCTCGACCAGCACGATGCCGAAGCTCTCCCCGCCCAGGTTGGGTGCGCAGTACACGTCGGCGCTGCGCATGGCCGACGCCTTGCCGGCGTCGTCGACCTGGCCGAGGAAGCGGATGTGCTTCACCAATTCGCCTGCCTGCGTGCGCAATTGGTCCTCGTCGCCGCGACCGACCACCAGCAGCTGCACGTCGGCGAACCGCTCGACCAGCCGCGGCAGCGCGTCGAGCAGCACCGCCATGCCCTTGCGCGGCTCGTCGTAGCGCCCCAAAAACAGCACCGTCTTGCCGGCCCGCGGGTAACCGTCCAGCCGCGGCGCCGAGGCGAACGAGGCGACGTCGACGCCGTTGGGGATCTCCACCGCGTCGGTGCCCAGCGCCTCCATCTGCCAGCGCCGGGCCAGGTCGGAGACCGCGATCCGGCCGACGATCTTCTCGTGCATCGGGCGCAGGATGCCCTGGAACACGGTCAGGGTCAGCGATTTGGTGGTCGAGGTGTGAAACGTCGCCACGATCGGCCCCTCGGCGATGTTCAGCGCCAGCATCGACAGGCTCGGCGCGTTGGGCTCGTGCAGGTGCAGCACGTCGAAATCGCCGTCCACGAGCCACTTTTTCACCTTGCGGTGGGTGGCCGGGCCGAACCGCAGCCGGGCCACCGAGCCGTTGTAGGGAATCGGGACGGCCTTGCCCGCCGAGACGACGTAGCCGGGCAGCACGGCGTGCGGCGAGGCCGGCGCCAGCACGCTGACGTCGTGCCCGCGGCGCCGCATCACCTCGGCCAGCTGCAGGACGTGCGACTGCACCCCGCCCGGAACGTCGAACGAGTAGGGGCAGACCATCCCGATCCGCATCAGCTGTCCCTCAACCGGGCCCGGGTGGAGTCGGGGAGGTCGGCCAGCCACTGCGGCTGCATCATGTGCCAATCCTCGGGGTGGGCGGCGATGTTCTTCTCGAAATGATCGGCCAGCACCTGGGTGATGGCGCCGACGTCGCCGCTGCTGCAGTCCAGCGCCGGGTAGATCAAAAACCGCCAGCCCTCGCCCTCGAAATGCACGTGCACCGGCAGCAGCGCCGCGCCGGTCGCGATGGCCAGCTTCGCGGGCCCGGCCGGCATCCGGGTGGCCTCGCCGAAGAAGTCGACCTGCACACCGGTGCGGGTCAGGTCGCGGTCGGCCATCAGGCACACCACCCGGTTGGCCCGCAGCCGGTCGCACAGCACCTCGAAGGGCGGCCGCTCGCCCCCGGACAGCGGCAGCACCTCGAACCCGAGCCGTTCGCGGTAGGCGATGAACCGCCGGTACAGCGACTCGGGTTTGAGACGTTCGGCGACGGTGGTGAAGGTGCCGTGCGATTGGGCCAGCCAGACGCCGGCCATGTCCCAGTTTCCGCTGTGCGGCAACGCGATCACCGCGCCGCGTCCCGCGCGCAGCGCGGCGTCCAGGTTGTCCTCGCCGCGCACCGAGTCCTGTAGCCGGCGGCCCAGCTCGGTCAGGTCCATGCTGGGCAGCCGGAATGCCTCGCGCCAGTAGCGGGCGTAGGAGGCCAGCGAGGCCCGCATCAGCGCGTCGGGGACGTCGGTGGGCGGCACCCGCAGCACCCGGGCCAGGTTCTTGCGCAGCTGGTCGGGGCCGCCGCCGCGGGCCGCGTAGCGCGCGGCGGCGTCAAAGGCGTTGCGGGCGGCGAACTCCGGCATCGCCCGCACCGCCATCCAGCCCGTCGCGTACGCCCAGTCGGCGCCGACGCCGCCCACCAGCCGGCCGGCCAGCCGGCCCGGCGCGGTGATCGCCCTCATCCCCGGCGGGGTGGGCATCACGGCGCGTCCGATCCTCGGTCGGTGGCGCCCGGCGAGGTCCGGACGGTGTGCAGCCGCTGCGCGCAGGTGACCAGGCTGGCCGCCGCCAGCGCCCACATCGCCACCGGCAGCGCCCACGGCAGCGGGTAGCCGGGAAGATCGGACAGCCCGGCGCCGACCAGCACGATGATCAGCCGCTCGGGCCGCTCGATGATGCCGCCGTCGCCGCGCAGGCCGCTGGCCTCGGCCCGGGCCTTGATGTAGGAGATCACCTGGGAGGTGACCAGGCAGATCAGCGTGGCCGCCGCCAACGGTTCGTCGTGCAGGCCGAAGGCCACCCACCACAGCAGCCCGCCGAACACCGCGCCGTCGCTGACCCGGTCACAGGTGGCGTCCAGCACCGCGCCGAACCGGGTGCCCCCGCCGCGCTCCCGGGCCATCGCCCCGTCGAGCATGTCGAACAGCACGAAGAACCAGACCACCAGCGTGCCGACGAACAGCTCGCCGATCGGGAACAGGATCAGCGCCCCGGCCACCGCCACGATGGTGCCCGCGACGGTGACGACGTCGGGGGTCAGGCCCAGCCGCAGGCAGGCCCGGGCGGTGGGAGTTGTCAGCCGCGCGAACGCCGCGCGGGATAAAAACGGCACCTTACTCATGGCGGTGTGGGCTCACGACTGCTTGGCCCACTCGGTGGCCAGCAGCTGGCGGGTTTCGCGCAGCAACTGCGGGATCACCTTCGACCCGCCGATGATGGTGATGAAGTTCGCGTCCCCACCCCAGCGCGGCACGACGTGCACGTGCAGATGCTCGGCCAGCGACCCGCCGGCCGAGGTGCCCAGGTTCAGCCCGACGTTGAACCCGTGCGGGCGCGACACGTTCTTGATGACGCGAATCGCCTTCTGTATGAACGACATCAGCTCCGCGCTCTCCGCGTCGGTCAGGTCCTCGAGCTCGGAGACCCGCCGGTAGGGCACCACCATCAGATGCCCCGGGTTGTAGGGGTAGAGGTTGAGCACGGCGTAGACCAGTTCGCCGCGCGCGACCACCAGGCCGTCCTCGTCGGTCAGCTGCGGAATGTCGGTGAACGGCTGCTCGCTCTTGCCCGACGAGTTGGGGCCGCGCTTCATCGGCGCCTCGGCCAGATAGGTCATCCGGTACGGCGTCCACAACCGCTGCAGGTGGTCCTGCTCGCCGACACCGCGGTCCAGGATGGTGCGCTCGGCGTCCTGCTCGGCCTGTTCGGGATCACTCACCACTGGACACTTTCACGAGTTCGGCGCTGGGGACGGAATTCTCGCGGTCGGCGATCCACTTGACGATCGCGTCGACCGCGCTGTCGCGGGGCACGCCGTTGATCTGGGTGCGGTCGCCGAACCGGAAGCTGACCGCCCCCGCGGCCACGTCCCGGTCGCCGGCCAGCAGCATGAACGGCACCTTCTGCGCGGTGTGGTGCACGATCTTTTTGGCCATCCGGTCGTCGCTGGCGTCCACCTCCACCCGCACCCCGTGCGACTTCAGCTGTGCGGCAACGCTTTCCAGGTACGGCACGTGCTCGTCGGCGACCGGAATGCCCACCGCCTGCACCGGCGCCAGCCAGGCCGGGAACGCGCCCGCGTAGTGCTCGGTCAGGATGCCGAAGAACCGCTCGATCGACCCGAACAGCGCGCGGTGGATCATCACCGGCCGCTGCCGGGTGCCGTCGGAGGCGGTGTATTCCAGCTCGAATCGCTCCGGGAAGTTGAAGTCCACCTGAATCGTCGACATCTGCCAGCTGCGGCCCAGCGCGTCGCGGGCCTGCACCGAGATCTTCGGGCCGTAGAACGCCGCCCCGCCCGGATCGGGCACCAGCTCCAGGCCGGACTCGGCGGCCACGTCGGCCAGCGAAGTGGTGGCCTGCTCCCACATTTCGTCGGAGCCGACGAACTTGTCCGGGTCCTTGGTGGACAGCTCCAGGTAGAAGTCGGTCAACCCGTAGTCGCCCAGCAGCTCGAGCACGAACCGCAGCAGCGACGCCAGCTCGCCGTGCAGCTGCTCGCGGGTGCAGAAGATGTGCGAGTCGTCCATGGTGAACCCGCGCGCCCGGGTCAGCCCGTGCACCACGCCGGACTTCTCGTAGCGGTACACGGTGCCGAATTCGAAGAGCCGCAACGGCAATTCGCGGTAGGACCGGCCGCGGGACCGGTAGATCAGCGTGTGCATCGGGCAGTTCATCGGCTTGAGGTAGTAGTCCTGCCCGGGCTTGCGCACCGTCCCGTCGTCGTCGTATTCGGCGTCGAGGTGCATGGGCGGGAACATCCCGTCGGCGTACCAGTCCAGGTGCCCGGAGGTGTGGAACAGCTGCGCCTTGGTGATGTGCGGGGTGTTGACGAACTCGTAGCCGGCCTCGATGTGCTTGCGCCGCGAATACTCCTCCAGCTCCCGGCGCACCACCCCGCCCCTGGGGTGGAAAACCGCCAAGCCCGAACCGATTTCGTCGGGGAAGCTGAACAGGTCCAGCTCGCTGCCCAGCTTGCGGTGGTCGCGCCGCTGGGCTTCCTCGATCAGCCGCAGGTGGTCGTCCAGCGCCTCCTGCGACTCCCACGCGGTGCCGTAGATGCGTTGCAGGCTGGCGTTGTTCTGATCGCCCCGCCAGTAGGCCGCCGAGCTGCGGGTCAGCTTGAAGGCCGGGATGTGGCGGGTGGTCGGGATGTGCGGCCCGCGGCACAAATCACCCCAAACCCGTTCCCGGGTACGGGGATTGAGGTTGTCGTAGGCGGTGAGCTCGTCGCCGCCGACCTCCATGATGTCGGGGTCACCGGACTTGTCGTCGACCAGCTCCAGCTTGTAGGGCTCGCCGGCCAGCTCGGCACGCGCCTGCTCCTTGGACTCGTACACCCGCCGCGAGAACAGCTGGCCCTCCTTGACGATCTGGCGCATCCGCTTTTCCAGCTTGTCCAGATCCTCCGGCGTGAACGGCTCGGGCACGTCGAAGTCGTAGTAGAAGCCGTCGGTGATGGGCGGGCCGATGCCCAGCTTGGCCTGCGGGAACAACTCCTGCACGGCCTGGGCCAGCACGTGTGCCGCCGAGTGCCGGATGACGCTGCGGCCCTCGTCGGTGTTGGCCGCGACGGGGACGACCTCGGCGTCGGTGTCGGGCACCCAGCTCAGGTCGCGCAGCGTGCCCGAGGCGTCGCGCACCACCACGACGGCGTCGGGCGCTCCCCGGCCCGGCAGCCCCGCGTCGCGCACCGCGGCGGCGGCGGTGGTCCCGGCCGGCACCCGGATCGGGGCTGGCCAGGAATCGGTTGCGGGGACGGTCATTGTGGCGGTCTCCAAGGCTCGCAGGGTCGACGACCATGCTATCGGGGCGGCCGAACGGCGAGCAGGGCCGTCGAGTAGCCACCGTCCGGTCCGGCACAATGAGGTCGATGGGCGCGCAGACGGCTTTGACCTTGCTGCTCGCCGCCATCGCGGTCATCGTGCTGGTCGACTGGATCAGCGAGCGCACCCGCCTGCCCAGCGCGACGCTGCTGGTCCTGGTCGGCATCGGGCAGGCGCTGCTGCCGGGGCCGACCATCGGCCTCGAGCCCGACGTGGTGATGACGTGCATCCTGCCGCCCCTGCTCTACCACGCGGCGCTGGAATCGTCGCTGGTCGGCATCCGCCGCAATCTGCGCACGGTGGTCAGCCTGTCGGTCGTCCTCGTGCTGCTGACCGCTGCGTCGGTCGGTGTCGCGTTCAGCCTGCTCGCGGGCGGCGCGACGCTCGCGGTGGGCATGGTGCTGGGCGCGGCGGTGGCGCCAACCGATCCGGTGGCCGCGCTCGCCGTCGCCCGCAAGGAGGGCCTGCCGCTCAACATCGTCACGCTGATCGAGGGCGAGGGACTGCTCAACGACGCGACCGCGCTGACCACGCTCGCGGTCGCCGTCACCGTGGCGCGCGGGGCCGCGTTCTCGGCGCCGTCGGCGATCCGGAAGTTCGTGCTGGCGGCCGTCGGCGGCCTGGTGGTGGGCCAGGTGTTCGCCTACGCCCGGCGCCTGCTGCGCCGGTGGCGGCACGACGTGCTGACCGCCAACGCCATCTCGCTGGCCACGCCGTTTCTCACCTATCTGGTCGCCGAAAAGCTGTCCGCCTCCGGCGTGCTGGCCGTCGTGGTGTGCGGGCTGATCGTCGGCCACGACTCGCCGCGGGTGGAATCCGGGGCGAGCCGCCTGCAGACCCGCGCCGTCTGGCGGCTGGTCAACTTCCTGCTCGAGGGCGTGGTGTTCCTGCTGATCGGCCATCAGGTGCCGGTGATCCTGGACGAGCTGGGCGGCTACGCGTTGTCGACGATCCTGGTGGCGGTCGGGGTGACCGTCGCGGTGGTTCTGCTGGTCCGGCCGCTGTGGCTGCTGCTCACCCAGTCGCTGCCCCGGTCGCTGCACACCCGGCTGGGCAACGTTGACGATTCGGCGACCGACGACGCCGAGCCGCGGCCCGAGCGCACCCGCGAGCGGCTCAGCGGCCGCGAGATCGTCGTGCTGAGCTGGGCCGGCACCCGCGGCGTGGTCAGCCTCGCCGCGATCTTCGCGGTGCCGGTGCTGACCGAGGGCAACGCGCCGTTTCCCGACCGCGACCTGCTGCTGTTCTGCACCCTGGTGGTGGTGCTGGTGACGCTGATCGGACAGGGTGTCACCTTCGGTCCGCTGGTGCGCGCCCTGGGCCTGCGCGCCAAGACCACCGACGAGCTGCGGCTGCGCAACCGGGCCCGGGCGGCCGCGCTGCGGGCCGCCCTGGACCGGCTCGACTCGCTGGACCCCGAGGACGGCGCCGACGTCGATCCCCGGGTGATCGACGGTGTGCGCCAACAGTTGTCGGCGCAGCTGGAGCGCTACGAACACCGGCTCACCCTGTTGTCGGACGTCGACGAGTTGCCCGCCGCCCCCGCCTACGAGGCCGCCGTGGGGCTGCGCCGGGTGGCCATCGACGCCCAGCGCGACGAACTCGTGCGCTGGCGCGACGCGGGCATGCTGCCCGACCAGAGCCTGCGCGCGATCGAACGCGAACTTGACCACGAGGAGAGCATGCTGCCGATGGGGTTGCCGCGATCCCCCCGACGCAGTCAAAAGCGTTGAGCCCCAGTTGATTTCAGGACGCGCTAGGGGCCAGCCAGGCCAGCGCGGCGACGGTCAGCGCCTCGGTGCCGGTGTCGAGGGTGGGCTGGATGACGGGGGCGAACCTCCCGGAGTGGTTGACGGGGATGTCCTCGGCCAGCCGGCCCGCCGCCTCGGCGCGCCGATACGCGCCGGGGTCGGCTCCCCCGAAACCCCAATAGCTGTACGGCGCGTCGAGCCCGGTGGCGATGTTGCTGAAGTCTTCGCTTCCGGTCTGCGCGGGAATCTCCGTCGCCCGGTCGCCGAAATGCTCGGCGAACACCGCCCGCACCCGCGCGGTGACCGCGGGGTCGTTGTCGGTGGCCGGGAAGTGGTTCATCATCTCGAACTCGGGGTCCCGCGGAGACCCGGACGCCTGGCATTCGGCGGTGACGATGCGCCGGACCGCGTCGAGCATCCGGTCGCGGGTCCGGCCGCTGAAGGTGCGCAGGTTCAGCTCCAGCACCGCGTGGTCGCCGATCACGTTGCTCTTGGCGCCCGACTCGATCCTGCCGATCGTCAGCACCGCGGTCTCGGTGGGCGCCACCTCGCGCGAGACGACGGTCTGCAACCGGATCACGATCATGGCGGCGAGCACGACGGGATCGACGGTCGTCTGCGGCATCGACCCGTGGCCGCCCCGGCCGTACACCGTGACCCGCATGCTGTCGGCGGTGGCCATGAAGGGCCCCGATCGGGTGACGATCTGGCCGGCCGGAAACGGCAGCACGTGCTGGGCCAGGGCGACGTCGACGTGACCGACCAGCCTCGCCAGCCCGTCGTCGACCATGCGGCGCGCGCCGTCGCCGAGCTCCTCGGCGGGCTGGAAGACCGCGACCAGGCTGCCGCGCCAGTGTTCGCGCGCCCCGGCGAGCAGCGACGCGGCGCCCAGCAGGCAGGTGACGTGGACGTCGTGCCCGCAGGCGTGCATGACGGGCCGTTCGTCGCCGCGCGGGTCGGTGGCGGTGACGGCGCTGGCGTACGGCAGGCCGGTGTCTTCGCGCACCGGCAGCGCGTCCATGTCGGCGCGCAGCAGGACGGCCGGGCCGGTGCCGTTGCGCAGCACCCCGACCACGCCGGTGCCTCCGACGCCCTCGTGCACGTCGTAACCGAAGCCGCGCAGCCGCTCGGCCACCACCGCCGCGGTGCGGTGTTCCTGGTGTGACAGTTCCGGATGCCGGTGCAGGTCGCGGTACAGGTCCTCCTGCCAGCCACGGATCCCGGGCAAACCCGCGAGCACCGGGCCGCGGGGCGATGCGGATCCAGTCATGCGGGGTGGGTACCCACTCGGATCACGGTTGGCCGGGTTTGAGCCGCACGAACAGCGCGTCGGCCTCGGTCAGCAACCGCTCGCCGTGGGTCAGCCGGCCGGACACGAAGATCTTGCGCCCGTCCACCCGGTCGACGCCGGCGTCGAACTGCAGCTCGGTCTCGATCGGGACGATGCTGCGGTAGTCGATCTTGAGGTAGGCGGTGCGCTGGCGCCGGCTGCCGGTGAGCACCGAGGCGGTCAGGCCCAGCACGGTGTCGAACAGCATCCCCAGCGACCCGCCGTGCACGGCGCCGTTGCGGCCCAAGTGAAAGCGGGCGAAGCGGGCCCGGCCGTGCATGCGGCCGTCCGCACCCTTCTGGGCCGACATCGGGATGGTCAGGATGTTGCCGCGCATCGGCAGATCCATCCGCCGGCCCGACGGCGACGCCCACTCGTCGGCGTCGAACGGCGCCAGCAGCGCCGACACCTTCTCCAGCTGGTCGGCGGCCTGGGTGATCACCTCGTCGGGGGCGTCGACGGCGCGAGCGTGATCCTGCAGCGCGCGCACGGCGTCGATGAACCGGCCGTAGTCGGGCCCGCCCTTGGTGGTCGGTTCGGGCGGATTGAACCCACCGCCGGGGTGTCGTTGATGTTCGGCCACCACCACACCGTATTGCCCGGCGGGCGCGGTTTCGCGCGCCGGCTACACCGTCTGCTGGGTCCCGGCCGTCGACAGCGCCTCGAATTCCTCGTCGGACAGCGTGATCCGGGCGGCGGCCACGTTCTCCTCCAGGTGCGCCACCTTGGAGGTCCCCGGAATGGGCAGCATCACCGGCGAGCGTTTCAGCAACCAGGCCAACGCCAGCTGCGACGGCGTCGCGTCGTGCTCGGCGGCGATGCGCTGCAGCGGGCCGTCGGGCGCGGCCAGCGGCCCGGCCGCCAACGGGAACCACGGGATGAAGGCGATGCCCTGCCGGGTCGCGGCGTCCAGCAGCGGCTCGGCGCGCCGGGCCGTCACGTTGTACATGTTCTGCACCGACACGATCTCGGTGATCTGCTGGGCCGCGGCGAGCTGATCGGGCGTGATCTCCGACAGCCCGATGTGGCGGATCTTGCCCTCGTTTTTCAGGGTGAGCAGCTCGCCCACCTGATCCTGCAGCGGGAAGTTGGGGTCGATGCGGTGCAGCTGGAACAGGTCGATGGTGTCGGTGCCCAGCCGGCGCAGGCTCATCTCGCATTCCTGGCGCAGATAACTGGGGTTGCCCAACGGGATCCAGATGTCGGGGCCGGTGCGCAGCAGCCCCGCCTTGGTCGCGATCACCAGGCCGTCGTACGGGTGCAGCGCCTCGCGGATGATCTCCTCGGACACGTACGGGCCGTAGGAGTCGGCGGTGTCGATGAAGTTCACCCCGAGTTCGACGGCCCGCCGCAACACCCGGACGCACTCGTCGCGGTCCGCGGGCGGGCCCCACACCCCCGCGCCGGTCAACCGCATCGCCCCAAAGCCGAGGCGGTTGACGGTCAGGTCGCCGCCGAGGGTCAACGTTCCGGATGCCTGGGTAATAGTCTGTGGCGCGCTCACCCCTCCGACCGTACCCGCCGAACCTCGCCGCGCGCCCCGGCGTGGCAAGCTGGCCGGGTGGACCTACGAGCGCTCGAGGAACTGCCGCTGACCTACTCCGAGGTGGGGGCGACGGCCTCCGGCGACCTGCCCGCCGGATATCACCAGCAACACGTCGAGCGCCAAATCGGTACGGGTGCAGCGCGTTTCGAGCAGGCCGCCGGGGCGGTGCTGCATTGGGGCATGCAGCGCGGCTCGGGGCTGCGGGTGCAGGCCAGCTCCGAGGTGGCCGTCGTCGACGCCGTGGTGGTGGTGCGGCTGGGGTTTGTGCCCGCCCCCTGCCGCGTCGTCTACGTCGTCGACGAACCCGACATCCGCGGCTTCGGCTATGGCACGCTGCCGGGCCATCCGGAGTCCGGCGAGGAACGCTTCGTGGTCCGCCACGACCCGGCCACGTCCGCGGTGTACGCGGAGGTGACGGCGTTCTCCCGGCCCGCAACCTGGTGGGCCAGGGCCGGCGGGCCGGTGCTGCGGGTCGGTCAGCGCGTCATCGCCCGGCGCTACCTGCGCGCGGTGTAGCCACCGCGGTTTCGTCGCCGAGCGTCACGCCAGCGTGGCGACCGCCGCCGAGCGTCACGCCAGCGTGACAACGGAGGCGGCGATCGCCGCCGAGGGTCACGAGCCCCAGCGGGACAGCAATTGCTCTGCGCCACTGCACATTTCGTCGATGACCTCCGCGACCGTCGCGTCATTGCGGATCATCCCCACCCCCTGGCCGGCATCCACCGGCGCGACCCGGCAGTCCCCGGCGGCGATCGCGGCGGCCAACTCCTCGCAGGCCCCGGCGTCCAGCGTTTCCTCCCGGCCGGTCCACCGCTCGACGAAGTCGTTGGCCAGCACCCGGGACGGGAACCGGGCCGGCCAGGGCAACCCCTTGGCGACGTCGAAGGCCCGGGTGACGGCGGTGTCGGTCTCGGCGGCCTCGACCAGGGCCCGCCGGTTGCCGTCGGCGGTCAGCGCCTCCGGGCAGGCCGACAGCCGGGTGCCCACCCACGCCCCGCTGGCGCCGGCGGCCAGCACCGCGGCCAGGCTGCGCGCCGAGGCGACGCCGCCGCCGGCCAGCACCGGCACCGAGACGGCGTCCAGCACGGCGTCGAGCAGCGGCAGCAGCCCCAGCTTGACCTCGCCGTGCCCGCCGCCCTCCGAGCCGCGCGCCACCAGGATGTCGACGCCGGCGTCGACCGCCTGCCGCGCGCCGAGGCTGTCGTAAACCTGTGTGACGGTGGGGATTCCGGCGTCGTGCGCCTTGGCGACCCAGGACCAGTCGGTGCCGAAACTGACCGACAGCAGGGCGGGCCGGGCGGCCAGGGCGTCCTCGAGCAGTCCCGCCTCGTTGCGCATCACCCAGTCGACCAGCCCGATCCCGAACCGGCCGTCGACGTATTGCAACTGCTCGGCCAGCAGCCGCCGGGTGGCCACGCTGCCCATCCCGACCATGCCCAGGCCACCGGCGGCGGTGACCGCCGCGGCCAGCCGGCCGCCGGCGACCCCGCCCATCGGGGCGTTGACGATGGGTACCCGCAGGCCGAAACCCGCGGACCAGGGTGTGGACAACATGGCCGGCTAGTGCGCCGACGGGATGGTTTTCAGCACGGTCAGCAGGACCACCGAGTCCTCCACCGCGTGCAGGGCGTGCCGTTCGGCCGGGATGGCGACATACTCGCCGGCCCTGCCCTCCCAAGCGTCGCCGCCGGTGGTCAGCCGCACATGACCCTGCAGCACCTGCAGCGTGGCCTCGCCCGGGCTGTCGTGTTCGGACAGGTCGTGGTCGGCCAGCAGCGCGAGCACGGTTTGCCGCAGCTCGTGGGTGTGCCCGCCGTGGATGGTGTGCGCGGCACGCCCGCTGTGCGATTGTTTTGCCTCGGCGAGCTTTTCGGCCGCAAGGTCGGTCAACGAGACGGAATCCATAATCGGGTCCTTCGAAGTCGCAAGGCCTTCGCCTTGAGGGTTGGCCGTCAACCGCTCAGTAGCAGTATCCCCGCCGCGATCAGCGCGACCACCTTGACCGCCTCCAGCGCGACGTAGCCGTAGTGGGCCCGGGAGCGAGGTCCGTCGTCCCCGGCCAGCACCCGGTCGGACCGGCGGGTCAGGGCGGGCCGGACCGCCACCAGCTGGACGGCCAGGGCGGCGACGGCCACGCCGATGGCCACCGCGACGCCCGCCCGGGTGGGGCCGGCCACCACGATCGCGCCGATGACGAGGGCGAAGACCACCTCGACGGTGTTGAGCGCGCGAAAGACCAAGCGCCCGATGCCCAGCCCGATCTGCAGAGTCACGTTGGGCGCCCGGAACTTCAGCGGCGCCTCCAGGAACGATATGGCCAGCACCATGCCGAGCCAGACGAAGGTGAGCGCGACGGCGATCGCGGTTCCGGTGCTCATCTGTCCGCCCCTTGCAGCGTCAGGTGAGCCAGACACAGGTCCGGCTCGACGAACGGGTCGAGCCGGTCCACCGAGACCGGCGCGCCCCAGCTTTCCATGGCCCCCTGCATCAGGCCCAGATGCACCGGGCACACCACATTCGAGGAGTTCTCGGCCAATTCCAGGAACGGGCAGTGCCGCAGGCCGACCTGCTGCTCTCCGTCGATCACCCGGCGCTCGGGTGCGAAGCCGAGCTCGTCGAGCACGTCGACCAGCTGGGCGATGGCCTGCTCGGCGCCGGCCGCGTCCCGCGGCAGCCGACGCCGTTCGGCGTCCAGCTGCTGCCCCCAGGCCCGGCCGGCGGCCAGCGCCTTGGGCGCGGGATCGGTTTCGGCGGCGAAGGCCTTCGCCAGGATTTCGGCCAGCAGCCGGTAGTGCCGCGTCCCGCCGCGGTCCATCTGCCGCACCGCCCGGAACATCAGCGGTGGGCGGCCCGGCCCCTTGCGGTCCAGCTCGACGTGCTCGACCTGGCCGTCGGCGACGAGGCTGTCCAGATGGAAGCGCACCGTGTTGGGGTGCACGCCCAGCACGTCGGCGATCCCGGCGATGCTCATCGGCTCGGGCGAGGCGCGCAGCAACCGCAGCACCGCGCGGCGGCGGCCGGCCGATTCCCCGGCCGAGGGGGCCAGCAACTTCCGTGACTTGGTCAACGGGTCCCCCACGCTCCTCGTCGGTCAGGAGCCGTCCGAATGGGCGGCACTGGGCTGGCTTGCCACCAGCGGGGTGTCGACGCCGAGCGGGCCCAGCTTGGCCGCCCCGCCCGGGGATCCCAGGGGCGCGTCGCGGCCCGGCAGCGGTTCGGCGAAGAACGCTTCATTGTCGGCCAGGTGCGGTTTGAGGTCCTCGGGCAGGTCATCTTCGTAGTAAATCGCCTCCACCGGACACACCGGCTCGCACGCGCCGCAGTCGACGCACTCGTCGGGATGAATGTAGAGCGCCCGGCCGCCCTCGTAAATGCAATCCACCGGACACTCGTCGACGCAAGCGCGGTCCATCACATCGATGCATGGCTTCCCGATCACGTAGGTCATGCGCTAGAGTTTACACAATCAATCTTGTAAAAACTAGCCTCAGCGTCGGAGAATCCATGGCCGCCAACGAACTTCGCACAGGTTCCGAACCTCCGCTCCCCGGGTCGCACCGCGCCGACGAGGCGGTGGCCGGGCATTGGCTGCTGGCGCGGCTCGGCAAACGGGTACTGCGGCCCGGCGGTGTCGAGCTGACCCGCACCCTGCTGTCCCACGCCCAACTGACCGGCGCCGACGTCGTCGAGCTGGCGCCGGGCCTGGGCCGCACCGCCACCGAGATCGTGGCCCGGGCGCCGCGCTCCTACGTGGGCGCCGAGGCCGACCCCGATGCGGCCAACGTGGTGCGCGGCGTGCTCGGCGATCTCGGTGCGCACAACGCCGCCGTGCGGGTCGCCGACGCGGCCGACACCGGATTGCCCGACGCCAGCGGCGATGTCGTCATCGGCGAGGCGATGCTGACCATGCAGGGCGATGCGGCCAAGCGGGCGATCGTCGCCGAGGCGGCGCGCGTGCTGCGCCCGGGCGGCCGCTACGCCATCCACGAACTCGCGCTGACGCCGGACACCGTCTCCGCGGAGGTCAGCACCGACATCCGCCGGGCGCTGGCCCGGGCCATCAAGGTGAACGCCCGTCCGTTGACCGTCGCGGAATGGTCGGCGCTGCTGGCCGAGCACGGATTGGTGGTCGATCACGTCGCGACCGCGCCGATGGCGCTGCTGCAGCCGCGCCGGCTGGTCTCCGACGAGGGGTTGTTCGGGGCGCTGCGGTTCGCCCGCAACGTGCTGGTGCACCGCGACGCCCGCAAGCGGGTGCTGACCATGCGCCGCACGTTCCGCAAACATCGCAGGCAACTGGCCGCCGTCGCGATCGTCGCCCACAAGCCGACGGCGTCGCAGACCGGCTGACCGCGGCCGACTTTGGGCCCTTTCCGCAATCGCGGCGTGACGAATTAGTGACGCCCCCTGACGTAACTTGGCTGCGGCGGTCGCGGGAGAACAAAGGAGCATGCCGGTTATGGGGGCCAGTCCAATGACGGAGTCCGACCTCGACGCGTTGGCGTCGGATTTCCTGCAGTCGCACTACCTCGGCTCGACGTACGCGGATTGGTCGCCCGATCGCCGGCTCGACATGTTCTTGCGGCGGCGGGGCCTGGCGCGGGTGGCCAACGACGGCGACCTGTCGCACAACGTGTTGCAACGCATCATGGCCCGAGCGGGCCGTGCCTCGTTGGCGCGGCACTGATCGGCCCGCTCGTCGCGACGGGAGAACCAGGTGGGCGATCACGATGACCGAAGAGCGGAAAAATCGGGATATTTCACGGCCAAAACAACGACCGGCGCAATGGTACACACGTACTATTGTGCTCGAGAGCTGGACGTGCCGCCGGAGTCGAATGAGTCGTTGAGGCTAGCGGGGAGGGGACGATGAATTCACCCAAATGGATGGTTCATTGGCCGCAGCGCAAACCGACGGCCACCATCTACCAGCTGACCGACCGACTGCACCGCGGGCATGTCGCCCGGGTGCCCGCCCACCAGATCACGGCGACGGTGTCGGCGTGGCTGGCCGATCTGGGCGCCGACAGCCCGCTGGTCGACGAACTCGAACGCGCGGTGCGTGGCGGCGACTGGGCGGCCGCGCACGCCCTGGGCGAGTGCCTGTCCATCGAGATCGCGGTGGCCGACTGAGGCGCCGGATCGCTCACCGCTCGGGACGCACCCGCGCGGCGCGGCGCAGCGTCTCGTCGATCACCCGGTCGACGGCGCCGAAGTAGGTCGGTGACGGTGCGCCGCCGGCCAGCTCGGCGATCGCCCGCTGTTCACCCAAAACGTCTGCGGCTGCGAGGTTTTCGGCTATCCGCGCGGCGTGCACGCTCAGCCCGGCCAGCAGTTCCGTGCACTGGGATGCGGCCACGGCGGTGCGCCGGCCCAGGGTGCGCAGCGTGTCCCACTCGGCATGCCAGGCGCCGTCCGGGCGTTCGTCGCCGGCCAGCGCGGCGGCGGTGTGCAGCGTCGCGGCCAGTGGCGGGCCCGCGATGGCCGCCCGGCGAATCAGGACGGACAACACCGGGTTTCGCTTGTGCGGCATCGACGACGAGCCGCCGCGGGTGGCGGTCGCCGGCTCACCGAGTTCGCCGATCTCCGGACGGGCCAGGGTGACGACGTCCGCGGCGATACGGCCCCAGCTGTCGGTGCAGCCGACGAGAGCGTCGGCGGCCGCGGTGATCGGTGCACGGGCGGTGTGCCAGGGCGGCCGCGGCGCCAGGCCCAGCGCGGCCGCTGCCGCGAGCGAGCTCGACGGAGACCGCCGCCGGGTCGACGGTACCGGTGCGCAGCGCCGCGAGTTCGGTGCTGGCGGCCAATGTTCCTGCCGCGCCGCCGATTTGGACCGGGGTGACCAGGGCTATCACGTTGTCGAAGGCGTCGATGACCCCGTTCAGCCAGCCGGCGGCCTTGGCGCCGAAGGTGGTGGGGGCGGCGTGCTGGGTGAGGGTGCGGGCCACCATGGGGGTGGCCCGGTGCCGGTCGGTCAGCGCGGACAGCACCCGGATCTGCTCTCGCAGTTCGGCGATCAGGTCGTCGGCGAGCGCGCGCACGCCCAGCATCAGGGCGGTGTCCAGCACGTCCTGGCTGGTGAGCCCGCGGTGAATCCACGGCGCGACGGCTGGGTCGGCGCGCTCCCGCAGCAGGCGCACCAGCCCGATGACGGGGTTGCCGCCGTCCTCGGCGCCGACCGCTAATGTCTCGGAGTCGTTGTCCGCCAACAGGTTCCGCAGGTCTGCCGCCGCGTAGTCGGCCGGTGCCAGTCCGGCGCCCGTCAGCGCGGCCAGCCACGCCGATTCCACCGCCACCATCGCATCCAGCAGCGCGGCGTCGGTCATGTGCTCACCGGCGCGGTGGTCCCCCGGCCACAACAGGTTGGTCATCGCTCGTCCGTCCGGTAGGCCAGGAACACCGTCTCGCCAGGTCCCTGCAGGCGGATATCGAATCGGTAAGCGCGGCCGCCGTTTTCGGCGACGCACAGCAGCGTGGTGCGGCGCTCGGGGGCGACACGGGCCAGCAGCGGGTCGGTGTCCGGTCCCGCGCCGGGCAGGTAGGCGCGGGTGAACAGCCGGTTCAGCAGCCCGCGGGCGAACACGGTGAGCGCGAAGAACGGCGCGCGGCCGTCGATCACCGATCCCGGCGCGAGCGTGGTGAACCCGTATCCCCCGTCCTCGCCGGTCGCGCACCGGCCCCATCCGGTGAACACCGCGGGATCGCGGCGCAGCGAACCGGCTTGGCGCACAATGCGTCCCGCGCCGTCGGGCTGCCACAGCTCCACCAGCGCGTCGGGAACGGCCGCGCCGACGCCGTCGTACACCGTGCCGTGCAGCCGGACGGCCCGCGGATCGCCGTCGTCGACCAACCGGGCGTCGCCGGGATACGGCAATCCCAGGTCCAAAAAGGGGCCGACGGTTTGCCCTGGCGTGCAGGCTGTTTCAGTCATTCCCGGCCCCGGTCGGGGTTCGCCCGCCGCCGGCCAGCACGATGTCCCACCGGTATCCGGTGGCGTATTCCGGCTGGGTGAGGTCGTGGTCGTAGTGGGCGATCAGCCGCCGGCGCGCCGCGGGGTCCAGGATGGACTGAAAGATCGGATCCAGTTCGAACATCGGGTCGCCGGGAAAATACATCTGGGTGATCAGCCGCTGGGTGAAGGCGGTTCCGAAGACCGAGAAATGGATGTGGGCGGGCCGCCAGGCGTTGTGGTGGTTGCGCCACGGGTAGGGGCCGGGCTTGATGGTCAGGAAGCGATACCAGCCGTCCGGCCCGGTCAAACAGCGCCCGGCGCCGGTGAAGTTGGGGTCCAGCGGGGCGGGGTGGCGGTCGCGCTGGTGGCGGTAGCGGCCGGCGGCGTTGGCCTGCCAGATCTCGACCAGCTGACCGGCCAGCGGCCGGCCGGCCTCGTCGACGACCCGCCCGGCGACGACGACCCGCTCCCCGATCGGCTCGCCGCGATGGCCGGCGGTCAGGTCGGCGTCCAGCGGGTCGACGTCGTCGCGGCCGAAGCACGGCGCCCACAGCTCGGCCGCCTCGGGATCGACCGCGACGAGCGGTTGCTTGGGGTGGCGCAGGATGGTGGCCCGGTACGGCGGATAGTCCAGCAGCGGCTGGCCGGCGCCCCCGTCGTCGGCGCGGTATTGCGCTGCGATGCGGGCGATCTCCGCGGTGATGTCGCCCTGAGAAGCGACACACTCGGGGTCCATGAGCCGTGAGGCTACTCCCGATCGGTCGCCGAACCCGGCAGGCGGGCGGTGTGGTCGACCGTCGGCCTCAGAGCGAACGCACCAGCGCCGCGCGTCCCTTGGTGCGCATCTTGTACAGCGCCGAGCCGCGGTACTGCTCCATCTTGGCGGCCATCTTGTTGCCCAGCTCCTCGAGCTCCGCGTCGGTGATGTGCACCTGCGGCGGGGCCGGGATCATGTCGCGTTCCTCCTCGTCGGCGTGCGCCTCGAGCACCGTCTTGAAGGAGTTCCATTCGTCCTCGTAGTTCGGCGCGCTCTGCGGGGTGCGCAGCAGCACCGAAAGCTGGTCGACGACCTGGCGATGCTCGGCATGGGCGACGGCGATCAGCTTGCTGGCCTCCTTGAGGGCCGGGTAGTACAGGTCATCCTCGATGCGGAAGTGGATGTCGAGCTCGATCAGCAGGTCGTCGAAAAGGGCATGGCGCTCTTCGGAATTCACCGGCGCCTCGCTGATCTTGCGGCCGAGGCCCTTGATCACGATGTGGTGTTCCTTCAAGACGTCGTAGGCGTTCAACTGGCTCCTCCTTTTGCGATTCCGACCGCGCCGCCGGGAGCGGGCTGCTGCTCGCCGCGGACCTCGACCACTCCGTCGACCACTCGGGCCTGGTAGCACGGCAGCGGCGCCGCCGCCGGCCCGCGCACCACCTCGCCGGACTCGGCGGCGAACCACGAGCCGTGCCACGGGCAGACCAACCGGCCCCGGTCCAGCCAGCCGTCGGCCATCGGGGCGGCCAGGTGCGGACAGAACTCCCCGTACGCGGCGACCTCGCCCGGCTTGGTCTGGCACACGACCAGGCCGACGCCGTCGACCTCGACGCGCACCGGTTTGCCGTTGAGCGAACTGGCCGGCAGCACCGGCGTCCAGGCCGAGGTGCGCAGCCGCGGGCCGGACTGGTCGATGCCGATGCCGGACTCGAAGACCAGCGCCCCGCCCAGATAGCTGCCGGCCACCGTGATGCCGTAGCCCAGCGCGGTGAGCAGGATGCCGCGTCCGTGCCGGCCCCGGCGCCGGTCGAACCACGACTGCACGTACAGCGCGGTGGCGGCCACGTTGAGCAGGCCGTGCACGGCGCCGACCCGGCGGTCCTCCTCGTGGGTGTGCTGCCAGTCGGTGACGCCGGTGACGGCCGAACCAAGGCTGGCCAGGATGCCCACCCCGAGCGCGCGGGTGGCGAACCGGGAGGCGTCGACGACCTCGGAGGCGGGTTGCCCGGGCAGCACGCTCAGCGCGTCCAGCGCCACCGTGGTGCCGAGCGCGCCGCTGGTCAGCGACGCCAGCGGCGGGTGCACCGGGTGACCGAGCCAGACCCCGTTGAGCGCGTTGGTGACGGTGTTGCGGGCGCTGCCCAGCCCGTTGTAGGCGAAGCTGAGCAGGTGTTCGAACCGGTAACTCGGCCGGTCCATCCACTCCTGGCGGCCGATCGCCGCCACCACCTTCGATCCGACCTTCTGCAATCGACCCGCTCGTGGTCGACCCACCATGACACCAGTCCTTTCTCACGCCGGCAGGCAGACGGCGATCATCACGCCGAACCGAACGGATACCCCTTAACGCGCCGCGCTCACATGCGCGGGATGGCTGACGTGAACAACCGTAACTGCGGCGTTGCGGCTTTCGATTGCGTGCAACCTGTGAATTAGCACCAAGCATTCTGGCGGAAAGCTGGTGGCGCGCGGGCCCGGAGATTGACCAGCGCTACCGACTGCGGGATTCTACTGAGCGGAAAGTATTTCTGTAGAACAGAGGCAGCGATGGCTGGGCCGGACGGCGGGTTGCTCGGGGTGCTCGAGAACGTGCGCCGCGGGATGATCCCCGCGCACATCTACAACGACCCCGAACTGTTCGCGCTGGAGAAGCGGCGGCTGTTCGCCCGGGCGTGGACGTTCGTGGGGCACGAGTCCGAGATTCCGCACGACGGCGACTACATGGTGCGCCGGGTGCTCGACGATTCGTTCATCATCACCCGCGGATCCGACGGCCGGGTGCGGGCCCTGTTCAACATGTGCCTGCACCGCGGGATGCAGGTGTGCCGCGCGGAGCTGGGCAACGCCTCCAATTTCCGCTGCCCGTATCACGGCTGGACCTACCGCAACGACGGCCGGCTCACCGGATTGCCGTTCCACCGGGAGGCCTACGGCGGCGACGACGGGTTCGTCAAGGACCAAACCCTTTTGCCCGCACCGAATTTCGCCGGCTACAACGGGCTGCTGTTCATCAGCCTGGATCCGGCCGCACCACCGCTGCAGGATTTTCTCGGCGACTTCCGGTTCTACCTGGACTACTACACCCGCCAAAGCGCGGGCGGCGTGGAGCTGCGCGGGCCGCAGCGCTGGCGGATCCGGGCGAACTGGAAGATCGGGGCGGAGAATTTCGCCGGCGACATGTACCACACCCCGCACACCCACGCCTCGATCGTCGATATCGGGCTGTTCCGCGAGCCGAAGGCCCAGAAGCGCAAGGACGGCGCTACCTATTGGGCGCACCGCGGCGGCGGCACCACCTACAAGCTTCCGCCGGGCGGCTTCGAGGAGCGGATGCACTACGTCGGCTACCCCGACGAGATGATCGGGCGGATCAAACAGGTGTGGACGCCGCGGCAGCAGCGGGTGGTCGGCGAGGACGGGTTCATGGTTTCGGCGGCGACCTGCTTTCCCAATCTGAGTTTCGTGCACAACTGGCCCAAGGTGCGCGACGGGCGCGACGACGAGACGCTGCCGTTCATCTCGATCCGGTTGTGGCAGCCGATCAGCGAGAACGAGACCGAGGTGTGTTCGTGGTTCGCGGTGGACTCCGCGGCTCCCGCGCACTACAAACAGGATTCGTACAAGGCGTATCTGATGTGCTTCGGGTCCACCGGCATGTTCGAGCAGGACGATGTGGAGAACTGGGTGTCGCTGACCACCACCGCGGGCGGGTCGATGGCGCGGCGGCTGCTGCTGAACAGCCGGATGGGCCTGTACGACGACGGCCGCCCGGTCGTCGAGGCGCTGGCGCCCAGCGCTTTCCACGGCCCCGGACGCGCGCAGGTCGGCTACAACGAGCACAACCAGCGGGCGCTGCTGGCCATGTGGGCCGACTATCTGCAGGAAGGCGACGCATGCGAAAACCGTTGACCTGCCTGCCCTTTGACGATGCCCGGCACCTGCAGGCGCACCAGTTCCTGGTGGACGAGGCCTACCTGCTCGACGCCCAGCACTACCAGGCGTGGCTGGACACGCTGACCGACGACGTCCGCTACGTCATGCCGGTGCGGGTGACCACCGCGCGCGGCGCGGGGTTCGACACCAGCCCGGGGATGGCGCACTTCGACGAGGACAAGTACTCGCTGAGCCAGCGGGTCGCGCGGTTCGCCACCGAGCACGCCTGGACCGAGGATCCGCCGTCGCGGCTGCGGCATTTCGTCACCAACGTGCGCACCTTCGTCGAGGACGACCGGCACCTGCTGGTCGAGTCCGCCGAGCTGCTGTTCCGCAGCCGCGGCGACGTCAACGAGAGCGCCCTGGTGTCCTGCGGCCGCGAGGACGTGCTGCGCTGGTGTGAGGATCGCTGGAAGTTGGCCCGCCGCAGCATCTTCGTCGACGAGTCGGTGCTGAGGATGCAGAACCTGGCGGTGTTTTTGTGAATCCCGCCGGCGAACCCATCATCCTCGGCAACGAATTCACCGAGGTGCGGCTGCAGCGGGTCGAGACCCGCAACGGGTCGCGGCTGCTGATCAGCGCCCCCAAGACCGGGCGCTCGATCACCCTGGACCCGCTGGAGGTCGAGGCGCTGACCTGGCAGAACCCCCGCACGCTGGCCGCCATGGTGGGCAACGGCCAGGCGCCGCTGCTGCCCGACGAACCGGAGGACGGCGATGACCGGCTGGCTTGACGGCAAGCGCGCCCTCGTCGTCGGCGCGGGGTCGGGAATCGGGCGCGCCGTCGTCGACGCCTTCGCCGCCGAGGGCGCGAAAGTCGCTGCGCTGGAACGCGATAGCGACAAGTGCGACCGGCTGCGCCGGCAGCTGCCCGAGGTGGCCGTCGCCGAGGGCGACGCCACCACCCGCGAGGCCAACGAACGGGCGGTGGCGCTCGCGGTGGACACCTTCGGCGGGCTGGACACCCTGGTCAACTGCGTCGGGGTGTTCGACTTCTACCGCGGGGTGGCCGACATCGACGCGGGCGCGCTCGCCGACGCGTTCGACGAGATGTTTCGCACCAACGTGCTGAGCCACCTGCAGTCGGTCAAGGCGGCGCTGCCCGCGCTGCGGGCCGCCGGTGCCTCCTCGATCGTGCTGACCGAGTCCGCGTCGTCGTTCTATCCGGGCCGCGGCGGGGTGCTCTACGTGTCGTCCAAATTCGCGGTGCGCGGGCTGGTTTCGGCGTTGGCGCACGAGCTGGCGCCGGGGATCCGGGTCAACGGCGTGGCCCCGGGCGGCACGCTGGGCACCGACCTGCGCGGCCTGGCCAGCCTGGGGCTGCAGGGCACCCGCCTGGACGACGCCCCGGACCGGGCGGCCGAGGTGGCCGCCCGCACTCCCCTGCGGGTCGCGCTGTCCGGCGCCGACCATGCCTGGAGTTTCGTGTTCCTGGCCTCCGACCGGTCCCGCGGCATCACCGGCGAAACCGTAAGGCCCGACGGCGGATTCGGGCTGGGGACGCCGCGGTGAGCGGCCGGCTGGACGAGCAGCGCGCCCTGGTGGCGCAGGGCTGCCGGGTGGCGGCGGCCCGCGGCCTGGTCGACGGCATCCTCGGGCATGTGAGCCTGCGGATCGACGACGAGCGCCTGCTGGTGCGCTGCCGCAGCGACACCGACGACGGGGTGGCGTTCACCCGGCCCGGTGACATCCGGCTGGTCCGGTTCGACGGAACCGCCGGCGCCCCAGGCGAACTCGACGGCTACCGGGTGCCCAACGAACTGCCGATCCATGTCGAGACCATGCTGGCCGACCCGCGGCACACCGCCGTCGCGCACCTGCACCCACCGGCCGTGGTCGCCGCCGACCTGGCCGGCATCACCCTGCGGCCGATCTACGGCGCCCACGACATTCCCGGCGCCCGGCTGGCCCGCGGCGGCGTGCCGGTGTACGAACGCGCCGTGCTGATCCACGATTCGCGGCTGGCCCGGGACATGGTGGCGGCGATGCGCGGCCGGCCGGTGGTGATCTGCCGCGGGCACGGCATCACCAGCGCCGCCGCCACCGTGCCCCAGGCGGTGCTGCAGGCGATCAGCGTCGACGCGCTGGCCCGGATGTCGTTGCGGGTGCGCGCGGCCGGCGGCACGCTGCGCGACATCGCCGACGCCGACTGGGACGACCTGCCGGACCTGGGGCCGGCGTTCACCGCCGAGGCGGCCTGGCGACACGAGGTGGCGCGGATCGGAGGCTAGCCGAGCTGATCGCCGATCTCCTTGGCGGCGGCCACAAGTGCGGCGGCCACCGCGGGGTAGCGGGCGGCGTCCAGCCGGTTCTGCGGGGCGGCGGCGTTCAGGGCCAGCCGCAGCCCGGGCGCCCGGGTGGGGATCGGCACGGCAACCGACGCGACACCCTCCTCGCTCTCCTCCCGGTTGGTGGCGTAGCCGCGCTCGCGGATCGCGGCCAGCTCGGCCTCCAGCGCGGCGCGGCTGCCGAGGGAATGCGCGGTGATGCGCTTGAGCCGCTCGCGCGGCAGCAGCGCCCGCAGTTCGGCCGCGGACAACTGGGCCAGCATCACCTTGCCCGTCGAGGTGCAATGCGCCGGCAAGGCGCGGCCCAGCCGGGAGGCCACCCGCACCGCGGCCGGGCCCTCGACGGCGGCGACGAACCGCACGCTGGCCCCGTCGAGCATGCCGACGTGCACCGTCTCGCGCAGCTGCTCGCTGAGCGCGCGCATGATGGGCGCGGCCGATCGCGCGATGTCGAGGCGGCCGAAGATGGCGAACGCCACCCCGGTCAGCGACGGGCCGGGCAGATACGCCTTGGACACCGGATCCTGCCGGACGAATCCGCGGTAGGCCAGCATCGCCAGCAGCCGGTGCGCCGTCGAGGACGCCACACCCAGATAGCGGGTGGCCTCGCTCAACCGGATCTCGGGTTGCTCGCCCAGCAGCAGCAACAGCTTGAGCGCGTTGTCGACCGATTCGATCGGATACTGCGGCGCAAGCGAATCGGCGGCCGGCGCGCCCGCGGCTGGCCCGGCGACTCGCGCACGCTTGGCTGGCATGGCTCCACGGTAACCAGTCGGCGGCCCGGCTTCGCGTTATTCTCGGCTTCGTGAGCGGGGCCATTCACCCTGGATACCGCCGTTACGTCGCCATCGGCGACAGCCAGACCGAGGGCCTGTGGGACGGCGACGACAGCACGGGCCTGCTCGGATTCGCCGACCGCCTCGCCGCGATGCTCGATTCGGCGTATCCCGGGCTGCAATACGCCAACCTCGCGATCCGCGGCAAACGGATAGGCCACGTGCTGGCCGAGCAGGTCCCGGCGGCCCTGGCGATGCGGCCGGACCTGATCACGGTGTGCGCCGGCATGAACGACGTCATCCAGCCCGGGCGCTCGTTCGGCCCGGCCCTGACCGACCTGGACCACATCTACGCCGCGCTGGCCGGATCGGGCGCGACGGTGGTGACGACGACCTTTCCGAACGTCGCGCAGTTCCTGCCGCTGGGCCGGCTGGTGGCCGGGCGGCTGACCCGGATCAACGCGGCCATCCGGGCGGCCGCGAACCGGCACGGGTTCCGGCTGGTCGACCTGTACAGCGCACCGTCGATGCGGGAGTTGGACACCTGGGCCGTCGACCGGGTGCACGCCTCGACCAAGGGGCACATCTTGTTCGCGGCCGCGGCCGCCGAGGCGCTGAATCTGCCTGACAGCAGCCATGATTGGGCCCTGGGCGGGCAGCAGCGGGCCCGGCGTTCGGTCGCGGCCGGCGCCTACGAGCAGTGGCGCTGGACGCAGGACAGCTTCGTCCCGTGGGTCTGGCGGCGGCTGCGCGGCCTCTCGTCGTACGACGGGCGCGAACCCAAACGTCCGCGGCTGCAGGGCGTGGGCAGCGCATCAGGCATCCTTGACGCATGAACGTGGAGCCCTTGCTGCACTCGATCCCGCCGCTCGCGGTTTATCTGGTGGTCGGCGGCGTGGTCGGGATCGAGAGCCTGGGCATTCCGCTGCCCGGCGAGATCGTGCTGGTCACCGCGGCGCTGATGTCGTCGCATCACGACCTGGCCGTCAATCCGCTCGGTGTCGGCGTCGCCGCGGTGATCGGGGCGGTGATCGGCGATTCGATCGGCTACGCGGTGGGGCGGCGGTTCGGCATGCCGCTGTTCGAGCGGCTCGGCCGGCGGTTTCCCAAACACTTCGGCCCCGGACACGTCGCGCTGGCCGAGAAGTTGTTCAACCGGTGGGGCGCGCGGGCCGTCTTCCTGGGCCGCTTCATCGCGCTGCTGCGGATCCTGGCCGGGCCGCTGGCCGGCGCGCTGAAGATGCACTACCCGCGGTTCCTGACGGCCAACGTCTCCGGCGCCATCTGCTGGGCGGGCGGCACCACCGCGCTGGTCTATTTCGCCGGGGTGGCCGCCGAGCGCTGGCTGGAGCGGTTCTCCTGGATCGGGCTGGTGGTCGCCGTGGTGGCCGGGCTGACGGCGGCAATCCTGTTGCGGGAGCGCACCTCCCGGGCGATCGCCGAGCTGGAGGCCGAGCACTACCGCAAGACCGGCAACACCGCGACCGACCCGGTCTGACTACACCGCCTCGCCGGTGTCGGACACCAGCGGCGGCCGGTGTTCCTCGATCAGGGTGCGGGCCATCCGGCGGGCGCGCCGCGCGGCGTCGAGGTCGCCGACGGCGGCCAGCACGATGGCGCCCTTCATCAGGATGTGCCAGGACGACGCGAAGTCCTCGACGTCGGTCAAACCCGCCGCCACCGCGCGGCGGCGCACGATGTCGCGGACGCGGTCGATGTGGGCGATGCAGGCCTTTCCGGCCGGATGCTCCGGGCCCAGCTCGAGCAGCACGTTGATGAACGAGCAGCCCTCGTACCGGTCGCCCTGCCGGAACCACTCGTCCATCACGTCGAAGATCGCCAGCAGCTGCTCCTCCGGCGTGGCGCCGCGCAGCCGGGACTGCTCCTCGATCAGCCCGTACGTCCACAGCTCCTCGCGACGCTGCAGCACGGCCAGCACCAGGTCGTTCTTCGTCGCGAAATGGCGGTACAGCGTCGCCCGGGCGACACCGGCCCGGGCGATCACTTCGTCGGTGCCCACCGCGCGGATCCCACGCCGGCTGAACAGCTCATATGCCGCGGTCAGGACGCGTTCACGTGCCGAGGCGCCGGACGATCCGGCATCCGGAGTTGTCATACGAGCCTTACCGTACTCTTAGGTCAGGACCCGTAGACAGACCGCCCTGTCTCGTTATACAAAAGAAATTCGCCTGCGAACAGTCTGTCTTCAGACAGAAGGACGGGCATCCATTCGAGGCGCTCCCGCGCCTGTCGATTAGGGGGTCCATCATGAATTCAGTCATTGTGGAACCGATGTCCGCCACGCACCTGACGCTGAGCACCAAACTCGTCTACGAACTGGGCGACCCCAACAGCACACTGCGGGCGACGACCGCGCGCAGCGGCTCCGCGGTGCTGATCTATGCGGGCGGCGAGATCGACGCGTGCAACGAGGACACCTGGCGCCACCTGGTCAGCGAGGCCGCCGGCGTCGTCACCACCCCTGGGCCGTTCGTGGTCGACGTCACCGGCCTGGAGTTCATGGGGTGCTGCGCGTTCGCCGTGCTCACCGACGAGGCGAAACGCTGCCGACAGCGCGGCATCGACCTGCGGCTGGTGAGCTGCGAGCCGATCGTCGGCCGCATCATCGACGCGTGCGGGCTGTCGGACATCCTGCCGATCTACCCCACGGTCGACTCCGCGCTGTCCGGCGCCGACCGCTGGTGAGCACCGGGTAGCACCAAAACCGTTGCCGCAGCGGCTGTTTCGTCATGCCACCGCGAGCAGGCGGTAGAGCCCGATCAGCCCCACCACCACGATGATGGCCCGCAGCGCGCCGCCGGACAGCCGGCGCCCGTACCGGGCGCCGAGCAGCCCGCCGACCAGCGAGCCCGCCGCGATCAGTCCGGCCGCCGCCCAGCTGATCCGGCCGAACGCCACCGACGTATAGGCAACCGCCGCAACCACATTCACCACCAGGGCCAGCAGATTCTTGGCGGCGTTCATCCGCTGCACCGATTCGGGCAGCAGTGCCCCCATCAGGCCGACCAGCAAAATGCCCTGGGCGGCAGTGAAATAGCCGCCGTAGACGCCGACGGCGAAGGTGCCGAACACCAGCGTCGCCATCCGCCCGGGTGGCACGTGTTCGGGTGAGCGGCCCGCCAGCTCGGCGCGCCGGGCCGTCCACGCCTGGATCCGCGGCCCGGTCACCACCAGGACCAGCGCCGCCACCAGCAGCACCGGCACGATCTCGGCGAACACCTTCTCCGGCAGATGCAGCAGCAGATAGGCGCCCAGCCCGGCGCCGGCAAGCGAGGCCGGCAGCTGCCAGCGCAGCCGGTCCCACTGACCGCGCAGCTCGGCGCGATAGCCCCAGGTGCCCGAGACGCTGCCGGCGACCAGGCCGGTGGCGTTGGACATGGTGGCCGTCACCGGCGGATAGCCGAGCGCCACCAGCGTCGGGAAGGTGATCAGGGTGCCGGACCCGACCAGCGCGTTGATCGCACCGGCGGCCAGCCCGGCCAGGCATATGACGAACATCTGAAATGGCGACACCGGAGAAAAACCTTAGCCTGCCGCCGATTTCGGCGGCAGGCTAAGGGGCCAAGGTCACACCGGCGGGGCTTGCGCGCCGCGGTCCACCCCGGTCCGCAACTTGACCGACGCCGAGTACACCAGGGTCCGGAACCGCAGCACCGGATCGTCGGAGGGCTCGATGCCGTCGGTGACGCGCATCGGGTCGAAGACGACGATGTCGCCGCCGTGCTCGCGTTCGGTGTCGGGGCCGGTGATCGTCACGGTGCCGACGGTGACGATCTGCGTGCTCTGCCAGGCCGACGAGGGGTCCACCGTCGAGTCCGTGGGCCCGGCGATCTGCACCCGGAAGTCGAACCGCACCGGCCCGTCCTGCAGTCGCGCCGCCAGCTCGTCGGTGAGAAAGTCCGGGTCCTTGCCGCGGGCGTCGGAGGCCGACAGGTATTCCTCGGCCGCGGTCGGAACCAGGTGGTAGCGAACGAATCTCGCGCTGCCGTCGGCGGCGATCCAGCGGAAGGCGTGCAGGCCGTGGTACTCGGTGGTGGCGTAGCTCGCCGGGATCCGGTTGGCCTCCCGCAGCAGGGGCAGCGCCCCGAGCAGCCGCGGATGGGTGAGCAGGTGGGTGGCCAACCGCAGCGGCGTGGTCAGGCCGGGCCGCATCGCCTTGAGCAGATCGATGAACCCCTCCGGGGTGCTGGAGACGAACAGCCGCGCGGTCTGTGCCGAGACGTCGGTGGTGGAGCCGTCCGGCAGGGTGAACTTGACCGCCATCCCGCGCACCCCGGGCGCGCCGTCGCGTTGCTTCGGGTTGCCCGATCCGTTGGAGAAGCGGATCAGCGCCGGGACCGTCGAGCCGTCGAGATGCGGTGCGGCCGAAAGCATCACCGCGTCCCGGGTGGCGGTGAACGTGCCGCGGTACAGCGTGCCCTTGGCGTGCAGTGCGCGGCAGCCGGGCTGGGCTCCCCCGGTCCCCCGGATCGCCTCGATCGCCTGGTCGGGAGTTAATCCACCGCTCATGGACGGATCTTAGTGGTAATTGAATCCAATTGGTATCAGCTGGGAAAGCCGAACAGTTCCACCACGCCGTGATCGCGGCCGGCGGTGTAGCCGCCGTCGACGGCGATGGCCTGGCCGCTGACGAACGAGGCGTCGGTGGACAGCAGGAAGGCGGCCATCGCGGCGATCTCTTCGGGCCGCCCCAGCCGCTGCAGGGCGTGCTCCCTGGTGATCGAGGCCAGCGGCGCCTCCATGCCGGGAATGCTGAACACGTTGTGCGCCATGGGCGTTTCGATGAAGCCGGGGCAGATGACGTTGGCGCGGATCCCGCTGGGCCCGTAGTCGAGCGCGATGTTCTTGGTCAGCAGCACGACACCGCCCTTGGCCGCGTTGTAGGAGCTGCCCCCGGCGGTGCCCTCCAGGCCCTCGACGCTGGCGACCGTGACGAGCGAACCGCGCTCGCCGTCGACGCGGGGCTGGTCGATCATCCGCGCCAGGGCCGCCTTGGCCACCAGGAAGGTGCCGGTGAGGTTGACCCCGATCACCCGGTCCCATTCGGAGCGGTCCAGCAGGTGCACCGGGCCTCCCCCGGCGACACCGGCGGCGTGAAAGACGCCGTCGAGGCGGCCCGGCACGGCGGCCAGCACCGCGGCGACGGCGGATTCGTCGGTCACGTCGGCGGGCACGAAGGTGAACCGGGGGCCCAGGCCGCCGGGCGGGTCGGCCAGGTCGGCGCCGACCACGGTGCCGCCCTCGGCCAGCAGCCGCCGCGCGGTGGCCAGGCCGATGCCGGAGGCGGCGCCGGTCACGACAAAGGTGCGGGAACGGGCACGATCGGGGTTCACCATGCCCGTCATGGTGGCACACCGCGCCGGTCCCGGGGTTGCCGATGGCTGGTTTCTGCTGAAATACGTTGGCGCACTGAGGTTTACCCGACCAGCGGCGGCGCCCTATCGAGCGTCCTTGGACATCGAGGCCCGGGCGGGGCACGATGAGGCCATCGGTGAAACCCGCACCGCCCGAGCGAGTTAGGAACAACGATGTCATCGACTCGACCTCCCCGCGCCCCGTCGCGCTCCGGCGGACGGCGGCTCGCTACCGCCGGCCTCGCCGCCCTGGCCGTGGCCGTCGTCTGGGCCGGCGCCGCGCCTCCCGGCGCGCCCAGGGTGGCGCTGGTTTCCGGCGAGGCGATCGCCATCGCCCAGGGCGTCTCGGTCACCCCCGCGCCCGGCTGGACGCTGGGCAACCGCGGCCCGAACTGGGTGGCGCTGAACAACTCCGACACCACCGCGCAGCTGCGGATCACGGTCAAACCCGGGGCCGGCACCGACGCCGCCGCGCTGCTGCAGGCCGACGTCGACCAGTACACCGGCGGCGCCTCGGCCATCCTGACCGATGTGAACCGGCTGGGCCCGCCGGAGACCACGCCGCTGCAAGGCCCCAACTTTCAGCAGCAAGCCTCGCTCAACTACACGGCCACGGTGGTGCATCCGCAGGGCTCGATCCCGGTGATCGGCACCTTCACCGAGCTGCTCAACACCTCGACCGGCCGCTCGGCGTTCGTCGACTTCCGGCAGGACAGCAGCGCGACCACCCAGGCCGCCGGCGAGGGTGCGGCGATGATCGCGTCTTTGCAATAGCGGCCGGCGCTCGCCGGGGCCGCCGTCGCGGGCCCGGGCCCGACCGCGTAGGAAGAACGGGGACAAACCGAACGCGGAGGGGTTCATGCCAGCAGCCGAGACCAGGGAGACGCTCGCCGGAATCGTGGAACGGCACGCGCAGCGCCGGCCCGACGCGATCGCCATCCGCTACGGCGAACGGCAGTGGTCCTGGGCGGAGTGGAGCTCGCGGATCCGGCGCGCGGCGGGGGCGCTGCGCGGCGCCGGCATCGAGCGCGGCCAGTGCGTGGCGTTCCTGGACAAGAATCACCCCGCCTGCCTGGAGGTGCTCATCGGCGGCGCGTCCGTCGGCGCGGTGACCACGGTGGTCAATTGGCGGGTGATCGGCGACGAGCTGGTGCACGTGCTGGCCGACAGCGGCGCCCGCGTGCTGGTGGTCGGCGCCGAGCTGCGTCCGGCGGCCGAGGCGGCCGCCCGTCGGGTGCCGAGCCTGGAACGCATCATCGAGGTCGGTGACGAGTACGAATCCTTACTCGCCGCAGCCGAACCGGCGCCGAGCGATGCGGGCGTAGACACCGACGAGACGGCGTTGGTGATCTACAGCTCCGGCACCACCGGGCGGCCCAAGGGCGTGCTGCTGAGCCAGTGCGCGCTGGTCAATCACGCGGCGAACCTGGCGCCTGCGTTCCCGTTCGGCGACGGGGACGCGAATCTTGTTGCGATGCCGCTGTTTCACGTCGGCGGAATCGGCTACGCGCTGTTCGGGATCCGGGCCGGGGCGCCGACCATCATGACCCGCGAGCCCGACGCGGCGGCGCTGATCGGGGCGGTGCGCGCCGGCGCCACCCACGCGTTCTTCGTCCCGCCGGTGATCGCCCGGTTCCTGGACGCGGGCGAGGCGGCGCGCGCCAGCATCGCCGGTCTGCGCTACATCGTGTACGGGGCGGCGCCGATGCCGCTGCCGCTGCTGCACCGGGCGCTGTCGACGTGGCCGGGCACCAAATTCGTCCAGGTGTACGGGCAGACCGAGTTGTGCGGTGCGGTCACCGCGCTGTCCGACGACGATCACCGCGATGCGGCGCGCCCCCAGCTGCAGCTCTCGGCCGGAAAAGCGGTGCAGGGCTGCGAGATTCGCATCGTCGACCCGGGCAGCGGCGCCGAGTTGCCGGCCGGGCGGTCCGGCGAGGTGTGGGTGCGCAGCAACCAGAACATGAGCGGATACCTCAACCGTGCCGAAGCGACGGCCGAGACGATCACCGCCGATGGCTGGGTGCGCACCGGGGATGTGGGACGTCTGGACGCCGACGGCTACGTGTACATCGAAGACCGGTTGAAGGACATGATCATCACCGGCGGCGAGAACGTGTACGGCCCCGAGGTGGAGAGCGTTCTCATCGAGCACCCCGCCGTCGTCGACGCCGCGGTGATCGGGGTGCCCGACGACTTCTGGGGCGAATCGGTCAAGGCGATCGTGGTGGCCGACGGTGACGTCGATGCCGCCGACGTCATCGAGTTCTGTCGCCGGCACCTGGCCGGGTTCAAATGCCCGCGCACGGTGGATTTCGTGGCGGAGCTGCCCCGCAACGCCAGCGGCAAGATTCTGAAAACCCAGCTGCGGGAACCGTTTTGGCGCGACCGGGACAGGCGGGTGTGAGCCTGCTACAGCCGTCCGTCGACCCGCAGATCCGGGTGCACCCAGTCGGGTGAGCGGCGTTGTTTGAACGCGCGGAAGCCCTCGATGGCCTCGGCGTCGGACAGGCTGGCGGTCATGCCGATGCGGTCGTACAGGCCCAGGTAGTTGTCCAGGCTGGACTTGATGACGCCGCGGGCGCGCGGCGCGGTCCGGCAGCATTGCGCCAGTAGGTCTTTGGCCGCGTCCAGCAGGTTCTCGTGCGGCACCACCCGGGTGACCAGGCCCCAGTCGAGCGCTTCGACGGCGGTGAGCACCCGGCCGGTGAACATCAGGTCGCGGGTGCGCACCGGCCCGATGACCCGGGCCAGCATCTGGCTGTAGTAGGTGTCGGCGTAGCCGCGGAACAACTCGGGCACCCGGAAGGTAGCGCGATCGCTGACCACCGACAGGTCGCTGCACAGCGCGATCTGGAATCCGCCGCCCTGGCACAGCCCGTTGACCGCGGAGACGATCGACTTGGCCGAGGTGCGCACCGCGTCGAACGGGGTCACGTCCATGCCCAGCGCGGAGCCGAAGGTGATCCAGTTGTCCTCGCCGCCCCCGCCGCCCATGTCGCCACCGGGGGCGAAGACGTCGCCGGTTCCGGTGAGCACCAGCCCGGCCAGATCCGGGTCCTCGTTGAGACGTCCGACGGCGTAACGGATTCCGAAGTACATCGCCGGGCTCAGCGCATTGCGCGCCTGGGGCCGGTCGATGGTGCACAGCGCGATGGGTCCGTAGCGCTCGAAGCGCAGGTACGGCGTGCCCAGCCAATCGCCTTCGGGCGGACGGGGGGTGTCGGGCGGTGTGGGGTTCTGCGCCACGGGGCTCCTTTCGGGTCGGCGCCGCCGCGGATGCGTCGCGCCGCAACGCAGCTACGGTAGCTCTTACAGTATCTGCGGGGGCCGGCGGCTACACATACGGCAGGGCGGCCGTCGCGGCGGTGGCGGCGGCGTCGGCGACCACCTCGGCGAGTTGGGCCTGCAGGGTGGCGGTGGCCTCACCCACCGGCTGGTCGCAGAACCGGCAGCGGGTGGTGAAGTTCGGTTGCTCGTCTTCGTCGGGCCAGAACCGGCGCGGCCCCACCTGGGCGCCGGGGTCGAACTGGACGGCCTGATGCGGGGCGTCCTTGAGGATCCTGCCGACGGGATGGTGTTGCGGGCATTCGAGTTTCAGCATGCCGATGCCTTCTTGATTGCCGGCCATGGTTCACCGTCCTCTCGCTGTCAGTGCAGGATCCGCGCGAGCCTGCGCCACCGCCGGTGCCGGTGGCGGAACATGACCCGGGCGAAGGCGCGGGTCGGCAGGCCGCGCAGGCCGTCGTCGGTTTCGATCTCGTCGGTGTAGCGGCAGCTGCCCTCGTCGATGGGCTCGAAGGTCAGGCGGTGGTTCCAGGTGCGGACGGGTCCGCCGTGCTCGTTGGTGTAGATCTCGGTCGGGTCGAGCCGCTCTATGGTGAGGTGATGCGTCCAGGCGGGGATCACTCCGAACAACCAGAATCGCGCTGATCCCTGGGTGCCGACCTCGATGCGCTCGGGGACGTCGAGGCGGTAGATCCGCAGCACCGGGCTGAGCACGTGGCGCATCATCTCGGGCTTGCGGGCCAGCGCCGACGCGGTTTCCACCGGGATCGCACCGACAGGTCGCGTTCGGCGGCGCCGACGAACATGCGCGGGATCAGGCCCCAGCGGTCGAACGCCTCCCGGTTGGCCCGCTGGGTGCGTTCGTCGCCGGCGCCGCCGGTGACGTAGGACCACACCGACGGCGACATGGCCCGCTCGGCGCGGGCCTCCAGCTCGGCGAAGGCCATCGGCAGCGACGGCGCCACCCCGCCCAGGCCGCGGAAGTAGATCTCGTTCTGGTAGTCGCCGAACGCCATGAGATAGAGGATGCCAGTCGGGCCGTCAGGCTTGCGCCGACTCCGCCTGGGCCAGTTCCTTCTTCCACTGCCGGAACGTCTCTTCGGTGCGGCCGCGGCGCCAGTAGCCCGAGATCGACGCCGCCCATTTCGCGTCGACGCCGCGCTCCTTGCGGATGTAGGGCCGCAGGTTGTGCATGACGGCTTGGGCCTCGCCGTGGATGAAGACGTGCACCTGCCCGGGCAGCCAGGGGGCGCTGGTGACGGCCTCGATCAGCGGCGCGTGATCGCCGGCGCGGTCCTCGGGAACCAGGTCGGCGCGGCCGCCGCGGTACACCCAGTGCACCTCGACACCGTCGGGCGCGGTCAGCGGGATCTCGTCCTCGTGGCCGGCGACCTCGATGAAGGCCTTCCCGACCGCGCTGGGCGGCAACGCCTCCAGGGCCGCGGCGATGGCCGGCAGCGCCGATTCGTCGCCGGCCAGCAGATGCCAGTCGGCGGCCGGGTCGGGGGTGTAGGCGCCGCCGGGACCCATCAGGTAGATCGGCTGGCCGGGCTGGGCCGTGGCCGCCCACTGCCCGGCGATCCCGTGTTCGCCGTGCACGACGACGTCCAGGGCGATCTGGCGGGACGCGGCGTCGACGTGGCGGACCGTCAGGGTGCGCACCGAAGGCTTCTTCTCGGCCGGTAGCTCGGCGAAGCTGTCCAGGGTCAACGGCTGGGGCAGCCCGGCCACGTCCACGTCGTCGGCGACGAAGGCCAGCTTGACGTAGGAGTCGGTGAACTTGCTCGGCACGAAGGCGTCGAAATCCTTGCCCCTCAGCACGACCCGCACCATATGCGGGGTGAGTTGTTCGGTCCTGACAACCTCGAAGCTTTGCAGTGGTCGGCCCGCCACGTGTCCTCCTGTCCAAACCTCGACCCGCCGTCGACTATACGAGTCACGCCGGTGGCGGGGCCGGGCCCGCGGCGGTCCGCACGATCCTCCAGCGCCCGTCCTGGCGGCGCACCAGCCCGGCCAGCTCGAGCATCGCCAGCGGCCCCAGCGCCTGCTCGGGCAGCAACCCGCAGCCGACCGCGAGCTGCTCGACGGTGGCCGCGCCGCGGCCCGGCAACGCCTCGTACACCCGGCGTTCGGCCTCGCCCAGGCCGTCCAGCGGCGTGACCGGGTGCGGCTCCTCGGCGGCCAATTCGCCGATGTGGCCGATGAGCTCGACGACGTGCTCGACGCGGGTGATCAGCTCGGCGCCGTTGCGGAGCAGCGCGTGGCAGCCCGCCGAGGCCGACGACGTCACCGGCCCCGGCACCGCCGCCACCACCCGGCCCAGCGCGCGCGCCCAGGCCGCGGTGTTGGCCGCGCCGCTGCGCAGCCCGGCCTCCACCACGACGGTGGCCCCCGCCATCGCGGCCACCAGCCGATTGCGGGTTAGGAAGCGGTAGCGGGCCGGGCGGACACCGGGCGCATATTCGGTGAACAGCAGGCCGTGCTGCCCGATCCGGTGCAGCAGCGCGGAGTGACCGCTCGGGTAGGCGACGTCGAGCCCGCCGGCCAGCACCGCCACCGTGACGCCGTCGCAGTCCAGCGCGGCGCGGTGCGCCGCGCCGTCGATGCCGTAGGCGCCGCCGGAGACGACCGCGACGTCGCGCTGCACCAACCCGGCCACCAGGTCGCCGGCGACCTGCTCGCCGTAGGCGGTCGCGGCGCGGGTGCCGACCACGGCGGCCGCGCGGTGGGCGACCTCGTCGAGCCGGGCGGGGCCCTGCGCCCACAGCACCAGCGGCGCCAGCATCGGCGCGGTGCCGGGCGGGCGGGGTGTCGCCGCGCCGAACGCGGCGAAGGCCAGCACCGGCCACTCGTCGTCGTCGGGGGTGACCAACCGCCCGCCGCGCCGGGCGATCAGCTCGAGATCGGCCGCCGCGCGGTCGATCTCGCGCCGGGCTTCGGTGTGTTTGGCCAGCGCGTCGTCGACCGCTGCGCGCCGGACCCGCTCGGCCGCCTCCACCGGCCCGACCCGGCGCACCAGGGCGCCCAGCCCGGGGCAGGGCGGTTCGGCGACCCGGGACAGGTAGGCCCAGGCGCGCAACGCCCGGGGGTCGGCGGCCGTCATCGCCGTGCTCCCGGTTCCAAGAATCCGCCAAGAATCCGTCCAGCCTCGCCCGCGACTGTGGTGTGGTCCGCCGACGGCCGCCCGCCGGCCCGCACCGAACGGAGCGAACGATGATCCTCGACCTGCCGCTGGGCTACGCCGCGTCGCAACGTCCCAAAAACCCGTGGGCGGTCGCGGCGTTCGCGCTGAGCCTGGTCGCCTGGCTCGGTTTTCCCATCCCGGTGATCGCCATCGTGCTGGCCTGCATCGCGCTGCGCGAGATCCAAACGCGCGGCGAAAGCGGCCGCGCCATGGCGCAATTCGCCCGCGCGTTCGCGATCCTGGTGACCGTCGCGATCGCGCTGCGCGGCGGGCACACCGACTGGCTGACCCTGCTGCGCTGGTGACCCGGCCCGTCGGCGCGCCGCCGCGTTCATCGCTGCGCCCCCGCCTGGCGAAAGCTCAGCGCGGCGGCGACCTCCTCGGGTCCCGGCGATGTGCGCCCGGCCAGGTCGGCCACGCTCCACGCGACCCGCAGGGTGCGGTCCAGGCCCCGGATGCTGAGCAGTCCGCGGTCCAGCGCCTTCTGCAGCGGATCCATCGCCGCGCTGCCCAGCCGGAACTTGCGGCGCAGCAGCGGCCCGCTCACCTCGGCGTTGGTGCGAAACCCGTACGGCAGCCAGCGCTGCGCCGCGGCTTGCCGCGCCTGCGCGACCCGCCGGCGGACCTGCGCGGTGGATTCGCCGTCGCCGCCGCCGAACGCGCCGGCCCGCACCGGATGCATCTGCACCCGCAGGTCCACCCGGTCCAGCAGCGGCCCGGACAGCTTGCCCAGGTAGCGCCGCTTGGCGACCGCCGCGCAGACGCAGTCCTGCGGATCGGCCGGCGCGCACGGGCACAGGTTGGCGGCCAGCACCAGCTGGAAGCGGGCCGGGTAGCAGGCCACGCCGTCGCGGCGGGCCAGCCGAATCTCGCCGTCCTCCAACGGTGTTCGCAGCGCCTCCAGCGCGCTGAGCCGGATCTCGGCGCACTCGTCGAGGAACAGCACCCCGCGATGGGCCCGGCTGACCGCGCCCGGGCGGGCCATCCCGGAGCCGCCGCCGACCAGCGCCGCGACGCTGGAGCTGTGATGCGGCGCCACGAACGGCGGCCGGGTGATCAACGGCGTGTCCCCCGACAGCAGCCCGGCCACCGAGTGAATCGCGGTGACTTCCAGCGACTCGCTCTCCGTCAGCGGCGGCAGCAGCCCCGGAAGGCGTTGCGCGAGCATCGTTTTGCCCACCCCCGGCGGGCCGGTGAGCATCAGGTGGTGGGCCCCGGCCGCGGCCAACTCCACCGCGAACCGGGCCTGCGTCTGCCCGACCACGTCGACCAGATCCGCCGTCGGCTCCGGGACGGTGGTGTCCGGCTCGATCCGGCCGTCCAGGGCGCCGATGCCGCTCAGCCAGTCCTGCAGCTGGCCCAGCGTGCGCACGCCCCACACGTCGATGCCGTCGACCAGGCTGGCCTCGGCCAGGTTGTCGGCCGGGACCACCACGGCCGGCCAGCCGTCGCGCTTGGCGGCCAGCACCGCGGGCAGCACCCCGCGCACCGGCCGGACCCGCCCGTCCAGCGACAGCTCGCCCAGCAGCACCGTCTTGTCCAGCCGGTGCCACGGGTTCTTCCGCTGCGCCGACAGCACCGCCGACGCCAGAGCGATGTCGTAGACGCTGCCCATTTTCGGCAGCGTCGCCGGCGACAGCGCCAGCGTCAGCCGCGCCTGCGGCCAGTTGTTGGTGCAGTTGCTGACCGCCGCCCGGACCCGGTCGCGCGACTCCTGCAGCGCGGCGTCCGGCAACCCCACCAGATGCACGCCGGGCAGACCGGACGTGATGTCGGCCTCGATCTCCACGATCTGTCCGTCCACGCCGCGCACCGCGACGGAGAACGCGCGTCCCAGCGCCATCAGCCGATCCCCTGCAGATGCGTGATCTCCGGGGTGCGGCGGCGCCCCACCCGCACGCCGATCACGTCGATGCGGATGGCCGCCCAGCCCCGGTCCTGGCCGGCCAGCCACAGCCCGGCCAGCCGGCGCAGCCGGCGGACCTTGCGCGGCGTGACGGCCTGCGGCAGCCCGCCGTAGCCGTCGCCGGTGCGGGTCTTGACCTCGACGAACACCACCGTGGACGTGGCGTCGTCGCAGGCGATGATGTCGAGTTCTCCGTAGCGGCAGCGCCAGTTGCGGTGCAGCACGCGCAGCCCCATCCGGGTCAGGTGGTCCACGGCGAGCGCCTCACCCATCGCGCCCAGCTGGATCCGGGTCATCGTCGTTTCGGTCGTCATGGCGGCCACCCTGCCCGGCGCCGCCGACGGGCGAGGCCGGGCCGCCGGGCGCGGCCGCCCGCACCGGCCGGTTATCCCCAGTGCGGCGCGCATCCACAGCCGCGCCGTGCCACCGGTGCGGTTCAGCCGATCCGGTCGGCCCGGGTGTAGATGTTCATCGAGTCCTCCCGCAGAAAGGCCACCAACGTGACTCCGGACTCCTCGGCCAGCGACACCGCCAGTGACGACGGCGCGGACACCGCCGCCAGCACCGGGATGCCGGCCATCACCGCCTTCTGGGCCAGCTCGAACGACGCCCGCCCGCTGACCAGCAACACCGTGGCGCGCAGTGGCAGCCGCTGCTGCTCCAGCGCCCAGCCGATCACCTTGTCGACTGCGTTGTGCCGACCGACATCCTCGCGCACCACCAGCATGGTGCCGTCGGCGCGGAACAACGCGGCCGCATGCAGACCCCCGGTGCTGTCGAAAACCTTTTGCGCCGAACGCAATTGGTGTGGCATCGCCTGCAGGGTGGCGGCCGCGACGGTGGCGGGGTCGGCGGCCGGCGAAAACCGGCTGACCGATCGCACCGCCTCGAGCGACGCCTTGCCGCACACCCCGCACGAGGAGGTGGTGTAGAAGTTGCGGGTGATGTCGAGCTCGGGGCGGCCGAGGCCGGCCGCCAGCGTGACGTCCAGCACGTTGTAGCTGTTCGCGCCGTCCTCGCCGCGCCCGGCGCAGTAGCGGATGCTGTGCACGTCCTCGCGGGCCCCGATGATGCCCTCGGTCAGCAGAAAGCCTTGGGCCAGTTCGAAATCCGAGCCCGGCGTGCGCATCGTCACGGTGACCGCGGCGCCGCCCACCCGGATCTCCAACGGCTCCTCGACGACCAGGGTCTCCGGCCGGGTGATCGCCTGCCCGGCGGTCAGATGCGTGACCCGCCGGCGCGACGTTACCTGCACCGCCTCAAACTACCGCGACCGGTGGGTCAGCGAGCCGCGGCAGACCCACGAGCCGATCACACCGCCGACGCCAGCGCCGCCAGCGCCTGCGCCGAGGTGTGCACAGGCCGCCAGCCCAGGTGGGTTTTGGCCTTGGTGGTGTCCATCACCATCGACGTGCGCGCGGTGTGCAGCCATTCCAGCATCGAGGGCACCAGCGGCGCCTTGGATATCGCCGCCGAGGCCGCCGTCGCCGCCACGGCCGGCACCCGCACCGGCCGCCCGCCCAGCGCCTTGGCTACGTCGGCCACCGTCACCACCCCGTCGCCGGCGATGTTGTACGCCCCCGGGGGCGCCGGCGCGGTGGCGGCCAGCGCGATGGCCGACGCCACGTCGTCGTGGTGGACCAACTGCAGCGGATAACCGGGGTCCGGCACCACCGGCTTGAGCACCGGGATCGCCTGCACCGCTTTGACGATGGCGCGCAGCGGGCCGGGCAGCTGGTTCCACGGCATCGCGTCGGCCAGCGCGGTCGCGCCCGGCCCGGCCACGATGCAGGGCCGCAGCACGAACACCTCCAGCGGCGAATCCTTGGTGATCTCGGCGAGCATCGCCTCGGACGCGGCCTTCTGCGCGGAGTAGTAATGCTCGGCGGACCCGCGGGCCGGCACGTCCTCGGTCAGCGGGACGGGGTTGTCGGAGTGGTAGCCGTAGGCCGCCACCGACGACGTGTACACCAGGCGCCTCGGCCGCCCGGCCGCCACCGTCGCCTCGAAGACGTTGCGGGTGCCCTGCAGGTTGACGCGGGCGCTCTCGTCGCGCGAACCCATGATGATGAAGGCCAGGTGGATCACCACGTCGGCCTGCGCGACCACCGCGTCGACGGCCTCCCGGTCCAGGATGTCGCCCTGCTGGTAGGTGGTCTTCTGCCAGCCGCGCGAGGACGGGGAGAACGGCCGGCGAGCCATCCCGATGATCGCGTCCACGCCCGGTTCGCGCTCCAGTGCCGTCACCGCGGAGCGGCCGATCTCCCCCGTCGGTCCGGTCACCGCGACGGTCACACCCACTCGGTCACCCCCATTCAGACGTCCTTCCCCCCGGCGGCCGGCCGAAACCGTGCGAGGCCGGCGTCGCGCACGCCCGCTCGGCGCGTGGTAGAACCATCATTCCAACCCGCGCGCGATCGCGCCCGCCGCCCACGGGCGGGCATCGCACCTCGTCGACGACCGGCGGTGACGGCGGATGCCGTCGGCAACCCGGCCAAACGGCATGTAAGGCTGGTGTCGGCGAGGAGATAATTTACGGCGTTGGGGAGCGGGTCATCCCGCCGGCACCGCAGGAAACGAGGCAGCAGCATGGCGGAACAATCGGAAGCCGGCGCGGTGGCATCCGCGGCGGGCGGGGAGAAAGCCGACCCCGCGACGGTTTTCGCGGCGCTGGCCGAGATCATCTACCAGGGCTCGGACGCCAACGAGATGTATGCCGCCATCTGCATCGCCGCCACCCTGACGGTGCGCGGCTGCGACCACGCCAGCCTGTTGGTGCGCGAGAACGACCGCTACGTCACCGTCGGCGCCAGCGACCAGCTGGCCCGGCACATCGACGAGCTGGAACGCCGGGCCGGCGACGGCCCCTGCATCGACGCGATCGAGGAGGAGACGCCGCAGATCGACCCCGACCTGACCACGCCGTCGCTGTGGCCCAAGCTGGCCTCCGTGCTGGTCGCCGAGACCCCGGTGCGCGGTGCGATGGGCTTTCGGCTGCTGGTCGACAAGCGCAAGGGCGCGGCGCTCAACCTGTTCAGCGACACCCCCAACATGTTCGACGCCGAGTCGGCCGGCCGGGCGGCGGTGCTGGCCGCCTTCGCCAGCGTCGCCATCAACGCCGTCGCCAAGGGCGAGGACGCCGCGAGCCTGCGCCGCGGGCTGCTGTCCAACCGCGAGATCGGCAAGGCGGTCGGCATGTTGATGCTGTTGCACGAGATGACCGAGGACGAGGCGTTCGACCTGCTGCGCCGCCACTCCCAGGCGCTCAACATCAAGCTGGCCGAGGTGGCGCGCGCCGTGATCGACAACCGCGGTCAGCTGCCACCCGAGATCGAGAACCAGCTGCCGCCCAACACCTAGGCCGGGCTATTCGGGCAGCCGCAGCTCGGGCTTTTCGACCTCTTCGATGTTGACGTCCTTGAAGGTGACCACCCGCACCTGCTTGACGAACCGCGCCGGCCGGTACATGTCCCACACCCAGGCGTCGGAGAGCCGCAGCTCGAAGTAGACCTCGCCGTCGGCGTTGCGCGGTGTCATCTCCACGCTGTTGGCCAGGTAGAAGCGCCGTTCGGTTTCCACGACGTAGCTGAACTGTCCGACGATGTCCTTGTATTCGCGGTACAGCGAGAGCTCCATCTCGGTTTCATACTTTTCGAGATCTTCTGCGCTCATCTGCCACTCATCTGCTCAGACGTCCTTCTTCGGAGACACTGCCCTCGCCATCCCATCTTTCCTCACCGGCCCTCGTCGCGCTGCAGCGGTAGGTCCGGTTTGCAGTCGGCCACCACCCGGCCGCCCGAGCCGTTGGCCACCCGCCGCACGTTGATGAACGAATGACGATGCTGCGGGCACGGGCCCAGCCGGGCCAGCGCCGCGCTGTGCGCCGGCGTGCTGTAGCCCTTGTGGTCGGCGAAGCCGTAGCCGGGGTGCTCGGCGTCCATCGCCACCATCAACCGGTCCCGGCTGACCTTGGCCAGCACGCTGGCGGCCGCGATGCACGCCGCGACGGCGTCGCCCCCGATCACCGGCAGCGACGGCACCGCCAACCCGGGCACCCGGAAGCCGTCGCTGAGCACGTAGCCGGGCCGCAGCGACAGCCCGGCCACGGCACGGCGCATCCCCTCGATGTTGGCGACGTGCACGCCGCGGCGGTCCACCTCCGCCGGCGGAATGAACACCACGTGGTAGGCCAGCGCATAGCGGCGGATCACCGGGAACAGCCGCTCCCGCACGCTCTCCGTCAGCTTTTTCGAATCATCAAGGGCAGCAAGGCTTTCCAGCTTCGCCGGGCCGAGCACGCAGGCCGCCACCACCAGCGGTCCGGCGCAGGCGCCGCGGCCCACCTCGTCGACGCCGGCCACCGGCCCCAGCCCGCTGCGGTACAGCGCCGACTCCAGGGTGCGCAGACCCGACGATTTACGAATCACCGTCCGGGGCGGCCACGTCGTGGCCATGGTTACTGCCCCTGTTGCGGGTTCACCGATCCCACCCCGCCCCAGCGGGACGGCGGCCACACGATGAACCTGGCCTTGCCGATCACGTTGGACACCGGCACGGTTCCCGACGCCGGATCCCCGGTGCACAACACGCCCTTGAGCGCCTCGGCCGGCACGCTGGTGCAGTGCGCGCGTGAATCCGCGGAGTGGGTCCGGTTGTCGCCCATCACCCACAGCCGCCCGGCCGGCACGGTGACCGGGCCGAACTCACTGCCCAGGCACGGGTACACCGACGGGTCGGCGGCCATGGTGTTGCGATCCAGGTAGGGCTCGCGCAGCGGCTTGCCGTTGACCGTCAGCCCCGTCTCGGCCCGGCACTGCACGGTCTGCCCCCCGACCGCGATCACCCTTTTGACCAGGTCGTTCTCGTCCGGTGGGACGAAGCCGACGAAGGACAGCGCGTTCTGCGCCCAGCGCAGCGCGGTGTTGTTGGACCGGATCGACTTGTAGCCGAGGTTCCACGACGGCGGGCCCTTGAAGACGATGACGTCGCCGGGGCGCGGGGCGCCGAAGCCGTAGCTGACCTTGTCGACCATGATCCGGTCGCCCACACAGCCGGTGCAGCCGTGCAGCGTGGGCTCCATGGACTCCGACGGAATCAGGTACGGCCGCGCCACGAAGGTCAGCATGACGTAGTAGAGCAGCACGGCGATCACCGCCAGGATGGCGAATTCGCGCAGCGTCGAACGCTTGGAGCCCTCGGTGGGAGCGGCTGCGTCGGGCTTGGTCCCCGGTTCGGGAACCGGTGCGGGCGCGCCAGCGTCGTCGTCGGGGCGGGTATCCGGGTTGCGGGTGGAGACCTTCGGATCTGCGTCGCCAGCGTGGGACTGGGGGTTAGAGGAATCCGCGGTGTCGGTCACGAGATCAGCGTAGCCAGCGCACGTTACGGCCCGGCAAGCGGCGAGCGGTCGGGCCGCTCAGCGCTTCTCCTTGATCTTGGCCTTCTTGCCGCGCAGTTCACGCAGGTAGTACAGCTTGGCGCGGCGCACGTCTCCGCGGGTCACCACCTGGATGTGGTCGATGTTGGGCGAGTGCACCGGGAAGGTCCGCTCGACGCCGACGCCGTAGCTTTCCTTGCGCACGGTGAAGGTCTCGCGCACGCCGCCGCCCTGGCGGCGGATCACCACGCCCTTGAACACCTGGATCCGCTCCTTGGCGCCCTCGATGACCTTGACGTGCACGTTGACGGTGTCGCCCGGGCCGAAAACCGGGATGTCGTCGCGCAGCGACGCCTGATCGACGAAGTCCAGCCGGTTCATGTGAGAGACACTTCCTTGAGGTCGCGGCCGGCGGCAGCCACCCACACGCGGGTGTGAGGCGGTCGCCCGGCCGATGGTTTCGGGCTTTCTGGCGCATCTCGCAGCAGGCGGGAAGTGGCCCAGCCGGCCTGCAACCGCTGGAGACAACTGGTCAATTGTGCCAGACGGGGTCCCTGGCGCGGAAATCACAGCGCGTCGGCGGTTCACAACGAGCCGAACTCGCTGGTGAATGGTACATATGACTGGGGTCAGAACGCGCTACCCGCACCACGGCGTGATGGCCGGTGCGAGTGCCGCGAGCGGGCCGCCGTAGGCACTGTGTCGAGTCGCGCGCAAGGAGACGAATGCGGGTACGGCCGCTGACGCTGTTCACCGCCACCGCGGCGGTGACGTTGCTGATCGCCGCCGGTTCCGAGGCGCTGGTCCAGGCCAAGGTGTACCACCTGCCCGTCGCCGCGCCGGTGCGGGTGCTCACCCAGCCGCCGCCCCCGCAGTCGGCCGCCCTGATGCTCGAGGCCGCCACCCCGCCGCAGCCGCCGCAGGCGCTGCCGAACGCCGGGTTCGCCCAGCTGCCGCCCCGCATCCAGCAGGCCGCCGACCAGGCCGCGGCCAGCGGCGCCGCGCTGTCGGTGGCCATCCTCGACCGCGGCACCCACCAGCTGGTGTCCAACGGCAACGGCCAGATCGTGGGCACCGCGTCGGTGGCCAAGCTCTTCATCGCCGACGATCTGCTGCTGCACCAGGCCGAGGGCAAGGCCGCGCTGAGCGCCGACGACCGCCAGGCGCTGGACATCATGCTGCAGTCCTCCGACGACGGCGCCGCCGAGCGGTTCTGGGGCCAGGGCGGCGGCGCGGCCATCATCTCCGAGGTGGCGAGCCGCTACGGCCTGACGTCCACCACCCCGCCCGGCGACGGCCGCTGGTGGAACACCATGAGCTCGGTGACCGACCTGATCCGCTACTACGACATGCTGCTGGACGGGTCGGGCGGCCTGCCGGCCGACCAGGCCAGGATCATCGTCAGCGACCTGGCCCAGTCGACCCCCAACGGCGTGGACGGTTATCCGCAGCGATTCGGCATCCCCGACGGCCTGTACGCCGAGCCCGTCGCGGTCAAGCAGGGCTGGATGTGCTGCATCGGCGCCGACTGGATGCACCTGTCCACCGGCGTGATCGGCGCCGACCGCCGCTACATCATGGTGGTCCAGTCGCTGCAGCCCGCCGACGACGCGACCGCCCGGGAGACCATCACCCGGGCGGTCAAGACGATCTTTCCCGACGGCCGCATCGAGGCCCCGCCGCACGGGCTCTAAAGGCCCGGATCGTCTTGCGGCCCAACCGGATCGGCTAGCAGGTCCGGTCGGCGCTCGCGGGTGCGCTGCAGCGAGACCTCCCGGCGCCACGCCGCGATCCGGGCATGGTCACCGGAGAGCAACACCTCCGGCACGTCCAGCCCGCGCCAGCTCGGCGGCCGGGTGTAGCTGGGCCCCTCCAGCCGCCGGTCCAGCGCCGGCGAGTGCGAATCATCGTGGCGCGACGCGGGATTGCCGAGCACCCCGTCGAGCAGCCGCAACACGGCCTCGATCATCACCACCGCCGCCGACTCCCCGCCCGGCAACACGTAGTCGCCGATGGAGACCTCTTCGACCCGCATCCGCCGGGCGGCGTCCTCGACCACCCGCTGGTCGATGCCCTCGTAGCGGCCGCATGCGAACACCAGATGCCGCTCGGCGCTCCAGCGGGCGGCGGTGGCCTGGTCGAACAGCACGCCGGCCGGCGTGGGAACCACCAAAAGTGTTTCCGCGGAGGAGATTTCGTCGAGCGCCTCACCCCACACCGGCGCCTTCATCACCATGCCCGGGCCGCCGCCATAGGGGGCGTCGTCGACCGAGCGGTGCACGTCGTGCGTCCAGCGCCGCAGGTCGTGCACCCGCAGATCGACCAGGCCGGACTGAATCGCCTTGCCCGGCAACGACTGCCGCAGCGGGTCCAGGTAGGCCGGAAAGATGGTGACGACGTCGATTCTCATGCCGGCCTACAGGTCCAGCAGGCCGTCGGGCGGATCGATCTCGATGAGCCCGTCTTCCAGCGACACCGCGGTGACGATCGCGCTGACGAACGGCACCAACACTTCTCGCGGCGCACCGTCCGCGTCGTCACGCACCGCCAGCAGCTCGCCGGCGGCGGTGTGCAGCACCTCGGCGACCGCACCGACCCGCCGGCCGCCGGTGGTGCGCACCTGCAGGCCCTCGAGTTGATGGTCGTAGTAGGTGTCAGGCTCGTCGATGTCGGGCAACTCGGCGGAGTCGACGACGAACAGGGTGCCGCGCAGCGCGTCGGCGGCGTCCCGGTCGGTGACGCCGGCCAGCCGCACCAGCAGCCGCCCGCCGTGCTCACGCGCGCTCTCGATGACGCAGCTGCGTTCCGGGCCGCCACGGGAAGGCTTGGCGCGCAACGTGTTACCCGGTGCGAGTCGGGCGGCGGGATCGTCGGTGCGGATCTCGACGACGATCTCACCGCTGATGCCGTGCGCTTTGACCACGCGCCCGACGGTCAACTCCAAGGGAGTTCCCTACTGGTCGGTGTCCACCACGTCGACGCGGATCCCGCGTCCGCCGATGCCGGCGACCAGCGTGCGCAACGCCGTCGCGGTGCGACCGCCGCGGCCGATCACCTTGCCCAGGTCGTCGGGGTGGACGTGGACTTCCACGGTCCGCCCGCGGCGGCTGGTCACCATGTCCACCCGGACGTCGTCGGGGTTGTCGACAATCCCGCGAACCAGATGCTCAACAGCGTGAACGACAACCGTGCTCATGACCGCGGTCAGCTCTCGGTGCTCGACTCGGCCTGCTCGCCACCCTCGGCCGGCGCGGCGGCCTCAGGCTCGGCTGCTTCCGGCGCGGCGGCTTCCGGCTCGGCGGCCTTCGCGGCCTTCTTGGCCCCCGACGTCGCGGCCTTCTTCTTCGGCTTGGCGGCCTCGGTGGTCGGTCCGCCCTCGGCCTCGGCCAGCGCGGCGTTGAACAGCTCCAGCTTGCTGGGCTTGGGCGGGGCGACCTTCAAGCGGCCCTCGGCGCCCGGCAGACCCTTGAACTTCTGCCAGTCGCCGGTGATCTTCAGCAGCTTGAGGACGGGCTCGGTGGGCTGAGCACCCACAGACAACCAGTACTGCGCGCGCTCGGAGTTGATCTCGATCAGGCTCGGGTCTTCCTTGGCGTGGTAGCGGCCGATGATCTCGATGGAGCGGCCGTCGCGCCGGGTGCGGGCGTCGGCGACGGCGATGCGGTACTGGGGATTGCGGATTTTGCCAAGCCGGGTGAGCTTGATCTTCACAGCCATGGTTAAGCGAATTCTCCTGTGTGGATCACGCTGCAATTCAGCAATCGGGGCGGGCTGCCCGGATCCGGTTTTGCCTCGCGTGCAGCCGCCTATTGTGCCAGAACGGCCGCGGCGATCAGAAATCGCGCGCGGTCACATCACCTTCTGGAACACCTTCGTCTCCACCCGCCGGGTCATCCGCCAGCCCCCGGGCGTGCGTACGAACTCGTCGTCGTACCAGAGCCCGCAGAACAGCACTTGATCGGTGTCGCCGCCCAGCACCATCGGGTTGAAGCAGATCACCCGCGACGAGGCGGTGTCGCCGTCGATGCGCACCGAGAAGTTGCCCAGCATGTGCGCGTATACCGGGAAGTTGGGCAGCACCTCGGCCAGCCACTTCTTCACCTCCGGGTACCGACCCTCGATGCCGCCCAGCGCCGTGTAGTCGATGTAGGCGTCCGGCGTGAAGACGTCGTCCAGGTCGTCGAATCGCCGGTTGTCGATCGCGGTCGAGTAGTCCACCAGCAGCTGCTGGATCTCCAGGCGGTCGGAGATCTCCTCCAGGCTCAACATGCATCGGACAGTAGACGAAAATCCCCTCCGAAATGGACCGGAAGTTAGACTTTGCGGCCATGCGCAAGCTCTGGACCGCGGCCGCGGCGCTGCTGCTCGTCGGCGCCTGCGGTGCCCCCACCGCCGCGGCGGACAGCACCCAGCCGGCCGGCTCGATCCCGATTCCCGACGGCCCGGCGCAGACCTGGATCATCGCCGACCTGGACAGCGGTCAGGTGCTGGCCGGCCGCGACCCCAACGTCGCGCATCCGCCGGCCAGCACCATCAAGACGCTGCTGGCCCAGGTGGTGCTGGACGAGGTGAGCCTGGACGCCACCGTGGTGGCCGACGCCGCCGACACCCAGGTCGAATGCAACTGCGTCGGCATCAAGCCGGGCCGCAGCTACACCGCGCGCCAACTGCTCGACGCCCTGCTGCTGGTGTCGGGCAACGACGCCGCCAACACGCTGGCGCACATGCTGGGCGGGCCGGAGGCGACGGTGGCCAAGATGAACGCCAAGGCGGCGGCGCTCGGCGCCACCAACACGCACGCGTCGACGCCGTCCGGCCTGGACGGGCCCAACGGGTCGGGGTCGTCGACGGCGCACGACCTGGCCGTCATCTTCCGCGCGGCAATGGCCAACCCGGTGTTCGCGCAAATCACCGCCGAGCCCTCGGCGATGTTCCCTGGCGACAACGGTCTGCAGCCGATCACCAACCAGGACGAGCTGCTGCAGCGCTACCCCGGCGCGATCGGCGGCAAGACCGGGTTCACCAACGCGGCCCGCAAGACCTTCGTCGGCGCCGCCGCGCGCGGGGGCCGGCGGCTGGTGATCGCCATGATGTACGGGCTGATCAAGGAGGGCGGGCCGTCGTACTGGGATCAGGCGGCGACGTTGTTCGACTGGGGATTCGCCCAGAGCCCGCAGGCCAGCATCGGCTCGCTGTAACACCGACGCTCGCCACCCCGCGCCACCGCCGCCACCCCGCGAGCAGACACAAAAGCGCCCGTTTCCCCGGCGTGTCGCGTGCTTTTGCGTCTGCTCGCCAGACTCACTGCGGCAGCGCGGCGTTCAGCAGCGCGGTCAACACCGGGATCCGCTGCGCCGCGATTTCCGGTTGCGGCAGCACACCTTCCACCACCGCGGCGCCGTCGAACACGTTGCGCATCAGCGCCACCAGCACCGGGAAGGTGTCGGCCGGGAAACCCTCGACGCCGGGCAGCGCGCGAGACACCTCGTCGATCTTCGCGGCGTACTGCGCGAGCTCGTGTTGCAAAGTCTCCCTGAGCTTTTCGTCGGTGCGCGCCGCAACCGTCAGTTCGTAGATCACGGCGTTGACTGGGCCGCTGGTAAGGTCGCGCAGGATGCCTAGCACCGCTTCCAGCACCGGCTGGTCGGCGGGTATCTCGGCGACCCGCTTGGTGAAGGACTCCAGTTGACGGCGCAACACCTCCGAGGCGGTGGCCGCCATGAAGTCGCCCATGGTGTCGAAGTGCCGGAACAGCGCACCCACCGACACCCCGGCCCGCTTGGTGATCACCGCCGCCGAGGCGCGGGCGTAGCCGACCTCGATGATGGTGGCGATGGACGCGTCCAGCAGCCGCGCGACGGTTTCCTCGCGGCGCTGTTGCTGGGTTCTGGCCATCTCAGGCGGTCACCCTCGGGGCGCCGCCTTTGGCCCGGACCCGCTGGCCGGCCCGCAGGTAGCGGCCCGACTTCACGGTGTGCCCGTAGCCGTCCCGGAATTCGCCCTTGCGGTGGCTGCCGCCGAAGACGACGACGCCGCCCACGCCGGTGGCGACGACGGCGTCGTCGTTGCGGTTGATCATGCGGCGTAGGCCGCCGTAGAAGGGCACCGCCTCCTCGTGGTAGGCGTCCACCGACTCGTCGAGGCCGGCCGGGTCGATCACCACGAAGTCGGCCCGGTCGCCCGGGCGCAGGGTGCCGGCGTCGATGCCGAACCAGTCCGCCAGTTCGCCGGTGAGGCGGTGCACGGCCCGCTCGATCGTCAAGAAGGGCGCGCCGGCGGCCTGCGCGTCGCGGGTGCGCTTGAGCATGCGCAGCGCGAAGTTGTAGAAGGCCATGTTGCGTAGGTGCGCGCCGGCGTCGGAGAAGCCCATGTGGATGCTGGGGTCGGCGGCGAGTTTGTCCAGCTGCTTGGGCCGGTGGTTGGCCACGGTGGTGGTCCACCGGACGTTGCGCTCACCGTTTTCCACCAGCACGTCGAGGAACGCGTCCAGCGGGTGCAGGCCACGCTCGTCGGCGATCGCGCCAAAGCTCTTTCCTATCAACGACTTATCCGGGCATTCGACGATGACCGCATCGTGGAAATCGCGGTGCCACAGCGACGGGCCGAGCTTGACCCGGTCGAATTCGCGGCGGAACCGCCGACGGTAATCGGTGTCGGCCAGAAGTTCGTTGCGCTGCAACTGATCCCGCAGATGCAGCGCGGCGGTCCCCGCGCCGAACTCCTCGAAGACCGGCAGATCGATTCCGTCGGAATACAATTCGAACGGCACGGGCAGGTGCTGGAAGCGCACGCTGGAGCGCAGCAGTTTGTTGAGGATGCGGGTGCCCAGCCCGAAGGTGTGCACGGCCAGCGGCATGGACTTGGCGTCGGCCGACACCAGCATGCTCATCCGGACTCCCCTGCCGCGACCGAAGATCCGGCTGCTGGTCAGAAAGAACATCAGCGCCAGCGCGGGGTTGTCCAGATCCGGTGCGCTCTGCAGGATCCGGCCGCGGCGGCGCAGCACCTCGATCAGCTTGCGCCGTTCCCGCCAGGTGGCGAAGGTGGACGGCAGCGCGCGGGACCGGAAGCGTTCCCCGTCGAGCTTGTCGATGGCCGCATCCATCCCGGACATGCCGAGCAGCCCGGCGTCCAGCGCCTCGTCCAGCAGCGCCGCCATTTTCTCCAGTTCGGCATCGGTGGGCCTGACGGTGGCGTCGGTGGCGCGATCGAGCCCCAGCACCGCGGCGCGCAGATCCGAATGACCAAGCAGCGAGCCGACATTGGGCCCCAGCGGTAATGCGTCGACGGCCTTGACGTAGTCGGCGGCCGTCGACCAGGTCCGGTTGGAACTCAGTGCGCCGTAAACGTATTCGCGCGGCACCGCCTCCACCCGGCTGAACAGGTCGGCGGCGTCCTGCGAATCGGCGTAGACGGTGGACAGCGAGCAGTTGCCCAGCAGCACCGTGGTGACGCCGTGCCGCACCGACTCGCGCAGGCCGGGATCGAGCAGCACCTCGGCGTCGTAGTGGGTGTGCACGTCGATAAATCCGGGCAGCACCCACTTCCCGGCGGCGTCGATCACCTCGGGGCAGCCGGCCTCGTCCAGCGACTCGGCCACGTCCACCAGCACGCCGTCCCGGATGCCGAGCGTGCGGGTCAGCGCCGCGCCGCCGGTGCCGTCGAACCACAATCCGTCGCGAATGATCACGTCGTAGGGCATGGCGTCCTCCAAGTCGCGGGCTGCCGGAACGCTAACATAGATAGCAAGCACTCGCAATCTTTTGCGCCGAGATCCGCCCGCCGCCGACCGGTCTGCCCCGGCGGGTGCGACGCGCCGGGTTAGGCAGGTGAACGAAAGATGTTGCCGCGCAACATGATCAGATCGGGATTTCGAAGTACGGCCGGCCCGGAGCGCGGATCCTCGGCGAAGCACAACAGGTCGGCCGACGCGCCGTGCTCGAGTCCGGGCCGGCCCAGCCAGCGCCGCGCGTCCCAGCACGCCGCCCCCAGCGCCTGCGTCGCCGTCATCCCGATGCCCTTGAGCGCTTCCACCTCGTCGGCGATGCGCCCGGGGGCGACCATGGTGCCGGCGTCGCTGCCGGCGTAGATCGGCACGCCCGCCTCGCGGGCCGCGGCGATCCGGGACGGGCCGCGCGCATACAGGTCGCGCATGTGGGCGGCATACGTCGGGTACTTGGCGGCGGCCTGGGCGATGCCGGGGAAATTCTCGACGACGTTGACCAGGGTGGGCACCAGCGCGGTGCCGCGGGACACCATCAGCTCGATGGTGTCGTCGGTCAGCCCGGTGCCGTGCTCGATGCAGTCGATGCCGGCGTTGATCAGCCCGGGCAGCGCGTCCTCGCTGAAGACGTGCGCGGTGACCCGGGCGCCGTGCGCGTGGGCGGTGTCGATGGCGGCCTTGAGCACCTCATCGGACCACAACGGCGCCAGGTCGCCGACGCTGCGGTCGATCCAGTCGCCGACCAGCTTGATCCAGCCGTCGCCCCGTTTGGCCTCCTGCGCGACCGCGTCGGGCAGCTGCCACTCGTCGTCCAGCTCGCGGGAGAAGCCCGCCGCGTACCGCTTGGGCCGGGCCAGGTGTTTGCCGGCCCGGATGATGCGGGGCAGGTCGTCGCGATCGTCGAGGCTGCGGGTGTCGGTGGGCGAGCCGCAGTCGCGCAACAGCAGCGCGCCGACGTCGCGTTCGATCTCGGCCTGGGCGATCGCCTCGTCGAGCGGGATCTCACCGTGCTCACCGAGCCCGACGTGACAGTGGGCGTCGACCAGCCCGGGCACGATCCAGCCGCCTCCGGAAGCCCCGAAGACGGTGTCGGCGCCGGCCACCGGTTCGGTGCTGATCCGCCCGTCGACGACCCAGAGTTCGATCGGGCCCTCGTCGGGCAGACTCCGACCGCGTAGGTGCCAGCGCACGGCGGCTACTTGTTGCCCGGGAACTTCAGCTTGGACAGGTCGAAGTCGGCCAGCCCGGGTGGCAGCTCGTTGAGGCCCTCGGGCAGCTGCGACAGGTCGGGGTACCCGGCCGGCATCCCGGGCCCCAGCGGGCTGCGCACCTTCGGCGGGGTGGGGCCGCGCGCGCCCTTCTTGCCCTTCTTGGCTTTACCCTTGGCGCCCTTGGCTTTTCGCGTCGCCGACTTGCGGCCCAGCCCGGGAATCCCCATGCCGCCGAGCATCGACGACATCATCTTGCGGGCCTCGAAGAAGCGGTCCACCAGCTGGTTGACCTCCGACACCGTCACGCCGGAGCCGTTGGCGATGCGCAGCCGCCGCGACGCGTTGATGATCTTCGGGTCGGCCCGCTCTTCGGGGGTCATGCCGCGGATGATGGCCTGCAGCCGGTCCAGCTGCTTGTCGTCGACGGCGGCCAGCGCGTCCTTCATCTGCCCGGCGCCGGGCAGCATGCCCAGCAGGTTGCCGATCGGCCCCATCTTGCGGATGGCGAGCATCTGTTCCAGGAAGTCCTCGAGGGTGAGCTCGCCGCTGCCGATCTTGACCGCGGCGGCCTCGGCCTGTTCGGCGTCGAAGACCTGCTCGGCCTGCTCGATCAGGCTCAGCACGTCGCCCATGCCCAGGATGCGGCTGGACATCCGGTCGGGGTGGAAGACGTCGAAGTCCTCCAGCTTCTCGCCGGTGGAGGCGAACAGGATCGGGACCCCGGTGACCTCGCGCACCGACAGCGCCGCGCCGCCACGGGCGTCGCCGTCGAGTTTGGTCAGCACCACGCCGGTGAAGCCGACGCCCTCGCGGAAGGCCTCGGCGGTGGTGACGGCGTCCTGGCCGATCATCGCGTCCAGCACGAACAGGATCTCGTCGGGGTCGATGGCGTCGCGGATGGCCGCGGCCTGGGCCATCAGCTCGTCGTCGATGCCCAGCCGGCCGGCGGTGTCGACGATGACGACGTCGTGGTGCTTGGCCCGGGCCTCGGCGAGGCCCTGTGCGGCCACCGCCACCGGGTCGCCGGGCCCGGACTCGGGCGAGGCTCCCGGATGCGGCGCGAACACCGGGACGCCGGCGCGCTCGCCGACGACCTGCAGCTGGTTCACCGCGGCGGGGCGCTGCAGGTCGCAGGCCACCAGCAGCGGGGTGTGGCCCTGCCCGCGCAGCCAGGCGGCCAGCTTGCCGGCCAGCGACGTCTTACCGGAACCCTGCAGACCGGCGAGCATGATCACGGTCGGTGGAGTCTTGGCGAACGCCAGCTGGCGGGTCTCGCCGCCCAGGATGCCGATGAGCTCTTCGTTGACGATCTTGACGACCTGCTGCGCCGGGTTCAGCGCGCCGGACACCTCGGCGCCCTTGGCGCGCTCCTTGATCCGGGTGACGAACGCGCGCACGACGGGCAGCGACACGTCGGCTTCCAGCAGCGCCAGCCGGATTTCGCGGGTGGTGGCCTCGATGTCGGCGTCGGTCAGTCGACCCTTGCCGCGCAGTCCCGCAAGGGCACCGGTCAATCGGTCGGACAGCGATTCAAACACGACGCCAGCCTAGTGGCACTGCAAGCGCCGCGAAGCGGGGCGCAGCAGGTGCCACGCAACCAGGCCTAGTGGCACTGCAAGCGCCGCGAAGCGGGGCGCAGCAGGTGCCGTTCGGCGCGAGCGTCACGCTGGCGTGACCCTCGGCGTCGAGCGCCACGCCGGCGTGACGCTCGACGGGGGTTGACGGCGCGACGCCGGCACAGAACAGTCAGCTCATGCTCGAGGTGATCGAGAAGGGGTCCGGCAGCGCCGAGCACCCGACGCCGCTGCTCTTCGTGCACGGCGGCTGGCACGCCGCGTGGTGCTGGGAGAACTTCCTGGACTTCTTCGCCGACGCCGGCTACCGCGCGGTCGCGCTCAGCCTGCGCGGGCACGGCGCCAGCCCCACGTCCAAGCCGCTGCACAGGGTCTCCATCGCCGACTACCTGGACGACGTCGCCGCGGTGGCCGGCGAGCTGGGCGGCGCGCCGATCCTCATCGGCCATTCGCTGGGCGGCTTCGTCATCCAGCGCTACCTGGAAACCCACCGGGTTCCCGCCGCGGTGCTGGTGGGGTCGGTGCCGCCGCAGGGCGTGCTCAGGCTGGCGCTGCGGGTCTGGCGCCGCCGGCCGTCGATGACCATGGAAGCCTGGAACGCCCCCACCCTGCTGAAATTCCTCGCCACCCCGGCGCTGGCCCGCGAGTACCTGTTCTGCGCCGCCACCCCCGAGGCGATCGTCGAATCCTGCCGGCAACGCGCCGGAGCCGAAAGCGTGCGCGCCGCCATGACCGATCCGATGCTGCGCCGGGTCAGGACCCGACGGGTCAGCACGCCGATCCTGGTGCTGGGCGCGACGCACGACGGCTTCGTCAGCGCCGCGGACGTGCGCGCCACCGCGCGGGCCTACCGCACCGATCCGGAGTTCTTTGACATGGGCCACAACATGATGCTGGAACCGGGATGGGTCGCGGTCGCCGAACGCATCCGCGACTGGCTGCAGGCCCCGACGGCGGCCCGTCACCGCTAGCCCGGTCGAGTCGCTCCCGCACCGAAAACCGTTGGCGTGCTAGATTTCACAGCCGCCGCTCAATCGAGCTGGCCGCGTCGAGGAGCAACGATTGGGGGCCTGTGTCGGTGCCGGTCAGCAGCTTGGATCCGCGCGCCGGCAACGACCACAGCGACCGCTCCGGTGCGCTGCGCGGCTGGCAGCGCCGGGCGCTGGTGAAATATCTCGCGGGGCAGCCCCGCGATTTCCTGGCGGTGGCGACCCCGGGCTCGGGCAAGACGACGTTCGCGCTGCGGGTGGCCGCCGAACTGCTCGGCCAGCGCGCCGTCGAGCAGGTCACCGTCGTGGTGCCCACCGAGCACCTCAAGGTGCAGTGGGCGCAGGCCGCGGAGCGGCACGGCCTGGCGCTGGACCCGCGGTTCTCCAACAGCAACCCGCGGATCGCGCCGGAGTACCACGGCGTGATGGTGACCTACGCTCAGGTCGCCGCGCACCCCACGCTGCACCGGGTGCGCACCGAGCAGCGCAGGACGCTGGTCATCTTCGACGAGATCCATCACGGCGGCGACGCCAAGACGTGGGGCGATGCCATCCGCGAGGCGTTCGGCGACGCCACCCGCCGGCTCGCGTTGACGGGCACGCCGTTTCGCAGCGACGACAGCCCCATCCCGTTCGTGCGGTACGAGGCCGGACCCGACGGGGTGCGCCGCTCGCAGGCCGACCACACCTACGGCTATCCCGAGGCGCTGGCCGACGGCGTGGTCCGGCCGGTGGTCTTTCTGGCCTACTCCGGGGAGGCACGCTGGCGCGACAGCGCCGGCGAGGAGCACGCGGCGCGGCTGGGCGAGCCGCTGTCGGCCGAGCAGACCGCCCGGGCCTGGCGCACCGCGCTGGACCCGGCCGGGGAATGGATGCCCGCGGTCATCGCGGCCGCCGATCAACGGCTGCGCCAGCTGCGTGCCCACATTCCCGACGCCGGCGGCATGATCATCGCCTCCGACCGGGTCGCGGCCCGCGCCTACGCGACCCTGCTGACCGAGATCACGTCTGAGACGCCGACCGTGGTGCTCTCCGACGACCCCGGATCCTCGGCGCGCATCAGCGAATTCGCGGCGAGCACCAGCCGGTGGCTGGTGGCGGTGCGGATGGTCTCCGAGGGCGTCGACGTGCCGCGGCTGTCGGTCGGCATCTACGCCACCAGCGCCTCCACGCCGCTGTTCTTCGCCCAGGCGGTCGGCCGGTTCGTGCGGTCGCGCCGCCCGGGCGAGACCGCGAGCATCTTCCTGCCGTCGGTGCCCAACCTGCTGCAACTGGCCAGCGAGCTGGAGGCCCAGCGCAACCACGTGCTGGGCGAGCCGCACCGCGTCTCCGAGGGCGACCCCCTCGACGGCGACCCGGCCACCCGCACGCAGAACGAGAAGAGCGAACTCGACAACGGCTTCACCTCGCTGGGGGCCGACGCGGAACTCGATCAGGTCATCTTCGACGGCTCGTCGTTCGGTACCGCCGCCCCGGCCCGCAGCGAGGAGGAGGCCGACTACCTCGGCATCCCGGGTTTGCTGGACGCCGAGCAGATGCGCGCCCTGCTGCACCAGCGCCAGGACCAGCAGCTGCAGCGGCGGGCCGGGCAGCCGTCGGCGGGCGACGCCCCGCCGGCCACGGTGCACGGCCAGCTGCGCGAGCTGCGCCGCGAGCTCAACACGCTGGTGTCGATCGCTCATCATCGAACGGGCAAGCCGCACGGCTGGATTCACAACGAGCTGCGGCGCCGCTGCGGCGGACCGCCGATCGCCGCGGCCAGCCGCGAACAGTTGCGGGCCCGCATCGACGCGGTGCGCCGGCTCAACGCCGAGCACTCCTGACGGCCCATCACGGCCGCTAGTCGCCGACCGGTTCCTCGAGCACTTCCACGGCCGGACCGCCCAGCACCGTGAGCAGGCTTTGCTCGACGGCGTCGCGGGCGCCGGCGTCGCCGGCCGTGACGCAGAAGGCGTCGGCCGCGGTCGAGCCGAAGGTGTTGACCTTCGCCCAGACGATGTCGGTGCCGGCCCGCTCCAGCGCCCGGGTCAGCAGGGCGAGCAGCCCGAGTCGGTCCATGGCGCGGACTTCGACGATCAGCTGGTCGGCCGCGGCGGTGTCGACCCACAGGATGCGCGGCGGCGCGGTCGAGCGGGTGACGGGCACCCCGACCTGGACCTCGCCGGCCCGCCTGGTGGCCGCGCCGACGGCGTCGCTGTCCCGCTTCTCCAGCGTGCCCAGCACGTCGACGTCGCCACCCAGCGCGCCGGTGAACTGCTGGCGCAGCAGGCCCGCCTCCGGCGGCGAACCGAACAGCGGCGACACCACGAATTCGACGACCGCGAATCCCTCGTGCGTGCTGGCCGAGGCCGAGTGGATCCGCAGCGAGTTCAGCGCCAGCACCGCGGCGGCCTTGGAGACCAGTCCGCGTTGATCCGGCGCGGCCATCACCACGTCCAGCCGCTCGCCGCCGCCGGGCTTGATCTGCACATGCACGCCGCGGTCGGCGGCGAGCGAAAGGTATTGGGGCGCAGCAGGTTCGACCTTCGGAAGCGGCTCCCCCGCCATCACCATCCGGCAGCGCCGAACCAGATCGTCGATCAGCGACGCCTTCCAGTCGCTCCACACGCCGGGCCCGGTGGCCTTGGAGTCCGCCTCGGTCAGCGCGTGCAGCACTTCCAGCAGCAGCGGGTCCTCACCGAGGGTTTTCGACACCCGCTCAATGGTTTTCGGGTCGTTGAGGTCGCTTCTGGTGGCGGCCACCGGCAGCAGCAGGTGGTGGCGGACCAGCTGCGCGAGCAGCTCGACATCGGCGGGCGCCATCCCCAGCCGCGGCCCGATCTCGAGGGCCAGCCCGGCCCCGAGCACGCTGTGGTCCACACCGCGGCCCTTGCCGATGTCGTGCAGCAGGGCCCCCAGCGCGAGCAGGTCGGGCCGGGCCACCCGGGTGGCCAGCGGCGCGGCGTTGACCGTGGTCTCGATGACGTGGCGGTCCACCGTCCACTTGTGCGCGACGTCGCGGGGTGGCAGGTCGCGGATGGCGTCCCACTCCGGCAACAGCCGGCCCCACAGCCCGGTGCGGTCGAGCGCCTCGATGGTCGCCACCGTGGTCGGCCCCGCCGACAGCAGCACCAGCAGGTCGTCCAGCGCCTCCCGCGGCCAGGGCTCCGGCATCTCGGGCGCGGCGGCGGCCAGCCGGCTCAGCGTGGCCGCGCCGATCGGTAAACCGGTGCTGGCCGACGCGGCGGCCACCCGCAGCACCAGGCCCACGTCGGTATCCGGGCGGGCGTCGCGGGCCAGCACGATCTCGCCGGCGTACTCCACCACGCCCTCGTCCAGGGGACGGCGCTTGGGCCGGCGCACCAGGGCCGACACCCCGCGGCGCGGCAGCGCGTTCTCCGCGGTGCGCAGCCCGGTCTCGGCGTGATAGGCGATGGTGCGGCTGGCGTCGGACAGCTTGCGGGCCAAGTCGAATCGGTCACCGATGTGCAGGGCCGCGCTCAGTTCGTCGCCGTACTGGGCCAGCAGCTGGTCCAGCCCGCGGCCGGACACCCGGTGCAGCTCGGTGCGCACGTCGAGCAACGTCAGATGCGCGTCGTCCAGCGAGCCCCCCGGCGACTCGGGCCGAGCCATGCCGTGCCGGTCGATCAGCTGCGCCACGCCCAGCGCGTCCAGCAGCTGCACATCGCGCAGGCCGCCGCGGCCCGACTTCAGATCCGGCTCGGCGCGCTGCGCGATCCGGCCGCACCGGTCCCAGCGGGCCTGGGTCATCTCCACCAGCTCGTCCATCCGGGAGCGAATTGCGCTGCGCCACTGGCGTCTTGCGCCGGCGATCAACTCGTCGCTCAACCGCGCGTCGCCGGCGACGTGCCGGGCGTCCAGCATGCCCAGCGCCGCGATCATGTCGCCGTTGGCGACACCGAGCGCCCCGGACACGGTTCGCACGCTGTGGTCGAGCCGAACGTTGGCGTCCCACAACGGATACCACAGCGCGTCGGCGACCCGCTGCAGCACCTCGTCGGACTTGTTGTCGTGCAACAGCATCAGGTCCAGATCGGAATACGGCAGCAGCTCGTGGCGGCCCAGGCCGCCGATGCCCACCAGGGCGAAGCCGCTGTCGTCGGCGATACCGATCTGGGCCGCCTTGGCGGCCAACCACGATTCGTGCAGATCCAGCCAGGCGTGCCGCAGTTCGGCGGCGTGCAGCTTGCCGCCCTCGGAGAGAAGCTGACGCCGCGAGGCAGCCAAATCGACTGCCCCGCAAGCGTTTTGGTGCCCGGACGGATCGGGGCCGGTCGGGGTCATGCCGCCGGCGCCCGCCCGGGGTGTATCAGCAATTGGCGAAAGGCGTCACAGCGCATCGGTTCCGCGCTCGCCGGTGCGCACCCGCACGATGGTTTCCACCGGACTCACCCACACTTTGCCGTCACCGATCTTGCCGGTGCGCGCCGCCCGGACGATGCTGTCCACCACCTTGTCGACGATCGAGTCGTCGACGACGACCTCGATGCGCACCTTGGGCACGAAGTCGACCGAGTACTCGGCACCGCGGTAGACCTCGGTGTGACCCTTCTGCCGTCCGTAGCCCTGGATTTCGCTGACCGTCATACCCAGGACGCCCGCGTCCTCGAGGCTGGTCTTCACGTCATCGAGCGTGAACGGCTTTACGATCGCGGTGATCAACTTCATGACTGCTCTGCCTCCACTTTGTCGCCCACTCGCTGCTCCTCCAGGCCGTTGCGGGTATCCGCCACAGCGACCCGGGGCGGGAGAACCGAGCCGGTAGCCACGGCGAAATCGTAACCACTCTCGGCGTGCTCAGCCTCGTCGATACCCGAGGCTTCGGCCTCCGGGTTGAGACGAAGCCCCATCGTGTACTTCAGGATCAACGCCAGGATCAGCGTAACCACACCAGAGTAGATGAGGACGCTGAACGCGCCGACCGCCTGCCGTTCCAGCTGCGCCCAGCCGCCACCGTAGAACAGTCCCTTGGAGACGCCGGTGACGCCGCTGATGGCCGGGCTCTCCGGGGCGGCCAGCAGGCCCACCAGCAGGGTGCCGGCCAGCCCGCCGACCAGGTGCACCCCGACCACGTCGAGCGAGTCGTCAAAGCCCAGCTTGAATTTCAGGCCGACCGCCAGCGCGCACACCACGCCGGCCACCAGGCCCACCACCAGCGCGCCCAGCACGTTGACCGACGAGCAGGACGGGGTGATGGCGACCAGCCCGGCGACGATCCCGGACGCCGCGCCCAACGTGGTGGCCTTGCCGTCGCGGATGCGTTCGGTGAGCATCCAGGCCAGCATCGCGGTGGCGGTCGCGATCGTCGTCGTCATGAACGTCGACCCCGCCGCGCCGTTGGAGCTGGTGGCCGATCCGGCGTTGAACCCGTACCAGCCGAACCACAGCAGCCCGGCGCCCAGCATCACGAACGGCAGGTTGTGCGGCCGGAACAACGTGGTGGGCCAGCCGCGGCGCTTGCCCAGCACGATCGCCAGCATCAGGCCCGCCACACCGGAATTGATGTGCACCGCCGTCCCGCCGGCGAAGTCGATCGCGTGCAGCTTGTTGGCGATCCAGCCGCCGTGCTCGGAGGCGAAGCCGTCGAATGCGAACACCCAGTGCGCCACCGGGAAATAGACGAACGTCGCCCACAGGCCGGCGAACACCAGCCAGGCGGCGAACTTCAGCCGGTCGGACACCGCGCCGGAGATCAGAGCGACGGTGATGATCGCGAACATCAGCTGGAAGGCCACGAACACGGTGGCCGGCAGCGTACCGGCCAGCGGAATGTCCGTTGCCGCAGTGCCTTTGCTCGGGTCGGCGGCCACCGCGTTGACGCCGATGAGACCCTTGAGGCCCCAGTAGGACGTCGGCTTGCCCATGAAGTTGCCGACGTCGTCGCCGAAGGCGACCGAATAGCCGTAAAGCACCCACAGCACGGTGACCACGCCCATCGCGCTGATGCTCATCATGAGCATGTTCAGCACGCTTCTGGCGCGCACCATCCCGCCGTAGAAAAACGCCAGACCCGGCGTCATCAACAGCACCAGCGCGGAACTGGCCAGCATCCAGGCGGTATCGCCGGTATTGGGCTGGCCCAGTATCGGGTATGTCACTCGCAATCTCCTCCGGTCGGCCCGCTTCTGGCCATCAGACATGCGTCCGATGACCTGATCCAGAACATTGCGCAATGGTTGTTTCGGCGATAGTGCCGCTGTGTTTCGGCGGGATTAACGTCCCGCCGGGGCCGCGGAGGGGTTTTCAGCCGAGCAGCGCGTCGACGAAGGCGGCCGGCTCGAACGGCGCCAGATCGTCGGGGCCCTCGCCGAGGCCGACCAGTTTCACCGGCACCCCGAGTTCCTGCTGAACGCGGAAGACGATGCCGCCCTTGGCCGTTCCGTCCAGTTTGGTCAGCACGGCGCCGGTGATCTCGACGACCTCGGCGAACACCCGGGCCTGGGCCAGCCCGTTCTGCCCGATGGTGGCGTCGAGCACCAGCAGCACCTCGTCGACGGCGGCGCGGCGGGTGACAACCCGCTTGACCTTGTCGAGCTCGTCCATCAGCCCGACCTTGGTGTGCAGCCGGCCCGCGGTGTCGATGAGCACCACGTCGGCGCCGGCGGCGATGCCCTGGTCGACGGCGTCGAACGCCACCGAGGCCGGGTCGGCGCCCTCGGCGCCGCGCACCACCTCCGCGCCCACCCGCGACGCCCAGGTCTGCAGCTGGTCGGCCGCGGCGGCGCGGAAGGTGTCGGCCGCGCCCAGCACGACGCGCCGCCCGTCGGCGACCAGCACCCGGGCCAGTTTGCCGACGGTGGTGGTCTTTCCGGTGCCGTTGACGCCGACGATCAGCAGCACCGACGGGTGGTCGGCGTGCGGCAGCGCCCGGATCGAGCGGTCCAGGTCGGGCCGCAGCTCGTTGATCAGCACGTCGCGCAGCACGGCCTTGGCGTCCGCCTCGGTGCGCACGTCGCTGCTGGCCAGCCGGCCGCGCAGCTGGGCGATGACCGATTCGGTGACCACCGGGCCCAGGTCGGCGACCAGCAGGGTGTCCTCGACGTCCTGCCAGGCGTCTTCGTCCAGGTCGCCGCCGCCGATCAGGCCCAGCAGGCTGCGGCCGAGCGCGTTCTGGGAGCGGGCCAGCCGGCCGCGCAGCCGCTCCAGCCGGCCCTCGGTGGGCGCGATCTCCTCGATCTCGGGAGCGGGGGCCTCCGGAGCCGGCGCCGCCGGCGTCTCGGGTTCGGGAAGCTCGACCTCGGAGATGGTGCGTCGCGGCGCGTCCCGGGGGACGGTGGCGTCGTCGCCTACCGCCGGCAAGCCGGTGGTGTCGAGCCGCTCAGCCGGCTGGGCGGTCGGTGCCTGGCTGAACGTGATGCCCGAGGACGCGGTGTATCCGCCGGACCGGTCGATCGCCCCGGGTTCGGGGCGGGTCGAGAAGCTGATCCGGCGCCGGCGGTACCGCGCCAGGCCCAGGACCAGTGCGGCGATGACGACCAGGACGGCGATGACGACGAGGACCGCGACGGCGATCCAAAGACCTTGGGACACGCTGACATTGTTTCAAGCGGACCCGTGCGCCCGGCCACCGGGCCTCGACCGCCCGCCATCCGCGCTGCTCAGGTGGTGACCAGCTGGTCCACCTGCTGACCGCGCATCCGCTGCGAGATCACCGCGGTGATGCCGTCGCCCTGCATGGTGACGCCGTAGAGTGCGTCGGCGACCTCCATGGTCGGCTTCTGGTGCGTGATGATGATCAGCTGCGAGCGCGCCCGCAGCAGCTCGAACAGGCTGATCAGCCGCCGCAGGTTGGTGTCGTCGAGGGCGGCCTCGACCTCGTCCATGATGTAGAACGGCGACGGGCGGGCCCGGAAGATGGCCACCAGCATGGCCACCGCGGTCAGCGCCTTCTCGCCGCCGGACAGCAGCGAGAGCCGGGTGATCTTCTTGCCCGGCGGGCGGGCCTCCACCTCGATGCCCGTGGTCAGCATGTTGCTCGGATCGGTCAGCCGCAGCCGGCCCTCGCCGCCGGGGAACAGCACGCCGAACACGTCGGAGAATTCCCGTTCGACGTCGGTGTAGGCCTCACTGAACACCTGCAGGATGCGGGCGTCGACCTCGTCCACCACGCCGAGCAGGTCCTTGCGGGCGGCCTTGACGTCCTCGAGCTGGGTGGACAGGAAGTTGTAGCGCTCCTCGAGCGCCGCGAACTCCTCCAGCGCCAGCGGGTTGACCCGACCCAGCTCGGCCAGCTCCCGCTCGGCCCGCTTGGCCCGCCGCTCCTGGGTGGGCCGGTCGAAAGGAATCGGTGCGGGCGCGAAGACCTGTTCGCCGCGCTCCTTGGCCTGCTCGTATTCGGCCATCTCCAGCTCGCTGGGCGGCAGCGCGATGTGCGGGCCGTACTCGGCGATCAGATCGGCCGGCGCCATGCCGAACTGCTCGAGCACCATCTGCTCGAGCTGCTCGATGCGCAGCGCCGCCTGGGCGTTGGCCACCTCGTCGCGGTGCAGCGAGTCGGTCAGGGCGGCCACCCGGGCGCTCAGCGCGTTCACCTCGTCGCGCACCGCCGTCATCGCCGTGGCGCGCTGCTGGCGTTCGGCGGCCAGCGCGTCGCGGATCCGCGACGCGGCGGCCACCACCGCGTTCAACCGCGTTGCTAGCAACCGCCCCGAATCGGCCACCGCCGCCGCGACCGCCGCGGCGCGCAGCCGCGCCTCGCGGGCCTGCTGGGCGCGCACCCGGGCCTCCCGTTCGGCGGCGGCGGCCCGGCGCAGCGAATCCGCCCGCCCGCGCACCGCGTTGGCCCGCTCTTCGGCGGTGCGCACCGCGAGCCGGGCCTCCACCTCGGCGCTGCGCGCGGCGTCGGTGGCCGCGGCGATCTGCTGGCGGTTCACCGGTTCCGCGGCCGGCTCCTGCGGGGTTTCCTGCGCGTTGCGCAGCCGGTTTTCCAGCTCGGTGACCTCGGCGACGGTCTGGGTGCGGCCCGCCTCGAGCTCCTCGCGCTGGCGCAGCAACCGGCTCCACTCGTCCTCGGAGGTCCGGGCTTCCTGCCCCAGCCGGCCCAGCTGCTCGTACATCCCGGAGATCGCGCTGTCGGACTCGTTCAGCGCGGCCAGCGCCTGCTCGGCCGAATCCTGCCGGGCGGCCTGTTCGGCCAGCGCGCCGGACAGCGCCGCACTGAGCTGGGCCACCTGGGCCTCGGCCGCGGCCAGCTCCGCGCTGGCCTTGTCGATCTCCGAGGTCACCTCCAGCGTGGACAGTTTTCGGTCGGAGCCGCCGCTCACCCAGCCGGCGCCCACCAGGTCGCCGTCGAGCGTGACCGCTCGCAACCGGGGGTGCTCCGCCACCAGCGCCAGCGCCCGGTCCAGGTCGTCGACCACCGCGACGCCGGAGAGCATGGCCGTGATCGCCCCGCGCAGCCGCTCGGGCGCGTCGATGAGGTCGAGCGCCCACAGCGCGCCCGCCGGGGCCGGCTGCGGTGCGGGCGGATCGGCGGGCCAGTCGCCCAGCACCAGCGCGGCCCGTCCACCGTCGGCCTGCTTGAGCGCACCCAGCGCCGAGCGGGCCGCGCCCAGCCCGTCGGCGGCCAGCGCGTCGGCCGCCGAGCCCAGCACCGCGGCCACCGCGGCTTCGTAGCCGGAGCGGACCTTGACCAGCTTGGCCATCGGTCCCAAAATCCCTGCGCCGGAATGGTTTTCGGTCAGCCAGGCGGTGCCGTCCTTGCGCTCGAGCCCCACCGCCAGCGCGTCGATGCGGGCCCGCAGCGAGGCCACCTTGCGTTCGGCGTCACGCTCGGCGGCCTGCAGTTCGGCCACCCGCTCGTCGGCCAGACGCAGCGCGGCGACGGTGCGCTCGTGGTGCTCGTCGAGGCCCACCTCGCCCTGGTCGAGCTCGCCGACCCGGCCCTGCACGGTTTCGAACTCCGCCTTGGCCTGCTGCGCGCGGGCGGCGGCCGCCTCGATGCGCTCGGACAGCCGCGCCACGCTGTCGTCGATCGACTCGACGCGGGCGCGCATCGTCTCGACCTGACCGGCCAGCCGGGCCAGTCCCTCGCGCCGGTCGGCCTCGGCCCGCACCGCCGCCATGTGCGCCCGATCGGCCTCGGCGGCTTCGCGTTCCCGCTCGGCGAGTTCGGCGCGCGCGGTTTCCAGCCGGCTGCGCGCCGCGGCCAGCTCGGCCAGCAGCTGCTGCTCGGCGGCCGCGACCCGCTCGGCCTCGGCGTCCAGCGCGTCGGGGTCGGTGTCGCCGGCAGTCACCGGCCCCAGGTCGAGGTGCTGGGCCCGCTCGCTGGCGATGCGGACCGTCGCCGCCACCCGTTCGGCCAGGGCGGACAGCGCGAACCAGGTCTGCTGGACCGACTCGGCCCGGCCGGACAGCTCGCCGAGCGCCTTCTCGTGCGCGGCGAGCTCCTCGGAGGCCACCGCCAGCCGCGCCGAGGCCTCGTCGTGCTCGCGGCGCATGGCGGCCTCGGCCTCGAAGATGGCCTCGCGCTCGCCCCGCCGGTTGACCAGGTCGTCGGCGGCCAGCCGCAGCCGGGCGTCGCGCAGATCGGCCTGGATGGTCTGCGCGCGACGGGCCACCTCGGCCTGACGGCCCAGCGGTTTGAGCTGGCGGCGCAGCTCGGTGGTCAGGTCGGTGAGCCGGGCCAGGTTGGCCGACATCGCGTCGAGTTTGCGCAGCGCCTTTTCCTTGCGCTTGCGGTGCTTGAGCACCCCCGCGGCTTCCTCGATGAACGCGCGACGGTCCTCGGGCCGCGACTGCAGGATCTCGTCGAGCTTGCCCTGCCCGACGATGACGTGCATCTCCCGGCCGATCCCGGAGTCGCTGAGCAGCTCCTGCACGTCCATCAAACGGCAACTGCTGCCGTTGATTTCGTACTCGCTGGCGCCGTCGCGGAACATCCGCCGGGTGATCGACACCTCGGAGTACTCGATGGGCAACGCGTTGTCGGAGTTGTCGATGGTGACGGTGACCTCGGCGCGGCCCAGCGGCGCGCGCGAGCTGGTCCCGGCGAAGATGACGTCTTCCATCTTGCCGCCGCGCAGCGTCTTGGCCCCCTGCTCGCCCATCACCCAGGCCAGCGCGTCGACGACGTTGGACTTGCCCGAGCCGTTGGGCCCGACGACCGCGGTGATGCCCGGCTCGAAACGCAGAGTCGTCGGCGAGGCAAAGGACTTGAAGCCCTTCAGCGTCAGACTCTTGAGGTACACGGCCAGCCAGACTACCGCTCAAATCGGCCCGCACCGCCGCAGCGCGGGGTGTCGGCCGGCTCGAAATCGGGCGGCGTTCCGCACATTCGACGCACTGGTCACAATGGTCACATCAGCCACCGCTTGGGTGCACGCTCGCCCTCCGAAACGCGCTGGTGCCGGCGCTAGCAGGGTTTCGAACTCGGCCGGGCGCGGAGCCTCAGCGCTCGACGAATCCCTCGAACCGCTCCTGCGGCGCCGACCAGTCGGCGACCACCTTGTCCACCCGCCCGGGCCGCGACGGCCACGTCGTGCCGCCCCGCAGCAGCTCCAGCAACTTCTCGCCGGCCGGCCGCGGCCCCTGGGCGACCACCAGCACCCGCCCGTCGGGCTGGTTGGCCGCGTAGCCGGTCAGCCCCAATTCCAGCGCCCGGCACCGCGTCCACCAGCGAAAACCCACGCCCTGGACGTGCCCGTGCACCCAGGCGGTGAGCCGGGCGTCAGGCTCCGGCATGGCCGGCCCCGGCGGCGATCTCGAAGTTGACCGTGGTGCCCGAGGTGAGCGTGCGCCCGACCGTGCACACCTGGTCGACGGCCCGGTGGACCACCAGCAGCAGGCGCTGCCTGTCCTCGTCGCTCAACCCCGACAGGTCCAGCTCCAGCGTCTCCTCGAGCAGTGGATAGCGCTCCTGCTCGCGGTCGGCGGCGCCGGAGACCCGGATGACCGCCCGGTAGTCGTCGCCCAGCCGACGGGCCAGCGGGGCATCGCTGGCCATCCCGCTGCAGGCCGCCAGCGCGATCTTGAGCAGCTCGCCGGGGGTGAACACGCCGTCGACGTCCTCGGAGCCGATCAGCACCCGGGCTCCGCGCGAGCTGTGTCCCGTGTAGCGGCGAGTTCCGGTGCGCTCCACCCAAAGTTCGGCCATGGCTCTTTTCTACCGGGCACCCGCCCGGCCACGCACGGGCATACTGCTGTGCATGGCCACCGTCGTCGCGTTCCACGCCCACCCGGACGACGAGGTCGTGCTCACCGGCGGCACCATCGCGCGGGCGGTGGCGGCCGGACACCGCGTCGTCGTGGTGACGGCCACCGACGGGCGGGTGCACAACGAGGACACCGACCACCGGCTCGACGAATTACGTTCGAGCGCAAGGATTCTCGGTGCACAGCGGGTGGAATGCCTCGGCTACGCCGACAGCGGCTACGGCCCGCTGTTCTACCCGGACCCGCCGGGGCGCACCCGGTTCGGGCGGGCCGACCTCGACGAGGCGGCCGGAAAGCTGGCCGGCATCCTCCGCGACGAGCATGCCGACCTGCTGCTCAGCTACCAGGCCAACGGCGGTTACGGCCACCGCGATCACGTCCGGGTGCATCACGTCGGCAAGCGGGCCGCCGAACTCGCCGCCGTCCCGCGGGTGCTCGAGGTGACGATGCCGCGCGAAATGCTGTTGCGCATCAGCGATCTGGCGCACCTGCTGCGGCTTCCCGGGCCGTACGAAGCCGACATCGTCGGCAGCGCGTACGCCCCGCGGGCCGCGATCACCCATCGCATCAACGTCTTTCGCTTCGCCCGCCAGAAGCGGGATGCCTTCGCCGCGCACCGATCCCAGATCGGGCGTTCCGGCCCGGCCGCCCGGCTGTTCGGGCTGCTGCTGCGACTGCCGCCGCAGGTGTTCGGCGCGCTGTTCAGCCACGAATGGTTCGTGGACCCGGCGTTGCCGACGGGCACCGTGCGCCGCGATATCTTCGACTGATCGTCCTCAAAGCCGCGGGCGCGGTTGGCATTTCGGGCAGTAGAACGACGAGCGGTTCATGAACTTCTCCCGGCGCATCACCGCGCCGCAGCGCCGGCAGCTTTCGCCCTCCCGGCCGTAGGCGTCCAGCGATCGGTCGAAGTACCCGGATTCGCCGTTGACGTTGACGTACAGCGAATCGAACGAGGTCCCGCCCTTGGCCAGCGCGTCACGCATCACGTCGGCGGCCGCGTCGAGCACGGCGGTCAACTGCTTGCGGGTCAGCGCGTCGGCGATCCGCGCCCCGTGCACCTTGGCCCGCCACAGCGCCTCGTCGGCATAGATGTTGCCGATGCCCGACACCACCTGCTGATCGAGCAGTTGGCGCTTGATTTCGGAGTGCTTGCGCCGCAAGACTTTTACGACGGCGTCGGCGTCGAAGCGGGGATCGAGCGGGTCGCGCGCCAGGTGCGCGACGGGTTCGGGCACCACGCTGCCGTCCACCTCGAGAAGGTCGGCGAGCATCCAGCCGCCGAAGGTGCGTTGGTCGGCGAAGCTGAGCACGGTGCCGTCGTCGAGCAGTGCCGAGATGCGGACGTGCTCGGCGCGCGGCACCGCGCCGAGCAGCATCTGCCCGCTCATGCCCAGGTGCACCACCAGCGCGGTATCGCGGCCGTCCAGCAGCAGCCACAGGTACTTGCCGCGCCGGTCGGTGCCGGTGATCCGCGCGCCCAGCAGCCGGGCGGTGAGGTCGGCGGGGCCGGCTTCGTGGCGGCGCACCGCGCGGGGGTGGTGCACCCGCACCGCGCCGATCGTCTTGCCCACCACGTGCGAGTGCAGGCCGCGGCGCACCACCTCGACTTCGGGCAGTTCGGGCATCGATCCGGGGCGGGCGCCGGCTAGGCGGACGTCTGCGCGGCGGGGTCGAGCACGTCGAGCGCCTTCCAGGTCGCCGCCGCGGCCTTCTGCTCGGCCTCCTTCTTGGAGCGGCCCACCCCGGTCCCGTATTCGGTGTCGGCGACGACGACGACCGCGGTGAACTCCTTGTCGTGATCGGGGCCGGTGGAGGTGACCAGGTAGGACGGGGCGCCCATGCCGCGCGCCGCGGTCAGCTCCTGCAGGCTGGTCTTCCAGTCCAGCCCGGCCCCCAGCGTGGGCGCGGCGTCGAGCAGCGCGCCGAACAACCGGAGGATCACCTCGCGCGCGGTGTCGATGCCGTGCTGCAGGTAGATCGCGCCCAGCAGCGACTCCATGCCGTCGGCCAGGATGCTCGACTTGTCCGCGCCGCCGGTGTTGGCCTCCCCGCGCCCCAGCAGCAGATGCGCCCCCAGGCCGCCGTCGCACAGCTTGCGGGCGACGTCGGCCAGCGCCTGGGTGTTGACCACGCTGGCCCGCAGCTTGGCCAGGTCTCCCTCGGTGCGGTCGGGGTGGCGGTGGTAGAGCGCGTCGGTGATGGTCAGGCCCAGCACGGCGTCGCCCAGGAATTCCAGCCGCTCGTTGGTGGGCAGCCCGCCGTGTTCGTAGGCGTAGCTGCGATGCGTCAGGGCCAACGACAGCAGCTCGTCGGGCAGCTCGACCCCGAGGGCGTCGAGCAGCGGCTGCCGTGAGCTCACCGCTCGTCCCGGGCTTCGTCGGAGGCGAACATGCCCGCCAGCTTCGCCCAGCGCGGGTCGATGCGGTCGTGCTGATGGCCGGGCTCGGCAGCCAGCGACACGCCGCATTCCGGGCACAGCCCCGGGCAGTCCGGCCGGCACACGGGCGAGAAGGGCAGCTCGAGGCCCACCGCGTCGATGATGGACTGCTCGAGGTCGACGGTGTCGTCGACGATGTGGCCGACCTCGTCCTCCTCGGTGGTCGCTTCGGTGGTGCTGTCCGGGTAGGCGAACAGTTCGGTCAGCCGCACCCGCACCTCGCCGTCCAGTGCGGTCAGGCAGCGCGCGCATTCGCCGACGGTGGGCCCGGTCACCGAGCCGGTCACCAGGACGCCCTCGGACACCGACTGGACCTGCAGGTCCAGATCCAGCGGGGCTCCCGCCTCGATCGCGATCATGTCCAGCCCGATGCGCGCCGGGCTGGGCACGGTCGTGCGCAGGGTGACCATCGCCCCGGGCCGCCGCCCCAGCCGGGTGATGTCGAACGTCATCGGGGAGGCTGGCCGGGGCGCTGCGCCGCGGACCGACGATGTGCTGTGCTGCCGCGTCATATCAGAAATCCTACGGCGCCGACCGCACAATTCCAGGGCGCGTCCGCCCCGCCAGGGTGGTGCTACCGCACCGCGTAGTCGTGCGTGCCGGCCGCCGTCCGCAGCTGGTGACGGCCGCGGCCCACCGAGCGCAGCGTGCCGTTGAGGAATTCCTCGAACTCGGCGAGCTTGTTGTCGACGTAGATATCGCATTCGCCGCGCAGCCGGTCGGCCTCGGCGTGCGCCGAGTCGATGAGCCGGGTGGCCTCGGCGTGGGCGGCCTCCACCACGCTGTTCTGCGACACCAGGCGTTGCTGTTCCTTGATGCCCTCCTGGACGGCCTTCTCGTAGGAGATGTTGCCGTTCTCCAGCAGCCGGTCGGCCTCGGCCTGGGCCCGGCTGACGCTGGCCTCGTACTCGCGCTTGGCGGCGGTGGCGATGCGGACCGCCTCCTCCCGGGCCTCGGCGACCATCCGCTCGCTGTGCTGACGCGCTTCGCTGACCATCCGGTCGGCCTGGGCCTTGGCGTCGGAGAGCACCCGGTCGGCCTCGGCGCGGGCGTGGTTGAGCATCGACTCGGACTCGGTGGTCGCCGAGGACACCATGGATTCGGCGTGCGTCTTGGCGTCGGACAGCATCGAGTCCCGCGCGTCCAGCACGTCCTGGGCGTCGTCCAGCTCGCCCGGGATGGCGTCCTTGATGTCGTCGATCAGCTCCAGCACGTCGCCGCGGGGCACCACGCAACCGGCCGTCATCGGGACGCCACGGGCTTCTTCGACGATCGCGCTCAATTCGTCCAGCGCTTCAAACACTCGATACACGGCCGTACCCTCCTGGCGTCTGCAAAGATCCTGTTGTTACCAGTGTGCCTGGTGTTGTCTCTGTGACAGCGGTGGCGACGCCGGTGTGTCGGGGATTTGCCCGTTCGGCACCCGTTAAACGCCGGAACGCACCCGCTTCTTTGCCGGCGATTCTATGTTCGGCGGGTCAGGAGTGAACTCCGCGGCGGGCAGTGGCTCTCGAGAGCCCTCACTTCGGTCACTAGCTGGCCGGCGATGGTGGCGTAGTCGTTTCGGCGCCGTTGCTGCCGCGGATCCTGCCAGTCGGCCGGATCGGCCCTTGCCTCCCGGACCACCGCTGTAGCCCGAGCCGACAGGGCGGCGGCGCTGCGGAGGCCCGGAGCGACGTCGCCGCCCGACAATGCCGCGTAACGGTCGAGTTGCTCGCTCCACAACTGGTAGTCGGCCAGGGTCGGTCCGCCGCTGTTCGCCGGAATGAACGCGGGGTCGAGCATATCGGGATGCGAGGCAACGAAGCGCGCCATGTCGTTGGCGGTGCGGCAGTCCGGCGACTGCCGGTGAGCCAGGTAGACCGCCGCCAGCGCCCCGGTCGTCACCAGCACCACGGCGGTCAATAACGCCACCGTCGTGCGCCAGCGCGGTGAGGCGGGTTCGGTGCGCGGCGCCGCGCGCAGGGCTGCCGCCGCGCCCGGCAAGCGCTGTGAGGCGTCCTGCAACAGGATGATTCGCCGTTCGACTCGCCGGGCAACGAGCCAGCCGCGAACCCCGGTAACCGCGAGGAACGCGGCGACCACGCCTTTCAGCGCCATGCGCCCGGGACCGTCGGCGTTGGTGGCTGTCAGCGCCAGCCAGCTGACCGTCAGCAGGCCGTAGCTGACGGCGATGCGGTTCGGAGTCGACCGGCCGAAGCCGAGCCGGAGGTGGGCGATGCGGATCGCCGCCACCAGAACGGCCGCCGACGCGGGGACGTCGCCGCGCACGCTCGCCGCGATCGCCTGCGCCCGCTCGGCGCGGTCGAGGCCGCGCGTCGCGGCCACGTACTCGTGTGACGCCCGCCGGCCGACGATTACCGCCTGCTGGGCGAACAGGGCGCTGACGCCCACCAGGAAGACCAGCCGCCACGGCCAGGCCATCCCGGCCATCAGGTCAGGCATGAGAAGAGGGGCCAACAGCCCGAACGTGACGGCGGCGACGCAGCAGTGCACCAGCCACCGCTGCCACCGCGGCGCCCCGAGAAGTCGGATCCACACGGGGTGGAGTCTGACAAACGCGTCGCCGATCCGCCTCACTTATACCCTCCCGGGGTATACTACGCCGGGAGGGTCAGCGCAGGAGGAATCGCCATGACGACGGTACTGTCGGCGGTCGGGCACGCCCTGGCCGTCGCCGGGTCGATGACCTGGGAAATCCTGTGGGCGCTGATTCTGGGGTTCGCCCTGTCGGCGGTGGTGCAGGCGGTGGTGCGCCGGACCACCATCGTGGCCCTGATGGGCGACGCGCGCCCGCGCACGCTTGCGGTGTCGGCGGGACTGGGCGCGGCCTCGTCGTCGTGCTCGTACGCCGCGGTGGCGTTGGCCCGTGCGCTGTTCCGCAAGGGCGCCGACTTCACCGCCGCGATGGCCTTCGAGATCGGTTCCACCAACCTGGTGGTGGAGTTGGGCATCATCCTGGCGCTGCTGATGGGATGGCAGTTCACCGCCGCCGAGTTCGTCGGCGGGCCGTTGATGATCGTAGTGCTGGCGCTGCTGTTCCGGCTGTTCGTGCGCCCGCGGCTGGTCGACGCCGCCCGCGCGCAGGCGCAGCGCGGCATCGCCGGGTCGATGGAAGGCCATGCCGCCATGGACATGTCGGTGGCCGGCGACGGCCCGTTCTGGCGACGGCTGCTCTCCCCCGCCGGCTTCACCGCGGTGTCGCACGTGTTCGTGATGGAGTGGCTGGCGATCCTGCGCGACCTGGTGCTGGGCTTGCTGATCGCCGGCGCGGTCGCGGCGTGGGTGCCCGAAAAGTTTTGGCAGAGCTTCTTTTTGGTGGACCACCCCGGCTGGTCGGTGCTGTGGGGACCGATCGTGGGCCCGCTGGTGGCGATCGTGTCGTTCGTGTGCTCGATCGGCAATGTGCCGCTGGCCGCGGTGTTGTGGAACGGCGGCATCAGCTTCGGCGGCGTGATCGCGTTTATCTACGCCGACCTGCTGATCCTGCCGATCCTGAACATCTACCGCAAGTACTACGGCACCCGGATGATGCTGACCCTGCTGGGCACGTTCTACGCCGCGATGGTCGCCGCCGGGTATCTCGTCGAATTGATCTTCGGCACAAGCGGTCTCATTCCGGCCGAGCGCGCCGCGACGGTGGCCGAGGCGTCCGTCTCGTGGAATTACACCACCTGGCTCAACGTGGCCTTCCTGGTGCTCGCGCTGGTCCTGATCGTTCGGTTCGTCCGCACGAACGGGCTGGCGATGGTGCGGATGATGGGCGGCTCCCCCGACCCCGCCGAGCATCGGCACTGAGTGCTTCAGCCGTGCCGGGCCGCTTCCCGGGCCGGGCGTCCCTAGGTTTGCGGCAGCCGTACGTCGAGCACCGCGCACCGGCCCTGGCCCGCCTCGTCCAGCGCCCACCCGATGGCCTCGCGCATCTGCGCCGGGGTGTGCACGTCGCGTCCGCTGCCCCCGCAGGCCCGGGCCAGCACGGCATAGTCGGTCTCCGGGGTCAGCCGAGTTTCGGGAAAGTCATTGTCGCGCACGGAGATTCCCTGCGGGTACAGCTCCGTCACCGGTGTCTTGGAGGCCAGGTAGGAGTGGTTGTTCAACACGACGGTCACGAACGGCGCGCCGTAGCGATGCGCGGACCACAGCGCAGCGGTGGGCACTCCGAAGTTGAACGAACCGTCGCCGCAGATCGCGACGACGGGTGCGTGCGGCCGGGCCAGTTTGATCCCGAAGGCGCCGCCCAGCGCCCAGCCCAAAGCCGGTGCGCCGGTGTCGAAGAGCTGCCCGGGCGGCCGCCGCACCTGGCGGGCCACCGCGGGCCGGTTGGTCACGGCCTCCTGGACGACGACAGCGTCGTCGGGCAGCGCGCCGCCGAGCGCGGCCAGCATCGCGTCGGGGGCATCGGCGTCGCTGTCGGACTCGGCCCGGCGCGCCGCTTCCCGGCGGCGTTGCGCCACTTGGGATTCCACCGCGCCGCGGCGGGTGCTCCACTTTTCGCGCAGCTCGTCGTTGGCCAGCCGCAGCAGGGTCTGCTCGAGCAGCAGCAGCGCGACCCGGGTGTCGGCGGTCAACGCGATTTCGACCGGGTAGGACCACAGCGGCATGCTCGGCTTGACCGGGTCGGCGTCGATCTGCACCACCCGGGCCGTCGCGGGCGGGGCCAACTGTGCGGGCACCCACGGCACTTCGCTGTCCAGCAGCAGCACCGTGTCGGCGTCCTGCAGCGGGGCCGCGTCGCCGGTGACGTGCAGCGGATGCCCGGGCGGCAGGTTGGCGCGGTCGCCCTGGTCGATCACCGGCGCTCCGAGGATCTCGGCGATGCGGGCCAGCACGGTCGCGGCGGCGGGGTCGGCGGCGGTGCGGGCGGTGACGATGACCACCCGCTGCCCGGCGACCAGGATCCCGGCCAGCCGGCCCAGCGCGGCGGGGTCGGGGCCGGGCGGAACGGCCGGCGGCAGCCGTCGCTGCAACGCCCGGCCGCCGGGCTCCATCAGGGCTTCGCGCGGCAGCATGACGTAGGCCGGTCCGGGCGGGCTGGACTGGGCGACCTGGAATGCCCGGCGGACGATGGGGGCCAGCTCACGCCCGCGCGGAACCTCCATGTGCCACTTGGCGTAATTGCGCATCACGGCGGGCTGGTCGAGTTGTTCCTGCTGCCAATGGATGTGGGTGTCGCGGTGGCCGCGGACGTCGGGCGCCGAGCTGTAGGGGGTGCGCCCGGCGAATACCACCACCGGGGTTCCGTTGCGCTGCGCGTTGTGCAGCTGGCAGCCCAGGTTCAGCGTCCCGGCGTCGACGTGCACCATGACCGCCTGCGGCCGGGCGCTGGCCATGTGGTGGCCGATGGCTGCCGCCAGGGCGACGCTTTCGTGCACGCACAGCACCGCCCGCGGGCTGGGCGTACCGGCGGCGCGCGCCGCCGCGAGCGCTTCCTGGATGGGCGCCGAGTCGGTTCCGGGGTTGATGAAGAAGTCCGCGACTCCCTCGTCGGCCAGGAGCGCGATCAGGTCCGCCGCCGCCTCGGGTCCGTCGAGTGGATTGTCTAGCGTCATGGCTGCCGTTCTCCTATCGACGTCGCCGACCTCGCAAATCCCCCTCGTGTCTCGGATGAGATCTTCAAGATACGTTCCGCGTCGGCGTTGTTGATCCTTTTTCGACGGGGCTCGGCGGTGCGGGGTCGAAGCCAACGGGTACCCCGGCAGCGGCCGGCTACTCCATACGGTGGTTGCCATGTCAAGGAGCTTGCCGCTTAACGGTTTCGATGTTGGATGGCGGGCTTTCGCGGGGCGGTCGGGCACCGCCGCGGTTTGACGGCCGAAACTTGTCGGACCCCGCTGTCATGATGTTGTCATGTCCTCGAGCGTGCTGGCAGCTGAGGTGGAGGTGCGTCCTTGCGATCGGTTGGCGGTGCTGTTTGACGAGTTGGCGGAGTTGACCGGGCAGCGTAATGCAATTGATGGGCGCATCGTGGAGATCGTCGCGCAGATCGAGCGCGAGCAGCTGTGGGGAGCCACCGGGGCGCGGTCTCTTGGCGCGCTGGTGGCCTGGAAGACGGGCTGCTCACCGGGCAATGCCGAGACGATCGCGGCCGTGGCCCGCCGGCTGGACTCGTTTCCCCGCTGCGCGGCCGGTCTGCGGGAGGGCCGGTTGTCGCTGGACCAGCTCGGAGTCATCGCGCAGCGTGCCGGGGAGGGATCCGATGAGCATTACGCGCAGCTGGCCGCGGTGGCCACGGTCAACCAGCTGCGCACCGCGGTCAAGCTGGAACCGCGGCCCCAACCCGAGGCCAAGCCGGCACCGCAGCCCGGCCTCACCAAGACCTCCGACGAGGAGCTCAGCTGCTGGCGGATCACGCTCGACCGCCTCGATGCCGCCACATTCGACGCCGCCCTGGCCGCGCACCGCGAAGCGCTGATCGCCGAATGGAAACGCGACCACAACCACCGGGCCGGCGAGCAGGTCCGGCCGTTGCCGGGCACGCTGGAGGCGTTTATCCGCCTGATCGAAACCGGCTGGGACGCCGAGGCGCACCGCCGCCCCCACGGCCACCACACCACCGTGGTGGTCCACCTCGACGCCGCCCAACGCGTCGCCGGCCTGCATTTGGGCCCGCTGCTAAGCGACGCCGAGCGCCGCTATCTGACCTGTGATGCCACCTGCGAGGTGTGGGTCGAACGCGACGGCCAACCCATCGGTGCGGGCCGCTCGACCCGGGTGATCAACCGGCGGCTACGCCGCGCCCTCGAACACCGCCACCGCGGCTGCGCGATCCCCGGCTGTGGCGCCACCCGCGGACTGCACGCCCACCACCTGCGGCACTAGGAAGACGGCGGCCCCACCGAACTGTCCAACCTGGTCCTGGTCTGCCCCTATCACCACCGCGCCCACCACCGCGGCGAGATCACCATCACCGGCCCCGCCGACACCCTCCTCGTCACCGACAGCTCCGGGCGCCACCTGAAACCAGGATCACTGGCCCGCAAACCGACCAGACCCCCACCCGCCGTCCCACCCTGTCCCGGACCCCTCGGCCAACGCGCCGACTGGTGGTGGTACGACCCCTTCCAACCCCAACCACCACCGGCGACGAATTAGGCGCGTAGCGTCTAACCGAAACCCTTGCGGGCCAATGCTTTACGTGTCGACCGAGCCGATTCAGGAACGCCCGGAAAGCTTTTCGCGCAAGCGGCGGTTGACCGGTTCGGGCAGCAGCTCCGACACGTCACCGCCGAGCATGGCGACCTCCTTGGCCAGCGACGACGACACGAACGAATAGCGCGGCGCGGTCGCGACGAAAAACGTGTCCACACCGGCGATGTGCTTGTTCATCTGCGCCATCTGCAGCTCGTATTCGAAGTCGGTGCCGGTGCGCAGGCCCTTGACGATGGCGGTCATGCCGCGCGACCTGACGAAGTCGACCACCAGCCCCTGTCCGGCCTCTACCCGCAGGTTGCTCAGATGCGTGGTCGATTCCTCGATCATCGCGATCCGCTCGTCGAGGTCGAACATGCCCTTCTTGGCGGGGTTGGTCAGGATCGCGACCACCACCTCGTCGAATTGGGCCGACGCGCGCTCGAAGACGTCGACGTGGCCCAGCGTCACCGGGTCGAACGACCCGGGGCACACGGCGCCGGTCATGCGGGCCGTCCCGGCCTGGCGGGAGAGTTCGCAGCGGCGCCCATGACGCGCGCCGACGACGAGGCAGAGCGAAAGCGATGCTGAGGAGCGGCGCCCATGACGAACGACGGTACACGCCCGCTCACAGCCGCTCGGCCAGCTCCAAACGAGTGTCGCCGTATACCCGTTGCGGCCAACCGGACCAGCCGGCGGGCCAGCTCAGCGGCGCGCTGCCGGCGGGGCGCTCCACCACCGCGACGCTGCCCGCGCGCACCCAGCCGTGCGCGGCCAGCGCCGCCAGCACGGCGTCGACCCCGGCGGCGCCGACGTCGTAGGGCGGATCGGCGAGCACCAGATCGACCGCGGTCGCGGCGCCGCCGGCCAGCACGGCCGCGACCGCGCCGCGGCGCAGCGTCGCACCGGGCAGCCCCAGGGTGTCGATGTTGCGGGCGATCACCGCCGCGGCGCGCGGGTCGGACTCGACGAACAGCGCGGTCGCTGCGCCGCGGGAGAGCGCCTCCAGACCCAGGGCGCCCGAACCGGCATAGAGGTCCAGCACCGCCAGGCCGGTCAGCTCGCGGCGCGCGGCCAGGATGTTGAACAGCGATTCGCGGACCCGGTCGGTGGTGGGCCGGGTGCCCCGGGGCGGCACGGCGAGGCGGCGCCCCCCGGCCACGCCGCCGATGATCCGGGTCATCCGCGCGCCCCTACAGCAGCGTCGACCAATAGTCCCAGAACCGGACCATGATCAGCAGAAACACCGCGGTGAACCACAGCGCGACGATCGACCACCGCCACTGGAACAGCAGCCAGCCCGGGCCGGACCGGCGGTCCCCCAGCGCGGGGCGGTAGGCGATCGAGGCGACCACCACCAGCAGCGCGATGGTCACCACCCACACCACCATGCAATACGGGCACAGCGCGCCGATGCGATACAGGCTCTGGAAGATCAGCCAGTGCACGAACACCGCGCCGACCACCAGACCCGCCGTCAGTCCCATCCAATACCATTGCGGCAGAACAACTTTCGTCACCGCCAGCAGGCCGGTGACCACCACCACGGTGAACGCCACCAGGCCGAGCAGCGGGTTGGGGAAGCCCAGCAGCGACGCCTGCGGCGTGATCATCACCGACCCGCAGGACAGGATCGGGTTGATGTTGCAGGACGGCACATACGCCGGGTCGAGCAGGATGTCGATCTTCTCCAGCGTCAGCGTCACCGACGCGACCAGGCCGATCACCCCGGCGACCAGCACCGACCAGGCGCTCAGCGCCGGCACCGCCGGCCCGGCCGGCGAATCCGGGGTCAGGCCGGTCGCTTCCGTCGCCACCGCACCGGTCACATGGCGGCCGGCGCGACCGCGCCGTCCAGCCCCGGGATGTCGCCCACGATCTCCTTGATCTTGCCGACCAGGGCATCGGGCGTGGACGGGTCGTAGTCCTCGCCGTTGATCTTGATCGTCGGCGTGGCGCGGATCTTGGCGGCCGCCGCCTCGCCGGTGACCTTGGCGATGTACTTGCCGCTGTTGATGCAGTCCGGAACCTTGCCCACCACGCCGGATTCGCGGGCGAGCTCGATCAGCCGCGCGTTGTCCGGGAACGTCTTGCCGGTCTCGCTGGGCTGGATGGCGGTGCTGAACAAAGCGGTGTGGAACCGCCGGAACGCGTCCAGGGACTCGTCGGCGACGCACAGCGCCGCGGCGCCGGCCCGCGACGAATAGTTCTGGTTTCGCGGGCTGTCGAGGATCGACACCATGGAGTAGTCGGCCGCGATGGCGCCGAGGTCGATCAGCTTGGACACCGTGGGGCCGAAGGTGCGCTCGAAGTTGCCGCAGGCCGGGCACAGGAAGTCCTCGTACAGGGTCACGACGGCCTTGGGGTTGCTGCTGCCGGGCTGGGTGATCAGCTTGCTCGACGTCACCCGCACCGTGTCGCCGGCGCCGGTGGGCCCGGCCTTCTTGTGGTGCGAGGTCACGATGTAGAAGACCAGGGCGACGGCGAAGATGACGACGAACGCGGTGCCGCCGATCTGGACGAGTCGCCCGGACTTACCGCCGGAGGCCGACTTCATGTCGAATCGCGGGGGACGTTTGGGGTTGTCGGCCACGGGTTCCCTGATCTTTCGTCACTCGAGTTGTCGGTCTGCCGACAAAGCGATCGGACAAGGCGCCTCTAGATTACCGGCGCCGCCCGTCGCACGGATCAGACCCGGCTCAGGTGCGCGCGCAGCGCCGAGATCAACTCGCTGGTGGCCACCATGCTGTCGCCGCCGAGCTGGAACAGGTTGGCGAAGCCGTGCGTCAGCGAACCCAGGTACCGCAGGTCCACCGGGGTGCCGGCGGCGCGCAGCGCCTCGGCGTAGCTCTGGCCCTCGTCGCGCAGCGGGTCGAAGCCGGCCACCGCGATCAGCGCCGGGGCCAGGCCGGCCAGCGATTCGGCCAGCGCCGGCGACACCCGCGGGTCCGTCCGGTCCAGCCCCGAGTTCCGCAGATACTGCGATTCGAACCAGTCGATGTCGCGCTTGGTCAGCAGGAAGCCGCGGGAGAACAGGCTCAGCGACCGGGTCCGGGCGGTGAAGTCGGTGCGCGGGTAGATCAGCCACTGCAGCACCGGTGCCGGGCCGCCCGCGTCGCGGGCCAGCTGGCTGACGACGGCGGCCAGGTTGCCGCCGGCGCTGTCGCCGCCGACCGCCACTCGCCCGGGGGCCGCGCCCAGCTCGCCGGCGTGCTCATGCGCCCAGGTGAAGGCGGCGTACGCGTCGTCGATGGCGGCCGGCGCGGGATGCTCGGGCGCCAGCCGGTAGTCGATCGAGAGCACGTGGATGCCGGCGTCGCGGCAGGTCAGCCGGCACAGCGAGTCGTGGGTGTCCAGGTCGCCGATCGACCAGCCGCCGCCGTGGTAGAAGACCAGCAGCGGGGCCTGGGTCTCGCCGCCGGCGGGCCGATAGTGCCGCGCCGGGATGTCGCCGGCCGGGCCGGGCAGCGCCAGTTCGGCGACGTCGACGTGGATCTGCGGGCCGGGGAACCCCACCGTGGACTCGTGCATCTGGGCGCGGGACAGCTCGGGGTCGTCGTCGACCACCAGGCCGTCGATGCCGACGGCGCGCAGACCGGACAGCATCAGCTGCAGGGTCGGGTCGAGCGTGTTGCCGTCGATGATGACCGAGCGGCCGCGCACCAGGCCGCGGCGCACGGCGGTCGGGATCCACGGGATGACCTTGACCCCGACGCTGGTGACCGCGCCCTGGATGCGGTTGGTCAGCGGCATCGACCCGCGCTGCGCGCCGGGGTCGACGGGTGCGGTGTCGGTCAGCGGCTTGGTCATGGAGCTACTCCCCCTCGCACGAACGTGGTACCGCCCGACGACGAACGGTTGTTCACTGCCGCGTCGTCGCCGTCGTCACGGAGGCTAACTGTACGTGGTGGCCCGCCCAGTGCTGAAGGGCGCGGATGGACACCTGCCCAGGTCGTGGTGAGGAGACATTTGCTCACTCGGTAAGATCGTGATCCCAAAGTCGGTGAAGCCTTCACGGATTGCGAGCAACTTCGACGTGTTCGATTTCGATTTCGGCGCCGAAACGGCGTTGACCTCCTCGCGCGATGACGGCCCCCGGCTCGATGCACACGAACGTTTGACTTCACAGGCAGGTGAATGAATTGACTGGCGAGTCGGGCTCCGCCGCACCCTCGATTGCTCTCAACGACGAAAACACGATGCCGGTGCTGGGCCTCGGTGTCGCGGAGTTGTCGGATGACGAGACCGAACGCGCGGTGTCGGCGGCGCTGGAGGTCGGCTGCCGGCTCATCGACACCGCCGCGGCCTACGGCAACGAGGCCGCCGTCGGGCGCGCCATCGCCGCCTCGGGGATCCCGCGCGCCGAGCTGTTCGTCACCACCAAGCTGGCCACCTCCGACCAGGGCTTCAAAGGGGCCATGGACGCCTGCGAGGCCAGCCTGGAGCGGCTCGGGCTGGACTACGTCGACCTGTACCTGATTCACTGGCCGGCCCCCGCGCTGGGCACCTACGTGAACTCCTTCGGCGGCATGATCCAGTCCCGCGGCAACGGCCACGCCCGCTCGATCGGCGTCTCCAACTTCACCGAGGAGTACCTGACGACGGTCATCGACCTCACGTTCGTCACCCCGGCGGTCAACCAGATCGAGCTGCACCCGCTGCTCAACCAGGAAGCGCTGCGCAAGACCAACGCCGAGCACAACGTGGTCACCCAGTCCTATACGCCACTGGCGCTGGGCAAGCTGAACGACCACCCGACGGTGAACTCGGTGGCCGCCGAATACGGCAAGACCGCGTCGCAGGTGCTGCTGCGGTGGAACCTGCAGTTGGGCAACGCGGTGATCTTCCGGTCGGCCAACGCCGAGCACATCGCCAGCGACTTCGACGTATTCGACTTCGAGCTGGCCGCCGAGCACATGGACGCCATCAACGCGCTCAACGACGGCACCCGGCTGCGCCCGGACCCCGACACCTACGAGGGCTCCTAACCGCTACCCCGTGGGGCAGGTGGCCGCGGCCTGACGCAGCACACCGGTGGACGCCTGGTCCACCGGCAGAGCATAGCCGCGCAGCACCGCGATGAACTGCATGGCGTACTGGCAGTGGAACGCCGCGTTCGGCGGCATCCACTGCGCGGGCGCCGCATCGCCCTTGTCCTGGTTGGCCTGCCCGTCGACGGCCAGCAGGTTGGCCGGATCGTTGGCGAACCGCAGCCGCTCGGGCCCCGGCCACGCGTAGGCGCCCATGTCCCAGGCGTAGGCGAGCGGGACGATGTGGTCGATCTGGACGGACTCGCCGACCTTGGGGCCGCGCTGGAAGGCGATGGTCTTGTTGGTGTACGGGTCGTGCAGCGTGCCGGTGGCCACCGCGTCCGGACACCGCTTGACCGACACATACGTCTTGTCGACGAGATCGCGGTTGAGGATGTCGTCGCGGGTGTCACATCCGTTGTGCCCCATGGGCGCATCGTTGTCGTCGTCCCAGGCGTCGCCGAACGCCGAGCGCAGGTAGTCGTAGCGATGCTGGCGCACCGGCAGCACCGCGATGCCGGCCAGCACGTCGGTGCCCGGCTGCACGGTCGGAACGTCCGCGCGCGCAGCGTATTCGGCGGCATGCCGGGTCGAGGAGCCGACGGCCTGGTAGGCGACCAGCACGGCCAGCGCGGCGGCCGCGGCCAGCCACAGCAGCACCTTGCGGTTGACGTTCATGACTTGTCCAGGTATTCGATGCGGTCGGTGTCGGTGAATCGTGCGGCCAGCACCGACAATCCGGGGTCGAAGCGGTTACCGGCGTAAGCCTGGACGCAGAAGTCGCGGGCGGCCTCGATGTACTCCTGGTGGTCGGCCAGACTCAGCAGCCGCAGCGTGACCGCCCTGCCGGACTGGTTGCGGCCCAACACATCTCCCTCCCGTCGCTCCTTGAGGTCGAGGTCGGCCAGCGCGAAGCCGTCCATCGTCTCGGCCACCGCGGTCAGCCGCCGGCCGGCCGGCGAGTCCGGCGCGGCCCAGCTGGCGAACAGGCACAGGCTGGGATGCTCGCCGCGCCCGATCCGCCCGCGCAGCTGGTGCAGCTGGCTGATGCCGAACCGGTCGGCGTCCATCACCAGCATGACGGTGGCGTTGGGGACGTCCACGCCCACCTCGATCACGGTGGTACACACCAGCACATCGATGTCGCCGGCGCGGAACGCGGCCATCACGGCGTCCTTCTCCTCGGCCGAGAGCCGGCCGTGCATCAGTCCGAGCCGCAGCTGCGCCAGCTCCTGGGAGCGCAGCCGGGCGTAGAGCCCCTCGGCGGTTTCGGGCGCCTTGGCGTTCTGGTCCGCCGCCCCGTCGTCGTCGCTCTCGTCGATGCGCGCCGCCACCACGTAGGCCTGACGCCCGGCGGCCACCTCTTCGCCGATGCGCCGCCACGCCCGACCCAACCAGGCGGGCTTGTCCTTGACGAAGATGACGTTGCTGGTGATGGGCTGGCGCCCGCGCGGAAGTTCGCGCAGCGTCGAGGTTTCCAGGTCTCCGTACACGGTGAGCGCCACGGTGCGCGGTATCGGCGTCGCCGTCATCACCAGCAGATGCGGCGTCACCCCGGGACGGGCCTTGGCGCGCAACCGATCTCGCTGCTCGACACCGAAGCGGTGCTGTTCGTCGACCACCACCATGCCCAGGTTGTGGAACTCCACCGCGTCCTGCAGCAACGCGTGGGTACCGACGACGATCCCCACCTGGCCGCCGGCCACCTCGTCGCGCACCTGTTTCTTCTGCGCCGCGGTCATCGACCCGCTGAGCAACGCCAACCTTGTGGCGTTGTCAGCCCCACCCAGCTGGCCGGCCATCGCCAACGGGCCGAGCACGTCGCGGATCGACCGAAGATGTTGCGCAGCAAGCACTTCCGTCGGCGCCAGCAGCGCGCACTGGTAGCCGGCGTCGACCATCTGCAGCATCGCCAGCACCGAGACGATGGTCTTGCCGGAGCCCACCTCGCCCTGCAGCAGCCGATTCAGCGGCCGGGTCGACGCGAGCCCGTCGGACAGCACGTCCAGCACCTCCCGCTGTCCGGCGGTCAACTCGAAGGGCAAGCGCCGCAACAGTTCCGCGGCCAGCCCGTCCGGGCGGGGCGGGGCCGGCGGCCCGGATTCGGAGAGCTCGCCGTGCCGGCGGGCCACCAGCGCCCACTGCAAACCCACGGCCTCGTCGAAGGTCAGGCGCTCGCGTGCCCGCTGCCGGCGGGCCTCGCTCTCGGCGAGATGGATGTCGCGCAGCGCCTGGTCCTCGCACACCAGGTCGAATTTCGCGCGCAGCGGCTCGGGCAGCGGGTCGGGCACCGGGTCGAGCACGTCGAGCACCAGGCGCACGCACGAAAAGATGTCCCAGCTCTGCATTTTCGTGCTGGCCGGATAGATCGGGAAGAAGTGGCGTTCGTAGGCGTCCAGCACCTCTTCGCCGCTGGCGCCGGAGGCGTTGGCGATGTTCATCAGGGATCGGGTGCCCTTGTTGCGGCCGTCCGGGGAGTCGAGGATGAGGAAGGCCGGGTGCGTGAGCTGCATGACGTTCTTGAAGAAGCCCACCTCGCCGGAGAGCATCACCTTGGTGCCCTCGGTGAGGCCCTTTTTCAGGTAGTTCGCGTTGAAGAAGGTGGCGGTCACCTTGTTGCGGCCCGCACCCAGCGTGATGCGGTGGCACACCTTCTTCGGGGTTTTCTTCATCGGCCACGTCTTGGTTTCGGTGATCGTGTCGATGATGGTGATGTGCTCGCCGGCCGGCGGCCGCTCGTCGTCGGCGCCCCAGCGGCTCGCCCCCTCGGTGTAGCTGCGCGGGTAGTGGCGCAGCAGGTCGTCGACGGTGCGGATGCCGAACAACTCCTCGAGCTGTTCGGCGGCCTTGGCTCCCACCACGAAGTCCAGCCGGTCGGTCAGCGAGGCCATCGCTATTCGACCCCGATCAGCAGCACGTCGCCGTGGTGGCCGGTGCGGTAGGTGACCAGCTCGGTGCCCGGGTGATGGTCGTGCATGTGTTCTTCCAGGATGTCGACGACCGCGCCGGCATGAGCATCCGAGCCGTCGGCGTCGAGGCCGGCGCCCAGCAACACCGTCACCAGGTCGCCGCCCGAGGCCAGCAGCAGATCGAGCAGGCCGATCGCCGCCCCGACCGCGTCGGCGGCCACGATCAGCACCTCACCGCCGGCGATGCCCAGGCCGTCGCCGGGCCGGCAGCTCCCCGCCCAGGTCAACGCGGTCTCGGTGGCGATGCGCACCGAGCCGTGCCGCGCCGCCCCGGCGGCGCGGGCCATGGTGTAGCCGTCGTCGACGGCCTGCCGGCCGGTGTCGTGCACGGCCAGCGCGGCCAGCCCCTGCACCATCGACTCGGTCGGGATGGGCACCACGTCGATGCCCCAGCCGATGGCCGCGGTGCAGCCGGCGACCAGCTCCTCGGCGGCCACATAACCGTTGGGCAGCACCATCACCTGCGCGGCGCCGGTGTCGACGACGGCCCGCATCAGCTGGTGCGCGCTGATCGTGGTCACCGGGTCGGCCGCGGCCGGGTCACGCTGCAGCACGCAGGCGCCCTCACCGGAGAACAGGCCGGCCGCGCCGTCGCCGTCGACGACGGCCAGCACCGCGCGTTCCCGCGTCCAGCCGCCCGCGGGCAGCCCGGGGCCGCCGGAGCTCAACGCCGAGATCACGATGCGGCTGAGCCGTCCGGCCGCCAGCCCGGCTTCCACGGCGGCGCCGGCATCGTCGGTATGCACGTGCACCGAATAGGTGTGCTGGGCCGACGACGGCGCCGAGGCGATGCCGACCGAATCGCCCAGCTCGGTGAGCCGGTCGCGCAGCGCGTCGGCCGCCGCGGGCGCGCAGTCGTCCAGCCGGTACATCACCTCGAACTGCGGCGCCGGGCGGGGCGCGGCGGCCTCCGGTGCGGCCGTCCGCGGCGCGAGCCGGTAGACGGTGCGGGCCGGCGCCTGCCCGGTGATGGTGGTGCGCAGGGCGTCCAGCAGCACCAGCAGCCCCCGCCCGCCTGCGTCCACGGCGCCGGCGTCGGCCAGCACGTCGAGCTGCTCGGGCGTCTTCTCCAGGGCGATCACCGCCGCGTCGCCGGCGGCGATGACCGCCGCGGTGACTCCCTCGCCGGCCCGTGCGCACTGCGCCACGGCGGTGGCGGCCGCGCGCAGCACCGAGACGATGGTCCCCGGGATCTCCTCACCACCCATCGAGGCGATGACCAGCTCCACGCCGCGCTGCAGCGCCGCACCCAGCACGGCCGCCTCGATGTGCGCCAGCTGACCGCCGGCCCGGGCGGCGGCCGTCGCGGTGACGTCGGCGACGCCGCGCAGGATCTGCGACAGGATCACCCCGGAGTTGCCGCGGGCGCCGTTCAGCGCGCCGGTGGACAGCGCCGCGGCGGCCCGGGCGACGCAGCCGGGGCCGCCGGCCGCCTGCAGCTCGGCCAGCGCCGAGCGCATGGTGAACAGCATGTTGGCGCCGGTGTCGGAGTCGGCGACGGGGAAGACGTTGAGCCGGTTGATCTCGTCGATGTGGGTGATCAGGTCACTGACGGCGGTGTGCGCCCAGTCCCGCAGGGCCGCCGCGTCCAGCGGACGATCGTGCGAGGTCCACGAACTGCCCAGGGTTACCCACCTCCTCTGCGCCGCCACCCGGTGGGCGCCAGCGTAGCCCGGCGACGCGGGCGCTGCGCCCGGTTACTCCCCGCCGGTGAGGAAGATCGGGTACCGCGGGCGCGGCTAATAACCCTGCCGGATACCGGGATTGGCCTGCCCCACCAGCAGCCGCTGATTGCTGCCGTCGGGGCTGACGCCGTAGCGGCTCATCTGATAGTTCATCGACGCGCACGCGGCGGCCACCGGATCCCACGCCGAATTCGACGTCCCCGGCTGGTGGAAGGCCGCGAACGTGTCCGGCATCAGCTGCCACGGGCCCCGCGTGGCGTGCAGCGGGCCGCCGTCGAGCTGGGCCGGCCCATACGCGTTGCTGTCGGCCAGGTTGATCGCCGCCGAGTGAAACTGGGATTCGTGGTCGGCGATCGTCATCATGCCGTCGATCCAGCGGCCACGGGCCGACGCGTCGGTGACCCCGATCCGCGTCAGCGCCTCCTCGAGGTAGCCGCGGATCGCCTCGGGGCCGTCCGCCCACGCTCCGCGACCGTCGAACGCGACCTGGCGCAGCTGGATACCGCCACGCACGGCGGCCACCTCGTGCACCGCGGGACGGGGCTCCGCGGGCGGCCACCACCATGTCGGCGCGGCCCGAGGGGCTCGCGATGCTCTCGGGCCGGGGCCGCCCTGGCCGATGTCGGACTGCCCGCCCACCGCCGTCGGGCAATTGACCGACTCGCTACCGATGGCGAGACTGCCCAGGGCCGCCACCACCGCGTAGGCCGTCGCCATTCGGCGCAGCCTCAAAACCCACCGTCGTACGTCCACCGGAGAGCCACGCCGGGTTTCGGCGCGGGCTGGACCGGCGGTGTTTTCGGCGCGCGCAACCACCCCGCGCACTCCCCTCGAACTGCCGATATTTGCTTCCCAGCCTCATCCGCAGCTCCGCGCGGGCCGGCACCGCCGGGAAGAAGACTTCAGCCCAACCGGCGCGCCGTCCGCGCCTGGTACAGGCAGCGACCGCGCCGACCATCGGCGGCGCCGCCATCCTAACGACCGCGCGCGCCGGCAACCTCGCTGCGAGCCGGTATTGTGATCGACTCCATGTCCGCGGCGGGCATGGCTCCAGCGCACAGTGACCGCACGTCAGCGTTTTGGTGGTTGCCCCGACAGTCGGTATCCTCGGTTGGGCCCGGGCGAACCCGGGCCGTCCCGGCCGCGGAGGCAGACCGCCGAGCCGGACCCCCGAGATTTGAGGAGCTTGAACCATGGCCGCTGTGTGCGACATCTGCGGGAAAGGCCCCGGCTTCGGCAAGTCGGTGTCGCACTCCCACCGCCGCACCAGCCGCCGGTGGAACCCCAACGTCCAGACGGTGCACGCGGTCGCCCGTCCGGGCGGCAACAAGCAGCGCCTCAACGTGTGCACCTCGTGCATCAAGGCCGGCAAGGTCGTCCGGGGCTGACCAGTCCCGTCGCTCACATGACGACGTGGCCGGCGTCCACCGGGATGGCCACCCCCGTCACGTAGCGTGACCGCGGCCCGGCCAGCCACAGCACCGCCTCGGTGACGTCGCGCGACTCGACCAGCGGCACCTCGGGCAGCAGGGTCTGCGACAGCGCCGGGTTCGGATTCTCCAGCATCCGGTTCACCACGAAATCGTTGAGGATCATCGGCGTCGCGACCCCGCCCGGGTGTACCGAGTTCACCCGAATCTTGTGCGGCGCATAGGCATTCGCCGCCGAGCGCATCAGGCCGACCACACCGTGTTTGGACGCGGCGTAGGCGAACATCGCCGCGCTGCCGTCGCCGCCGCGCCCGGTCAGACCCTGCGACGAACTGACCAGCACCACCGGGCCGCCGCGGCCCTTGCGCACGATCGAGGGCACCGTCGCCAGCATGGTGTGCCACACGCCCTTGAGGTTGGTGTCCACGATCGTGTTGAACACCGGTTCGGACTCGGCCTCGGTGACGCCGATGGCCACCACCCCGGCGTTGGCGACGACGACGTCGATGTCGCCGAGCCGGTCGATGCCCGCCTGCACCCCGGCCCGCAACGCCTGCAGGTCGCGGACGTCGGCGATCACCGGAACCGCTGCGCGGCCCCCGGATTCGACCAGCCGCACGGTTTCGGCGAGCTCGGCGTCGGTGCCCAGGGCGTAGGGAATGGCCGGCAGGTCGGCGCAGATATCGACGACGATGACGTCGGCGCCCTGCTGCGCCAGCGCGACGGCGTGGCTGCGGCCCTGCCCGCGCGCGGCGCCGGTGACGACGGCGACCGTGTTGTCGAATTCGCCCATGGCCGACCTCCCTAGACCCTCAGTTCCGTGCCGGTCTCGCGCTCGGCGAAGGCCACCAGCCGCGCGGCCGTGTCGTAATCGCAGGCCAGCGGGGTGCGCCCGATCAGCACCGGGCCGCCGCGCAGCCCGAACCTGCCGCTGACCCCGACGTAGCTGCCGGGCGGGATCGGCTCGCTGATGCAGTACAGGGTGGGCGCCGCGCCCTCGTCGATGTCGTTGGCCAGCCGGTCGGCCACCACTTTGACCGCCTTGTGCGCCGCCGCCTTCAGCGGCGCGTCGCCCAGGTTGGACAGGTTCGACGCCACCCAACCCGGGTGGGTCAGCTGAGTCACGATCGGCGACCCCGCCGCGCGCAGCCGGCGGTCCAGCTCGAGCCCCCACAGCATGACCGCGAGCTTGGACTGCGCGTAGGCGCCCAGCCGGGTCCACTTGTGCCGGCGCAGATGCAGGTCGTCGAGGTGCAGCGTCGCCGAGCGGTGCGCGTCGGAGCCGACGTTGATGATCTGGCTGCGCACCTTGGGCAGCAGCAGGTTGGTCAGCGCGAACGGCCCGAGCAGGTTGGTGCCCAGCGTCATCTCGAAGCCGTCGACCGTCTCGGTGCGCCGGTCGGTCAGGGCGCCGGCGTTGTTGATCAGGATGTCCACCGGCGCCTCGATCCGGTCGGCGAAGGCGCGCACCGACGACAGGTCGGCCAGGTCGAGCTTTTCCACGGCGGTCGACCCGCCCATCTGGGCCGCGCGTTGCTTCCCGAGTTCGGTGTTGCGCACGGCCAGGATCACCTCGGCGCCGGCCTTGGCCAGGGCACGGGCGGTGCCCAGCCCGACGCCGTTGGTGGCTCCTGTCACGATCACGCGTTTGCCGGTGAGGTCGCCCAGCCGGTCCGGGGTCCACGGTATGGTCACGGCGAACCAGAGTAATGGTCGGTTCTATGTAAGTTGGGCCGGTTCTGCCAACATAAGAGCCGACGACTCCCGAGGCGGTTCGACATGACTGACAGCGCCACCGAGATCACCAACCTCATCTACACCTACGCGCAGCTGCTCGACGGCGGCGACCTGGACGGGGTGGCCCGGCTCTTCGAACACGGCCGGATCTGCGGCGTGCAGGACGGCCCGCCGGAAACGGTGTTCGCCGGCTCGGCCCGGGTGCGCCAGATGTACGAGATGGCCACCCGCATCTACGAGGACGGCACCCCGAAGACCAAACACAACACCACCAACGTGCAGCTCGACATCGACGAGGAGCGGGGCACCGCGCGCAGCACCTCCTACTACTGCGTCACCCAGGCCACGCCCGAGCTGCCGTTGCAGGTCATCGTCACCGGGCATTACCAGGACACGTTCCACCGGGTGGACGGCGCCTGGTGCTTCGAGAGCCGGACCATGTTCGTCGACCAGGTCGGCGACGTCAGCCACCATCTGAAGTTCTGACCAGGTGAAGCCCTTCGACCCGGACGCCGTGCTGGCCGACTACGGGCTGCGGCCCGAGCAGGTGGACGAGCCATTTACCTTGTACCGCAAGCGTTTTGGTGAATATATTGGAGGAACAGCGGATGCCTGAGCACCCGGTCGCGACCCGCTCCCAGCACGAGCAGGAACTCGCCGCGCTCGATTTGATCGAGCACCCGACCGTCAGGGCCGCCTACCGGTCGGTGGCGCAGACCTGGCTGGGCCGGGCCAACGCGTCGGACGCGATGCGCGCACGGTTCGACGACGCGTTCGCCGAGGTGATGTTCTCGGCGGCGATCTGGTCGTCCAATCAGGACAAGCTGCGGCCGAAGGTCAGCTGCATCACCCGGCTGGCGCATCCCGTGGACGGCCGCCGGGTTCCCGGATCACGTTGGGGCATCGACAATCCCGACAGCGTGTACCGGGTAATCCCGATCTCCGGTGAGGAGCGCTACGAGATCCACGGGCGGGTCGGCGAACACCGGATGACCGAGAACTACTTCACGCTGTGGGACGCCCGGATGGGCACCATCGACGTGCTCAACGGCCGCACCATGCGGGTCGAGCCGGACGGCAGCTTCACCATCACCGTGGACGCGCAACCCGCCAACGGCCGCCCCAATCATGTGCGGACGTCGGCTGCGGCGCACGAGTTCTACATCCGCGACGTGCTGCTGGACTGGGACCGCGACGACCCCAATTACTTCGAGGTGCAACGGCTCGGTGGCCCGCCGGCGACACCGGCGCGCACCCTCGACGAGCAGGCCGAGGCGACCGCGGCGATGATGGCCTACTTCGCCGATTTCACCGGCAAGCTCAGCCACGGCGTGTACAAGATGCCGGCCAACCGTTTCGATCTGGCCTGGTCGGCGGAGAAGGCCGGCGCGATGCGCAACCAGGCGTACGTGATGGGCCGCTTCGACCTCGCACCGGACGAGGCGTTCGTCGTCGAGGTGAATGATGGTGGCGCGGAATACTTCACGGTGCCGCTGAGCAACATCTGGGGCACCACCCTGGACATCGTCGACCGCACCGGCAGCCTCAACAAGGCGCAGTCGGTCGCCAACGAGGACGGCAGCTACACCTACGTGATCGCGCCCACCGATCCGGGCGTGGCCAACTGGATCGACTCCGACGGCCTGCGCGAGGCCATCCTGACGCTGCGGATGGCCGAGTTCGGCGAGCACGGCCCCCGCGAAGACCTCGGCGCCCGCGGCCGCGTCGTCAAGCTGGACCGGCTCGACACCGAGGTGGCGCACCTGCCGCGGGTGAGCCCGCAGCAGCGGGCCGCCGAACTCGCGCAGCGCCGGGCCGGCTATCTGCGCCGCCTACCCGAAGGGACGATCTAGCGATGGCACGCTGGCTGATCACGGGATGCTCCACCGGCTTCGGCCGCGAAATCGCCGGTGCGGCACTGCAAGCCGGCCACCGCGTGGTGGTGACGGCACGACGGGCCGACGCCGTTCGGGGTTTTGCCGAGGAATTCGGCGAGCTGGCGCTGCCGGTCGCGCTCGACGTGACCGACCGCGACCAGATCGCCGCCGCGGTGGCCGCGGCCGACGCGGCGTTCGGCGGCATCGACGTGCTGGTGAACAACGCCGGGCACGGCTACCTGTCGGCGGTGGAAGAGGGCGAGGACGCCGAGGTGCGAAAGCTGTTCGACGTCAACTACTTCGGTGCGGTCGACATGATCAAGGCGGTGCTCCCGGGCATGCGCGCCCGCGGCTGCGGGCACATCGTCAACATCTCGTCGATGACCGGCCTGGTGGCCAACCCGCCCAACGCCTACTACTCGTCGACCAAGTTCGCGCTGGAGGCCGTCACCGAGGCGCTCGCCGCCGAGGTCCGCCCGTTGGGTATCAAGGTGACCGCGATCGAGCCGGGGGCCTTCCGCACCGATTGGGCCACCCGATCGATGAAGGAGTCCGGCACGCCGATCGCCGACTACACCGACGTCGCGGCGCGCAAGGACCTGATCAAGCAGTTCGCCGACCACCTGCCCGGCGACCCGCGCAAGGTGGCCGAGGCGGTGCTGATGGTGACCGGGCTGGACGAGCCGCCGCTGCGGCTGCTGCTCGGACGCGACGTGCTCAAGGCCATGCGGGACAAGATCGCCGCGATGTCGGCGTCGATCGACGAGTGGGAGGCCGTCACCAAGGACGTGAACTTCCCGGGCGCGTAGGCCGCTGTCGCCGCTGCGGCCCGCGAGCGTCACGCCAGCGTGACGGCCGCCGGCCCAGCGTCACGCCAGCGTGACGGCCACGGCCGCGCGTCACGCCAGCGTGACGGGCGCCGGCCCAACCGCGAGCGTCAGGGCAGCCGCCAGTCGATCTCGTCGGCGCCCATCTCGGCCAGCAGCTTGTTGGCCCGGCTGAACGGCCGTGACCCGAAGAACCCCCGCGACGCCGACAGCGGAGACGGGTGCGGCGACTCGATGGCCACGCAATTACCTTGGGCCAGAATCGGTTTCAGGGTCGAGGCGTCACGGCCCCACAGGATGGCGACCAGGGGCTGCTGGCGCGCGGTCAGCGCCCGGATGGCACACTCGGTCACCGGCTCCCAGCCCTTGCCCCGGTGCGACGCCGGGTTGCTGGGGCGCACGGTGAGCACCCTGTTCAGCAGCAGCACGCCGCGCTGCGCCCAGGGCGTCAGGTCGCCGCACGAGGGCGGGGGGTGGCCCAGGTCCGCGGTGTACTCCTGGAAGATGTTGGCCAGGCTGCGCGGCAGCGGCGACACGCCGGGTGCCACCGAAAAGCTCAGCCCCACAGCGTGTCCCGGCGTCGGATAGGGATCCTGCCCGACGATGAGCACCTTGACCTCGTCGAAGGGATAGGTGAACGCGCGCAACACGTTTGGGCCGGCCGGCAGGTACCGGCGCCCGGCCGCGATCTCGGCCCGCAGAAACTGCCCCATCCGGGCGACCTGCTCGGCCACCGGCTGCAACGCACGCGCCCAGCCGGGCTCGACGAGTTCACTCAGCGGGCGCGCCGTCATCGCCGGCCCCCGCCGGCCGCGGGATCGGTCACTTTGAGATCACCGGGCCACCCTAGTACGACTGCCAGCCGGCGGGGCCGCTCCACTCCCGCTCGTCGACCAGCACCCGGGCCGGGCCGTCGAGAACCCGCCCGATGATGCGCCAGCCGGCCGGCGCGGGCCCGGGGAAACAGGCCACCAGGGCGTGGTCCTCACCGCCGGTCAGCACCCACGGCCAGGCGTCGACGCCCACCGCGGCCGCCGCGGCCGCCACCGCGTCACGGTCGGCGGCCAGCGCCGCGGTGGATACGTCCATGCCCACCCCGGACGCCTCGGCGACGTGCCGCAGGTCGGCGATCAGGCCGTCGGAGACGTCGATCATCGCCTGCGCTCCCCCGGCCGCGGCCACCGCACCCTGGCCGTAGGGCGGCTGCGGCACCGCATGCCGGCGGCGCAGCTCGTCGAACCCGCCAATCTGATTGCGCCACAGGTCAAATCCCGCCGCGGATCGGCCCAGGTCGCCGACCACGGCGATCAGCGAGCCGGGTTCGGCGCCGGCGCGGCGCACCGGGGAGCGTCCGTCCAGCTCGCCGAGCGCGGTGACCGAGATGACCCACTGCGGGCAGCTGACCAGATCGCCGCCGGCGATGCCGGCCCCCACCCGCTGTGCCTCGTCCCACATGCCGTCCACCAGCGCGTCCACCTGCTCCGCCGCGGTCTGACCGGGAGCGCCGAAGCCCACCACGAACGCCGTGGGCCGCGCGCCCATCGCCTCGATGTCCGCGGCGTTCTGCGCGATCGCCTTGCGGCCGATGTCGTGCGGCGTCGACCAGTCGAGCCGGAAATGCCGGTCCTGCACCAGCATGTCGGTCGACACCACCACGCGGCCGTCGCCGGTCGTCACCAGCGCGGCGTCGTCGCCGGGCCCGAGGGTCACCGCGGCCGGCTGCCGGCGCCCGGCCACCAGCCGGTCGATGACGGCGAATTCGCCGAGTTGCCGCAGCGTCGATTCGTCCCGCACGCCACCACCATAGGGCTGTCGCCCGGGCGGGCCGACCGCCAATACTGGGAAGCCGGGTAACAGTGGCCCGACAGACAAGGAGGTGCGCGGGCGGTGGCAACCGAATCGGAGGCCGACGGCGGGCCCCCGCGGGCGGTGATCATGGTCGCGGTCGCGCTGGCGGTGACGACGATCGGGGTGATCCTGGCGATCGCGGCGACCCGTGAGGCGCCGCCGCAACCCGTTGCCGTAGCGGCCTTTCCGGCGCCGCACGCCGGGGACGCCGCCTGCCGGGCGTTGCTGGACGCGCTGCCGCAGCGGCTCGGCGACTATCAGCGCGCCCCGCTCGAGCAGCCGGCCCCGGCGGGCGCCGCGGCCTGGCGGACCGGGCCGGACAGCGAGCCGGTGGTGCTGCGCTGCGGCCTGGACCGCCCGGCCGAGTTCGTCGCCGGATCCCCCATCCAGGTCGTCGACCGGGTGCAGTGGTTCGCGGTGCGCCCCGACCCGCAATCCGCCGGGGACGCCGGCAGATCCACCTGGTACACGGTGGACCGCACGGTGTATGTGGCGCTCACGCTGCCGTCGGGCTCGGGCCCGGCGCCCATCCAGCGGCTCTCCGACGTGATCGCGCAGCGCATCGCGGCGGCGCCGGTCAACCCCGGGCCGCCCGCCGGCTAGCGCAGCCCGACGCCGCGGGCCAGGGCCGTCTCCACCATGGTGGCCAGCAGACTCGGGTAGTCCACGCCGCTGGCCGCCCACATCCGCGGGTACATCGAGATGGTGGTGAAGCCGGGCATCGTGTTGATCTCGTTGAGCACCGGCCCGGTCTCGGTGAGGAAGAAGTCCACCCGGGCCAGCCCTTGGCAGTCAACGGCCTTGAATGCGCGGATCGCCAATTCGCGTACCGCGTCGGCGATTTCGTCGTCGACCTTGGCGGGCACGTCCAATTCGGCTGTGTCGTCGAGGTATTTGGTCGCGAAGTCGTAGAACGAGTCCTCACGCCCCCGTACCCCGGCCACCCGGATCTCGCCGACCGTGCTGGCTTGCACTGTGCCGTCGGGCATTTCGAGCACCCCGCACTCCAGCTCCCGGCCGGCGATGGCCGCCTCGACGATGACCTTGGGATCGTGGTCGCGGGCGGCGGCCACGGCGGCGTCCAGCTCGTCCCAGCTCGAGACCCGGCTGACGCCGATCGAGGAGCCGCCCCGGGCGGGTTTGACGAACACCGGCAAGCCCAGCCGCTCGCGGTCCTGCAGCGACAATGTGGACTGCGACGGGCGCAGCACCGCGTAGTCGCCGATCGGCAATCCCTCGGCGGCGAACAGCTTCTTGGTGAATTCCTTGTCCATGCCCGCGGCGCTGGCGAACACGCCGGCCCCGACGTAGGGCACCCCGGCGAGTTCGAGCAGCCCCTGGATCGTGCCGTCCTCCCCGTACGGGCCGTGCAGCACCGGGAACACCACGTCGACGGAGGCCAACACCTCACTGGCGCCGGGGGGAAGGGAAACCAGTTGGCCGCTGCGCCCCGGATCCGCCGGCAGCGCCAGCTCGGTCCCCGACGCGGACGTCACCTCGGGCAGTTGCCGGTCGCTGATCGCCAGCGCGGCCGGGTCGCCGTCGGTGAGCACCCACGAGCCTTGCGGGGTGATGCCGATCGCGACGACCTCGAACCGCCGCGGGTCGAGGTTGCGCAGGATGCTGCCGGCCGAGACGCACGAGATGGCGTGCTCGTTGCTGCGCCCGCCGAAGACGACGGCGACGCGGACCCGCTGGCTGGCATTCACAATCTGAACAGGCTACCGGGTGGCGGCCAGGTCATTCGGGCTTGGTGCGCCGGCCCAGCAACAGCGCCATCGCCTCGTCGACGGACAGCCCCTTGTGACAGACCCGGTGCACCGCGTCGGTGAGCGGCATTTCCACGTCGTAGCTGGCGGCCAGCGCCAGCACCGACTGGCAGGACGTCACGCCCTCGACGACGTGCCCGTCGCCGCCGTCGGGGCTACCGGCGAGCACCGAACCGATGGTTGCCCCGCGGCCGAGCCGCTCGCCCAGCGAACGGTTGCGGGAGTGCGGCGAGCTGCAGGTGGCGACCAGGTCGCCCACCCCGGCCAGCCCGGCCAGCGTCGCGCCCTTGGCGCCGAGCGCGATGCCCAGCCGCATGATCTCGGCCAGCCCCCGGGTGATGATGGCCGCCGCGGTGTTCTCGCCGAGGCCCACGCCGGCGGCCATCCCGCAGGCCAGCGCGATCACGTTCTTGCACGCCCCGCCGATCTCGGTGCCGACCACATCGCTGTTGGTGTAGGGCCGGAAGTATCCGCTGTTGAGCATGCGCTGCAGGGCGACGGCGCGGCCGGAGTCGCTGCACGCCACCACCGTCGCGGCGGGCTGGGACGCGGCGATCTCGCTGGCCAGGTTCGGTCCCGAGATCACCGCGACCTGAGCCGGGTCGACGCCGGTCACCGAGACGATGACCTGGCTCATCCGCATCAGGGTGCCCAACTCGATGCCCTTGGCCAGGCTGACCAGGGTCGCCCCGTCCCGCAGCAGCGGCGCCCAGCGCTCGAGGTTGGCGCGCATCGCCTGCGCCGGCACGCCCAGCAGCACCGTCGTCGCGTCCCGCAGCGCCTCGCCGGCGTCCGCGGTGGCGTGGATGCCCGGCGGCAACGACGTCCCGGGCAGGTAGTCGGGGTTGGATCGGGTCGCGTTGATCCGTTCGGCGAGCTCGGGCCTGCGGGCCCACAGCGTGACCTCTGTTCCGGGGCCGCCGGCGTCGACGAGCACCTTGGCCAGCGCGGTGCCCCACGCCCCGGCGCCCATGACCGCGACGGCGCCGGCCGCACCGGCCTTCGGACCGCCCCCTGGGCCGGCCATGTACCACCCCCTGTCCGTGGTCGATGTAGCTCACGCGGCACTTGCAGCCGCTACACCCTAGATCAGCGGCCGACCGGGCGTCACGCAAGCCGGCTGCGCGCCGGCGCTGGCAGGATGACATCTCATGAGCGGCACACGAGCCGACGGCGGGCACGACGGTGCGGGCGATGTCGCCCTGATCATTGCGGTCAAGAGGCTGGCCGCGGCCAAGACCAGGCTGGCCCCGGTGTTCTCGGCGCGCACCCGCGAAAGCGTGGTGCTGGCCATGTTGACCGACACCCTGACCGCCGCCACACGGGTCCGGTCGCTGGGTTCGATCACCGTGATCACGCCCGACGAGGCCGCCGCGGCGGCGGCCGCCGGGCTGGGTGCCGACGTGCTGGCCGACCCGACCCCGGAGGGGCATCCGGATCCGCTCAACAACGCCATCGCCACCGCGGAGCGCGCGGTGAGCGGTTCCTTTACCAATATCGTTGCGCTGCAAGGGGATCTGCCGGCGCTGCAGTCCCAGGAGCTGGCCGAGGCGGTGGCCGCCGCGCGTGCGCACCGGCGCAGCTTCGTCGCCGACCGGCTGGCCACCGGCACCGCGGCGCTGTTCGCGTTCGGCACCCGGCTCGATCCCCGGTTCGGCTCCGATTCGTCGGCGCGGCACCGCAGTTCGGGCGCGATCGAGCTGACCGGCGCCTGGCCCGGCCTGCGCTGTGACGTCGATACCCCCACCGATCTGGCCGCCGCCCGCCGCCTCGGGGTGGGGGCCGCGACGGCCCGGGCCGTCGCCGCGCATTGATTTTCGCTCACCGCGGCAGAATCTGTCCGGCCGGTGAACGGCGGCCCAACGGCGAATGGATGTCCCGCGGGCGCTAGCAGCAGCCGCGCGTGATGCGCCATGATCGCAATGTGACTGAAATCGACGCTGAGACTCGACCCGACGAGAACCTGTGGCATTCGGGCGACTCGGCCGTGGGGGCGCCACCCGCGGCGACCCCGGCCGCGATGACCGACCTGCCGGAGGACCGTTATCTCAACCGGGAACTGAGCTGGCTGGATTTCAACGCCCGGGTGCTGGCGCTGGCCGACGACAACTCGCTGCCGCTGCTGGAACGGGCCAAGTTCCTGGCCATTTTCGCCTCCAACCTCGACGAGTTCTACATGGTGCGGGTCGCCGGGCTGAAGCGGCGCGACGAGATGGGCTTGTCGGTGCGCTCGGCCGACGGGTTGACGCCGCGCAAACAACTCGCCCTGATCGGCGAGCACACCCAGCGGATCGCGACCCGGCACGCGCGGGTGTTCCTCGACTCGGTGCGCCCGGCGCTGGCCGAGGAGGGCATTCACATCGTCACGTGGGCCGATCTCGATCAGGCCGAGCGCGACGAATTGTCGACCTATTTCACCGAACAGGTCTTTCCCGTCCTGACGCCCCTGGCCGTCGATCCCGCGCACCCGTTCCCCTTCGTCAGCGGGCTGAGCCTGAACCTGGCGGTGATGGTGCGCCAGACCGAGGACGGCGGCCAGCACTTCGCCCGCGTCAAGGTGCCCAACAACGTCGATCGCTTCGTTGAACTCGCGGCGCCGAGAGCGGGCGCCGAGGGCGAAAACCGCGGCGTCGTCCGGTTTCTGCCGATGGAGGAACTGATCGCGGCGTTCCTGCCGCTGCTGTTCCCGGGCATGGAGATCGTCGAACACCACGCGTTCCGCATCACCCGCAACGCCGACATGGAGGTCGAGGAGGACCGCGACGAAGATCTGCTGCAGGCGCTGGAACGGGAGTTGGCGCGGCGGCGCTTCGGCCCGCCGGTGCGGCTCGAGATCGCCGACGACATGACCGAGGGCATGCTGGAACTGCTGCTTCGCGAACTCGACGTGCATCCCGGCGACGTCATCGAAGTGCCCGGCCTGCTCGACCTTTCGTCGCTGTGGCAGATCTACGATTTGGATCGCCCCGCGCTCAAGGATCCGGCGTTCGTCCCGGACACCCACCCCGCCTTCGCCGACCGCGAATCCCCCAAGAGCATCTTCGCGACGCTGCGCGAGGGCGACGTGCTGGTGCACCACCCCTACGACTCGTTCTCCACCAGCGTGCAGCGCTTCATCCAGCAGGCCGCCGCCGACCCCAACGTGCTGGCGATCAAGCAGACGCTGTACCGCACCTCCGGTGATTCGCCGATCGTTCGGGCGCTGATCGAAGCGGCCGAGGCCGGCAAGCAGGCGGTGGCACTGGTCGAGATCAAGGCGCGCTTCGACGAGCAGGCCAACATCCGCTGGGCGCGCGCCCTCGAACAAGCGGGCGTGCACGTGGTTTACGGGCTCGTCGGCCTCAAGACGCATTGCAAGACATGCCTGGTGGTGCGCCGCGAAGGTTCGGCGATCCGCCGGTACTGCCACATCGGAACCGGCAACTACAACAGCAAGACCGCTCGCCTGTACGAGGATGTCGGTCTGCTGACGGCGGCGCCGGACATCGGCGCCGACCTCACCGATTTGTTCAATTCGCTTACCGGCTATTCGCGTAAGGTCTCCTACCGCAATCTGTTGGTGGCGCCGCACGGGATTCGCACCGGCATCATCGAACGCGTCGAACGCGAGATCGCCGCGCACCGCGAACGCGGGCAGGGCCGAATTCGGTTGAAGATGAACGCGTTGGTGGACGAGCAGGTGATCGACTCCCTGTACCGGGCGTCGCAGGCGGGGGTGCGGGTCGAGGTCGTGGTGCGCGGCATCTGCGCGCTGCGCCCGGGCGTGCAGGGTTACTCCGAAAACATCTTCGTGCGCTCGATTCTGGGACGTTTCCTGGAGCACTCGCGGATCATCCACTTCCGCAACATCAACGAATTCTGGATCGGCAGCGCCGATATGATGCACCGCAATCTCGATCGCCGCGTCGAAGTGCTGGCGCAGGTCAAGGATCCCAAACTCACCGCGCAGCTGGACGAGTTGTTCGAATCCGCGCTGGATCCGTCCACCCGGTGCTGGGAATTGGGACCCGACGGGCAGTGGACCCCGTCGCCGCAAGAGGGCCATACCGTGCGTGATCACCAAGTATCGTTGATGGAGCGGCATCGCAGTCCCTAGCCCTGCGGGTGAGTTCGGAGTTGTTTTTCCGGCCGCAGCGTGATCCAGCGTGCGACTTCACCGAATTGACCTGCAGGAGTTGAGGTGCCGACCCAGAATTCGTCGACTGCTCGACGCGCCGGAACCCGGGTGGTCTACGCCGCCGGCGCGGTGCTGTGGCGACCCGGCGACGCCGAGCCGGACGGCGGTGACGTCGAGGTCGCGATCATCCATCGCCCGCGCTATGACGACTGGTCACTGCCCAAGGGCAAGGTGGACCCCGGCGAGACGGCGCCGGTGGCGGCGGTGCGCGAAGTGCGTGAGGAGACGGGCCAGTGCGCCGTGCTCGGCAGAAGGCTCGACACGGTGCGCTATCCGATCGAACAGGGCGTCAAGAAGGTCTACTACTGGTCGGCGCGCGCCACCGGCGGCGAATTCGTACCCGGCGACGAGGTCGACCAGTTGCTCTGGTTGCCGGTGGCCGAGGCGATGCAGCGGCTCAATTACACACAAGACCGAAAAGTGTTGCGGCACTTCAGCAAAAAGCCCGCGGACACGCACACCGTGCTGGTGGTGCGGCACGGCACGGCCGGGCGCAAATCTCGTTTCTCCGGCGACGACGCCAAGCGGCCGCTGGACAAGCGGGGCCGGGCGCAGGCCGAGGCGCTGGTCCCGCAGCTGCTGGCGTTCGGTGCCTCGCAGGTGCACGCGGCCGACCGGGTCCGCTGCCACCAGACCGTGCAACCGCTGGCCGAGGAGCTCGACGTGCCGGTGCACAACGAGACCACGCTCACCGAGGAGGCGTACGCCAAGAACCCCAAGCGCGCTCGGCACCGGATGCTCGAGATCGCCGGGGAGCCAGGCACACCGGTTGTCTGCACGCAGGGCAAGGTGATTCCGGACCTGATCGCGTGGTGGTGTGATCGCGACGGGGTGCGGCCCGACAAGTCGCGCAATCACAAGGGCAGCACCTGGGTGCTGTCGTTGTCGGCCGGCCGGCTGGTGGCCGCCGATCACATCGGCGGCGCGCTGGCCGCCAACGTGCGCGCCTGAGTTCGCGGCGGCGTGCCCGCTCGCTAGCACACGAATACCCTCCGGGCGGCACCGCTGCCGGCCGAAGGGTATTCGTGTCTAGGACGTGCTCTGCCTACTTGCGGCCGCGACGCGCGGTCGTCTTCTTGGCCGCGGCCTTGCGAGCCGGAGCCTTGCTGGCGGCCTTCTTGGCCGGAGCCTTGGTCGCGGCCTTCTTGGCCGGAGCCTTCTTCGCCGCAACCTTCTTGGCCGGAGCCTTGGTCGCGGCCTTGCGCACCGGAGCCTTGGTCGCGGCCTTGCGGGCCGGAGCCTTCTTGACCGCAGCCTTCTTCGCCGGGGCCTTCTTGGCGGCGGCCTTCTTGGCCGGAGCCTTCTTCGCCGCAGCCTTCTTGGCGGGCGCCTTCTTGGCGGCGGTCTTCTTGGCCGCGCCGCCGACCACGCCGCGCTTGACGGCCGGGCCCTCGGACGGGAGACGCTGTGCCCCAGAGACAACCGCTTTGAATTGAGCGCCGGGGCGGAACGCCGGGACGGACGTCGGCTTCACCTTCACCGTCTCACCGGTACGCGGGTTGCGGGCCACCCGTGCGGCGCGCCGCCGCTGTTCGAATACACCGAACCCGGTGATCGTGACGCTGTCGCCCTTGTGTACCGCACGCACAATGGTGTCGACGACATTCTCGACCGCTGCGGTCGCCTGCCGACGGTCCGTGTTCAATTTCTGTGTGAGCACATCAATGAGCTCTGCCTTGTTCATCACTCCCTCCGACACTAGTGGTCCTCGATTTGAACCGACTAGTGGACACGGTAAACCCTCACCCAGCAAATTTCCAAGAGCCACGCGCAATTTCACGGCGGGGCGGGCGGCGTTTTCGCAATCCGGTTGCCGCCCTTGACCGGTGGAGGGCGTCGCAAATCGGGCCGGTTTAGTTAGCCCATCGAGCAGAAATTCGGCCCGGCTCAGCGGTTCACGCGACGGGCGAAGTGCGCGGTTTCCAATCGGGATACGCCGCTTCGTAGGATTCGATTCTGTCGAGTTTCCGCAGCGTAAGGGCTATATCGTCGAGCCCTTCGAGTAGTCGCCACGCGGTGTGGTCGTCAATCTTGAACGGCAGCACCGTCGTTCCCGCGGTGATATTTCGATCTTGAAGATTGGCAGTGATTTCCAAGCCGGGGCTCTGCTCGATGAGCTTCCAGAGCAGCTCCACCCCGTCCTGGGAAACTTCGGCCGCCAGCAGACCCGCCTTGCCGGCGTTGCCCCGGAAAATGTCGCCGAATCGAGACGAGATGACCACCCGGAACCCGTAGTCCATCAGTGCCCACACGGCGTGCTCGCGCGACGACCCCGTCCCGAAATCCGGTCCGGCGACTAGGACTGAGCCACGGTCAAAGGGGCTGAGGTTGAGCACGAATGACGGATCCGACCGCCAGCTGGCGAACAAGCCGTCCTCGAAACCGGTTCGGGTTACGCGCTTCAAATACACCGCCGGAATGATCTGGTCGGTGTCGACATTGGAGCGCCGCAGCGGCACACCGATGCCGGCGTGGGTGTGAAATGCTTCCATGCTCATCCCTTCACGGTCGAATACGTCAGTCCAAATCGGCCGGAGCGGACAATGTGCCGCGCACCGCCGTGGCCGCGGCGACGGCCGGAGACACCAAATGCGTGCGGCCGCCTTTGCCCTGGCGCCCTTCGAAGTTGCGGTTCGAGGTCGCCGCGCACCGCTCCCCCGGCGCCAGCTGATCGGGATTCATTCCCAAACACATCGAGCAGCCCGCCTGCCGCCATTCGGCGCCCGCGGCGGTGAAAACCTCGCCCAGCCCTTCGGCTTCGGCCTGCGCGCGCACCCGCATCGAGCCGGGCACCACGAGCATCCGCACCCCCGGCGCGACCTTGCGGCCGCGCAGCACGTCGGCGACGACCCGCAGATCCTCGATACGACCGTTGGTACAAGAGCCGACGAACACCGCGTCGACCGCGATGTCGCGCATCGGCGTGCCCGGTCGAAGGTCCATGTATGCCAACGCTTTCTCGGCGGCCTGGCGCTCGGCATCGTCGGTCATCAGTTCGGGATCCGGTACCGCGGCGGCCAACGGCACACCCTGCCCCGGGTTTGTGCCCCACGTCACGAACGGGCTCAGCGACGCGGCATCCAGATAGACCTCGGTGTCGAACACCGCGCCGGGATCGGTGCGCAGCTGCTGCCAATAGCGCATGGCCGCATCCCATTGCGCGCCCTTGGGGGCGTGCGGGCGGTCCCGCAGGAACTCGTAGGTGGTGTCGTCGGGAGCGATCATCCCTGCCCGGGCACCGGCCTCGATGCTCATGTTGCACACGGTCATCCGGCCTTCCATCGACAGCGATTCGATGGCGCTGCCGCGGTATTCGATGACGTGCCCCTGCCCGCCGCCGGTGCCGATCTTGGCGATCAGCGCCAGGATGATGTCCTTGGCCGTCACGCCGGCCGGCAACTCGCCGTCGACGTTGACCGCCATCGTCTTGAACGGCCGCAGCGGCAACGTCTGGGTGGCCAGCACGTGCTCGACCTCCGAGGTGCCAATTCCCATGGCCAGTGCGCCGAATGCGCCGTGCGTCGAGGTGTGACTATCCCCACACACCACCGTCATTCCCGGTTGGGTCAGGCCCAGCTGCGGCCCGACGACATGCACGATGCCCTGCTCCGCGTCGCCCATCGGGTACAGCCGGACGCCGAATTCGGCACAATTTCGGCGCAATGTCTCGACCTGGGTGCGCGACACCGGGTCGGCGATCGGCTTGTCGATGTCGATGGTGGGCACGTTGTGGTCCTCGGTGGCCAGCGTCAGATCGGGCCGCCGCACCGGCCGGCCGGCCAGCCGCAGGCCGTCGAACGCCTGCGGGCTGGTGACCTCGTGCACCAGGTGCAGATCGATGTAGATCAGGTCCGGCTCGTTGGCCCCGCCGGACACCACAACGTGGTCGTCCCAGACTTTTTCGGCCAGCGTGCGCGGCGTGGCCGTCGTCCCCGCGTCGATTCCCATCTCGAACTCGCCTCAATTCGCTTTGTCCGCGGCTCGCCGATCCGTCGGGCTGGTGATCTCATAATGCGAGACGCTAGTATCTCCTTGTGAGACAGCATAGCGGCATCGGCGTCCTGGACAAAGCGGTGGGTGTGCTGCACACCGTCGCCCAATCACCCTGTGGGTTGGCCGAACTGTGCGAGCGGACCGAGCTGCCCCGGGCCACCGCCTACCGGTTGGCGGCCGCGCTCGAGGTGCATCGCCTGCTGGCGCGCGGCGACGACGGGCGCTGGCGGCTGGGCCCGGCGGTCACCGAACTGGCGGCACACGTCAACGATCCGCTGCTGGCCGCCGGCAGCGCGGTGCTGCCGCTGTTGCGCGAGACCACCGGCGAGAGCGTGCAGCTGTACCGGCGCGAGGGCACCGACCGGGTGTGTGTGGCCGCACTGGAACCCGCTGCGGGCCTTAGGGATACGGTTCCGGTCGGGGCGCGGCTGCCGATGACCGCGGGGTCGGGCGCCAAGGTGTTGCTCGCCCACAGCGACGCCGCCACCCAGAAGGCGGTGCTGGCAAACGCGAAATTCACCGAGCGCACGCTGGCCGAGGTGCGGCGGCGCGGCTGGGCGCAAAGCGTGGCCGAACGCGAGCCCGGGGTGGCCAGCGTGTCGGCGCCGGTGCGCGACAGCCGCGGTGCTGTCATCGCGGCCATCTCGGTGTCGGGCCCCATCGACCGGATCGGCCGGCGCCCCGGAGCGCGCTGGGCCGCCGATCTGGTGTCCGCCGCCGAAGCGCTCACCCGCCGCCTCTAGTTCTTTCTCGCGAGCAGACACAAAAGTCCCCTTTTCGGACGACTTTCGCGTGCTTTTGCGTCTGCTCGCGAGGGGACACAGCGGACCTGACAGACTGACCGGCATGGGAACCAATCAGCGCGCGAGCATCGTCATGTCCGACGATGAGATCGCCGACTTCGTCGTCAAGAGCCGCACCGGCACGCTGGCCACCATCGGCCGGGACGGGCAGCCTCATCTGACCGCCATGTGGTACGCCGTCGTCGACGGCGAGATCTGGCTGGAGACCAAGGCCAAGTCGCAGAAGGCCATCAACCTCAAGCGCGACCCGCGGGTGAGCTTCCTCATCGAGGACGGCGACACCTACGACACCCTGCGCGGCGTGTCGTTCGAAGGGGTGGCGGAACTCGTCGACGATCCCGACGTCGCCCACCGGGTGGGGGTCAGCGTCTTCGAGCGCTACACCGGTCCCTACACCGACGAGATGAAGCCGTTCGTTGAGCAGATGATGAACAAGCGGGTGTGTGTTCGCATCGTGGCCCGCCGGGCGCGTTCCTGGGATCACCGCAAACTCGGCTTGCCACCCATGCCGGTGGGTGGATCGACGGCGCCGGCGGTGCTGGGCACCGACCGGTGACCGCGGTCTTGGTTTTGTAGCCCCGATGGGATTCGAACCCACGCTACCGCCGTGAGAGGGCGGCGTCCTAGGCCGCTAGACGACGGGGCCAGACACGATCCACAGACGATCCGAGGTGTCAGCATAGCTCACCCCGCTAAGCCCACCTAATCGCTTGGAACGGCGGGGTTTTGCTGGGGTACCAGGACTCGAACCTAGAACGGCTGAACCAGAATCAGCTGTGTTGCCAATTACACCATACCCCATTGGCTGCCTAAAACAGCTGGTCAGCGTCGATCTCAGGCTTTTGTTAGCGCTTCGGGGACCGCCGCCGCCAGTCGTTCTTCGGCCTTTGTGAACCGCAGTGCAGACTACCAAAGACTCGCCGGGGCCATCCGCACGTGTGGTGCTCGTCGCTCAGGCGCTGTGCTGACCGGCCCGCTCCCGCGCCGCGCGCAACCTCCGCAAGCTGCGGTCGCGGCCCAGCAGCTGCAGCGATTCGAACAGCGGCGGGCTGATCGTCGTCCCGGTGGCGCCCACCCGGATCGGCCCGAACGCCTTGCGCGGTTTGAGGCCCAGGCCGTCGATGAGCGCGGTCTTCAGCGCGGCCTCGATCTGCGGCGCCGCCCAGTCCGTCACGGCGTCCAGCGCGGGCAGCGCCGCGTCCAGCACCGCGGCGCCGTCGGGCCCCAGCTCCTTGGCGGCGGCCTTCGGGTCGATCGCGTACTCGTCGTCGTTGAGGAACTTCAACAGGTCCCACGCGTCGCCGAGCACCACGATGCGGGTCTGCACCAACTCGGCGGCGGTGGCGAACGCCGCGTCGTCGAGCGCGAGGCGATGCCCGTGGACGTCGAGGTAGTCGCGCAGCCTGGCGGCGAAGTCCGCGGCGGTCAGCATCCGGATGTGCTCGGCGTTGAGCGCGTCGGCCTTCTTCTGGTCGAAGCGGGCCGGATTGGAGTTGACGTCGACGACGTCGAAGGCGGCCACCATCTCGTCCAGGCTGAACACGTCGCGGTCGTCGGCGATGGCCCAGCCCAGCAGCGCAAGGTAATTGAGCAGCCCTTCGGGGATGAAGCCGCGGTCGCGGTGGGCGAACAGGTTGGACTGTGGGTCGCGCTTGGAGAGCTTTTTGGTGCCCTCCCCCAATACCGTTGGCAGGTGGGCGAACTGCGGGATGCGCTCGGCCACTCCGATCCGGATCAGCGCCTGATACAGCGCGAGCTGACGCGGTGTCGAGGGCAGCAGGTCCTCGCCGCGCAGCACGTGGGTGATCTTCATCAGCGCGTCGTCGCACGGGTTGACCAACGTGTACAAGGGATCTCCGTTGGCGCGGGTCAACGCGAAGTCGGGCACGGAGCCGGCGGCGAAGACGGTGCTGCCGCGGACCAGGTCGTCCCAGCCGAGATCTTCGTCGGGCATCCGCAGCCGCACCACCGGTTGGCGGCCCTCCGCCAGGAAGGCGGCGCGCTGCGAATCGGTGAGGTGGCGATCGAAGTTGTCGTAGCCCAGCTTGGGATTACGGCCGGCGGCGATGTGCCGCGCCTCGACCTCCTCCGGGGTGGAGAAGGCGTAATACGCCTCGCCCGCCTCGACCAGTTTGGCCACCACGTCGCGGTAGATCTCGCCGCGCTGTGACTGCCGGTAGGGGCCGTACGGGCCGCCCACCTCCGGCCCCTCGTCCCAGTCCAGGCCGAGCCAGCGCAGCGCGTCCAGCAGCGCCAAGTAGCTTTCCTCGCTGTCGCGCGCCGCGTCGGTGTCCTCGATGCGAAACACGAAGGTGCCGCCGGTGTGTCGGGCGTATGCCCAGTTGAACAGCGCCGTGCGGACCATGCCGACGTGCGGGGTGCCGGTGGGCGACGGGCAGAATCGGACCCGGACGTTTGCGGGTGCAGTCACGATTTTCCTTTGCGGACCACGGGATTGGTCAGGGTACCGATGCCCTCGATGGTGATGGAGACGGTGTCGCCGTCCTCGATGGGACCCACGCCCGCCGGTGTTCCGGTGAGGATGAGATCACCGGGCAGCAGGGTCATCACGGCCGAGATCCATTCGACGATGGAGCCGATGTCGTGGATCAGCAGCGACGTGCGGCTGCGTTGTTTGACCTCGCCGTTGACCTCGGTGCGCAATTCCAGGTCGCCCGGGTCCAGCGGATTGAGGTCAGTGACGATCCACGGCCCGACCGGGCAGAAGGTGTCATGGCCCTTGGCCCGCGTCCACTGACCATCGGATCGTTGTTGGTCGCGCGCCGACACGTCGTTGCCGATGGTGTAGCCGAGGATGTTCTCGGCGGCCTGGGCGGCCGAGACGTCCTTGCAGGGCCGGCCGATCACCACCGCCAGCTCGCCCTCGAAGTGCACGGGTGATGCGTTGGCCGGCAACCGAATCGGCACGTTCGGTCCGATGATGGCGGTGTTGGGTTTGAGGAAGATCACCGGGTCGGCCGGCACGGGGCCGGTCGCCTCGCCCATCTCGGCGATGTGGTCGGCGTAGTTCTTGCCGACGCACACCACCTTGCTGGCCAGTATCGGGGCGAGCAGCCGGACGTCGGCGAGCGGCCACGACCGGCCGGTGAAGTTGGGGGTGCCGAATGGATGCTCGGCGATTTCGCGGGCGATCATCTCGGCGGGGTTGTCGAGTTCGCCCTCGATACTGACGAAGGCGACACCGTCGGGGCTGGCGATTCGACCAAGGCGCATTTGGCTCAGCCTAGTGAGGGCCGCGAGCGCGGCGTAGCCGGGCGTGGCGGGCCGTCACCATCGAGCCCCGTGACGGCCGCGAGCGCGGCGTAGCCGGGCGTGGCGGGCCGTCGACCCCAAGCACCGATGACCGGCAACGGCACACGTCCTACCCCTAAATATCCCGGCGGTATGCAAGCATGGGGAATGCAGACCGACCCCGTCGCCACGCCCGACGTCGGCGCCGGCACCCGCTGGTCGATCATGGTCGTTTCGCTGCTGGCGACGGCGAGTTCCTTTCTGTTCATCAACGGCGTCGCATTCTTGATCCCGTCGCTGCAAGGCGCGCGCGGGATTCGGCTCGACGAAGCCGGTCTGCTGGCCTCGATGCCCAGCTGGGGAATGGTGGTCACGCTCGTGGCGTGGGGCTACGTGCTGGACCGGGTCGGCGAGCGGGTGGTGATGACCACCGGCTCGGCGCTGACCGCACTGGCCGCCTACGCCGCGTCGTCGGCACACTCCATGGTACTGATCGCGGTGTACCTGTTTCTCGGCGGCATGGCGGCGGCCAGCTGCAACACGGCCGGCGGCCGACTGGTGTCGGCCTGGTTCCCCCCGCACCAGCGCGGGCTGGCGATGGGCATCCGCCAAACCGCGCAACCGTTGGGAATCGCGTTGGGCGCCATGGTCATTCCCGAGCTGGCCGAACACGGTCCGCAGGCGGGACTGCGCTTCACCGCGCTGGCATGCGTGTTCGGCGCGGTCGCCAGCGTGATCGGTATCGTCGACCCGCCGCGCAAGCCCCGCGCCAGCGCCAGCGATCAGGAACTCGCCAGCCCGTATCGAGGGTCGTTGACGCTGTGGCGAATTCACGCGGTGGCGGGCCTGATGATGATGCCGCAGACGGTGACGGTGACGTTCATGCTGGTGTGGTTGATCCGGAACCTGCACTGGTCCGTCGCGGCCGCCGGCGCATTGGTGACGCTCTCCCAGCTGCTCGGTGCGCTCGGCCGGGTCGCGGTGGGTCGCTGGTCGGACCGGCTCGGCTCGCGGATGCGGCCCGTCCGCTACATCGCGGCCGCGGCGGTGCTGGTTCTGCTGCTGTTGGCCTGGGCCGACTACCTCAATTCGCGGTGGCAGGCCGGCCTGATGGTGGCCATCTCGGTGATCGCGGTGCTCGACAACGGGCTGGAGGCCACCGCGATCACCGAATTCGCCGGGCCGTATTGGAGTGGACGCGCCCTGGGCATCCAGAACACCACCCAGCGGATGATGGCGGCCGCCGGTCCGCCGTTGTTCGGCGCGTTGATTTCGGCCGCGAAATATCCACCGGCATGGCTGTTGCGCGCGTTGTTCCCCTTGGCGGCGATGCCGCTGGTGCCGACGCGGCTGCTGCCGCCCGGCTTGGAAACTAGAGCGCGGCGGCAATCCGTTCGCCGACTTCGGTGGTGGCGGGCCGTTCGTTCCCACGCGTTGCCAGATATCGTTCGACGGCCCGGTCAACCCGGGTAGCGGCGGCGTCCTCGCCGAGGTGGGCGAGCAGCAGCGCCACCGACATGATCGCGGCCGTGGGATCGGCGACGCCTTGGCCGGCGATGTCGGGCGCGCTGCCGTGCACGGGCTCGAACATCGACGGATTGGTCCGGGTGCCGTCGATATTTCCACTGGCGGCCAAGCCAATTCCGCCGCACACCGCGGCCGACAGGTCGGTGATGATGTCGCCGAACAGGTTGTCGGTGACGATCACGTCGAAGCGGCCCGGATCGGTGACCATGAAGATGGTGGCGGCGTCGATGTGCTGATATGCCACCTCGACATCGGGGTAGTCCCGGCCGACCTCGGCCACGATGCGTGACCACAACTTGCCGGCGAAGGTCAGCACGTTCGTCTTGTGCACCAGCGTCAAATGCTTGCGGCGCCGCCGGGCGCGCTCGAAGGCGTCAACGACCACCCGGCGCACCCCGAAAGCGGTGTTCTGACTGACCTCGGTCGCGACTTCGTTGGGCGTGCCGACGCGGATGGCGCCGCCGGTCCCCGTGTAGGGGCCTTCGGTGCCCTCGCGCACCACCACGAAATCGATGTCGGGGTTTCCGGCCAGTGGGCTGCTCACTCCCGGATACAGCCGGCCGGGTCGCAAGTTGATGTGATGGTCCAGCTCAAAACGCAAGCGCAGCAACAGACCTCGCTCCAGCACGCCGCTGGGCACCGACGGATCGCCGATGGCGCCGAGCAGGATCGCGTCATGCGCGCGCAACTCGTCGATCACCGAGTCCGGCAGCAGCTCACCGGTGGCGTGGTAACGCCTTGCGCCCAGGTCGTATTCGGTCTTGTCCACACCGGGCAGCACCGCGTCGAGCACCTTGAGCGCCTCGGCCGTCACCTCCGGGCCGATCCCGTCGCCGCCGATCACCGCGAGTTTCATCGGCGCCGCTCCTCCTCATCGCTACCCTCTGCATCGTCGCCGGGGCGGTTCACGAGAGATCAACCACCTCAAGCTTGTTCGCGCCGACCGCCGCGCCGATGGCCGACCGCACATCGGCCGGCACGTCTTGATCCAGCCGCAGCAGAATCGTCGCGCCTGGGCCCTCGGCGTCCTCGGACAGCTGCGCGGCTTGGATGTTCACCCCGGCCGAGCCCAACAGGGTGCCGATCTTGCCCAGCGCACCGGGCTGGTCGACATAGTTGATCACCAGGTTGATGCCGCGGGCGCGCAGGTCGAAGTTGCGGCCGTTGATCTGCACGATCTTCTCGACCAGCTGCGGCCCGGACAGCGTTCCCGCGACGTTGACGACGGTGCCGTCGTGCGACACCGCGCGGACGTCGACCACGCTGCGGTGGTTGGGGCTTTCCGAGGCGGTGCTGATCTCGGCGGTGACGCCGCGCTCTTCGGCCAGCGCCGGCGCGTTCACGAACGTCACGGGCCCCTCCACGACGGCGGAGAACAACCCCCGCAGAGCCGAAAGTTTCAGCACCTCAACGTCTTCCGACGCCAACTCGCCGCGCACCTGCACCGACAGCGACACCGGCGGGCCGTCGGACAGCGTGGCGGCCAGCAGGCCGAGCTTGCGCACCAGGTCCAGCCAGGGCGCCACCTCCTCGTTCACCGTGCCCCCGGCGACGTTGACCGCGTCGGGAACGAATTCCCCGGCCAGAGCGAGCTTTACGCTCGCGGCGACGTCGGTGCCCGCCCGATCCTGCGCCTCGGTGGTGGACGCACCCAGATGCGGCGTGACCACCACCTGCGGCAGCTCGAACAGCGGGCTGTCGGTGCACGGCTCCTTGGAGAACACGTCCAGGCCGGCCGCGCGCACGTGGCCGCTGCGCACCGCGTCGGCCAGCGCCGCCTCGTCGACCAGGCCACCGCGGGCGGCGTTGACGATGATGACGCCCGGCTTGGTCTTGGCCAGCGCGTCCTTGTCGATCAGCCCCGCCGTCTCGGGGGTCTTGGGCAGGTGCACGGAGATGAAGTCGGCGCGGGCCAGCAGCTCGTCCAACGACAACAGCTCGATACCCAGCTGCGCGGCGCGGGCCGGCGACACGTACGGGTCGTAGGCGATGAGGTGAGTGCCGAAGGCGCTGAGCCGCTGGGCAACCAGCTGCCCGATCCGGCCCAGCCCGACGACGCCGACCGTCTTGCCGAAGATCTCGGTGCCCGAGAAGGACGACCGCTTCCAGGTGTGCTCGCGCAGCGAGGCGTCGGCCGCCGGGATCTCGCGCGCGGCGGCCAGCAGCAGCGCCAGCGCGTGCTCGGCGGCGCTGTGGATGTTCGAGGTCGGCGCGTTGACCACCAGCACCCCGCGCTCGGTGGCGGCGTCCACGTCGACGTTGTCCAGGCCCACCCCGGCGCGCGCGACGATCTTCAGCTTGGGCGCGGCCGCCAGCACCTCGGCGTCGACGGTGGTGGCCGAGCGCACCAGCAGCGCGTCGGCCTCCGGCACGGCCGCCAGCAGCTTCTCCCGGTCGGGCCCGTCTACCCAGCGCACTTCGACCTGGTCACCCAGGGCCGCGACGGTTGATTCGGCGAGTTTGTCGGCAATGAGTACAACTGGCAGATTCACCCGGCCAGCCTATCGGCTGTAATTGACGGGTGGACGTCACCATCGTCGGCAGCGGACCCAACGGGCTGACCGCTGCGCTCATCTGCGCCCGGGCCGGCCTGAAAGTGCAGGTCGTGGAAGCTCAACCGACCTTCGGTGGCGGCGCGCGCACCGCGGCCGACCCCGACTCAGCGGGAGTTTTGCACGACATCTGCTCGGCGGTGCATCCGCTGGCACTGGCCTCGCCGTTCTTCGCCGAGTTCGACCTGCCCGCCCGCGGCGTGCAACTGGCGGTGCCGGAGATCTCCTACGCCAACCCGCTGCCGGGCCGCCCGGCGGCGATCGCCTACCGCGATCTGGACCGCACCTGCGCCGAACTGGAGCACGGCGCGTCCTTCCGGCGGTTGCTCGGCCCGTTGGTCGCCCGCTCCGAGGACGTGGTGGCCCTGCTGCTGGGCGACAAGCGTTCGCTGCCGAACTCGCCGACGTCGGCGTTGCGGCTCGGGCTGCGGATGCTCGCCCAGGGCACGCCCGCCTGGGGGACGCTGGCCGGCGAGGACGCCCGCGCGCTGTTCACCGGCGTTGCCGCCCATATCATTTCGCGGATGCCGTCGTTGACGGCGGCCGGCGCCGGGTTGATGCTGGCCACGCTGGCGCATTCGGTCGGCTGGCCGATCCCGGTCGGCGGCAGCCAGGCGATCACCGACGCGCTGATCGCCGACCTGCGCGCGCACGGCGGCGAACTCACCGCGGGCGCCGAGGTCACCAAACCTCCGGGCGGTGTGGTCGCCTACGACACAGCGCCGACCGCCCTGCTGCGGATCTACGGTGACGCTCTGCCACCCCGGTACGCGAAAGCGTTGCAGCGCTACACCTTTGGGCCCGGCGTCGCGAAGGTCGACTTCGTGCTTTCCGACGAGATCCCGTGGTCGGACCCGCGGCTGCGGCAGGCCCCCACCCTGCACCTGGGCGGCACCCGGGAGCAGATGGCCCGCGCCGAAGCCGACATCGCCGCCGGCCGGCACGCGCAGTGGCCGATGGTGCTGGCCGCCTCCCCGCACGTCGCCGACCCCGGCCGCATCGACGCCGCCGGCCGTCGCCCGTTCTGGACCTACGCCCACGTGCCGGCGGGGTCCACACTCGACGCCACCGAGGCCGTCACCGCGGTGGTCGAGCGGTTCGCGCCCGGTTTCCACGACGTCGTGGTCGCGGCGCGCGCGATACCGGCCGCCCGGTTGTGCGATCACAACGCCAACTACGTGGGCGGCGACATCGGGATCGGCGGCAACTCCGCGTGGCGGGCGATCGCGGGGCCCACGCCACGGGTAAACCCTTGGAGCACACCGATTCCCAAGGTGTATCTGTGCTCCGCGGCCACCCCGCCCGGCGGGGGCGTGCACGGCATGGCCGGCTACTACGCCGCCCGCACGCTGTTGCGCCGCGAGTTCGGCCTCGACATGCCTAGGCTGGCTCCATGACCAAACTCGCGATCATCTACTACTCGGCCACCGGACATGGCACCACGATGGCGCGACGCGTCGCCGCGGCCGCCGAGTCGGCCGGGGCGCAGGTCCGGCTGCGGCACGTCGCCGAAACCCAGGACCCGGAATCGTTCGCCCACAATCCGGCCTGGACGGCCAATTACCAAGCGACGAAAGACCTTCCGGCGGCCACCGGCGACGACATCGTCTGGGCCGACGCGGTGATCTTCGGCTCCCCGACCCGCTTCGGCTCGCCCGCCGCGCAACTGCGCGCGTTTCTCGACTCGCTGGGCGGACTGTGGGCGCAAGGCAAGCTCGCCGACAAGGTGTATGCGGCGTTCACCTCGTCCAACACCCTGCACGGCGGCCAGGAAACCACGCTGCTGTCGCTGTACATCACGCTGATGCATTTCGGGGGCATCATCGTGGCGCCGGGCTACACCGATCCGTCCAAGTTCGTCGACGGCAACCCGTACGGGGCAAGCCTGGTCACCACCCACGACAACATCCACGAGTTCGACGAGCCCACCGCGAACGCCCTCGACCATCTGGCCCGCCGGGTGGTCGAGACGGCGGGACGGCTGGCTTCCTAGCTGACGAACGTCACGCCAGCGTGACACCGGTGACCGAGTGTCACGCCAGCGTGACGGTCGACGAAAGCGCTAGGCCGTCTCGGTGATCGGCCGGTCGACCCAGCTCATCAGGTCGCGCAGCCGCTTGCCGACCACCTCGATCGGGTGCTCGGCGTTCTCCTTGCGCAGCTGCTCGAGTTGCTTGTTGCCGCCCTCGACGTTGGCGACCAGCTTCTTGACGAAGTCGCCGTTCTGGATGTCGCGCAGGATCTCCCGCATCCGGTCCTTGGTCCCGGCGTCGATGACGCGGGGCCCGGACAGATAGCCACCGAACTCCGCGGTGTCGGACACCGAGTAGTTCATCCGCGCGATGCCGCCCTCGTACATCAGGTCGACGATCAGCTTGAGCTCGTGCAGCACCTCGAAGTACGCCATCTCCGGCGGGTAGCCCGCCTCGACCATCACGTCGAAACCGGCCTTCACCAATTCCTCTGTGCCACCGCACAACACGGCCTGCTCACCGAACAGGTCGGTCTCGGTCTCGTCCTTGAAGGTGGTCTTGATGACGCCGGCCCGGGTGCCGCCGATGGCCTTGGCGTAGGACAGCGCCAGCGCCTCGCCCTTGCCGGTCGGGTCCTGGTCGACGGCGATCAGGCAGGGCACGCCCTTGCCGTCGACGAACTGGCGGCGCACCAGGTGGCCGGGCCCCTTGGGGGCGACCATCGCGACGGTGACCTCGGCGGGCGGCTTGATCAGGCCGAAGTGGATGTTGAGCCCGTGACCGAAAAACAATGCGTCGCCGTCCGACAGGTTCGGCTCGATGTCGTTTTTGAAGATGTCGGCCTGCGCGGTGTCGGGGGCCAGCAGCATGATGACGTCGGCCCACTTGGCCACCGCGGCCGGGGTGTCGACGTCGAGGCCCTGCTCGGAAACCTTGGCGCGCGACTTCGAACCCTCCTTCAGGCCCACCTTCACCTGCACGCCGGAGTCGCGCAGGCTCAGCGAGTGCGCATGCCCCTGGCTGCCGTATCCGATGACGCCGACCTTGCGACCCTGGATGATGGTCAGGTCCGCATCGTCGTCGTAGAACATCGGCAATGTCTCCCCGGACGGGTTAGCCACTTCACTATCTCCTTCTCGTTGCAGCTGAAAACTTACTTGGCCGTGCCGATTCCGCGCGGACCGCGGGACAGCGACACCACTCCCGATTGGACGATCTCACGGATGCCGAAGGGCTCCAGCACCCGCAGCAGCGCCTCGATCTTGCCGCGGTCACCGGTGGCCTCGATCGTCAGCGCCTCCGGCGAAACGTCAATCACCTTGGCGCGGAACAGGTTCACCGCCTCGATCACCTGACTGCGGGTGCCGGCGTCGGCGCGCACCTTGATCAACGCCAATTCCCGCGACACCGAGTTGCCGTCCTCCAGCTCAACGATCTTGATGACGTTGATCAGCTTGTTGAGCTGCTTGGTGATCTGCTCGAGCGGGGTCTCCTCGGCGGAGACCACGATCGTCATCCGCGACATGTCCTTCTGCTCGGTGGCACCGACCGCAAGCGATTCGATGTTGAAACCGCGCCGGCTGAACAGCGCCGCCACCCGGGCGAGCACACCCGGTTTGTCTTCGACCAGCACCGACAGCGTGTGCGTCTGCGGACTCATCAGGCGTGCCCTTCGGTCTCGTCGTCGAACAGCGGGCGGATCCCGCGGGCGGCCTGGATCTCGTCGTTGCTGGTGCCGGCGGCCACCATCGGCCACACCTGCGCGTCGGCGCCGACGATGAAGTCGATCACCACCGGCCGGTCGTTGATCGCCCGGGCAGCGTTGATCACGTCGACGACGTCTTCCTCACGCTCGCAACGCAATCCGACGCAGCCCAGCGCCTCGGCGAGCTTGACGAAGTCCGGGATGCGGTGCGAGTGGGTGGCCAGATCCGTTTGCGAATACCGCTCTTCGTAGAACAGGGTCTGCCACTGGCGCACCATGCCCAGGTTGCCGTTGTTGATCAGCGCCACCTTGATCGGGATGCCCTCGACGGCGCAGGTGGCCAGCTCCTGGTTGGTCATCTGGAAACAACCGTCGCCGTCGATCGCCCACACCTCGGCCTCCGGACGGCCCATCTTGGCGCCCATCGCGGCCGGAATGGCGAACCCCATGGTGCCCAGGCCGCCGGAATTGAGCCAGGTGCGCGGCTTCTCGTAGGAGATGAATTGGGCCGCCCACATCTGATGCTGACCCACGCCCGCCACGTACAGGGCGTCCGGCCCGGCGATCTGGCCCAGCTTCTCGATGACGTACTCGGGCCCGAGGCTGCCGTCGCTCTGCGGGCCGTAGCTCAGCGGATAGGTGGACTGGACGTCGTCGAGGTAGGCCCACCAGTCGGCGATGTCGAGATTGCCGGGCGCCCCGTCGTGGCGCAGCATCTCGACCAGTTCGGCGATGACGGCCTTGACGTCGCCGACGATCGGCACGTCGGCATGCCGGTTCTTGCCGATCTCGGCCGGGTCGATGTCGGCGTGGATGACCTTGGCTTCCGGGGCGAAGGTGTCCAGCTTGCCGGTCACCCGGTCATCGAACCGCGTACCCAGCGCGATCAGCAGGTCGCTGCGCTGCAGGGCCGCCACCGCCGCGACGGTGCCGTGCATCCCGGGCATGCCCAGGTGCTGACGGTGGCTGTCCGGGAACGCGCCGCGGGCCATCAGCGTGGTCACCACCGGGATGCCGGTCAGCTCGGCCAGTTCGCGCAGCTGCTCGCTGGCCTCCCCGCGGATGACACCGCCGCCTACGTACAGCACCGGTTTGCGGGCGGCCGCGATCAGCTTGGCGGCTTCCCGGATCTGCCGGCTGTGCGGTTTGGTGGTCGGCTTGTACCCGGGCAGGTGGATGCGCGGCGGCCAGCTGAACGTGCACTGGCCCTGCAGCACGTCCTTGGGGATGTCGACGAGCACCGCGCCGGGGCGGCCGGAGGCGGCGATGTGGAACGCCTCGGCAAGCACCTGCGGGATTTCGTTGCCGGAGCGGACCAGGAAGTTGTGCTTGGTGATCGGCATGGTGATGCCGGAGATGTCGGCCTCCTGGAAGGCGTCGGTGCCGATCAGCGTGCGTCCCACCTGGCCGGTGACGGCGACGACGGGGATCGAGTCCATCTGGGCATCGGCCAACGCCGTGACCAGGTTGGTGGCGCCCGGACCGGAGGTGGCCATGCAGACACCGACCTTGCCGGTGGCGTGCGCGTAGCCGCTGGCGGCGTGACCGGCGCCCTGCTCGTGGCGGACCAGCACGTGCCGCAGCTTCTTGGAGTCGAACAGCGGGTCATAGACCGGCAGCACCGCGCCGCCGGGAATGCCGAAGATCACCTCGACGCCGAGCTCCTCCAGCGATCGGATCACCGATTGCGCGCCGGTAACTTGTTCGGGCCCAATGCGTTTCGGCTTGCCGGCGGCGGGCTTCGCGGCCGGGGCCGGCGGGGCCGGGGCGATGCCGGCAGCGCCGGGTGCGTCGGGGGCGGGCCGCCTGGTGGGAGCGCTCACTGTCGATCAGTCCTTATTCACTCTGGGAGTCTCGCGGGGCAACAAAAAACCCCCGACAGCTTGTGCTGCACGAGGGTTGCGCGTTGGTGCTGGATTGCTTCACATGCTGACGGGCAACTCAGGCACCAACGCGCCTAATTACTACGAGCATCCCGGGCTTTCCGGCGGTATCCATAGCGCTCGACGGTAGTCTTCGCACAGCTCAGCAGTCAAATCCGTGGCCGTGGGCGCCCCGCTGCTCAGGGTGAAATGATGGTCGGGTGGCCCGTGGTTCGTCGTCCCCAGTACCGTCCCCACCGCCCGCTGCGGCCCCGGTGGTGATCAAGGTGTCACCCGTCGCGCACCTGGCCGTCGGGTTTTTGACCTTGGGCCTGCTGATACCGGTGATGCTCTGGCCGCCGTCGGCGCCGTTGCTGCTGCTGCCGGTGCTGCTTTCGGCGCTGATCGTGCGGTTGCGGACCGTCGCCGACGATCACGGCGTGACCGTGCGCACGCTGCTGGACAGCCGGACGGTGCGCTGGGACGACATCGACGGGCTGCGTTTCCATCGTGGTTCCTGGGCGCGCGCCCGCCTGAAAAGCGGCGACGAGCTGCGCCTGCCGGCGGTCACGTTCGCGACGCTGCCGGAGCTGACCCGGGCCAGCGCCGGCCGGGTGCCCAACCCGTACCAGTGAAACCGGTGAAAACGCCGCTCAGCCGATCGGATTCACGCCGTTGAGCGCCACCCACACCCCGACACCGGCGGCGATGCCGGCCAGCAGGGCGACGAACGACCCGATGAAGGGCCGGTGCGCCCAGCCGCGCCGCGCGTCCAGGCCGTAGCGGCCCGGTCCGCACAGGATGACCGCGGTCGCCATCACGATGAGGGTGATCTGGTATTCGTGCCCCTGGGGCAGGAAGAACGAGAAGGTGTGCGCGTGCGGCCGCGCCGAGATCGTCGCCAACAGGCCGTTGATCAAGAACGCCAGCGCGCCCGCCGCGGCCAGCGGGGTGAACAGGCCCAGCACCAGCAGCACCCCGGCCACCAGCTCGCCGCCGGCACTGACGTAGGCCAGGATGTCGGCGTGCTGGTAGCCGACGTCGGACAGTGAGTTCCGGAGTCCCGTCACGCCCGAGCCGCCCCACCAGCCGAACAGCTTCTGCAGCCCGTGGGCGCCCAGCACCACGCCCAGCCCGGCCCGCAACACCAGCAAACCCAGGTGCTGGGTTCCGCGCCGGCCGACGTCGAGCAACCGGTCGTGGTGCTCGTCGTCGTCGTCGGTGGGCTCGGGGGCCGCGTGCCGGGCCGCCGAATGCGGCTGGACGTAGGGCAACGGCTCCTGCTGTTCGAGCAGGTGGTAGCCCGCGGCCCCGGAGCCGGCGACCGCTGCGGCGCCGCCGTAGGGGATGACGGTGGTGGTCCCGGTGGACGGATTGAAGTCGCCGGGGTATCCGACCGGGGTCAGGTCATCTTCGGGATCGACCAGCCGTGCCGAGGCGGGGCGTCCCGGGGTTGGCTCCGGGGATTCGCCGGGCCGCTGCCAATGTGCGTCATTCGGTTGACTGGTCACGGGTGTCAGGGTAAGGGCAGTTGGCCCCGAATTGGGGATTTGAGCGGCGCTTTCGCCAGGCAATCGGCGGTTTGCCCGCCAAATGGGCCCGCCGGGGCCCGAAATCGGCCCGCCGGCCCGTTTTGAGGGCCGGTGCCGGGCGGGCCGAACGCGCTCTCAATGCCGCTTTCGGGGCCGGACATGCGGGACGCGTGTGGCGGCGGGGTCGGCAATGTCCGTAGCCTGACGGTCATGCGAGGAGGGCGATCAGGGCGGTCGGTGCGGCGCGGGCTCGCTGCGCTGTGCGGCCTCGTGCTGCTGACGAGCGGGTGCGCACGCTTCAACGACGCGCAGTCGCAGCCGTTCACCACGGCCCCCGAGCTCAAGCCGCAGCCGAGCTCGACGCCTCCCCCGCCGCCGCCGCTGCCGCCCACCCCGTTCCCCAAGGCCTGTCCGGCTCCCGGGGTGATGCAGGGCTGCCTGGAGAGCACCAGCGGCCTGATCATGGGCCCCGACAGCAAAACCGCCCTGGTCGCCGAGCGCACCACCGGCGCGGTCAAAGAGATCTCGGTCAGCGCGGAGCCGAAGGTGAAGACGGTCATCCCGGTCGATCCGTCCGGGGACGGCGGGTTGATGGACATCGTGCTGTCGCCGACGTATCAGCAGGACCGCCTGATGTACGCCTACGTCAGCACGCCGACCGACAATCGGGTCATCCGGGTGGCCGACGGCGACATCCCCAAGGACATCCTGACCGGGATTCCCAAGGGCGCCACCGGCAACACCGGCGCGCTGATGTTCACCAGCCCCACCACGCTGGTGGTGCTGACCGGCGATGCGGGCAATCCCGCGCTGGCCGCCGATCCCAAGTCGCTGGCCGGCAAGGTGCTGCGCATCGAGCAGCCCACCACCGTCGGGCAGGCGCCGCCGACCACCGCGCTGTCCGGGGTCGGCTCCGGCGGCAGCCTGTGCACGGACCCGGTCGACGGCTCGCTGTACGTCGCCGACCGCACCCCGACGGCGGACCGGTTGCAGCGCATCACCAAGACCTCGGACGTCTCCACGGTGTGGACCTGGCCGGACAAACCCGGCGTGGCCGGGTGCGCGGCGATGGACGGGACCGTGCTGGTGAACCTGATCAACACCAAGATGACGGTCGCGGTGCGGCTGGCGCCGAACACCGGCGCGGTCACCGGCGAACCCGACGTGGTGCGCAAGGACACCCACGCGCACGCCTGGGCGCTGCGCATGTCGCCGGACGGAAACGTCTGGGGCGCAACGGTCAACAAGACGGCCGGGGACGCCGAGAAGCTGGACGACGTGGTGTTCCCGCTGTTCCCGCAGGGCGGCGGCTTCCCGCGCAACAACGACGACAAGACCTAACTGTCGACGCGTCGAGCGTGGGCCCTGGGTACGAAATTTGTTGATTAGTGGGCCTTTTCCCACACGCTCGGCGAGCTGCGGGTGCTCAGCCTAGCCTTGGCCGCAGGCGGCCAGCACCAGTTCGCGCACCCGCGCGGCGTCGGCCTGCCCGCGGGTGGCCTTCATCACCGCCCCGACGATCGCGCCGGCCGCCGCGATCTTGCCGCCGCGGATCTTCTCCGCCACATCGGGATTGGCGGCCAACGCCTCGTCGACCGCGGCCTGGGTGACCGAGTCGTCGCGCACCAGCTCGAGGCCTCGGGCGTTCATCACCTGGTCGGGTTCGCCCTCCCCGGCCAGCACGCCTTCCACGACCTGGCGGGCCAGCTTGTTCGAGAGTTTGCCCTCGTCGACCAGGGCGATCACCGCGGCCACCTGGGCGGGGCTGATGTTCAGTTCGTCCAGCCCGATGTTGGCCTCATTGGCCTTTTGCACCAAGAAGTTTCCCCACCAGGCGCGGGCCTGCTCACTGGGTGCGCCGTGCTTGACGGTCTCGATGACCAGGTCCACCGCGCCGGCGTTGACCAGATCGCGCATCACCTCGTCGGAAACGCCCCACTCCTGCTGAATCCGCTTGCGGCTCAACCACGGTAGCTCGGGGATGGTCAGCCGCAGCCGCTCCACCAGTTCGCGGCTGGGCGCAACGGGCTCCAGGTCGGGCTCGGGGAAGTAGCGGTAGTCCTCGGCGGTCTCCTTGACGCGCCCGGGGCTGGTGTAGCCCGCTTCGTGAAAGTGGCGGGTTTCCTGGGTGATCCGGCCGCCCGAGGCCAGAACCGCGGCCTGGCGCTGCATTTCGTAACGCACCGCCACTTCGACGCTCTTGAGCGAGTTGACGTTCTTGGTTTCGGTGCGGGTTCCGAACTCGGCGGTGCCGATCGGTTTCAGCGACACGTTGGCGTCGCAGCGCATGGAGCCCTGATCCATCCGGACGTCGGATACACCCAAGGCGCGCAACAGGTCTCGTAAAGCCGTCACATACGCCCGGGCGATCTGCGGTGCGCGCTCTCCCGCGCCGACGATGGGTTTGGTGACGATCTCGATCAACGGCACACCGGCACGGTTGTAGTCGATCAGCGACGTCGTCGCGCCGTGAATGCGGCCCGTCTCGCTGCCGATGTGGGTGAGCTTGCCGGTGTCCTCCTCCATGTGCGCGCGTTCGATGTCCACCCGCCAGGTGGTGCCGTCGTCCAGCGGCGCCTCCAGGTAGCCGTTGATGGCGATGGGCTCGTCGTACTGCGAAATCTGGTAGTTCTTCGGCATGTCCGGGTAGAAGTAGTTCTTCCGGGCGAACCGGCACCAGGGCACGATCTCGCAATTGAGTGCCAGCCCGATCCGGATGGCCGACTCGACCGCGGCCTGGTTGAGCACCGGCAGCGAGCCGGGCAGCCCCAGGCACACGGGGCACACCTGGGTGTTGGGTTCGGCGCCGAACGCGGTGGTGCAGCCGCAGAACATCTTGGTCACCGTGGACAGCTCGACGTGCACCTCGAGCCCGAGCACCGGATCGAAACGCGCGATGACGTCGTCGTAGTCCATAAGCTCGGCGTTGGCGGCAACACTCATGGCGTCGATCCTAGTGGGGACCGCGACCGCGCTGCTCTCCCCTGCCCGGGAACATATCGGCCAGTGCGGCCGCCATCTCGAGGTAGCTGCGCCGGCTTTCCTTGCTCAACCGGTCCAGCGCGATCTTTCTGCCCTCGTGCACGTGCCGGTCGAACGGCAACACCACGGTGGCGCCGACCCGGGCGGACAGCCGGTCGAGTTCGGTGACGGCCACCGCGTCCACCTTGGCCGGCTCGACATGGTTGACGGCCAGCACGGTCGAGCGCATCAGTTGCTGATACCCGTTGTGGCGCAACCACTCCAGCGTGGTCTGGGTCTTGCGGATGGCGTCGATCGCCGGGCTGGTGACCACCACCAGCGCTCGCGACTCCGGCAGGACCGCTTCCATCACACTGGAATTGAGCGCCTTGACACAATCGACCAACACCACCGAGTAGTGGTTGCGCAGCATCGAAAACGCCTTGACGACGTCCTGGCGCTCCAGCCGCCAGTCGGTGCGCGCATAGTCCGGCAACCCGAGCACTTCCAGCCCGAAGCCGTTCATGTAGGTCAGCGCCCGGATGTCCTCGTACCGGGTCGCCGGGCCGTCGCGCAGCAGGTCGGCCATGCTGTGCGGGTTGTGCCGGCCGTGCCGCTCCGCGAGATCTCCGGCGTCGATGTCCAGGGCGAGCACCCGGTCGTCGCGCACGGCGGCGAAGGTGGAACCGAGCGCCTCCACCACCGCCGTCTTGCCGACCCCGCCCTTGAGGTTGAGCACGGCGATGGGAAAGGCGGCGCCGACTGCCGCCCGAATGCGGGCCCGGAGTTCGTTTTCGTAGGTGGCTTCCTTGCCCGGGCCGAGGTCGATTCCGGTGAGGCGATGCACCAGGCCCCGCCAGTCGAACCGGGCCGCCTCGTCCTCCCGCTGGTCGAAGCGGTCCAGCGCGGTGGCGCCCAGCGTCGGCGTCGGCCGAGCGGGCGGCGAAACCCGCTGGGACGGCGCGGGCGGCCGGCGACCGGCCGGGCCGTGCGGTTGCGGGACGGTGGCGGCCGCCGGGTCGTTGCCGGGGCGCCATCCGGGCGAGCGCGGCACGCCCGGCGGCCCCGCCGATGCAGCGGGCTGCTGAACGGCTCCGCGAATCGCACCGCGGTTGCGCATACCCCCGGTATAACCCTTATGACCGGGTCCGGAAACCACAAATAGGCGGTCAGTGCGTCAACCTGGACCGTTCGCCGGCGAATTCAGGCCGCGGTTGACTCGCCGCCACCGATTGTTTGCCCGGACCGCCTAACCGAAGAACGCGGCGGCGTCGTCGTAGCGGCTTTCGGGCACCAGCTTGAGCTGACGCACCGCGTCGGCCAGCGGCACCCGTCCGATGTCCTGCCCGCGCAGCGACACCATCTGGCCGTACTCCCCGGCGTGCGCGGCGTCGGCCGCGTTCACACCGAACCGGGTGGCCAGCACCCGGTCGTAGGCGGTCGGGGTGCCGCCGCGCTGCACGTGGCCCAGCACCGTCACCCGGACCTCCTTGTTGATCCGCTTCTCCACCTCGGCACCCAGCTGCGCGGCCACCCCGGTGAAGCGCTCATGGCCGAATTCGTCAATCCCGCCTTCCCGCAAGGAAATCGAACCGGGGATGGGTTTGGCACCCTCGGCGACGACGCAGATGAAATGCGAATCCCCGCGCTGGAAGCGACGTTTGACGAGCCGGCAGACTTCTTCGACGTCGAAGGGCTGCTCGGGGATCAGGGTCATGTGTGCGCCGGAGGCCAGTCCGGCGTTGAGCGCGATCCAGCCGGCGTGCCGGCCCATCACCTCCACCAGCATCACGCGTTGATGCGATTCGGCCGTGCTGTGCAGGCGGTCGATCGCGTCGGTGGCGACGGTCAAGGCGGTGTCGTGGCCGAAAGTCACGTCAGTGCAATCGATGTCGTTGTCGATGGTCTTCGGCACCCCGACCACGGGAACGTTCTCCTCGGAGAGCCAGTGCGCGGCCGTCAGCGTCCCTTCGCCGCCGATCGGGATGAGGACGTCGATCCCGTTGTCGTCGAGGGTCTGCTTGATCTGGTTCAGCCCGGCCCGCAATTTGTCCGGGTGCACGCGGGCGGTGCCCAGCATGGTCCCGCCCTTGGCCAGCAGCCGGTCGTTGCGGTCGTCGTTGTGCAACTGGATGCGCCGGTTCTCCAGCAACCCGCGCCAGCCGTCCTGGAATCCGACCACCGACGAGCCGTACCGGGAGTCGCAGGTCCGCACCACCGCCCGGATGACGGCGTTGAGCCCGGGGCAGTCGCCGCCTCCGGTGAGCACTCCGATCCGCATGACCTCATCTTGCCTGGGGCGGCGGCTTCATGGCGAGCGGCTTAGATCGCGCTGCGCAGCGGGCCGCGCGCGGCCTCGTAGGCGGCGCCGACCCGGTACAACCGGTCGTCGGCCAGCGCGGGCGCCATGATCTGCAACCCCACCGGCAGGTCGTCGTCGGGCGACAATCCGGATGGCACCGACATGCCGCAGTGCCCGGCCAGGTTCAGCGGCAGCGTGCACAGGTCGAACAGATACATGGCCAGCGGGTCGTCGACCTTCTCCCCCAGCCCGAACGCGGTGGTCGGGGTGGCCGGCGAGACCACCACGTCGACGGACTCGTACGCGGCGTCGAGATCGCGGGCGATCAGGGTGCGCACCTTCTGGGCCTGGTTGTAGTAGGCGTCGTAGTAGCCCGCGGACAGCGCGTAGGTGCCGATCATGATGCGCCGCTTGACCTCCGGGCCGAACCCGGCGGCCCGGGTCAGCGCCATCACCTCCTCGGCGCTGTGGCTGCCGTCGTCGCCGATGCGCAGCCCGTAGCGCATCGCGTCGAAGCGGGCCAGGTTGCTGGACACCTCCGAGGGCAAAATCAGGTAGTAGGCGGCCAGCGCGTACTCGAAGTGCGGGCAGTCGACCTCGCTGACCTCGGCGCCCAGCGCGGTCAACTGCTCGACGGCGGCCTCGAAGGAGGCCAGCACGCCGGGCTGATATCCCTCGCCGCGCAGCTGCTTGACCACCCCGACCCGAACACCCTTGAGGTCACCGGCCGCGCCGGCCCGGGCGGCGCCGACGACGTCGGGCACCGGCGCGTCGACGGAGGTGGAGTCGCGGATGTCGTGGCCGGCGATCACCTGGTGCAGCAGCGCGGTGTCGAGCACGGTGCGCGCGCACGGGCCGCCCTGATCCAGCGATGACGCGCAGGCCACCAGGCCGTACCGGGACACCGTGCCGTAGGTGGGCTTGACCCCGACGGTCGCGGTCAGCGCGGCGGGCTGCCGGATCGAGCCGCCGGTGTCGGAGCCGATCGCCAGCGGCGCCTGGAACGCCGCCAGCGCGGCCGCGCTGCCGCCGCCGGAACCGCCGGGCACCCGCTCGACATTCCACGGGTTGCGGGTCGGGCCGTAGGCCGAGTTCTCGGTCGAGGAGCCCATCGCGAACTCGTCCATGTTGGTCTTGCCCAGGATCGGGATGCCCGCGGCCCGCAGCTTCGTGGTGACGGTGGCGTCGTACGGCGAACGCCAGCCCTGCAGAATCTTGGACCCGCAGGTGGTGGGCATGTCGACGGTGGTGAAGACGTCCTTGAGCGCCAGCGGCACCCCGGCCAGCGGCGAGGGCAGCCGCTCGCCCGCCGCCACCGCCTCGTCGACGACCGCGGCCGCGCCCAGCGCCTCATCGGCGGCGACGTGCAAAAAGGCGTGGTAGCGCTCGTCGGTCGCCGCGATCTGGTCCAAACAGGCCTGGGTGGCCTCGACCGAGGACAGCTCCTTGGCGGCGATGCGGGCGGCCAGCGTCGCGGCGTCCGACCGGATGATCTCGTTCACTCGTCCCCCAGGATCTGCGGGACGGCGAACCGGCCGTCGACGGCTTCGGGCGCTTCGGCCAGCGCTTCGGCCTGCGTCAGGCAGGGCATCGGCTCGTCCGGGCGGGTGACGTTGAGGTCCTTCAGCGGGTTGTCGGTCGGTTCGACGCCGGTGACGTCGACCGCCTGCACCTGGCTGACGTGGGTGAGGATGGCGTCGAGCTGGCCGGCGAAGCTGTCGAGCTCGGCGTCCGTCAGCGCCAGCCGGGACAGCCGGGCCAGGTGCGCCACCTCATCGCGGGAGATCTGGGACACGATCGGAAAGCCTAGCCCGCCGCGTCCGCCGCGCTGGCGTGACGTTCGGCGGCCACCGCCACGCTGGCGTTACGCCCGGTTACGCCCGGCGGGCAGAACACCCCGGGCTGTGCAACAGTGTTGGCCGTGCCGTCCTATCTGTTGCGCATCGAGCTCCTCGACCGTCCGGGCAGCCTGGGATCGCTGGCAGTGGCGCTCGGTTCGGTGGGAGCCGACATCCTCTCGCTGGACGTGGTGGACCGCAGCTCGGGTTATGCGATCGACGACCTGGTGATCGAGCTGCCGGCCGGGGCCATGCCCGACACGTTGATCACCGCCGCCGAGTCACTGTCGGGGGTGCGGGTGGACAGTGTGCGTCCGCACACCGGTCTGCTGGAGGCCCACCGCGAGCTGGAACTGCTCGACCACGTCGCCGCGGCCGACGACAAGACGGCCAGGCTGCAGGTGCTGGTCGACGAGGCGCCCAAGGTGCTGCGGGTCAGCTGGTGCACGGTGTTGCGCAGCGCCGGCGGCGAGCTGCACCGCCTGGCCGGCAGTTCGGGCGCTCCGGAGACCAAGGCGGATTCGGCTCCCTGGCTGCCGCTGGAGCGGGCGATGACGCTGGACAGCAGCGGGGACTGGGTGCCCAAGGCGTGGCGCGATATGGACATGACGATGGTCGCGGCGCCGCTGGGTGACCCGCACACCGCGGTGGTGCTGGGCCGGCCGGGCCCGGAATTCCGGCCGTCGGAGGTCGCCCGGCTGGGCTATCTGGCCGGGATCGTGGCCACGATGCTGCGCTGATTCCCGCGCACGCCCGAATGATGTTGTCCCACTTAGGTTTTACTCGCCGCCACCACATTGGCCCTCGGCAGACGCCTTTTCAGGGCAGCGACCCGCAGTAGCTGAACGGTCAGGTTGGTGGCTCCCAGTATCGGGAACAACCCGATGTAGATGCGCAGCGATCTGACCCCGTGCAGTTCGAGGGTGCTGAACACGATGAAGCATCCGATGGTGAACACGGCGGCCGGGATCGAAAAGGCCAGCGGGGAACTGCGATCGGCGATTGTCTGCGCCGCGCAATCGAATTCCTCCTGCGACATCGGTTCGCCTTTGCGCAATTTGTCCAAAGCCCTTCTGGTGCCGCCGATCTCCTCACCGATCGGCGTGGGCTGGCGCCCCAGCAGCCGCTTCACGAAGGCGAAGACGAAGACGGCGAGCACCAATTCGGTCACGCCGGCGAGCACCGCCAGATAACCAAACAGGCCCAAGTTCCTTCACTCCTTTGCCGGACAAGGCGGTGTGGCATCGCCGGAGAACTAGCCGCGGGAATGCCTTGCTGCTGACGGTGTCTCGGGCGCGACGGCGGGGTCGCCGTCTTCCCAGAGCAGCAGCTGGCGAACCGCCGGCCGCGGACCGTACGGCCGCAGCATCGTGCTGGCCGGCCGGGGACGCACCCGCTGGGGCCACCAGAACCACCGGCCCAGCAGCGCGGCGACCGACGGCGTCATGAACGACCGCACGATCAACGTGTCGAACAACAGCCCCAGCGCGATCGTCGTCCCGATCTGACCCAGCACCAACAGCGAGGCGGAGACGAAGGAGGCCATGGTGAAGGCGAACACCAGTCCGGCGGAGGTCACCACCGCCCCGCTGCCCGCCATGGACCGGATGATGCCCGTGTTCAAGCCGGCGTGGATCTCCTCCCTGAACCGGGAGATCAGCAGCAGGTTGTAGTCGGATCCCACCGCCAGCAGGATGATGACGGACAGTGCCAGGCAGATCCAGTACAGCTTGATGCCGAGGATGTCCTGCCAAACCAGCACGGACAGGCCGAACGAGGCGCCCAACGACAGCGCCACCGTGCCGACGATGACGATCGCGGCGACCAGGCTTCGGGTGATGAGCACCATGATCAGCAGGATGAGGCTCAGCGCGGCGATCCCCGCGATCAGCAGGTCGTATTTGGCGCCCTCGGCGATGTCCTTGTACGTTGCGGCGGTGCCGGCGAGATAGATGTTGGAGTCCCCCAACGGCGTGTTCTTGACGGCCTGTTTGGCGGCGTTGCGAATCGGCTCGATGTGCGAAATGCCTTCGGGGGTGGCCGGATCGCCCTCGTGCGAGATGATCATGCGGGCGGCCTTGCCGTCCGGCGAGAGGAACAGTTTCAGTCCTCGTTTGAATTCGGGGTTGGTGAAGGCCTCCGGCGGCAAATAGAACGAATCGTCGTTCTTCGCGGCGTCGTACGCCTGGCCCAGTGCGGTGGCGGTATCGGTGTTCGCCCGGGTCTGGGCGTTGATCCCGAGGTTGGTGGCGTAGTTGGACAGTGTCAGCGCGAGGTTCTTCTCCTGATCGGCGATCTGGGGCGGCAACAGGGTCACCAGTTTTTGTTGGCCCGCGTCCAGCTTGTCCAGGCTGGCGGTGAGCTTTTCAAACTGCGCGCTCAGCTCGTCGATACCGTCGAGCGCGTCGAAGACGGATCGGAACGCGAAGCACGCCGGAATGTCGAAACAGTGCTTCTCCCAATAGAAATAGCTGCGCACCGGCCGGAAGAAATCGTCGAAGTTCGCGATCTTGTCCCGCAGGTCGTTGATGATGGCGATGGTGTCGTGAAAGCTCTGCGTCTCATCGTGGGTGGAGGCCGCGAGCTGCTTTTGCAGCGCATACTGCTGGTTGAGAATGCCGATCGTGTCTTTGAGGTTGTCGGCCTGTTTGAGCAGATCCTCGGCGCGCTCCTTCTGGTATTGCAGGTTTTCGATGCTGCCGATGCTGCCCGCGCTGATCTGGAATGCCAACGAGGTGTGTTCGATCGGGGTACCCAGGGGCCGGGTCATGGACTGGACCTGGGCGATGCCGGGAAGGTGCGCGATCGCTTTGGCGACGCGCTCCAAGTTGATCATGTCGGCCGGATTGCGCATGTCGTGATCGGTCTCGATCATCAACAGCTCGGGATTGAGCCGGGCCTGCGAGAAGTGCCGCTCGGCGGCCGTGTAGCCGGTGTTCGCCGGGGCGCTGGCCGGCATGTAGGGGCGGGCGTCGTAGTTCGTCCGATAGCCGGGCAGGGCGAGCAGGCCGACGAGGGCAACCCCGGTGGCCACCACCAGGATCGGGCCCGGCCAGCGCACGATCGCGGTGCCGATGCGCCGCCACCCCCGCGTCGCCATCTGGCGCTTGGGGTCGAAGAGCCCGAACAGGCTGCCCACCGTGATCACCGCGGGGGTCAGGCTGAGCGCGGCCGCCAGGGCGACCCCGATTCCTATCGCAGCCGGAATCCCCAGGCTCTGAAAGTAATTCAGCCGCGTGAAGCGCAGACACAACACCGCACCCGCCACCGTCAGCCCCGACCCCAGCACGACATGGGTGGTTCCGCGATACATGGTGTAGTAGGCGGTTTCGCGATCTTGCCCTTCGTGGCGTGCCTCGTGGTAGCGGCCGACGAAGAAGATCGCGTAGTCGGTGCCGGCGGCGATGACGAGCAGCGTGAGCAGGTTCGTCGCATACGTCGACAGCCCGATCAACCCGACGCTGCCCAGAAACGCCACGATGCCCCGGGCGGCGGCCATTTCGACGATCACGGTGACCAACACGAAAACCGCTGTGACGGAACGGTAAACCCATAGCAGCATGGCCAGGATCACCAGCACGGTGATCACGGTGACCTTGAAGATGCCCTTGCTGCCCACCTCGAACTGATCGGTGACCAGCGGCGCCGCCCCGGTCACGTACGCCTTGACCCCCGGTGGCGGCGGCGTGTGCTCCACGATATTGCGGATGGCGTCGACGGACTCATTGGCCAACGCATCGCCCTGGTTGCCGGCGAGATAGACCTGCACATAGGCGGCCTTGCCGTCCTTGCTTTGCGAGCCCGCCGCGGTCAGCGGATCGCCCCAGAAGTTCTGTACGTGCTCGACGTGTTTGGTGTCGCGTTCGAGCTTGCCGACCAACGCGTCGTAGAACCGGTGGGCGTCGTCGCCCAGCGGCTTGTCGCCCTCCAACACGATCATCGCCGCACTGTCGGAATCGTATTCGTGGAACACCTTGCCGATGTGCTGCATCGCCTGAAACGACGGCGCGGCCGGGGTGTTCAGGGACACGTTGTGGGCCTTGGCCACATCCTCCAGGTTCGGCACGGCGATGTTGGAGATGGCGGCCACCGCCACCCACACCAGCAGTATCGGTACCGAGAGACGACGAATCGTCTGCGCCACAACGGATCTGGTGGCCTGATCCGTGGTCATGCGGACTTCACCAGACAGAAGGTGTAGGCGTTCACCTGGTTGACGATCCTTTCGTCCTTGACGTCACCGTCCACCGTGATGCGACAGCCGAGCGAATCACTGTTGCCCTGCGCCACCAGGTTGCTGAAGGCCCCGGGCTGGGTCGTCACCATGGTCAACGACCATGGCAGGGCCGCGTTGAGCACCTGCCGCGGCTGGACATTGATGTCCACGTAGTTGATGGTCGCCACCGCCCCCGGGTTGCCGAACACCTCGAGGGTGATGTGCTTGGGGCTGAACGGCTCGGTCTGGTCGGAGATGCCGCCGGCGGCCGACGTGTTGTTGTGCGAGCCGAAGATGCCGTGCAGCCGGTAAACGCAGAACCCGGCGACGCCGACCACCACGACGACGACCAGCACCATCCACCCTCGCTTGACCAGCGACGCTATCGAAAAGCCTTTCACCCGTTAGCCTTTCGAATTCGGGTGACGGCTCACGCCCTAGGGCGAGCGCGGCTGCCAACGTCATCAGCGGGATCGACAGGTATCACAGTACGGTACGGGACCGTACTGTACAAGAGGGGCGCGGCGGGCAGTGGCGGGCGATGAATTCCGGTGCCGCCCCGGGTCGATAGCTGTATCCGCCCGGCCAACTGCGAGGAGTATTGATGCTGCCCACCCCGATTTCGGCGACGGACCTGAACATCTACGGCGACGCGGAGCTGCCATGGAGCCGGGTCCTCGAGGCGATGCGGGCCCTGCCCTCCCCCGAGACGCCGCAGTTCCTCGGCACCGTGCGACCCGACGGCAGTCCGCACGCGGCCGGCGTCGGCTCGATCGAGCATGCCGGCAACATCTATTTCACCAGCGGGCCGGCGACGCTGAAGTCCCGCAACCTGGTCGCCAATCCGGCCTGCACCCTGTCGGTGCGGCTGCCCGGGGTCGACCTGATCCTGCAGGGCGACGCGCACCGCACCACCGACGCCGGTGAGCTCGACGCGGTCACCGCGCTGTTCCGCGACGCCGGCTGGCCCTGCGAGCGCGACGGCGACGCCGTCGTGGCCCCCTACAGCGCCCAGAGCGCCGGGCCGCCGCCGTGGCACCTGTACCGATTCGTGCTGCGCGCCGCGGTCGGGGTCGCGCTCACCGAACCGCACGGCGCGACGCGCTGGGCCTTCTCCCCGTAGCCGCGTCGGGTCAGCGCGCGGTCAGGCCGGGGATGAGGAACCCGTCGACCAGCGCCTGCACGGTGCGGCGGCTGGGCGGCCGGGTGGGCACGATCGACCGGAAGATCAGGTAGCCGGGCAGCAGGTCCCAGAGTTCGTCGGAGATGGCGTCGGCGCTGATCTCGCCGCGGTCGACGGCCTGATGCAGCACGTGCTCGATCAAAGCCCGGCGCTGGTCCAGGAATTGGTGCTGCAGCGCGTCGTTGAGCGCCGGGTGCCGCGACACCTCGAACATCACCGCGCGGATGGTGCTGGCGTGGTGGCCGACCTGCTCGCAGACCGTCTCCCCCAGGGCCAGCAGGTCGCCGCGCAGCGTGCCGGTGTTCGGCGGGACGGCTACCTGGCGCACGCCCTCGATGAAGGCGGCCAGCACCAGTTCGGCCTTGGAGGGCCAGCGCCGGTACACGGTGGCCTTGCTGGCGTGGGCGGCGCCGGCCACCGCGTCCACCGTCAACTGGTCATAGCCGTGTTCCTGCAGCAACCGCAGGGTCACCGCCAGGATCTCGGCCTCGCGCGGCGACCACGGCGAGGCCTGCTCGCAGCGGTCGGCCGTCTGGGTCATAGCGCCCACCATAGATGCGCTCGGCCGGTGCCGACGAATTTCGGCGCCGCGAACCTCGCCGGATGGCCACGGCTGCAAAGGTCCGTCAGCGCAGGGTCAGCAGGGCCCGCTCGATGTCGGCGAGCAGGTCGTCGGTGTCCTCGATGCCCAACGAGATGCGCGCGAACCCGTCGGGGACCGCGTCTCCCCAGCGGGCCCGCCGGTCCACCGAGGTGTGCAAACCGCCGAAGCTGGTGGAGGCGATCAGCAGCTCGCTGCCGTCGAGGAGAGCGCGCACCGCGGCGGCGTCGGCCAGTTCGACGGCGACCAGGCCACCGAACCGGCGCATCTGGGCCCTGGCCACCGCGTGCCCCGGGTGCTCGGCCAGCCCGGGATAGCGCACCGCACGCACCGCCGGGTGGCGGGCCAGCAGCGTCGCCACCGCCCGCGCGTTCTGGCACTGGCGCTCGAAGCGCAGTCCGGCGGTTCCCAAGCTGCGCAACAGAAGCCACGCCTCGAACCCGCCCAGGATCGCCCCGGCGAGCAGCCGTTGGCGTTCCACCGCGGCCAGCAACTCGGGCCGGCTGCTGGCGACGTAGCCGGCCAGCAGGTCGCTGTGACCGGCCAACGCCTTGGTGGCGCTGGCCACCACCGCGTCGGCGCCCAGCGACAGCGGCTGCTGACCCAACGGCGTGGCCGCGGTGTTGTCGACCACCAGCCGCGCTCCCCGACCGTGACAGACGGTGGCCAGCCGGTGCAGATCGACCACGTCCAGCGCCGGATTGGTCGGCGTCTCGGCCAGCACCACGTCGGCGGTCGCGGCGGCGTCATAGATCTGCGCACTCGACGCCTCGATGACCGTCACACCCGCGGGCGCCAGGTCTTCGGCGGCGTGGCGGCGCACCTGGTAATAGCCGTCGGCCGGCACCACCACGGTCGACCCGGGCGGGGCGAGCGCGCGCAGCACGGCGCTGATGGCCGCATGCCGGAACCGAACACCAGCGCGCCGACGGCACCCTCGAGCTCGGCGAGCGCCGACTCCAGTTGCCGCCAGGTGGGATTGGAGTTGCGGCCATAGCTGTCCACGCCCGCGGTTTCGTCGCCGGACAGGTGATAGGTGGCGGCCAGCACCGGCTGCGGCGCCACCGGCTGGCCCGAAACAGCTTGAGGATCAACAGCTTTGAGGCTACGGGTGGAGTCACCGTAGTTGCCGCTCATCGGCTCAGTCCGCCGGGGTTTCCGGCGGGCCCTCGGCCAGCAGCTTGCGGAAGCCGTCCTCGTCCAGGATGGGCACGCCGAGCTCGACCGCCTTGTCGTACTTGGAGCCCGGCGAATCGCCGGCCACCACGTAGTCGGTCTTCTTCGACACCGAACCGGCGGCCTTGCCGCCGCGCGCCAGGATCGCCTCCTTGGCGTCGTCGCGGGAGAAACCGGCCAGCGACCCGGTGACCACCACCGTCAGCCCCTCCAGCGTGCGCGGCACGCTGGCGTCGCGCTCGTCGGCCATCCGCACGCCGGCGGCCCGCCACTTGTCCACGATCGCGCGGTGCCAGTCGACGGTGAACCATTCGGTGAGCGCCGCCGCGATCGTCGGGCCGACCCCCTCCACCGCGGCGAGCCGCTCGGTGGACGCCGACATGATCGAGTCCAGATCGCCGAACTCGGTCGCCAGGGCGCGCGCCGCCGTCGGCCCCACGTGCCGGATCGACAACGCCACCAAAACACGCCACAGCGCAACCTTTTTCGCCTTCTGCAGGTTCTGCAGCAGCCGTGTGCCGTTCGCGGACAACGTGCCGGCCTTGGTCCGGAACAGCTCGGTGCGCAGCAGGTCGTCCTCGGTGAGCGCGAACAAGTCGCCCTCGTCGGCGATCACCCCGGCCGTGAGCAGCGCGGTGGCCGCCTCGTAGCCCAGCCCCTCGATGTCGAGTGCGCCGCGGCCGGCGACGTGAAACACCCGCTCTCGCAGCTGCGCCGGGCAGGACCGGGCGTTGGGGCAGCGGATGTCGGCGTCGCCCTCCTTGGCCGGCGCCAGCGGGGTGCCGCACTCGGGACACGTTGTGGGCATGACGAATTCGCGTTCGGTGCCGTCGCGCAGGTCGACGACCGGGCCCAGCACCTCGGGGATCACGTCGCCGGCCTTGCGGATCATCACGGTGTCGCCGATCAGCACGCCCTTGCGCTTGACCTCGGCGGCGTTGTGCAGGGTGGCCAGCCCAACCGTCGACCCGGCCACCTTGACCGGGGTCATGAACGCAAACGGGGTGACGCGCCCGGTGCGCCCGACGTTGACGCGGATGTCGAGGAGCTTGGTCTGCGCCTCCTGGGGCGGGTACTTGTAGGCGACCGCCCAGCGCGGCGCGCGCGAGGTGGCGCCGAGCCGGCGCTGCAACGCGACGTCGTCGACTTTGACCACCACACCGTCGATCTCGTGTTGCAGTTCGTAGCGGTGCTCGCCCCAGTAGCCGATCCGCTCCTGCACCGCGGCCAGCCCGCGCACCCGCGCGGTCTGTTCGGCCACCGGCAGCCCCCACACACTCAGCGCGGTGTAGGCCTCGTGCTGGGTTTTCGGCGAAAACCCCTCGGTGCGGCCGATGCCGTGGCAGATCATCCGCAGCTTGCGCCGCGCGGTGACGGCCGGGTTCTTCTGGCGCAGCGACCCGGCCGCGCTGTTGCGCGGATTGGCGAACGGCGCCTTGCCGTCTTCGACCAGGCTGGCGTTGAGCGCCTCGAAGTCGGCGAGCAGGAAGAACACCTCACCGCGCACCTCGAGCAGCGCCGGAACCGGGAAGTCGTCGCTGGGCGAGAGGCGTTCGGGCACGTCGTCGATGGTGCGGGCGTTGAGCGTCACGTCCTCGCCGACCCGGCCGTCGCCCCGGGTGGCGGCGCGTTCCAGCCGGCCGTCGCGGTAGACCAGCGACAGGGCCACCCCGTCGATCTTGAGCTCGCACAGGTAGTGCGGGTCCTTGCCGATCTCGTTCTCGACGCGATTGCTCCAGGCGATTAGCTCGTCGGTGTCGAAGACGTCGTCGAGGCTCAGCATCCGCTCCAGGTGCGCCGCCTCGGCGAAGTCGGTGGCGAAACCCGCCCCGCCGACCAGCTGCGTGGGCGAATCGGCCACCCGCAGCTCGGGGTGACGCTCCTCCAGGGCGAGCAGCTCGTTGAACAGCGCGTCGAACTCGGCGTCCGAGATGATCGGCGCGTCCTTGATGTAGTAGCGGAACTGGTGTTCGCGGACCGTTTCGGCCAGCTCCTGCCACTGCCGCCGCACCTCGGGCGGTACCGAATCAGCCTCTGCCGAGCTCACCTTGGCAGGCTATCCGAGCCGACCGACGCAAAACCCGGCAACCTTGCGGGTTGCCTATTCGATGGCGTCGGGGTCCTCGGCGAACAGTTCGGCCGCCCGGCGGGCGAGCCCGATCGCGGTGCGCGCCCACTCGGGCGTGGCGCCGGCCAGGCCGCACGCCGGGGTGACGCCGATCCGGTCGCGCAGAGCCGAGCGGGTGAAGCCGAGCCGATCGGTCACCGCGACCACGGCGCCGGCCACCTGCTCGGCCGACGGCCGCCGCGGCGGGACGCCGACGGCGACGACGCCCAACGCCACCGCCCGGCCCGACTCCACGAACGCGGCCATCCCGTCGAGATCCGCGGCGCCCAACGCGCTCGCATCCACCGACACCGCGCTGAACGCGCTGTCCTGCAACAGGTTCCATGGCATATCGGGGCCGCAGCAGTGCAACAGCACCTCACCGCCGACGGTGTGGACGCAGCCGTCGAGCAGGCCGCGCGCCAGGGCCTCATCGAGAGGCGGCACCGGACTGAGCGCGGTCACCCCGGGCAGCCCGCCGCCCAACGCCGCCGGCAGCGACGGCTCGTCGAACTGGACCACCACCGGCGTCTCGAGGCGGCGGGACAGCCGCGCGCGGTGCGCGGCCACGCCCTCGCCCAGCGAGGCCGCCAGATCGCGCAGCGCCCCGGGGTCGGTGATCGCCCGGTGCCCGTTGGCCAGCTCGATCTCGGCGGCCAGCGTGACGGGCCCCGGGGCCTGCACCTTGACCACCCGGCCGTCGTTGCGCAGGCCGGCGGCCTCCCAGGCCTCCTCCAGCGCGTCCATGTCCTCGTCGAGCAGGCTGATGGCGCGGCGGGTGACCGCGCCCGGCCGGGCCACCAGGCGGTAGCCGCGCGGCACGGTGTCGATGGCCACGTCGACCAGCAGCGCCCCAGCCCGGCCGAGCATGTCGGCGCCCACCCCGCGGGCGGGCAACTCGACGATGTGGGCCAGCGCGCCCGCCAATTCCCCGACGACGACCTCGGCGGCCTCCCGCGCGACCGTGCCGGGCCACGATCCGACGCCGCTGGCCGTTGCGAAGGGGCGGGCGAAAGCACTCACCGGGCAACCGTATTCGACGTCGGCCGATCCGGCGGCCGGCAGGGGGCTGGGGGCCCGGGCGCGGCGCGGGTAGGTTCGAGCCGAAGGGGTGCGAAACGGTGTCGCAGAAGGCGAATGGTCGGTGGCTGCCGCTGCTGGGCGCGGTGGTGCTGCTGGCCGCGGCGTGCAGCCGGGTGGTGGACGGGGCGGCGGTGCCGGGACCCGGCGCCAACCACCGGGTGGTGCAGGGCGTCGACGTCGACGCCATCCTGCTGGACCAGTCGCGGATGCGGGCGATCACCGGCGCCGGGGAGCACCTGAGCATCATTCCCTCGATGGACGGCACCAGCCCGGTGGACATCGAGGCGCTGGCGCAGACCGCGCCGCCGGAGTGCCGGTTCATCTACGCCGAGACGGCAACGTTCGGGCGCGATCTCGAGGCGTTTCACAAGACCACCTTCCAGGACCCGCCCGACGGGGCGTTGATCTCCGAGGGCGCGGCGGCCTATCGCGACGCCGACACCGCGCGGCGCGCCTTCGGCTCCCTGGTGGGTGCGGTCACGGACTGCGCGAACGGCTCGGGCGGTCAGCTCTACGTCGGCGACTGGAACGCCGACGCCGGCTCTCTGCACCTGCGGCCCGGCGGCTGCGGGCGCGACTACCGGATCCTGTCGGTGGCCATGCTGGAAGTCACCTTCTGCGGCTTCGCGCAATCGGTGTCCGACATCGTGATGACGAACATCGCCGCGAACGTGCCGCGTTAGGCCCGGCTCAGCGCGACGTGCCGGCGATGGTCGCGCTGCCGAGCACCTCGTCGCCGTCGGGGTCGCGCCGGTAGAGCGCCAGGGTCTGGCCCGGTGCGACGCCGCGCAGCGGGGCGCGCAGGCGCACCACCAGCTCGTCGCCGACCAGTTCGGCCACCGCGTCCGCGGTTTCACCGTGCGCGCGCACCTGAACCGCGCACTCGAACGGCCCGGACGGAGCCGTTCCCGAGGTGAATACCACTGCGCGCCCGAGCATTTCGCGCACATCGAGGTCGGCCGCCTCCCCCACCCGCACGGTCGCGGTGTCGGCGTCGATCGCCGTCACGTAGCGCGGCCGCCCGTCGGGGCCCGGCCCGGCGATGCCGAGCCCTTTGCGCTGCCCGATGGTGAAGCCGTGCACGCCGTCGTGCTCGGCGAGCACCGTGCCGTCGGCGTTGACGACGGCGCCGCGTCGGACCCCGATGCGCTCACCCAAAAAGGCGCGGGTGTTGCCGGAGGGGATGAAGCAGATGTCGTGGCTGTCCGGCTTTTCGGCGACGGCCAGCCCCCGCCGCGCGGCCTCTTCGCGGATCTGCGGCTTGGGGGTGTCACCGATGGGGAACGCCGCGTGCCGCAACTGCTCGGCGCTGAGCACGGCCAGCACGTAGGACTGGTCCTTGTCCTTGTCGACGGCGCGGCGCAGCCGCCCGCCGGACAGCCGGGCATAGTGCCCGGTGGCCACCGCGTCGAACCCGAGCGCAACGGCTTTGGCCGACAGCGCCGAGAACTTGATCTTCTGGTTGCACGTCACGCAGGGGTTGGGTGTTTCGCCGCGGGCGTAGGCCGACACGAACGCGTCGATCACGTCCGCTTGGAACTTCTCCGCGAAATCCCAGACGTAGAACGGGATTCCGAGCACATCGGCGACCCGGCGCGCGTCGGAGGCGTCCTCCTTCGAGCAGCACCCCCGCGAACCGGTGCGCAGCGTGCCGGGAGCGGTGGACAGCGCCAGGTGCACTCCCACCACGTCGTGTCCGGCGTCGACCATCCGGGCGGCGGCGACCGACGAGTCGACGCCACCGCTCATGGCGGCAAGCACTCTCACTTACGAAGCCCCCGCTGCGGCCAGCGCGGCCCGGCGAGCGCGTTCCACCGCCCCGGGCAACACCCGCAGCACGGCGTCGACGTCCGCGTCGATGCTGGTGTGCCCCAACGACAGTCGCAACGAGCCGCGGGCGCTGGCCGGGTCCACGCCCATCGCCACCAGCACGTGCGACGGCTGCGCCACACCGGCGGTGCACGCCGAACCGGTTGAACACTCGATCCCGTTGGCGTCCAACAACATCAACAGCGCATCGCCCTCGCAGCCGCGGAAGGTGAAGTGCGCGTTGCCGGGAAGGCGCAACGGATCGCGGGCGCCGTTGAGGGTGACGTCCTCGATGCCGGCCAGCACCCCGTCGACCAGCCGGTCCCGCAACGCGCGCAGCCGGGCGCTGTTGGTTTCCAGCCCGTCGACCGAGATCCGGGCCGCCGCCGCCATTCCGACCGCCCCGGCGACATCGGCTGTGCCCGAACGGATGTCGCGTTCCTGCCCGCCGCCGTGCGCCAGCGGCACGCACGCGACGTCGCGGCGCAGCAGCAGCGCGCCCACGGCCGGCGGGCCGCCGAACTTGTGCGCGGTCACGCTCATCGCCGACAACCCGCTGGCGGTGAAGTCGACCGGCAGCTGGCCCACCGCCTGGACCGCATCGCTGTGCATCGGGACACCGAATTCCGCTGCGACAGCAGCCAATTCCGCGACCGGCTGCACGGTGCCGACCTCGTTGTTGGCCCACATCACCGAGACCAGGGCGACGTCGTCGTGACGGGTGAGCACCTCGCGCAGCGCGGGGGGGCTCACCGAGCCGTCGGCGGCGGTCGGCAGCCAGGTCACCTCGGCGCCTTCGTGTTCGACGAGCCAGTTCACCGAGTCCAGCACGGCGTGGTGTTCCACCTCGCTGGTCACGATGCGCCGCTGCCGCGGCTCGGCGTCGCGGCGGGCCCAGTAGATGCCCTTGACCGCCAGGTTGTCGCTCTCGGTGCCGCCCGCGGTGAAGATCACCTCCGAGGGGCGCGCGCCCAGCTTGTCGGCGAACAGCTCGCGGGACTCCTCGATGCGCCGCCGCGCCGCCCGGCCGCTGGTGTGCAGCGAGGAGGCGTTGCCGACCGTGCCGAGCACAGCCGTCATCGCCTCGACGGCGGCGGGGTGCATCGGGGTGGTGGCGGCGTGATCCAGGTAGACCATGACCCGACCCACGATACCGGCCGGCCGGCGGGCTCAGGCCACCAGCACGCGCACGTGACCAGCGCGCCGGGCCGCCGCCACGCCCACCGCGGACTGGCAGCGCCCGGCCAGGGCGCGCCGGTCGGTCCCGGGCAGCTGCAGCGACTCGACCTGCACCCGCGCCAGCGTGCGTCGCACGGTGAGCAGCCGGCGGATCGAGCCCAGCAGCGTCTCGTCGCCGACGAAGGCGGGCGCGGTCGAGGTGCTGCCGTCCACGTGCTGGTAGGTCAGCCGCAGCGGCTGCACCGGCCGCCCGGCGTCGATCGCCGCCTGGAACATGGCCGGATAGAAGGCGCCGCGGCCCCTGTGCGATGGTCCGCCTCCTCCTCCGGCCGCTCCCCGGCCGGCATCGTCGCCGGACGTGTGCGACGGTCCGCCGCCTCCCCCGGCATCGTCGCCGTCGCGACCGCACCAGGTGGTGCCCTCCGGGAAGGCCACCACCGTCTGGCCGGCCCGTAGCCGGTGGGCGACGGCGTCCACCACGCCGGGCAGCCGCCGCAAGCTGGACCGCTCGATCGGGATGATCTCCAGAATCCGGGCCACCACCCCGGTCGCCGGTCCGCTGAACATGTCGGCGCGCGCGACGAACGACCCGGGCAGCACCGCGCCGATGGCGAAGACGTCCAGCCATGACGTGTGCGGGCTCACCACCAGCACCCCGCGCAGATTGCGAATCGGGTTGCCCGACACCGTGATCCGGACACCGAAGCAGCGCAGCACCAGCCGGCAGTAGATGCGCTGCACGCGGGTGCGCCCCGGCAGCGGCACCGCCAGCAGCGGCCAGCCCGGTGCCAGCAGCACCGCCAGCAGCAGCCGCAGCGTCACCCGCACCACCACCCGCAGCCGCCGCTCGGCCGCCGGCCGGCCGGCGGCCACGCAGCGGGCGTCACACGAGGCGCGCGGCAGCCAGGAGTGCCCGCCGCCCGCGGGGGCCTGCATCACCGGCCGCCCGCCAGTTCCGCGGCCGCCGACACCGATCTCAGTCGCTTCAGGTACCGGGTGTCGGCATCCTGTTTGCCCAGCAGCACGCAGAAGTCGCCGACCCCGAAGTCGGGGTCGTGCGCGGGCTCGCCGCACACCTGGGCGCCCAACCGCAGGTAGCCGCGCATCAGCGCCGGAACCGACGGCCGCGCGGGCGGCTGGATGTCGTCCAGGGCGGTGCCGTCGACGACCACCGGCCGGTGCGGTCGCACCCGGTACCGCGCCGGCGCGCCGTGCCGGCTGACGACGAAGTCACGCACGCCCCGCAGCCGGCTGCCCGGGGGCGCATCATCGGCGTCCCCGATGGGCACCGACACGCATCCGGTCACGTAGTCGTAGCCGTAGCGGTCCAGGTAGGCCAGGATGCCCGCCCACATCAGCAGCACCACGCCGCCGTTGCGGTGCCCGTCGCGCACCACGGCGCGGCCCATCTCCACCAGCGACGGCCGCAGCGGGTCGAAGGCGCGGATGTCGAACTCGGTGGCGGTGTAGAGGCCGCCGGCCGCGATGGCGCCCGCGGGCGCCAGCATCCGGTAGCAGCCCACCAGCTCGCCGGTGTCGTCGTCGCGGACCAGCAGGTGGTCGCAGAATTCGTCGAACCGGTCGACGTCGCGGCCGGACCCGTCGGCCGACGGCAGGGCGAAGCCCGGCGTGCTAGTGAACACCTCGTAGCGGAGCCGCTGCGCCGCCTCGATCATGGCGGGGTCGGCCGACAGCAGCAGGGAGTAGCGCGGCGCGGCGGACGACCCGGTCGCCGGACCGCTGGGGTGGTCGCTGGGTATGAGGACCGAAGCAATGCTCATGGCACCCAACGTGGCGCAGCCGATGAGCGAGTCGGCGTCGACGCTATGACGTGTCGGTGCACGTCAGATGACGAACTGTGGCGAAAAGCGTGACCGCCGTTACCTCGGGCCCAGCAGATGCAAAAGCCCCCGACACGCCGGGGCGTCGGGGGCTTTTGCGTCTGCTCGCGCGGCTATCAGCCCTTGCGGGCCTTGATCGCCTCGGTCAGCTGCGGGGCGACCTTGAACAGGTCGCCCACCACGCCGTAGTCGGCGATCTCGAAGATCGGCGCCTCTTCGTCCTTGTTGACCGCGACGATGGTCTTGGACGTCTGCATGCCCGCGCGGTGCTGGATCGCGCCGGAGATGCCCAGCGCGATGTAGAGCTGCGGCGACACCGTCTTACCGGTCTGGCCCACCTGGAACTGGCCCGGGTAGTAGCCGGAGTCGACGGCGGCACGCGAGGCGCCGACGGCCGCGCCGAGCGCGTCGGCCAGCTCCTCGACCACCTTGAAGTTCTCCGCGCTGCCCACGCCGCGGCCACCGGAGACCACGATGCTGGCCTCGGTCAACTCGGGGCGGTCACCGGCGACCGCGGGCTCGCGGGCGGTGATCTTGGTGGCGTTCTCGGCGGCGGCCGGGACCTCGACGGTGACCTGCTCGCCCGCGCCGGCGGCCGGCTCGGCGTCGACGGCACCGGCGCGCAGCGTGATCACCGGGGTGTCGCCGTTGGCCTGTGCCTCGACGGTGAACGCGCCACCGAAGATGGAGTGCACGGCCTTGGCGCCCTCCTTGACCTCGACTACGTCGACCAGCAGCCCGGAGCCGATCCGGGCGGCGAGCCGGCCGGCGATCTCCTTGCCGTCGGCGTTGGCGGCCAGCAGCACGGCCGCCGGGGCGTTCGACTCGGCCAGCGATGCCAGCACGTCGACCACCGGGGTGATCAGGTACTTGTCGACGTCGTCGGACTCGGCGACGTAGATCTTGGCGGCGCCGGCCTCCTTCAGCCCGTCGACCAGCGGCGCGGCCGTTCCCGGCGTGCCGACCACGACGGCCGACGGCTCGCCCAGCGCCCGGGCGGCGGTGATCAGTTCGGAGGTGACCTTCTTCAGTGCACCCTCGGCGTGCTCCACGAGCACCAATACTTCAGCCATGGTTTATCGCTCTTCTCGTCTGTGGGATGTGGGCTCGTCTTAGATGATCTTCTGGCCGACCAGGTACTGGGCGATCTGGTTGCCGCCCTCGCCCTCGTCGGTGACCTTCTCACCCGCGGTCTTCGGCGGCTTCGGCGTCGAGGACAGCACGCTGGAACCGGCGTTGGCCAGCCCGACCTCGTCGGGCTCGACCCCGATCTCGGCCAGCGTCAGCACCGTGACCTCTTTCTTCTTGGCGGCCATGATGCCCTTGAACGAGGGGAAGCGCGGCTCGTTGATCTTCTCGGTGACGCTCACCACCGCGGGCAGCGTGGCCTCCAGGTTGAAGACGCCGTCGTCGGTCTCCCGCTCGCCGGTGACCTTGCCGTTCTCGATGGACAGCTTGCGCAGGTGGGTGAGCTGCGGCAGGCCCAGGTACTCGGCGATGATGGCGGGCACCGCCCCGCCGGTGCCGTCGGTGGACTCGTTACCGGCGATCACCAGCTCGGTGCCCTCGATGGTGCCCAGCGCGCGCGCCAGCGCCCAGCCGGTCTGCACCACGTCGGAGCCGTGCATGCCGTCGTCCTTGAGGTGGACGGCCTTGTCGGCACCCATGGACAGCGCCTTGCGGATCGCCTCGGTGGCCCGCTCGGGGCCCGCGGTCAGCACGGTGACCGAGCCCTCGCCGCCCTCGCGCTCGCGGATCTGCAGGGCCTCTTCCACCGCGCGTTCGTTGATCTCGTCCAGCACCGCGTCGGCGGCCTCGCGGTCGAGCGTCCAGTCGCCGTCTGTCAGCTTGCGCTCCGACCAGGTGTCTGGGACCTGCTTTATCAGGACCACGATGTTCGTCATGAGTGTGGTTCGTCCTCCTCGAAGGGGTCCGCAGCGATCGACTGCCAGACCTCGGTACGCGTTTTTCGCAACGCACAGCGGTGTTACTACCCGGTAACTTCGTGCGGTATGCCTTCACACCATAGCTGGTAGTACTGCAGGTTCCTGCAGCCCGTCCGCCGCTGCGCAGCGGGGCCAGACTTTCCCCGGTTCGCGAATCCGACACTTCGCGTTAGCCTGCCTATGCAATGAGCGCACTGGTTCCCGACGTTCCCCCGCACCCGCCCGCCGGCACCGCACCGGCCGGCGACGCGGTGATGATGCTGACGGGCGAGCGCACCATCCCGGGCCTGGACATCGAAAACTACTGGTTCCGCCGCCACGAGGTGGTCTACCAGCGGCTCGCCCGGCATTGCGCGGGCCGCGACGTGCTCGAGGCCGGCTGCGGCGAGGGATACGGCGCGGACCTGATCGCCGGCGTCGCCCGCCGCGTGATCGCCGTGGACTACGACGAGGCCGCCGTGGCCCACGTCCGCGGCCGCTACCCCCGGGTGGACGTCATGCAGGCCAACCTCGCGCAGCTGCCCTTGCCGGACTCGTCGGTCGATGTTGTGGTCAACTTCCAGGTGATCGAGCATCTGTGGGACCAAACACAATTCGTCGTCGAGTGCGCGCGGGTGCTGCGCCCGTCCGGGCTGCTCTTGATGTCCACGCCCAACCGGATCACCTTCTCGCCGGGCCGCGACACCCCGATCAACCCGTTCCACACCCGCGAACTCAACGCCGTCGAGCTCACCGAACTGCTTGTCGGCGGCGGATTCCGCGACGTGTCGATCAGCGGCCTGTTCCACGGCCCGCGGCTGCGCGAGATGGACGCCCGGCACGGCGGCTCGATCATCGACGCCCAGATCGCCCGCGCGGTCGCCGACGACCCGTGGCCGCCGCAGCTGGCGGCCGACGTCGCCGCGGTCACCGTCGACGACTTCGAGCTGGTGCCCAGCGGCGCCGACGCCGCCTCCGGCCACCACATCGACGACAGCCTGGACCTGATCGCGATCGCGGTAGCACCGTGAATTCCTCGCACGACCGGGTTCCCGGCCTGTTCACCCTGGTTTTGCACACCCACCTGCCGTGGCTGGCCCACCACGGCCGCTGGCCGGTCGGCGAGGAATGGCTGTATCAATCCTGGGCGGCGGCCTACCTGCCGCTGCTGAGGGTGCTGGACACGCTGGCCGGCGAAGACCGCCGGGGACTGCTCACGCTCGGCGTCACACCGGTGGTCAACGCGCAGCTCGACGACCCGTATTGCCTTGACGGCATGCATCATTGGCTGGCCAACTGGCGGCTGCGCGCGATGGAGGCTGCCAGTGTGCGCTCGGCGCCGCGGTCCAAGTCGGCCGGATACCAGGCGTGCACACCGGAAGCGTTGCGCGCCTTGGGTATTCGCGAATCGGCCGAGGCGGAACGAGCCCTGGACGATTTCGCCACGCGGTGGCGGCACGGCGGCAGCCCGCTGCTGCGCCGGCTGCTGGACGCCGGCACGGTCGAGTTGCTGGGCGGCCCGCTGGCCCACCCGTTCCAGCCGCTGCTGGCACCGCGGCTGCGTGAGTTCGCGCTGCGCGAGGGGCTGGCCGACGCAGCGTTGCGGCTCGGGGCGCGAAAAGGCCGGGGCCCCGGCGGGATCTGGGCGCCCGAATGCGCCTACGCGCCCGGCCTCGAGCACGACTACGCCGCGGCCGGCGTCACCCATTTCATGGTCGACGGCCCGTCGCTGCACGGCGACACCGCGCTGGGCCGGCCCGTCGGCGACACCGACGTGGTGGCGTTCGGGCGCGACCTGCAGGTCAGCTACCGGGTGTGGTCACCTAAGTCCGGCTATCCGGGCCACCCGGCGTATCGCGACTTCCACACCTACGACCACCTCACCGGTCTCAAGCCGGCCCGGGTGACGGGCCGCAACGTGCCCTCGGAGGGCAAGGCGCCCTACGATCCGGACCGCGCCGACCACGCGGTCGACCTGCACGTCGCCGACTTCGTCGACGTGGTGCGCAACCGCCTGACCAGCGAGTCGGAGCGGATCGGGCGTCCGGCGCACGTGGTGGCCGCGTTCGACACCGAGCTGTTCGGGCACTGGTGGTACGAGGGCCCGACGTGGTTGGCGCGGGTGCTGCGCGCCCTGCCCGAGGCCGGGGTCCGGGTGGGCACCCTGCACGACGCGATCGCCGGCGGCTTCGTAGGCGACCCGGTGGACCTGCCGCCCAGCTCCTGGGGGTCGGGCAAGGACTGGCAGGTGTGGGCCGGGGACCAGGTCGCCGACCTGGTCCAGCTCAACTCCGAGGTGGTCGACACCGCGCTGAGCACCGTCGACAAGGCCCTCTCGCAAGCCGGGTCGCAGCCCGCCGCGCTGGACGGGCCGGTCCCCCGCGACCACGTGGCGGACCAGATCCTGCGCGAGACCCTGCTCACCGTCTCCAGCGACTGGCCGTTCATGGTGAGCAAGGACTCGGCCGCCGATTACGCCCGCTACCGCGCCCACCTGCACGCCCACGCCACCCGGGAGATCGCGGGCGCGCTGGCGTCCGGCCGGCGCGACACCGCGCAGCGGCTGGCCGACGGGTGGAACCGCGCCGACGGGCTGTTCGGGGCGCTGGATGCGCGCAGGCTGCCGCGATGAGGAGGCGGGCCGTCGCATGAAGATCCTGATGGTGTCGTGGGAGTACCCGCCGGTGGTCATCGGCGGGCTGGGCCGGCACGTGCATCACCTGTCCACCGCGCTGGCCGCGGCCGGCCACGACGTCGTCGTGCTGTCCCGCCGCCCCACCGGGACCGACCCGCGCACCCACCCGTCGACCGACCAGATCAGCGAGGGCGTCCGGGTGATCGCGGCCGCGCAGGACCCGCACGAATTCACCTTCGGCACCGACATGATGGCCTGGACGTTGGCGATGGGCCACGCCATGATCCGTGCCGGGCTGCCCCCCAAACTGCACGACAAGAAGCCGGGCGGCAACCGCCCCTGGCGTCCCGACGTCGTGCACGCGCACGACTGGCTGGTGGCCCATCCCGCGATCGCGCTCGCCCAATTCTACGACGTGCCAATGGTTTCCACCATCCACGCCACCGAAGCGGGTCGGCATTCGGGTTGGGTCAGCGGGCCGATCAGCCGTCAGGTGCACGCGATCGAGTCGTGGCTGGTGCGCGAATCCGATTCGCTGATCACCTGTTCGGCGTCGATGGCCGACGAGATCACCGAACTGTTCGGCCCCGGGCTGGCCGAGATCACGGTGATCCGCAACGGTATCGAGACCGCCCGCTGGCCGTTCGCGCCGCGCCGGCCGCGCACCGGGCCGGCCGAGCTGCTGTATCTGGGACGGCTCGAGTACGAGAAGGGCGTGCACGATGTCATCGCCGCGCTGCCGCGCATCCGGCGCACCCACCCGGGCACCACGCTGACCATCGCCGGCGAGGGCACGCAGCAGGGCTGGCTGGTCGAACAGGCGCGAAAACACCGGGTGCTCAAGGCAATCCGATTCGTCGGCCACCTCGAACACTCCGAGCTGCTGGCGATGCTGCACCGCGCCGACGCCGCGGTGCTGCCCAGCCACTACGAGCCGTTCGGCATCGTGGCGCTCGAGGCGGCCACGGCCGGCACTCCCCTGGTCACGTCGAACATCGGCGGCCTGGGCGAGGCGGTGATCGACGGCCAGACCGGCGTCTCGTGCCCGCCCCGCGACGTGCCCGCGCTGGCCGCGGCGATCCGCACCGTGCTCGACGATCCGGAGGCCGCGCAGCGGCGCGCCTGCGCCGCCCGGGAACGGCTCACCTCGGACTTCGACTGGCACACGGTGGCCGACAAGACCGCGCAGGTGTACCTGTCCGCCAAGCGGGCGGAACGGCAGCCGCAGGCCCGGCTGCCCATCGTCGAACACGCCTTGCCCGACCGGTAGCCCGTCCCTACCGTCGAGGGATGGGGCTGCACTACGCAAGCGTCGTGGACGCCGCCATCACCGAGGTCTTCGACTGGCACGCCAGGCCGGGCGCGTTCGAGCGGCTCTCGCCGCCGTGGTCGCCGATACGGCTGCTCACCGAGGCCGCCTCGCTCAAGGACGGGCGCGCCACCCTGGCGCTGCCCAGCGGTCTGCGTTGGGTGGCGGTGCACCAGCCGGACGGCTACGACCCGCCGCGACGTTTCATGGACAGCATCGGCGGCGACGGCCTGGCCGCGCTTCCGGCGCGAATCGCGGTGCGCTGGCGGCACATTCACGAATTCGAGGACGTCGGCGGCGACCGCACCCGGGTGATCGACCGGGTCGAGACGCCGGTGCCCGCGTCGCTGCTGCGACCCATGTTCGACTACCGGCACCGCCAACTCGCCGGCGACCTGGCCGCCCACCGGCTGGCCGCCCAGCACGGGTTGCGGCCACTGACGGTCGCGGTCACCGGATCGTCGGGTCTGGTCGGTTCGGCGTTGACCGCGTTCCTGCGGACCGGCGGGCACCGGGTCATCCGGCTGGTGCGGCGCGCCGCGCGCGGGGACGACGAGCGGCGGTGGGACCCCGAGGATCCCGACCCGGGGCTGTGCGACGGTGTCGACGCGGTGATCCACCTGGCCGGCGCCTCGATCGCCGGGCGGTTCACCGACCGGCATCGAGAAGCCGTCCGGGACAGCAGGATCGGGCCCACCCGGCGGCTGGCCGAACTGCTGGGCCGCGGCCGGCCCCGGCCCGCCGCGCTGATCTCGGCGTCGGCGATCGGCTACTACGGGTACGACCGGGGCGACGAAACGCTCACCGAGGACAGCGACCGCGGCGACGGGTTCCTGGCCGATGTGGTGGCCGACTGGGAACAGGCGACCACGCCGGCGCTGGATGCGGGCGTGCGGGTGGTGCAGGTGCGCACCGGCATCGTGCAGTCACCGCGCGGCGGCACGCTGAAGCTGATGCGCCCGTTGTTCAGCGCCGGTCTCGGCGGCCGACTGGGCGACGGGCGGCAATGGCTGTCCTGGATCGGCATCGACGATCTGATCGACGTCTACCACCGGGCGTTGTGGGACAGCAGACTCAACGGTCCGGTCAATGCCGTTGCGCCGCAACCGGTCCGAAACAGGGAGTACACGACCGCGCTGGCCGCGGTGTTGCACCGGCCCGCGGTGCTGCCGGTGCCGTCGCTGGGGCCGCGGCTGTTGCTGGGCGGTCAGGGCGCCCGCGAACTCGCGGGCGCGAGTCAGCGGGTGGCCCCGGCCAAGCTCGCCGCGGCCGGGCACCGGTTTCGCCACCCCGACATCGAGCGGGCCCTGCGTCACCTGTTGGGCCGCGGCGGCTGACGGCTTGGACGAACGACCGGGACCACAACACTACCTCCTCACCATGTTCGGCTACTGGTCGGCATCTCGGCCGTCGCGGCTGTGCCGGTAGGCGCGGGCGCGCAGATCGGCCAGCCACCGCGGATGCAGGGACACGCCCGGCGCCGTGTTGACGACGGGATCGAACGACACGTCGTCGTCGATCACTGCGGTCAGGCTGACGCGGGCCAAAGGCGTGAAATCACCTCTGCCGCAGGCTTGGTCGAGCGACACCTCGATGCCGCCGCGTTCCAGACGGCGGCGGACGTCGTCCAGCGCCAGGCCGGCGCCGCCGATGTCGCTCGCGGTGCGGGCCCGCAGCCACCAGTTGGCGTCCTGATAGCGCAACGGCATCAGGGTGGTCAGCGTCTGGGCGTTCCACGAGGTGGCCGGTCGCAGCGCCACCGCGCGCGACAGCACGCCCGACCCGGCGGAGACCAGCAGGATGTCCCACGGCGTGCCCGCCGGCTGCGGTGCGTTCACCCGCAGGGCCAGGCCGATGAAGTCCGGCAGCGCGCCCGGTGTGCCGGTGGCCTTGGACAGCCGGGCGACGATCCGCGACGGCGGGATCGGCAGGCCCCGGCCCGCCGGGCCGACGCGTTCGACGACGCCTCCGGCAAGCACCCCGTCGGGATGGAAGAACCGCTTGCCGCGGATCGCGGAGCCCCAGCCAAACGGCGCCGTCGCCAGCTCGAAAACGTTCACCGGCCGCGGATTCCCGTTCTGGGTCGACGGAAACCCGCCCGCGCGCACGACCTTCGGCCGACCGCAGGCACGAAACTTACGCTGCCGCAAACGAACCGGTGCGCCAATTGATCATGCGTAGAGCGGGCAGCTGTTGCTGGGCCCCGGGCGAGCGGCCGTCGACGTAGACCTGAGCCATGACCGCCTGCCATGACTCGAACTGGGGTGACGACCGGACCATGCCCTCGAACAGGCCCACGATGACGGCGTTGCCGTCGTCGGTCAGGGCGTAGACCGGACCGCCGACGTCGCGACCGTCCACCACCATGTCGGCGATGGCGAAACGACCGCCGGTGACCGTGCCGACGGAACCACAGTGCTGGCCGGTCGATCGGCGCAGCTGACACACCGGCAGCCCCGGCACGGCGCGCAGCCCGGGCGCGGCCAGCAGCCGGCGGCCCGTCGGCAGCAGGTCCGAGGCCGTCACATCCCTTGCCAGAGCGATGACTTCGTATTCCACCGGCAGCGTCGAGGCGTCGGCGGAGTCGGTGTCGAGCTGGCGACGGCCGAGCACCACCTCGCCGATCGGGTGGTGGTCACGGTCGGTCACCGCCGACTGCCCGCCGTCGCACTGCCCGCTGGTGATGGCAACCCGCAGTCGCGGCTCCACCAGTCCCACCATGCAGACGGCGTGGCCCTGATGGATTTCCATGCCGGGGGACGCGGTGACGGCCGGGTCGGCGGTCGCGTGGCCGGGCGCCGCCCAGAGCAGTATCACCGCGAGGGCCGACGCGCCCGCCAACCGCCCGCACCGCCGGCCGAGCTTTTCCATTGGGCCGCACCACCCCTCGTGTTCCTCAGGGGATCGAACGCGCACGTCACTGAACACGGGTATACCCCGCGGGCGGACCGGCAAACTCCTGGTCGGCGCTGGCCGTTTAGCGAAGAAGCGCTGTTCGCACTGGCCGGCAAACGAACACTTCCCCGCCCGCCGGGCGGCCGGGCCACCACGGGCGGCGTCGGGAGCCGGCAACCGCGGTAGGCTGCTGCTCAGGTTGAGTTCACAGCTACGTGTCTAACGGGAGCGGTGTTCGGACACTGTTCACTCCCTTTCTCATCACCAATCGATAGGCGCTTTCATGGCTGTTCTTCATCCCGCACGGTCCGCGGACCGATTCGACCCGGCGGACTGCCGGTACATGGCCGACTTCGCCCGGGCCCACCTGTTCGTCTACGCGCGCAGCCTCGGCACGGTGTTGCGGGTGGACGGCGAGGTCGACGCGTCGAATGCGCGGGACCTCACCGCGACCATCCGCCGCTTCGGCCGGCTCAAGACTCCGTTGGTGCTCGACCTGAGCCGGCTGCGCTTCATCAGCGTCGAGGGCTTCCGCGCGCTGCTGCTGCTCAACGACGAGCTGCGCAAATCGCGGGTGCACTGCTGCGTGGTGCCCGGCGCGGCCATCCGGGCCCTGCTGCGCCTCGTGCACGACAACGGGTTGGCCCTCGCCGACTCGGTGCCGGAGGCGTTCCAGAACATCGAAGACATCGTGCGGGCCCGGCGGGAGTTCCTGTCCGACCTGGCCCGGCCCCGGCCGGCCCGCACCCATGCGGGCAGCAGCGCGGCATCCTGATCGCGGCGCGTGAAGCGTTAGCGGCGTTGGCTTTTCGCCGCGCCACGGGCCTCACACGGTCACGTGGCGGGCCAAGCGCGCGCCGATTCACCGCTTCGTCTGGCGCAAACCAGTCAAGTTCATTAAGTTAATGTTTAAGTTACTGAACTAGATGGTATCTGATAGCGGACCGCGCCGAGCGGGCCTGACGTCAGGGCTGTGGTTTTGTCCGCGTCATCGAGGGTATGACCGGCGGTGTTCGGCCCGGGCGGGACTGGGCAGGCCGTGCCGTCCGGGAGGGAGCGCTGGGACACCATGGGAGCTTTGTCGTTTTCGCCCACCACCACGGTGGCGGCGCCGGCCTGGACGCGCATCGACGACTTCGGCGGGTGGCGGGCACACGTTCGGGCGATGGTGTTGGACGAGGTCGCCGACTTCGTCGGAGTGCGACGCGCCGACGAACTCGACCGGGCGGGGATCGGGGCCGCGGGCGACATCCTGGTTCAGTTCGTCTCCGGCGGCAAGTGCCTGCGGTCGACGTTCGTCTACCTGGGCTGGCTGTGCGGGGCACCGCGCGACCGGGCGGCGCTGCGGGCCGCCGCCAGTTTCGAGCTGCTGCACGCCTTCGCACTGCTGCAAGACGATGTGATGGACGGTGCGCAGGAACGGCGGGGCCGTCCGGCCGCGCATCTGCAGTTCGGCCGCTGGCATCAGGACCGCGGATTGTCCGGCTCGCCGCGGCGATTCGGTGAATCGGCCGCCATCCTGTTGGGCGATCTCTGCCTGATCTGGGCCGAACAGATGCTGCGCGACAGCGGACTCGAAGCGCGCCGCCTGCAACGCGCGTTTCCACGCTATGACGCCATGCGCGTCGAGCTCGCGGTGGGCCAGTTCGCCGACCTGACCAACGACATCCGGCAGTCACCGGGGCTGGACGCCGTGCTGGAGGTGGCGCGCCGCAAATCGGGTAACTACACGGTGCGCCGGCCGCTGGAAATCGGCGCGACGATGGCCGGGTGCGACGACCGGACGGTGGCCCGGCTGAGCCGCTACGGCGCGGCGGTGGGTGAAGCCTTCCAGCTGCGCGACGACGTGCTGGGCGTCTTCGGCTCGCCGGCGGTCACCGGCAAGCCCTGCGCCGCAGATCTTTTCGAGCGCAAGGCCACCGCCGTGGTGGTGAGCGCCCACCAACTCGCCGATCCGCCGGTCCGGCGTGAGCTCATCGAGCTCGCCACTCGTGACGTGCTGGACGCGGCCGCGATCGAGAGGTGGAAAGCGCTGATCGTCGAGACCGGAGCGGTGCGGCTGATCGAGCGGATGATCAGCGACCGCGTCGCGTCGGCACGCGAGCAGCTGTGCGGCCTGCCCGTCGACGAATCGGTGCGCGCCGCGCTGGCCGAGATGGCGGCCGTCTGTACGGATCGCGCCGAATGACCGTCGCCGGGACGGGAGTTCGGTGAGCATGCGGGCCATCGAGGGCTCCGCCGATCACGTCGTGGTGATCGGGGCCGGTCTGGCCGGCCTGTCCGCGGCGCTGCACCTGGCCGGTCGAGGGCGGGCGGTCACGGTCGTGGAGCGCGAGGCATGGCCGGGCGGTCGGGCGGGCCGGCGCGACATCGACGGATATCGGATCGACACCGGCCCCACGGTGCTCACCATGCCGGACATCATCGAGGACACCTTCGCCGCCGTCGGCGACAGCCTGGCCCGGCGACTGGAGCTGTGCACGCTGGATCCCGCGTACCGCGCCGTGTTCGCCGACGGCAGCAGCCTCGACGTCCACCGCGATCCGGACCGGATGGCCGACGCCGTCGCCGAGTTCGCCGGCCGCGAGCAGGCGACGGGCTACCGGCGGCTGCGGGCATGGCTGACGCGCCTGTACCGCACCGAGTTCGACGGATTCATCGCCGCCAATTTCGATTCACCGCTGTCGCTGCTCACCCCCCGGCTGGCGCAGCTGATCGCGATCGGCGGTTTCCGCAACTGGGACCGGATGGTCAAGCGCTATCTCAGTGATCCGCGGCTGCAGCGCATCTTCACCTTTCAATCGCTGTATGCCGGCGTGGCCCCGCGCGACGCCCTGGCGGTGTACGCGGTGATCGCCTACATGGACACGGTCTCGGGCGTGGTGTTTCCGCGCGGCGGCGTGCGGGCGCTGCCCGACGCGCTGGCCGCCGCCGCCTCCGACGCTGGGGTTCAGTTCCGTTATGGCACAACGGTTACCGCGCTCGAGAAGACCGGTGGGCGGGTCGGCGCCGTACTCACCGAACAGGCCGGACGCATCTCCTGCGACGCGGTGGTGCTGACCACCGAGCTGCCGCAAACCTATGCGCTGCTGGGCCGCACACCGCGTCGCGCGCTGCGGTTGCGGCACTCCCCCTCGGCGGTGGTGGCGCATGTGGGTTGTCCCGCGGTGGCATCGCAGACCGCGCACCACACCATCTTGTTCGGCGACGCCTGGGATCACACGTTCGCCGACATCATCGGCGCCGGCCAACTCATGCGGGATCCGTCGCTGCTGGTCACCCGGCCGACGGCCAGCGACCCGACGCTGGCTCCGCGAGGACGCGACCTGCTCTATGTGCTCGCCCCGGCGCCGAACCTGGAGTCGGGCGGCATCGACTGGGACAGCGTCGGGCGCGGCTACGTCGACGACCTCATCGCGCTCGTCGGTCAGCGGCTTCTTCCCGGTTTGCCAGGCAGCGCAACGGTTTTGGATGTCGTCACGCCCGCGGACTGGGCGCGCCGGGGCATGGCCGCGGGCAGTCCGTTCGCGCTCGCGCACACGTTCGCACAAACCGGCCCGTTCCGCCCGGCCAACATGGTGCGCGGCATCGACAACGCGGTGCTCGCCGGATCCTCCACGGTGCCCGGGGTCGGGGTGCCGACCACCTTGATCTCCGGGCGACTCGCCGCGGACCGCATCACCGGCGTCAGCAAGCGAACGCCCGCGCGCATCGACATGAAAGCCGGTTCGCCATGATGCGCAGCGAATGGGCTGCGGCCGGAATCGAGGATCCGCTGCTGCGCGAGGGGTATCGCCGATGCCGCGAGCTCAACGCCGCGCACGGCCGTACCTTCTTCCTGGCCACCCGGTTGCTCGCACCCGACCAGCGCCCGCCCGTGCACGCACTGTACGGCTTCGCCCGCTACGCCGACGACATCCTCGACGACCTCGACCCGCGGGTGGCCCCCGCGGTGCGCGCCCGGCGGCTGCAACGGCTGTCGGAGCGTCTCTTCTCCGGCGGTGCGCACACCGACGATCCGTTGGTGGCCGCGGTCACCCACACCGCGCGGCGCTACCGAATCAGCTCCCAACTGTTCGCGGACTTTTTGGCCTCGATGCGGATGGACCTGACCGTCACCGACTATCCGGACCGGGAAGCGCTCAACCGCTACATGCGCGGATCCGCGGAAGCCATTGGGCTGCAAGTGCTCCCGATACTGGGTACCGTGACGCCGGTGGACGAGGCCGCACCCTATGCGGCGGCCCTGGGCCGGGCGTTCCAGCTCACCAACTTCCTGCGCGACGTCGACGAAGATCTGGCGCGCGGTCGGGTGTACCTGCCGGCGGACGAACTCGCCGCCGACGGCGTCGACCGGGAGCTGCTGATGTGGTGCCACGAGCACCGCCGCACCGATCCGCGGGTGCGCCGGGCGCTGATCGCACAGCACCACATCGCCCGTCAGACATACCGATTCGCCACCGCCGGGATCGCGGTCCTGCAGCACCGCTCACGGCCGTGCGTGGCGGCCGCGGCGGCGTTGTATTCGGAGATCCTGGACTGCATCGAGAAAAGCGATTTCGCGGTCTTCGGCCACCGGGCCACCGTGGGCACAGCGCGACGGCTGCGGGTCGGCGCGGTGGGGCTGATCCGCTCGTGGCGGGCGCGCAACAGCGGTCGGGGTATTCGGTCGGGGGCCGCATGAGCGATCGGTGGCAATACCTGGTGGTGCTCGCCGCCTGTCTGGTGGTCACCGCGCCGCTGGAGATCGCGGGTACGGGCGTCTACCGGAGGTGGCGACGGCTCGCCGCGGCGGTGCTGCCGGTGGCCGCGGTGTTCTTGCTCTGGGATGAGATCGCCGTGGCCGCGCGGGTGTGGATGTACGACCACGCCTACCTGTGCGGGCTGAGCATCCCCGTTCGGGTGCCGATCGAAGAGTTGCTGTTCTTTCTCATCATCCCGGTGTGTGCGGTGCTGACCTACAACGCGGTGAGCACCATCCTGGGCAAGGTGCGCCGCCGATGACCGGCCTGGGCTACACCCTGCCGGCCGCACTGGCGGTGGTGATCGTGTGCGCCGCGGAGTTGACGGTGCTGCGGACCGGGCTCTTTCGCCGGCCGGCCTACTGGCTGTCGATGCTCATCGTGCTGGGATTCCAGGTGCCGGTGGACGGCTGGCTGACCAAACTCAGCTCGCCCGTGGTGATCTACGACGACCGGCAAATCAGCGGGTTGCGTTTCCCGTTCGACATCCCGGTAGAGGATTTTCTGTTTGGCTTCGCGATGGTCACCGCGGTGCTGCTGCTCTGGGAACGACGACGTGCGCGCCGGTGACACGCGCCCTGCCCCGGGCAACCTGGCGGCCGCGTTCGACGCCGGCGCCGCGACCTACGACCGGCTGGTCGGCGCCAGCCCGGGCTACCACGCGCAGCTGCTGCTGTCGGCGCGCAGGATGCGAATCCCGCACGACGGCAAGGGCTTACGCCTGCTCGACGCCGGGTGCGGAACCGGTGCGTCGACGGCCGCGCTGCTCGCCGTCGCGCCGGCGGCCGACATCGTCGCGGTCGACGCGTCGCGCGGCATGCTGGACGTGGCGCTGGCCAAACGGTGGCCGGCCTCGGTCCGGTTCGTGCACGCTCCCGTCCAGCGACTGGCAGAACACGGGATCACCGGGCCGTTCGACGGCGTGCTGGCCGCCTACCTGATCCGCAACGTCGCCGACCGCGACGAGCAGCTACGGCGGTTCCGCACCCTGCTGCGGCCCGGCGCAACCCTTGCGGTGCACGAATATTCGGTGCGCGACTCCGCCGCCGCCACGCTTGCCTGGCACGCCCTCTGCTGGGGCATCATCATTCCCGCCGGGTGGTGGCGCAGCGGGGATACCGCGCTGTACCGCTACCTGTGGCGCAGCGTGCTCGCATTCGACGGCGCCACCCGGTTCCGGGCCCGACTGGCCGACGCCGGCTTCACCGCCGTCCACAGCGAGACCATGCCCGGCTGGGAAGCCGGCATCGTGCACACCTTCCTCGCGGACGCACCCTCATGACCGCGCGTGCCACCGACCGCCGCCGTCGGATACTGCCCGCGCCCACCGGATTGCCGGATGCCGGTGCGCTGCCGTCCCGCCCACGGGTGGCGGTGGTGGGCGGCGGGATCGCGGGCCTGACCGCCGCCACCGGGCTCGCCGAGCGCGGCGTCGCCGTCGAGGTCATCGAACGTGAACACTACCTCGGCGGCCGGGTCGGCGGCTGGACCGAACACCACGACGGAACCGACCTCGCGATGAACCGCGGCTTCCACGCGTTCTTCCGGCAGTACTACAACCTGCGCGCGTTGCTCGCGCGCCTCGATCCGCGCCTGCGAATGCTGGTGCCGGTCAACGATTACCCGCTCATCGACGCGGCGGGACGACGAGACAGCTTCCGCGGCCTGCCGCGTACCCCGCCGCTGAACGCCATGGCCTTCGCCGTGCGCAGTCCCACCTTCCGGCTGCGTGACTTCGCCCGCATCGACGCTCGTGCCGCCGCGCCACTGGCCGCGGTGTCGGTGCCCGGAACCTACCGGCGCCTGGACCACATCGATGCCGCGACGTTCCTCGAGGACATCCGATTCCCCGAGGCCGCACGGCATCTGGCATTCGAGGTGTTCTCCCGCAGCTTCTTCGCCGACCCGGCCAAACTGTCGGCCGCCGAGTTGGCGACCATGTTCCACATCTATTTCCTGGGGTCGGCCGAGGGCCTCATCTTCGACGTTCCGAGCGCCAACTACGACAGCGCACTGTGGCAGCCGTTGCGCAGCTATCTCGAACAACGCCACGTCCGGTTCCGGCTGGGCACCAGCGTCGGAAGCATCGACGCGGCGAATCGCTTTGCCGTGCATACCGATACCGATGAGGAGCTGGAGGTGGACGCCGTGGTGCTGGCCACAGACGTCGCCGGCCTGCAGCGGATCGTCGCCGCCTCGCGCGGCCTGGCCAACGGGGAGTGGCGCGATCGGATCGCGGGGTTGCGCACCGCGCCGCCGTTCGCCGTCCATCGGTTCTGGCTCGACCGCCCGGTCTCGCCGCGGCGCCCGGCGTTTCTGGGCACCGCCGGGCACAAGCCGCTGGACAACATCAGCGTGCTGGACCGGTATGAACGCGAAGCGCGCGCCTGGGCCGGAGCGCATCATGGTTCGGTCGTCGAATTGCATTCCTACGCCTTGGATTCGGCGCCGTCGGGGGCGGCGGCGCTACGTGAACTGAGGCGGATCTATCCCGAGACCGCCGCCGCGCAGATCGTGCACGAGACGCTGTTGCACCGCAGCGACTGTCCGCTGTTCGCCCCGGGCGGCTACCCGCACCGGCCCACGGTGGTGACGCCCACCCCGGGCCTGCTGCTGGCCGGCGACGCCGTACGGATCGACCTGCCGGTGGCCCTCATGGAGCGCGCCGCGACCACGGGCTGGTGCGCGGCCAACCATCTGCTCAAGCGCTGGGGATTGGCCGGGCACCCGCTGGTCACCGTCCCCACCGAAGGCCGGTCACGCCTGCTGCGCTGGCTGGCCAACCGCGAAGGGGCCACCCGATCATGAACATCCGCGCACAGCTGCGACACTTGCGACCGTCCGTCCGCGCCAAAGACTGGCCGCTGCAGGTCATTCCGCACACACCCTGGGCCGATCAGCGTCCGACCTTTCGCGAGGCGCAACCCGCCGTCATCGACGCCGCGCTGCAGCGCTGCCGCCGGCAACCCACCGGGAACTGGTACGCGTTCGCCGCCAGCACGCACGTCGAGCGCGGGCGGCCGTTGGGGGCGCGCGTCGCCGGCGTCGATCTCGTCGCCTGGCGCGACGCCCGCGGTGCGCTGTGCGTCGGGCCGCGCAGTTGCCCCCACCTGGGGGCCGACCTGGCCACCGGGACCGTGTGTGGGGGCACGCTGATGTGTCGGTGGCACGGGCTGCCCCTGGACGGCCGCGCACGCGAATTCGGTTGGGCGCCAGTGCCCAGTCACGACGACGGCACCTTGGCCTGGGTGCGCCTCGATGCGGTGGGAGGCGAGACGCCGTCACCGCGACCGGTGATACCGCCGAGGCCGGCCGGCCACACGCTGGCCTCGGTCGCTCACCTGGTGGGCGTGTGCGAACCTGCCGACATCATCGCCAACCGGCTCGACCCCTGGCACGGCGCATGGTTTCACCCCTACTCATTCACCCGGCTGGAGGTGCTGGCCACGCCCACCGAAGACGCCGACCGCTTCCTGGTGGCGGTGACCTTCCGGATCGGACGGCTGGGTGTGCCGGTGGTCGCGGAGTTCGATTGCCCGGAGGCGCGCACCATCGTGATGCGCATCGTGGACGGCGAAGGGACCGGGAGTGTCGTCGAAACCCACGCGACCCCAATAGGTTCCGGCCCGGACGGCCGTCCCCGCACCGCGGTGTTGGAAGCGGTCATCGCGCATTCGGACCGGCCCGGGTTCGCGCGCGCCTTGTGGGCGGCGCCGCTGCTCACCCCGGTGATGCGCTATGCGGCCGGCCGGCTGTGGCGGGACGATCTGGCCTACGCCGAACGCCGCTACGAGGTCCGCAGCCAGAACCGTTAGGACGCGTCGAGCGACGTATTCGCCGTCGCCGCCGGGTCATGGTGCGTAGTTGTTCAGCGGAAATTCCGTGCCGCATGCCGAAGACGACGACGGCTACTACCACTGTTCCAAGAGATCGAGCAGCTGGTGCGCGGCCGGCTCGCCGACGGGCAGCGGCACCGTCACGAGACTGCGTTGAAAGAGCGGCGGCGAACCGGCGGGCACCCGGCGCACACCGCCGCCCCCGGACGATTAACGCGAGAAAGGCGAAACCGCCGTAGGGTAATGTCCACCGCCTGGGCCCACAACACTGCGGGTTTGCCCGGGGTCCGAAAACGCCCGCGTGGTTCGCGGGTCGCCGGTGGCGGTCGCCGATACGCTGGTCAGCGTGTCGGGCCGGAAGGATGCGGGTAAGTGACCAAGCGCGGCGCCGCTGATCGGCGACTGGATCGGACCGAACTCGAGAAGTTGATGTCGGCCGACATGCGTGCGATCACCGCGCAGTCCGACCGCATCGGCCGGCACTTCGCTCGCCAGAACAACGTCAGCGGCACCGACTTCCACGCGTTGCTGCATATCATGGTCGCCGAAACCGCGGGAACGCCGTTGACGCCGGCCCAGCTGCGCCAGCGGATGGACGTGTCGCCGGCGGCCATCACCTACCTGGTGGATCGCATGATCGATGCCGGGCACATCCGCCGCGAACCCGACCCGCAGGACCGCCGCAAGACGCTGCTGCGCTACGAGAAACCGGGCATGGCGCTGGCGCATTCGTTCTTCACCCCGCTGGGCGCCGAGCTGCGCGACGCCCTCGCCCATCTGTCCGACCGTGACTTGGCGGCAGCACATCGGGTCTTCACCGCGATGATCGAGGCGATGTCCGCCTTCGAATCCCGGCTGGCCGCATCGACTTCCAAACCGCCCGCCGCTCCCGGCCGCAAGCGTGCGACGACCGCGGGACGTCGCGGCGCGCCACGCTGAGCACGGTCGCTACTGCACCTTCGACCGCCACGCCGCCGGCCCTAGGCGGGGCGGATCAGCTCGACGGCACGCAAGCCCGCCAGGTCGGCGACACCGCAGCCGTGCAGACACACCCGCAACTCGTCGATGAACGGCTGCAGCCAATCGACCACGGCCGCAGACGATTCGATCGCCGCCGGCAACAGTGGCCGCGCTACCGCCACCACGTCGGCACCCAACGCGATCGCCTTGGCCGCGTCCATGCCCGTCCGAATACCACCGGAGGCCACCAAGGGGATATCCGGCAGCAGCCGGCGCACCTCGACGATCGCGCGCGCGGTGGGCACACCCCAGTCCGCCAGGTCCGGATAGCGTAGCTCGCCGTACCGAACGAACTGTTCGACGCGCGACCAGGAAGTGCCTCCGGCACCCGCCACGTCAATACCGGCCACCGGCGGTTGTCCTTCTCCCCCAACAAGTTCCGCGGCCGCCGCACCGCCGATGCCGTGGCCGACCTCTTTGAAGCAGCACCGGATAATCGAGCGCGGCGGCGGCTTCGCGCAGCCTGCTCAGCGAGCCGGAGAAGTCGGTGTCCCCGTTGTGCTGCATCGCCTCCTGCAACGGATTGGTGTGCACGGCCAAGGCGTCCGCACCCACCCGATCGAGCGCCTTCACCAGATGAGGAACCGCCGTCTTCGCCAGCTGCGACAAACCGATGTTGCCGAACAGCAAGACATCCGGGGCCACATCGCGAACCGCGAAGCTGTCCGCGGCGCGTTCGCCCAGCGCGCTGTCGAGCATGATCCGTTGCGACCCCAGCATCATGCCGATTCCCAGCTGCTGAGCGGCTGCGGCCAGATTCCGGTTGATCGTCTTCGACATCTCGGCGCCCCCGGTCATGGCGCCGATGAGGATCGGCGCCCGCAGGTTCGCCCCGAAGAACGAGGTGGACACGTCGATGTCGCCCAGGCTGGTCTGTGTCAGTGCGTGGTAGGGCAATCGGTAGCGGTCCAACCCGGTTGTGACGCCGTCGAATTCCACCGGGTCGCTCAGACACACGTCGATGTGCCGCCGTTTCCGGTGTGTCATCGCGTCCATCGGGGCCCCCGCCGGGTGTCCATAATGTCCATAGTGCCCCTTTTCGGGTGCCGCCGACGCATCGGCGTTCGACGCGTCATTTCAGTTGATTAATGTTTAACAAACTGAAAGGCTTGATTTCGTGGTGTGGGAACGCGTGGCCGCCGCCGTGACCGGTCCGCGTTCCTGGCTGCTGGCCGCGGTCACGGTGCTGGCCGGCGTCGGCGTGATGGCTCTGGTCGGGCCGAACGCGGCGGCGGGCCAGGCGCCGCAGTCACTGCCGCAGCACTCGCCGTCCGCCCGGGTCACCGCGCTGGCCGGGCAGTTCCCCGGCGGCGACCGGACCCCGCTGATCGTGGTGGTCAGCCGCGCCGACGGCGCCGTGCTCGGCCCCGCCGATCTCGACGCGGCCCGGGCGGCCCGTGACCGCGCCCAGGCCGCCGCGCAACCCGGCGCCGCACCGGCGCAGCCGCTGACGCCCTCGCAAGACGGCAAGGCCGCCCCGGGCGTCGTGCCGCTGAGCACCACCTTGTCGGGTCTGGCCCTCAACGATGCGGTCAGCGCGCTGCGCACGGCCGCCGCGACGGGGCTGGCGGCGGATTTGCAGGTGCACGTCACCGGCGGCCCGGCGTTCGGCGCCGACATCGCCGGCGCGTTCACGCACGCCAACGTCACCCTGCTCGCGGTGACCGCCTCGGTGGTGGCGCTGCTGCTGATCGCCACCTACCGCTCCCCCGTGCTGTGGCTGGTCCCGCTGCTGGTGGTCGCCTTCGCCGACCGGGTGGCCGCGGCGGTGGGCACCGCGGTGGCGTCGCTGACCGGGTTGAGCTTCGACGGCGCCACCTCCGGGATCACCAGCGTGCTGGTTTTCGGCGCCGGCACCAATTACGCGCTGTTGCTGATCTCGCGCTATCGCCAGGAACTGCGCCGCCATGCCGGCCATCGTGACGCCCTGCGCCGGGCCGTGCACCGGGCGGGACCGGCCATCGTCGCCAGCAACGCGACCGTGGTGCTGGCGCTGCTCACCCTGCTGCTCGCCGCCACCCCCAGCACCCGCAGTCTGGGCGCGCTGGCGGCGTGCGGTCTGGTGATCGCCGCGGTTTCGGTGCTGGTGGTCCTGCCCCCGCTGTTGGCGGTGTGCGGCCGGCGGTTGTTCTGGCCGTTCATTCCGGTGGACCGGCCGGCGACCGAGTCCGGGGCGTGGCGCCGGGTCGCGGAATGGGTGGCCGGGCGTCCCGCGCTGGTCGCGGTGGCCGCGGTCGCGGTGTTGGCGGCCCTGGGTGGTGGATTGTGGGGGACCCGGATCGGGTTGTCACAGACCGAACAGTTCCGTGTCCGGGCGGATTCGGTGGCCGGTTATCACGTGCTGGCCCAGCACTTTCCGGCCGGGTTGGCCAACCCGACGCTGGTCGTCGCCGACACCGGCCATGCTGCGGCCGTGCACCAGGCGATGGCGGCCACCCCCGGTGTGGTCTCGGCGACCGAGTCCGGCCGTTCGGCGTCCGGGTTGACGCAGTGGTCGGTGGTGATCGACGCGCCACCGTCGTCGGTTCGCGCGTTCGATATCGTTGCCGCGCTGCGGGATTCGACGCGAGCCGCCGACTCCGGCGCGCTGGTGGGCGGGGCCGACGCGGCGGCCCTCGATGTTCGCGATGCCGCCACCCACGACCGAGTGCTGTTGATCCCCGCGATCCTGGCCGTCATCCTGATCGTCCTCGCCGTGCTGCTGCGGTCGGTGATGGCGCCGCCGGTCCTGCTGGTCGCGACGATGCTGGGCGCGCTGGGCGCACTCGGCCTGGGCGGCTGGGTCAGCCTGCACCTGTTCGGTTTTCCGGCGCTGGACTACACTACGCCGCTGTTCGCATTCCTGTTCCTGGCCGCCCTCGGCGTGGACTACACCATCTTCCTGGTCACCCGCGCCCGCGAGGAAGCCGCCCGGCACGGGACCCGGCAGGGCATGGTCGAGGCGGTGGCGGCCACCGGTGGCGTGATCACCAGCGCCGGAATCGTTTTGGCCGCGGTGTTCTGCGTGCTCGCGGTGTTGCCGCTGGTGGTCCTGACGCAGTTGGGCATCATCGTCGGCCTCGGCATTCTGCTGGACACCTTCGTGGTGCGCACTTTGGTCATCCCGGCGTTGTTCACCCTCGTCGGCGACCGAATCTGGTGGCCCAACAACCCCTCTCGACACGAACGGAGCACGCCGTGAACAGGTCGATACTCGGCGCAACCAGCCTGGCCGTCGCCGCGGCCGCCGGCGCCGGACGCCTGGCCGGCGCCAAGGCCGTCCCCCGGTGGTATGCGCGGCTGCGCCAGCCCGCCTATCAACCGCCCCGCGCCGCGTTTCCCCTCGCGTGGACCACGCTGTACGCCGATATCGCGGCCACGTCGCGCGGCGCTCTGACGTTGTCGCCCTATCCGTTGTGGTGCGGCTTCGCCACCGTGTTGTCCACCCACATCTGGCGCCTCAACGGTTAGCCCGCACCGCCGATGCCCGCGCTGTTGTGGTTCCGCCGCGACCTTCGCCTGCACGATCATCCGGCGCTGTCGGCCGCGGCGGACAGTGACGAGGTGCTCGCCTGCTTCGTGCTCGATCCGCGGCTGCAGAGGTCGTCCGGGCCGCGCCGGCTGCAGTTCCTGGGCGACTCGCTGCGGGTGCTGCGCGACGAGCTGGACGGTCGGCTGCTGGTCACCCGCGGGCGGCCCGACATCCGAATTCCCGAAATCGCCAAGGCAATCGGCGCCTCGTCGGTGCACGTCTCGGAGGACTTCACGCCGTTCGGGAAGCGCCGGGACGCCCGGGTGCGCGCGGCGCTGGCGTCGGTCCCGCTGGTGGCGACCGGATCGCCGTATCTCGTCGCGCCGGGCCGCGTCACCAAGCCGGACGGCTCGCCCTACCAGGTGTTCACCCCGTTTCTGCGGCGGTGGCGCGACACCGGCTGGCGACCACCGGCCAAAACCGGCGCCGCATCCGCGCGCTGGCTGGATCCGGCGCGGCTGGGCATCACCGCCTGCGAAATCCCCGACCCCGGCGCCACGCTCGACCTGGCGGCCGGTGAGGCTGCGGCGCGAAACCAGTGGAAGACGTTCGTGGACAACGGGTTAGCGAACTACGCCGACGATCGCCACCGGCCCGACATCGAGGGCACCAGCCGGATGTCGGCGCACGTGAAGTTCGGCACCATCCATCCGCGCACGCTGGTCGCCGATCTCGACCTACGTGCCGCCGGAGCGCGAACGTACCTGCGGGAGTTGGCCTTTCGCGACTTCTATGCCGACGTGCTGCATCACCGGCCGGCCAGCGCGTGGCGCAACTGGAACAGCGCCTTCGACGCCATCCGCACCGACACCGGCGACGAGGCCGGCCGCCGCTTCGAGGCCTGGAAGGCCGGCGAAACCGGTTTTCCGTTCGTCGACGCCGGAATGCGCCAGCTGCGCCAGACCGGATTCATGCACAACCGGGTGCGCATGACCGTTGCCTCTTTCCTGGTGAAGGACCTTCACCTGCCCTGGCAGTGGGGCGCGCACTGGTTTCTGCAGCAGTTGGTGGACGGCGACCTGGCGAACAACCAGCATGGCTGGCAATGGTGTGCGGGCTGCGGCACCGACGCCGCACCCTACTTCCGGGTGTTCAACCCCGCCGCCCAGGGCGAAAAATTCGATCCCTCCGGCGACTACATCCGCCGCTGGGTGCCCGAATTGCGGTGCGCCGACGACCCACACCTGCGCACCGGCGAGCGACCGCCCGGTTACCTGGCGCCGATCGTCGACCACGCGACCGAACGCGCCGAAGCGCTGCGCCGCTATCGGAGCATGTGAACCGCCGTCCGGGCACCCGACGTCGTCGGAGTCCTTCGAAAAGCGCTGTGCGGATTCATATTTCGACACCGGCGCCCGCGGCGGTACCCGGCGCCGCGCACCCGCCTCGGTGAATTGTTTGCTGAATGGCCACCCGAAACCGATTGGCGTGCCATTATCAGCCGATTCAGGAGTTGCGAGCCATTCGGGAGGCGATAATGACCAACTTCATCATCCGCACGCTGTTGATCGGCGGTCTCACCGCGGGCGTCGGCGCCTGTTCCTGTTCGATCGGACCGTCGCATTCGGTGAGCAAGAGCGACGTCGCCGGCCAGATCACCGCCAAGATGACCGACGCGGCGGGCAACAAGCCCGAGTCGGTGAACTGCCCCGGCGACCTGCCGGCGAAAGTCGGGGCGCAGCTGAACTGTGAAATGAAGGTCAAGAACCGGCCGTTCAACGTCAACGTCACCGTGACCAGCGTCAACGGCAACGACGTCAAGTTCGACATGGTGGAGACGGTCGACAAGAACCAGGTGGCCGGCGCGATCAGCAGCCAGCTCGGCCAGCAGTTCGGCAGGCAACCGGATTCGGTCACCTGCCCGGACAACTTGAAAGGCGTTGCGGGAGCGACGCTGCGGTGTCAGCTCACCGACGGCAGCGACAAGTACGGCGTGCTGGTGACCGTCACCGACGTCGACGCGGGCGACGTCAACTTCCATTTCAAGGTGGACGAGCAGCCGCAACCAAAAAGCTAGCGGGAGGCCTTCTTTCGTTCGATGTCGGCCAGCGCGGCGGCCAGCTCGGCCCGCTGCGCGGCCGAACTCTCCCAGGACAGCTGACGATTCTTGACCACCTTGGCCGGTGCGCCGACCGCAATCGAGTAGTCCGGGATGACACCGCGGACCACCGCGTGCGAGCCGAGCACGCAGCCGCACCCGATGGAGGTGCCGCGCAGCACCGTCACCTTCACCCCCACCCAGGTGTCCGGCCCGATGCGGACCGGGGACTTGACGATCCCCTGGTCCTTGATAGGGACGTTGATGTCGTCCATGCGGTGGTCGAAATCGCAGACGTAGCACCAGTCGGCCATCAACACCGAATCGCCGAGCTCGATGTCCAGATAGGCGTTGATCACGTTGTCGCGGCCCAGCACCACCTTGTCACCGAACCGCAGCGAGCCCTCGTGCGCGCGGATGGTGTTCTTGTCGCCGATGTGCACCCAGCGGCCGATCTCGAGCTGCGCGAGCTCGGGCGTGGCATGGATCTCCACGCCCTTGCCCAGAAACACCATGCCGCGGGTAATGATGTGCGGGTTGGCCAGCTTGAACTTCAGCAGCCGCCAATACCGCACCAGGTACCAGGGGGTGTAGGCGCGGTTGCGCAGCACCCATTTCAGCGAGGCCAGGGTGAGGAATTTGGCCTGGCGCGGGTCGCGCAGATTCGATCCACGCCAACGGCGATGGAGTGGAGCGCCCCACATGGTCGTCATGGCCGGACAGCCTATCGAAGCAGCCACGGGTTACCCTCACCTGTACTCGATCGCTGCTCATCGAGGCGAGTCAAGCCGACGGCCGCGGAAGGATTTGGGAAATCGAGGTGCTTGCCCGACAACTCCTCAGCCGTCTTCGGCGATGGTCATCGATGCTGCTGGCGGCGGTCGTCACGGCGGGGGCCGGCGCGTGCGGCAACACCGACTCGTGGGTGGAAGCGTCGGCCGCGCAAGGCTGGCCGGCCCAGTACGCCGATGCCGCCAACAGCGGCTACACCAGCACCGGCGGGGCCAGCAAGCTCGCGTTGCAGTGGACCCGCTCGGTCAAGGGCAGCCTGGCCGCCGGGCCGGCGCTGAGCGCCCGCGGTTACCTCGGCCTCAACGCCCAGACCCCGGCCGGCTGTTCGCTGATGGAGTGGGAGAACAACGACAACGGCCGGCAGCGCTGGTGCGTGCGGCTGGTCCAGGGCGGCGGCTTCGCCGGCCCGCTGCTCGACGGCTTCGACAACCTCTACGTCGGCCAGCCCGGGGCGTTCCTGTCGTTTCCGGTGACTCAGTGGACCCGCTGGCGCCAGCCGGTGATCGGCATGCCCACCACCCCGCGGTTCCTCGGGCACGGCCAGTTGCTGGTGGTCACGCATCTGGGACAGGTGCTGGTCTTCGACTCCCATCGCGGCCAGGTGGCCGGCAGCCCGCTGGATCTGGTGGACGGCGTCGATCCCACCGACGCGACGCGCGGGCTGGCCGATTGCGCGCCGGCCCGCCCGGATTGCCCGGTGCCGGCCGCCCCCGCCTTCTCGGCGGCCACCGGGATGGTGGTGCTCGGCGTCTGGCAGCCGGGCGCGCCCAGCGCAGGCCTGGTGGGGCTGAAGTATCACCCCGGGCAGTCCCCGCTGCTGACCCGGGAGTGGACCAGCGACGCCGTGGGCGCCGGTGTCATCGCCAGCCCGGTGCTGTCCGCGGACGGGTCGACGGTCTACGTCAACGGGCGCGACCAGCGGCTGTGGGCGCTGCGCGCGGCGGACGCGAAGGTGAAGTGGTCCGCACCGCTGGGGTTTTTGGCGCAGACGCCGCCGGCGGTCACCCCGCAGGGGCTGATCGTGGCGGGCGGCGGCCCGGACACCCGGCTGGCGGCGTTCCGGGACGCCGGCGACCACGCCGACCAGGTGTGGCGCCGCGACGACCTGATCCCGCTGTCGTCGTCCAGCCTGGCGGGTGTCGGCTACACGGTGGTCAGCGGGCCCCCGGCCAACGGCGCGCCGGGGATGTCGGTGCTGGTCTTCGATCCCGGTGACGGTCACACGCTGAACAGCTATCCGCTGCCGGCGGCGACCGGCTATCCGCTGGGCGTTTCGGTCGGCACCGATCGCCGGGTGGTGGCCGCGATCAGCGACGGCCAGGTTTACGGTTTCGCACCGGCCTGAGCCGGCCATACTGTTGGCGTGCCGATCGACGACCCAACGACCAGCCCCCGGACCGGTGACGTCGCCACCACCAACACCGCCGACCTGGTGGCCACGCTGGTGTTGCTGGTCGTGCACGGCGGCCTGTTCGCGGCGACCTACGTGCTGCTGGGACTGCTGGTGATGAGCACCGACCCGTGCGGCTACCAAAAGTGCGGCGACCCCGCCTGGATCGACCGGGCCATGAACCTGAACATCTGGGCCGGCGCCGCCCTGCTGGTCCTCGACATCGCGGTCGCGGTGGTCTTACTGGTGCGCCGCAAGCGGGCGTTTTTCGTCCCGATCATCGGCTGCCTGGCGCAGGTGGCGTTGGCGGTCGCCGCCGCGGCGATGGAGCTGCGGGCCGGACCGGTCTGAGCCGGTTAGATCGCCAGCGGTGGGATCGCGTTGCGCGGCACCTGGGCCTGCACTGGCCCGCCGAACGCCGGCAGCATCTCGCCGGGGGCGAAGTAGAAGATCAGCTGGTCGTCGGTGATGGCGAAGTTCTGGTAGTGCGACGGGTCATGCCCGGTGGAGGGCAAAATCGCGGCGCCCAACGGGGTTTGGCGTTCCAGGTCGCGCTGCACGATCGGGAAGATCGCGTCCAGCGGGGCGGTGTTGGGCGCAAACAGATTGTCGAAGGTCAGCGGCTGCTTGGTGCCCAGGTTGTAGTTGAACGCCTTGTACCAGATCGACGACCGGGTTCCCCCGACGTCCTGGAAGAACTTGAGCACGACGCTGCGGGTGTTGTGCGGCGGCTGCCCGGCGCTGTGCTGCTCGGTGGTGGCCTCCAACTGGTAGGGCTGATCCCGCCCGCCGGAACTCTGCGCGACGTTGACGAAGCCGTCCCGGTTCTGGGTGATGTAGTCGGTCAGGGCCTGCTCGTCGGGGTAGTCGGCGGGAAACACCATATTGATGGTGTAGTTGGGCCCGGCGGCGCGCAGCCGGCACATCTGCCCGTCCTCGAGGCTGCCGCCGAGGGCGGCGCACGACGGGGGCTCGGCGGCGGCCGGCCAGCCCAACAAGACCGCCGGCGCGAGCAACGCAGCGGCTAGCAGATAACGCATCGTGGATTTGTCCTCGCAGACGTGCCAGGGCGGGGGCGGCGGAAATGGGACCGCCGCCAGCGTACCCGGGCGCTACCGGGAGGGTTGGCAGACGAACGCCGTCACCTGCCCGGAGGTCCGTGCGCCGATCCGGGTGATCACCACCGACAGCGGGCGACTCCCGCGCAGCCGCATCCGTTTGCGCAGCGCGTCGGGGTCCACCCGCACCCCGCGCACCAACACCTCCAGCGCCCCGCAGTCCGAGGCCGTCAACGCCTGCCGAAGCCGTCGTTCGTCGAAGGCCAGCTGCTCGAGCACCCGCAACCCGCGCACCGTCGCGGGCAGCCGATCGCCGGAGAGGTAGGCGATGTCGGGGTCGAGCTGCCACAGCTCGTGCCGGGCACCGTAGTGGCGCACCAGCCCGGCCCGCACCACGGCGCCGTCCGGGTCGACGATCCAGCGCCCCACCGGGCGCACTGGGCAGTCGTCCGGGTCAGTGTCGGTGATCTGTTCGCCGCGATCGAGCACCGTCGCCCGCCGCCGCACCCCGGACTGGGTCAACCCCGCCGACCACAGGCACGCCTCCCGGACCGAACCGCGATACGACGTCACCTCGATCTCCCCGGCGAAGCCGAGCCGTCGCACCTGTTCGAAATCGATTCCGGGAGCACACTTTACGACGAAATCCCGGCCGCGGTAGCTGTCCAGCAGCGGGCTGAGGCCGGGCTGGTAGTCATCGATGCGCAACCGCCGCCGACCGTCAACGCGTCGCGCGGGGTCGACGATGAGCACCGCGTCGCGGGTGACCGGGTGCAGCGCGTCGGCGCGGCACAGCCAGGCCGCCGAGCCGATGTTGTGGCGCGCCATCGCCAGCCGCACCGGATCGATGTCGCTGCCCACCGCCGTCACCCCACGGGCGCGCAGCGCGGCCAGTTCGGTGCCAATCGAACAGGTCACGTCGTGCACAACGACGCCCGGCCCGGCCAGCCGCCCGGCCCGGTGCACCGCCACCGGCGCCGCGGTGGCCTGCTGCAACGCCTCGTCGGTGAACAGCCAGTCCGACACGCCTAGCTCGCCCAGTTTCTCCGAGGCGCGGCGGCGCAACAGCACGGTCTCCACCAGCAGCGGGGTCCGCTCGCCGAATCGGGCGCGGGCGGCCGCGATGTCAGCGATCCGGGTCGCGTCGCTCAACTCGAGTTCGGCGACGGCCGCCAGGGCGCCCACACCCGCATCGGACCGCAGGTAAGCGACGTCGGGGAGGCTGAACACTCAGGTGGGTTTGACCCCGGTCACCATCACGTTGTAGAACCAGCCCTTCGGGACCACCCGGCGCCAGATGTTGGCGTCCACCCAGCTCAGCGTCTTCCAGCCGTTGAACGCGAATTTCGCCCAGCCCCAGCCCAACCGCCCGGGCGGCACCGATGCCTCGAAGGTGCGCACCGGCCAGCCGAACATCGCGGCGGTGAACTCCTCGCTGACGGTGCGCACCTCGGTGGCGCCGGCGTTGGCCGCCATCCGCTCCAGGTCGCCGGGGGTGAAGGTGTGAAGGTCGACGATGGCCTCCAGCGCGGCGGCCCGGGAGGATTCGTCGAGTTCGGCCTGCGGGCGCCGCCAGCTGCCCAGCCCGGGAAGCTTGGTGACGTTGGTGGCGATCCGCCAGGTCAGCGTGGACAGCTCGCGGGCGTAGACGTCGCCGGCGCTGGTCGGCTCGCCGGCGAAGACGAACCGGCCGCCCGGGCGCAGCACCCGGATCACCTCCCGCAGCGACAGCTCGACGTCGGGGATGTGGTGCAGCACGGCGTGGCCGACGACCAGGTCGAAGGTGTCGTCCTCGTAGGGGATGCCCTCGGCGTCGGCGACCCGGCCGTCGATGTCCAGGCCCAGCGACTGCCCGTTGCGGGTGGCGACCTTGACCATGCCCGGCGACAGGTCGGTCACCGACCCGCGCCGCGCCACCCCGGACTGGATCAGGTTGAGCAGGAAAAACCCTGTGCCACAACCCAATTCGAGTGCCCAGTCGTAGGGCAGCTCGCGCAGCACGTGCTCGGGGACGATGGCGTCGAAGCGGCCGCGCGCGTAGTCGATGCAGCGCTGGTCATAGGAGATCGACCACTTCTCGTCGTAGGTCTCGGCTTCCCAGTCGTGGTAGAGCACCTGGGCCAGCTTGCTGTCGTGCCGGGCGGCTTCCACCTGTTCGGCGGTGGCGTGCGGCGTCGGAACGGCGTCGGTCGATCTGGTCATGAAGGGCAAGCCTAACCGCCGTGCGGATCCGCCCCCGCGTCGCCGCCCTGACCAGCGGAGAACACCTCCACGTAGCGCCGCTGTTCGGCGGCGAGCCGCTCGGCGCGGGGCAGCTCGAACACGGCGTCGACACCGGCCTTGGCGGCGGCCAGCGCGTGCCGCGGGCCGTCCAGAAACCGGCGCGCCCACGCCGCGGCGGCGTCGTACACGTCGTCGGGGGCCACCATTTCGTCGATCAGCCCCAGCGCCAGGGCCTCCTCGGCGTCGAAGAACCGGCCGCTGAACACCAGCTCCTTGGCCTTGCTCGCGCCGGCCACCCGGGTCAGGCGGGCCAGCGCGTCACCGCCGGGCACCAGGCCGGCCAGGATCTCGGTCGCGCCGAATTTGACGTTGTCGCCGCTGATCCGCCAGTCGGCGGCCAGCGCCAGGGTGAGCCCGGCGCCCAACGCGTAGCCGGTGATCGCGGCCACGGTCGGCTTGGGGATGGCCGCCACGGCGTCGATGGCGTCGCGGCGGACCCGGGCCGCGGTCTCGGCCTCGACGCCGCGCAGCGTGCGCAGCTCGGGCATGTCGTCGCCGGCGGAGAAGATCTCGTGGCCGCCGAACAGGATCACCGCGGCCACGTCGTCGCGCCGCCCGAGCTCGTCGGCCGCCGCGATCACCTCGCGGTACACCTGGCGGCTCAACGCGTTGGTCGGCGGGCGCGACACCAACAACATCGCCAGCCCGGCGTCCCGGGAGCCGTCGCTGACCACGACGCTGACGAACTCGTTCAATGCCGCCACCCCAGCCCGCCGGCCTCCCGCGCCCGGTGGTAGCGGTCGGAGTCGAAGAACTCGAACACCCAGTTGTCGCCCCGGATCTCCACATGCGGCTGCACCGGAGCGATCTGGCGCTGCACCGCCAGCACGTCCGCGACGGTCCGCCCGGCCAACGAGTCCAGCTGTGTCCACGTCGGCGGCAGCAGGAAGCTGCGGCCGGCCGAGAAGTCCTCGAGCGCGGCCTCCGGCGTCGTCCAGCCCGCCCGGTCGGATTCGGTGTTCTGCCCGTCGGCGCGCTGACCCTGCGGCAGGGCCCCGACGAAGAAGTAGGTGTCGTAGCGGCGGGTGCGCTCGGCCTCCGGGGTGACCCAGTTGGCCCACGGCCGCAACAGATCCGAACGCAGCTCCAGCTTTTCGGTGCGCAGGAAGTCCGCGAACGACAGCGTCCCGTCGGCCAGCGCGCGGCGGGCGTCGCGGTACACCGAGGCGTCGCCGACGATGCTGTCCGGCGCACCGGCCGGCCCGGCGAACAGCACCCCCGACTCCTCGAACGTCTCGCGGGCCGCCGCGCACACCAGCGCCTCGGCCAGGTCGGGTTCGATGCCGAAGCGCTGCGCCCACCACTGCGGCGGCGGTCCGGCCCACGCCCCCAACCCGCCCAGGTCGGCGTTGCGGTCGCGCTCGTCGACGCCGCCGCCGGGAAACACCATCACCCCGGCCGCGAACTCCATCCGGGAGTGCCGTCGCATCAGGAACACCTTCAGGCCGGCTGGGGCTTCGCGGACCAGCATCACGGTGGCCGCGGGCCGCGGGACGAGCGGGGCTTCCTCGGGTGAGGTCATAGCTGCCTCCGGTGGGCTGCGCGGGTGCGGACGCGCCGCGCGAAGTAGCGCCCGTCGACGACGTCGAGCGCGATCGCCTGGCCGAACGCGGTGGACAGATTCTCCGAGGTGAGCACGTCGGTCAGCAGTCCGGCGGCGACCACCCGCCCCTCCGAGAGCAGCATGCAGTGACTGAAACCCGGCGGTATCTCCTCGACGTGATGGGTGACCAGCACCAGCGCGGGTGCGTCGGGGTCGGCGGCCAGGTCGGCCAGCCGCGCCACCAGCTCCTCACGGCCGCCCAGGTCCAGGCCCGCGGCGGGCTCGTCGAGCAGCAGCAGCTCGGGGTCGGTCATCAGCGCGCGGGCGATCAGCACCCGCTTGCGCTCGCCTTCGGACAGCGTCCCGTAGCTGCGGTCGGCCAGGTGCTCGGCGCCCAGGCTCTCCAGCATGTCGACGGCCCGGCGGTAGTCGATGTCCTCGTAGCGCTCCCGCCACCGGCCCAGCACCGCGTAGCCGGCCGACACGACCAGATCGCGCACCACCTCGTCGCTGGGCACCCGCTGCGCCAGCGCCGAGGACGACAGACCGATCCGCGACCGCAACTCCGTCACGTCAACCCGGCCCAGCCGCTCGCCGAGCACGAAAGCCACCCCCGACGAAGGGTGTTCGGCCGCCGCGGCGATCCGCAGCAGCGAGGTCTTGCCGGCCCCGTTGGGCCCGACGATCACCCACCGCTCGTCCAGTTCGACCGCCCAGTCCAGCGGCCCGACCAAGACGTTGCCGCCGCGCCGCAGCGACACGTCGCGCAACTCGATCAGCAGATCGGGGTCGGCTGCCGCACTGTCGTTTTCGGGCACCCGACCATCGTGCCGTACCGCGACGCCCGCACACCTGCCGGGTCGCCGCGATTACTCGCCGCGCTTACTCCGGCGGGATCTCCACCCGGCGCACCTCGCCGTCGATCGCGTCGGCGGCCTCGATCTCGCCGCGGGTCACCCCGAGCAGGAACAGCACCGTGTCCAGATACGGGTGGCTCAGCGACGCGTCGGCGACCTCGCGCAGCGCCGGCTTGGCGTTGAACGCGATGCCCAGCCCGGCCGCGGCCAGCATGTCGATGTCGTTGGCGCCGTCGCCCACGGCGACGGTCTGCGCCATGGGCACCCCGGCCCGCTGCGCGAATTCCCTTAGCGCCGTGGCCTTTCCGGCCCGATCGATGATGGGACCGACCACCCGGCCGGTGAGTGTGCCGTCCACGATCTCCAGCTCATTGGCCGCCACGTAGTCCAGCATCAGCTCCTCGGCCAGCGGCTCGATGATCCGGCGGAAGCCACCGGACACCACGCCGCAGGCATACCCCAGCCGGCGCAGCGTGCGCAGCGTGGTCCGGGCGCCGGGCATCAGCTCCAGCTGGCCGGCCACCTCGTCGATCACCGTGGCGGGCAGGCCGGCGAGCGTGGCCACCCGCTGCTGCAGCGACTGCGCGAAGTCCAGCTCGCCACGCATCGCGGCGTCGGTGATCGCGGCGACCTGGCCCTCGGCGCCCGCCTTGGCCGCCAGCATCTCGATGACCTCGCCCTGCACCAGCGTCGAGTCCACGTCGAACACGATGAGCCGCTTGGCCCGCCGTTCCAGGGTGTAGTCCTCGACGGCGACGTCGACGTGCTCCTCGCTGGACACCCGGTTCAGCGCGGTGCGCAGCGCCTCGTCGGCTCCCGGCGGCACCGAGACCCGCAGCTCCAGCCCGATCACCGGATAGTCGGACACGCCGCGGATCAGGTCGATGTTGACACCCAGCGCGGCCACCTCGCGGGCCACCGCGCCGAACGCGGCCGCGGTGATGGGCCGGCCCAGCACGAAGATGGTGTGCGTCGAGGGCTCCCGGATGATCGGCACGTCGTCGCTGCGTTCGATACTGACGTCCAGGCCGACCTTGCGGATGGCCGCCTCCACGTCGTGGCGCAGCGCGGGCCCGTCGGCGACGTCGGCGGGGCAGCACACCAGCACCCCCAGCGTCAGCCGGTGCCGGATCACCACCTGTTCGACGTTGAGCAGCTCGACCCCGTGCCGCGACAGCACCTCGAACAGGGTCGCCGTCACGCCCGGCTGGTCCACGCCGGTGACGGTGATCAGCACCGACACCTTGGGTGGTGAGTTCACGCCCGGCAGCCGCCCGTCAGGCCATCAGCTGCGAACCTGGACGTCGTCCAGCCGGGTGACGTCCTTGTCCGCCGGGCCGTGCGCGCGACCCACGTGCGCCTCGGCGCGCAGCCGTTCCACCATGTGCGGGTAGTGCAACTCGAATGCCGGCCGCTCCGAACGGATTCGGGGCAGCTCGGTGAAGTTGTGCCGCGGCGGCGGGCAGCTGGTCGCCCACTCCAGCGAGTTGCCGTAGCCCCACGGGTCGTCGACGGTGACGACCTCGCCGTAGCGCCAGCTCTTGAAGACGTTCCAGACGAACGGGAACATCGAGGCGCCCAGGATGAACGCCCCGACCGTGGAGGCGACGTTGTAGGGCTGGAAGCCGTCGCTGGGCAGGTAGTCGGCGTAGCGGCGCGGCATGCCCAAATCGCCCAGCCAGTGCTGCACCAGGAAGGTGGTGTGGAACCCGATGAACGTCAACCAGAAGTGCAGCTTGCCCAGCCGCTCGTCGAGCAGGCGGCCGGTCATCTTCGGGAACCAGAAGTAGACCCCCGCGAAGGTGGCGAACACGATGGTGCCGAACAGCACGTAGTGGAAGTGCGCGACCACGAAATAGGTGTCGGTGACGTGGAAGTCCAGCGGCGGGCTGGCCAGCATCACGCCGGTCAGACCACCCAGCAGGAAGGTGAGCAGGAAGCCGACGCAGAACAGCATCGGCGTCTCAAACGTCAACTGCCCCTTCCACATCGTGCCGATCCAGTTGAAGAACTTGATCCCGGTCGGCACCGCGATCAGGTACGTCATGAACGAAAAGAACGGCAGCAGAACGGCTCCGGTGGCGAACATGTGGTGCGCCCATACCGCGACCGACAGCGCCGCGATCGACAGCGTCGCGTACACCAGCGTGGTGTAGCCGAACACCGGCTTGCGCGCGAACACCGGGATGATCTCGGTGATGATCCCGAAGAACGGCAACGCGATGATGTACACCTCGGGATGGCCGAAGAACCAGAACAGGTGCTGCCACAACAGAACTCCGCCGTTGGCGGCGTCGTAGACATGGGCGCCCAGATGGCGGTCGGCGGCCAGCCCGAACAGCGCCGCGGTCAGGATCGGGAAGGCGATCAGGATCAGGATCGAGGTCACCAGGATGTTCCAGGTGAAGATCGGCATCCGGAACATCGTCATGCCGGGCGCGCGCATGCAGACCACGGTGGTGATCATGTTGACCGCACCCAGGATGGTGCCCAGACCGGCGACGATCAGGCCGGTGATCCACAGGTCTCCCCCGGCGCCGGGCGAGTGCACGGCGTCAGACAGCGGGGTGTAGGCGGTCCAGCCGAAGTCGGCGGCCCCGCCCGGCACGATGAAGCCGGACGCCGCGATCAGCCCGCCGAACAGGAACAGCCAGAACGAGAAGGCGTTGAGCCGCGGGAAGGCCACGTCGGGCGCGCCGATCTGCAGCGGCAGCACCAGGTTGGCGAAACCGAACACCACCGGGGTGGCGTACAGCAGCAGCATGATGGTGCCGTGCATGGTGAACAGCTGGTTGAACTGCTCGTTCGACAGGAACTGCAGCCCCGGCGCGGCCAGCTCGGTGCGCATCAGCAACGCCATCAGCCCGCCGATGAAGAAGAAGGCGAAGCAGGTGACGGTGTACATGATGCCGATCATCTTGTGATCGGTCGTCGTGATCAGTTTGTAGACGAGGTTCCCTTTGGGACCGGTGCGGTCCGGGTACGGACGAACGGCCTCGAGTTCTCCCAAGGGGGGCGCTTCGGCTGTCAACAGCTTCTCCAAACATCCGGATCGGACACTGGCCCAACATCACTATTCCAACGAATCTTAGCCGTCGATCATGACGACGTCAGGGCTGGTCCTACAAACTGTCGTAAACGGCTGACCGGCGCGGCGGGTCCGTCGGCGCGGCGGGACCACGCTGGCCGGATGTTAGCGTCTGAGCCGTGTTGTTCGGCGTGATCAGGCCGGCCCGGCTGGCCGCGGTGACGGCGGCGCTGGTGGTGGCGTGCGGCGGCTGCGGATCCGACAGGCCCACCGCGACGACGACGCGTTCGCTGGTCACTCCCACCACCCAGATCGCCGGCGCCGGGGTGCTGGGCAACGACCGCCGGCCCGACGAGTCGTGCGCCCGCGACGCCGCCGAGGCCGATCCGGGTCCGGCGAAGCGGCAGGTCCACAACGCGGCCGGCGGCGACCCGGCGCCGGTGCAGGTGTCCGCCGATCCGCAGCGCATCGTGGTGCTCGCCGGTGACCAGCTCGACGCGCTGTGCGCGCTGGGTCTGCAGTCGCGGGTGGTCGGCGCCGCCCTGCCGGACGGCGCCTCGGGCCAGCCCGCCTACCTCGGCGGCGCCGTGCGCGGCGTGCCCGGCGTGGGCAGCCGATCGCACCCCGACGTGAAGGCCATCGCGGCCGCCCACCCCGATCTCATCCTGGGCTCGCAGGGGCTGACGCCCGCGTTGTACCCGCAGCTGGCCGCGATCGCCCCCACGGTGTTCACCGCGGCGCCGGGCGCGGCGTGGCGGGACAACCTGCGCGCCGTCGGCGCCGCCACCGCCCGCGCCGGCGCGGTCGACGGGCTGCTCAGCGGCTTTTCGCAACGGGCCGGCGACGTGGGCGCACGCCATGACGCCTCCCATTTCCAGGCGTCGATCGTGCAGTTGACGACCGGCAGCATCCGGGTGTTCGGCGCCAACAACTTCCCGGCCAGCGTGCTGGGCGCGGTCGGGGTGGACCGGCCGGCCGCCCAGCGGTTCACCGACAAGCCCTATCTCGAGATCGGCGCCACCGACGCGGACCTGGCCAAGAATCCGGACCTCTCGGTCGCCGACGCCGACGTCGTCTACCTGTCCTGCGCCACGCCGGCCGCGGCCGACCGGGCCGCCACCGTCCTGGACAGCGGCCCGTGGCGCAAGCTGTCCGCCAATCGCGACAACCGCGTCTACGTCGTCAACGACGAGATCTGGCAGACCGGCCAGGGCCTGATCGCGGCCCGCGGCATCGTCGACGACCTGCGGCTGGTGAACGCCCCGATCAACTGAGCCGCCGGCGGGTATCCCCCACGCGACAACGTGATCTTCGCCGCGCCGGTTGGCGCCAGAACCATTACCTTAGCTAAACTTTTTGGGAAAGCACGGCTGGAAGAGGGACATTCATGAGCACCGTTTCGGCGTACGCCGCCACGTCGGCGACCGAACCATTGACCAAGACCACCATCGAGCGGCGCGACCCCGGCCCGCGCGACGTGGCCATCGACATCAAGTTCGCCGGCATCTGCCACTCCGACATCCACACCGCGAAAGGTGAATGGGGCCACACGAATTACCCGGTGGTGGTGGGCCACGAGATCGCCGGCGTCGTCACCGAGGTGGGCGCGGAGGTCACCAAGTACAAGGTGGGCGACCACGTCGGCGTGGGCTGCATGGTGAACTCCTGCCGGCAGTGCAGCAGCTGTACGGCCGGGCTGGAGCAGTACTGCAAGCGCGGCGCGACCTTCACCTACAACTCGATCGACAGGGACGGCTCGGTCACCCAGGGCGGCTACAGCCAGGCGATCGTGGTCGACGAGGACTTCGTCGTGCGCATCCCCGACTCGCTGCCGCTGGACAAGGCGGCCCCGCTGCTGTGCGCGGGCATCACGCTGTTCTCGCCGCTGCGGCACTGGAAGGCCGGGCCCGGCACCCGGTTGGCGATCGTCGGCCTGGGCGGCCTGGGGCACATGGGCGTCAAGCTGGGTGCGGCGATGGGCGCCGAGGTGACGGTGCTGTCGCAGTCGCTGAAGAAGATGGAGGACGGGCTGCGGCTGGGCGCCAAGCACTACCACGCCACCGCCGACCCCGACACCTTCACGAAGCTGCGCGGCAGCTTCGACCTGATGCTCAACACCGTGTCGGCGAACCTCAAGCTCAACGACTATCTGAGCCTGCTCGACGTCGACGGCACGCTGGTCGAGCTGGGCATCCCCGAGCACCCGATGGAGGTGGGCGCGTTCCCGCTGGCGCTGGCGCGGCGCAGCCTGTCCGGGTCGAACATCGGCGGCATCGCCGAGACCCAGGAGATGCTGGATTTCTGCGCCGAGCACAACGTGACGCCGGAGATCGAGCTGATCGAGCCCGACTACATCAACGAGGCCTACGAGCGCGTGCTGGCCAGCGACGTGCGCTACCGCTTCGTCATCGACATCTCGAAGCTATGAGGCTATGAGCCTATGAGGCGACCCCCGGTGCCTGACCTCGCGCCGCGATCTCGGCGGACTCGGCAAAGTCATCACCGGGGATCACCTCGCTGACGTCGATGCCGGCCAGCGGCCAGCCCGCGGCGGCCAGCCTGGCGGCGACCCGAATGATGTTCTCCGGCCCGGCATCGTAATGCGTCATGCCGGAGATGAATTCGGCGATCTCGTCGCGGTTGATCACGCCGTCGGCGATCGCCGGGGATCCGTCCTTGGTGATTTCGCGCACCACCTCGGCGATCTGCTCCTCGGTCAGCGGCGTGCTGCGCAGCAGCGCCAGCAGCGGCACCCGGTCCGGCCCGGGGACACCCTCGGGGTAGCCGGCCCGCAGCCAGCGCAGCACTGAGCGGCAGAAGTTGACGGTCTGGGAGGCGGCGGTATTCGTCACCCCACCAGTGTCAGGGCAGCGGTGTCACCGACGCCAGCGGGCCGTGCCGCCATACCCACAATTCATGCGCCGTTCAGCTGCTAGAAGTCCCAGTCCTCGTCCTCGGTGACGACGGCCTTGCCGATCACGTAGCTCGACCCCGACCCCGAGAAGAAGTCGTGGTTCTCGTCGGCGTTGGGCGACAGTGCCGACAGGATCGCCGGGTTCACGTCGGTCTCGTCGCGCGGGAACAGCGCCTCGTAGCCGAGGTTCATCAGCGCCTTGTTGGCGTTGTAGCGCAGGAACTTCTTGACGTCCTCGGTCAGCCCCACCTCGTCGTAGAGATCCTGCGTGTACTCCACCTCGTTGTCGTAGAGCTCGAACAGCAATTCGTACGTATAGTCCTTGAGCTCTTGACGTTTGGCGTCGTCGACCAGCGCCAGGCCGCGCTGGTACTTGTAGCCGATGTAGTAGCCGTGCACGGCCTCGTCGCGGATGATCAGCCGGATCATGTCGGCGGTGTTGGTCAGCTTGGCCCGGCTCGACCAGTACATCGGCAGGTAGAAGCCGGAGTAGAACAGGAAGCTCTCCAGCAGCGTGGAGGCGACCTTGCGCTTGAGCGGCTCGTCGCCCTTGTAGTACTGCATCACGATCTCGGCCTTGCGCTGCAGGTTGGGGTTCTCCTCCGACCAGCGGAACGCGTCGTCGATCTCGGCGGTCGAACACAGCGTGGAGAAGATGTTGCTGTAGCTGCGCGCGTGCACCGACTCCATGAAGGCGATGTTGGTGTAGACGGCCTCCTCGTGCGGGGTCAGCGCATCGGGGATGAGGCTGACCGCGCCGACGGTGCCCTGGATGGTGTCCAGCAGCGTCAGGCCGGTGAACACCCGTATGGTCATCTGCTTCTCGTGGGCGGTCAGGGTGGCCCACGATTGCAGGTCGTTGGACACCGGCACCTTCTCGGGCAGCCAGAAGTTGCCGGTCAGGCGGTCCCACACCTCGGCGTCCTTGTCGTCTTGCAGCCGGTTCCAGTTGATCGCCGAAACGCGGTCAATCAGCTTCATGTTTTCGCTCACCAGAACCCCACTTCACGCGCCGTAGTGCCGGAGGACGTCAGGCTCCAAACACTACCCCTGGGGTACGACAACGCGGTGCAACACAAGAAGTTGTGTTTGCGTGTCGCCGACGCCGTTCGATCGTTTCCCCTCCAGTATGCGGTGCGCGTGATGTACCATCTGGTACATGTTTACCGAGGACAGCGTCGAGATCGACGCGCCGCCGCGGTTGGTTTGGGACGTCTTCACCGACGTCGAGCGCTGGCCGGAGTGGACGGCGTCGGTGACGTCGCTGACCGGCCTGGACGGGCCCGCCCTGGCTGTTGGCCGACGGTTCGCCATCAAGCAACCCGGCATGGCCAAGCTGGTCTGGCAGGTCACCGAGCTCATACCCGGCGCGTCGTGGACCTGGGTGCAGCGCTCCCCCGGCGCGCGGGTCGCCGCCACCCATCACGTCAGCGCGCGACCCGGAGGCGGTACCCTGGTGCGCCAGCAGCTGGATCAGCGCGGCGCGCTCGGCGCCCTGGTGGGCCGGCTGATGGCCAAGAAGACCAAGCGCTTTCTGGCGCTCGAAGCCCGGGGCCTCAAGGCCCGGGCCGAGCTACTCAGCCGCGCCGATGGCGCGCACCCCTGACCTGCAGCGGCGCCGGGAACTGCTCGATGGCCTGATCGCCGAGTTCGCCGCCGGCGGCATCGGCGACCGATCGCTGCGCCGGGTGGCCGAGGCCGTCGGCACCAGTCATCGAATGCTGTTGCACCACTTCGGATCCCGGGAAGGCCTGCTGCTGGCGATCGTCGAGGAGGTGGAGCGCCGGCAGATGCGGGTGCTGACCGAACTGCCCCGCGAGCCGGCCGAGGGCTTCGCCGCGATGTGGGCCGATCTGCGCCGACCCGAGCTGCGCGAATTCGAGCGCCTCTTCTTCGAGTGCTACTCGCGCGCCGCCCAGGGCGAAAAGCCTTTCGCCCGAATGCTTCCCGACGCCGTCGACGACTGGCTGCGCCAAGCCGAAACCCACGCCGGGGCGCCGTTCGACCCGGCGATGGCACGACTCGGCCTGGCCGTCATCCGCGGCCTGCTGCTGGATCTGGTGGCCACCGGCGACGAGGCCGGCGTGGACGCGGCCGCCCGGGCGTTCGTCAACCTGTTAGACGCCGGGGCGTGAGCCGATCCCGTAGAACTGGTACTCCTCCGGTTTGACCGCCCGGGTCGCCCGCCAGTACTCCCAGGTGTAGCCGCCCCAGAGCACGGTGTTCTTGCCGTGCTCGTCCAGATACCAACTGCTGCAGCCGCCGCTGTTCCACACCGACGGGCCCAGCCGGCGCTGCAGCTCGTCGTTGAACCTGTCCTGCGCGGCCCGGGTCGGGGCCAGCGCCTGGGCGCCCAGCTTGTCGCAGGTGGCGATCGCGTCTGCGACGTAACGGATTTGGGATTCGATCATGAACACCACGGAGTTGTGCCCCAGCCCGGTGTTGGGGCCCAGCAGAAAGAACAGGTTGGGCACGTCGGCCACGGTGATGCCGCGGTGCGCGCCGATGCCCTCGCGGTTCCAGCGGTCCACCAGATCCTCGCCGTGCAGTCCCTTGATCTGGACGTAGGTGTAGGAGTCGGTGACGTGAAAACCGGTGGCGTACACGATGACATCGACCGGGCGGTGCGTTCCGTCGGCGGTGACGATGCCGTCGGGCGTGATCCGCGCGATGTGATCGGTGACCAGTTCGGTCTTGGGGTCGGCGACCGCGCCGTAATAGGTGGAGGAGTTCAGGATTCGCTTGCAGCCGATCCGGTAGTGCGGAGTCAGCTTGCGCCGCAACTCCTTGTCCTTGACCGAGCGGCGGATGTTGTATTTCGCGTAGGCCTCGATGACCTTGAGCAGGTTCGGCCGCTTGGTCATGCCGAACGCCAGTGCCTCCTGCCCCCAGTAGATGGCCAGGCGCACCAGCGCGCGCAGCCCGGGCACGTTCTCCATGGCGGCGCGCACGGCCGGCGGGATCTCCGGGTTGGACCGCGGCACCACCCACGGCGGAGTGCGTTGGTAGAGCTGAAGTTCGGCGACCTGGCCGACGATCTCCGGCACGATCTGGATGGCGCTGGCGCCGGTGCCGATCACCGCGACCCGCTTGCCGGTCAGGTCGACGGTGTGGTCCCACTCGGCGGAATGGAAAGCGGGACCGGCGAATTCGTCGCGCCCCTCGATGTCGGGCAGCGACGGGATGTGCAGCGCGCCGGCGCCCGAGATCAAAAGCTGCACGACGTATTCGCGCCCGTCGGTGGTGAACACGTGCCAGCGGTGCTCGTCGTCGTCCCAGTGGGCGCGATCGACCAGCGAGTTGAACTCGATGTAGCGGCGCAGGCCGTACTTCTCGGTGACGCCCTTGAGGTAGTCCCAGATCTCCGGCTGGTAGGAGAACGGGTTCTTCCAGTCGGGCTTGGGCTCGAACGAGAACGAGTAGAGGTGCGACGGGATGTCGCAGGCGCAGCCGGGATAGCTGTTGTCTCGCCAGGTGCCGCCGATGTCGTCGGCCTTTTCCAGGATGACGAAGCCCACGCCCTGCTTCTGCAGCGCGATCGCCATCCCCAGGCCGGAGAACCCGGTGCCGATGATGACGGCGCGGGTATGCACCGGCTTGGCGGCCTTGGCCGCCGGGGTGGGCGCGGTTTCGGTGTGTGTCACGACGTCGGTCACGGTCGTTCGGTCCTTCTATCCAGGCCTGTCTCAGGTCGGCGCTCGCTGGCATCGTCGGCCGTAGCCACCCCGCTGGCGCAGATACCCGGTACCCAGGGTATCGGTTTGGACGAGTTTTATCGATATGCCCCGGCGCTGTCAACGCCGGGGCGCGGCTCAGCTCACCGCGGGCTTTCTCACCACGGCGTCGTGAATCGGCTGGTCAGGGTTCATGGTGATGCCCAGTGTCTCCGCGGTGCCGATGATCACCGCCATCATGATGGTGCTCAGGTGCGCGACGAACTGGGCCCGCGACATCAGCCGCGGGCTGTCCGGTTCCGGCCCCAGCCACCACTCGGTGGCCGAGGCCGCCGACCCGAAGGCGGCATGGGCGGCCAGCTCGACGGCCGCGTGGTCCAGCTCCATCTCGCGCAGCTCGTTGTCGAACAGGTCGGCCATGGCCAGGGTGATCTCGCGGCCCTCGTTGAGGATGGTGACCGTCGACTGGGGGGTGCCCGTCGAGCGCCCCTGGATGAACACCCGCAGCACATTGGGATGCTTGTCGACCAGGGTGACGTACTCCTCGACGCTGCGCCGGATCACCTCGCGCGCCGAGTCGGTCTTCAGGTCGATGGACGGGAAGATCGCCGTCCACAGCATGTCGCGCAGCCGCTCGCCGATGGCCTGGAACAGGTCGGACTTGTCGTGGAAATGCCGGTAGATCTTGGGCTTGGCGGTGCCGGCCTCTTCGGCGATCTCGCGCACGGACAGCTCGGGTCCGAGCCGGTCGATGGCGCGAAACGCAGCGTCGACGATCTCGTTGCGGACCTTCTTGCGGTGCTCGCGCCAGCGTTCGCTGCGCGCGTCGACCTTGGCCCCCGGCTTGGTAGCCGAGTGGGGCCTGGCAGGTCGGGGCATTCTCACCACGTCAAGCACTGTACCCGGTGGCGGCTTCTGACCTGGGCAGATCGGCGCGTCCGCACCTCGCCGAACGTGCACTGGTTGCGAAATTCGAGCCGAAAAGTCGCAACAGCTACACGTTCGGCGGGAGGGATCACAGCATGCAGGACACGCAGCCCTCGACCTCGGTTCCCTCCAGCGCCATCTGGCGCAACCGGATGTAGTAGAGCGTCTTGATGCCCTTGCGCCAGGCGTAGATCTGCGCCTTGTTGACGTCGCGGGTGGTGGCGGTGTCCTTGAAGAACAGCGTCAGGCTCAGCCCCTGGTCGACGTGCTGGGTGGCCGCGGCGTAGGTGTCGATGATCTTCTCGTAACCGATCTCGTAGGCGTCCTGGTAGTACTCCAGGTTGTCGTTGGTCATGTAGGGCGCCGGGTAGTAGACCCGCCCGATCTTGCCCTCCTTGCGGATCTCGACCTTCGACACGATCGGGTGGATCGAGCTCGTCGAGTGGTTGATGTAGGAGATCGACCCGGTCGGCGGCACCGCCTGCAGGTTCTGGTTGTAGATGCCGTGCGCCTGCACCGACTCCTTCAGCCGCTTCCAGTCGTCCTGCGTCGGGATGCGGATGCCGGCGTCGGCGAAGAGTTGGCGCACCTTCTCGGTCGCCGGCTCCCACACCTGCTCGGTGTACTTGTCGAAGAACTCCCCCGATGCGTACTTGGAGCGCTCGAAACCCTTGAAGTGCGTGCCGCGTTCGATCGCGATGCGGTTCGACGCGCGCAGCGCGTGATAGAGCACCGTGTAGAAGTAGATGTTGGTGAAGTCGATGCCCTCTTCGGAGCCGTAGAAGATGCCCTCGCGGGCCAGGTACCCGTGCAGGTTCATCTGCCCGAGCCCGATCGCGTGAGAATCGTTGTTGCCCTGCTCGATTGAGGGCACCGAGGTGATGTGCGTCTGGTCGCTGACGGCGGTCAGCGCCCGGATGGCCACCTCGATGGTCTGGGCGAAGTCGGGCGAGTCCATCGTCTTGGCGATGTTCAGCGAACCCAGGTTGCACGAAATGTCCTTGCCCACTTTGGCATACGACAGGTCGTCGTTGAACAACGACGGCGTGGAGACCTGCAGGATCTCCGAGCACAGGTTGGAGTGGGTGATCTTGCCGTCGATGGGATTGGCCCGGTTCACCGTGTCCTCGAACATGATGTACGGGTAGCCCGACTCGAACTGCAGCTCGGCCAGCGTCTGGAAGAACTCCCGCGCCTTGATCTTGGTCTTGCGGATGCGGGCGTCGTCGACCATCTCGTAGTACTTCTCGGTCACCGAGATGTCGGCGAACGGCAGCCCGTACACGCGTTCCACGTCGTACGGCGAGAACAGGTACATGTCCTCGTTCTTCTTGGCCAGCTCGAAGGTGATGTCGGGGATCACCACGCCCAGGCTCAGCGTCTTGATCCGGATCTTCTCGTCGGCGTTCTCCCGCTTGGTGTCCAGGAAACGGTAGATGTCGGGGTGATGGGCGTGCAGGTACACCGCGCCGGCCCCCTGGCGCGCCCCGAGCTGGTTGGCGTAGGAGAACGAGTCCTCCAGCAGCTTCATGATGGGGATGACGCCCGAGGACTGGTTCTCGATGTTCTTGATCGGCGCGCCGTGCTCGCGAATGTTGGTCAGCAGCAACGCAACTCCGCCGCCGCGCTTGGACAGCTGCAGCGCGGAGTTGATCGAACGCCCGATGGACTCCATGTTGTCCTCGATGCGCAGCAGAAAGCAGCTCACCGGCTCGCCGCGCTGCTTCTTGCCGGAGTTCAAAAACGTCGGCGTGGCCGGCTGGAAACGGCCCTCGATGATCTCGTCGACCAGCTTCTCGGCCAGCCCGGTGTCGCCGGCGGCCAGGGTGAGCGCGACCATCACCACCCGGTCCTCGAAGCGCTCCAGGTAGCGCTTGCCGTCGAAGGTCTTCAGCGTGTAGGAGGTGTAGTACTTGAAGGCGCCCAGAAAGGTCGGGAAGCGGAATTTCTTGGCGTAGGCGCGGTCCAGCAGCGCCTTGACGAAGTTGCGCGAGTACTGGTCGAGAACCTCACGCTCGTAATAGTTTTCGCGGATCAGGTAGTCGAGTTTCTCGTCCTGATTGTGGAAGAAGACGGTGTTCTGGTTGACGTGCTGCAGAAAGTACTGGCGCGCGGCGAGGACGTCCTTGTCGAACTGGATCTTGCCGTCCGCGTCGTACAGGTTCAGCATCGCGTTCAGCGCATGGTAGTCCGTTTCGTCGGGCAAGCCATGAGCGCCGGCGGTTACAGGCTCTGCAGCGACGGTTGGTGACACGTCTGTTCCTTCCAAAATTCAGCTAAGCCCGCTCGGACGGCGTCCACGTCGTCCTGGGTTCCCATCAGTTCGAAGCGGTAGAGGTACGGAACGCCGCACTTGCGCGAGACCACGTTTCCCGCGTAGGCGAATTCGGCGCCGAAGTTGTTGTTGCCCGCGGCGATGACGCCGCGGATCAACGAACGGTTGTGCTCATTGTTCAAAAAGGCGATGACCTGTTTGGGGACATAGCCCCCGGCGTTGAGGTCGGGAGTGGCCCGCCCGCCGCCGTAGGTGGGCAGCAGCAGGACGTACGGGTGGTCCACCTCGATCCGCCCGTGCAGCGGTATCCGGATGGCCGGGATGCCCAGCTTCTGCACGAAGCGGTGGGTGTTCTCCGAGACCGAGGAGAAATAGACCAGGTTGCGTCCCGTGCTGTCCATGGCAGCGCAACCTCCTTACCTGACGTCTTGCCGCTCTGTTGCCTAGGCGCTCAGTTCCGCCCCGGCCAGCGCCTTGATCCGATCGGGCCGGAAACCCGACCAGTGGTCGCTTCCGGCCACCACGACGGGAGCCTGCAGGTATCCCAGCGCCATCACGTAGTCACGCGCCTCGGGGTCGAGCGTGATGTCGACCTTTTCGTAGGCGATGCCGTGCTTGTCCAGCGCCTTGTAGGTGGCGCTGCACTGCACGCATGCCGGCTTGGTGTACACGGTGATGGTCATCGCATGCCGCTCCTTCGCGGAAGAGGGGGAACCCAACGGACTGGCAACTACTTTTGGACTGCTTGTTTGCTACCTTCAGCGATCCGGCAGGCCCCCGGATTCCCGTCCTGCGGCGGTCGGGTGCCGAAGACCTGTCTTCGACAACTCGGCGCCGATTTCGGGGGTTCCGCCGCGCCCGCGGGGCTCGGTGGTCCTGGGATCTGCCGGTGCTCGAAACACTACACCTAGTGGCTCACTAGATGTCGAGATACAAGATGTTCTGAATAACAATTTTGAAATTCCCTGGTCGTAAGGCCTGTGTCGGACAAATTCGGACACCCGCCCCGGCGTGTCGCAGATCACACGCCGGGGGGACGCCGTCTCTGCCCATCGGTATAGCAGCGGGCACCGACAAGGCCCGGATCACGCCGCGAGCCGCGCCGGGCCCACCCGCAGCCAGCAAAGCCGCCAGCCGAAGCTGGCGGCTTCTGCCATGCCGGTCTCACAACCTCGCTGGTCGCCCGGTGACCGGGTTGTCGATTTCCGCCAATCAGCCGACCTCGGCGGCCAGCTTGCCGACCACGTCGCGCACGTTCGCCGACAGTTCGGCATGCTCGGCGGGCGCCTTGCCGGCCAGCGTCTTGAACGGCACGGACAGCTTGATCGACTCGACCACCCGCGCCCCGGCGATCCCGAAGGACTTGCGGGTCTCGTCGTGCGCCCACACTCCCCCGTACTGGCCGAAAGACCCCCCGATGACGGCCAGCGGCTTGCCCTTCAGTGCGCCGTCGCCGAACGGGCGGGACAGCCAGTCGATCGCGTTCTTGATGACCGCCGGGATGCTGCCGTTGTACTCGGGGGTGACCACCAGCGCGGCGTCGGCGTCGGCCGCCGCGGCGCGCAGCGCGGCCACCGGGGCCAGCGGCGGCGCGTCGCTGGTCATCGCGTCGTCGATCTCCTCGTTGTAGAACGGCAGCTCGCCGAGCCCCTCGAAGACGGTGACGACGACGTCCTCGCCGGCGACAGCGCTCGCCAGCTCCGCGATCTGGCGGTTGATCGACGCCGAGCGCAGGCTTCCCACTAATGCCAAGATTTTGATTGCCACGATTCGCCAGTTCCCTTCGGTTGTTGGTGTCCATCCTCGCACGGGCCAACCGGACTATGGTCCGTTTTATTCCGGCAGCGTTAAAGTGCAGGAGTGAGCGGTGTCGAGCAGCGGGGTCAACTGCGGTTCTGCGATCCGCGGGTTCCCGCGCCGGAACGCGGCGACGCCGCCCGCAATCGCGCACTCCTGCTGGACGCGGCTCGCCGCCTCGTCGCCGAGCGCGGGGCCGACGCCGTCACGATGGACGACGTCGCCGCGGCCGCCGGCGTCGGCAAGGGAACCTTGTTCCGCCGGTTCGGCAGCCGGGCGGGTCTGATGATGGTGCTGCTGGACGAGGACGAACGCGCCATCCAGCAGGCGTTCCTGTTCGGTCCGCCGCCGCTGGGGCCCGACGCGCCACCGCTGGATCGGCTGGTGGCCTTCGGCCGGGAGCGGCTGCGCTTCGCCCACACCCACCACGCGCTGTTGTCGGCGGCCAACCGCGACCCGCGGACCCGCTACGGCCCGCCGTCCGCCGTGCTGCGCCGCCACGTGCGGGTGCTGCTGGCCGCGGCGCACACCACCGGCGACCTCGACGCCCAGGCCGACGCGCTGCTGGCGCTGCTCGACGCCGACTATGTGCACCACCAGCTCAGCGACCACGGCCACACCCTGCAGACGTTGGGCGACGCGTGGGAAAGCCTGGCGCGCAAGCTGTGCGGTAACTGATGAGCCCCCGCTGGGTGCTGCACGTCGACCTCGACCAGTTCCTGGCGTCGGTCGAGTTGCGGCGCCGTCCCGAACTGGCCGGCCTGCCCGTCATCGTCGGCGGCAACGGCGACCCGAACGAACCGCGCAAGGTCGTCACCTGCGCCTCCTACGAGGCACGCGAATTCGGCGTCCGCGCGGGCATGCCGCTGCGCGCCGCCGCCCGCCGCTGCCCGCCAGACTCGGGGGTGACGTTCCTGCCGCCCGACCCGGCCGCCTACGACGCCGCGTCCGACCAGGTGATGGGGCTGCTGCGCGACCTCGGGCATCCGGTGGAGGTGTGGGGCTGGGACGAGGCCTACCTCGCGGTGACGGCGACGGACCCGATCGAGGTCGCCGAACAGATCCGCGGCGTCATCTCCTCGGAAACCGGCCTGTCCTGTTCGGTCGGCATCAGCGACAACAAACAGCGCGCCAAGATCGCCACCAGCTTTGCCAAACCCGACGGCGTCTTCGTGCTCACCGACGCGAACTGGATGGCGCTGATGGCCGACCGTCCGGTCGACGCGCTGTGGGGTGTGGGGCCCAAGACCGCGAAAAAGCTTGCGGATCTTCAGATTACGACGGTGTGGCAATTGGCCCACAGTGACGCGGAACTGTTGACGGCCACCTTCGGGCCGCGCACCGGGTTGTGGCTGCTGCTGCTCGCCAAGGGTGGCGGCGACGACCACGTCAGCGCGCAACCGTGGGTGCCGCGCTCGCGCAGCCACGTCGTCACGTTTCCCCGGGATCTCACCGATCGCGCCGAAATGGAAACGGCGGTAACGGATTTGGCCGATCAGGCGGTGGCGGAGGTGCTGGCGGCGGGCCGGGTGGTGACCCGGGTGGCGGTGACCGTGCGCACGGCCACCTTCTACACCCGCACCAAGATTCGCAAGCTCGACGCGCCCAGCACCGATCGCGACGTCATCGTGGCCGCGGCGCTGCGCGTGCTGGACCTATTCGAGCTCGACCGGCCGGTCCGGTTGCTCGGGGTGCGTCTCGAGCTGGTCATGCCGGACTAGCGTCGCCGGGGCGGGCCGCAGCGCGCGGGTGAAGATCACGTTCACCTGGCGCATCGCCACGCTGTAGGGCCACCACGCCAGCCTCTTGAACGCGTACAGCGCCCGGATGTCGGGCGAGGTGTAGATCAGGTACCGGTTCCGGGCCACCCCGGCCAGGATCTTGTCGGCGGCCTTTTCCGGCGACACCGCATGGCCGGCGAACCGCCGCACCCAGCGGGCGACGTCGGGGTCGTCGCGGTCCACGCCGGCGATCTCCACCGTGTTCACCAGCGGGGTGTTCACCGCGCCGGGCACCACCACCGACACCCCGATGCGGTGCCGGGCCAGGTCGAAGCGCAGCACCTCCGACAGCCCCCGCAGCCCGTACTTGCTGGCGCTGTAGGCGGCGTGCCAGGGCAGCGCGACCAGCCCGGCCGCCGAGGACACGTTGGCCAAATGCCCGCCCCGCCCGGCGGCCACCATGGGCGGGACGAATGTCTCGATGACGTGGATCGGACCCATCAGGTTGATGTCGATCATCTTGCGCCACTGTTCGTGGGTGAGCCGGTCGACGGTGCCCCAGGCCGACACGCCGGCGATGTTGAGCACCACGTCCATCGGCGGGTGGGCGGCATGAATGTCGGCGGCGAAGGAGGCCACCTGGTCGTAGTCGGCGATGTCCAGCGCGCGATGCTCGGGGACCGACGCGCCCAGGGCGCGGGCGTCCTCGACCGTGAGCCGCAGGCCGTCGCCGTCCCGGTCGGTCAGATAGAGCTCGGCGCCGTGGGCGGCGAGCCGCAGTGCCGTGGCGCGGCCGATGCCGCTGGCCGCGCCGGTGACCAAACACCGCTTTCCCGCGTAATACCGCCCGGATGCCTTCTGCGCCATGGCGGTGACGATACCGGCGGTACCACCCGCGCTAGGGACGGCCGGCCCACAGCGCGTGCAGCCACAACTGCTCGAGCACCGCCACCCGGCGGTCGCGATCGCTGTCCGGCCCGGTCAGCACCGGGTCGCCGGTCAGCATCAGCGCGGTGGTGCCGGCCAGGGTGCGGATCAGCGTCGGCAGGTCGTCGCTGATCGGCCTGGCCGTCCCGGCCTTCATCTCGGCCTCGACGATGCCGACGATCTGGGCCAGCACCACCTCGAACTGCTGGTCCATCAGGTTGCGGATCTCGACGTCGGTGTGGCGGGCCTCGTTGCAGGCGGTCATCACCGGGTCGTTGTGCGCGTAGACGGCCGCGGCGCTGCCGACCATCCGCTTGGCGAACTGCTCGGGCGACTCGCCCGGCTGGCGCGGGGCGAAGTACTGGGTGAGTTCCTCGAGCTCCTCGGTGGCCTCGGCCATCAGCTGCGCCAGCACCGCGTACTTGGAGTCGAAATAGAAGTAGAAGCCGGATCGGGCCACCCCGGCGCGCAGGCTGATGGTGCTGACCGACAGCTCGGCGAACGGCTTTTCCTGCAGCAGTTCACGCACCGCGGCCAGGATCGCCTGGCGTTGTTTGTCGCCTCGCCGTCGCGCGCCCGGCTCCGGATTGGCGGGGTGGCTGGTCACTCCCCGACCTTGCACCACGCCACGCAAAAAGCAAACTTGACAGCCGTCAAGTTTTTCGGAGAAGGTTAGGAATCAGTGACCGCTGTCACCCCGGAAGGGCACGCGAAGGAGCGTCAATGACCGCCACCATCAGCACTCCGCAGTATCTGCTGGACCAGGCGCGGCGCCGGTTCACCCCGACGCTGAACACCATCCCGGGGATGGGGGCGATCGAGAAGCGCCTGCTGGCCCACGAGTGGCAGACCAAGGTGCTGGCCGAGCCGCCGGCCGGCAGCGGACTCAAGCCGGTGCTGGGCGATGCCGGGCTGCCGATCCTCGGGCACATCATCGAGCTGTTCCGCGGCGGCCCGGACTACGCGTTGTTCCTCTACCGCAACCACGGCCCGCTGATCTACCTGGATTCGCCGATCATGCCGGCGGTCACCGCGCTGGGACCCGACGCCACCCAGGCGGTGTTCTCCAACCGGAACAAGGACTACTCGCAGAAGGGCTGGCACCCGGTGATCGGGCCGTTCTTCAACCGCGGCCTGATGATGCTCGACTTCGACGAGCACATGTACCACCGGCGCATCATGCAGGAGGCGTTCACCCGCAGCCGGCTGACCGGCTACGTCGAGCACATCGACCGGGTGGCCACCGACATCGTCGCCGACTGGCCCACCAATGACGCGCGGTTCCTGTTCCACCCGGCGATGAAGGAGCTGACCCTCGACATCGCGTCCCTGGTGTTCATGGGACACGAGCCGGGCACCGACCACGACCTGGTCACCAAGGTCAATCAGGCGTTCACGACGACCACCCGCGCCGGCGGGGCCATCATCCGCCAGCCCATCCCGCCGTTCAAGTGGTGGCGCGGCCTGCGGGCCCGCCAGCTGCTCGAGGACTACTTCAGCGAGCGGGTCAAGGAGCGCCGCAACGCCACCGGCAACGACATGCTCACGGTGCTGTGCCACACCGAGGACGACGACGGCAACAGCTTCACCGACGACGACATCGTCAACCACATGATCTTCTTGATGATGGCCGCCCACGACACCTCGACCTCGACCACCACCACGATGGTCTACAACATGGCCGCGCATCCGGAATGGCAGGAACGGGCGCGCGAGGAGTCGACCCGGCTCGGCGACGGGCCGCTGGACATCGAGGCGCTGGAGAAGCTGGAAACGCTCGAACTGATCATGAACGAGTCGCTGCGCATGGTGACGCCGTTGCCGTTCAACATGCGCCAGGCGGTGCGCGACACCGAGCTGCTGGGCCACTACATCCCGGCCGGGACCAACATCACCATCTGGCCCGGCATGAATCACCGGCTGCCCGAATTGTGGACGGACCCAGACAAATTCGACCCTGAACGGTTCGCCGAGCCGCGCGCCGAGCACAAGAAGCACCGGTATGCTTTCGCCCCGTTCGGCGGTGGTGCGCACAAGTGCATCGGCATGGTGTTCGGTCAGCTGGAGGTCAAGACGGTGGTGCACCGGCTGTTGCGCCGGTACCGCCTGGAGCTGGCCCGGCCGGGGTATCAGCCGCGGTGGGACTACGGCGGCATGCCGATCCCGATGGACGGCATGCCGATTGTGCTGCGTCCGCTGTGATCGTCCTCGAAGGCTCGCCGTCGAGGTAGGGACCACCGATCACCGAGAGCCGTCCGGCCACTCGGGCGCGAAAAGCCGGTTGGCGCAGGCGATCACGGCGCGCAGCGCCGAGCGTGTCGGATCGGGCGACCAGCCCATCGCCCACTCGGCGCGCCCGCCGTTGCCGCCCCGGATGAAAGTGGCTGTGGCCGTTGCCGATCGCATCTGATGGAAGTTCAGGATCTCGAGGTTGATCCCGCGCTCGTGCAGCATCGCGGTCAGGGCGGCGATCGGCCCGGCGGCGGCCGCCGTCGCGGTGCCGATCTGGTCGCCGACGGCGATCACGGCCCGGTAGTTGCCGGCCCGCGACCCCAGTCCCGTTGCGGCGCAATCGGAGTCGGTGCGCTCCCAGGGGCCCAACCGCAGCGGACCGCCGCTGCGGCCGTAGGTCGCGACGAAGGCGTCCCAGCTCATCGCCTCGGCCCGTTCGCGCAGGCCGCGGGGCAACGGGACGCCGAAGCGATCACCGAACCACGCGGTGGCGGACTCGGGATGCGGCAGCCGGTTTCGTTCGGGAATGGTCATGACGGTCTTCTCCGGTCAGCAGGAACGACCGACCGCAGTAGCTTCCGACCCGCAGCGGGGGGTCGGTCCGGATCAGACCCCGCTGCGGGTGCTGGCTACTACGGCACGCTCAAGAAGACGCACGAGACACGAGGTTAGTCGCCCGCGCGCCGCACCCGCAACCGGGTTACAGACGGACCGTACAAAAAAATATCGAAAACGAATCTGAAAGTTTGGTTTACCCGTGTCTAACAGGGGGTATGTCGCCGTCGACAGTCAATTAGACGGCTGTTCAACTACCCCTCACCGGAAAGGCACGAACATGAAGGCGAAGAGCACCAAGTAAACCCTCAAAGCTGCCGTCGCGGCCGTCGGGGCGGCCGCGGTGTTGGCAGTACCCGGGTGCGCGACGACCATCACCGGCGGCGCCGGCGGCTCGGGTCTCATCGGCGGGGCCGGCGGTTCGGGTGTCGGCGGCCTCGGCGGCATTCTGGGCAGCATCGGCCTTTAATCCGGGACGACGAGCGACCCGCTGCCCGCCGCGTCGGGGGCGCTCGCAAGGGGCAGCGGGTCGCAATATCCGCTAATAACGGATCGCAACGCCGCGCGTTTCCGCGCGGGGCCGGGCATCGCAATTACGGCGTATTAACTCGCCGTATTCGATGCCTCTTGGCGTTGTAATTCCGCGCGCATTCAGCGGCCGAATTCGGCATTCGACGGTGTCGTTTGTGTGCTGAAAGTTGTTGCTGTCCAAGGTTTCTGCGTGCCCGCCGCCGTGGCGGACAGCGCTAACCAAACATCGAGAATAAGTCTTTACATGTGTCTAATAGGGGTTATAGCATCCGTTTTCGTCAGCCGTTTTGCACACGCCGGGCGATGCCGCCGGAGCGAAAGGATGTGAAAATGAATTCAACGGGGACGAAAAAGGTCCTTAAAGGCGCCGCAGCCGCTGCGGGATTTGTCCTGGTGTTGTTCGCGCGACCGGATGCCTGGTGACCGGAACCACCGCGGGGACCACCACCGGCGGCACGCTCGGCGGCACCACGGGCGGCACGGTGGGCGGCACCGTCGGCGGCGCCATCGGTGGAATCGTGGGCGGCATCACCGGGGCCCTCGGCGGACTCTGACCAACCAAGACCCGCGGCCCGCCGGATCCCCTTGCCGGCGGGCCGCTTGCCGTCAGCCCGTCGGCCGGACCGCCGGCTCGAAACGCAGATACGCCTGAATCGTCGTGCCGGTGGAGGTGGTGTGCGTGCGCACCAGATCGGAGATGGCGTTCACCAGGTACAGGCCGCGGCTGGCCGGACCGCAGGGCCCCGGATCCAGCCGCCCCACCAGCGGGTCGTCGAACCGCCCGGTGTCGCGCGCCTCGCACACCAGATACCTGTCGTCCTGCCAGAACGCCAGCCGGCAGGCGCCCCCGGTGTACATCAGGCTGTTGGTGGCCAGCTCGGTGGCCACCAACTGCAGATCCTCGATGCTCTCCTGGGACAGCCCGACCCAGCCCGCGTAGTCGACGGCGAACGAGCGGGCCGGCCGCAGGTCCGCCGACCTGCGGACCAGGTAGGTCACGGCCCCGGGATTGGCGGGCAACGGCTGGTTGCAGCGTTCCAGCACCTCGCCCGGGGCGTAGTCCGGACTGCGTTGCAGCGCACCGGATTTGCACAGCAGCGGGTGCGTCGCGCGCGCGTCGGCCAGCACACCGTCGTCGAGCGTGCTCGCGTCGTACAGACACAGGGCCGTGGCCGGGTAGCCGTCCATCGCCTCGTTGACCAGCGCCTCGTGCTCGATGCAGGCGACGAACTCCTCCCGACTCCGGCCCGGCCACGCCAGCTGGCTGACGATGCGCACCCGCCGGTCCGGGTGTTCGTCGACGAACGCGCCCTGCATCGCCATGAACCGGCTGGGATTACGGGCGGACTCGGTGATGTCGGCCATGCGGACGCCGGCGGGCGGCTCCCCGCCGGCGTACAGTTCGTCGCGCAGCAACGCCATCAGGGCGGGCGGCACGGCCAGCAGCACGGCCTCGTTCCCCGCCAGCCCGTCGCCGACGAAACCGGCGACCACGTCCAAAAACTCCTGCTGAGAGCGGTAGATCAGCGCGGCGTGAACGAAACCGTACTGTCTGGTTTCGTCATCTGCCGTCACTTCCGCGCTCTCGCTTTCGATCACTTGGGCCAACCCCCTGCTGGGCCGGCCCACGCCGCCCCCTGTTCCAGTACCCCAGAGCGGCCCGCGCTATGCGGCGCAACAGATCACATTTGCGCGCTACAGCCACCAGGAGGCGGCCGCGTCCAGATGACGGCGCAGCCGGTAGCTGGCGACGCTCAGGTCGCCGGCCGCGACCGCGTCGGCGATCCGCAGGTGCGCGTGGTGCACGGCGCGCACGTCCGACCAGGTCGGTAGCGCCTGTCCGGTGCTCGACCAGTGCCGGCGGAACAGCTCGACGATGATCCGCAGGAACAAATCCAGCGGGGCGTTGCCGGCGAGTTGTGCCAACCCGACGTGGAAGTCGAACTCCTCGGCGATCGCCCGCCGCACGTCGTCGGGGGTTTGTCGGGAGTCGTCGGGCAGCCCGGAGCGGCGGCTGGCCACAAATGCCGCCACCTGCGGCTCGGCCAGCCGTTTGACGACCTTGGCGACGTTGTCGATCTCGATGGCGTCCCGGACGCAGCGCAGGTCTTCCCGGCTCGGGTCGCGGTATTGCAGGTACAGGGCGATGGTGTCGATGCTGGCCTGCGCCGCCGGCTCGGCGATCACCAGCCCGCCGCCCGGGCCGCGCCGCATGTGGGCGATCGAGTGGTACTCGAGGAGGCGCACGGCTTCGCGGAACACCGCGCGGCTGACCCGGTAGCGCTGCAGCAGGGCCGTCTCGGTGCCGAAGACCGAGCCCACCCGCCAGCCGTCGGCGGCGATGTCGTCGCCGATGGTGGCGGCCAGCATTTCGGCCAATTTTCCTTGCGGCACTTCGGAATTGAGCGGTCGGCGCGGCGTCCGCCCGCGGTTGCGGTCACCGGCGTGATGCCGTTGCAGCCAGGCCGTCACCGCCTCGACGTGGCGCTCGGACAGCGTCTTGGCCCGCGCCGGGTCGCCGGCCGTGACCGCCGCGACGATCCGGGAGTGGTGAGTGTGCAGGTGGTCGACCGCCTCGAGGGCCTCGGTCTCGGAGTCCGTTCGCGATTGCAGGGCGTAGCGGGTGGTGAGCCGCATCAGGACCTTGATGAACAGTTGCAGCACCGGGTTTTTGGATTGCTCGGCCAGCGCGATGTGGAACTCGTCGCGCGGCATCGGCAGGCCGGGCCTCCACTGCTGCTCGGCGTGCAACACCGCGCGCAGCCGGGCGATGCCGGCCTCGTCGATCCGCTCGGCGGCCAGCGAGGCCGCCAGCGGCTCGAGCACCAGCCGCGCGTTGAGCAGATCGGCCAGTGTGGTGCCCAGGTATTCGAGGTAGATGACGACGGCGCGGGTGGCCGGCCCGGCGTCGGGCTCGCAGATGTACAGCCCCCCGTTGGGGCCGCGGCGCATCCGGGCGACCTGGTGATGTTCGACCAGGCGAACGGCCTCCCGCAGCACCGAGCGGCTCACCCCGAAGCGCTGTTGCAGCGCCGGTTCGGAGCCCAGCGATTCGCCGACTGCCCACCCGCGCCGGACGATCTCGGCTTCGATGTCCCGGGCGAGGGCCGACGCGAGCGTTTTCGCCGGACCGGTTCTGGGCTCCGCGTTCATCGATCGCCCTACCGGCAGGTGAGCAGCATGCATCCCGCGACGGGCCCGCCGCCGACGGACACCACGCCCACCTGCGGGCGGCGCGCCACCTGCCGCTCCCCCGCGTCGCCGCGCAACTGCAGGCACCCCTCGTGCAGCGCCCAATAGCCGTGCATGCGCCCCGCGGAGAGTTGACCGCCGTAGGTGTTCAACGGCAGCTCGCCGTCGCGGGCGATGCGCGCCCCGCCCTCCACGAACGGTCCGGCTTCGCCGTCGCCGCAGACCCCGAGGGCTTCCAGCCAGGCCAGGGTGAGAAAGGTGAACCCGTCGTACAACTGGGCGACGTCGAGGTCGGCGGCCGTCAGGTCGGTGCGCGACCACATCTGCGCCGCCGCGTCCGACATCGCCATCTTCGGGTAGTCGGCGCGGTGGAACCAGCCGCCGGCGCCGTCGGAGCCGCCGATCGCCTCGACCTGCACCGCGCGGTGCGGGCAGTCGGGCGCGTACTCGAGATGCGAGACCACCACGGCGATCGAGCCGTCGATCGGGACGTCGCAGTCCAGCAGCCCCAGCGGGGTGGACACCGGCCGAGCACCCAGGTAGTCGGCCATGGTCATCGGATCGCGGTACACCGCAAGGGGATTCAGTGCGGCGTTGCGCCTGCCGTTGAGGGCCACCCAGCCCAGCTGTTCCTTGCGGGTGCCGTACAGCTGCATGTGGCGGCGGCAGTTCAGCGCCAGCCAGTTGGCGGCGGAGTAGGCGTGCGCGGCGACCAGATCGTTGACGTCGTCCATCGCGCCGACGGCGGGCTTGGGCTCGCCCTCGGGGGTCTCGAACATCCGGGCCAGCGGGGGGGCCGCCGCGTTGGGTTCCTGCTTGACCGGGACGGTGCCGCCGAGCATCTGGATGGTCCGGTAGACGACCACGTGGCGGGCGCGGCGTTCGGCCACGGCGCGGCAGGCCGACATCACCGGGGAGAGCAACCCGCCGGTGCCGAACCCGGAGCCGCAGTCGGCGGCGTCGATGCCCAGCTGGGCGTTGACGTCGGCGGCGGGCGTGTCGCCCAGGGTGGCGATGCCGTCGATGTCGGTCGGGGCCAGGCCGGCGTCGGCGACGGCGGCCCGGACCGCCTCCATGGTCAGCTCCAGGCCCGGTATGCCGGTGCGGCGTCCGATCCGGGAGATCCCGATGCCGGACAGGATCGCGTCCTTCTCGAAATGCGCCATGCACACCGCCCGTCAGACCACACCGTCGCCGCGTCGAACCAATTGAGTGTACTGTATTCGTCGTGTCGGACGGGCCGCTGCGCATCGAGTACTGCGACGGCTGCGCGCGCTGGGTGCATCCGGCCAGCGGCCGATGCCGCGACTGCGGCGGCGCGCTGGTGGCCCGCGAGGTCTGCGGGCGCGGCACGGTGTTCACCTACACCGTCAACCATCACCCCTACAACCCGGAGATCCCTACCCCGTATGTGATCGCCATCGTCGAGCTCGCCGAGCAGAGCGATCTGCGGGTTGCCGGCAATATCGTTGACTGCGAACCGGATTCGGTGACCTGCGGGATGCCGGTGACGCTGCTGCCGGAGCGCGGCAGCGGCGGCGCCCCGCGGTTCGCCCCGGCCTGAGCCGCGGGCCGACGCGGCCCGGTCGCTAGTTGATCAGCGGGTCGCGCGGCATGCCCAGGATCCGCTCGGCGATCTGATTGCGCGTCACCTCCGAGGTGCCGCCGGCGATCGCCATGCCGCGGGCCCCCATCATCAGCCGGCCGGACAGGGCACCGGGACCGTCGGTCAGCGCGACCTCGGGGCCCAGCAGCGCCGCCATGATCGCCGCGCCCTCCACCATGTGTTCGGCCAGCTTCAGCTTGGTGACGTTGCCCTCCGGGCCGGGCCCCGTGCCCTCGACGCTGCGCGCGGCGCGCCGCAGGTTCAGCAGCCGCAGCGCGGTCTCCTCGGCGAGGTAGGAGCCGACGCGAATCTTCCCGCCTGCCAACCGATCCGGCCGCTGCTGGGCCAGCTGCACCAGTTGGTCGGCCAGGCCTTCGTAGAACGACCCGCTGCCGCCGATGCTGACCCGCTCGTTGCCCAGCGTCGCACGGGCGACCGTCCACCCGGAGTTGGGCGTTCCCACCACGTCCTCGTCGGGCACGAACAGGTCGTTGAAGAAGACCTCGTTGAAGTCCGATCCGCCGGTGATCTGCCGCAGCGGCCGCACCTCGACCTCGGGCGCCTTCATGTCGACGATCACCGTGGTGATGCCGGCGTGCTTGGGTGCGTCGGGGTCGGTGCGCACGGTGGCCAGCCCGCGCGCGCAGTAGTGCGCCCCGCTGGTCCACACCTTCTGCCCGTTGATCTTCCAGCCGCCCTCCACCCGGGTGGCGCGCGTCTTGATCGACGCCGCGTCCGAGCCGGCGTCCGGCTCGGAGAACAGCTGGCACCAGATTTCGTCTTTGCGCAGCGCCTTCTCCACGAATCTTTCTATTTGCCAAGGGGTTCCGTGCTGGATGAGGGTCAGGATCACCCAGCCGGTGATGCCGTAGTCGGGCCGCTTGATGCCGGCCGCGCGGAATTCCTCCTCGATGACCAGTTGCTCGACGGCGTCGGCCGCCCGGCCCCACGGTTTGGGCCAGTGCGGCATCACGTAACCGGTCTCGATGAGCTTGTCGAGCTGGGCGTCTTTGTCCAGGGCGGCGATCGCGGCGGCGTCGGCCCGGATCTTGGTGCGCAACTCCTCGGCCTCCGGCGGCAGGTCGAGGCTGTTGTCCCGGACGGTGCCGGCGGCGGTGCGTTCGAAGACGTCGGCGGCCGGTGCGTCCCCGCCGAACAGGGCCGCGGTCACCACCGCCCGGCGCAGGTGCAGGTGCGCGTCGTGTTCCCAGGTGAAGCCGATGCCGCCGTGCACCTGGATGTTGAGTTCGGCGTTGCGCACATACGCCGGGAAGGCCAGCGCCGCGGCGACCGCGGCGATCAGGTGGAACTGGTCTTCGTCCTCGCCCGCCGCGCGGGCGGCGTCCCACACCGCGGCGATCCCGGACTCGGCGCCCACCAACATGTTTGCGCAGTGATGCTTGACCGCCTGGAAGGTGGCGATGGTGCGGCCGAACTGCTGGCGCACCTTGGCGTAGGCGACGGCCGCGTCGACACAGTCCGAGGCCCCGCCCACCGCCTCGGCGGCCAGCAGGGTGCGGGCCCGGGCCAGCGCCGAGGGCCGCGCGCCGGCGAGCACGTCGGCGTCGGACACCCGCACGTTGTCCAGCCGCACCCGCCCGGACCGGCGGGTCGGGTCGAAGTTGTCCGGCACGTCGACCGAGACGCCGTCGCGGTCCCGCTCGAGCACCAGCACGTCGTCGCCCGCGGCGATCAGCAACAGCCCGGCCAGCCCGGCGCCCAGCAGGATCCCGGCCTCGCCGTCGGCCACCCCGTCGCCCAGCCGCACCCGGCTGTCCAGGCCGATGCCCGCGGTGACGGTTCCGTCGATCAAGTCGGGCAACAGCCGCGACTTCTGTTCTGCCGTACCGTTTTTGGCGATCACCGCCGACGCGATGACGGTCGGCACGAACGGGCCGGGCGCCACCGCGCGGCCGAGCTCCTCGACGACCACGACCAGTTCGGGCAGCCCGAAGCCGGAGCCGCCGTACTCTTCGTCGATGTGCAGGCCGAGCCAGCCCAGCTCGACCAGGTTCGGCCAGAACCCGGGCCGCGGCTCGTCGGTGGCATCCAGCAGCGACCGCGCCGCCCAGCGCGCCTTCTGCGACGTCAGAAACCCGCGGGCCACCTCGGCGAGTTCACGATGGTCGTCGGTCAGTGCGATACCCATGCGGGAGCCCTCCTCGCCGTACCGGGATGGGTGCCTGCCCCGCTTCGAGGGGAAGCGGGGCGGCTGCCTAAAGAGTGTACTTAATGCGAGGAGGGTTCCGGCGGGGGGCGCCTACTTGGGCGCGAACCGCTGACCGGCGTCCAGCCGCAGGCACTGGCCGTTGAGCATCGGGTTGTCCACGATGGCCAGGGCCAGCTTCGCGTACTCCTCGGGACGGCCGAGGCGCTTGGGGAAGGCCGCGTCCTTGGTCAGCTGCGTCGCGAACTCGTCGGGAATGCCCTGGGTCAAACCGGTGGCGAACAGGCTGGGGGCGATCGCCAGCACCCGCACCCCCACCGAGCCGAGGTCACGCGCCATGGTCAGGCACATCCCGGCGATGGCGGCCTTGGCGGCGGTGTAGGCGACCTGCCCGATCTGGCCCTCGAAGGCGGCGATGGAGGCGGTGTTGATGATGACGCCGCGCTCCTCGTCCTCGGGCTCGTTCTTAGCCATGTGCGCGGCGGCCAGCCGGCTGATGTTGAAGGTGGCGATGAGGTTGAGGTCGATCACCGACTGGAAGGATTCGAGGTCGTGCGGGCCGTTCTTGGTCAGGGTCCGTTTGGCGATCCCGCCTCCGGCGGTGGTGACGATGACGTGCAGGCCGCCCAGCTTGTCGACCGCGCTCTGCAGGGTCTCCTCGGTGCCGGCGAAGTCGGTGACGTCGACGGGGTAGAACGCGGCGCCGATGCCCTCGGCCATCGCCTTGCCGTCGGAACTCTCGCGGTCGAGGATGGCCACGTCGGCGCCGCGCGCCGCGAACAGCTCGGCGCTGGCGCGTCCCATTCCCGATGCACCGCCGACGACGACGGCTTTCTTCCCGTTGATCTCCATCCGGACCTCCCATTGTCAGGCTTGTCAGAATCCATGCGATTTGTAACGTTACGTAGGCACGCTAGCGTGTCCGCTCCAGGCGCTTGTCACCGAGCCATGCCAAGCTGGCGACCGTGCTGCTTTTCGACGTGGCGACGGCGTCGGCCGACGTCGGGGGCACGCCGTCGCGGCTGACCAAAGTCGCCCGCATCGCCGACCTGCTGCGCCGGGCCGCACCCGACGCCGCCCTGGTCGCGATCGTCGTGTCGTGGCTGTCCGGTGAGTTGCGGCAGCGCCAGATCGGGGTCGGCTGGGCGGCGTTGCGCTCGCGCCCGCCCGCGGCCGCACATCCCACGCTGACCGTTGTCGCGGTGGACGCCGCCTTCGCCGAGATCGGCGCCGTGGCGGGCAAGGGCGCCCAGGCGCGCCGCGCGGCCCTGCTGAACGCGTTGTTCGCCGCGGCCACCGAGACCGAGCAGACGTTTCTGCTGCGGCTGCTGGGCGGCGAACTGCGCCAGGGCGCGCTGGCCGGGATCATGGCCGACGCCGTCGCCAGGGCCGCCGGGATACCGGCCGCCGCGGTGCAGCGCGCCGCGATGCTGGGCGGTGACCTGCCGGCGGTGGCGGCGGCCGCGCTGTCCGGGGAGGCGGCCGCGCTGTCCGGTGAGGCGTCCGCGCTGGACGCCTTCACGCTGCGGGTGGGCCGGCCGGTCGCGCCGATGCTGGCCCAGACCGCGGCGGGTGTGGCCGAGGCGATCGAACGCCACGGCGGGCAGGCGATTTTCGAGGCCAAGCTGGACGGGGCGCGGGTGCAGATCCACCGCGCCGGCGACCAGGTCACCGTCTACACCCGAAGCCTCGACGACGTCACCGCCCGGCTGCCCGAGGTGGTGACCGCGACGCTGGCGCTGCCGGTCGAGGCCCTGATCGCCGACGGTGAGGCGATCGCGCTGCGGCCGGACAACTCACCGCAGCGCTTCCAGGTCACCGCCTCACGCTTCGGCCACTCGGTAGATGTCGCGGCAGCCGTTGCGGCGCAACCACTTTCGGTGTTCTTCTTCGACATCCTGCACTGCGACGGCGTCGACCTGCTGGACGCGCCGACCACCGACCGGCTGGCCGCGCTGGACGCCCTGGTGCCGCCCGCGCAGCGGGTCGACCAGCTGCTCACCGCCGACCCCGACGCGGCGGGCCGGTTCCTGGAGGCGACGCTGGCCGCCGGGCACGAGGGCGTGATGGCCAAGGCGCCGGGCGCGCCCTATCAGGCGGGCCGGCGCGGGGCGGGCTGGCTCAAGGTCAAGCCGGTGCACACGCTGGATCTGGTGGTGCTCGCCGTGGAGTGGGGCTCGGGGCGGCGCCGCGGCAAGCTGTCCAACATCCACCTGGGCGCCCGCGACCCGGCCACCGGCGAATTCGTCATGGTGGGAAAGACTTTCAAGGGCATGACCGACGCGATGCTGGACTGGCAGACGGCCCGGTTCACCGAGCTGGCCGTCGGCGGCACGGACGGCTACGTGGTGCGGGTGCGACCCGAGCAGGTGGTCGAGGTGGCGGTGGACGGTGTGCAGAAATCCTCGCGCTACCCCGGCGGGCTGGCGCTGCGGTTCGCCAGGGTGCTGCGCTACCGCGACGACAAGGGACCCGCCGAGGCCGACACCATCGACGCCGTCCGCGCGCTGTACTGATCACCCGCTCGACGCGCGCCGGTGCTCTTGCGCGCGTAGGGTTTCCGCCGTGGCAATCACCGAGCGCGACGACGGCGTCAGCTACGTGCACACCGACCACAACCTGCCACCCGTCGCCATCGTCGACCGCTCCCCGATCACGGCCCGGCACCGGATCGTGTTCGCGGTCATCGCCGTGCTCGGGGCGATCGCCTGGGCGGTCATCGCGTTCGCCCGGGGTGAGCCGGTCAACGCGGTGTGGTTCGTCGTCGCGGCGATCTGCAGCTACCTGATCGGATTCCGGTTCTATGCCCGGCTGATCGAACGCAAGATCGTGCACCCGCGCGACGACCACGCCACGCCGGCCGAAATCCTGGACGACGGCGCCGATTACGTGCCGACCGACCGCCGGGTGCTGTTCGGCCACCACTTCGCCGCCATCGCCGGGGCCGGGCCGCTGGTCGGCCCGGTGCTGGCCGCCCAGATGGGCTACCTGCCGTGCACCATCTGGATCGTCGCCGGGGCGGTGTTCGCCGGGGCGGTGCAGGATTACCTGGTCTTGTGGATCTCCACCCGGCGGCGCGGGCGTTCGCTGGGCCAGATGGCCCGCGACGAGCTGGGCGCCACCGGCGGGCTGGCCGCGCTGCTCGGGGCGTTCGTCATCATGGTGATCATCATCGCGGTGCTGGCGCTGGTGGTGGTGCGGGGACTGGCCCAAAGCCCGTGGGGCGTGTTCTCCATCGTCATGACCATCCCCATTGCGGTGTTCATGGGCTGCTACCTGCGCTTCCTGCGGCCGGGCCGGGTGGCCGAGGTGTCGGTCCTCGGCTTCGCGCTGCTGCTGATCGCCGTGGCCACCGGCAGCTGGGTCGCCGAAACACCTTGGGGCGCATCGTGGTTGAGCCTATCGCCGGTGACGGTGTCGTGGTTGATCATCGGCTACGGCTTCGTGGCGTCGGTGCTGCCGGTGTGGCTGCTGCTGGCGCCGCACGATTACCTGTCGACCTTCATGAAGGTCGGCGCCATCGCCTTGCTGGCGGTCGGCATCTGCATCGCGCGACCGGTCATGCAGGCGCCCGCGGTGTCGCACTTCGCCTCCCGCGGCGACGGGCCGGTGTTCTCCGGCGCGCTGTTCCCGTTCCTGTTCATCACCATCGCCTGCGGGGCGCTGTCCGGATTCCACGCGCTGATCTCGTCGGGGACGACGCCCAAGCTGCTGGAGAAGGAAAGCCAGATGCGGCTGATCGGCTACGGCGGCATGCTGACCGAGTCGTTCGTGGCCGTCATGGCGCTGATCAGCGCGGCCGTCCTCGACCAGCATCTCTACTTCACCCTCAACGCCCCGGCCGCGCAGACCGGCGGCACCGCGGCCACCGCCGCGCACTACGTCAACGGGCTCGGATTGCCCGGCGCCCCAACGACTGTCGACCAGCTGAACCGGGCCGCCGCCGCGGTCGGCGAGAAGTCCATCGTGTCGCGCACCGGCGGGGCGCCCACGCTGGCGGTCGGCATGGCCGAGGTGCTGTACCGGGTGTTCGGCGGCGCCGGGCTCAAGGCGTTCTGGTACCACTTCGCGATCATGTTCGAGGCGCTGTTCATCCTCACCGCCGTGGACGCCGGCACCCGGGTCGCGCGGTTCATGCTCTCCGACACCCTGGGCAACATCGGCGGCCCGCTGGCCCGGCTGCGCAACCCGAGTTGGCGGCCCGGTGTCTGGCTGTGCAGCCTCGCGGTGGCGGCGGGCTGGGGCGGCATCCTGCTGATGGGGGTGACCGACCCGCTGGGCGGCATCAACACGCTGTTCCCGCTGTTCGGCATCGCCAACCAGCTGCTGGCGGCGATCGCGCTGACCGTCATCACCGTGATCGTCGTCAAGAAGGGGCTGCTGAAGTGGGCGTGGATTCCCGGGGCGCCGCTGCTCTGGGATCTGGTGGTGACGCTGAGCGCGTCGTGGCAGAAGATCTTCTCCGCCGACCCCGCCGTCGGCTACTGGACCCAACACTTCCAATACCTGGCCGCGAAGAGCGCCGGCCGGACGTCGTTCGGGTCGGCCCGTAACGCGCATCAACTCGACCAGGTCATCCGCAACACCTTCATCCAGGGCAGCCTGTCCATCGCGTTCGCGGCGGCCGTGGTCGTCGTGGTGATCGCCGGGGTGCTGGCCGCGCTCGGCGCGATTCGCGGGCCGGCCAGCCGGCTGAGCCGGCCGCTGACCGAGGACGAGCCGGTGCCGTCGGCGTTGTTCGCGCCGTCGGGTCTGATCGCCACCGCCGCCGAGCGGGAGGTGCAACGGCGATGGGACGCGCCCGGCGGAAAGGTCGTGCCCAAGCCGGCGCCGCGGTCCTAAACTTGCGCGATGAGAGTCGGAATCGACTTCGGCACAACCCACACCGTCGTCGCCGCCGTCGACCGCGGCAACTATCCGGTCGTCTCCTTCGACGGCACAGACGCGTGGCCGTCGATCATCGCCGCCAACGCCGCCGGGGAGCTGCGCTACGGCGCGGACGCGGCCGCCGTGCGCCACGACCCGTCGTGGTCGGTGCTGCGCTCGTTCAAACGTCTGCTCAACGACGCCGGGCCGCAGACCCGGGTCAAGCTGGCCGGCCGTGACTACCGGCTGGCCGAACTGCTGACCGGCTTTCTGGCGCGGCTGAAAACCGATCTGCAGCAGCACTCCAACGCCACCGTGGCCCCCGGGGAGCCCATCGAGGCCGCGATCAGCGTGCCGGCCAACGCCTCCAGCGCCCAGCGGCTGCTGACCCTGGACGCCTACGTGGCCGCCGGTTTCCACGTCGTCGCCCTGCTCAACGAGCCGTCCGCGGCGAGCCTGGAATACGCGCACCGGTACCGCTCCACCATCACCGCCAAACGGGAGTACGTGCTCGTCTACGACCTCGGCGGCGGAACCTTCGACGCGTCGCTGCTGAAGATGACCGGGCACTCCAACGAGGTGGTGGTCAGCGAGGGCATCCAGCGGCTCGGCGGCGACGACTTCGACGAGGCGATCGTCGAGCTGGTGCGCGCCGGTGCGGACCTGCCCGGCCTCGACGCCGCCGGCCGCGCGCTGCTGGCCGAGGAATGCGCCGCCCGCAAGGAGGCCGTCGGGCCGCAGACCCGCCGCTTCCTGGTGGACCTGTCGCCGTTCGACCGGCCCCCGTTCTCCTGTCCGGTCGACGACGTGTACGCGGCGTGCGCCCCGCTGGTCGATCCGACGATGCGGCTGCTGGAGCGGGTGCTGCGCGACCCGAGCCGCGGCCGCGCGGACGTGGACTGGTCGGAGGTGGCCGGCATCTACGTGGTCGGCGGGGCCGGCGGCTTCCCGCTGGTGTCCCGGATGCTGCGCGCCCGGTTCGGGGACAAGCGGGTCATGCGCTCACCGCACCCGTTCGCCGCGACCGCCATCGGGCTGGCGGTGTTCTTGGACAAGGAATCGGGTTTTGCGCTGTCCGAACGCTTTTCGCGGAATTTCGGGGTGTTCCGGGAGGCGGAGGCCGGCGCCGGGGTGGTGTTCGACCCGATCGTGTGCAAGGACGTGTCGCTGCCGGCCGACGGGCAGACCCCGCTGGTGGTCAAGCGGCGATACCGCGCCGCGCACAACATCGGGCACTTCCGGTTCGTGGAGTGCAGCCGGCTGGTCGACGGGCGACCCGACGGCGACATCACCCCGTATGACCCGGTGCTGTTTCCGTTCGACCCGGCGCTGCGCGACCGCGACGACCTGGGCCGCCAGCCGGTCGGCCGGTGGCGGGACGGACCCGACGTCGAGGAGCGCTACGTGATCGCCCCCAGCGGTGCGGTGGAGGTGACGTTGACGACGCAGCCGGCCGGCTTCGAACGCACCTTCCGGCTGGAGCGGTGCGCATCGGCGAGCTGAGCCGCGGCCGCTAGTTGCGGACCGCGGGCAGCACGGCCTGCTCCCAGGCCGCGAAGAACCCGTCCATGTCCGGGCCGATCTGCTGCACGTAGACCTCGTCGATGTCGGCGTCGGTGTAGCGGCGCAACTGGGCGATGTGCCGATCGGGGTCGGGCCCGCAGGCGACGCTCTGGGCGACGGTGTCCGGCGGCACCAGCGGCATCAGCGCGGCGAAATCCTTGGGGCGGGGCAGGATTTGGGACGTCTGGCCGGGCAGCCCCTCGTTGCCCCACAGCCGGTGCGCGGTTTTCAGCGCGGCGTCGGCGTCGGCGTCCCAGCACACCTTGGTGCCGCCCTGCACCGGCTTGTCGCCGCCGCCGGCCTCCCGGAACTGTTTGACCAGCTCGCCGTCGGGCATGGAGATGCTGTATCCGTCGCCGATCCGGGCGGCCAGCCGCACCGCCTGCGGCCCGAACGCCGAGACGTAGATGGGCACCGGCTGCTCGGGGCGGGTGTAGATCCGGGCTTCCTGCACCTCGTAGTGCTTGCCGTGGTGGCTCACCTCGCCGCCCTGGTGCAGCTTGCGGATGACCTCGACGGCCTCCTCGAGCATCTGAAGCCGGACCCCGGCGGACGGCCAGGGATCGCCCAGAATGTGCTCGTTGAGGGCCTCGCCGCTGCCCACCCCCAGCACGAACCGGCCCTGCAGCTGCACGGCCGCGGTGGCCGCCGCCTGCGCGATGATCGCCGGGTGTATCCGGATGGTCGGGCAGGTGACGGCGGTGCTGACCGGCAGCGACGTCGCCTCGGAGAGCGCGCCGATCACCGACCACACGAACGGGCTCTGGCCCTGCTCGTCGTTCCAGGGATGGAAGTGGTCGGAGATCCACAGCGCCTCGAACCCGGCGTCCTGCGCCCGCTTGGCCTGGTCGACGAGTTCCTTCGGCCCGAACTGCTCGCAGGAAAGAAAGTATCCGATCTGGGTCATGGCGCCCCGGCTACCCGCTCGGCGGGCGCTTAAGCATTAGGCAGCACCCGCGAGAACAGGCCGGCCAATTCGGGAGAAGACAGTTCTCGATAACCGAGAGACGATTTACGATCGCTGGTGACCTGAGCGGTCCCTGACGATCGGAGTTCCCCATCGACGCCTGGATTCTCGACGCCGTCGACGACGTGATCGCCGGCGGCGGCATGGGCACCGCCATCATCGAGCGGCTGTGACGATGCCGAGCACGCTGGAGCTGGCCGCGCCGGGCGACGGGGTGCGGGTGCTGCGGCTGAATCGCCCGCACCGGCTCAATGCCATCGACGAGGCGATGCAGACCGAATTGCGGTTGGTGCTCGACGATTTGGCCGCCGACCACGCGGTACGCGCCGTGGTGCTGACCGGCGCCGGGCGGGGCTTCTGCGCGGGCATCGACATGCGTGACTTCGGGCCGTCGATGGTCGGGGCCGACGCGCCGGCGCTGGAGCGGATGCGGTTTCAGGAGCGGATGGCCGCCCTCGCGGAGGCGGTGTGGGCACTGCCGCAACCCGTCATAGCGGCGGTCAACGGGCCCTGCGTCGGCGCGGGACTGGCCCTGTGTCTGGCCGCCGACATCCGAATCTGCTCGGCGGCAGCGACTTTCGCCAACGCGGCCATCCTGCTCGGGCTGTCCGGCGCCGAGATGGGCATGAGCTATCACCTGCCCCGCATCGTCGGGACCGGCGTCGCCGCCGACTGGATGCTCACCGGCCGTACCGTGTCGGCCGCCGAAGCCGACCGGCGCGGGCTGGTGAGCGAGGTTGTCGAGCCGGACCGGCTGGTCGAGCGGGCGGTGGAGTTGGCGCGGCTCATCGCCGGGCACGCGCCGCTCGGCGCGCAGCTGACCAAGCGCGCCCTGCAGGTCAACACCGACGCCGCGAGCCTGGCGTCGGCGATGGAGCTGGAGAACCGCAACCAGGTGATCGCGCACGCAACCGACGAGGCGGCGGCGCGCCGGCAGAAGTGGTCGCGGTGAACCGCAACCCGGAGAGGACGGCAGATGTCGTGGGACTTTTCCACCGAACCCCAGTGGGCGCGGCAACTCGAATGGGTCGAGGACTTCGTGCGCGAGGAGTGCGAGCCGATCGACCTGATCGTCAAGGAATCTCACGACCTCGATGACCCGGTGCGCCAAGCGCTGATCCCGCCGCTGCAGAAGATCGTCAAGGAGCGCGGATTGTGGGCCACCCACCTGGGTCCCCACCTGGGCGGCCCGGGCTACGGGCAGGTGAAACTCGCGCTGCTCAACGAGATCCTGGCCCACTACGGCACACCGGAACTCAAGGCCCGCTACCTCGAGCCGCTGCTGGACAACCGCATCGTGTCGTGCTTCTCGATGACCGAACCGCAGGGAGGGGCCGACCCGAAGGTGTTTCGCACCACCGCGGTGCCCGACGGCGACCACTGGGTGATCAACGGCGAGAAGTGGTTCTCGTCGTTCGCCTCGATGGCCTCGTTCATCATCGTGATGGCGATGACCGACCCGGAAGCGCCGCCGTATCAACGCTATTCGATGTTCGTCGTTCCCGGCGACACTCCCGGCATCACCGTGCTGCGCGACGTCGGGCTGGGCTATCAGCCCCTCGGCGGCAGACGGGAGGGATACGTCCGCTACGAAAACGTCCGGGTGCCGGCCGATCACATGCTGGGCCCGCGCGGCGGCGCGTTCGTCGTCGCGCAAACCCGGCTGGGCGGCGGGCGGATTCACCACGCCATGCGCACCGTCGGCCTGGTGCGCCGGATCTTCGACATGATCTGCGAGCGGGCGGTGTCGCGCTACACCCAGGGCGAGGTGCTGGCGAACAAGCAGCTGGTGCAGGAGATGGTCGCCGACTCCTGGATGGAGATCGAGGCGTTTCGGCTGCTGACACTCCAAACCGCTTGGAAGATCGACCAATTCAACGATTACCGGGCGGTGCGGGCCGACATCTCGGCGGTGAAGGCGATGATGCAGAGGGTGCTGCACGACGTGTCGGCGCGGGCGCTGCAGCTGCACGGCTCGCTGGGGACCACGCACGAGATGCCGTTCGTGCAGTACCTGGTGGAGTCCTTCGTGCTCGGCCTGGCCGACGGCCCGACCGAGGTGCACAAGGTGACGCTGGCCCGGCTGCTGCTCAAAGACCGTGCGCCCGCGCCGGATCTGTTCCCCTCCGAGCATTTGCTGCGGCTGCGCGCGGCTGCGGAGGCGAAATTCGCCGACAAGCTGGCGGGAATTCCCCGTGGCTAGACGGCTTTGGTGACGCCGACGTAGGACAGCACCACATCGGATTCGTCGGTCACCCGGTTGAGCACCGCATAGGACCGGATGAAGGACTGGCCCACGCAGCCGTCGATCTTGACGTGGAAATTGCTGACCATGACCCACGGGTTGGGGCCGCGGAATTGCTTTTTGACCACCGGCACCACGATCACCAGACCGGGTTTGAGGCCCACGTTGAGCACGCCCGCGATCGGCGCCACGACCAGCGGCAGCACGTCCCCGGGCACCCCGGTCACCGGTCCGGTCACGCCCGGGGTGATGCCGGCGGTACCGCCGATCGTGACGCCGTCCGACGTGCTCATGTCGATGCCGCAGCCGATCTCGTAGCCCACCTCGAGCACGCCCTGCGGCTGGGTCGGTCCCGACAGGGAGCCGACGAAGATCCCGCTGGCCAGGTATTCGCGGGAGGACAGCGCGGTGGTCAGCGGCGCCACCGGGACCTGCTGCTCGTCGCGGGCGCCGAGTCCGAGCGTCCAGCCGTCGGGAGTCTTGAGGATTGCGGGCGGATTGGAGGGCAGCGCCCCCTCGGCGGCCGGCGCGGCTTCCGGAGGCGGCGGCGCGGCGTCGGGGTCGGCGCCCGTCGTGGGCGCCGTGGGCAGCGACAGCGCCAGGCAGACGGCGGCCACCAGGGCGCGACGAACGACCACGGCAATCGGCCTCACGGGCGACACCGTACGCACCGGGCAATTCCGGTAGCGAAATTTGCTGGGCGCCCGGTCGAAGTCGTTGTGGGTCCGTGACTGTTATGCGACGTGCACGCAAATGTAGACTGGGATTTTCGATAAGCTTCCCAGGCCAACGATCCGGGCGGAAACCGAGGAGGCGGCGATGACGTTTCGCAGCTGCGGTCGCGGACTGCTCGCCGCGGCGGCGACGGCGATTGCCCTGGGGTGCGCCGCCGGGGCGGCGCATGCCGACCCCAACGTCGATCCGCGCCCGCAGCCGCCGGGGATCGACGACGTGTGGAGCCCGTTCCCGACCACCTGGACCAACCCGTCCAACGAGGGCCAGCCGGTGAACGACTCGGGCGACGTCGGGATGATCTGCGAAAATCTGCTGGTCCGCTGCCAGTAACACTCATCGGCGCCGAGCCAGTAGGGCCCCGGCGCGATCCAACAGCCTCGGCAAAGTCGTTGTCATAGACTCTAATTCGGCTCGCGGCGAGGATCGGCGCCGATTGTGCTTGACGATCAGCGACCAGGTGGCCGCCGACTTGAAGCACGCTAGCGCGCTGAACCAATCCAGATCGCCGGCATCGCAACACAATTCGTGAAGGTAGAGGTCGGCGAGTTCGGCGGTCGAGGGAACCGCACCGTCCGGCGGCGTCACCCGCCGGTAGGTGTCCGGGTCGCAGTTGATCAGGAACCAGCCCACGTCGATGCGCGGGTCGCCGATCGACCAGATTTCCCAGTCGATGACCGCGTTGATCCGCGGGCCGTCGGCGAGCAGGTTGCCCAGCCGGAAGTCGCCGTGTACCACGGCGGGTGGCATCGCGCGCGGCGCGCAATCCAGCAGCGCGTCACGCACTTTCGGCCAGCCCGGGGCCAGCGCCGGGTCGACGGTCCCCAGCGTGTCGGACCAGCGGTGGACTTCGGCCACCGGATCGATGACCGGTTCGCCGCCCAACCCCAGTTCGGTCGGCGGGATGCGGTGCAGCGCGGCCATGGTCCGGCACGCGTTGCGGTACCGGTCGGCCAGGCCGGGCACGGCCGGCCAGCCGTCGAATAACGGTTCCCCACTGTCGCCTTCGACGCGCGACATCACGTACAGCGGCGGCGTGTACGGTGGCCGCCCGGCGTCCTCCCAGCACACCCGGGGAACCGGAACATCGGTCGGCGCAAGCGCTTTGATGATGCGGGCCTGACGCAGCACATCGCGGTGCGCAACCGGTGCGACACCCGGCGGAGCGACCTTGATCACCACCGGCCGGCCGTCGCGAATGCCGGCGAAGGTGAGGCCGGACGCGCCGCCGGACAGCGGGGTGACGTCGGTGATACCCGCGCCGGCCAGCCGGCCGCGCAGGACGTCCAGGTCCGGCTCGGCGCTGCTCATGTGACCGGCGGGCCGGTGCCGGGCCAGCCGACCTCGGCGAGGAAGGGTTGGGTGTGCGCGATGCGACCGGTCAACGTCTTCGGATCACCGGTGCACAACCGGAACACCGTCTCGGTGATCAGCGCGATGTCCTCGGTGTCGGTCTGGGCCAGATCGAGGGTGCCGGCGCCGGGCGTGGCGACGGGGTTGGACGGGGCGGCGGCGTTGACGGCGATCCCGTCGTCGTACAGTTCGGCCGCAAGGCTTTTCGTCAACCGGTTCAGGGCGGCCTTGGCCGTGCCGTAGATGCCGAAGCCGGCGGTCCGGTCGAATTCGGAGAACGGCGGGCCGGGCGGCAGGTCGCCGCCCACCGAGGTCAGGTTCACGATCCAGCCGCGGCCGCGCTCACGCATCGCGGGGATCGCCAGCTGGCACAGGTGCAGCGGCCCGAGCACGTGCATCTCCATCATCAGCCGGGCGCGCCGTTGCGGGAACCCGTCCAGCGGCCGCAGGAAGGTGACCGCGGCGTTGTTGACCAGGATGTCCGGCGCGCCGACTGTGTCGACCACCTCGGCGAACAGCCGCTCGCGTTCGTCGGGTTGCGACAGGTCCGCCTGCACCGCAACGGCTTTCCCGCCGGCGGCCAGGATCTCGTCGCGGGTCTGGCGCAGCGACCCCTGATATTTCGGGTCGGGGTCCAGGGTGCGGGCGGTCAGCGCCACGGTGGCGCCGCGTTCGGCCAGCCGCGCGGCGATCGCCCTGCCCAGCCCCCGGCTGGTCCCGGTGACCAGCGCCACCATCCCGTCGCACCGCTGCCCGCTCATCGTCGTCCTCCTCGGTGACCGTCGGAAATGGCTTCTCCGCATCAGAGAATGCCATTATCGCCGGTGCGGGAAAAGCGGCTAGTCGTCGATCGCCGTCGCCGCCCAGGCCAGCAGCCGCCGCCACAGTCGATGCCGGCTCGAGGCCATGTTGTGGCAGTGCGCGCTGCCGGCCAGCACCACGGTGGTGATGTCGGGGCTGCTGCGGTACAGGGCGGCCTCGGCGCGCGGATCCGGGGAGACGTCGACGACGCCGTACCCGAGCAGCACCGGGACGTCGATGCGGGCGGCGTGCTCGGCCACGATGCCGGGGATCATCGCCGTGCCGAACACCCGCGGCACCACCGACACCGCGGTGACCGCGTCGGCCGCGACGATGTCGGCGGGCACGTCGGCAAGGTGGAACCAGCCTTGCAGGTGCTCGCGCGGCCCCGCGAAATACGGCTGCGCCAGCGCGGCGAGGATCTCGGCGGCCAGCTCGGCGCGGCCCTGCGGGGTGGCCGCGCGGGCGCGGAATGCCGGGTCCAGGTTCAGCGGCGCGACGTGCTGGTTGGTGCACCCGAGCATCGCCATGGCGGCGTAACCGCCGAACAGCGCCTGCTGGGTGAGGGCGAGGTAGCCGCCCAGCGAATGCGCCACCGCCACCGCCGGCGCCTGCACGCCGGTGGTTCCGGGCAGCGCGCGCAGCGCACAGTCCAGCGCGGCGCCGATCTCGGCGAAACCGAAATCGGATGCCGGCTGCGAACTGTCGCCGGTGCCCAACGGATCGACCGTCAGCACGGCGTAGCCGTTGCCGGTGGCGAAATCGGCGAAGCTGTAGCCGTCATGGCCGGCGATGTCGAGGTCCCAGTACTCGCGGCTGTAGGTGCCGCCCGGCAGGCAGACCAGCACCGCGGCCGCCGCACCGCCGCGCGCCGGATAGTAGGTCGCCGCCAGCGACGCCTGCTCCCCGACCGCGCTGCTGACGTCGAAGCGGACCGGGTGCCCGGTAGCGGCCATAACCTGCGCTTCCTTTCCTGTCCTGTACACACATACCTGTACATGCGTGCGCGAGGAGGCGTCTTGACCTATCTGTTCTTGATCTGCGCGATTTTGGCCGAGGTGGTCGCGACCAGTCTGCTCAAGAGCACCCAAGGTTTCACCCGGCTGTGGCCCACCGTGATCTGTCTGCTCGGCTACGCCGCGTCATTCGCGCTGCTGGCCGTGTCGATTTCGCGCGGCATGCAGACCGACGTCGCCTACGCGTTGTGGTCGGCCATCGGCACGGCGCTGATCGTGCTGATCGCCGTGCTGTTCCTTGGCTCGCCGATATCGATGACCAAGGTCGTCGGTGTCGGGCTGATCATCGCCGGCGTGGTGACGCTGAACCTGACCGGGGCGCACTGACCGGGTCCGGCGCCGGGCCGAAGGTGCCGTCTCGAGTGGACGATTCGCCGGTGCGCCGCAAGGATCGACAGCACAACTCGTGGCAGGGAGGGAAGTGACATCACGATTCGCCGGCCTGACGCTGGCGCCGGTGGCCATCGCGCTGGCCATGCTGTTCGCCCCGTTCGCCGGGGCCGACGGCTACACCGATCAGCTGGTGGCGAGGTTCGACAGCCAGACGCATGTGGTGGCCGACCCGGGGGCACGGCCACCGCTGCAGAACCCGGACGGGCTGAACCGGCAGATCCTGGCGGGCCCGTGGCGGTGGAGTTCCGGCCCGCCGATCTGGGTGGCGGCGGTGGCGCCCGCCCAGAGCGGGGTGACCACGGCCGATTCCATCCACGAGGCCATGCTGCGACGAGACGCCCAGTTCAGCGGGGTCATCCTGGTCATCGACTCCCGCGGCTACCACGTGCGGGCCTACCACGTGCCCAAGGTCGTCGCGGACAACGTCGACGAATTCATGAACCAGTCGGCGCAAGATCATCGCAACGATCCGTACGGCGCGGCCAGTGAATTCGTCGGCAAGCTGTCGGGCGTCAGCGTGCCCACCCGCGCACCGGTGTCCACCTCCCCGCTGGTGCAACAGCAGCGCGACGACTGGGCCTGGCTGAAGGCGGCGTTCGTCATTGCCGGGATCGCGTTGGCGACGGCCGGCCTGATCTGGTTCGCGGTGAGTCGAAATCGCAAGCACCGCAAGGACATCGAGAACCGCGAGCAGATCAAGCAGGAGCTGATCACCGCCGCGTCGAACGTCGGCGACCTCGACAACGAAGTGCTCACCGACGGCAACACCGATGTGAGCGCCGAGTCGCTGAAGGCCAATGCCAGCCTGCACGACGCCCGAAAAGCCTACGAGAAGGGCGATTACGGCGCGGCCCGCGCCCACCTGCGGGTGGTGGAGTCCACGGTGGCCAAGGCCAACCGCAAACTGCACCCGGGGCAGCGCGAACCCGAAGGGGCCGCGGCGGATTCGTCGGTGCCCGCGCCGGAGCGCAAGCAGGCCAGCGTGCGCACCACCGACCCCGCGACCGGTCAGACGGTGACGATCAGCAACGCCGACTACCGCACCACCGCGCAGCCCGGCTACCCGCACTACTTCGGCGGCGGCTACCACAACGGGATCTTCTTCCAGCCCGGCTTTTACCCGTACCCGTTCTGGGGCCCGGGCTGGGGTTGGGCGTTGGGCGACGTGCTGCTGATGGACGCGCTGCTGGACGACCATTGGGGCGGCGGATTCGAGCGCGGTTTCGAGGCCGGCCGCGACGCGGCCTTCGCGGACGCCGGCAGTCACAATGCTGCCGCCAACTACGAAGCCGCCAACTACGAAGCCGCTAACTATGACGGCGCAAACTACGACGGTGGCTATGACGCAGGCGGCGACATCGGCTTCGACGGCGGCTGGGACTCGGGAGCCGGGTGGGATTCGGGTGGCTCCGACTCCGGCGGCGATATCGGCTTTTGAGCTCTCCCGGCCCAGGCGTTAGGTTCCTTCGATGAGCACGGACAAGATCAACCGCGGCATCCTGCTCGCCATGGTGGCAATCGGGGCGGGCGCCTACGGCTTGCTGTACGGCCACGCGTCGGCACTCTTCAAGCTGCTGGTGCCGGTTGCGCTCATCGTCCTGCTCGGACTGGTCGTCCGCGACGTCATCAAGGACCGGGCGGGGAACGATGAGTGAGGCCGTCTACGGTCTGGCGACCGTCATCGCCCTGGCGCTGGCGTCGACGTTGGCGCTCGTCGCGGCGGTGCACGTGCACCGGCTGGAGGGCCGGGCGACCGCGCCGATCAGCGAGGAAATCGGCAGCGCCAAGGCGGTTTTGCACAAGGTCCGCAAGGGCGAACCCATGTCGCCGGCGGAGGTTGACTACGCCAAGCAGGTCGTCGCCGACCGGGGCTCGCTGATGACCCTGTGCATCCCCGGCGCCCTGTTCATGCTGGGGTGCTTCTTCGTCTTCGGCAGCCTCTACCACCTGCACGGCGCGACTCCCTCGGAGCGCACCTTCCTCGGCGTGATCCCCATGTTGACCTCGACGAACCTGGCCATCCAGATTCGCCGCAGTGCACGGCTGAGGAGGCGGCTGCGGCACCTGTCCTGACCGAGGACGGGTTCGGGTTGCGGTGTTCGGACCCTTTGCACGATGATGTGTCAATTGGGCACATGAGCGTCTACTATTCGACGGGCACGAAGGCGAGAGCGGGGGGCAGCAGCACGATGGCCGGACCGGGTCGCAGGTGATCGCATGAGCCCTCGCTCCACCGGGCGTGCTGTGCTGGCGCGGATCTGGATGCCGCTGGTGGCCGTCGTCGCGGTGGGCGTGGGCCTGCTCTGCATGTACAAGGTGCACCAGTTCTCCGAACCGGGGCCGGTCATCACCGTCAACGGTCCGCAGGCACCCGAGCAGTTCAACCTCAAACGGATCACCTACGAGGTGTTCGGCTCCGTCGGGCAGGGCGGGAAACTCGTCTACGTCGACATCGACGGCCATCCGCACCAGGTCGACATCACCACGCTGCCGTGGACCCACACCGAGAGCACCACGCTGTCGGTGGCCTCCGGCAGCATCTCGGTGCACGTCCACGGCGGTCAGGTGGGGTGCCGGATGCTGGTCAATGACGTTGTCCGCGACGAGCAGTCGGGCAACCACCAGGACGCCGACGTCCAGTGCCGGGTGAAGTCGGCATGACCGAGCATCGCCTCGGCGCCTCCCGGGTCAAACGTCCCCTCATCCCCAGGATGGTCCGCGCCTTCGCGATACCAATCATCTTCTTCTGGGGACTGCTCGCCGTCACCACGAATACCTTTATGCCGCAAGTGGAACGGGTCGCCGAAGAGCTCGCCGGGCCGATGGTCCCGCACTATGCGCCCTCGCAGCGCTCGCTGCTGCACATCGGCGAGAAGTTCCACGAATCCAACTCGACCAACCTGACCATGGTGGTGTTCGAGGCCAACCGGCCGCTGGGAGACTCCGACCACCTCTACTACGACGACCTGATGCGCCGCCTGCAGCGCGACACCAAACACGTGCAGTACGTGATGGACCTGTGGGGCAAACCGTTCACCGCGGCCGGGGCGCAAAGCGTCGACGGCAGGTGCACCTACGTGCTGCTGCGGCTGGCCGGCGACATCGGCCAGATCCAGGCCAACCAGTCGGTGGACGCGGTCCGCGACATCATCAAAAACGACACTCCCCCACCGGGTCTCAAGGTTTACGTCAGCGGCGCGGCGCCGCTGGCCTCCGACACGCTGTCCATCGCCAACGCCAGCCTGAACAACGTCACCATCGTCACGATCATCCTCATCGTGGTGATGCTGCTGCTGGTGTACCGCACGCCGTCCACCCTGCTGGTGCCCCTGCTCGGTGTCCTCATCGAAATGCTTGTCGCCAAAGGGATTACCTCCACCCTCGGGCATCTGGGCTACATCGAGTTGTCGTCGTTCGCGGTGAACATCGTCATCGCGTTGACCCTGGGGGCCGGCACCGACTACGGCATCTTCCTGATGGGCCGTTACCACGAGGCGCGGCAAGTCGGTGAAAGCAGGGAAGACAGCTTCTATATCGCCTACCGGGGTGTGGCGCCCATCATCATCGGGTCGGGGCTGACGATCGCCGGGGCGTGTTACTGCCTGACGTTCGCGCGGCTGAACTATTTCCACACCATGGGGCCCGCGGTGGCGATCACCATGCTGTTCACCATCGCCGCGGCGATGACGCTGGGTCCGGCGCTGCTGACCGTCGGCAGCCTGTTCGGGATGTTCGACCCGCGGACCGACAGCAAAGGGCGTCTGTACCGGCGCATCGGGGCCAGCGTGGTGCGCTGGCCGGTGCCGATCTTGGTGGCCAGTTCCGCGATCGTCATGGTCGGGGCGATCTTCGTGCCCACCTACCGGCAGAACTACGACGACCGGCAGTACCAGCCGCGAAATGCCCCGGCGAATCTGGGTTTTCAGGCCGCCGATCGGCACTTCCCGAAAAGCAAGCTGTTCTCCGAGATGCTGATGATCGAGACCGATCACGACATGCGCAACTCGGCCGACTTCATCTCGCTGGACCGGGTCGCCAAGGCCCTCATTCGGCTGCACGGGGTGGCGATGGTGCAGGGCATGACCCGGCCGCTGGGCCGCGCGCTCGAGCACGCCAGCATCCCCTACCTGTTCACCACGCAGGGCAGCGGCAACGGACAGCAGCTTCCGTTCAACCGGGAACAGAACTCCAACACCGACGCGCAGGCCGAGATCCAGGCGCACTCTGTTGCGGTGCTGCGCAAGGAGATCGGCTTTTTCCAGAAGGTGTCCGACGAGCTGCACCAGACCGTGCTCACCGTGGAGGACCTGCAACGGGTCAGCGACGAGATGAACGAGGAAGTTTCGAATCTCGACGACTTCTTCCGTCCCATCAAGAGCTACTTCTATTGGGAGAAGCACTGTTTCGACATTCCCCTGTGCTGGGCGTTCCGATCGCTGTGGGACACCATCGATCACATCGACCACCTGGCCGAAGACATCAACCAGGCCAGGATCTCGCTCACCGAGGTGGACAAGGCGTTCCCGCAGATCATCGCCCAGCTCAAGGCCACCGCCGACGACACCGAGGCGTTGCAGTTGAAGTTGGTCAACAGCTACGGGTCGGCGGATCTGCAGTCCATCCAGACCGATCAGACCTACGACGACCTGATCAACGTCGGTAACGACTTCGACCGGTCCCGCAGCGACGACTACTTCTACATCCCGCACGAGGGTTTCGACAACGACGACGTGAAGACCGGCATGAAGCTGATGATGTCGCCGGACGGCAAGGCGGCCCGCTTCATCGTCACCCACGAGGGCGACGCGATGGGTCCCGAAGGGGTGGAACACGTCGAACAGTTCCCCGAAGCGATCAAGACGATCCTGAAAGAGACGTCGCTGGCGGGCGCCCGGATCTACATCGGCGGTTCGGGCTCCAACGACAAGGACATCAAGCAGTACGCGATGTCGGATCTGCTGATCGCGGCGATCGCGGCGTTCGTGCTGATCTTCTTGATCATGTTGTTCATCACCCGAAGTCTGGTGGCCGCGTTGGTGATTCCCGGCACCGTGGCCTTCTCCTACGCCGGGGCGTTCGGCCTGTCCATCCTGTTCTGGCAGCACCTCATCGGCCTGCATCTGCACTGGCTGGTGCTACCGTTGACGTTCATCATCCTGGTGGCCGTCGGTTCGGACTACAACCTGCTGCTGATCAACAGGGTCAAGGAGGAGCTGCACGGCGGCATCCACACCGGCCTGATCCGCGCGCTGGGCAGCACCGGCGGCGTGGTGACGTCGGCGGGCTTGGTGTTCGCCTTCACCATGCTGGCCATGCTCACCAGCGAGCTCAGAACGATCGGTCAGGTCGGCTCCACCGTGTGTATCGGCCTGCTGCTCGACACGCTGATCGTGCGCTCGTTCGTGGTGCCGTCCATCCTGCGGATCCTCGGGCCGTGGTTCTGGTGGCCCACCCTGGTGCGTTCCCGGCCGCTGCCCCAGCGATAGCTACCTGAAGATCCGATGAGAGAGACGGCCGGGCCCACAGCGGCCGCGGGCATAATCGTGGCGTGACGGCGCCGGGCGCGGCGAGGCCGCAGAAGCGGGCCGGATCGCTACGACCCGGCGAACTGGCGCAGGCCTCGGTGATGGGCGCGCTGTGCGCGGCGATCGCCATCATCGCGGTCGTTCTTCCGCACGGCGGCGGGCTGGGGCTGCTCGGCAGCGTGCCCACCGGCCTGCTCGCCTACCGCTACCGGATCCGGGTGCTGATCACCGCGACGGTCGCCGCCGGCGTGATCGGCTTTTTGGTCGTCGGGTTGAGCGGCTTGGCGGCGATCGCGTTGTGCGCCTACACCGGCGGGCTGGCCGGAATCGTCAAACGGCACCGCCGCGGCACACCCACCGTGCTGGCGGTGTCATTGGTGGCGGCCGGCGTCGTCGGCGCGGGCATGGTCATCGCGCTCACCGTGTTGACCCGGTTGCGCCAGTTGGTCTTTCATGCCATCGGCGCGGCGGTGGACGGCGCCGCGTCGGTGGTGGCGCGGGTGCCGCCGCTGCACGCGGCCGCCGTGCGGTTGGCCGAGTTCTTCGCCGCGGCGTTGCAGCACTGGCAGTGGCTGGTGCTCGGGTACGCGCTCGTCGCGATCGTGGGCGCCTCGCTGGTCGGTTGGTGGGCGTTGTCGCGGGTGCTGGAGCGGCTGCGCGGGATTCCCGATGTGCACAAGCTGGACGCGCCGGCACGCAACGGTCCGACCCGGCCCGTCCCGGTGCGACTGGACCGGGTGCGGCTGCGTTACCCGCACGCCGACCGCGACGCGCTGCGCGCCGTCAGCCTGGACGTGCAAGCGGGTGAACACGTCGCGGTGACCGGCGCCAACGGCGCGGGGAAAACCACCCTGATGCTGGTCCTGGCCGGCCGCGAACCGACGTCGGGCACGATCGAACGCCCCGGGTCGGTGGGCCTGGGTGAGCTCGGCGGGACCGCCGTCGTCATGCAGCATCCGGAGAGCCAGGTGCTGGGCACCCGGGTCGCCGACGACGTGGTCTGGGGTCTGCCGCCCGGCACCACCACCGACGTGGGCCGGCTGCTCGGCGAAGTCGGGCTGGCGGGCCTGGCCGACCGCGACACCGGCAGCCTGTCCGGCGGCGAACTGCAGCGCCTGGCGGTGGCCGCGGCGCTGGCCCGGGAGCCGGCGCTGCTGATCGCCGACGAGGTCACCAGCATGGTGGACCGGCAGGGCCGGGAGCAGCTGCTGACCGTGTTGTCCGGACTGACCGAGCGGCACCGCACCGCCCTGGTGCACATCACCCACTACAACGACGAGGCCGAATACGCCGACCGCATCATCAATCTCGGTGATACGCAAGGCGATACCGCCCTGATCCGAACGGCGACCGCGCCCGCGCCGACGTGCCCGGCGGGCCGGGGGCGCCGGGCGCCGGTGCTCGAACTCGCCGGCGTCGGGCACGAATACGCCAGCGGCACGCCGTGGTCCCGAACCGCGCTGCGCGACGTCAGCTTCACCGTGCACGAGGGCGACGGGCTGCTGATCCACGGCGGCAACGGCTCGGGCAAGTCCACCCTGGCGTGGATCATGGCCGGACTGACGGTGCCGACCACCGGGACCTGTCTGCTCGACGGCCGTCCCGCCGCCGAACAGGTCGGAGCGGTGGCGCTGCAGTTCCAGGCCGCCCGGCTGCAGTTGATGCGCAGCCGCGTCGACCTGGAAGTGGCCTCGGCAGCGGGCTTTTCGCCCGACGACCACGACCGGGTCAGCGCAGCGCTGGCCGCGGTCGGCCTGGATGCCGGGCTGGCCGAGCGGCGCATCGACCAGCTCAGCGGCGGCCAGATGCGGCGCGTGGTGCTGGCCGGTCTGCTGGCGCGGTCACCCCGGGTGTTGATTCTCGACGAACCGCTGGCGGGGCTGGACGCCGCCAGTCAGCGCGGCCTGGTCGAGCTGCTGGCCGAGCGGCGCCGCGAGACCGGGCTGACCGTGGTGGTCATCTCGCATGACTTCGCCGGGCTCGAGCAGCTGTGCCCGCGCATCCTGCACCTGCGCGACGGCTCTTTGGATGCTAATCCTGTTGCGGCCCAGCATGTTCCGGCGCCCGTTACCCCTCCGACTAAACGTCCGGCGGCGCGCCGCCGGCCCGTGGTGCTGCTGCGCCCCGTCCCGGGCAGCTCGCCCATCCACGAGCTGTGGGCCGGAACCAAACTGCTGGTGGTGTTCGCCATGTCGTTGCTGCTCACGGTGTTTCCCGGATGGGTGGCCATCGGGCTGGCGACCGCGCTGGCGGCGGCGGGACTGCGGCTGGCCCACATCCCGCGCGGTGTGCTGCCCTCGGTGCCGCGCTGGCTATGGATCTTCCTGGGCGTCGTCGGCGTCACCGCGGCGCTGGCCGGCGGGGCCCCGACGATGCACCTGGGCACGGCGTCGCTCGGGCTGGGCGGACTGCTGGACTTCCTGCGCGCGACCGCGCTGACCGTGGTGCTGCTCGGCCTGGGCGCACTGGTGTCATGGACCACCAACGTCGCCCAGATCGCCCCGGCCGTAGCGACTTTGGGCAGGCCGCTGCGAGTCCTGCGGATCCCGGTCGACGACTGGTCGGTCGCCCTGGCGCTCGCGCTGCGCACCTTCCCGATGCTCATCGACGAGTTCCGGGTGCTCTACGCCGCTCGGCGGTTACGGCCCCGCCGGCCGGCGCAGACCCGCTGGGCCCGCCTGCGCCGGCCGGCGACCGACCTGATCGACGTGGTCGTCGCCGTCATCACCGTGACGCTGCGGCGCGCCGACGAGATGGGCGACGCGATCACCGCGCGGGGCGGCACCGGGCAGATCTCGGCGGACCCGTCGCGTCCGAAACGCAATGACTGGATAGCGCTTTCGATCGCGTCGGCGGTGTGTGCGGCCGCGGTTGCGGCCGAGCTGGCGTTGCTGGCCGGCCACTAGAGCGCCGCTTTTAGAACCGGGCCAGCGCCGGCACATCCGCCAGCGCGCAGTCCGGGATGCCCTCGGCCGCGCGCAGCAGGAAGTTGAGCTTTTCGATGCGTTCGCCCGAGCGCGGTGCGCCGTTCTTCTGCAACGGCGCACCCAGCCCCACCGCCAGATCCATCACCACGTCGTCGATGACGCCGCCCGACCGACCGGACGGAATCGCCAGAAGCCTGTTCTGTGAGGCATATTCGAAGCAGTCCAGCGCCTCGGCGATGGTGCCGACCTGGTTGGGCTTGAGGATGAACCCGTCGACGGCCGATGTCTCGACGGCGCGCCGCAACCGGTCGCGGTTGGTCACGATCAAATCGTCCCCGACGATGATCGAACGGTTGACCGTCTGCACCGCTTTGGTGAACCCGGCCCAGTCGTCGCCGTCCAGCAGATCCTCGATGAACAGCATCGGGAACTCCTGCGACAGGGCGCGGGCGTAGTCGATCAACGCCTCCGCGGTCACCCGACCGCCGTTGAAAGCGTAAGTGGCGGAACCGTTGTCGTACACCTCGCTGGACGCGCAGTCGAGTGCGAACGCCATGACGTCGGCGCAGCCGGCGCGCTCGACCGCCTCGGCCAGCAGTTCCAGGACGGCATGCGGGTCACCGGACGGCGCGATATAGCCGTAGGACGACGCCAACAGCGGTGTGCGGCCCAGATGTTCGGCGAGCACCTCGCCGAGCACCTCGAACAGGCTCACCCCCTTCTCGACCGCCGCCTGGATCGACTCCGCCCGATACGGCACGACGAGGAACTCGCTGAAACTCTGCTCGACGTCCCCGTAGGCCGCCGTTGATCATGTTGAAGCTGGGCATCGGCACGGTGGTCGGTGGTGTCAGCCCGAGCAGGGCGCCGACGTAGGCGTAGGTGGGTGTGCCCGCTGCCGCGGCGGCCGCTCGCAGCAGCGCGATCGACGTGGAGTAGATCGCGTTGCCGCCCAGCCGGTGTTTGTCGGGCGTGCCGTCGAGTTCGATCATGACCCGGTCCAGCGACCGCGGGTCGTCGAGTTCGGCGCCGGTCAGCACGGGGGCGATCTCGTCTCTGACCGCTGCGACGGCGCGGTGCACGCTGCGCCCGCGGTATCGGGTGGGCTCCCCGTCCCGCAGGACGAACGCCTCGTGCGCCCCGACCGAGGTGCCGGTCGGCGCCGCGCCGCGGCCGACATGGCCGGTGTCGGTGGTGATTTCGACCTCGACCAGCGGCCGGGCCTTGCAGTCCAGCAGTTGGCGGGCGACGACGGAAGCGATCCGCACCATCGACCTCCCGGACCCTGTCGAGGCCTATCGAGAGCGCCAGCCTAAGACGAATCCGCTGAGAGCTCGCTGAGAACTCCCCGCCTAGGGGGTCTCCTCCTCCTGGACACCGAAGGTGTTGACCGCCAGCGCCAGCAGCAGGTAGCCGCCAATGGTGAAGATCAGGTCCATGCACTGCCGCTGCGTGAACAGCTCGCACAGCCGGTCCCAGGTCTGCCGGCTCAGGGTGCTGTCACCGGTGAGCTCGTCGACGGCCCGGACCACGGCCGCATCGGTCGGGTCGGCGCAGCGGCCTCGCCGGATGTCGTCGATGTCGGATTCGCTCAGGCCGGCGCGCCGCGCGATGGGGAGGTGATGTGACCACAGGTAGCCGCACTTGCTGCGGTGTACCACCCGAAGCAGCGCGACTTCGCGTATCCGGGGCGACAGCGTCGACCGGGTGAGCAAGTACGCGTTGAACGGCAGGTAGGCCGCGGTGAGGTCGGGGTGGTGGACCAGGGTCGACAAAACATTGCCCGCCCCAACGGGATTGGCGCGCTCGGCGGGGATCAGCGAGGCCAGCGCCGCGCGGGTGTCCTCGTCCCACTCGTCGGCGGGCAGCGGTGTCAGGCGCTGCGGATACCGGTCGGACGCGGCCATGCTATTGGATCGGCTCGTCACCGAGCACGGTGGTGCGCAGCATCTCTCGCGACGAGTCCGGGTCGTAGGGCGCCGCCCGGTGCAACACCCCGCGGTTGTCCCAGATGACGGTGTCGCCGATCGACCAGCCGTGGCTGTAGACCCGTTCGGGCACCGTGGCGCGCTGCAGCAGTTCCTCGAGCAGGGCGCGTCCTTCGTCGAGGTCCATGCCCACGACGTAATCCGCGGAGGCACCCAGCACCAGCGATTTGCGCCCGCTGCGATGCGTCCACACCAGCGGGTGTTCATGCGTGCGCCGAGACCGCCAGCGCGCTACGAGTTCCGGTGACGGATCGGGATAGACCCGGCGCTGGGAGGCCTCCAGCGAGTGCACCACCCGCAATGCGCCGAACCGCCGTTTCTCGTCGTCGGTCAGTGCGTCGTATGCGGCGTAGGAATTCGCGAATTCGGTTTCGCCGCCCCGCTCAGCGACCCGGACCGCCGACAGCACGGTGGCCTTCTGCGGACACTCGTCGCCCAGCGGTGTGCAGCCGTCGATGTGCCAGTCGAAGGTCGCCTTCAGGTAGGCCGCCGAGGCGTTCTTGGACTTGTCCAGCGTGATCGGGTAGATGCCGGGCACCGGGTGGTGGCCGTCGGAGGAATGATCGACCTCGCCGAGGCGGCCGCAGAAGGCGACCTGCGCCGCCGGGTCGAGGTAGAGCCCGCGAAAGACCAGAACTCCGTTGTCTTCCAAGGCATCCAGCACCGCCTCACCCACCGAGTCGTCGTGTGCCAGGGCGGCCGGATCCAGGCCGGTGACTTCGGCGCCGACCGAGTCGGTGAGTTTGGTGATGGTGAGCAGACTCATGGCCGCTCCTTTCCGCAGCAGGGTTGGACGGTCTTGGCCGCCGGGTCAGGGCACCGGGCCGCCGGTCCGGATCATGACCGCGTCGGCGGCGTCGACCGGGGCGGGTTGATGCATGATCTCCACCGCCATGGCCACCATGATCAGCGAGTAGATCATGTGCAACAGGTTGACGACGTCGTCGGGCAGGTTATCGAGGGGAAACTTGTCGCAGTAGTCGATCGCCTCCTCGAGGCGGGGGAAGAACGCGTCGTAGAAGTCGCGCAGCTGCGGCATCGACGCGTTGACCCTGGCATTCCACCGCTCGGTTTCGGTTGGCAGGCACCACGTTTGGGCATAGCCCTCCAGCTCGGCGAAGGCGCTGGGCAGCATGGACGCCATGGTCACACCCCCACCGTTTCGCGTTCGCGGCGATACGCGTCGACCCAGTCCACGACCACCTTGTGCAGATGGCGCACCAGGATCTCCTGGTCGTTGAGTGGAAAGTCCTCGACCACACCGTATTCCAGCGCCGCCTGGGTCCCGCCGAGCATGCCGGCGTCCTGCAGCGCGAACTCCTTGAGCACCACCGCGGCGACCTCGTGCTCGATGCGCTCCCGCACGCTGCGCGCCGGGTGGAAGTAGGTATACGCCTCGAACCGGTGGGTGTTGTGCGAGGTGGGCCAGTACCGGTACAGCAGATACCAGCCGCCGTAGATCAGGATCTCCAGGTTGGGGAAGATCTGGAAATTGCTGATGCCCCACTGCTCGATCCGGCCCGGGTTGAGCCCGGCCGGCAGCTCGCCGATGTCGGGCGTCCGCCACGGCCCCACCAGGCCGCTGCGGGTGGCCCGCTCGATCGGATACATGTATTCCGGTGGCATCAGCCAGCGGCGCCGCCCAGCCGTGGAAACCAGCCGGTGCGGCCCGTCGAGTTGGAAGTGCCCACAGGTGAATACGGCGTTGCTGTCGCGCACCTCGGGAGGCACCTGTTGGGAGTGTAGGGCGGGCACGTGGTAGTACTCCTGGAAGGCGTCGGCGAAGATCTTCCAGTTGCTGTTGTTGTGTGCCACCCAGTCGTACCGCTCGGTCAGCTTGTCGAACGGATAGCCGTCCAGCCCGGTGATCATCGGGCCGAGGAACTCGCGCAGGCTCTGGCGAGGTTGGGGGTCGAAGTTGATGAAGACGAAGCCGTTCCACACGTCGCAGTGCACCGGCCGCAACCCGTACTCGGCCGGATCGAGGTCGAAGAATTCCGATTCCTGCTGGACGAATTTCAGCGCACCCGTCAGGTCGTACCGCCAACCGTGGTACTTGCAGGTGAATTGGCGGCAGGTGCCGCGGGTCTCCTCACCGGGAAAGTCGTTCCACACCAATTTGTTTCCGCGGTGGCGGCACACGTTGTAGAAGGCGCGGATGCGCTCGTCCCTGCCCTTCACCACGATCACCGAGGTGCGGGCCGCCTCGATCTCCTTGGTGAGGTAGCTGCCCACCCGGGGCAGCTCCTCCACCCGGGCGACGTTGAGCCAGGCCCGTTTGAAGATGGCCTCCCGCTCGAGTTCGTAAAACTCCGGTGACGTCGAATCCTTGAAAGAGACCGGCCCCGTTCCCAATTCGGGGTAGTGCTCGGTCCACGAGCCTTCCGGTGGTCTACCTGATCTGGTCATCGAATCCTCACTGTCACATCACTGCTCCGCCGTTGACACCCAAGACCTGGCCGGTGATGTACCGCGCCTCGTCAGACGTCAAAAACCCCACCGCCGCGGCGATATCCGCCCCGGTGCCCAGGTAGCCCAGCGGGATGTTCGCCGCGATCTGCTCGTTGGAGGGCAGGTAACCGGCCGCCTGGCCCTGATGCTGCATCGGCGTCTCGATGCCCGACGGCGGAATGTTGTTGACCGTGATGCCGTGCGGCGCGTATTCGCGGGCCAGCGATTTCGTCAACGTGATCACCGCCCCCTTGGACGCCGCATAGTGGGCGGCGAACGGCGACCCGCGCTGAGCACTCGACGAGGAGATCATCACGATCCGCCCCCAGTTCGCCGCCACCATGTCCGGCAGCGCGACCTGACAGCAGTGAAACGTCCCGGTGAGATTGACATCGATGATCCGCGACCAGGATTCGGCGGTGATGTCCAGGAACGGCGAGAACCCGAACATCCCGGCGCTGGTCACCAGGACGGTCACCGGCCCCAGCTCGCTGCGCACCTTCGCGAAGGCCTGCTCGACGGCGGCCCGGTCGGTGACGTCGGCGCCCACCCCCAGCGCGGTCGCGCCGCCGGTGCGCAGGTCGTCGGTGACGCGTTGCGCCGCATGCTCGTCGACGTCGAGCACGGCGATTTTCATGCCGCGCCGACCCAGCTCGTGGCAGGTCGCCTCGCCCATGCCCGACGCGCCGCCGGTCACCACCGCCACCCTCATTCGTAGACCACCCGCACCGTCGGGCTGGTGGGCAGCGCCTGACAGGTCAGCACCCAGCCGTCGTCGACCTCCTCCGGATCGAGCGCGTCGTTGTTGATCATCCGGGCACTCCCCTGCGTCAGGCGTGCCATACACGTTCCGCACGAACCGATTTCGCACGACGAGGGCGCCCGCAGCCCCGCCATGCGGGCGGTCTGCAGCAACGTGTTGCCCGCTTGGTACGGGGCGGTCGTGGTGGCCCCGTCCAACACGATGGTGACCTCGCCGGGCTGCACCTGACCCTCGGCCGGCGCCGCGGCGCCGACGTCGGTGACGTCGAAGTGCTCGACGTGCACCCGCTCGGCCGCGATGCCCGCGTCGCGCAGCGCGGTGCACACCGTGTCCATGAACTCATTCGGCCCGCACACATAGAAGTCGGCGTCGCCCGCGGTCGCGATGAACGCCGAAATGTCCTCCTGCGTGGCGAACCCGCGTTGGTCGTCGAGATGGTGGTGCAGCGTGAAGCGCTCGGCATGTCGTCGTTGCAGGTCCGCCAGGTCCTCGTCGAAGATCACCGCGTCGCGGCTTCGGTTGGCGTAGAACAACCGCGCGCGGCGGGTGCCGGCCGTCAGTGCCGTGCGCAGCAGCGAGAACACCGGTGTGATGCCGCTTCCGCCGGCGAACGCGACCAGCTGCCGGTCGGTGTCGGTCAGCACGAACCGGCCCCGCGGTGGCAAGGCGTACAACCGACCGCCGGGTCCGGCGGTGTCGGTACCGCCCGATTCGGGGGCGGTCACCGTCGCCGGACCGTCGTGCGTCGCGGTGCGCTGCTCGGCCATCCCCGTGAGAGTATCAACTACTTGCGATTGATCTCAAGTACTAGATACAGCCCTGGTGGCGGCCGGTCAGCCGTCGACGTGATCGGTGAACAACTCATGGCCGGTGCCCTTTTCGACCACGCGGCCCAGCAGTTCGCGCAGCGTCTGCTGCTCCTGCTCGGTCAGCACGCCGAACACCTCCTGATGCGCGGCGATCGCGTCGTTGACGACGGTTTCGGCGACCTTGCGGCCCTCTCCGGTCAGGTGGGCCTGCAGGATGCGCGCGTGCTGGGGGTCCCGTTTTCTTTCCACCAGCCCGCGGCGTTCCAGTGCGGTGAGCGCGAGCTGGACACCCTGCGGGCTGATCAGCAGGCGGCGCGCCAGCTCGGCGCCGGACAGGCCGGGCTCGTTGGCCAGCTGGCGCAGCACACCGATCTGGGCGGTGCTCACGCCGTGTTCCCGCATCGCCTCGTTGATGGTGGTCAGCGAATAGTAGAAAGCCTGCTTGAGCAACCACAGGATGTTGTCGGTGAGTTCCATGCCTGCCTCCTGCTAGGCCGCAGGGGTTTTGTAGATCTGTCCATTCTTCATGACGAAGCGGACGTCGAGGGTGGCGGCGATGTCGTCGAACGGGTTGCCGGGCACCGCGATGATGTCGGCGAGGTAGCCGGGCGCCAGCCTGCCCAGCTCGTCGTCGGCCTCGATCAGCTCGGCGGCCACCACGGTCGCCGCCCGGATCGCCTGGGCGGGGGTCATGCCCCGCTGCACCAGCGCGCCCAGTTCCTTGGCGTTCTGGCCGTGCGGGATGGCCGGCGCATCGGTGCCGCAGGCGATCCGGACGCCGGCCTCGATCGCCTTGGGCAGCATGGCCTTTGCCCGCGGGAAAACCTCGAGCGCCTTCTTGCGCAGTTCCGGCGCGATGCGGTCGATGGCCATGGCGTCGGTCAGGTAGGTGGTCGACACCAGGAACGTGCCGTGATCGACCATCACCTGGATGGTCTCGTCGCTGGCCAGAAAGCCATGTTCGATGCAGTCGATGCCCGCACGGATGCAGGCCTGGATTGCGCTGTCCCCCACCGCATGTGCGGCCACCCGGACACCGGCCCGGTGGGCCTCGTCGGCGATCGCGGCGAATTCGGCGTCGGAGTACTGCTGCGCCCCGGGCGCGGTGCTGTGCGACATCACCCCGCCGGAGGCGGACACCTTGATCAGCTTGGCGCCGTGCCGGATCTGGTAACGCACGCAGGCGATCACGTCGGGCACCCCGTTGGCGATGCCCTCGGCCACCGACAGCGGCATGATCCCGGGGGCCAGCCGCTGAAACACCGTCGGGTCCAGATGCCCGCCGTACGGAGTGACGGCATGGCCGGCCGGATAGATCCGGGGCCCGGCGTGCCAGCCCGCGTCGACGGCGCGTTGCAGCGCGACGTCGAGCAGATACCCCCCGGTCTTGACCATCAGCCCGAGGTTGCGCACGGTGGTGAACCCGGCCTCCAAGGTGGTGCGCGCGTTGACCGCCCCGCGCAGGGTGCGGTAGGCGGGGTCGTCCTGCACGCCGTGCATCGGCGACGGCAGACCCTCCGGCCCACCCGGCCCGCCGATGAGCAGGTTGAGTTCCATGTCCATCAGGCCGGGCAGCAGCGTGGTGTCCCCGAGGTCGACGGTGGTCGCCGAATCCGGCAGCGGCCCTTCGGGATTCATCGCTGAGATGCGTTCGCCGTCGACCACGATCACCGCCGGTGCGTGGATCTTTCCGGCCACCACGTCCGCCCATCGGGCCGCCCGCAGCACGGTGGTCATGGCACGGGCTCGGATACGCAGTCCAGGGTCGAGGCGCCCGAATCGGGGACGCGGGGCTGTTTCCAGCACTCCACCGGGAAGGACACCATGATCATCGAATAGAGCAGGTGCATCAGGTTCAGCACGTCGTCGGGCAGGTCGTCGAGGGAGAACTTGTCGCAGAACGCCAGCGCCTCCTCGGCCCGCGGGGTGATCGCGTCGTAGAAGGCCTTCATCTCCGTCATGGAGCTGGCCAGCCTCTTGGCGTAGCGTTCGGGCTCGCTGGGCAGGCACCAGTCGGCGAACGGTTCGAGGTCGGCGAACTCGGCGGGCAGCATCGACATCGTGTTCACACTCCCGCGGTGGACATCCGGCGATAGTCGTCGATCCACGCCGCGGTCTCCTTGTGCAGGTGACGCAGCAGGATCTCCTGGTCGTTGAGCACGAACTTGTCGACCACCCGCGATTCGAGCATGGTCTGGGTGGCCTCCAGGGTGTTGGCGTCCTGCAGCCCGTATTCCTTGAACGACACCGCCGCCAGTTCCTGGGCCACCCGCTCGCGCGGGGTGCGCGGCGCCGGGAAGTACAGCGTGCCCTCGAAGACGTGGCTGTGATACGACGTCGGCCAGTAGTGGTAGGTCAGGTACCAACCCTGGCCCCAGAACAGGATGACGAAGTTGGGGAACAGCTGGAACGAATCCAGGCCCCACGGATCGCATTTCGCGGGGTTGAGCCCGTCGGGCATCGGCCCCAGATCGGGCTTGTCCCACGGCCCGAACAGTCCGCTGCGGCAGATGTCCTCGATCGGCTTGCGCATCTCCGGCGACATCTCCCAGGCCCGCACCCCCGAGGTGCTGACCAGCCGGTGCGGACCGTCCAGCCGGTAGTGCGGCGCCTCGAAACCGGCCTCGGCGGCGGCTTTCGAGTAGGCGGTCGGCGACTGGTTCGCGTGCAGCACGGGCGCGTGATAGAACTCCTGGAACGCGTCTATGTAGAGCTTCCAGTTCGCCTTGACCTCCGACCGGTAACACCAGCGCGACGTCATCTTGTCGAACGGGTAGCCCTCCAGGGCGGTGATCATCGGCCCCAGGAACTCCCGCAGCGACTGTTCCGGTGTCTTGGCGAAGTTGACGAAGACGAAACCCTCCCACACGTCGCAGTGCACCGGCACCAGCCCGTAGCGGCTCTTGTCCAGGTCGAAGAACTCTTCCTCCTGCTGCACGAAGGTGAGGTTGCCGTCCAGGTCGTAGCGCCAGGCATGGTATTTGCAGGTAAACTGCCGGCACACGCCCCGCGTTTCCTCCAGCGGCATGTCGTTCCACACCAGCTTGTTGCCCCGGTGCCGGCACACGTTGTGGAACGCCTTGATCTCTCCGGATCCGTTGCGGACCAAGATGATTGAGGTGTTGACGACCTTCAGTTCCCGGGTGAGGTAGCTGCCCTTGCGTGGAAGTTGTTCCACCCGAGCCACATTGAGCCAGGCCCGTTTGAAGATGGCCTCACGCTCCAGCTCGTACACCTCGGGGCTGATCGAGTCCTCGTAGGACACCGGCGCGGTGCCCAGCTCGGGGTAATGCTGTGTCCAGCTGCCCTCCGGCGGTTTGGGAAATCGCGCCATGCTCGCTCCTTCAGCAGTCCGACCTCACCGGAACCCCGGGCGCCGCCCGCGCGAAACAACCAGCTGCGCACCGGTTTCACCGGTCCCGCGGAGCTCCGTCACGGGCGACGGTATATCCTCGACCCGTCATTAGCAAGTAGTTGATATTGGCCCGGGAGGCGCGGATGGACCACGACGCCGCAGTGCGAACCGACGGACACGGCCGGCGCGCCGACGTCATCCGCGTCATCTCGCCGCACACCGAGCAGCCCGTCGCCGAGGTCGATGCGGCGACACCGTCCGACGTCGACGGGGCGGTGGCCGCGGCGCGAGCGGCCTTCGACGCCGGACCGTGGAGCCGCGGCGCGCCGTCACACCGCATCGCCGCGATCCGCCGGCTGGCCGACATCTACGACCGGCGCCGCGCCGAGATGGCCGACACCATCACCGCCGAGATCGGCGCCCCGATCAGCTTCGCCCGGCGTGCCCAGGTGGGCCTGCCCGCCTTCATGATCCGCGCGTTCTGCGATCTGGCCGAGCGCCATCCCTGGCAGGAGACCAGGCCCGGGTTCTTCGGGAGCGACGTGTACGTGCGCAGGGAACCCGTCGGGGTCGTCGCGGCGATCGTGCCGTGGAACATGCCGCAGTTCCTCATCGTCACCAAACTCATCCCGGCCCTGCTGGCCGGCTGCACCGTCGTGCTCAAGCCGGCACCCGAAAGTCCTTTGGACGCACTGCTTTTAGCCGAGATGATCTCCGAGGCCGACCTGCCGCCCGGCGCGGTCAGCGTGCTGCCCGGCGACGCCGCGCTGGGCGCCTACCTCGCCGGGCACCGTGGCGTGGACAAGGTGTCCTTCACCGGCTCGACGGCCGCGGGGCGCGCCGTCGCCGCGGCCTGCGCGGCCAACCTCACCAAGGTCAGTCTGGAACTGGGCGGCAAGTCCGCCGCCCTGGTGCTCGACGATGCGCCGCCGGACAAGGTGGCCGCCGGGGTGCGCGCGGCCAGCCTGTCCAACAGCGGCCAGATCTGCAATGCGCTGACCCGGGTGCTGGTTCCCCAAGCGCGCCATGACGATTACGTCGACGCGCTCGCCGCCCAGATGAGCGGCCTGCGGGTCGGCGACCCCGCCGACCCGGACACCGACCTCGGTCCGCTGGTGTCGCGCCGCCAGCAGCAGCGGGTCCGCGACTACGTCCGGATCGGCCAGCAGGAGGGGGCGCGGTTGGTGGTCGGCGGTGCGGATATGCCCGACGGGCTCGACCGCGGCTGGTATGTCCGGCCCACCCTGTTCGCCGCCGCCGGCAACGCCATGCGCATCGCACGCGAGGAGATCTTCGGTCCGGTCATCACCGTCATCCCATACCGCGACGACGACGAGGCGGTGGCGATCGCCAACGACTCCGATTACGGCCTGGCCGGGTCGGTGTGGAGCGACGACACCGACCGCGCGCTGGCGCTGGCCACCCGGATTCGCACCGGCACCGTCGGCGTCAACCAGGGCTACACCATGGACCCGTTCGCGCCGTTCGGCGGTGTCAAGGCCAGCGGCTACGGCCGCGAGCTGGGGCCCGAGGGGCTCGACGGCTATCTCGACACGAAATCGATCGCGGTCGCGCCGAGCGGCTAGCGAGCCTCGCTCACCACGTGGACGGCGACGTAACCGATCGGGATGCCGGTCCAGGTGGCGATGCACTCGCGGGCGGCCACCTCGACCGTGGCCCGGCTGGCGGCGCGGGCGACCCTGCCCAACTCGGGGATCCGGATCATCCATCCGTCGGCGTCACGAGTGACTTCGATGTCGAAGCACTGGCCGACCATCGGGCACTTCAGGCGGGGAGCGACCCGCTGTCGGCGGGCACTGCGCAGTGCTTGTCGGCGCAGCAATGTGGGCTGAACAGGCATGGCTGCTTTCCTGAGTCGCGGACGAACCGCCGGAAAGAGTAATGCTCTTCGCGGTGAAAACCTAATCGGCGGTCTCGCAGTATAGTGATGTAAGTCACACATCGGCGCGCTCTGTTGCAGGCGTCACACCGGAGGAGATTTCATGGTTGGCGTGGATCGCTCTCGTAAGGCCGTCATCGCCCCCCGTGCCGGTGCGGCTGTCAATTCACATCGCGTGCTCGTCGCCTTCCTGACCGTCACGGTCCTGATCAGTGCAATCGTGGGCGCCATCGCGGCCGCGGCCATGGGGCAACCCACCGCCGCGCTGCTCATCGCGCTGGTGGCCGGCGGGTGGTTCTCGGCCGCAGTCCTCTGCTAGCCGTCGTCTGACTCCGTCGCGGCCGTCGTCGAGATTGCCGTCGGACTCAGTCCTCTTGGTAGCTCCACCTGCGCAGTCGTTCCGCGATCTCGTCCAGACTGGTCAATGCACCGGTAGCGACTCCGATCACGAAGTCGAAGCGCTCATCCTCCGGCGCTTCAATCCAGTGCGCATTGATGGCCAGGAAGGTCCGGCAGGCCGTCCAAGCGAGTCGCTTGTTGCCGTCCACCAGCGCGTGATTCCGGGCCAGGGAGTGCAGCAGTGCGGCGGCCTTCACGTGCAGATCCGGGTAGGCATCCCGGCCGAACGCCGAGGCGCGAGGCCGTGCCAGAGCCGATTCAAGCAAGCCGTAGTCCGCGACCACGACATTGGTCCCGACGGCCGCGCGGGCAATGTCTAGCAAGTCTTCGAGGTTCAGGAACTCGGTCACGCGTCCTTAAGACGCTCCAAAACCCCGGCCTCCTCGCGGACGACCCGTTGCAGCGCCGCGGCAACCTTAGTCTTGTGCGCTCGTCGGGCGATGTACTCGTCGATGGCCGATAACGCAACAGCCTGCATCGAGCGCCCTTCGGCCGTGGCCTGCCGGCGCAGCGCTTCTGCCTGCTGCTCGCTGGGGCGCAAGGTCATTCCCATGAGGATCGATGATACCAGAGTGATACCACCGCGGGCGCGAGCAAAATCGGCACAGACGAGTGCGAAAAAGCTAATGCCGGAATCAAACTGAGTGGAGCTAAGGGGACTCGAACCCCTGACCCCCACACTGCCAGTGTGGTGCGCTACCAGCTGCGCCATAGCCCCGAGAAGTCGTGCCCATCGAAGCTACACCACCGGTAACCGTCCTTCAAAGTTGCTGTTCACACCGGCTCGACGTCCGACTCCGCCGCCATCAGATCGGCCTCCAGCTCCGTCGCCGTCCGCGTTTCCGGCGCCATCACCCAGCCGACGGCGGCGATCAGCAGGACCACCCCGCTGATGAAAAAGCCGCAGCCGTAGCCGATCTGCTCGGCCGCCCAGCCCACCGCCATGGACCCGACGATGGCGCCCAGGTCCGACATCATCTGCACGGTGGCCACCGGCAGGCCGGCGCGCGCCTCGTTGCCGAGGATGTCGGCGACCGCGGCCTGCAGCGGCGACATGTAGATCCCGGTGACCACGCCGACCACGCCGGCCGCCACCAGGAACACCGGCAGCGACGCGACAAAACCCAGCCAGACCGTCGCCGCCCCGGACGTCACCAGCCCGACGATCAACAACGTCCGCCGCCCCATCCGATCCGATAGGTAGCCACTGGGCACCACCGCCAGCGCGTTGCCGCCGGCGAACGCGGCGAGCACCACGCCGATGGTGCCGATACCCCGACCCATGACGTCGGAGATGAACAGCGGGACCAGTGCCATGCGCAGCCCGAAGGCCGACCAGCCGGTCGCGAAATTGGACAGCAGCGCCGACCGGTACGCGCGTACCCGCAGCGCTTCGCGCATCGTGACCGTCGATCGCGTCGGGGGTGGCGGTGCGGCCAGCGCGGAATTGCGCAGGCCGAGGAACAGCACCAGCGCCACACCCAACATCGCGACGCCGTACACGACGAACGGGGCGGTCAACCCCCACCCCGCCGCCAGGCCGCCGACCGCCGGACCGCCGACCGCGCCCACCATGAACGAGGTGGTGAACAGTCCCGCGATCCGGCCACGCGCGTCGGCAGGGCTGATGTGGATCATCAGCCCCAGCGCCGAGACGTAGAACATCGTCGACCCGACGCCGCTGAACACCCGGCACAGCATCAACTGCCAATACGCCTGGGAAAAGGCGCACGCGGCGGTGGACACCGCCACGATCAGCAAACCCCCGATATAGATTCGCCGCTCCCCCAATCGTTCGGTGAGCAGCCCGCTGATCGGCGCAAAACACAACCGGCTCAACGAAAAGACGGTGACCAGGAAAGTCACCGCCTTGATGCTCACCCCGAAGCTGCGTGCAAAGGTCGGCAGCGCCGGCGAGATGACCCCGTAGCCCAAGGCGACCATGACGTTCGCCCAGCTCAGGATCCAGACTTCGCGCGGCAGCGGACCAGGACGCGGCGCACGCTCCCCCAAGCGCGCAGGACGGAGGGAAAAAGTCACCCGATGACTTTATTAACCACCTCGCGCGCGGTTTCCTGCACCTCGGCCAAATGCTGCGGCCCGTTGAAGGATTCGGCATAAATCTTGTAGACGTCCTCGGTGCCGGACGGCCGCGCGGCAAACCAGGCATTGGCCGTCGTCACCTTCAATCCACCCAGCGGGGCGCCATTGCCCGGCGCCGCGGTCAGCTTCGCGGTGATCGGCTCCCCGGCCAACTCGGTCGCGGTCACCTGCTCGGCGGAGAGCTTCGACAACCGGGCCTTCTGGTCGCGGTCGGCGGGCGCGTCGACCCGCGCGTAGCACGGCGTCCCGTACTGCGCGGTGAGCCGCTGATAACGCTGGGACGGAGTCGATCCGGTGACCGCCAGGATCTCCGAGGCCAGCAACGCCAGGATGATGCCGTCCTTGTCGGTGGTCCACACCGAGCCGTCGCGCCGCAGGAACGACGCCCCGGCCGACTCCTCGCCGCCGAATCCGAGGGTGCCGCCGATCAGTCCGTCGACGAACCACTTGAAGCCGACGGGCACTTCGATCAGCTTGCGGCCGAGGCCGGCCACCACCCGGTCGATCATCGACGAGCTCACCGCGGTCTTGCCGACGGCGATGCCGCCCGGCCAGGACGGCCGCTGGGTGTAGAGGTATTCGATGGCCACGGCCAGGTAGTGGTTCGGGTTCAGCAGGCCCCCGTCGGGGGTGACGATGCCGTGCCGGTCGGAGTCGGCGTCGTTGCCGGTGGCGATCTGGAAGCGGCCGGGGTCGGCGGTCACCGTCCGGATCAGGCCCGCCATCGCATCCGGCGAGCTGCAGTCCATCCGGATCTTGCCGTCGTGGTCGAGCGTCATGAACCGCCACGTCGCGTCGACCAGCGGATTGACCACGGTCAGGTCCAGGTTGTGCCGCTCGGCGATCTCGCCCCAGTAGTCCACGCTCGCCCCGCCCAGCGGGTCGGCGCCGATCCGCACGCCGGCCGACCGGATGGCGTCGATGTCGACCACGTTGGGCAGGTCGTCCACGTAGTTGCCGAGGTAGTCGTGGCGTTGCGCGGCCCGCCGGGCCCGGGCCAGCGGCACCCGCTTGACGCCGGCGCCGTCGCGCAGAATCTCGTTGGCGCGCTTGGCAATTGCGTTGGTGACGTCCGAGTCGGCGGGCCCGCCGTTGGGCGGGTTGTATTTGAAGCCGCCATCCGAGGGCGGGTTGTGCGAGGGCGTGACGACGATGCCGTCGGCCAGCGCCTCGGTGCGGCCGCGGTTGTAGCTCAGGATGGCGTGGCTGACCGCCGGGGTGGGCGTATAGCGGTCGCGGGAGTCGATCATGGCGACGACGTCGTTCGCGGCCAGCACCTCCAGCGCCGATACCCAGGCCGGCTCCGACAGGCCGTGCGTGTCCCGGCCGATGAACAACGGGCCGGAAATGCCGTGCGCGGCGCGGTACTCGACGATGGCCTGGGTGATCGCCAGGATGTGCGCCTCGTTGAACGCCCCGGCCAGCGCCGAACCTCGATGACCCGACGTGCCGAACGCCACCTGCTGGGCGACGTCGCCGGGATCGGGCTGAATCGAGTAATAGGCCGTCACCAGGTGGGGCAGGTCGACAAGGTCTTCGGGTTGGGCCGGCTGACCGGCGCGAGAGTTGGCCACCATGATTTCCAATTCTGCCCGTCTCCGTGTCGCCCCGGCGGCGCCGGTGTTGCGAGCCCCCATACGCTGCATAGCGCAGCGGCGAACGAAGGGAATTCACGCCAGTGGCGCAACACGACTACCGCGAGTTGGCCGCGGTGTTCGCCGGCGGGGCGCTGGGTTCGCTGGCCCGCGCCGCGCTGAGCGCGCTGGCGGCGGGCGACCCGGCGAGCTGGCCGTGGCCGACGTTCACGGTCAACATCGTCGGCGCCTTCCTGGTGGGTTACTTCACCACCCGGTTGCTGGAGCGATTGCCGACGTCGAGCTACCGGCGCCCGCTGCTGGGCACCGGATTCTGTGGCGGACTCACCACGTTCTCCACGATGCAGGTCGAGACGCTGACCATGCTCGAACACCACCACTGGGGCCTGGCGGCCGGCTACACCCTGACCAGCATCGCGGCCGGGTTGTTGGCCGTGCACCTGGCCACCAAACTGGTGCGCCGGGTCCGGGTGCGCCGATGGCGACGGTCGCGGTCTGGGTCGGCGTCGCGCTCATCGGCGGCGTCGGATCGGTGCTGCGGTTCGTCGTCGACGGTGCGGTGGCGCGCCGGGCATCGCGGCCGTTTCCGCTCGGCACCCTCGTCGTGAACCTCAGCGGCGCAGCGCTTCTCGGCTTCCTGGGTGGCCTGGCGCTGAGCAGGGAGGCGGCGCTGTTGGCCGGCACCGCGTTCGTCGGCGCCTACACCACCTTTTCGACCTGGATGCTGGAGACGCAGCGCCTGGGCGAGGAGCGTCAGCTGCGCGCGGCGCTGGCCAACATCGTGGTCAGCGTCGTGCTCGGTGGGGCGGCGGCGTTCATCGGACAGCAGCTGGCCCAGTTGGTGTGAGCGCGCGCCGTCAGGCGTCGCGGCGCCGGGGCACGTCGTCGGGGGTCCGTGGCAGCACGTAGAGCGCCATGCGCCGGTTCGCCATGTCATGCTCGCCGAGAAACGTGCACCCGCCACGTTCACAGAACCTGCGCGCCAACACATTACGGTGGTCGGGATCGAACATGATCCGCCGGCAGCGCGGATCGAGCGAAAACAGGCTGACCACCAGATGCGGCAGCAGATAGCTGACGTGGCCGCGCTCGATGTGGTCCAGATCCGCCACCGCGACGTGCAACCCCAGATCATGCGGGTGGTGCTCATATCGAGTGGCGATGGAATCCTTTGCCGCCCGGTACAATTCGAGATACGCGCGGTCCACCCCGTCCAGCGTGGCTATCAGCGGGCGAGAGAACTCTCCGTCCAGCTGGGCCCGCAGATAACGCCGCCACCGGGCCAGCGGCCAGTTGGACTCCCATGCCTGCACCAGATGCGGGCGGCTCATCCACTCGCACACCGTCTCCGCGTCGGCATCGGGGTCGACGACCCGCAACCCGTAGGGCTGCGGCAATGCCGGAACGGGCGGCGCCGGGACACCGCGAATCGCCTCGGGAAGATCGGTCAACTCCCGCGGCAGAATGGGCTCGACGCCGCTCATCCGCCCGACCGTTGCCCGTGCTCAGCCGCTTTTCAGCAGCTCGGCCAGCACGGCCGCCTGGCTGATGTCCAGGTCGCGGGTCGCGGTGACCAGGGTGACCGAGCCGCGCTTGGCGAGCGCGCGCAGCTCGTCGAGCGCCGGGTTGCCCCGCAGTTCGCTCTTGTATCGCGACGTGAATTCGTCGAACCGCTCCGGTTCGTGGTGGTACCACTCGCGCAGCTGCTTGGACGGTGCGACGTCCTTGCACCAGATGCCCACCCGCGGATCGTCCTTGCGCACGCCACGCGGCCAGATCCGATCGACCAGCACACGCTGTCCCTCGTCGGGACCGACCTTGTCATAGACCCGCGCCACCTGGATCCGCCTGCCGGCGCTCACCCATCCAGGCTAGCGACGGGCGGGCGTCAGCGGAACCTGCTAAGATCGAACACGTGTTCGAATCACGGATGGCGGTCGACCCGGCGGCCGGCGAATCGGCGCTGATAGAGCGCATCTCCGAGCTGGAGACGCTCAAGTGCGCCGCCGCCGCGGCCCAGGCCCGGGCGGCGGCCGCACTGGACGCGGCGCGCCGAGCGGCCGAAGCGGCCGCCGGGGTGCCCGCCGCGCGCCGCGGACGCGGGGTGGCCAGCGAGGTCGCGCTGGCGCGGCGGGATTCGCCGGCGCGCGGCGGTCGGCATCTGGGCTTCGCCAAGGCACTGGTGCACGAAATGCCGCACACGCTGGCGGCGCTGGAGTGCGGGGCGCTCTCCGAATGGCGGGCCACACTGATCGTGCGCGAGAGCGCCTGCCTGGACGCCGAGGACCGTCGCGCCCTGGATGCGGAGCTGTGCGCCGACCCGGCGGGCCTGAGCGGCATGGGCGACGCGCGGGTGGCCGCGGCCGCCAAGGCGATCGCCTACCGGCTCGATCCGCATGCCGTCGTGGAGCGGGCGGCCAAGGCGGAGAACGACCGCACGGTCACCATCCGGCCCGCGCCCGACACGATGACGTACCTGACCGCGTTATTGCCCGTGGCCCAAGGGGTTTCGGTGTATGCCGCGCTGCGCCGCGAGGCCGACACCCGCGGCGACGGGCGCCCGCGCGGACAGGTCATGGCCGACACCCTGGTGGAAAGGGTCACCGGCCGCCGCGCGACGGTGCCCACCCCGGTCGCGGTCAACCTGGTGCTGTCCGACGAAACGCTGCTCGGCGGTGCGGATGCGCCGGGCGAGATCAGTGGCTACGGCCCGATTCCCGCGGCGGTCGCCCGCCGCATGGTCGCCAACGCGGCCGCCGACCCGAGGTCGCGGGCCACCCTGCGCCGGCTCTACGCGCACCCGCGGGCCGGGGCGCTGGTGGCCATGGAGTCGCGGGCGCGCCTGTTCCCGCAGGGGCTGGCGCGGTTCATCGGGCTACGCGATCAGCGCTGCCGCACCCCGTACTGCGACGCGCCGATCCGGCACCGCGACCACGCACAGCCGTGGGCCGACGGCGGCGCGACCAGCGCGGGCAACGGCCTGGGGCTATGCGAGCACTGCAACTACGTCAAGGAAACCGCCGGCTGGACGGTGAGCGCCGGCGTTGACGAAACCCACATCCACACAGCGCTTTTCACGACGCCCACCGGCCAGACCTACCGGTCGACGGCCCCGCCGCGGGCTCCCGCGATCACGATGAGCAAGGTCGAAGTCCGCGTCGCCGTCGCGTTCGCACGACATGCCGCCTGACGCCTCAGTAGTGGTAGGTGTCCGACGGCGCGGGTGAGTGGTCGCGTTCTTCCTCGTCGATGTCCAGCGCCTCGATGCCGTACGCGCGAGCCAGCTCGAGGATCTTGGTGGCCCGGGCGATGCGGGGCAGGTCGGAGCCGTTGCGGATCTCTCCCCCGTCACGCTCGAACTCGGCGAAAAACTCTTTCGCCCAAGCTATTTCGTCCTGCGACGGCGACAGGCCCTCGTTGACGACGGAACATTGGTCCGGGGTCAGGCAGATCTTGCCGGTCATCCCGAATTGGGTGGACACCGCGGTGGCCTCGATCAGCTTCAGCGGATTGGAGCCGATGGTCGGCCCGTCGATCGCACTGGGCAGGTCGGCGGCCTTGGAGGCGATGGTGAAGCGGGAACGAGTGTAGGCGAGCGTGGCCGGGTCCTCCCCGAAACCGGTGTCGCGGCGGAAGTCACCGATGCCGAAGGCGAGCCGGAAGGTGCCCTTGGTGGCGGCGATCTCGGTGATGCGCTCCAGGCCCCGGGCCGTTTCGACCAGGGCGACGATCGGCACGTCGGGCAGCCGCTTCGCCGTCTCGGTGACGTGATCGACCGATTCGACCATCGCCAGCATCACCCCGCCGACCGGTGTGCCGGCCAGGGCGGTCAGGTCATCCGCCCACCAGGGCGTGCCGAACCCGTTGATGCGCACCCAGTCGACGTTGCCGGCGCGCAGCCAGCTCACCACGTTGTCGCGGGCGGCGTTCTTGTCCTTGGGCGCGACGGCGTCCTCGATGTCGAAGACCACGATGTCAGCGCGGGAGTCCACCGCGGACTGGAAACGGTCGGGATGCGTGCCGTTGACCAGGAGCCAACTCCGGGCCAGGACCGGGTCGATGCGAGAGCCGATGTCGTCGGGCTCGGCGGCGCTGCTGTTGACCTGTTCGTACATTTCGGCTGATCTGTCGTCTCTGTGTGTTCCGGACGGGCGTGTTGTCCCTAACCGTAGCGAGTATCCCGGACCCGTGGTTTCGGTTACCCTGCCCAGTCGCCACTCGAGGTCACTTATGGCAGCGCACCACGAGCCGCCAAGACCGCCGCCAAGGATGAAACCGGCTGTGCAGCAACGCGATACGCGCCACCGTTTAGCGACTCGGCCGGCGGGTATGCCTGGGCCAGCCGCACGCAGCCCGAACGTGCGTATCCCACTCTGCCGACACAGGAGGTATCGGCGATGGCCGACATGATTGTCAAATCGCCCGACGAAGTCGTCGCGTTCCTGAAAGCACAGCACAACCTCATCGAGGACATGTTCGACCAGGTGCTGCACGCGACCGATCCCAAAGCGCGCGAAGAGCCCTTCGCGACGCTGCGCCAATTGCTGGCGGTGCACGAAACCGCCGAGGAAATGCTCGTGCATCCGCGGGCACGCAAGGAAGCCGACGCCGGCGACGCGGTCGTCGACGCCCGCTTGCACGAAGAGCACAGCGCCAAGGAACTGCTGTCGGCGATCGAAAAGCTGGACAGCACCACGGACCAGTTCCTCGACGAGGTGACGAAGTTGCGAGAAGCCGTGCTCGAACACGCCACCCGGGAGGAAAACGAGGAATTCCCGGCCCTGCAGCGCCTCGACAGCGACGACCTCAAGCGGATGGGCACCGCGGTGCGCGCCGCCGAGGCCATCGCCCCGACCCACCCGCATCCCGGTGTGGAATCGGCGACGCTGAATTTCGCGGTCGGCCCGTTCGCCTCGATGCTCGATCGCGCCCGCGACCTGATCGGCCGGGCCATCGGTTAGCCCGGGGCCGACCCGAGTTTCCGTACCCTCGGTGAGATGAGCGTCGCACCGGAGACCACCGTTGCCCTGCAGGACCGGTTTTTCCGCGAATTACCGGAACTGGCGGTCCGCTGGCAGGCCGAGACCTTCCCCGAGCTGCGGCTGCTGGTGCTCAACGAACCCCTGGCCACCCAGCTTGGCCTCGACACCGGCTGGTTGCGCGGTCCCGACGGGCTGCGGTTCCTGACCGGAAACCTGGTGCCCACCGGCGCCGCCCCGGTCGCCCAGGCCTACTCCGGGCATCAGTTCGGCGGCTTCGTCCCCCGGCTCGGCGACGGGCGCGCCCTGCTGCTCGGTGAGCTGGTCGACGACGAGGGTCGGCTGCGTGACATCCACCTCAAGGGATCCGGTGCGACGCCGTTCGCCCGGGGTGGCGACGGGCTGGCCGCGGTGGGCCCGATGCTGCGCGAATACGTCGTCAGCGAGGCGATGCACGCGCTGGGCGTGCCGGCCACCCGATCGCTGGCCGTGGTCGGCACCGGGCGCCCGGTGTACCGGGAGGCCACGCTGCCGGGCGCGGTTCTGGCCCGAGTGGCCGGCAGTCACCTGCGGGTGGGCAGCTTCCAATACGCCGCCGCGACCGGCAACAGGGACCTGCTGCGCCGGCTGGCCGACCACGCGATCGCCCGCCACCATCCCGGCGCCGCGGACGCCGAGCAGCCCTACCTGGCCCTGTTCGAGGCCGTCGTCGCGGCCCAGGCGTCGCTGATCGCCCAGTGGATGCTGATCGGGTTCGTGCACGGCGTGATGAACACCGACAACATGACCATCTCCGGGGAAACGATCGACTACGGGCCGTGCGCGTTCATGGAGGCCTACGACCCCGACACGGTGTTCAGCTCCATCGATTTCTGGGGCCGCTACGCCTACGGCAACCAGCCGGTCGTCGCCGGATGGAACCTCGCCCGCTTCGCCGAGACCCTGCTGCCGCTGTTCTCGGAGAACACCGAGGAGGCGATCGCGCTCGCCGAGCGGTCGTTCGGCGTCTTCCAGACCCGTTATGACGCGGTGTGGGCCGCCGGGATGCGGGCCAAACTCGGCCTGCCCGCGCAGGTCGACGCGGAATTCGCGGCGGCGTTGATCGACGAACTGCTGGCCCTGCTCAAGGCCAACCACGTCGACTACACGTCCTTCTTCCGCCAGCTCGGCCGGGCGGCGCGCGGCGACGACAGGTCGGCCGCCGAACCGGCCCGCGAAATGTTCATGGACCTGCCCGGCTTCGACGCGTGGTTGGCGCGCTGGCGGGCGCTGAGTCCCGACGCCGACGCGATGGATCGCGTCAACCCGATCTACATTCCGCGCAACCATCTGGTCGAGGAGGCGCTCGCCGCGGCGACCGATGGCGACCTCGACCCGCTCGACCAACTGCTCGCCGCGGTGACGGCGCCCTACACCGAACGCCCGGGCTTCGAGCGCTACGCCAGCCCCGCCCCCGAGGATTTCGGAAAGTACCAAACCTTCTGCGGCACTTGAGGTTACGTTAGCCGGTTTCTTCGGCCACGACCCGGGCTGGCCGGCGCATGGCCGGGCGTACCGCGCCCCACAACCCGGTGGCGATCCCGACGGCGGCCCCGCCCAGGCCGATGATCTTCTGCGACGCCTGCAGCTGGTCGTGCACGCTCAGCCCGCCGACCAGGTCGGACACGTCCGCGCCGGCGGAGGCCAGGAACCAGCCGCGGGTGTTCTTGCCGCGCAGGGCCGACCCGGCGAGCAGCGCACCGATCAACGCGTCGCGATAACCCATGGACCGCAACAACAGTCGCGCGGTGGGCGTCGGCTCCTCGGGATCGCCCCACAACTTGTTGGCGCGCAGCGGATCGACGAGGAAGGAGACGCCGGAGGCCAGCCGGATGGTGCCCGCAAGGAGGCCGAATCGGTCGATGGACATGGTGTGTCAGCCTAGGAGCAAACGGTGCCGTCGCGCACGTGTTCGGAGCGAAAGTCGGCTACGGCGCCGGGCACGCGTCGGCGATTTGCAGCGACGCCGGCCACAACGCCGTGGCCACCCCGAAGGCCGCGACGTCGGCGCCGGCGGGCCACACCGCCTCGATCCGCGCCTGGATTCGGTGGGACTGATCGGCGTGAAAAACGGTCCACGCGAAGCCGATACACAGGTAGGGGATCGCCAGCCACACCGCCAACTCGATGAGCGCGCCGACGCTGATCTGGTGTCGCAGCACGCGCCGCACCGGGTCCATCGCATTGTCGATCCGCGCCATGACCGCACTCCCCGCTACCGCAGCACCAGCTTCGAAGCGTAATCGACGACGGCGTCGAGATCACCGCCCAAATGACCGGCCAGCCACTGCTGGGCAAGCTCGGCCATGGCGCCGGTGTACATGGCCGCGGCCACCTCGGCGGCCACCGGATCGGAGCGCGGATTCAGACGCCAGCCCTCGCTCAGCACCCCCTGGCGCAACATGTCCTGGGTGGCGCGGCGCCGGGCTGCCAGCACCGGGTTGGTGCGGGCATCGGTGAACAGCACCCGGCCGCGGCGCGGATCGGCCGAGGAGAAGCCCAGCACCGCCGCGATGCCGGCCCGGGTCCGGGCGCGCAGCGAATCCCCGGCCTGCTCGATGGCGGCCGCGATCACTTCTTCGAGTTGCTCGCTGACCCGGTCGTAGACCGCGCCGAGCAGGTCGTCGGTATCGCGGAAGCTTTCGTAGAAGTACCGGGTGTTCAACCCGCACTCCCGGCACACCGAGCGCACCGAGACGGCCGCCTCTCCCTCGCTGCCGAACAGCCGATACGCGGCCTCGACCAGCAGCGCACGTCGCTCGGCGCGGCGGTCCTTGAGCGGTACACCGGCCCACCGGCTGGGGCTGGACATCCCTACAGCCTAAGTCGACATCGCCCCGGTCTTGTCACACCTGTAGCCAGAAACATATTCTGGTCACAGCCGTGACCAAAGTTTGAGGGAGTGCGCTGTGTTCCTGCCACACCAGATCATCGGGCAGCTGATCAACAAGCAGTTGGACGACAACATGCGGCGGTATTTCTTCCGCGGCATGGAGTTCGCGGCGCCCGTTGGCGATCCGGGCTGGTTCGGTCCGGACAGCGCCGTGTGGCGGGTGCATTCGCACCTGCCGGCCTTGATCTTCGGCCTGCAGTGTGCGGCCTTCATGGAAACCCTCGACCCGTCGATCTACTGGATGGGCATGCATCACTCGCGACTGATCAAGCGGGACAGCAACGGCAACCCGGTGTCCCACGTGCCGGTCATCGATCCCGAGGGTGCGGCGACCCGGCTGGGCCACTCGGTGGCGTTCTTCATCGGCACCGCCTACGGGTCGACCGAAACCGCCGAACGGCTGGCGAAATCCGTGCGGGCGATGCACCACACCATCAAGGGCACTCGCCCGGACGGGGCCCGCTACGACGCCGACGATCCCGTATGGCTGCGCTGGAACTACGCGACGGTCGTCTGGGGCATCGCCACCGCGCACGAGCTGTATCACCCAATGCCGTTGCGCGGCAAGGCACTCGACCGCTATTACGGCGAGTTCGTCCGCGTCGGGCACGCGCTGGGAGGCACCGATCTGCCCGCCACCAAGGCCGAGACACTCGAGTGCCTGGAATCCTACTTGCCGAAACTGGCTGTCACGCATGGCAAAGCGATGGGCACGGGCCCCAACGTGGCCATGCCGCAGGCCGCCGTCGACTGGGCCATCCGCGACACCATGCCGAAATGGGCCAAGCAGATGTTGCAGCACCGCGACTGCAACATCATCGAGCGCACCGCCCGTCGCAGTGCGGTGTGGGCGATCATCAACGGCATCCATGCCGCGTCGGGCCCGGCCCCCGAGTTCCGGCAGGCTCAGGCCCGGGTCAGGGGTGGCACCACCGTCCCGCACACGGTGCCGAGCTACGTGCTGGGCACCGACCAGGTGCGCAGCCGCGCCGAGGTCGAGCGCAGCTTCCAATCGGTGTAGCGCCGGCAGCTAGCCCGGCCCGACCCGCTGCCCCAGATGCTGGGGACAGTAGGCACTGGCCGCAATCATGGTGAACTGGGCGGCGCCGTCCACCGTGAACCCCGGATTGCTCGACGACACGTTCTTGATGACCTCGACCTGAGGGCTGCCCTGGTCCATCAGCTCGCACGCCCGTTTGCCCACTTCAATGGCGGTCGCCGGGTTCTGGTAGGTGATGCCGGCCTGGTTGAGCGCGGCCAGGAAGCTGGCGTCGGATCCCGTGGTGCCGGCCGGATCGGCGTGCGCCGGCGCGGCCATCCCGGCCAGCACGGCGAAGCCGGCGAGCAGCGCAAGCATTCGCATCGCTTCATCCTCGTACAGACGGGCCGCCGACGCATCCCGGCCCCCGGCTGGGGTGTGGTACACAGTCGTATGCCCGCGCTGCTGACCCCCGGCCAGACGTGCTGGCGCACGGCGCGCGCCGATCGGTTCGCCGCCATCATCGACGCGGCCGACTACTTCCGGCACGTCAAGGCGGCGATGCTGCGCGCCCGCCATCGAATCATGCTGGTCGGCTGGGACTTCGACTCCCGCGTGACCTTCGAACGCGGCGACAAGACACTGCCCGGCCCAAACCAGTTGGGCGCCTTCCTTTTCTGGATGGTGCGCAAACGCCCCGCCCTGCAGATCCACCTGCTGAAGTCCAACCTGCGCCTGCTTCCGGCGCTCGACGGACTGTGGTTCGGGCTCACCCCGGTGTCGCTGCTGAACCAGATCAGCAGCAGGCGAATGCACTTCGCCATCGACGGCGCCCACCCGGTCGGCTCGGTGCATCATCAGAAGATCGTCGTCGTCGACGACGCGGTGGCGTTCTGCGGCGGTATCGATCTGACCCTCGACCGGTGGGACACCCGCGCGCACGAGCACACCAGCCGGCGCCGCCGCACGGCCGGGCGCGGCTACGGGCCGCGGCACGACGTCGGGGTGGCGGTCGACGGCGCGGCGGCACGGGCCCTCGGCGAGCAAGCCCGCACCCGGTGGCAGACCGCCACCAAGCAATCGCTGTCACCGGTCACCGCCAAACACAGCGCGTGGCCCAGCAAGCTGCGGCCGACCCTGCACAACGTCGACGTCGGAATCGCGCTCACGCTGCCGGATCTCGACGATCGGCCCGAGGTGCGCCAGGTCGAGGCGCTCAACCTGGCCGCCATCGCGGCAGCCCGCGACACCATCTATGTGGAAAACCAATACCTGGCGTCGCGAACCATTGCCCAGGCGCTGGCGCAGCGGCTGCGCGAGGAACACGGCCCGCAGATCGTCATCGTGCTCGCGCGCAAAGGCAACAACCCGCTGGAACGCGGAACCATGGACAGCGCGCGCCACCGCCTGATCCGACTGCTGTGGGACGCCGACGAGCACCATCGCCTCGGTGTCTACTGGCCGGTGACCGACGGCGGTGCGCCGATCTACATCCACTCGAAGGTGCTGGCGGTCGACGATCGGCTGTTGCGCATCGGCTCGTCGAATTTCAACAACCGGTCGATGGGGTTCGACAGCGAATGCGACGTGGCCATCGAGGCGCGCGGCTCGCAGCACGACGACGTGCGGCGCGAAATCACCTCGGTGCGAAACGAATTGGTGGCCGAGCATCTCGGTGTACCGGTCGCCACCCTGCAGGAGGCGATCGCCGATCGCGGGTCGCTGCTGGCCGCGGTCGAGGAACTTCGCGGCGACGGCAAGACGTTGCGGCCGTTCACCGAGCGCACCGTGGCCAACGAGGCCGGCCCGCTGGCCGAAAACGAGCTGATGGACCCCGACCACGTTCCCCGGTCGCTGACGCGCAGCGTGCAGCGGCTCATCACCGGCCGGCGGGGCTGACCCGCGGCGATTCGGGTGGGGGTCGGGCCGAACCCGGCCTACTGTGGACAGCAGCGCCGGCGGACTAAGGACGAGCAACATGAGCATCGACGACGAATCCGTGACCACGCTGGAGGACCTCAGGGGCGATCTGGCGCAACGGTACAAGCGGACGCCGACCGGCGGGAGTTCGGTGGACAGCGCGATCGTCGGGACCGACATGGCCGCACTCGACCGCGACGGCTACGTCATCTGGGAGAACCTGCTCAGCACCGAGCAGTGCGCGCAGATTCGCGAGACCGTGCGGCCCTGGCTCGGGCACACCGGGCGCAACTCGTTCGAGGGCCGGCGCACCCAGCGCGTCTACAGCGTGCTGAGCCGCACCCGAGTGTGTGATCGGCTGGTCGACCATGCCCGGGTGCTCGCGGTGCTCGACCGGTTGCTGATGCCCAACTATCTGCTTTCGGCGTTGCAGGCCATCAACATTCAGCCCGGCGAGGCCGCGCAGCTGGCGCACCACGACGACGGCTTCTACCCGGTTCCGCGGCCGCGGGCCCCGTTGGCGGCGGCCACCATCTGGGCGATCGACGAGTTCACCGCCGACAACGGCGCCACCGTGCTCTACCCGGGCAGCCACCGCTGGGGCAAGCGCCGGCCGGGCCCGGACGACGAGGCGATACCCGTCGTGATGCCCGCCGGTTCTTGCGTCTTGTTCGTCGGGACGTTGTGGCACGGCGGCGGCGCCAACACCACCGACCGCGATCGCCTCGCCGTCACCGCCCAGTACTGCCAACCGTGGCTGCGGCCGATGGAGGCCTTCACCCTGTCGGTGCCGCGCGACATCGCGCGGACGGTCTCCGACGACATTCGCCGCATGCTGGGCTACAGCATCCACCCGCCGTTCGTCGGCGCGGTCGACGGCCTGCATCCATTGCGGCTGCTTGAAATGGAGCCGGACGCATAGCTTTTGGGTCTTCAGCGCTACGGCGGGGCGGCGCCGTAAAGGTGTAGGGCCCGGGCGGCGGCGGTGGCCACGTCACCGCGCAGATTCGAGATCGGCGGGCTGCCCCGCAGGTGGATCGAGTTGGACAGCAGGATCACGTAGGTGTCCGAGCCCGGGTCCATCCACAGCGTGGTTCCGGTGAATCCGGTGTTGCCGAAGCTGCCGATGGGAAAGACGCGTCCCCGCGGCCTGGAGTAGCCGGTGTCGATGTCCCAGCCGAACCCGAACAGGTTCTGCCCCTTGATCGCCGGATAGTTCGGCGTGCCTGACCGGGCGGCACGGTTGGCCGCTTCCAGTTGTCGGGGGTCATGGCCCGGTTGCTGCGGGGTCGTCATCAGCTCGACAGTGTCCTGCTGCAGTGGAAAGTCACTCGGGCGCCCGGCCAGCCGATCCAGCAGGGCCTGCGCATAGACGCCGACGTCGTGCGCCGTGGAGAACACGCCGGCGTTGCCGGCCACGCCGCCCATCCGGCGGGCCGTCGGGTCGTGCACCGTACCCCGCAGCAGGGCATAGTAATCCGGGTTCTTGCTCGGGTCGTCCCTGCTTTCCTCGTCACGTGCAGTCGGCGCGATGCGCGGCAAAAGTGTTGTGCGCCAAGTCCATTCGTGGTACTCCGTCGTCGGCTCGCCGTTCGGCGCCCAGGCGATCGCGGCTCCCCGGATGATATGCGGGCCGCACGCCTTGGCCGGCGGAAGATACCGGGTGTCGTGCATGCCGAGCGGCCCGAACACGTGGTGCTGCACGTAGTCGTCCTCGTCCTCGCCGGTGATCTTCTCGAGCAGCGCGCCGAGCAGCAGGTAATTGATGTCGGAGTAGCGGAACTCCCCGGCGGGTGCCGACTGTAGCGGCGTGGTGAGCGCGCGATGGATGCCCTCTGCCTTGTCGGGTCCAGCCAGCCCCCACGGATCCCGCAGGCTGACGTCGATGCCCTCTCCCGAGGTGTTCGTCAGCAGCATGCGAATCGTGACCTTCGCGCGCTGGGGATCGTTCGTGGTGTTGAAGTCGGGCAGATACTTCTGCACGGGATCGTCGAACGCGACCTTGCCCTGTTCGTAAAGCTGCATCACCGCCACCGCGGTGGCCAGGCACTTGGTCAGCGACGCCAGGTCGAAGATCGTGTCCTCGGTCATCGGCTCCGCGGGTGCGGGCGCCCCGTCCAGCCCGGGTTCGCCGGCGAGCTTGCGCGACCCGTACGCCTGGTGGAAGACCACCTTGCCGCCGTGGCCGACCATCACCACGGCGCCCGGCAGCCCGCGCGCGGCGATCGCGTCGTTCACCAGCTTGGAGATGGTTGTGAAATCTTCTGCGGGAGAAGTCGATTCGGGAACCAGCGACGCATGTGGCGTCATCGACGCCGGCGGGGCCTCGCTCGGCGAGGTATGCACCACACGGCCGGTCGAGGAAGCCGCCACCAGAGTGAGCAAGATGGTTGCCAGGACCAGGACATTTCGCACCGATGGGTGACCGGGCATGAGGCAAGCGTAGGTCGCGGTGGGCGCGGCAGCACAGGGCGGAAACAAGCGCGCGGGCGCACCGTCGCTGCTGCCCGGCGGACGCTGGGCGGCGGTGCTGGCGGGCGCGGTCATGCTGGCGCAGTGCACCGCTTCGTCGGCCGCCGCCGACCCGACGGTCCGGCCGGTGACCGCCGCCGAACTGGGCGCGAGCTGGCACCCGGGCTGCCCGGTGGAACCCGGGCAACTGCGACGGGTCGACGTCGACCACATCGGTTTCGACGGCCAAACCCACCGGGGCGAGCTGATCGTGCACCAAGACCTGGCGCCGCAGGTCGTCACGATCTTCGCTCGGCTGTACCGGCTGGGCTTTCCCATCGAGAAGATCCGCACGGTCGATCACTACCGCGACGCCGACGACGAGCTGTCCATGGAGGACGACAACACCTCGGCGTTCAATTGCCGGGGCATTCCGGGCAGCGACCGCTGGTCGCAGCATGCCTACGGCCGGGCGATCGACCTCAACCCGCGTCTCAACCCGTGCCTGTACCCCACCGGCGCCTTCCAACCGCAGAACGCCGAGGACTTTCTGGACCGCGACCGCACCGACCCGGGCCTGCTGCACGACGGCGACCCGGCCGTGCGCGCCTTCACCGACAGCGGGTGGCGCTGGGGTGGACAGTGGACGGCGCCCGTCGACTACCAGCATTTCGAGCGGCCCTGAAGCAGCCTCGGTAGCCTGGGTTCGATATGTCGCGCTCCATTGACGTCTCGACCGAGTCGCCCGCCAGCGTCGAGCAGATCCACGCGGCGTTCGGTCGCGAGGACTATTGGCTGGCACGGATCGCTCCCGCCGCCGCCACTACCACGTTGGACTCGCTGGTGGTCGACGGCGACGGCACGGTGACGGTGCGCGTCACCCAGCACCTCGGTCGTCAGTTGTTGCCGGGCGCGGTGGCCAAATTCGTTCGCGGTGACGTCAAGATCGTGCAGACCGAGACGTGGCGACGGGACGGTGACGGCCAGGTGCGCGGCCAGGTCGACGTCTCGGCGTCGGGCGGATTGGGGTCGGGTCGCGCGGAAAGCTGGCTGGAGCCGGCCGAAGACGGGGGCTCGCGATTGCGTTCCGCCGTGCGCGTCGAGGTCAAAATCCCTTTGGTGGGCCACAAACTCGAGAAGACCATCGGAGCCGATCTGGCCAAGGGCATTCCCGAGATGCTGCGCTTCACCACCACCTGGATCGACGAGAACGCGTGACGCCCCGGCAATGAGATTTGCACTCGCGACCATGGGAACCCGCGGGGATGTCGAGCCGTTCGCCACGATCGGCCGGGAGCTCCAGCGCCGGGGTCACGAGGTACGGATGGCGGTGCCGCCCAACTACATTCGCTTCGTCGAGTCGGCGGGGCTTTCCGCGGTTCCCCACGGCCCGGACCAGGTCAAGCAGAACGAGGACATCGTCCGCAAATACGGCACTGCGCCGAACCCGATGTTTCTGGCGTGGGTGATTTCGGAGGATCTCAAGCGGCTCTGGCCCTCATTGGGCACCGCGCTGACGTCGCTGGCCGACGGGGCCGACTTGCTGTTGACCGACACCAGCGAGCACGGCCTGGCCGCCAATGTCGCTGAGTACTACGACATTCCGGCGGCCACACTGCACTATTACCCCAGCGGTGGGGCCGCGCAGTTGACCCAGGAAGCCGAATCCGCCCAGCGCCGGGCGCTGGGCCTGTCGGGGCCGACCGCACCGGCGGCGCGACGCCCGATGGAGCTGCAGGCCTATGACGAATTCTTCTTTCCCGGGCTGGCGGCCGAATGGGCGCAATGCGAGGTCCGACGCCCTTTCGTCGGTGCGCTGACGCTGGCGTTGCCGACCGAGGCCGACGACGAGGTGCTGTCCTGGATCGCTGCGGGGACGCCGCCGATCTACTTCGGCTTCGGCAGCAGCGCGCGGGTCGCATCGCCGGGTGATGTGATCGCAATGATCAGCGCGGCGTGCGCCGAGCTGGGCCAGCGGGCGCTGATTTGCAGCGGCGTCAGCGATCTCACCCAGATCCCGACCGGCGACCACGTCAAGGCGGTGAGCGCGGTGAACCACTCGACCGTGTTTCCCGCGTGCCGCGCGGTCGTCCACCACGGCGGTCCCGGCACCACGTTCGCGGGGATCCGGGCGGGAGTGCCCAGCCTGGTGCTCGCCGTCTCGGTCGACCAACCGTTGTGGGCCGCGGTGATCAACCAGCTGGAAGTCGGCATCGGACGGTATTTCTCGGAGACGACCCCGGATTCGCTGGTGGCGGATCTGCGGTCGGTCCTCGATCCCCGTTACGTCGCCCGTACCCGTGCGGTGGCCGCGCGGATGAGAACACCCGCCGAAAGCGCGTCGGCAGCGGCCGATGTCTTGGAAGACGCAGCGCGCCAAGGTTCTTGCGGCTGACCGCTCAGCGATCGAGGGGGCGAAGCTGCGCCTCGGAGATGCTCCGATAGGAGGGGAACTCGAAGTCGGGGAAGGCGCAGATGTCACCGCGACCACGGACCTGTTCCAACCAGTAATGCTGGTCGGCGGGCGACGCGCAGGCGTAGAGCTTCATGTACGTCGCCGCGAACGGGAACAAGACACCGTTGCCGACAGCCTGCCAGACGGCCGCGGCGACGCCGGGGGTTTCGACGCCCCGGTAATCGTCCAGCACGACCACTCCCCGGTCGGCCGTGTGTCTCACGGCCAGCTCGATGTCATGGGCGACGCACGGGTAGGCGTGGCAGCCGTCGATGTGGGCCAGGCGCAGGGCGCGCTCTCCCAGGTCGAGCTGCGATGATTCGCAGACCTCGATGATCGGCCGGCGAGTGTGGAAGCGGTCCCAGTTGGCCAGGAACTGCTGTTGGTCCAAGCCCGAGTATTGGTCGCGTGAGCTCGGCGACCCGTGGGTGTGGTCCACCACCGCTTCGAACAAATCGCAGATCACCAGTTCTTCGTCGTCGCGGAGACCGTAGCCCATCAGGATGGCCGACTTGCCTTGGTAGGTGCCGATTTCCAGCATGTCGCCGCTGATCCCCTCGGCCGTCTGGCGAGCGAGCAGATGACTGAAGAGCTCGACGTCGGCCTCGAAGAACCAGCCGTCGACCTTGTCCACCTTCTCGGCATAGGCGGTCCACAGGGGATCCGTCATGACCCGCTCCTGCGCATGAACTCCTCCGCGGCGATCGGCAGGCCGAGCATATCGACATCGACTTGCCGGGCGACCCGCGGCTGGAAGTGGTGCGTGAGGACACCGTGTGCGGTGCGCAGCCGCTTCCGGATGAGACGCGCTGTCGCGAAGCACCTGCCGGCGGATCCGTCATGGCGAATCAGCCAGGCCGGCAACGTGATTCGAGGAGCTCAGATATTTGGTCCACCCATTCCTAAGACGCCTTGGTGCGCGACGGGAAAGTATTTTTGGATGCGATCTCGGACGGACTCAAGCCACTGATGCGTTGCCGGAAAATCGACCGTTCGGCTGTCGCTCATGATTTCGTCAAGCGAAACACCTTGCCTGATGGCAAAACGGGGAAGATATTGCCACTTCCCGGAACGATCGTACAAACCGATCACATTCGCAGCATCCAATGGCGCGATCTTTCCGTCCATGCACATCCACGTCGCCGTACTCGTCTGGCTGGAATCCAAGCTGGATCAACAGAGGTTCCACAACGGCACGGACCCCATTCAAGAACTCTTCTCTCATTTTCGTCCATCGGTCGCACGTACCCAACTTGCTGGTAGCGAGTGTCAGAGCGGTTCACCAATGTCGGGGAGCAAGGAAATATCTTCTGGCTGACCATATCTGCGAAATAACTCCGCCGTCTCCCGGACATTTCTTTTTGCCCATTCGCTATTCAAGGCGCTTAGCACCTGGTACTCGTATTTGAAGCGTTCCGCGCGATCGCCCACCGATTTGGCCGCTTGGCCCGTGACCACGCTCTGGGTGTACCAGTACAGCAGGTCGTCGAGATTGCCCACGCGGTCGAAGCCAAGTTGTCCGCGTTCGTAGAAGGTGAAGTGATAAGAACCGTCATCGGCGACATAAACGTTCAGGCCGTCGTTGGTTCGCAAGCCGACGAGCATAGGGCGGACCCCTAGCTTTTCTGATAGCTGGTCGATCTCAGTTTGAAGTTGCGCAGATCTATCGTCCAAGGCGCGGTCCGTATCTCGCGTAAGTTTCAGCAGCCCCAGCGGCCTGGAAACCGACGGCCGGGGAACCACCTCGGACGGTGCCCTTGATGCACGCGTCGGCGGGCGCAGTGTTCAAGTGGTGGAGCTGCCGGGAATCGAACCCGCGTATAAAGCGACTGAACTGCGAAAACGGTGAACGCTCCGCCATGGCTCGACATGGGAAAACGTGGCTGAGCAGGGAAATGTGCTGACCGCCGTCAGCACGGCACCCGCTCGTTTCCGATCCAGGTCGCCCCGAAAGCTTTAAGCTGCCCTCAGCGGACCTTCACCACTACCACAATATGTTGTGGTGCACACATTCGGGGTGCTGCTCAGTTGTAGGACACGCGCAAACTTTGGGTTCGGCATCTTGTCGGCACTAGCACCCATACTGGACGTGCAGAACACCCCGCATCGGCGCGGTGTTGAGCGCCGATGCGGAGTGCGGTAGTGCGCGTAGGAAACGCCTACTGTAATCCACTTGGCCGCTCCGTCAACCCACGACGCGCGCTCTCCCCTAGCGGAGACTCCCAAGCTGCACGGGAGAGCGTCTGAGAAAAGGAGATTAGCCAAGATGGCTAAGAACCAGAACCTGAAACCAGGAGATCGCACTCCCAAATCGGGTCAGTATCCGGTCATCGGGCCGCGTGGCGGCAAGACTGGTCGGGAGGTCACGTCTGTCGAGGGAAGGCCGTTACCGCCGACCCAGAAACCTGGCGAAAGCTACGGCAAGCCGGACGTGACCAAGCACAAGAAGCCGTGAACTTTTAACGCGTTCGCGACAGGGGCGCCCGTGGCCTACTTGGCCACGGGCGCTTTCTGTTCTCGACGCTGGGGCCGCCAAGCGATTCGGTACACGCAACGCAATGCGATTCGATTCGCAACGTATTACGTTGTACCGCAACATTTTTAGGCGCGTCGATGGTTGACCGCCCGGACCCGATGTCCGTACTGTCGTGCGCCAAGGGGGCCGACGACAGGAGACGACTCGTGATCGACCTAGACGCCATCCCCGCGCCCGCGCCCGACTGCACCGACTGGCGCCAGTCGCCTAACGGCGTAAGCCAGTACCGATGGTTTGACGGGCGGCATGGTCTTCAGGTCGCGTATTGCGATGGCCGCGTGATGATCCTGGACCTGCGGTAATTTTCCGGGATCGCAGAAAGTTGCTGGTCAGGATCACTTTGTCGGCTCCGCCAAGGCGATAGCCAGCGACCGTTGGGGGCGCCGCGAAGATTTTTTAGGCAGTGCGCCGGGCGGTGTCTTCGTCCACCACCCGGCGCCAAGGCCGCACTTGAAGCATCGACGGCTAACAACTAAATCCGCCACGCGACCCGCCCCGGATAAATGACTCACAAACCCGGTTGACCCGTTTTGTGAGCGTCCGGCAGGTGCACCCGCGTGTTGCGGAGGCGACTTCCCCCTTTGCGGGTTTTGCGCCACGGATGCCCTTGCCGCTTTTGCCGCACAGTTCCTTGCTATGCGACAAGACCTAAAATGTATGCTGACCAGCAATTTTACGCGATCCCGTAAGTTTCCGGCGGTCCGAAAACTGTCAGCAGGCGCGTACGCGGTACCTGTTAAGCGCCGCCAGCTCGGCCACCGACCAGCCGTCAAACCCGGCCCGGTATTGCACGCTGAACGGACCCATTTCGTCGGCCGCGACGATCTGGGACGGCTCCGCCAGTAACCGCGCTGACGCGGTGAGGATTACGGCTCGAATGTCATCGTTCGGCACGCCGGCCATGAATCCCACCGCGCGGGTGTACGCGGAAGCCATAGCGGTGACGATGCCGAGCACGGCCGTAGCCTGCTCAGCGTTCACGTCATCGCGTCCCAGCAGCGCCGACAAGTCGTTTACTGTCGGCGCCCCCATTAGCTGCCGACTTCGGTCAGAACCGTGACCGCCTGCGGGTGCAGTAGCCCCACGTCGTAGCGGGTCACGACCCGGATGCCAACGCTGTCGTAGTCGCCCCAGGTCTGATCAAGAATCTTGACCTCGGCGTCAACGTCTCGCGCCACGGCAACGAGCGAGAAGTCGACCAGCGCCACGCGGGCCTTGGTCGACACGGCCGGAATGTTGTCGGTGATGATCACCGGCAGGCCGAGCAGCCGGAAAGCGGTGCCGTTCTGGATCGTTGACGGGTCGAAAATGTATCGCTTGTCGTCGGTGCCGACCTTGAGCTTGCGCAGCGCCGAGAAGCTTGCGGAAGTCATCACCCAATGTGTCGGGTTGACCTTATTGCCCTGAGCGGTCGCCAGCCCGTCAATAAGGCTGTCGGCGTCGGTCAGCTCGAGCGTTCCGGTAGCGATACCCGTCTGCTGAAAGATGCCCTTAACGGTGTTGCTTGTTCCGGTGCCGTCGTACAGCGCGGCGTCGAGCGCCTGCGCAACATTCGTCACCAGCGTGCTTTGCAGGGTCGCGTTCAGCGGAACGACCGACTGACGCACCATCTCATTGCTAAATCGGACCAGCAACTTCAGTGACTTCAGCGTGGACGGCAGTAGGTCAATCTCGTCAAAGCTCACGCTGCGGTCCGAGATTTGGGCACCCTCGCCCACAAAGCCAGCAGACACGCCCGACGCAATTCGCGGAATGCGAAGCGGATTGGGGGTGTCAAAGATGCGGGGGCCGGCCGCTAGGAAAGTGCTCTGCTGGGCAAGCGGCTGTACCAATAGGTCGGCCACTTGCGACTGTAGTAGCGCAGCGTTGCCGCTGGTTACTTGAATTGCCATTTTTCTGTTTTCCTTATTAAGTTGTTTATTCAGTTATACCCGCCGCCGGGACGGGTTAGAGCAAGTGCGCTCCGGGCGCTGTATTAGCTGTTCGTTGATTCGATCTGGAAAGTCATCCAGCCGAAATCGCGTCCGGTCATGGGGGACGCCTGGTCCCATAGAGAATGTCCGACAATCGCGTATTGCTCGCCGTTAGTCCGCTGAATGCGGTCACGGGGCTTAAGGTCGGCGCCCCGCTTAACGTAGAGTTGCGCGGTTACGCCTGCGGACTCGCCGGACTTGTCGTTGCTTAGGTTGAACTTGGCAGAGCTTTTACCTGACGTGCCCCACGCGAGTACACCCGTGATCGCGCCATGTGGCTGTTTGTTGGGCTCGCCGTATTTGTCGGTTGCGCCACGGTAAATCGTCAGGGTTTCCGTGATCATCGGCCACCGCGCAGCATGCCGAGCAAGTCAACCTCGGCCGGCGCGCCGCCGCGCGGACCCTGCCCGGCATCCCCGCTCACCTTGCGCTTAGCGAAATAAGGCCGGTCGGCTAGCAATGCGTCGATAGCGGCGCTCAGCTTGTCGGCGTCGTCCAGGTGCTCGGCGTCGAACGCGAGGTCTGCCGGATTTTCCAGTCGGCCCGTCGCGGTAACTAACTCCTGGTGTAGTCGCTTAGCCAGCGCGTCGGCGCGCTCCTCGGCTTGCTTAGCCTTGTCGCGATACCCGGCTGATTCTTTACGCAAATCCTCGACGTATGTACGCGGGAAAACGTCATTAGAGCCATCTGTCGGCGTTTCTGGCGCTTCTGGCGCCGTTTCCGCATTATCGGTATTACCCGCAGCCATTTCGTCTGTCTGCGTGTTAATGATTGTGCCGTTTGCGGCGTCGGGCCGCGCGTCGTCATTCATTGATTCTCCTGCCAGTAGTTCGCCATTTGCGCTGTCTGTTGGTGACCGTCTAAAAGCTCGCTGGCCCGTTCGCTGTTATTCTGTGCAATTTCATCATCCGAATATCCGAGTTTCCTTAGGGTCGCGGAGCGGCTTAATAGACCCGACTGGTAAAGCTTCGTCGCGGCGTCGGCTTCTGCTCCGACAGACCGCGAGCCAGCATCGCCCCACTGCACATGTGTGGTTACCGAGTCCACGGCCACGCCATCGCGGATAGCGACGATGAGCTTTGCGACCTGTTCCCACGATCTGCCGAATACGGCTTGGCGCTGCTCGGCGCGGGCGGTCAAGCTTGCCTCGCTGGCCCGCAACGCGTCCGCACTCGACGGGTTCTCTGTGGTGATCCCGACAAAGTGGGCCGGCAGCGCTGACACGGCCATGATCTGGCCAAGCCAGATGTTCACGGCGTTGGCGAAGCCCTGCAAATTGGCGCCGTCGAGCTGGCCGAACTTCGCTTGATCGTTCTCGGACAGCATGAGACGGTTGCCCTCGGGAATCGGGTTAACCGTCTCCATCACCGGGTCGCCGTCTTCGTCTAGGACCGGCTGGCCGTTGTTCTCCAGCTTCGGGCGCTCGACCAGCTCGATGCCGGTAGCCCACCGACGAGGGCGGGCAGTGTATTCCTGCGCCACTGCAAGGTCCGCGAGGGTTTTGTTCAAGCCATCCACGAGCGGAATAAGGTCGTCTATCTCGGAATGTCCGAATTGCCGCGTGAGCAGCGCGTCCCCGATGCTGAGCAAGATGCGGTCGGCGTTGCAGAAGTTCACCACCGGGACCACGCCTAGCGGGTTGTCGAGCACTTCGAGCCGGTCGAACGCGGGCGCCGCCGCGCCCGTAGTGTTAGCCCGCCAACGCTCCACCCGATCCGGCAGATAAACCATCGCCTCGGTCGTCGTCCGGGTACGCCACCGCTTTACCGCGCTCGTAACCTCACGCGTCGCCGGGTCTTTAACCACCGCGACCTGACGCGGACTCTCCACAGTCACCAGCGGTGAGCCGTCCGAGCGTGCCCAACAGATCACGTACGCATCCCCGAAAAGCAGCGCCTCGCGATGCAAAACCACACTCTGTTGGTCAAGATCGTTGGCCAGCCACTCCGGCCATACGTAGGTGCCTTTGAAGCCGATAATGCGTAGTCGTTCGGCAAGGCTCGACACCGCAAGTCTTGGGATGTTGGAGACGATGCGGTTTAGTGCCGGTAGCGCGATCTTGGCTTCGGGGCTTAAGTAGGCCAGCGCTTGCCGACCCGACGCGTAGCGCTCCAATTCGGCATATCGGCCCTGCGGCAAGTCGAGCGTTTGGCACAACTCGACAAGAAGGTCAGAAGTCATTATTCAGTTGTTCTTTCTGCATATTTAGTGGGCGAACGATACTGTTCGCGTACGCGGCCTAGCTTGGCTCGCCAACCAAGTAGCGCGAGAATGCGCCATCATCAGGGCAGTACACAAGTCAATCTTTGGTGCGTGCTTACTCCGATTAACCTTCGCAATACGGATACCCTTATCCGACTCCAAAACCGTCGCCGCAAGAACATGCCGGCGCAAAACCTCATCGCCGGAATGCGTCAGTTGCTCATTCACGGCCGCGCTGCGCAAGTCGTTAGTCGCGGCCGTCTGCCGCGCCGGTGACTGGCGAAATTCCACCATCGGTAAACCCTCTGCGGCAAGTATCTGCGCCGAGCGGGTAAATAAGTACGGGTCAAACGCAATCTCGCGCACTCGCCACCGTTTAGCGGCCTCCCTGATGGCTTGCTCAACGTCGAGCACCGGCACGCGCCAAGCCTCATCGCCGGGGTTCTCCCACGCGTCGAGCCTGTCGAAATGTGGAACCTTGCCCACAGTGCCCACGACAAGAGCGGTGCTGTCGTCCTTCAAGCTGCCATCAAGCGCGATCACAACGTCGGCGCCATCGGGCACAGGGTGCGGCGCCTTCAGCCCATCCCACGTATCCGCGTCGACAAACGGTGACTCATTGGTGGTCACCACCTGGCACAACCGCTTGCGCCGATACTCACCCTCGGTCGTCTGCTTAAGCAACGCCGTAGCGCGGTCCCGGCTCAACAAGTCATCTAGTTGCGGGTTCGCCAGCTCTAAGCAGTGGACACAACTCACCGGGTGATGCTCGAATCCGTCTGCGCTGAACTCATAAAACGCCATCGTCCGGTCGTCCGGGTTCGCGCGGCACGCTTCCCGAAGATCGGTCAATACCGACGTTTCCCGGTTCGGTGGCGTCCCGATGCCCAATGCCATTGCACCGTCGAGCTTTCCGGCACCGAGCAGCAACGTCGACCACGTATCCGGGTCAATCTCGCCCAGCTCGTCAGCCAATGCCAGCGTCCAGGTTCCCAAGCCTTCGATGCGCTTAGCCTCGGCTGGTAGCGCCGTCAAGGTGCTTCGCTTACCCGGCACTTCGATACGGTCCCGATAGACGACGGCTCGGGCCGCCAGCTCGTCGTTAAGTTCGACCATCTGCGCAGCAGGCTTAAGCAACCGCCCCGCCATGCGCTCGTCTACCGCGACGATCGGAATCTCGTTGCCGTCCGGGCCGCAGAACAATTCGTACAAGCCCAGTGCTGCGAAGATGCCCGTCTTGCCCAACCCGCGCGGACCCATGATCGCACCGACCAGAGGGCGCGGGTCCGGGTCGAGAAACGGCCGCAGCATCCCCATCTGCCACGGGCGTAGCCGCATCTTCTGCCCGGCGCCCTTACCCTTGGGCACCACCAGATAGCGCGACGCAAACGCCGCGAAGCGCTCGACACCGAGCTTGCGAGACCGGAAAGGTAACGGCGATTCCTCCACGCCCCCCTTGGGCCCACGGCGCATAGACATATTAGCCGCTCCTTATTCAATTATGGTGGTCATTAAGCATCTAATATGCGCCCGTCCCGTTCCGCTACAATCTAAGTCATGGCAACGGCAGCCCAACGGTTCAATGCGCGCTCACAACCACTCGGCTATGAAACCACGGATGTCAATGGTTTCTATTTCGTCCGTCGTTTAGATAATCCAGACCGAATGCGCGTGTTCCGGGAGCTTGAACACCTCGAACAGTTCATTGAGGCGCTCGAAGAAACCCCGTCATGGCGCCTCGATCTTGAACATGGAGACGTAGACGTGGACCGCGCAACCGGCGTCGTCACCCCGCGCGACGGAAGTGCCTCGTTCAGCGTTCGCGATGCACAGGGTTGGAGCGGGTCCAGAAAACGCCTGTCTGACGACATTATGTTGAACGCCCACTTCTTACACATCTACAGGAATGATCGGCCGCCATACGGCGGAGCTTGGCATAAGTTCGGCGGGCTCTGAATTAATTCGTCCCTGCGCTGGCTGTTCGAGCGGAGCGTTTGCGCCGGTCGGGGCAACCCCCCACCCTCGCGGACCTAAGGTCGTCGATGACTTCACGTTCTACTCTTGCTCTGCTCAACGGCGTTTCGCTCCTGGAACCTGTCACCCTGGCGGCGTAGCTTGACGCTTATGCCGAGTACCGAGGTCAAGGCTTTCGCATGGCTCCCGACTGACGCGGTTTGTGAGTTCGGGGTCCGGATCGAAGAACGCACCGTGCGGACCTATATCGGGTCTGGCCGTTTCCGGGACGAGACCGAGGAACGGTGTTGCCCGAAGTGTGATCCCACGTGCAGTGAGTTTGTGCCGCCCGACGATATGCGAGGAACGCCCAGTGCCGGATGAGCGAAGTGGCAAAGAGAGCCTCAGGATGGCGATTGCCCTCATACGCGCCCGAATGGGCGAACCGAAGCCGCCGCCGTATTCTCTCGAAGACTCGCAGCCCGAAGTAGAGGAGTTGCTTGCCGACTTCAAACGGACGTACGTCGATTACGACGGCATGCTTAAGGGCGGTATGCAGAGCCTCGTCGTGGGGCTACTCATTGAGGTCAGTAGGGCGACGGACAGGAGTCCCGACGAGGTACTGCGGGACCTGGAACAACAGTGGGCCACATAAGGCGTCGGCGCGGTGGAGTCTGCGACAAGTGCGGCGCGCAGATCACCGAGGTAGTCGATGACATGTACGTGCTTGGTCAGACGCCCGGCGTTGATCAGCCGTACGACACCGAGGTTCAGCGTGCTTGGTGCAGTCCGGGTTGTCCTGGACCTAACCCAGCCTGAGCTTGGCAAGCGCGCCGCCATCGTGCCGTGCGTGCTGCGATGGCGTCGAGCACCTGACCGCGTTCCGCGTCAGTGCATCGGTTGCCGCGTCGTCCGTTGCAGGATCGGCAGCGCGTCGTCAGGTTCAGCGGCTCCCATGCGAGGTCGGGTCGCTCGGCTACGGGAATGATGTGATCGCACGTTAGGTCGGTTGTCGAGCGGCAGTCGAGACACCACGGCTGCGCCTTCCGAGTTGCCTTGCTTAGCCGTTTCATGCGCCCGGTGTTTGTGTGGGGATGCCCTTGTGGCCGTAGCCGTTTTGGTGCGCATTGTCCGCATCGGCTGCCCTTGGGTATCAGCATTCCACACCGAATGCATGGCCGGTTCATTGCTTGATCGGGTAGCGCATGAGCGGCGGCCGAGGCTTCGGCCGGCATTCGTTACACCGCGACCCGCTCGCGATTAGGCATCCGCAGCCGATGCAAGGCCGTTGGATGCCCGTGGACATCTAAGCCCACTTGCGTACCGGCCGCTGCTCTAGGAAATCTGAGTGCGCCACCAAACCGCGCCCAATCGCGAAAGCGTCCTGGCTCGTCATAGGCACGATAATTCCGCCATCGGGCGTGTCAATGCGCAATCCGATAAGCGCTTTGTCGTCGCCCTTTGAGACCAGGAAGTCATAGCGAAGCGGTTCAAGCAGCGTGTCATTGTTAGGCGTCATCTTTAGTGTCCCGTTCTAGTTAGTCGGTTAGGTATCTATGCCATGCGATAGCGCATCAGTCGGGCCTTAGCTGGCGAGGCAGAACGCGTGTCATGTTGTGCCACTCGTATTAGCTCGGCTAGTTCGCTGTCGCTTAGGTCGGTGATCGTTAGGCTCAGCCTGCCGTCCTGGTCCCGGCCGACTTGCACATTTGCCATTTGGTGTTCTCCCTTTTTTATTGTGTGCGTGAACGGCGCCGCGTGCCGGAGGATTAAGGCGCGGCGCCGTTCGGGTCTTGTGACGCCCATACGGGCGATAGCGGCGCCCATGACGGGAGCGTGCCAATGCCCGGCTCGTCCCGCAATCCTCGCGGTGCTTTTTGCCGGCTCGGCGCGTAAGAAAACTCTCCTCCATGCCCTCTAACGCCGAGCTCCCATGCGGTCCGTGAAGCGTCAACCATCATCCACTCGGCTATCTGGCGCGCTTTGTTGGCTTCTCGCCATTCCTCGTCCAGCTCGCGTACAAGGTTGTCTGCTGCACAGTTCAGCCAGTCGCCGTCAAGGTGACGTACGTGCGTAAACAGTTGGAGTGTCGGCGAGATTGGGCCGTGGAAATGCCAGCACACTAGCTCGTCAACGAAGCGCTCCCGGCCACCGTCATATTCGTTGTACGCCGGGAGTATCGGCGGGTAGGCAGACGGACCTAGATCAATGATCGGCGGATTCCCGTGCGGCTCAACTTCTCGCCGCTGGTAGTAGAGCTTTCCGTCTGCGTCTATCTGCCAGTGTGGCGCGTTCGCAACGTTCTTACGTTTGGGGCGAGGCTTGCAATTACGGCCGCGACTATTGTCGCCAAAAAGTCCTTCTACCTCTAATCTATCGAGGCGACCCTCAGATTCATGCGCTTTTGGGACATTTGTGACGGATGTCACGGTAAGTACTCTTAAGTCGCATTTTTTTGTCATTATCGAGCCTGCTATACGTTCAGCAGCGAACGCTTGCCTAAAGGCTTAAAGATCGACCCGGCATTGGGGGGCGCCCCCTTGCCAGATTGGTTGAATTGTTCATCGATCCACGCCAGCACATCGACCTTGCGGTACATAACCCGACCACCGATAACCGCAGAACGCGGGCCCTTTATCCCCTTGGCCCGCCAATCCTTGAGGGTGTTAATCGGTACGCGCGTAACCGCTGACGTTTCCTTTTGATCCATCAGAACATAATCATCGCTCGACATTCGGTGTTCTAATCTGGTGAATGCTGGTCGGCGCCCCCGCGCCGCTCCCCCGGGCCGTTCACCCCGTATCCCGTTGCTCCGTATCATCACATACGAGTGCTGACAAATAGATGAGATGCCAAGGGGTTTGTGATGGGGGCCACGCTACCCAAGCATTTTGCCGATAGCCTCAGCGGCAACAACGTGGTCGTTCCTGTCCAAGTGCCCGTAACAGTCCACCGTCGTCTTGATCGACTCGTGCCCTAAATGGTCACGGATCAGCGGCAACGGGGCGCCGTTTTGGATCATCCATGACGCGCACGTATGCCGCAGGTCATGGACTCTGGGTCGCTTCGCTAAGCCGTTCTTCTGCGCCTTCGCGAGTGATTTGTACCAGACGTTCGAACGCCACGAGTAGATACGGACCGGCCCGCCATTCGTGCCGGTAAATAGCCACTCGCCGCCGTAGTCAAGTTGATCTAGAACCGATTTGGGGACGTTGATCGTACGCACCGACCTTTTGGTCTTCGGGGGACCCAGCTCGTAGCCCGACCCGGCACGCTTCCACGCACGAGCGATTCGCACAGTCGACGCTTCGCGGTCAACGTCAGATGGCCTAAGCGCCAACGCTTCGCTAGCCCGACACCCGGACGCCACCAGAAACTCCACCAACGGCCGGTAGTGAGCACTAAACGCGGCCTTAAGGGTCTGGAACTCGTCACGGGTCAGGCACACCATTTCCTGCTCCTCAGTGCGCGGTAGCCGGATGCCCTGGCATGGGTTGGCGGCTAGGTGCCCATCTTCGACTGCCCGCTTTAGCGCTCCTGACAGAAATCCGTGCTTGTTCTCAATGGTGCCGCCAGCGGCGCCCGCCTCAAACATCTCGTTGACCCACTCGGCTATGTCTTCGCGGGTGAGCTTGCCTAGCGGGATCGCGCCGAGCGGCGGCCCAATGTCGCGAGTCGCGTACCGCTGGTACTCGGAGATGGTTTTCTTCTCGACACCGGTCAAGCTCCCGATGTGGCGATCTAGCCATTCCGCTACCGTGAGTGCCGACACCGCCCGCTGGGTGTCTGCGATGCCGGCCAGTTCTAACGCGCGCTCCGGGCCATGCGAGTCCACCAGGGCGCAGAAGCGCTTCGCCTGCTTTTCGTCGGGAAAAGTTACGGACGACTGGCGACTGCCACGGCCGCCGAGCCGGTAGGTGACTCCGTAAACCGTGGTGCCGTCGTTGTGCTGACGCGCGCGGATGAATGCCATGCCGCAGCATCATAGCGCCATCCCGTGCTGACGCGGTGCTGACTGCTTTTGTACTTACTATTGTTTGTGCAGTTAGAGCAGTGGAGCTGCCGGGAATCGAACCCGGGTCCTACGGCATTCCCTCAAGGCTTCTCCGTGCGCAGTTCGCTATGCCTCTACTCGGATCTCCTGGTCACGCGAACAAGCCAGGATGACGATCCCAGTCGCTGTTGGTGTCCCGATGAGTCCCGCGACCGAACTCATCGGTGGATCCCTCTAGCTGACGCCAGGCTCCGGGTCGAGGGCGTTCCCGGGCTGACGGACTAGCTGTCGCTTAGGCAGCGAGAGCGTAGTCGCGCTGATGTGAATCGGCGCTTATCTATTTGCAACGACGCTTACGGTGGTCAGTTGCCTGCACCGGCACGCTTCCCTTGATTCGATGCGCGAAGTCGAAACCTTTCAGCCCCTCGCATCCCCGCCGACTTTCGGCAGGACTATCAATGGTACATGCCTATCAACCAGCGGCAACGGCATTATGTTCCCCGCCGGGCGGCGATCAGATCACGAAATTGAGGCGCGCCACGACATGGCTGGCCAGGCCTTTGTCTCCGCCGAGTTCGACGGTTTGGTCGCGCGCGGGGCACATCGGGCGCCCGCCGGCGAGCCGGGTGAACTGCAGCCCGTCGCACCGGATCGTCGCGGTCGCCTGCTCGCCGGCGAAATCGTCGACCACCGTGGCGCGGCCGTCGACGCTGACCCGGATAACGCGGGCCAGCGGACCGGTGAGCTCGAACTGCACGCGGGCGCCCTGCGGGGCCTTGGCCAGCTTGCCCACGACGTAACCCATGGTGGCGGCGATCTCGTCGACGGCCAGCGACGCCGCCGGGCCGGCGAGATCCGCGTCCGAGGGCGGCCGCCCCAACGCCACGCGGATGTCCTGCTCGTGCATCCAGCAGTCGAACACCCGGATCCGCATGAACCGGCCGTAGCTGTCCGGGCCGGTGGGCGTCATCGTCACCGCGTCCCACTCCTCGTCGGACATGCTCGTCAAGGCCGCGCGCCGATCATCGGTGATCGCGCGGAAACTTTCCAGCACGTCGGCGTCGGCGTGCGCGCTCAGATGACGCACCCAGCACTCGTTCATCGCGCCGATGTCGTTGCGCACATGCTCCAGCGCCGAGACGTCGACGTCGGGTTCGGGTGCGGCGATGCCGGCGAGGAAGGACTCGGTGCCGATCATGTGCGACACCACGGCCTTGACGTCCCAGCCCGGCAGCGGACTCGGCGCGCGCCATTGGGTCTCGGACAAGCCGGCCAAAGCGCATCGATGCCGTCCCAGACGGCGAAAAGGCCGGCCAGCACGGCGGACTTGTCGACCTTGGTGACGAGACGATCGGCCATGGTCACCGATCGTAGGCCGCGGGACTCGCCGCCGACACCGGCCGTCGGGCCGACGCGTTAGACCGACACCAACCGTCAGGCCGACGCGATCATCGCCACCGACCCCATGGCCAGCACCATGCCGATGCCCTGCCAGCGGGTCACCCGCTCACGCAGCACCACCATCGCCAACACCACCGTCGCGGCGGGATACAACGAGATCAGGATGCTGGCCAAGGACAGCAGCCAGGTGTGCAGCGCGGCCAGCATGGTGATGTTGGCGAAGATGTCCAGCACGGCCACCGCCACCGCCAACCGCAACGGCCGGCCGCGCGGCATCTTCAGGTTCTGGCTCGTTCCGGCCATCGCGAACACCACCAGGCTGGCGGCCACCCGTGCGAAGACCAGCGGCCAGAGTTTGCAGGCGTGCGGCGCCTGATGCAGGAACACCAGGTTCAGGCCCATCGCCGAACCCGCAACTACTGTGAGCCAGGCCACTTTTGGGGTGAACCGATACGGCGTCCCCTCGGCGGGGGCCTCGCGGCTGACCAGCATCACCGCGGCCAGCGCCAGCACGACGCCCACCAGGGCCGCCTGGCCCGGCCGCTCCCCCAACGCCATCCCGACCGCGACGGGCACCGCGGCGTTGAGCACCGCCGCCAGCGGTGAGACCACCGAGATCGGCCCGGATCCCAGCGCGGCGAAGAACGCCCACATGCCGAACGCCATGCCGATGCCATACAGGCCGCCCCACAGCAGGGCACCGGGATGAATGGGCCCGCCGACGAAGATGGCCAGCGCGCCCAGCAGCAACGTCTCGATCGGGTAGGCGACCAGCATCACGCGCAGCGCGGCTACCCGCCGAGCTGCGACGCCGCCCACGAAATCGCTGACGCCGTACGTGACGGCCGACAGCTGGGCGTAAGCGGCCCCGATCAGATCATCCCCTTTGTTCGGCGTCCCAGTTGACGAACGACTTCGCGCTGTGCGTCGCGCTGGGCCAGGTCCTGGCGTTTGTCGTAAGCCTTCTTGCCGCGCGCGAGAGCGAGCTCTACCTTCACTTTGCCCTCGGAGAAGTACAGCGACAGCGGCATCAAGGCGAGGTTACCATCCCGGATCTTGCCGACCAGTCTGTCGATTTGTTGCCTATGTAACAACAACTTTCGGTTCCGGCGTGGGTCGTGATTGGTCCAGCTACCGTGTTGATACTCCGGGATGTACAAGTTGCGCAACCAGACTTCACCGTCGTCGATCGTTGCGAACGCGTCAGCTAACGACGCTTGGCCCTCCCGCAGGCTTTTGACCTCGGTTCCTTGCAACGCCACCCCGGCCTCGTACGTTTCGATGATCGAATAGTTGTGCCGCGCTTTGCGATTGGTGGCAATGATCTGTTTGCTGCCACCTTTGCCGCCCGCCGCTTTGGCCCGGCCGGAACCCTTGGCCACAGCTACCGCCGGATGTAGAGGCGCAGGGTGGCGTAGGCGGTCAGGCCGGCGATCGACACGCCGAGCACGAACAGCCACGGCGAGATGTAGAGGATGTCGGCATAGTCGACCTTGGCGATCAAATGTGCTTGGTAGAACTGGCTCAGCGCGTTGTCCAGGAACCAGGCCCGCACCAGAATCAAGCCGACCACCGCGATGGCCACACCGATGGCCGCGGCCAGCATCGCCTCCACCAGGAACGGCAGCTGGGTGTACCAGCGGCTCGCGCCGACCAGCCGCATGATCCCGATCTCGGTGCGCCGGGTGTGCGCCGCGACCTGGACCATGTTGGCAATGAGCAGGATCGCGCCGACGGCCTGCACCAGCGCGACCGCGAACGCGGCGTTACGCAGCCCGTCCAGCACCGCGAACAGCCGGTCGATCAGATCCTTCTCGTTGAGCAGGCTGCGCACCCCGGGCTGGCCCTGCATCGCGGCGTCGAATTCCGCGTGCTGCTCGGGGTTGTTCAGTTTGACGATGAACGACGCCGGAAACGAGTCCTTGCCGGCGACGTCCTTGAACTCCGGGAACTTCTTGATGGCGTCGTTGTAGGCGTCCTGCCGGTTGACGAACCGCACCGATTTGACGTCTTGACGGGCATCGATCTTGTCCCGCAACGCCTTACACGGCGCGGATCCACAGGTCGCGTCGTTGGCGGAGATGTCGTCGGTCAGGAACACCTGCGTCTCGACGCGGTCGAGGTAGATCTCCCGGGAATTGTCGGCCAACCGGACCACCAGCAGGCCGCCGCCGAACAGGCCGATCGAGATCGCCGTCGTCAGGATCATCGCGGCCGTCATGGTGACGTTGCGGCGAAGCCCGGTCAGGACCTCATTGAGCAGGAAGCCGAAGCGCACTTACCGGTCCATCCCGTAGATGCCGCGCTGCTCGTCGCGAACCAGCCTGCCCAACGACAGCTCGACGACGCGCTGGCGCATCGAGTCGACGATGTGATGGTCGTGCGTCGCCATCAGCACCGTCGTCCCGGTGCGGTTGATCCGCTCCAACAAATCCATGATGTCCTTACTGGTGTCGGGGTCGAGGTTGCCGGTCGGCTCGTCGGCCAGCAGCACCAGCGGCCGGTTGACGAACGCGCGGGCGATCGCGACCCGCTGCTGCTCGCCACCGGACAGCTCGTGGGGCAGCCGATTGGCCTTGCCGGACAGGCCGACGGTCTCGAGCACCTCGGGCACCACCCGGTTGATCGCGTCGGTGCGTTTGCCGATCACTTCCAGCGCGAACGCGACGTTCTCGTACACGGTCTTTTGCTGCAGCAGCCGGAAGTCCTGGAACACGGTGCCGATCACCTGGCGCAGCTTCGGAATGTGGCGGCCGCGCAGCTTGTTGACGTGGAATTTCGATACCCGGATGTCGCCGGTGGTCGGGTTCTCCTCGCCGAGCAGCAGTCGCATGAACGTCGACTTACCCGAACCCGACGGGCCGATCAGGAAGACGAATTCACCCTTGTCGATCTTGACGTTGACGTCCTCCAGCGCCGGGCGCGCCGACGCTTTGTATTTCTTGGTGACGTGGTCCAGGGTGATCATCACGGCACGCCAGTGTAGCGGTGAATTTCGCTGGCAAGCGAAAGTCAACTGGCCGGTGGTGGCGACGTCGGCGTGGGACCCGGCCCTGGCTGAGGTTGCTCCGGAGCGGGCGTGGACGGCGTGGTACTGGGCGGGCAGAACGGCGCCGGAAGGATGCACGGCAGCTTCGGCAACTGGAACGGCGGCGTCGTTGTCGTCGTTGTGGTGGTCGTCACCGGCGGTGGCGGGGGCGGTGGTGTCGGCGTGCTGGTCGGGGTCGGCGTGTAGGTGACGGTGGCCGGCGGCTGCTGCAGCCGGCTGCGCGGCACCCAGGTGTAGTTGGGGTCGGGCACGAAGCCCGGCGGCACCACCTGCTGGGCCGGCGGCTTGGGCGCCGGTTCCGGGCGGTAGGTGTCGTAGACCCACCACACCAGCAGGAAGGCGACGATCAGGACGAACGTCGAGGTGCGCATCCGCCCGCCGAAGACGTACTGCGGCCAGCGGTGTTCGGCCTCCGTGTCATCGTCGCTGCCGCGCTTTTCCAGGATGTTCAGGGTGAACTCCAACGCTTCTGCACCGCACCTTGGACGTCATCGTCGGATTGCTGTTCGGCGGCCTGGGCGGCCGGCACGCTGGCGTCTTCCACCAGCCCCACCCGCGCGTCGGCCGCGGTGACGATGCCGGCACGGGCCAGCGCCCGAATCACCAGCACGCGCAGCTGCCGGCCCACCTCGAACTGCTTACCGGGCAACGTGCGCGCCACCAACCGCAGGGTGACGGTGTCGACCTCGATGCTTTCCACACCCATCACCGTCGGCGAGTCCAACAGCAGCTGGCCCAGCACCGGGTTGTCCATCGCGCGGTCGCATTCCTGGTGCAGCACCTCGTTCACCCGGTTCAGGTCGGCGGTGGTCGACACCGGGATGTCCACCACCGCGCGCGCCCAGTCCTTGGACAGGTTGACCACCTTGACGATCTGCCCGTTGGGGATGGTCAGCACCTCGCCGTCCGGGGATCGCAGCCGGGTGACCCGCAATGTCACGTTCTCGACGGTGCCGCTGGCCTCGGTGGCGGCGACGACGGTCAGGGTGACCAGGTCCCCGAAGCCGTACTGCCGCTCGGCGAGGATGAAGAAGCCGGACAACAGATCCTTCACCAACTGCTGGGCGCCGAAACCCAGCGCGGCACCGACCACGGTTGCCGGCGCGACCAGCCCGCCCACCGAGAACTGCAGGATGCTGGCGATCTGCAGCATCACCCAGATGCCGATGATCACGACCGACACCCAGGAGATCACCGACGCCACGGCCTGACGGTGCTTGGAGGCTTCCGAGCGCACCAGCGCGTCGCTCTCGACGAAGCCGGTGGTGAGCTGGCGGCTCACCTGCAGGGCCACCCAGTTGACGAACCGGGCCGCCAGCACGGCCGCGATCAGCACCATGACGATCCGCAGACCCCTGGTGATGATCCACTCACCGAGTTCCCCCCGCCAGAAGTCATGCCAGCGGTGCGCCGCTGTCGTCATGGCTCCGGCGAGAACGCTTGTGTTATCCGTCATCTTTTCTGTTGCGCCAACGGATTCCCGCTTCCAGGAAGCCGTCGATGTCTCCGTCCAGGACGGCCGCGGGATTGCCAACCTCGTACTCGGTTCGCAGATCCTTGACCATCTGATAGGGGTGCAGCACGTAGGAGCGCATCTGGTTGCCCCACGAACTGCCACCCTCGCCTTTTAACGCGTCCAGCTCAGCGCGTTCTTCGGATCGCTTGCGCTCCAACAACTTTGCCTGAAGCACCCGCATCGCCGAGATCTTGTTCTGCAACTGCGATTTTTCGTTCTGGCAAGTCACGACGATACCCGTTGGGATGTGCGTTAAACGTACCGCGGAGTCGGTGGTGTTCACCGATTGGCCGCCCGGCCCGCTGGAGCGGTAAACGTCAACGCGCACATCGCCTTCCGGGATGTCGATGTGGTCGGTGGTCTCCACCACCGGCAGCACCTCGACTTCGGCGAACGACGTCTGACGCCGGCTCTGGTTGTCGAACGGGCTGATGCGCACCAGCCGGTGCGTGCCCTGCTCCACCGACAGCGTGCCGTAGGCGAACGGGGCGTGCACGGCGAACGTCGCGCTCTTGATGCCGGCCTCTTCGGCGTAGGACGTGTCGAACACCTCGACGGGATACTTGTGCTGCTCGGCCCACCGGATGTACATGCGCATCAGCATCTCGGCCCAGTCGGCGGCGTCCACCCCGCCCGCGCCGGACCGGATGGTGACCAGCGCCTCGCGCTCGTCGTACTCGCCCGACAGCAGGGTGCGCACCTCGGTGGCCTCGATGTCGGCCCGCAGCGCCTTGAGCTCGGCGTCGGCCTCCGCCAGCGCCTCGGCGGCGCCCTCGCCCTCCTCCGCGGCCAGCTCGTAGAGCACCGGCAGATCGTCCAACCGCGCGCGCAGCTCCTCGATGCGGCGCAGCTCGCCCTGGGCGTGGGACAACTCGCTGGTCACCCGCTGGGCGCGGGCCTGGTCATCCCACAGCTGCGGATCGGACGCCTCGTGCTCGAGCTTCTCGATGCGGGCGCGCAGACCGTCCACATCGAGCACCCGCTCCACCGTGGTAAGGGTGGAGTCGAGGGCGGCGATGTCGGCTTGACGGTCGGGTTCCACAGCCGACAACGTTACCGGGGACCGCCAAGCGGCCCCGCCACCGGCGAGTGCTGAGGTCACGACCAGCGGTCATGCGTTTAGAGTCGAGTCACGATCATGTGCGCCCGCGTTGCGCGCCCGCCAATCCTGGCAGCCCCCGGCGCGCGAACCGGGCCCGAATAGAAGGTCGAGAATGCGCCCATACCACGTTGCAATCGTCGGCTCCGGACCGTCCGGCTTCTTCGCCGCGGCCTCGCTGCTGAAGGCGGCCGACGGGTCCGAGCACCCCGACATCGCCGTCGACATGCTCGAAATGCTGCCCACCCCGTGGGGGCTGGTGCGCTCCGGGGTGGCGCCCGATCATCCCAAGATCAAGTCGATCAGCAAGCAGTTCGAGAAGACGGCCGCCGATCCCCGCTTCCGTTTCTTCGGCAACGTCTCGGTCGGCGAACACGTGCAGGCCAGCGAGCTCGCCGAGCGCTACGACGCGGTCATCTACGCCGTCGGGGCGCAGTCCGACCGGGCGCTGAACATCCCCGGCGAGGACCTGCCGGGCAGCATCGCCGCCGTCGATTTCGTGGGCTGGTACAACGCGCACCCCAACTTCGAGGAGGCCACCCCCGACCTGTCCGGTTCGCGGGCGGTGGTCGTCGGCAACGGCAACGTCGCACTCGACGTCGCCCGCATCCTGGTCACCGACCCCGACGTGCTGGGCCTGACCGACATCGCCGACCACGCGCTGGAGTCGCTGCGGCCGTGCGGGGTCGACGAGGTGGTGGTGATCGGCCGGCGCGGGCCGCTGCAGACCGCCTTCACCACGCTCGAGCTGCGTGAGCTCGGCGAGCTGGACAACGTCGACGTGATCGTCGACCCGGCCCAGCTGGAGGGCGTGACCGACGAGGACGTGGCCGCGGCCGGCAAGACGGCCAAGCAGAACATCAGCGTGCTGCGCGATTACGCGAAACGCTCGCCGCGTCCCGGGCACCGCCGGATCGTGCTGCGGTTCATGACCTCGCCGATCGAGATCAAGGGCGACGGCCGGGTGGAAAGCATCGTGCTGGGCCGCAACGAGTTGGTCACCGACGAGACCGGGCGGGTGTCGGCCCGCGACACCGGCGAGCGCGAGGAACCGCCGGTCCAACTGGTGGTGCGCTCGGTCGGCTACCGCGGCGTGCCCACCCCCGGGCTGCCGTTCGACGAGAAGACGGCGACCATCCCCAACACCGGCGGCCGGGTCGAGGGCAGCCGCAACGAGTACGTGGTGGGGTGGATCAAGCGCGGGCCGACCGGCGTCATCGGCACCAATAAGAAGGACTCCCAGGACACCGTGGACACGCTGCTCGCCGACCTGGCCAACGCCGGCCCGGACGGGCTGGCCGACTTTCCGGACGACCACGCCGACCGGCTGGCCGACTGGCTGGCGTCACGTCAGCCGAAGCTGGTCACCACCGCGCATTGGGAGCTCATCGACGCGCACGAGCGGGCGGCCGGCGAGGCGCGCGGGCGCCCCCGCGTCAAGCTGCCCAGTTTGGCCAAGTTGCTGCGGGTCAGCCACGGCTGAGCGGCCGTCGTCGCCGCCGAGAGGACGAACGGCTCTACTGATTCGCGGTGATTCTCCGTAGCTTTGAGGGCGTGGGTAGCGACGAGCCGGTGCAGGTGCTTTCCGAGGACGAGAACTGGCGGCTGTTGGGCAGCGTCGCGCTGGGCCGGCTGGTCACCAACTTCGCCGGCGAGGCCGAGATCTTCCCGGTCAACTTCGTTGTGCAGGACCGCACCGTGCTGTTCCGCACCGCCGAGGGCACCAAGCTGTTCTCGGCAGTGGCCAATCACGCGGTGGTCTTCGAGGTGGACGACCACAACCTCGTCGAGGGCTGGAGCGTCATAGTCCGCGGTCGTGCGCGGCTGCTGAAGACCGACACCGACATTCAACGGGCCGAGCGGGCGCAGTTGTTGCCGTGGACCGCGACGCTCAAGCCGCACTATGTGCGGATCACCCCGACCGAGGTCACCGGTCGTCGCTTCCGGTTCGGTCCGGAGCCCGATCGTCACGAACCCGTTGCGTGACAAGCAATTCGGGTGAATCGGCACCGGTCAGCCGGCGGTGCATGGCCCACGCGATGCGGGCGGCCTGAATCTTGGCCCGATCGGCCGCCGGTCCGCGATACATTTCGTCGACGGTGATGTGCCACAAGGTGAGCCAGCGTCGGAAGTGACGATCCGACAGTGGCGCGCGCCGGTGGATGTCACGGTGCGCCTGCAACGCGCTGCCCCGGTAGCGTCCCGCCCGGAACAGCACCGTCTCCCAGAAGTCGCACATCGTCGGGACATGGTCGTCCAGCCCGGTCGCCCGCAATCGGGCGAAAGGCTCGGCCAGCACCTCGTCGTCCAGCGCCCGGCCGTAGAACCGGCGCAGCAGCGCCTCCACGTCGGCGCGGTCGCGCAGATCCGGCATCGTCAGTCCGCTCACCAACCCCCTCGATCCGTCCCGCTCACAAGTTGCCGCAGCGCACTGCCAGCACGGAATGACCGGCGTGGCAGAGGGCCTCGGCCCGGTAGGCGTCGGTGACCAGCAGCCGGCCCGCCCGGTGGTCGGCGCGCAGGTGCTGCTCCACGCCGCCGGTCAGCACCGCCGACTCGGCCTGCACGTCGGGATACAACCGCATCCACCGCGCCAGCCTGCGCTCCAATTCCACTCGGGCAGAAGGGTTTCCCACCGCGCACAACCCCACCCCGCGCAGCCGCGCCTCCTCGAAGGCGTGCCGCAGCACCGTGCCGTTGTCCACTTCGGCGACCACGCCGCTCACCCGGGCCGCCGCCGGCAGGCTGGGCGCCTGCTGGACCACCGCGACGGGGCACAGCGCCGAGCGGACCAACGACGTCGCGATCGCGGGCCCGCCGTGGCAGGCATGGTTGAGCCCGATCTGCCCGACGCACAGCATGACCGCGGACCGGGACTGCTCGAGCAGCTGGAAAGCGGTATTGCCCCAAAGGATTTCGGTCTCCACCTTGACCGGTTGAGCGAAGGCGTCGACGGCGCGATGCGCATCGGCCAGCGCGGCCCGGGCGGCGGCGAGCCGGGTGTCGGGCTCGTGCCCACCGGGCGCGCCGTGCGGATCGATCACGTAGACCAGGCGTAGCGGAATGTCGCGGCCGACCGCCTCGTCGATCGCCCAGACCGCCGCGTGCATTGCCGCCCGCGATCCGTCGACGCCGACCACGATCGCCGGGGCCGGATACGCAGTGCTCATCGCGACTTCCTTCACAGGGCGGTTCGTGGGGCGTTTCGCCACACCGTTCGCATTCAGGCTATTGCGCGTAAACCGCTCTCCCCCAGAGGCGTTGGTCCCCAAACAGGTGCCATAAGACCCTAGGGAACCCCGACACGCGCCGAATTCACTGTTGCCATCGCACCACCGGCCATCGAATATTGGTTGCGGACGTAACCAGGTTCGATATGCGAGACAGCGAGACCACCGCGGCCCCTAGACGAAAGAGACCTCGCGCATGACCGCTCCCGAGACCTCCGCTCAACAGACGTCGTCGCAGCCGCTGGTTTCAAGGGGCTGGATCCAAGGTGTCGCCCTGGTCATGATTTTCGGCTTCCTGGTGATGGGCATCCTGGCCTATCGCACCTACTCGGCGTCGATGCCGATGCCGGACAAGGTGGTCAGCGAGTCCGGGCGGCTGCTGTTCACCGGCGCGGACATCACCCGCGGCCAGGAGCTTTACCAGGCACGCGGGCTGATGGAATACGGGTCGGTGCTGGGCCACGGCGCCTACCTGGGGCCCGACTACACCGCCGAATATCTGCGGACGGCAACGCAGGATGTCGCCGACCAACTGCGGGCGCAGGGCGTCGCCGACCCGCGCGAGCGGGTAGTCACCGAGTTCCGCACCAACCGCTACCACCCCGACACCAAGACGCTGGTGTTCACCGACCGGCAGGCCGCCGCGTTCGACCACATCCAGGATCGCTACGGCGCCTACTTCGGTGAGAACTCGACGAAATACGGCCTGCTGCCGCACATGATCACCGAGAAGGTGCAAATCCGCGACCTGACGGCATTCTTCGCCTGGACGGCGTGGGCCGCGGCTGCCGAACGGCCCGGCCACAAGTACACCTACACCAACAACTGGCCCGCCGAGCCGCGAGTCGACAACGGGCCGACCGCAGCGGTGATCGTCTGGTCGGCGCTGTCGCTGGTGGCGCTGCTGGGCGGCATCGGGGTGACGTTCGCCGTGTACGGGCGGTGGAGCCAGAAGGTGGGCTGGCACAGCGCCGAGACGTCCACCCTGTCCTTCCGCCAGCCCGGCGACGTGGGCCTGACGCCGGCCCAACGCGCCTGCGTCTGGTTCTTTGCGATCGTGTCGGTGCTGTTTTTGGCCCAAACGCTGCTGGGCGCGGCGGCCGAGCACTACCGGGCCGACCTGTCCAACTTCTTCGGCCTGGATCTGGCCCGGGTGCTGCCCTACAACCTGGCCCGCACCTGGCATCTGCAGCTGTCGCTGTTCTGGACCGCCGCCGCCTTCCTGGCCGGCGGCATCTTCCTGGTGCCCTTCATCGCGCGCCGCGAGCCCAAGCGCCAGGCGCTGCTGGCCTACATCCTGCTGGGGGCGGTCGCGGTGGTGGTGTTCGGCTCGCTGATCTGTGAGGCGCTGTCGATCTACGGTGTCATCCCGGCCGGCGGGCTGTTCTCCCAGCAGTGGGAGTACCTCGACCTGCCGCGGCTGTGGCAGATCCTGCTGATCGCCGGCATGTTCATGTGGATCGCCATCATCTGGCGCGGCATCCGCGGCCGGCTCAAGGGCGAGTCGAAGATGAACATGCCGTGGCTGTTCTTCTTCTCCGGGCTGGCCATCCCGGCCTTCTACACGGTGGGCCTGCTGGCCGGCAGCGACGCCCACTACACCGTGGCCGACTTCTGGCGGTTCTGGGTGGTGCACCTGTGGGTGGAGGACTTCCTCGAGCTGTTCACCACCGTGATGGTGGCCTACATGTTCGTTCTGCTCGGCGTGGTGCGCGAGAAGATCGCGCTGGGCGTGATCTTCCTCGACGTCATCCTGTATTCCGCCGGAGGCGTCATCGGCACCATGCACCACCTGTACTTCTCCGGCACCCCGGTGGAACACATGGCGCTGGGCGCGTTCTTCTCGGCCGCCGAGGTCATTCCGCTGACCTTCCTGACCGTCGAGGCGTGGGCGTTCCTGCAACTCGGCGCACGCCAGCAGTCCGGCGACGCCAACCCGTTCCCCCACCGCTGGGCGGTCATGTTCCTGGTCGCGGTCGGCTTCTGGAACTTCTTGGGGGCGGGCATCTTCGGCTTCCTGATCAATCTTCCGGTGGTGTCCTACTACCAGATCGGCACCGCCCTGACCGCCAACCACGGGCACGCGGCCATGATGGGCGTGTACGGCATGCTCGCCGTCGGCCTGGCCATGTTCGCCTTCCGCTACGTGATCCCGGCCGACAAGTGGCCGGAGAAGCTGGCGCGAATCTCGTTCTGGTGCATGAACATCGGGCTGGCGTGGATGGTGTTCGCCACGCTGCTGCCGTTGGGCGTGCTGCAGCTCTACCACTCGGTCAACGACGGCTACTTCGAGGCCCGCTCGCTGGGCTACATCACCAAGCCCGGCAACGCGGTCCTGGAATGGCTCCGGCTGCCCGGTGATGTCATCCTGATCGCCGGCGGCGTGCTGCCGTTCGTCTGGATCGCCTGGACCGCGCTGCGTAACTTCCGGTCCGGCACCACGGTTCAGGAGTTGCCCGAGCACCCGCTCTACACCGAGTCCCCGGTCATGTCCGAGGCCGGCGCCGCTGCGGCGAAGGATTGACCGGTGGGTGCACCGGCCACCACGGTCTGGTTGATCGCCGGGTATTCGCTGGCCCTGCTGGTCCTCGGCTGGGGCTTCGACGTCATGGCGCGCCGGGCCTCGGCGCACGCCGCCCGCTGGCGCACGGGCCGATTCACCTACCGGCCCGACCACGACGCGTGGATCTGCCCGCAGGATCATTGGCTGTGGCCGACGTCCTTCGACCCGAAGCACCGGGTGATGCGCTACCGCGCCCTGCCTGTGGTGTGTAACAGCTGCCCGGTGAAAGCGGAGTGCACCAGCTCCGAGCACGGCCGCGAGATCAGCCGCGAGGTCGACCCCTGGCCGCATTCGGATGCCGGCCGGTTCCATCGCGGGATCGCTTGCTGCGTAGCCGGATTGGGGATCGTGTTGCCGCTGGCCACCTTGGTCACCAACCACTCGGCGGCGGACGCGCTGGTGTTGACGGCCACCGTGCTGCTGGTCGCGCTGCTCGGCCTGCCGCTGGCGCGTCACCTGTGGAACACCCCCTCCAACGCGCCGCAACACCTGCCGCACCGCACCGCGATCGAGGACCAGGTGGCCGCGGCGATCGACCGGTACTCCACCCGCTGGGGCGGCTGGAAGAGCAAGGAGGACAACGCAACATGACCACCTTGGTGATCGCGCTGATCGGCGCCGGGATCGTAGTGCTCGTCGTCCTGGGTTTCTGGTCGCTGGTGGTGCTGCGCGAATACGAACGCGGCGTGGTGTTCCGGATGGGGCATGTCCGCCCGCTCTACGGTCCCGGATTGCGGTTTCTGATTCCGCTGCTGGACAAGATGATTCGGGTCGACCAGCGGCTGGTGACACTGACCATCCCACCACAAGAGGTGATCACCCGCGACAACGTGCCGGCCCGGGTCAACGCGGTGGTGATGTTCCAGGTGGCCGATCCGCGCAAGGCGATTCTGGCGGTGGAGAACTACGCGGTCGCCACCTCGCAGATCGCCCAGACCACGCTGCGTTCGCTGCTCGGCCGGGCCGACCTGGACACGCTGCTGGCGCACCGCGAGGACCTCAACAACGACCTGCGCACCATCATCGACAAGCAGACCGAACCGTGGGGCGTGCAGGTGCACGTGGTGGAGATCAAGGACGTGGAGATCCCCGAGTCGATGCAACGGGCGATGGCCCGCGAGGCCGAAGCCGAACGCGAACGGCGCGCCAAGGTCATCAACGCGCGCGGCGAGCTGCAGGCGTCCGAGGAGCTGCGCGAGGCCGCCGAGACCCTGTCGAAGAGCCCGGCCTCGCTGCAGCTGCGCTACCTGCAGACGCTGCTGGAGTTGGGCGCCGACCAGAACTCGACGGTCGTCTTCCCGCTGCCGGTCGACATCATCACCCCCTTTCTGCGCAACCCGGAGCTGCTACAGGGCGTGGTCGACAACGTCGGCCGTCCCGGGTGACCGCTGCCGCCGACCTCTTAGGCGCACGCCAAATAACAAGCGTGCCAAACACTTTGGGTATCAGTGGGGCGCCGGGCGGGTCGGGCAGTAGGTTAACGGACAGTGAACGTAGGATGAATTAAGGCTGAATTCACCCCGGGTGGTCGTGGGGAAATGGGGAAAACGCCGCACGCGTCGTCCGCACCTGCGACGTTTGAAGGGCCCGAGACCGAAAGCCTGCTGCGATGCCCTGTGCGCATGCCCCGCCGACCCGATAAGCGCCACGCCCGTTAAGCCGCGTGGCGCCATCGCGCCGGGCTGCCCATCACCGACGCGGGGTGAGCTTTGCCGGGCGGCAAAGCGGACACGGACGCGGCCCACTATTCGAGATCAACGCCGATGCGGCGAGCGCCGGCGCTACCGGCGTTTGCCGACACACCGCACTGTGAGGGGACACAACACGATGGATTGGGCTTTTCTACCACCAGAAATCAACTCGGCCAGGATGTACACCGGCGCCGGCGCGGCCTCGCTGCTGGCGGCCGCGGGCAGCTGGGACGCGCTGTCGGCCGAGCTGACGGCCACCGCCGACGGGTACGAATCGGTGCTCTCCGGCCTGGGCCTGCAATGGCACGGACCGGCCGCCGACGCGATGGCCTTCGCGGCGGCCCGCTACCTGACCTGGCTGCGCGCGACCGCCGAGCAGACCAAACAGACCGCCATGCAGGCGCGCACCGCCGCGGCGGCCTACGAGCAGGCCTACGCGATGACGGTGCCGCCGCCGGTGATCGCCGCCAACCGCACTCTGCTGGCGTCGCTGGTGGCGACCAACATCATGGGCCAGAACACCGCGGCCATCGCGGACACCGAGGCGCAGTACGCCGACTTCTGGGCCCAGGACACCGCCGCCATGGCCGGCTACTCGGCGTCGTCGACGGCGGCAACGCAGCTGCCGCGGTTCGCCTCGGCGAACAATTCCACCAACGAGTCCGGGGTGACCGCCCAGAACGCCGCGGTGACCGCCGCCAACGCCAACGCCGCCGCGAACAAGGCTGTGACACAGTCGTTTTCGCCGCTCGCCGACAACCCGCCGGGGACGACGATCAACAACTACTACGTGGACGCATCGTCGACCAGCGCGGCCAACAGCAACGCCTTCCGGGTCCTCGACGTCATCCAGGGCACCGGGCTGGGCTTCAGCGCCCCCTACAACATGGAACAGTTCGTGTCCGGGATCATCGGGGCCGAGAACAACCTGGGCATGCTGGCCAAACCCGGTGCGGCCGCGGCCAATATCGCCCCGGCGCTCGCCGCGCCCGCGCTGCGCGGCGCCACCGCCGGCCTCGGCGGCGGCCTGGGCGGGGATCTGGGGAACGTCACCGCAACCCTGTCGCACGCCGGCACGATCGGGCCGATGTCGGTGCCGGCAACCTGGTCCGCTCCCACCAGCACGCATGTCTCGCCGTTGGCACCGGCCGGCTTCACCACGCTGCCGGGCACCGAGGAGCCGATGGCGTCGGGATATCCCGGCTACCCCGGCATGCCCGGCGGTGGCGCCGCGCGATCCGCCGGCGCGGGTGTCCCGCCCCGCTACGGCGTGCGGCTCACCGTGATGCCGCGCCCGCCGGCCGCCGGCTGACCCGGCCACCAGCAGACCCCGTCGTCGCACCCAGTTCGTGCGCCGCTCATCAACGCTCATCGACCGCTCACCGACGCTTATAGAGATGTAGGGCAATGGATTTCGGCTTCCTTCCGCCAGAGGTGAACTCTGCCCGGATGTATGCCGGCCCCGGGTCGGGTTCGCTGTTGGCCGCCGCGGGGAGCTGGGACTCGTTGGCGGCGGAGTTGAGCATCACGGCCGCGGTGTACGAATCGGTGCTCGGCGGCCTGACGGGCCTGTACTGGCACGGGCCCGCGTCCCGGGCGATGGCGGCCGGCGCCGCCCCCTACGTGGGCTGGCTGCACACGACCGCCGAACGGGCACAGCAGACCGCGACGCAGGCCCGCGCCGCCGCGGCGGCCTACGAACTGGCGCATGCCATGACGGTGCCCCCCGCCGCCGTCGCGGCCAACCGCACCCAGCTGGCGGCGCTGGTGGCGACGAACTTCTTCGGCCAGAACACCGCGGCCATCGCGGCCACCGAAGCGCAGTACGCCGAATACTGGGCCCAGGACGCCGCCGCGATGTATGCCTACTCGGCCAGTTCTGCTGCGGCAGCGCAGTTTTCGCCGTTCGCCTCGCCCCGCCGCACCACCGACCCGGGCGGGGTGACGGCCCAGCAGGCCGCCGTCGCCGCGGCCGAGACCGGCAGCACCGGCACGGATTCGGGGGCGCAGGTGATCCCCCCGACAGCCGGGGGCTCAGAAATCCCGCTCGATTTCCGGATCCTGGACACCATCCTGGGAGCCCAGACCACGTTCAGGTCGATCTTCACCACCGAGGGGATCCCGGCCGGAATCATCCAGGCCGACGAGAACTTGGGCATTCTGCCCAATCTCGCGACGGTTCCGGCCGCACTCCCCCGGACACCCGCGCTGAGCGCCTCGCCGACCGGGCTGGGCAGAATCGACGCGGTGCTGGCCCGGGCCGCACGGATCGGCCCGATGTCGGTGCCCGCCGGCTGGACCGCCGCGACGGGCAATCCCGTTGCCGCAGCGCCGGTCACCGGCTGGTCCGAGCCGAGCGCGGCCGACGCGCGTCCCGGTGTGACCGCGCCCGGTCTTCCCGGGATACCGGGCGCCACGCTCAGACGCGCGGCGCTGGTGGTGCCCCGCTACGGCGTGCGGATCACGGTCATGGCCCGCCCGCCCGCTGCCGGCTGAATCTCAGACGCCCGGCTGGGGCGGCGGGGACGGCTCGGGCGGCGCCGGCGGGGCGAACCTCCAATTGTCTGGATTCTCCGACGAATACAGCACCGGGAACAGCTGACCGATGGTCGGCCATTGATTCACGTCGACGGCCATCCGCTGATACACGGCGTGTTCGTTGACGGTGGGACCGTTGATCACGCCGGCGATGGTGACGTACTGCTCGCCGGTGGCCTCGGGCCGCGGGCTGACGCCGGTCACCAGCAGGGTGCCGCTCAGCAGCTCGCCGCGGGGCCCGCGCGGAACGAACCGCTGGACGAGGAACACCGCCAACACGGCCACCAACAACACCAGCAGTCCGAATTCCCACACCCGGCCATGGTAGGACTGCTCACATGAATCGCACCCGCGGCGATGCGCCGCCCGGCGAACCAAGGGAGCGGCGCGGGTGAGCAACGACGATCTGGCGCTGGCGTTGCTGCTGGCCGACCGGGCGGATGCGGTGACCTCGGCCCGGTTCGGCGCGCTGGACCTGCGCATCGACACCAAACCGGACCTGACCCCGGTCACCGACGCCGATCGCGCCGCCGAGGCCGAGCTGCGCGCGGTGCTGGCGCGGCAGCGCCCGCACGACAGCATCGTCGGCGAAGAGTTCGGCGGAGACACCGCCTTCACGGGGCGGCAATGGATTATCGACCCGATCGACGGCACCAAGAACTTCGTCCGCGGGGTGCCGGTGTGGGCCACCCTGATCGCGTTGCTGCACGACGGCGTTCCCGTCGTCGGCGCGGTGAGCGCCCCGGCGCTGGCCCGCCGGTGGTGGGCCGCGCACGGCCGGGGAGCGTTCGTCGCGGTCAACGGGGCCGCCGCCCGTCGGCTATCGGTTTCCTCTGTGGCACAACTGGATTCGGCCAGTCTTTCGTTCTCCAGCCTGTCCGGGTGGGCGCAGCTGGGCCTGCGGGATCGATTCCTGGCGCTGACGGATGCGGTGTGGCGGGTGCGCGCCTTCGGCGACTTCCTGTCCTATTGCCTGGTGGCCGAAGGGGCCGTCGACATCGCCGCCGAACCGGAGGTGTCGGTGTGGGACCTGGCCGCCCTCGACATCCTGGTGCGCGAGGCCGGCGGGACGCTGACCGGGTTGGACGGCACCCCCGGGCCGCATCGCGGCAGCGCGGTGGCCAGCAACGGACTGCTACAGCGACAGGTGCTCGAGCGCCTCGCACTGTGAATTAGTTAACAAGTGTTCTCCATGATCTTACTCCGGAGTAAGATCGGCTCTATCCGCACTGCCCATCAACCTGAGGCTGCTGAAAATGACCGATTCCGGTTCCACCAAGACCCCCGCCCGCGTCAAACGGCGTGACCGCCAGTCCGGCGTCGGGCTGCAACCGCACAAACGCACGGGCATCGACATCGCCATCGCGCTGCTCACCCCGCTGGTCGGGCAGGAGTTCCTGGACAAATACCATCTGCGCGACCCGCTCAACCGGGGCTTGCGGTACGGCACCAAGACCATCTTCTCCACCGGCGCCGCCACGTCCCGGCAGTTCAAGCGGGTACAGAACCTGCGCGGCGGGCCGACCCGGCTCAAGTCCAGCGGCAAGGACTACTTCGACCTGACCCCCGACGACGAGCAGAAGATGATCGTCGAGACGCTCGACGAATTCGCCGCCGAGGTGCTGCGGCCAGCCGCCCACGACGCCGACGAGGCGGCGACCTACCCGCGCGACCTGATCGCCAAGGCCGCCGAGCTGGGCATCACCGCGATCAACATCCCCGAGGACTTCGACGGCATCGCCGCGCACCGCTCCAGCGTGACCAACGTGCTGGTCGCCGAGGCGCTGGCGTACGGCGACATGGGCCTGGCGCTGCCGTTGCTGGCCCCGGGCGGCGTCGCCTCCGCGCTGACCCACTGGGGCAGCGCCGAGCAGCAGGCCACCTATCTGCCGGAGTTCGCCGGCGAGAACGTGCCACAGGCCTGCGTGGCCATCGCCGAACCGCAACCGCTGTTCGACCCCACCCGGCTGAAGACCACCGCGGTGCGCACCCCGAGCGGATACCGCCTCGACGGGGTGAAGTCCCTGGTGCCCGCCGCCGCCGACGCCGAGCTGTTCATCGTCGGCGCGCAGCTGGACGGCAAGCCGGCCCTGTTCATCGTCGAATCCTCGACGAAAGGCCTTACCGTGAAAGCGGATCCGAGCATGGGAATCCGGGCGGCGGAGCTGGGCCACGTCGAACTGTCCGGGGTGACGGTGCCGCTGGGCGCCCGGCTCGGCGAGGACGAGGCCACCGACGACGACTATTCCGAGGCGATCGCCCTGTCCCGGCTGGGCTGGGCGGCACTGACCGTCGGGACGTCGCACGCGGTGCTCGACTATGTGGTGCCCTACGTGAAGGAACGCGAGGCCTTCGGTGAGCCGATCGCGCGTCGGCAGGCGGTCGCCTTCATGTGCGCCAACATCGCCATCGAGTTGGACGGGCTGCGGCTGATCACCTGGCGCGGCGCGGCGCGCGCCGAACAGGGCCTGCCGTTCGCCCGCGAGGCGGCGCTGGCCAAACGGCTCGGCGCCGACAAGGGCATGCAGATCGGCTCCGACGGCGTCCAGCTGCTCGGCGGCCACGGCTACACCAAGGAGCACCCGGTCGAACGCTGGTACCGCGACCTGCGGGCCATCGGCGTCGCCGAGGGCGTCGTGGTCATCTGAGTCGTTAATGCAAGAACCGAGCTGAAAGTTCAATCATGGCAATCAATCTGGAACTTCCCCGCAAGATGCAGGCGGTGACCACGAAGACGCATCAGGGCGCCGCGGAGTTGATGCGCCCGATCGCGCGCAAGTACGACCTGAAGGAACACGCCTACCCGGTCGAGCTGGACACGCTGATCAGCCTGTTCGAAGGGGCTTCGGAGTCAATCGAATTCGCCGGGGCGAACGCGCTGGGCGGCGAGGACGAAGAACGGGACAAGAACCACAACGGCGCCAACATGGCCGCGCTGCTGCAGACGCTGGAAGCCAGCTGGGGCGACCTCGCGATGATGCTCTCGGTGCCCTACCAGGGGTTGGGCAACGCGGCCATCTCCGCGGTCGCCAACGACGAGCAGCTGCAGCGGCTGGGCAAGGTGTGGGCGGCGATGGCCATCACCGAGCCCGGCTTCGGATCGGACTCGGCGGCGGTGTCGACCACCGCCACCCTGGACGGCGACGAGTACGTGATCAACGGCGAGAAGATCTTCGTCACCGCCGGCTCGCGGGCCACCCACATCGTGGTGTGGGCGACGCTGGACAAGTCGAAGGGCCGCCCGGCGATCAAGTCGTTCATCGTGCCGCGCGACCATCCCGGCGTCACCGTCGAGCGGCTCGAGAAAAAGCTCGGCATCAAGGGTTCCGACACCGCGGCCATCCGGTTCGACAACGTCCGCATCCCCAAGGAAAACCTGCTCGGCAACCCGGAAATCGAAGAGGGCAAAGGCTTTTCGGGGGTGATGGAGACCTTCGACAACACCCGGCCCATCGTTGCCGCCATGGCCGTCGGGGTGGCCCGCGCCGCGCTGGAGGAGATCCGCAAGATCCTCACCGACGCCGGCGTGGAGATCTCCTACGACAAACCCGCGCACGTCCAGAGCGCGGCCGCGGCCGAGTTCCTGCGGATGGAAGCCGACTGGGAGTCGGCCTATCTGCTGTCGCTGCGGGCGGCGTGGCAGGCCGACAACAAGATCCCCAACTCCAAAGAAGCGTCCATGAGCAAGGCCAAGGCGGGCCGGATGGCCACCGACGTCACCCTCAAGACCGTCGAATTGGCGGGCACCGCAGGCTATTCCGAGCAGTCACTGCTGGAGAAGTGGGCGCGTGACTCCAAGATCCTGGACATCTTCGAGGGCACCCAGCAGATCCAGCAGCTGGTGGTGGCCCGCCGCCTGCTGGGCCTGTCATCGGCCGAACTCAAGTAGCGGGCTATCGGCGTTGCGCGCCGAGCGTGCAACCACCGCGAGATATCGGCCGTTTTCTCGCCGCGAGTACACGTTCGGCGACACTCAAGCGCGCCGGCGATTCTCCGGCCGGGCCGTGGTGCGGGTCATCGACGGTTTTTGAGCCGGCAGTACGCTGTTCGACCATGCGTGCTGCACGAGTGACTCGACTGGACGGTCCGGACGCGATCGAGGTGACGGACGTCGACGAACCGGCCGGCGACGGCGTCGTCGTCGACGTGCACGCGGCCGGGGTGGCCTTCCCGGACGCCCTGCTCACCCGCGGCCTCTACCAGTACCGGCCGGAGTTGCCGTTCGTGCTCGGCGCCGAGATCGCCGGCGTGGTGCGGTCCGCACCCGAGGGCGCGCACGTGCGTTCCGGCGACCGGGTCGTCGGCCTCACCATGCTGTCCGGCGGCATGGCCGAGGTCGCGGTGCTGGCCCCCGACCGGGTGTTCAAGCTGCCCGACAACGTCAGCTTCGAGGCCGGCGCCGGCCTGCTGTTCAACGACCTGACGGTGTACTTCGCGCTGACCGTGCGGGGCCGGCTGCAGCGCGGCGAGACGGTGCTGGTGCACGGCGCGGCCGGCGGTATCGGCACCTCGGCGCTGCGACTGGCGCCGGCGCTGGGCGCCGCCCGCACCATCGCCGTGGTCAGCACGACGGACAAGGCCGACATCGCCACGGCGGCCGGCGCGACCGACGTCGTGCTGGCCGACGGCTTCAAGGACGCCGTGAAGGAGCTGACCCACGGCCGCGGCGTCGACATCGTCGTCGACCCGGTCGGCGGCGACCGGTTCACCGATTCGCTGCGCTCGCTGGCCCCCGGCGGGCGGCTGCTGGTGGTCGGCTTCACCGGCGGCGAGATCCCCACGGTCAAGGTAAACCGGTTGCTGCTCAACAACATCGACGTGGTCGGCGTCGGCTGGGGCGCCTGGACGGGCACCCATCCCGGCGCGCTGGCCGAGCAGTGGGCCGGGCTCGAGCGACTGTTCACCTCCGGTGAACTGGCCCCGCCCGAGCCGGTGGTCTATCCGCTCGACGAGGCCGCGGCGGCCGTGGCCTCGCTGGAGAACCGCACCGCCAAGGGCAAGGTCGTGCTGCGCGTGCGCGGTTAGGCGCTCGGCGGCCGGCGGCACCCGGGCGGCCTTGTGCCCGCCCAAAAGAAAAAGTAATGTCACTTTCAGTTTTGTGCGCCGAGCTTGGCCCCACCGGAGGAGCCACCATGGAATCCTTTATTCACCTGCGCAAAGGCCGGACACCGGGCCGGCTGCACGCCGATCTCGACGGGCTCAAGGACGACGAGCTGGGCCGCGGCAGCTTCACCGGCCGCACCGCCAACATGTACCGCCGCCACGACCCCACCGCCTACCGCGTGCAGGGCCCGCTGCGACCCATCGACGTGTTGACCACCGAACTCAAACCGAGCGACACCAGCGACGCCACGGGCGGGCCGTTGCTGATGTTCGCCAACCCCGACTGCCGCATCTCGCTGTCGCGCCGTAGCGAGCCGATGCCGTTCTACGTCCGCCACGTCGACGGCGACCTGCTGTGCTTCGTCCACGGCGGCGCAGGGCTGCTGCACACCGAGTTCGGGCCCATGCCCTACCGCCAAGGCGACTGGGTGTATCTGCCCAAGGCGACGACGTGGCGCCAGCTTCCGGATGCCGAGACCACGCTGCTGATGATCGAGGCCACCGACGAGTTCCGCGTCCCGCCGCCCGGGCCGCTGGGCCGGCACTTCCCGTTCGACCCGTCGCAGGCCACCATCCCCGAGCCGCAAGCACTCGATGACGATCCCGCCCGCGACGAGTACGAGGTCCGACTGGTGCATGAGGGCGGCCCGACAACGCTGCTCTACCAACACAATCCGCTCGACGTCGAGGGCTGGCGCGGTGACAACTTCGCGTTCACCTTCAACATCGCCGACTACAACGTGGTGACCTCCGACAGCGTCCACCTACCGCCGACGGTGCACCTGTTCATGCAGGCCACCGGCGTGTACGTGATGAACTTTCTGCCCAAACCGGCCGAGGGCGTACCGGGCACCGAACGCACCCCCTGGTATCACCGCAACGTCGACTACGACGAGATCGCCTTCTTCCACGGCGGCTCGCTCTACGGCATCCCGATGCCGCCCGGGCTGATTTCCCATGCGCCGCAAGGGGTTCACCACGGCGCACCGGAGAAGGCGCGGGAGCGGGCCCGCCGCAAGTTCGACGAGTACGCCCGGGTCGACTGGCAGGTGATCGCCGTCGACACCCGCCGCCGGCTGACGCCGTCGGCGGAGGTACTGGCCCACGACCTAGGACAGCACTGATGAAACACGAATACGACCGCATCCCCTATCTGGTTGCCTTCCAGAACAATTCGGGCGTCCGGGATGTCTACGGCGGGCTGGCCGAGATCACCGTGCTGGAGAGCTACCTGCTCAAGCCGAAGAACAAGCCGAGCGACACCGTGCTGGTGTTCATGCACCCGATCGGCGGCGGCGCCTACCTGCCGATGATCAATGCGCTGGCCCGCGCCGGCCACCACGTCATCTACTGCAACAGCCGGTTCCGCGGCACCGACTCGGCCCTGCTGATGGAGAAGGTGGTCGAGGATCTCGGCGAGTGCATCAAAGACGCCAAGAAGCGACTCGGCTACACCAAGGTGGTGCTGGCCGGATGGAGCGGCGGCGGCTCGCTGTCGGTGTTCTACCAGCAGCAGGCGCAGAATCCGACCATCACGTCCAGCCCGTCCGGCGACGGCCCGGACCTGACCAAGCTCGACCTGACCCCCGCCGACGGCATCATGCTGCTCGCCGCGCACATCAGCAGGCACGGCACGCTGACCGAATGGCTGGACGCGTCCATCCTCGACGAATCCGACCCCACTAAGCGCGATCCCGAGCTGGACCTGTACGACCCCGACAACCCGAACCAACCGCCCTACAGCCAGGAGTTCCTGGACCGCTACCGGCAGGCCCAGATCGAGCGCAACCGCCGCATCACCGCGTGGGTCAAAGCCAAGCTGGCCGAGTTGAAGGCCGCCGGCCGCCCCGACGACGAATTCGGGTTCGTCGTGCACGGCACCATGGCCGACCCGCGCTGGCTGGACCCGACCGTCGATCCCAACGAACGCACCCCGGGAACGTGCTACCTGGGGGATCCTCGAGTGGTGAACATGAGCCCCGTCGGGTTGGCGCGGTTCTGCACGCTGCGCGGCTGGCTGTCGCAGTGGAGCTACGACGACGCCCGCGGCGACGCGCTGGCCTGCGGGCCCGACATCGCCATCCCGGCGCTGGTGATCGGTAACCTGGCCGATGACGCCTGCACCCCCAGCCACACCCGGCGGCTGTTCCAGGCGATCGGACACCACGACAAGGAGATGCACGAAATCCCGGGCGCCACACACTATTACGCGGGACCGGATCAGCGCGACGCGCTGCGCTCGGCGGTCGGCATCGTCACCGACTGGCTGGTCCGGCACGACTTCGCGGAGAAGGCATGAGCGCTGCGGGTGCGGCCGGACCGCTGGACGGCATCCGGGTGCTCGAGCTGGGCACCCTGATCGCCGGCCCGTTCGCCAGCCGGCTGCTGGGCGACATGGGCGCCGACGTGATCAAGGTGGAGCTCCCCCGGGCGCCGGACCCGCTGCGCACCTGGGGCCAGGCCGAGGTCGACGGGCACCACGTGTTCTGGACGGTGCACGCCCGCAACAAACGAGCGATCACCCTCGACCTGCGCCACCCGCGCGGCCGCGAGCTGTTCTGCGAGCTCGTCGAGAAGTCCGACATCGTGGTGGAGAACTTCCGTCCGGGCACGCTGGAGAAGTGGAACCTGGGCTATGACGTGCTGTGCGAACGCAACCCCGGCATCATCCTGGTCCGGGTGTCCGGCTACGGGCAGACCGGACCCGACGCCGCCAAGGCCGGGTACGCCTCGGTCGCCGAGGCGGCCAGCGGACTGCGCCACCTCAACGGCTTTCCCGGCGGCCCGCCGCCCCGGTTGGCGCTGTCGCTCGGCGACAGCCTGGCCGGCATGTTCGGCGCCCAGGGCGCGCTGGCCGCGCTGTACCGCCGCAGCGTCACCGGCCGCGGCCAGGTGGTCGACGTCGCGCTGACCGAATCCTGTTTGGCCGTCCAGGAATCCACGATCCCGGATTACGACGTCGGCGGGGTGGTGCGCGGTCCGTCGGGCACCCGGCTCGAGGGCATCGCCCCGTCCAACATCTACCGCAGCGCCGACGGCTCGTGGGTGGTGATCGCCGCCAACCAGGACACGGTGTTCGCCCGGCTGTGCAAGGCGATGGGCCGCGCCGAGCTGGCCACCGACGAACGGTTCGCCACCCACGTCGCGCGCGGCCGCAACCAGGACGAACTCGACGGGATCATCGGCGAGTGGGCCGCACAGCGCCAGCCGGACGAGATCATCGAAACCCTTTCCGCCGCAGGCGTGATCGCCGGACCGATCAACACGGTCGCCGAGGTCGTCAACGACCCGCAGCTGCGGGCCCGCGACATGCTGGTCGAGCATTACGACGAGCGGCTGCGGCGCAACGTGCTGGGCCCGGGCATCGTGCCGGTGCTCTCGGAATCGCCGGGCCGGGTGCGCAACGCGGGTCCGGCGCGGCCGGGCCAGCACAACGACGAGGTGTACCGCGGGCTGCTGGGCAAGACCGCCGAGGAACTCGAGGAGCTGCGGGCACAGGAGGTGCTGTGAGCACACATGTGGCCATCCGCGAGGTGGCGCTGCGCGACGGCCTGCAGATCGAGGCGCCGATCCCGTTGTCCGCCAAGCTCGAACTGCTGGCCGCGGTGGCGGCCACCGGGGTGCGCGAGGTCGAGGCCACCGCGTTCGTCTCCCCGTCCAAGGTGCCGTCGATGGCCGACGCCGCCGACCTGGCCGCCCACCTGGCCGACTATCCCGACATCGAATTCTCCGCCCTGGTCGCCAGTCCCAACGGCGCCAGGCGGGCGGTGGCCGCCGGGTTGCGCACCATCGAATACGTGGTGGCCGCCGACGACACGTTCAGCGCGGCCAACGTCGGGCGCACCAGCGCCGAGGCCACCGAACAGATCGCCGACATCGTCGCCATCGCCCACGACGGCGCGGGCCCGCCGGTCACCGTCGAAGTCGTCATCGCCACCGCGTGGGACTCACCGTTCGAAGGCCCCACTCCCCCGCAGCGGGTGCTCGACATCGCCGCCGCGGCCCGCGACCGCGGGGCCGACCGGCTGTCGATCGCCGACACCATCGGCACGGCGACCCCCGGCCGGGTGAGTTCGCTGATCGCGCAACTGCTTCCGGTGGTCGGGGACATGCCGCTGGGCGGTCATTTCCACAACACCCGCGGCTGCGGGCTGGCCAGCGCGTACGCGGCGGTCGGCGCCGGGGTCACCCGGCTGGACGCGTCGGTCGGCGGGCTGGGTGGCTGCCCGTTCGCGCCCGGGGCCACCGGCAACATCGCCACCGAGGACCTGGTGTACCTGCTCACCGACAGCGGATTCGACGTGGATGTCGACCTGCAGGCCGCCATCGCCGCCGCCGGTGTCGCGAAAACACTTGTGGGGCATGACCTTCCCAGTGCCCTGCTGCGCGCCGGGGACCGGCGGAGAAGTTGACAGCGGGGTCCCTGATGCCTGCCGAACTGCTGACCGCCAAGGGCCGCCAGACCAGGCAGGCCATCGAGCAGGCCGCCCGCAAGCTGTTCGCCGAGCGGGGTTTTCACGGCACCACGCTGGCCGACATCACGTCGGCGGCCGGGAAATCCCCGGCGGTGTTCTACCGGTATTTCGCCGACAAGGAAGACCTGCTGGCCGCGCTCGCGGAGTCCTTCCTGCACGAGGTGGTCACGCCCTCGGGGCTCAGCGTCCACCTGCCGGACTCCCCCGACGACGACGCGTTCTTCACCGCGGTGGTCACCGGTTACTGGAACATGTTCAAGCAGAACATCGGCATCATGATCGCGGTGGCCCAGCTGGCCGCCACCCAGCAGCGGTTCGCGGCGGTGCAGAACGAATTCCGGCGCTTCGGCATCGATCTGGTGGCGGCGTCGGTGCGCCGCGCCCAGGAGCAGGGTTACGGCGCCGAGCTGCACCCCCAGCACACCGCGGCGGCCATCGCGCTGCTGTTCGAGAACTTCACCACCGTGTTCGTCGGCCCGTCCGGTCTGGGTATCGAGATCAGCGACGAGGACGCCATCGCCACCCTGTCGACGATCTGGAAGAAAACTCCCTACGGCGTGTAAGGAGACAGCTGTGGATTTCACCCTGCCCGAACACCTTCCGGGCGTGCTCGCCGAGATGGACGCGTTCATCGAGAACGAGATCAAACCGCTGGAGCGCGAGCACATCCAGTATTTCGACCAGCGCCGCGAGCATGTCCGCACCGATTGGGACAACGACGGGATCCCCACCCGCGAATGGGAGGACCTGCTGGCCGAGATGCGCCGGCGGGCCGACCGGGCAGGCTGGCTGCGGTACGGATTGCCCGCGTCGCTGGGGGGTCGCGACGGCAGCAACGTCGACATGGCGGTCATTCGAGAACACCTGGCGCACAAGGGTCTTGGCCTGCACAACGACCTGCAGAACGAGTCGTCGATCGTCGGGAACTTCCCGCAGGTGATCATGATGGAGCGGTTCGGCACCGACGAACAGCGCCGGGAGTGGTCGCAGGCGCTGATCACCGGGGAACGTTCCATGGCGTTCGGCCTGACCGAGCCGCAGCACGGCTCGGACGCCACCTGGCTTCAGACCCGCGCCGAACGCGACGGTGACGGCTGGGTGATAAACGGCGCCAAGCGATTCAACACCGGCGTGCACCGCGCCACCCACGACCTGATCTTCGCCCGCACCTCCGGTGAGCCCGGGACCGCGGTGGGCATCACCGCGTTCCTGGTGCCGACCGACGCGCCCGGATTCACGGTGCCCTACTACTGGTGGACGTTCAACATGCCCACCGACCACGGCGAGGTCGAGCTGACCGATGTCCGGGTGCCCGCCGACGCGGTGCTCGGTGAGGTGGATCGCGGACTCGAAGTCGCGCAAACCTTCCTGCACGAGAACAGGATTCGGCAAGCGGCCAGCAGCCTGGGTGCCGCCCAGTACTGCATCGACCGGGCCGCCGAATACGCCGGCAGCCGAACGGTGTTCGGCAAACCGCTGTCGGTCAACCAGGCCGTGCAATGGCCGCTGGCCGAACTGCAGACCGAAGCCCAGATGGTGCGGCTGCTCGTGCAGTACGCGGCCTGGCACCTGGACCGCGACCACCACATGGAGGTATCCGACAAGGTGTCGATGGCCAACTACCGGGCCAACCGGCTGGTCTGCGACGCCGCCGACCGGGCCATGCAGATCTTCGGCGGCCTCGGCTACAGCCGGCACGAACCGTTCGAGCACATCTACCGCCATCACCGCCGCTACCGGATCACCGAGGGCGCCGAGGAGATCCAGATCCGCCGGGTGGCGCAGCGGCTGTTCAAATTCGGCAAGAAGTGATGGACAGCGACGCGGCCGAACTGCGCCCCAAACTGGAAGGGGTGCTGGCCACCGCGCTCGGCGCCGGCACAGCCGTCGAGCAGCTGCGCACGCTGACCGGCGGGGCCAGCAGAACCACCTGGGCGTTCGACGCCGTCACCGGCGGGCGGCGCCGCCCGCTGATCCTGCGCACCGGCCCGCCCGACGACGTGCACGCCGGCATGGAGCTCGAAGCCCAGGCGCAAGCCGCCGCCGCGGCCGCCGGCGCCCCGGTCCCCCACATCCTGGTCGCCGACAATTCGCCTGTCGCACTGGGCAATCCGTTCCTGATCTGCGACGAGATCAAGGGCGAGACCATCGCGCGGCGCATCCAGCGCCGGCTCGACGCCGCCGACGGCCACGCGGCCCGGGCCCACCTGCTCGGGCAATGCGCGCACGCTGTGGCCGCCATCCACCGCGCCGAGATAGACCGGATCCAGGACCCGGGCCTGAGGCGCCAGGACCAACTCGCCGAATGGCGGCAACGCCTCGACGACATGGGCGACACCACCGCCACCTTCGAATGGGCGTTTCGCTGGCTGGCCGCCCGCCGGCCCCGTGCGGCGCCGGCGGTGTTGGTGCACGGCGACTTCCGGATGGGCAATCTCATCGTCGACGGCGCCCAGCTTGCCGCGGTGCTGGATTGGGAGCTGGTGCATGTCGGCCAGGCGTATGAGGATCTGGCCTGGTTCTGCATCCGCGCCTGGCGATTCGGCGCCCCGGCCGGCCTCGGCGCCGGCGGCCTGGGCAGCATCGAGAGCTTCCTGCGTGCCTACGAGCAGGCCAGCGCGACGACCGTGGACCGGGCGGCGTTCCACTGGTGGCTGGTGCTGGCCACGCTGCGCTGGGGGGTGATCTGCCGCTACCAGGCGGAGCGGCACCTGAGCGGCCTGCACCGCTCGGTCGAGCTGGCCACCATCGGCCGGCGCGTCTGCGAGACCGAGTGGGATCTACTCAACCTGCTCGAAGGGGCCGCCTGATGATCGGCCCCTATGGCCGCCCGCTGGCCGCCGAACTCGTCGCCGCCGTGGCCGAATTCCTGGAGACCGACGTGCGCGCGGCGACCGAGGGGCAGGTCAACTTCCACGCCCGGGTGGCCGCCAACGCGTTGCGCATCGTCGAGCGTGAACTGCTCGACGAGAGCGAAGCGCAATCGCGTGCCGCCCTGGCCGCCTTGGGTTTCGCCGAGGAGGAGCAGCTCGCCGCCGCGATACGCGCCGGGGAGATGGACGGGCGGGCCGACGACGTCATCGCCTGCCTGCGCGCGCTGGTGCGACGCCGGTTGGCCGTCGCCCATCCCGGCTACGACAACGAATAGTAAACAGATCGGAGGGGAGCGGGTGCCATGACCGCCAGCGGTGCGAAAACCGTCGTCGACACGGCCGACCGGCTGTTCGCCGCCATCGAGCGCGGTGACGTGACCGCGGTCGCGGCGATGTGGAGCGACGATATCGCGGTGTGGCGGGTCGGCTCCCGCCGCGACGACGACAAGGCCCGCGCCGTGCGGGTGATCGACTGGTTCATCGGCGCGACCGCCCGGCGCCGCTACCAGATCCTGGACCGGCAGCTGTTCGACGGCGGCTTCGTCCAGCAGCACGTCTTGCACGCCACCGGGCATGGCGGGCAAGCGATCTCGCTGCGGGTGTGCATCGTGATCAGGGTGGGCGCGCACGGCATGATCGAGCGCATCGACGAATACTTCGATCCCGCCGGGATCGCGCCGCTGATGTGATAGGCGCTAGATTCGCCACGACAGTTGGGGGTGATCGATGACGACCTTGGAGACACTGCTGCACGATCCGGAGATGGCCGGCGTGTGGAACCTGGTGCCGGACCGCTCGGCCATCACTTTCAGGATCAAGAACATGTGGGGGCTGCTGACCGTCCGGGGCCGCTTCACCGACTTCACCGGTGACGGCCAACTGACCGGCAAGGGAGCGGTTTTCGGGCGCGTCGACATCCGGGCCGCGTCGCTGGACACCGGGATCGGCCGCCGCGACCAGCACCTGCGCTCGCCCGACTTCTTCGACGTCGAACGCTTCGAGAAGATCAGCGTGGTGGTCACCGGGCTGCAGCCGACCAAGGGCAAAAACGCCGACCTGCGCACCGACTTCACCGTCAAGGGCGTCACCGCACAACTGCCGCTGCCCGTCACGATCCTCGAGCTCGACGACGGCTCGATCCGGATCACCGGCGAAACCACGCTCGATCGCGCCCGATTCGACCTGGGCTGGAACCGGTTCGGCATGATCGGCCGCACCGCGACGGCCGCGGCCGACGTCATCTTCGTCCGAGATTCGCAATAGATTCGCAACAGATTTGCGGGCACCCCGATAAACCCACTGCGGCACCAGTAGCATCTGCAGCGTGTCGGACTCCACGCCCCAATCCAGCGTCGCCCTGCGGATCCTCGTCTACAGCAGCAACGCCCAGACCCGGGAACGGGTGATGCGGGCACTGGGCAGGCACCTGCATCCCGACCTGCCCGAGCTGAGCTACGTGGAGGTGGCCACCGCCCCGATGGTGGTCAAGACGATGGACCAGGGCGGCATCGACCTGGCCATCCTGGACGGCGAGGCCACCCCCACCGGGGGCATGGGAATCGCCAAACAGCTCAAGGACGAACTCGACACCTGCCCACCGCTGGTGGTGCTGACCGGGCGGCCCGACGATGCCTGGCTGGCGTCCTGGTCGCGCGCCGAAGCCGCGGTGCCGCATCCGATCGACCCCATCCTGCTCGGCCGCACGGTGCTGAACCTGTTGCGCACCCCGGTTCGCTGACCGGATCCACGCGTCCTCGTTGCCGCCGGGGCAATCGCCCGGCCGTCGCCCCCTGACTTTGCGCTGGACAGCGCGAGCACGGCGGCGTCAATACTGCAAAACGCCCACCCCGGGCAAGCGCGCCGCGCGCCGCGATGCTATGTTGAAGATCACTGTGACGGTCCCGAAACCGGGTTCGTCACAGCAGCCCGGTTACCGCCTGGCCGCTGCAGGCGGCTCGCACGACGGATCATGGAGCGAGTTGAACGTCTACATACCCATCCTGGTGCTGGGGGCGATCGCCACCGCCTTTGCCGTGGGCTCGGTGGTGATCGCGAGCCTGGCCGGCCCGTCACGTTTCAACAAATCGAAGATGGCGGCCTACGAGTGCGGCATCGAGCCCACCGAAACCTCGGTGAGCGGCCCGCGCGCCACGGCCGGACAGCGGTTTCCGGTGAAGTACTACCTGACCGCGATGCTGTTCATCGTCTTCGACATCGAAATCGTGTTCCTGTACCCGTGGGCGGTCAGCTACGACGCGCTGGGCACCTTTGCTCTGATCGAGATGGTGGTCTTCATGCTCACGGTTTTCGTGGCCTACGCCTACGTGTGGCGCCGCGGCGGCCTGACGTGGGACTGAGGGCCGAGAGGGGATTGAGGTAAGCGTGGGTCTTGAGGAACAGCTGCCCGGCGGGATCCTGTTGTCGACGGTCGAGAAGGTCGCCGGCTACGTCCGCAAGAACTCGCTGTGGCCGGCGACGTTCGGGTTGGCCTGCTGTGCCATCGAGATGATGGCAACCGCCGGGCCAAGATTCGACATCGCGCGGTTCGGCATGGAGCGGTTCTCGGCCACTCCCCGCCAGGCCGACCTGATGATCGTCGCCGGTCGGGTGAGCCAGAAGATGGCCCCGGTGCTGCGCCAGATCTACGACCAGATGGCCGAGCCGAAATGGGTGCTGGCCATGGGGGTGTGCGCGTCATCCGGCGGGATGTTCAACAACTACGCGATCGTGCAGGGCGTCGACCACGTCGTCCCGGTGGACATCTACCTGCCCGGCTGCCCCCCGCGCCCGGAAATGCTGTTGTACGCAATCCTCAAGCTGCACGAGAAGATTCAACAAATGCCGCTGGGCGTCAACCGGGAAACCGCCATCGCCGAAGCCGAGCAGGCGGCGCTGTCGGCCCGGCCCACCATCGAGATGCGCGGACTGCTGCGATGAGCTCGCCCGACCAGGACCCCCGCGAGGCGATAGCCCAGGGCGACGACGAGGTGATCGACGTTCGTCGCGGCATGTTCGGGGCCGCCGGCACCGGCGACACGTCCGGCTACGGGCGGCTGGTGCGCACGGTCACCCTGCCCGGCAGCAGCCCGCGACCCTACGGCAGCTACTTCGACGACGTCGTCGACACGTTGACCGAGTCGTTGCAGAGCAACGGCATCGAATTCCACCAGGCGATCGAGAAGGTCGTGGTGTACCGCGACGAGCTCACCCTGCACGTCGACCGGGCGGCACTGCCGCACGTGGCCCAGCACCTTCGCGACGACCCGCGGCTGCGTTTCGAGATGTGCCTGGGCGTCAGCGGCGTGCACTACCCGCACGAGACGGGTCGCGAACTGCACGCCGTCTATCCGCTGCAGTCCATCACGCACAACCGCCGCGTCCGCCTGGAAGTGGCTGTGCCCGACGAGGATCCGCACATCCCGTCGCTGTACCGGATCTATCCGACCACCGACTGGCACGAGCGCGAGACCTACGACTTCTTCGGCATCATCTTCGACGGGCACCCGTCGCTGACCCGCATCGAGATGCCGGACGACTGGCACGGGCATCCGCAGCGCAAGGACTACCCGCTCGGCGGGATCCCGGTCGAATACAAAGGCGCACAGATACCCCCGCCCGACGAGCGGAGAGCGTACAACTGATGAGCACCACCACCGAATCGACGCACGACGGCGCCGGCGAGACCCTCGTGGTCGCGGGCGGCCAGGACTGGGACAAGGTCGTCGAGGCCGCCCGCAGCGCCGACCCCGGCGAACGCATCGTCGTCAACATGGGACCCCAGCACCCGTCCACCCACGGGGTGCTGCGGCTGATCCTGGAGATCGAGGGCGAAACGGTCACCGAGGCGCGTTGCGGAATCGGCTACCTGCACACCGGCATCGAAAAGAACCTCGAATACCGGTACTGGACCCAGGGTGTCACGTTCGTGACCCGAATGGATTATCTCTCACCGTTTTTCAACGAGACCGCCTACTGCCTGGGCGTGGAGAAGCTGCTCGGCATCACCGACCAGATACCGGAGCGGGTCAACGTCATCCGGGTGATGATGATGGAGCTCAACCGGATCTCCTCGCATCTGGTGGCCCTGGCCACCGGCGGCATGGAGCTGGGCGCGATGACGCCGATGTTCGTCGGCTTCCGCGGCCGCGAAATCGTGCTCACCCTGTTCGAGTCGATCACCGGGCTGCGGATGAACAGCGCCTACATCCGGCCCGGCGGCGTGGCCCAGGACCTGCCGCCGAATGCGAAAACCGAAATCGCCCAGGCGCTCGACCAGTTGCGCCAACCGCTGCGCGAAATGGGCGACCTGCTCAACGAGAACGCCATCTGGAAGGCCCGCACCCAGGACATCGGCTACCTGGACCTGACCGGCTGCATGGCGCTTGGCATCACGGGGCCGATCCTGCGCGCCACCGGGCTGCCGCACGATCTGCGCAAGAGCGAACCGTACTGCGGTTATGAAAACTACGAATTCGACGTGATCACCGCCGACACGTGTGATGCTTACGGGCGCTACATGATTCGCGTCAAGGAGATGTGGGAGTCGATCAAGATCGTCGAGCAATGTCTGGACAAGTTGCAGCCGGGCCCCATCATGGTCGAGAACGGAAAGATCGCCTGGCCCGCCGATTTGAAGGTCGGCCCGGACGGCCTGGGTAACTCGCCGGAGCACATCGCCAAGATCATGGGCGGCTCGATGGAGGCCCTGATCCACCACTTCAAGCTGGTCACCGAGGGCATCCGGGTCCCGCCGGGCCAGGTGTACACGGCGGTCGAATCGCCGCGCGGCGAGCTCGGCGTGCACATGGTCAGCGACGGCGGCACCCGCCCCTACCGGGTGCACTACCGCGACCCGTCGTTCACCAATCTGCAGTCCGTCGCCGCGATGTGCGAGGGCGGCATGGTCGCCGACCTGATCACCGCGGTCGCCAGCATCGACCCGGTGATGGGCGGGGTGGACCGATGACCGGCCCACAGGGGCAGCCGGTGTTCCTCCGGCTCGGCCCGCCGCCCGACGAGCCCAACGCGTTCGTGGTCGAGGGCGCGCCCACGTCCTACCCGCCCGAGGTGCGGGCCCGGCTCGAGGTCGACGCCAAGGAGATCATGGGCCGCTACCCCGACAAACGCTCGGCGCTGCTGCCGCTGCTGCACCTGGTCCAGTCGCAGGACTCCTACCTGACCCCGGCGGGACTAGAGTTCTGCGGCGAGCAGCTGGGTTTGACCGGGGCCGAGGTGTCGGCGGTGGCCAGCTTCTACACCATGTACCGGCGCGGGCCGACCGGTGACTACCTCGTCGGGGTGTGCACAAACACGTTGTGCGCCATCATGGGTGGCGACGCCATCTTCGATGCGCTGAAGGAGCATCTGGGCATCGGCAACGACGAGACCACGCCCGACGGGTCGGTCACGCTGCAACACATCGAATGCAACGCGGCCTGCGACTACGCGCCGGTGGTGATGGTCAACTGGGAGTTCTTCGACAACCAGACACCCGAGTCGGCGCGCGAACTCGTCGACTCGCTGCGCGCCGGTGAGCCCCGGCACCCCACCCGCGGCGCGCCGCTGTGCGTCTTCCGGGAGACCTCGCGCATCCTGGCCGGGCTGCCCGACGAGCGCCCCGACCAGGGGCAGGGCGGCGCCGGCGCGGCGACCCTGGCCGGGCTGAAGGTCGCCAAGGAACACGGCATGCAGGCACCGAAACCGCCGGAAGGCCAGCAATGACAACGACTTCGGAGACTTCGGAGGCCTCCGGGGCCCCGCAGGCGACGCCGCTGACGCCGGTGATCAGCCGCTTCTGGGACGATCCCGAGTCGTGGACGCTGCAGACGTACCACCGGCACGGCGGCTACGCGGCGATGAAGAAGGCGCTGGCGATGGAGCCCGACGCGGTCATCGGGATGGTCAAGGACTCCGGGCTGCGCGGGCGCGGCGGCGCGGGCTTCTCGACCGGCACCAAGTGGTCGTTCATCCCGCAGGGCGACACCGGCGCGGCCGCCAAGCCGCACTACCTGGTGGTCAACGCCGACGAGTCGGAACCCGGTACGTGCAAAGACATTCCGTTGATGCTGGCCACCCCGCACGTCCTGATCGAGGGGGTGATCATCGCGGCGTATGCGATCCGGGCCAACCACGCGTTCATCTATGTGCGCGGCGAGGTGCTGCCGGTGCTGCGCCGGCTGCAGAACGCCGTCGCCGAGGCCTACGCCGCCGGCTATCTGGGCCGCGACATCGACGGCTCGGGCTTCGATCTGGAGCTGGTGGTGCACGCCGGCGCCGGCGCCTACATCTGCGGCGAGGAGACCGCGCTGCTGGACTCGCTGGAGGGCCGCCGCGGCCAGCCCCGGCTGCGGCCGCCGTTCCCGGCGGTGGCCGGGCTGTACGGCTGCCCCACGGTGATCAACAACGTCGAGACCATCGCCAGCGTGCCGTCCATCATCGGCAACGGCGTGGACTGGTTCCGCTCGATGGGCAGCGAGAAATCGCCGGGCTTCACGCTGTATTCGCTGTCCGGCCACGTCACCCGGCCCGGCCAGTACGAGGCGCCGCTGGGAATCACGTTGCGCGAGTTGCTCGATTACGCCGGCGGGGTGCGGGCCGGGCACCGGCTCAAGTTCTGGACCCCCGGCGGCTCGTCGACCCCGCTGCTGACCGACGAACACCTCGACGTGCCACTGGATTACGAGGGCGTGGGCGGGGTCGGCTCGATGCTGGGCACCAAGGCGCTGGAGATCTTCGACGAGACCACCTGCGTGGTGCGTGCGGTGCGCCGCTGGACCTACTTCTACAAGCACGAGTCGTGCGGCAAGTGCACGCCGTGCCGCGAGGGCACGTTCTGGCTCGACCAGATCTACGAACGGCTGGAGACCGGTAAGGGCACGGCCGAGGACATCGACAAGCTGCTGGACATCTCCGACACCATCCTGGGAAAGTCGTTCTGCGCGTTGGGCGATGGCGCCGCCAGCCCGGTGATGTCGTCGATCAAGTACTTCCGCGACGAGTACGTCGCCCACGTCGAGAACGGCAGATGCCCGTTCGACCCGCGAGACTCCATGCTGACACCGAACGGGAGCGACTCGTGACCCAAACTGCGGACACCGAAGGCCGCGTGACCCAGCCGGAGATGGTGACGCTGAGCATCGACGGCAACGAGATCAGCGTCCCCAAGGGGACTCTGGTGATCCGCGCGGCCGAGTTGATGGGCATCCAGATCCCCCGGTTCTGCGACCACCCGCTGCTGGAGCCGGTCGGGGCGTGCCGGCAGTGCCTGGTCGAGGTCGAGGGGCAGCGCAAGCCGATGGCCTCGTGCACCACGGTCGCGACCGACGACATGGTGGTGCGCACCCAGCTCACCTCCGAGGCCGCCGACAAGGCCCAGCACGGCGTGATGGAGCTGCTGCTGATCAACCATCCGCTGGACTGCCCGATGTGCGACAAGGGCGGCGAATGCCCGCTGCAGAACCAGGCAATGTCCAACGGCCGCAGCGATTCTCGCTTCACCGACGTCAAGCGCACCTTCGCCAAGCCGATCAACATCTCCGCGCAGGTGCTGCTGGACCGGGAGCGCTGCATCCTGTGCGCCCGCTGCACCCGGTTCTCCGAGCAGATCGCCGGCGACCCGTTCATCGACATGCAGGAGCGCGGCGCGCTGCAGCAGGTCGGCATCTACGCCAACGAACCGTTCGACTCCTACTTCTCGGGCAACACCGTGCAGATCTGCCCGGTGGGGGCGCTCACCGGCACCGCCTACCGGTTCCGGGCCCGCCCCTTCGACCTGGTGTCCAGCCCCAGCGTCTGCGAGCACTGCGCGTCCGGGTGCGCCCAGCGCACCGACCACCGCCGCGGCAAGGTGCTGCGCCGACTGGCCGGCGACGACCCGGAAGTCAACGAGGAGTGGAACTGCGACAAGGGCCGGTGGGCGTTCAGCTACGCCACCCAGCCCGACGTGATCACCACTCCCCTGGTCCGCGACGCCGACGGTTCGCTGCAACCGGCCTCCTGGTCGCACGCGATCGCCGCCGCGACCCGGGGGCTGGAATCCGCGCTGGGCAACACCGGGGTGCTGGTCGGCGGTCGGGCCACCTGGGAGGACGCCTACGCGTACTCGAAATTCGCCCGAATCGTGTTGGGCAGCAACGACATCGACTTTCGGGCCCGGCCCAGCTCGGCCGAGGAGACCGACTTTCTGGCCGCCCGGATCGCCGGCCGGCCGATCACCGTCAGCTACTCCGACCTGGAGTCCGCACCGGTGGTGCTGCTGGCCGGGTTCGAGCCCGAAGACGAGTCGCCGATCGTGTTCCTGCGGCTGCGCAAGGCGGCCCGCAAGCACGGGGTGCCGGTGTACGCGGTGGCGCCGTTCGCCACCCGCTCGCTGACCAAGATGTCGGGTCGGCTGATCAAAACCGCGCCCGGCGCCGAGGCCTCGGCGTTGGACCGGCTGGCCACCGGCGAAGTGGGTGACCTGCTGTCCACCCCGGGCGCGGTCATCATGGTCGGCGAACGGCTGGCCACGGCGCCGGGCGGACTGTCCGCCGCCGCCCGGCTGGCCGACACCACCGGCGCCCGGCTGGTCTGGGTTCCGCGGCGCGCCGGCGATCGCGGCGCCCTGGAGGCCGGGGCGCTGCCCGGGCTGCTGCCGGGCGGCCGGCCCGTCGCTGACGACGACGCCCGCGCGCAGATCGCGTCGGCCTGGAACGTGTCCGAATTGCCTTGCGGCCCTGGGCGTGACGTGCAGGAGATGCTGGCTGCCGCCGCCGACGGCACGCTGGGCGCACTGCTGGTCGGCGGTGTGGACCCGGACGACTTCGCCGATCCGCAGGCGGTGCTGGCGGCGCTGGACGGGGTGGGCTTCGTGGTCAGCCTGGAGCTGCGGCACAGCGCCGTCACGCAGCGCGCCGACGTGGTGTTCCCGGTCGCGCCGACCACCCAGAAGGCGGGCGCCTTCGTCAACTGGGAGGGCCGGTTCCGCCCGTTCCAGGCCGCGCTGCGCGGCAGCATGACGCAGGCCGGCCAATCCGATCACCAGGTGCTCGACACTTTGGCCGACGAGCTGGGCGTCTACCTGGGGACGGCGACCGTCGAGGAGATCCGCACCGAATACGCCGCGCTGCCCTACTGGGAGGGCAAACGCGCGGCCGGCCCGGACGTCGCGGCCGCCGAGCCGACGCCGCCCGGGGCGGGTGAAGCGGTGCTGACCGGTTGGCGGATGCTGCTGGACAACGGTCGCATGCAAGACGGCGAACCGCATCTGGCCGGCACGGCGCGCAAGCCCGTGCTGCGGCTGTCGGCCGACACCGCCGCCGAGATCGGCGCCGCCGACGGCGATGCGGTCACCGTGAGCACGCCGCGCGGATCGATCAGCCTGCCGCTGGTGATCACCGACATGCCCGACCGGGTGGTGTGGCTGCCGCTGAACTCCTCCGGCTCGGCGGTGCACCGCCAGCTCGGCGTCACCGTCGGCGCCACGGTGCGGATTGGAGTTGGCTCGTGACGACCCCACTGACCGCCTTCGGGCACGACCCCTGGTGGCTGGTGCTGGGCAAGGCGCTGGCCATCTTCGTGTTCCTCATGCTCAACGTGCTTGTCGCGATCCTGCTCGAACGCAAGATCCTCGGCTGGATGCAGCTGCGGCCCGGCCCCAACCGGGTGGGCCCGTGGGGTGTGCTGCAGAGCCTGGCCGACGGAATCAAGTTGGCGCTCAAGGAAACCATCACCCCGGGCGGCGTCGACAAATTCGTCTACTTCGCGGCGCCGGTCATCTCGACCATCCCCGCCTTCACCGCGTTCGCGTTCATCCCGTTCGGCCCGGTGGTGTCGGTGTTCGGCCACCGCACCCCGCTTCAGCTCACCGACCTGCCGGTCGCGGTGCTGTTCATCCTGGGCCTGTCGGCGATCGGGGTGTACGGAATCGTGTTGGGCGGCTGGGCATCCGGCTCCACCTACCCGCTGCTGGGCGGGGTGCGCTCCACCGCGCAGGTGATCTCCTACGAGGTGGCGATGGGATTGTCGTTCGCGGCGGTGTTCCTCTACGCCGGCTCCATGTCCACCTCGCAGATCGTGGCCGCCCAGGACCGGGTCTGGTTCGTGTTCCTGCTGCTGCCGTCGTTCGTGATCTACCTGATCTCGATGGTCGGTGAAACCAACCGGGCGCCTTTCGATTTGCCCGAGGCCGAGGGCGAGCTGGTCGCCGGGTTCCACACCGAGTACTCGTCGCTGAAGTTCGCCATGTTCATGCTGGCCGAGTACGTCAACATGATGACGGTGTCGTCACTGGCCACCGCGTTGTTCTTCGGCGGCTGGCATGCGCCGTGGCCGCTGAACACGTGGGCGGGCGCCAACACCGGCTGGTGGCCGGTGCTGTGGTTCACCGCGAAGATGTGGACCTTCCTGTTCATCTACTTCTGGCTGCGGGCCAGCCTGCCGCGGCTGCGCTACGACCAGTTCATGGGGCTGGGCTGGAAGCTGCTGATCCCCGCCTCGTTGGTGTGGGTGCTGATCGCGGCGGTGATCCGCACGCTGCAGAACCAGGGGTACGCGCACTGGACGCCGATCCTGGTGATCTCCAGCATCGTGTTCGCCGCCGCCCTGGTGCTCTCGCTGCGAAAACCGTTCACCACGCCGCATATTCGCGCGCTGCGACGGCAGCTGCGCCGCCAGGCCAAGCAGCTGCCCACCGCGCCGGATTCCACCCCGGTATTCCCGACACCGCCGCTGCCGGCGAAAGCGCTGGCGGCCGCGAGTAAGGAGAAAGCACGTGGCTAAATTCTTGGACGCAGTCGCCGGATTCGGCGTGACGTTCGCGTCGATGTTCAAAAAGCATGTCACCGAGGAGTATCCGGAGAAGCCGGGCCCGGTCGCGCCGCGCTACCACGGCCGTCACCAGCTCAACCGTTACCCCGACGGGCTGGAGAAGTGCATCGGCTGCGAGCTGTGCGCGTGGGCCTGCCCGGCCGACGCGATCTACGTCGAGGGCGCCGACAACACCGAGGAACTGCGGTATTCGCCCGGGGAACGCTACGGCCGGGTGTACCAGATCAACTACCTGCGCTGCATCGGCTGCGGGCTGTGCGTCGAGGCCTGCCCGACCCGGGCGCTGACGATGACCAACGACTACGAGATGGCCGACGACAACCGCGCCGACCTGATCTACGAGAAGGATCGGCTGCTGGCCCCGCTGCTGCCCGAGATGACCGCGCCGCCGCATCCCCGCGCCCCCGGCGCCACCGATAAGGACTACTACCTGGGCAATGTGACCGCGCACGGGCTGCGGGAGGCCCAGCGGGCCGGGGAGCCGCGGTGAGTGCCTTCGCCGGCCACGCCGTCGCCGCCACGCTGGCCTCCAGCTATTCCCAGGACACCATCGTCCGCACATCCACCGGCGAGGCGGTCACCTTCTGGGTGCTGGGCGCGCTGGCCGTGATCGGTGCGCTCGGGGTGGTGCTGGCCGTCAACGCCGTCTACTCGGCCATGTTCCTGGCCATGACGATGATCATCCTGGCGGTGTTCTACATGATCCAGGACGCGCTGTTTTTGGGAGTCGTCCAGGTCGTGGTGTACACCGGCGCGGTGATGATGCTGTTCCTGTTCGTGCTGATGCTCATCGGCGTCGACTCGGCCGAATCGCTCAAGGAGACGCTGCGCGGCCAGCGCGTCGCCGCGGTGGCCGCCGGTGTCGGGTTCGGCATCCTGCTCATCGCCGCGGTCGGCAACGTGGCCAGCGGCGGGTTCGCCGGGCTGACCACCGCCAACGCCAACGGCAACGTGGAAGGGCTTGCCGCCCTGATCTTTTCCCGCTACCTGTGGGCCTTCGAGCTGACCAGCGCGCTGCTGATCACCGCGGCCGTCGGGGCCATGGTGCTGGCGCACCGGGAGCGTTTCGAGCGCCGCAAGACCCAGCGCGAACTTTCCCAGGAGCGTTTCCGGGCCGGCGGGCACCCCACCCCGCTGCCCAACCCCGGTGTCTACGCCCGCCACAACGCCGTCGACGTGGCCGCCCTGTTGCCGGACGGCTCGTATTCGAAGCTGTCGGTGTCGCCCATCCTGCAAAGCCGCGGCGGCGACGGCAAGGACGTCGCCGCACCGGAGCCCAGCCCGAGTCTGTCGCAAGGCGGTGCGTCGTGAATCCCATCAACTACCTGTATCTCTCGGCGCTGCTGTTCACCATCGGGGCGGCCGGTGTGTTGTTGCGCCGCAACGCCATCGTGATGTTCATGTGCGTCGAGCTGATGCTCAACGCGGTCAACCTGGCGTTCGTCACGTTCGCCCGGATGCACGGCCACCTGGACGGGCAGATGATCGCGTTCTTCACGATGGTGGTCGCCGCCTGCGAGGTGGTCATCGGCCTGGCCATCATCATGACCATTTTCCGTACCCGCAAATCGGCGTCCGTCGACGACGCGAACCTACTCAAAGGCTGAGCACGCCAACATGACTCACTACACTCCGCTGCTGGTGGCGCTGCCGCTGGCGGGTGCCGCGATCCTGTTGTTCGGCGGGCGACGCACCGACCGGTGGGGGCATTGGCTGGGTTGCGCCACCGCCGTGGCGGCGTTCGTGGTCGGCGTCGGCCTGCTGGATGAGTTGCTCGGCCGTCCCGCCGACCAGCGCGCCATCCACGAAAGGGTGTTCAGCTGGATCCCGGTCGGCCAGCTGCAGGTGGACCTGGGGCTGCAGATCGACCAGCTGTCGGTGTGTTTCGTGTTGCTGATCACCGGCGTGGGGTCGCTGATCCACATCTACTCGGTGGCCTACATGGCCGAAGATGCCGACCGCCGAAGGTTTTTCGGCTACCTCAACCTGTTCCTGGCGTCCATGCTGCTGCTGGTGATCGCCGACAACTACGTGGTGCTCTACGTCGGCTGGGAGGGCGTGGGCCTGGCGTCCTACCTGCTGATCGGGTTCTGGTACCACAAGCCGACGGCGGCCACCGCGGCCAAGAAGGCGTTCGTGATGAACCGGGTCGGCGACGCCGGGCTGGCATTGGGAATGTTCTTGATGTTCAGCACTTTCGGGACGCTGTCCTACGCCGGGGTGTTCGCGGGGGCGCCGGCGGCCGGTCGGGGCGCGCTGACCGCGATGGGTCTGCTGTTGCTGCTGGGGGCCTGTGCCAAATCCGCACAGGTGCCGCTGCAGGCCTGGCTGGGCGACGCCATGGAGGGCCCCACCCCGGTGTCCGCGCTGATCCACGCCGCCACCATGGTGACCGCGGGCGTGTACCTGATCGTGCGGTCCAACCCGCTGTACAACCTGTCGCCGGATGCGCAACTGGCGGTGGTGATCGTGGGTGCGGTCACCTTGCTGCTGGGTGCCTTCATCGGCTGCGCCAAGGACGACATCAAGCGGGCGCTGGCGGCTTCGACCATGAGCCAGATCGGCTACATGGTGCTGGCCGCCGGGTTGGGCCCGGCCGGCTACGCGTTCGCGATCATGCATCTGCTGACCCACGGGTTCTTCAAAGCCGGCCTGTTCCTCGGCTCCGGCGCGGTGATCCACGCGATGCACGAGGAGCAGGACATGCGGCGCTACGGCGGGCTGCGGGCCGCGCTGCCGGTCACGTTCGTCACCTTCGGGTTGGGCTACCTGGCCATCATCGGGGTGCCGCCGTTCGCGGGCTTCTTCTCCAAGGACGCCATCATCGAGGCCGCGCTGGCCGCCGGCGGCGTCCGCGGGTACCTGCTCGGCGGGGCGGCGCTGCTGGGCGCCGGCGTCACCGCGTTCTACATGACCCGGGTGATGCTGATGACCTTCTTCGGCGAAAAGCGTTGGGCCCCAGGCAGCCATCCGCACGAGGCGCCGGGGCTGATGACCTGGCCGATGATCCTGCTGGCCGTCGGGTCGGTGTTCTCCGGCGGACTGTTCGCGGTGGGCGGCACGCTGCAGCGCTGGCTGGAGCCGGTGGTCGGCAGGCACGAAGAGGTGACTCACGCCGTCCCGGTGTGGATCAGCACCGCGCTGGCGCTGGGCGTCGTGGCCGTCGGCATCGCGGTGGCCTACCGGCTCTACGCCACCGCGCCCATCCCCAGGGTGGCGCCGTTGTCGGTGTCGCCGCTGACCACGGCGGTCCGTAACGACTTCTACGGCGATGCCTTCAACGAGGAGGTGTTCATGCGCCCCGGCGCGCAACTGACCCACGCGCTCGTCGAGGTCGACGACGCGGGCGTCGACGGCTCGGTCAACGCACTGGCGGCGTTGGTGAGCGCGACGTCGAATCGCTTGCGGGGCCTGCAAACCGGCTTCGCCCGCAACTATGCCCTGTCGATGCTGACCGGCGCCGTGCTGGTGATCGCGCTGATCCTGGCGGTGCGGCTGTGGTGAATCAGCTGCCCTGGCTGAGCATCCTGTGGCTGGTGCCGCTGGCCGGCTCGGTACTGATCATCCTGATGCCGCCCGGGCTGCGGCAGCTCGCCAAGTGGACCGGCCTGGTGTTCGGGGTGCTGACCCTGGCGGTGGCGATCGTGGTCACCGCCGGCTTCAAAACCGGCGGCGCCCCCTATCAGTTCGTCGAAAAACACCAGTGGATCCCGGCTTTCGGCGCCGGCTACACGCTGGGCGTGGACGGCATCGCGGTGGTGCTGGTGCTGCTGACCGCGGTGCTGATCCCGGTGCTGCAGGTGGCCGGCTGGAACGACGGCGGCGATAGGCAGCGCGGTGTGCACGCCTACGTCGCCCTGACGCTGGCCATCGAGTCGATGGTGCTGGTCTCGGTGATCGCCCTGGACGTGTTGCTGTTCTACGTGTTCTTCGAGGCGATGCTCATCCCGATGTACTTCCTGATCGGCGGCTTCGGCGCCGGATCGGGCAGGTCGCGGGCGGCGGTGAAGTTCTTGCTGTACAACCTGTTCGGCGGGCTCATCATGCTGGCCGCGGTGATCGGGCTGTACGTGGTGACTTCCCAGCACGGGGCCGGCACGTTCGACTTCCGCGACATCGTGGCCGGGGTGGCCTCCGGCCGCTACGGCGCCGACCCGGCGGTGTCCAAGGCGCTGTTCCTCGGCTTCATGTTCGCGTTCGCGATCAAGGCGCCGCTGTGGCCGTTCCACCGCTGGCTGCCCGACGCCGCGGTCGAGGCGACGCCGGCGACCGCGGTGCTGATGATGGCGGTGATGGACAAGGTCGGCACGTTCGGCATGCTGCGCTACTGCCTGCAGCTGTTCCCCGACGCCGCAACGTATTTCCGCCCGCTGATCGTGGTGCTGGCGGTCATCGGGGTGATCTACGGGGCGATCGTCGCCATCGGTCAGGCCGACGTCATGCGCCTGATCGCCTACACCTCGATCTCGCACTTCGGGTTCATCATCCTGGGCATCTTCGTGATGACCAGCCAGGGCCAGAGCGGCTCGACGCTCTACATGCTCAACCACGGCCTGTCCACCGCGGCGGTGTTCCTGATCGCCGGGTTCCTGATATCGCGGCACGGCGGCAGCCGGGCTATCGCCGACTACGGCGGCGTGCAGAAGGTGGCGCCGGTGCTGGCCGGCACCTTCCTGGTTTCGGCCATGGCCACCCTCTCGCTGCCCGGTCTGGCGCCGTTCGTCAGCGAATTCCTGGTCCTGCTGGGCACTTTCAACCGATATTGGCTGGCGGCCGCGTTCGGGGTCACCGCGCTGGTGCTCTCCGCGGTGTACATGTTGTGGCTCTACCAGCGCATGATGACCGGACCGGTGGCCGGCGGCAACGAGAAGATCGGCGATCTGCGGGCCCGGGAGTTGGTCGTGGTGGCGCCGCTGATCGCGCTGCTGCTGGTGCTCGGCATCTATCCCAAGCCGGTGCTCGACATCATCAACCCCGCCGTCGAGAACACCATGACCACCATCGGTCAGCACGACCCCGCTCCGAGCGTGCCGATGGGCACGCCGCGGACAGCCGAAGGACGGCGATGATGACCCTGCCCACCCCGAGCATCCAGTACTTCCTGCTGTGCCCGACGCTGATCGTGTTCGGCGTCGCCGTGGCCGGTGTTCTGGCGGAAGCGTTCCTGCCCAGGCGGATTCGCTACACCGCCCAGGTGACGCTGGCTCTGGGCGGTCTGGTCGCCGCACTGTTCGCCGTGATCGAGGTGGCCGAGTCCCTCCCGGCCTCCGGGCGGGCCGCGGTGCTGGGCGCCATGGCCATCGACCGCCCGACGCTGTACCTGCAGGGCACCGTGCTGCTGGTCGCGGTGATGGCGGTGATCTTCATCGCCGAACGCACCCAGACCAAGTCGGACAGCAAGGTTGCGGTGGTGGCGGGATCGGGCGGCCTGGACTCGTTCACCCCGCAGGCCTCGGCGGTGCCCGACAGCGACGCCGAGCGGGAGGCCGAGCGCGCCGGCGCGGCCCAGACCGAGCTGTTCCCGCTGGCCATGCTGTCGGTCGGCGGCATGATGGTCTTCCCCGCGTCCAACGATCTGCTGACCATGTTCGTCGCGCTGGAAGTGCTGTCGCTGCCGCTGTATCTGATGTGCGGCCTGGCCCGGCACCGGCGGCTGCTGTCGCAGGAAGCGGCCATGAAATACTTTCTGCTGGGCGCCTTTTCGTCCGCGTTCTTCCTCTACGGTGTGGCGCTGCTCTACGGTGCGACCGGCACCCTGCTGCTGACCGGTATCCGCGATGCGCTCATCACCCGCGGTGACACCTCGCTGGCCCTGGTGGGCGTCGCGCTGCTGTCGGTCGGACTGCTGTTCAAGGTCGGCGCCGTCCCGTTCCACTCCTGGATACCCGACGTGTATCAGGGTGCGCCCACGCCGATCACCGGGTTCATGGCGGCGGCCACCAAGGTCGCGGCTTTCGGTGCCTTGCTGCGGGTGGTCTACGTCGCGCTGCCGCCGCTGCACGATCAGTGGCGTCCGGTGCTGTGGACCATCTCGATCCTGACCATGGCGGTGGGCACCATCACCGCGGTGAATCAGAGCGACGTCAAACGGATGCTGGCGTATTCGTCGGTCGCCCACGTCGGGTTCATCCTGACCGGGGTGATCGCCGACAACCACACCGGCCTGTCGGCCACCCTGTTCTACCTGCTGGCCTACAGCTTCTCCACCGTCGGCGCGTTCGCCATCGTCGCCCTGATCCGCGACGCCGACGGGGTCGAGGACGCCACCCTGTCGCACTGGGCGGGGCTGGGTCAGCGCTCTCCCATTGTGGGCGTGATGTTTTCGATGTTCTTGCTGGCGTTCGCCGGGATCCCGTTGACCAGTGGCTTCGTCAGCAAGCTGGCCGTGTTCAAGGCCGCCGCCCAGGGCGGCGCCGTGCCCCTGGTGATCGTCGGTGTGGTCGCCAGCGGGGTCGCCGCCTACTTCTACGTGCGGGTGATCGTGTCGATGTTCTTCACCGAGGCCACCGAGGATACCCCGCACGTGGTGGCGCCGGGCATCTTGAGCAAGGCCGCGATCGCGGTGTGCGCCGCGGTCACCGTGGCGCTGGGCGTCTTCCCGCAGCCGCTGCTCGACCTGGCCGACCAGGCGGCCCAGCTGCTGCACTGAGTCGGCCGGCGAGGTCGTCGCGGGCAGACTTGGCCTGCTCGGGCGTCAACAACGGATTCGAATAGATGTCGACCAGGATGGCCGCGACCCGCAGATCGCCCTGCTCTGTGCTGATGTCCACGCCCAGGCCGCGCGAGACGTGTTGCCGCAGCAGCGGTATGGCAAGAGCCATCGCGGTGATGAGGGTGGCGCGCGACTTGGCGTCGACATCGGCGGGCTCGGCCCGATGTTCATCGGCCGAGGCAAGCCATTCCTCGGTCATCGACACCAGCGCGTCGAACAACTCACCGGCGCCGCCCTCAACCAGGGCGCGGGTGATGTAGTCCTGGTATTGGCCGAGGCGAATACGGGCTGAAACGTAGTGCACGTCACCACGTTTGGCGTTGTCCTGCACCTGGGCGTTGAGGTCGCGCATGGTTTTGACGAGGTAGTCGTCGCAGGCTTGACGAAGCTCCTGCTTGGAGCCGAAGTGGTGCCGCAGCAACCCGGACGACACCCCTGCCGCCGCGGCGATGCTGCGGATGGTCGCCCCTTCGTATCCCTTTTCGCCGAACTCGCGCAGCGCCGCGTGCCTGATGCGGGCGCGGGCGGTGAGATCGTCGGGATCTGTCGTGGTCATTGCGTCAGACTACACGATTGGACAATAAACTACACGGCTGTATAGTCGAGGAAGCCGGAGTTCAGGGAGGCACGGATATGGGCATTGACACCAGCGCCATCACCCCGGAGGAAGAGACCGCATTTTTGACGTTGCAGGCCCGCGCGATCAACAACGGGTGGGCACGCCCCATCCTGCCCGACCCGGGTGCCGCCGATGCCGTGACAAAGATCGACTACGACTTCGACGGCCTGGGGCTCGTGACGCCCGTCGTTTGTCAAACATCCCTGCGCGCAAAACTTCTCGACGACCGGGTGCGCGCGTTCATCGCCCAACACGCCGATGCCGTGGTGGTCGATCTGGGCGCCGGGCTCGACGACGGGTACGCCCGTGTCAATCCGCCGGACACCGTCGACTGGTACAGCGTCGAGCTGCCCGGGCTGGCGGCCCTGCGCGACAAAGTGATGCCACCGGGACCTCACGAACACACCATCGGAATCTCCGTGACCGACCCCGAGTGGATATCGGCGATTCCGGCGGACCGCCCCGCCATCGTCATCGCCGACGGATTGTTCCCCTTCCTCAACAAGGAGCAGATCATCGCGGTGATGCGCGCGATCACCGATCACTTCCCCGCCGGACAGCTGGCGTTCAACGACTACGGACGCATGGTGATTGGCGTATGGATCTCGAAGTTGTTCCCGCAGCGGATGTTCAAGAAGGTGAACCAGCTCCGTGCGTTCGAGGGTTACAACGACCCGCACACGCCGGAACGCTGGAACCCCAAACTCACCCTCGTCGAGGAGACCAGCCTGGCGAGTGTGCCCGAGGTGGACCTGTTTCCGACGTGGTTGCGGATCGCGACACGGATGGCGGGGTGGAGCAAGCGGACGGCACGGTCCGCGCGCATCCTGAGGTTCAGCTTTTAGCGCCTTCCGCGCGTCGGGGGTGCCGCTCCGGTCGCGTCGTGCGGCCGGCGCCGGCGGTCAGCTCAGGAACGGCCGAATGGCCAGCAGGTAGATCGCCAGCGCCCCCAGCGGGGCAAGCAGCGGCAGCCACGGCAGCTGCAGCGGAAACGACGTCGCCACCAGACCGGCGAAGCTAAACCCCACGGCCGCAACGGCGGTCGTGCGGCTGCCCAGGATCACCGGGACGGGTGTGCCGACCGCGTGTCGGCACACCAGGTAGGCGGTGGCGCACAACCCGGACAGCGCGACGCACGCCGGCGGAGGGTTCGACGTCACGACGGTCACGGCCGCCAGCAGCACGGCAATGGTTGCGGCGGGCCGCAATACGGTGCCCGCCGCGACCGCGATCAGGGCCGCGGCGACCGCGACGGCCGCCGATTCCGGCCGGCCGCCGGCGGCCAATCCCACCATGAGCAGACCGAATCCGGGCGCGCCCACCCGCACCGGCAGATTGGTTCGGCCGCTATCCACGCAGCCTCCCCCGGACCCGGCGGCGGCGATCGGGCAGTACACCCATCGACTGTTCCAAACCGCGGTCGCCCGGCCACCACACGATGTCCACGCCGACGGTGGCCATGTCGCGGTACATCGCCGAGCGCTGCAGCGCCCACATCCGATCCACCAGCGGATCCTGTTCGTCCTCGAACGGCGAACCCTCGAGGATGTCGACCGCCAGCACGACGTGGCCGCGCCGGCGCAGATCGATGAGGGCGAGGGCGAATTCGGTGTCGAGCAGGGTGGAGAATGCGATGACGATGGCCCCGGCGGGCACCGCCGCGCGCGGCGCCAACGTGCCGGTGGTGTGCTCGAATCCGTCGCCGGCGGCCAGCACGGTGTCGAGCACCCGGTAGAACTGGCGTTGCCCGATATCGGCGCCGAGCCAGCGCGGGCGGTTGCCGCCCAGGGCGACGATCCCGGCCCGATCACCGTGCCGCAGCGCGGTTTGCACCACCTGGGCCGCGCCCCGCACGATGCGCTCGGTGGCCTGCGTCGCCGGACCCGCCGGCTGCCGGTATCCGTCGATCAGCACCACCACGTCGGCCGCGCGGTCGGTCAGCCGCTGGGTCACGTGCAGCTGGCGGCGGCGCGCGCTCACCGCCCAATTCACTGCGCGCAGTTGGTCTCCGGGCACGTAGGGGCGAATGTCGGCGTATTCCACGCCGGGCCCGACATGCCGGGTCAGGTGGGCGCCCAACCGGTCCAGCAGCTCGGTGCGCGGGATCGGCGTCGGCTGCGGCGGCGTCAGCGGAAACACGATCACCTCGGCGGCGTCCACCAGCGCGGTCCCGCTCAACAACCCGCCGCGGGCCAGCACGTCCACCCGCGCCGCGACGTGGTAGCGGCCCCAGCGCTGCGCGGTGGCCCGCACGGTTTTGCCGCGGCGCGAACCGGATTCGCCGAACTGCAGTTCCATTCCCTCGACGGGCGGAACCGTCAGCCGGACCGCGCACGGGCCCTGCTCTTCGATCCCCCACACCGTCACGTGCGCCGGCTCGCCCTCGAAGCAGCGCTGCGTGTCGGGTTCGGCGTGCACGGCGACCGCCGGCACCCGTGGCTGCCAGCTGATCGTGCCCAGCACCCCGAGCAGCGGCGCGGCGAAGGCGATCAGCTGCCACCGGGCGCCGATCACGGCCGCGGCCAACGCGAACGCCGCGCAGGTGGCCATCGCCCGCGTCAATTCCGAAGCGCGCCAGCGGAACTCGGCTGCACGGGGTGCGGTCACGCCGCGCTCATCCGGTTTGCCCGGGCCCGGCGCCGGTACGGGGCACCGGGAGCCGGTGCAGCAGCTCGCCGATCACGTCGGCGCCCTGGATCTTGCGCACCCACATCTCCGGGCGCAGGGTGATCCGGTGCGCGACGGCCGCGGTGGCCAGCGCCTTGACGTCCTCGGGGATCACGTAGTCGCGGCCGAGCAGCAGCGCCCGGGCGCGGGCCAGCTGCACCAGGTCCAGTTCGGCGCGCGGGCTGGCGCCCACCGCGACCTGCGGGTGGTGCCGGGTGGCGTTGGCCAGCGAGACCACATAGTGCAGCACGTCCTCGTGCACGGTCACCTGCTCGACCGATTCGCGCATCGCCAGCAGGTCGTGCGCGTCGACGACCTGGTTGACCGCCGGTTCGGCCGATCCGCGTTCCAGGCGCCGGCGCAGCATCGACGTCTCGTCCCGTTCGGACAGGTAGCGCAGCTCCAGCCGGATCGCGAACCGGTCCAGCTGCGCCTCGGGCAGCGGGTAGGTGCCCTCGTACTCGATCGGGTTGTCGGTGGCCAGCACGATGAAAGGCTTTGGCAGCCGGTGTGTTTCGCCGTCGATGCTGACCTGGCCTTCGGCCATCGCCTCCAGCAGCGCCGCCTGCGTCTTCGGCGGGGTGCGGTTGATCTCGTCGGCCAGCAACAGGTTGGTGAAGATGGGCCCGGCCCGGAACGCGAAGCGGCCCGACTGCATGTCGTAGATCGTCGAGCCGAGCAGGTCGGCGGGTAGCAGGTCGGGGGTGAATTGCACGCGGGTGAATTGCAGGCCCAGCGCGGCGGCGAAGGACCGCGCGATCAGCGTCTTGCCCAGTCCCGGAAGGTCTTCGATGAGGATGTGGCCGCGGGCCAGAACCGCGGTGAGGATCAGCCGCAGCGCGTTGCGTTTCCCCACCACCACGCGTTCTATCTCGTCGAGAATCGCCTCGCAGTGTGCCGTCGTGGTTGCGGCCGGCAGAGTCATGGTCGGATCGCGCCCCCTGTCATACCTGCTCCAGCTTTCGCAGAATCTCTTCCAGCGCCGCGCGTCCCGGGCCGGGTTGACGCCCACCGGTGCGGGTGACGTTGTTGGGGTTGACCCACTCCCACAGTTCGGCGCCGAAGAGCATCTGCCCGGTCGCCTGGAAGGACGCCGGGTCCTTGGCTTGCCGTTGGCCGGTTGCGATCGCGTAGCGGCGGGCGAGCATCGGGCGCAGGTGCCGGTCCCAGTCGGCCCGGGTGGACTCCGACCACCGGATCGTCGTCTCGGTGGCCGCAAGCCAGCGGCGCAGTGAATCGCCGAGATCGTCGGCGTCGTGCTCGGATTCGCGTTCGGCGCCGCGGCCGAGCGCACGCCGCAGGCTGAGCAGCACCAGGGCCAGCCCGACGCCGGAGGCCGTCAGCACCAGCCGGCGGTCGTGCTGGGTCAGCGCCAGCAGCTCGATCCCGATGATCAAGCAAAGACCCAGGGCCACAGTCTTTTTCATGCGACACTCCGGCTCCCCAGTTCGTCGAGCACCAGCCGCAACACCCGCACCGCCACGTCGCGGTGGCCCTCGTTCATCACGTGCGGGCTGAACCGCGCCTCGGTGAACAGGTTCACCAGCTGGACGGCGTTGTCGGCGTGCAGCGCATGGTGTTCCACCGCGCGGGCCAGCACCTCGCTGGGGGTGTCGAAGTCCTGCGGCACGGCACCGGGAACGTGCGCCAGTTCGCGTTCCATCGCGGCGTAGCAGGCGATGATGGCCTCGCGGGGGTCGCGGCGCAGGTCGGCCATCTCGGCCAACCCGCGTTCGGCCGCACGCGCCAGCGACTCCGAATGTGGTTGCGGCGCCGGGTTTTCGGCCGGTTCGTCGGGGACAGCCGGTGCCGGCGACCGCCACCGGCGCCGCGCGCCGGCCACCGCTGAGGCGACGACCATCAACAGTATCGCGACGGTGCCGGCGAGCAGGATGCCCAGCGTGTCCTGCGACCCGTCGCGCGGACGCTGCGGGTGCTGCGGCGGCGGTGCCGGGGGTGCCGCCGGGTGCGGTGGCGGCGACGCACCGGTGCCGGGCGGCGGGGCGGGCGCGAGCCCGTGCGACGCGAACAGCCGGGCCAACAGCATCACGATCAGCAGCCAGGCCACGATCACGCCGAGCCCGATCAGCAACACCCGCCAGGTCGGGCGGCCCCTGCCGGCGCCCAGCGTCTCCGACAGCGCGCCGGCGGGCGGGGCCGGCGCCCGCGGGTCCTTCAACCGCGCGACGATCGCGACCGCGATCAGCGCCAGCGTCACCGCGAGGATGGCCACCACCAGGCCCAGCGCCGCCCGGCCGCCCGCCTCGCTGCGCGTCGCGTCGTGTTGGGCGGGCAGGTACCCGCGCAGGGCGGCGGCGACCACGAGCAACAGAACGATCAGGGCGACGACCCGCCCCGTCGGCTTGTCCATCCCGGGCATCGGCACACCACTCGACCGGTTGCCTGCCGCTGGTGCGGCACTGGCTTTGCTCATACTTGCACGTCAGGCGGTCCCGGGGCCAGAACCGCCCGCACCGCTTATGCACAGTTGGCGGTTCATCCACAGATTGGCCGCGGACCGGTTCTGTTCGAACATTTGTTCTATACGGTGGTGGCGTGGGCGTTTTCCTGTCATCGGAACAGGCGCGGCAGCGCATCGGCGCCGCGCTCGACGCGATCGACGCTGCCCACGACGTGCTGCGGCGGACGTCGTCGGATCTGGTCGGCACTGGCTTTCGGATCGACGTCGCCGAACGACTCGAAACCCAGGACCGCACCAATCGGGGGCTGATGTACCGCTTCTTCGGCGAAATCGCCGACCCTCCCGACGAGGCAGGGTCGTTGCCGGTGGCGCGCTCCATGCTGTGGGCGCGGCTGCGCGTCAGCCCGGGAGAACTCCGGCGCCGCTTCGCGCTCGCGGCCCGCATCCGACCGCGCCGTTCGCTGACCGGCCCGCCGCTGGACCCCGAGCTGCCGGCATTGGCGGCGGCGGTCGCCTCGGGCGCGGTCGGCGAGGACCACATCCGGGCGGTGTGCGCCGCGGTCGATGCCTTGCCCTGTGCGGTCCCCCGCTCCGCCGCGTCGGACGCTGAGCGCACGCTGGTACGGCATGCGGCCAAACTCGATGCCGCCGTGATCACCAAGCTGGGCCGGCGAATCGCCGACTATCTCAATCCCGACGGCGAGTTCAGCGACGTCGATCGCGCCCGCCGCCGCGGTCTGCACCTGGGGCCGCAGGGCGTCGACGGGATGTCGCGGCTGTCCGGGCTGCTGGATCCCGAGACCCGCGCCTACTTCGAGGCCGTCGCATCGGCGGTGCGGCCCGGCCGTCACCAACCCGAAGGCGGCGGCGATCCGCGGGCACGCGATGAGCGCACGCCGTCGCAGCGTTGCCATGACGCGCTCAAGCTCGGCCTGGAAGTCGCCATCGCCTCGGGCGGTCTCGGCGTGCATCGCGGCCATCCGGTCACCGTGATCGCCAGCACCACGCTGGCCGAGCTCGACCAGGCCGCGCGCGCGGTGGCCGACCCGTCGATTCCGATGCCGGCGCCGGCGCTGACGGGCGGCGGTTCACGATTGCCGATGCCGGACCTGATTCGCATGGCAACCAAGGCAATTCACTATCTGGCGGTGTTCGACGAGCACACCGGCCGGCCCTTGTATCTGGGGCGGCAGAAGCGCGTCGCGACCGCGGATCAGCGGCTCATCTGTTATGCCCGTGACCGCGGCTGCACCCGACCCAATTGCCTTGAGCCCGGTTACCACTGCGAAGTGCATCATGCGCCGGACTGGGCGGACGGCGGCCGGACCGACGCGGACAAGCTGTTTTTCGCCTGCGGTCCCGACCATGGCGCGGTCAGCCGGGGCGAGTGGCGCACCAGTGTCGGCGACGATGGGCGATTGGCCTGGACCGACGGCAACGGGCCACCTCAGACCAACCGGGCACACCATCCCGACGAGCTGCTGCGCGGCGATCCCGACCCGCCCGAAAACGATTGACGGACGCGGCGATCGGCCGTCAAGCCGGTGTCGGCCCCCGGGCGAAGGGATTGCCGGAGTTTTTCCGGTGGTCGTTTTGGTGCCGATCCGCCGGGTAGCCGACGGGAGTCCATCCAATCGACATTGGGGGAAACACATATGGACGACCGAAAGATTCACCTTGTGATCGCGCGCCGCCCACTGGCAGCGCTCGGCGCCGGTGTGGCTGCGCTGGCTGTCAGCGGAGCACTCGGCGCGGGGGTCGCGTCGGCAACCGTGTCCCACGCGATGCCGGGCACCGCAACCGGCCCCGCGGTGAGCTTCCTGCCGAACAACCCGCCGCCACCCGGGCCACCTGGACCGCCCGGTCCTCCCGGGCCGCCCGGACCTCCCGGAGCGCCGGGCGCTCCGGGCGCGGTGGGGCCACCCGGCGGGCCAGGGGCGGTAGGACCTCCCGGCGGGCCGGGGGCGGTAGGACCTCCCGGCGGGCCGGGCGCACCCGGCGCTCCGGGGCCGGTGGGTCCGCCCGGCGGACCGGGCGCACCTGGCGCACCTGGACCTGCCGGGCCTCCGGGTCGCTAAACCCGTGAGCCGCGGTGGGGGACGGTGCAACGCCTCCCCCACCGCGGTGATGCGGGCCAGAAGAACCTAGTCCAAGCTGCCAGAACCTAGTCCAAGCCGAAGGGACGGAAGCTGCCGTCCAGCACCTGCAGGTGACCGATGGTGCGGCCGGTGACCCTGCCGGGATCTACCAGCGCCAATTCCACTGCGGCCCGGGCGAATTCGTCCGCCGACGCGGTGTCGTCGAAATCGCGGGCGTAGTAGGAAAGCCCCGGCGTGAGGATCGGTTTGGACGGCGACAGCGCATTGACCGCGATGCGATGGTCGGCGAGATCGTATGCCACACACTGGGTCAGGTGTTCGAGCGCGGCCTTGGACCCGCCGTACCCGGGCAGCACCCCGCCGCTGCGATCGGCGTACGGGCAGTCACCCGGCAGCCGGGAGGCGACCGAGGTGATGTTGATGATCGCTCCGCCGCCCGCCCCGATCATGTCCGGGCACACCCTCTGCATCAGTTCGTAGGCGGCGAAGACGGCGATGTCGAAATGCCGCCGGTAGGCGTGCAGCGGCGTGCTGACGAAGCCCGGCCAGCCCGGTTTGGCGCCGCCGGACGCCGGTTTGGCGCCGCCCGACGCTGGTTTGGCGCGCGCCTCGCCGCCGGCCGCCGGTTTGGCGCGCGCCTCGCCGCCGGGCGCCGGCGGCCTGCCGGGCGCGGTGAAGGCCGCATTATTGACCAGAATCGTGATGGGGCCCAACGCCTCTCGAGCCGAATCCACCAGCCGCGCGACGTCGTCGCGGTCGGTCAGATCGGCCCGCACCGGCACCGCGCGCCCACCGGCGGCCTCGATGTCGGCGACCGTGGACCCGATGGTGCCCGGCAACCGGTCGTCCCAGACTTGCTCGGTCCGCCCGGCGACCGCCACCGCGGCGCCCTCGCTCGCCAGGGCCAGCGCGATGGCCCGGCCCAGGCCACGGCTGGCGCCGGTGACGATCGCGGCGCGGCCGGCCAGCCGGCCCGTCACCGCCGCACCCCGTGCACCACGATCGCCGTCGTCTGCTCCACCCACGCGTCGTCGAGTTCCTCCTCCGGGCGCAGCAGCATCCGCAGCATCGTCGCTCCCCCGATCAACTCGATCAACCGGTCCGGATCCACGTCGGGATGCGCCTCGCCGCGGTCCACCGCCTCGCGCAACCGCACCCGCACCGCGGTGAACAGGTCCGCGAACCGCGACATCACCCGGGCGTTGAGCGCGGGATCGGCCGTCATGTCGGCCACCAGGCCGGGCAGCGCGGCGCGCACCACGGGCGTGGTGAACACGTCGCGCGTGGCCTCGATCATCATCCGCATGTCGGCGGCGATGTCGCCGGCCGGCGCCTCCAGCGCGGTCGGGGCCGTCGGGAAGGCCGCCTCGTGCACCAGTTCGGCCTTGCTCGACCAGCGCCGGTACAGCGCCGATTTGGTGGTGCCGGCACGCTCGGCGACCGCCGCCAGACTGATATTCGAATAGCCCGTTTGGACAAGCAGTTCCGCGGTCGCCGATAGGATGGCCGAGTCGATGCGCGGATCGCGGGGGCGGCCGGCGCCGGGGGCCTTGTCAAGGCCGGACGGGTCTGCTTTCATAACGCTACCTACCGTATCGTAATTGCCGCGAAAAAGTCTCAAGGAATGGAGGCACCCGTGGCTACAGAACCGGCGGTCGACAACGTCGACCGGCTGCAGCGCTCGAGCCGCGACGTCACCACCGTGCCGGCGGTGATGTCACGCTGGCTTTCCACCGTACTGCCGGAGGGCGCCGAACCCGAGGTGACCGTGGAAAGCGGCGTGGATTCGACGGGCATGTCGTCGGAGACCATCATCCTGACCGCCCGGTGGCGGCAGGACGAACGCCCGACCGAGCAGAAGCTGGTGGCGCGGGTGGCCCCGACCGCCGAGGACGTCCAGGTCTTCCCGACCTACCGGCTCGACCACCAATTCGAGGTGATCCGCAAGGTCGGTGAGCTGACCGACGTGCCGGTGCCCCGGGTGCGCTGGCTGGAGAACACCGGCGAGGTGCTCGGCACCCCATTCTTCGTGATGGACTACGTCGACGGGCTGGTGCCGCCCGACGTCATGCCCTACACGTTCGGCGGCAACTGGTTCGCCGACGCGCCCGCCGAGCGGCAACGCGAACTGCAGGACGCCACCGTCGGCGTGCTGGCCAAGCTGCACTCGATTCCCAACGCGGCGAACACCTTCGGCTTCCTCACCGAGGGGCAGACCGGCGACACGGCGCTGCGCCGGCACTTCAACTGGGTGCGGTCCTGGTATGACTTCGCGGTGCCCGACATCGGCCGGTCGCCGCTGCTGGAGCGCACCTTCGACTGGCTGGAGGCGCACTGGCCGGCCGCGGCGGACGCCGCCGAGCCGGTGCTGCTGTGGGGCGACGCCCGGGTGGGCAATGTGTTGTACCGCGACTTCGTCCCGGTTGCGGTGCTGGACTGGGAGATGGTGACCCTGGGGCCGCGCGAGCTCGACGTGGCGTGGATGATCTTCGCGCACATGGTTTTTCAGGAGCTCGCCGGTCTGGCCACGCTGCCCGGCCTGCCCGGGGTGATGCGCGAGGACGACGTGCGCGCCACCTATGAACGGCTGACCGGCGTCGAGATCGGGGACCTGCACTGGTTTTACGTGTACTCCGGGGTCATGTGGGCGTGCGTGTTCATGCGCACCGGCGCGCGCCGGTGCATTTCGGCGAGACCGAAAAACCCGACGACGTCGAATCGCTGTTCTACCACGCGGGATTGATGAAAAGACTTATAGGAGAAGAGTGATGCTCGGACCGCTCGACGAATACCCGGTACATCAGATCCCGCAGCCCATCGCGTGGCCGGGCTCCTCGGACCGCAACTTCTACGACCGCTCCTACTTCAACGCCCATGACCGAACCGGGAACATCTTCGTCATCAGCGGCATCGGATACTACCCCAACCTCGGGGTCAAGGACGCGTTCTTCCTCGTCCGGCGCGGGGACACCCAGACCGCGGTGCACCTGTGCGACGCCATCGACCAGGACCGGCTCAACCAGCACGTCAACGGCTACCGGATCGAGGTGAAAGAGCCGCTGCGCAAGCTGCGTCTGGTGCTCGACGAAACCGAAGGCGTGGCAGCCGATCTCACCTGGGAGGGGCTGTTCGACGTGGTGCAGGAGCAGCCGCACATCCTGCGTTCGGGCAACCGGGTGACGCTGGACGCGCAGCGCTTCGCCCAGCTGGGCAGCTGGAGCGGGCGCATCGTCATCGACGGCCAGGAGATCGCGGTCGACCCCGCGACCTGGATCGGCAGCCGCGACCGGTCCTGGGGCATCCGGCCGATCGGGGAGCCCGAGCCGGCCGGCCGGCCCGCCGACCCGCCGTTCGAGGGCATGTGGTGGCTGTACGTCCCGATGGCGTTCGACGACTTCGCGATCGTGCTGATCATCCAGGAGCAGCCCGACGGGTTCCGCTCGCTCAACGACTGCACCCGGATCTGGCGCGACGGCCGGGTAGAGCAACTGGGCTGGCCGCGGGTCAAGATCCACTACCGCTCCGGCACCCGCATCCCAACCGGCGCGACCATCGACGCCAGCGCCCCCGACGGCACGCCGGTGCACTTCGACGTGGAGTCCAAGCTGCCGGTGCCGATCCACGTCGGCGGCGGCTACGGCGGCGACTCGGACTGGCTGCACGGCATGTGGAAGGGCGAGAAGTTCACCGAGCGGCTGACCTACGACATGACCGACCCGGCGATCATCGCGCGCTCGGGCTTCGGGGTGATCGACCACGTGGGCCGGGCGATCTGCCGCGACGGCGACAAGGCCCCGGTGGAGGGCTGGGGCCTCTACGAGCACGGCGCGCTGGGGCGCCACGACCCGTCCGGATTCTCCGACTGGTTAACGGTCGCGCCGTAACCGGTACGCCGCCCCGGGGTGGTCGTCGCCGAGCAGCGGCCCCGCGGCCCCCAGGCGTTCGCGCAGCGTCGAACCCGGCACCTGCTCGGGCACGTGCCCGCGCCGGCGTAGCTCGGGCACAACGAATTTCGCGAAATCGACGAAGGTGCCCGGGGTGGTCACGTAGGCCACGTTGAACCCGTCGACGTCGGCGTCGTCGACCCAACGCTCGAGTTCGTCGGCGACCTCGGTCGGTGACCCCACCAGCACCGGGCCGCGCCCGCCGATGCCGATCTCGGCGGCCAGCTCGGCCACCGTCCAGGCCCGCCCCGCGGTGGTGAACGACGCCAGCGCCGAGCGGTTGGCGTCGGTTTCGACGTAGGTCAGCGGTTCGTCGGGGTCCAGCTCGGCCAGATCCACCCCGGTCCAGCCGCCGAACAGGGCCAGCGCCCCGCGGGGGCTGACGAAGCGCCGGTATTCGGCCAGTTTGGCGACGGCCGCGTCGTGCGTCTCGGCGACCACCGGGGTCACCATGGTGAACACCTTGACCGCCCGCGGGTCCCGGCCCAGCTGCGCGGCGGCCGTCCGCAGCGCCCGCACGGGCTCGCGCACCACCTGCGCCGTCGGCCCGGAGACGAAGACCGCCTCGGCGTGAGCCGCGGCGAAGCGGATACCGCGCGGTGAGGCCCCGGCCTGGAACAGCACCGGGGTGCGTTGCGGCGACGGCTCGCACAGGAACGGCCCGGGCACCGAGAAGTAGCGGCCCTTGTGCTCGATGTCGTGCACCTTGGCGGGGTCGGTGAACACGCCGCGCTGCCGGTCGCGCAGCACGGCGCCGGCCTCCCACGAGCCCTCCCACAGCTTGTAGCAGACCTCCAGATATTCGTCGGCGATCTCGTAGCGCTGGTCGTGCGGGATCTGGGCGTCCAGGCCCAAATTGCGTGCGGCACTGTCCAAATAGGATGTGACGATGTTCCACGCCACCCGGCCGCCGGTGAGGTGGTCCAGCGTGGAGAGCCGGCGCGCCAGGGCATACGGCTGCTCGTAGGTCAGCGACAGGGTGATGCCGAATCCCAGCGTCTCGGTCACCGCCGCCATCGCCGAGACCGCGGCGCTCGGTTCGTTGACCGGGAACTGCGCGGCGTCGACGACGGCGGCGTCGCGGGAGGCGCCGTAGATGTCGTAGACGCCGAGCACGTCGGCCAAAAACAGCGCGTCGAACCCGCCCGCCTCCAGCGTGCGGGCCAGCTCCGTCCAGTAGCTCAGCTCGCGGTACCGGTGGCCCTGGTCGTCGGGGTGCCGCCACAGCCCGGCCGACTGATGCCCGACGCAAGCCATGTCGAAGGCGTTGAGGTAGATCCGGCGGGCCGCGCTCATCCGATCGGCTCCCCGCGCGTCTCCCGGGCCGCGCAGGCGGCGCCCACGGTGATCGCCGCCAGCACCGCGAAATAGCCGACGATCAACCACGGCCGGCCGCCCCCGGCGACCAGCAACGACGCCGCGATCAACGGCGCGAACCCGCCGGAGAGCACGGCGCCGATGTGATATCCCAGGCTCGATCCGCTGTAGCGCACCCGGGTGTCGAACAGTTCGGCGAACCAGGCGGCCTGCGGACCGTACATCGCATCGTGAACGACGTTGACGCCGAACACGATTGCCACGACCACCAGCACCGCCGAGCCGGTGCCGGCGGCGACGAAGAACAACACCAGCGCCACGACCGACGCCAGCGCGCCGAACAGATACGGCGGCCGCCGCCCGACCCGGTCCGACAGCAGCGCCCAGCCCGGCGTGCTGAGAAACCCCAGCGCCGACGAGATCAGCACCGCGACCAGCCCCACACCGCTGCCCTTTCCGAATGAATCCTGAAGGTAGCTAAGCGAATACGTGGTCAACAGCACGAACAGCCCGATCTGCGACAGGCGCAGGCCGGTGGTGATGACGACGTTGCGCGCGTCGGTGCGCAGCACCTGCACGATCGGCAGCCGGGCCAGCTCGTCGCGGCTTCTGAGCCGGTCGAAGACTTCGGCGTCGGTGAGCCGCAGCCGCACGAACAGACCGACCGCCACCAGAAAGATGCTGAGCAGGAACGGGATTCGCCATCCGAAGCCGAGGAAGGCGGCGGGCCCGGTGGCCTTGCGGACACCGAAGAACACCGACGTCGCCAGCAGCATGCCGGCCGGGGAGCCCAGCTGGGTGAAGCTGCCGAACAGGCCGCGGCGGCCCGGCGGCGCATGCTCCACCGACAGCACCGCGGCCCCACCCCATTCCGCGCCCACGGCCAGCCCCTGCACCACCCGCAGCGACGCCAGCAGGGCCGGCGCCGCCAGCCCGGCCTCGGCGTAGGTCGGCAGCGCCCCGATCGCGGTGGTGACCAAACCCATCACCAGCAGCGCGGCCACCAGCACGGTCTTGCGGCCCAGCCGGTCACCGAAGTGGCCGGACAGCACCGCACCGAGCGGGCGGGCCCCGAATCCGGCGGCGTAGGTGGCGAACGAGGCCAGCGTCCCGGCGGACGGCGAGATGTTGGGGAAGAACAGCGGTTTGAACACCAGCGCCGACGCGGTCGCGTACAGGTAGAAGTCGTACCACTCGATGGTGGTGCCGATCATGCTGCCCGCAGCGACGGTGCGCAGCCCCGGCCGGGCGGGAAGGTCGCCGGCCGAAGCGGCGGCCGGGCTGGTCAGAGTCACGCGGTTGCAGGGTAATGAACCCGTCGGCGCCGGCGAATGTTTGCCATCGCCGTGATGCGAACGCCGGGCGGATGCGCTGGGGCTTTGCCACAATTCGCCGACAAACCCCGCGAAATGCGGTTCACTAGAGCGCGTGTCAGGGCCGCCGCGGATCGTCGACGTCGTCGTGGTCGGCGCCGGCTTTGCCGGGCTGGCCGCCGCCCGCGAGCTCAACCGGCAGGGCCATGACGTGGTGGTCTTCGAGGGCCGCGACCGGGTGGGCGGGCGGTCGTTCACCGGCAGCGTCGCCGGGCTGCCGGCCGATCTGGGCGGGACGTTCGTCGGGCCCACCCAGGACGCGGTGCTGGCGTTGGCGGCCGAACTCGAGGTGCCGACCACCCCGACGCACCACGAGGGCAAGAACCTGATCCACTGGCGCGGCTGGACGCACGCCTACCACGGCACCATTCCCAAGCTGTCCCTGACCGGCCTGCTGGACATCGGCCGGCTGCGCTGGCAGTTCGACCGGATCGCCCGCAGCATTCCGCTGGCGGCGCCGTGGGAGGCCCGGCGGGCGGCCGAACTGGACGGCCTGTCGCTGGGCGGCTGGCTGCGCTCGGTGCGCGCCACCGCCTCGTCGCACGCGCTGCTAGCGATGGTGGCCCGGGTGACCTGGGGATGTGAGCCCGACGAGGTGTCGATGCTGCACGCCGCCCGGTACGCGCACGCGGCCGGCGGGCTGGACCGGCTGCTCGACGTCGAGGACGGCGCCCAACAGGACCGCTTCCCCGGCGGCACCCAGCAGATCGCCGCGGCCGCGGCCGCCGAACTGGGCGCACGGGTGGTGCTGGGCGCGCCGGTGCGCCGGATCGAGCGGCACGGCGCGGGCGTGACCGTGCGCACCGACCTCGGCGACACCGAGGCCGGGTTCGTCATCGTGGCCATCCCGCCGGCGCATCGCGCCGCGATCGAGTTCGCCCCGCCGCTGCCCGCCGAGTACGAGCAGCTGGCCCGGCACTGGCCGCAGGGCCGGCTCAGCAAGGCCTACGCGGCCTATTCCACCCCGTTTTGGCGGGCCGACGGCTTCTCCGGGCAGGCGCTGTCGGACGAGGGCCCGGTTTTCATCACCTTCGACGTCAGCCCGCACCCGGACGGCCCAGGCATCCTGATGGGTTTCGTGGACGCCCGCACCTTCGACTCGCTGCCCGCCGACCAGCGCCGCCGCGACGCATTGCGTTGTTTCGCAACGCTTTTCGGCGACGACGCGCTCAAGCCCCTCGACTATGTCGATCACCGTTGGGGCGCTGAGGAATTCGCGCCCGGCGGACCCACCGCGGCGGTGCCGCCGGGCTCGTGGACCCGGTTCGGGCGGTGGCTGCGCGAACCCGTCGGGCCGATCCACTGGGCCGGCACCGAAACCGCCGACGAGTGGACCGGATTCCTCGACGGCGCCATCCGCTCCGGCCGGCGCGCCGCCGCCGAGGTGACCGCCCTGCTATGAGCTGATCCGGTGGGTGGGCAGGTTGCGGGTCGCAGATTCGGCGAGCGCCCGCAGCCGCCGGTTCACCTCCCGCGGGTGTTCCAGCATCGAGCAGTGCCCGCCGGGCAGCTCCACCAGCTCGATCAGGTTCGGCAGGCCCTCGGCGATCCTGCGGGACTGGCGGATGGGTGTCAGCCGGTCCCGTTCGCTGCCGATGACCAGCGTCGGCACCGTCAGCCCGGCCAGGTCCAGGTAGCGCGACCCCAGGGCGGAGACCAGCGCCCGCGCGCAGCCGGCCCGCCCCGCCGGCGCGGTGTTCTCGAACAGCTCGTAGACCAGCCGGGCGATGGCCGGGTCGGCGTCGCGGCCGGTGGCCAGCAGCGCGACCAGATGGCGGCTCGGGACGCGGGCCGCCCGCGGGACCGCGAACCCGGCGAACGCGCCGATCAGCACGCGCCCGGCCAGCACCCGGGCCGGCGACAGGCTCGGCGGCACCGAGAGCAGCTGCACCTGCCGGATCAGCTCACCGCTGGTGGTGTTGATCAGTGCGACGGCGTCCGCGCGCCGGGAAACCTTGTGCCGGTAGCGGTTTGACCATGCGGCGATGGTGATGCCGCCCATCGAGTGCCCGGCCAACACCGCCCGCTCGTGCGGCGCTAGCGTCGCCTCCAGCACCGAATCCAGATCGGCGGCAAGGTGTTTGAGGCTGTAGCCGGTGGCCTTCGGCACGCCGCTGCGGCCGTGGCCGCGATGGTCGTAGGCGATCACCCGGTAGTCACGGGCCAGGTCGTCGATCTGGTATGCCCAGGCGCGGATGGCGCAGGTGATGCCGTGGGTCAGCACGATCGGATACCCGTCCGGCGGACCGAACACCTGCGCGTGCAGCCGGGTGCCGTCGACCGCCCGGACCGTGACGGTGCGACTCGGCGGCAACCGGTCGGGGAACGGGTCCGTTCGAGCCCTCATCGCCGCTCCCCCTTCGAACGCGGCCCCGTCGCCGCAGCTAAAGGATCAGACGATCTTATCGCCAAGTTCGGTTCGCTTTTGGTAAATCGGGCAAACGATTCTTCTCTCGCGCTTCCGTCACACCGCCGTCTGCTGCCGCAGCGTGGTGTGCGGGCTCTGGCCGTAGGTCTGCCGGTAGAGCACCGCGAACCGTCCGGTGTGCGCGAACCCCCAGCGCTGGGCGATCTCGGTGACCGTCGAGGAGGCGGTCGTCGCGGCCACCAGCTCCTGGTGCGCGCGGCTGAGCCGGACCCGGCGCATGTACTCGGTCGGGGTGGTGTCGAGCTGGCGGCGGAACAGGTACTGCACCGCGCGCGGCGTCAGGTGCACCGCGGCCGCGACATCGTTGATGCCGATGTCCTCGGCGGCGTGGCGGTGGATGAAAGACACCGCCTCCTTGAGGGTTTCGGGCAGGGCGAGATCGCTGACCGGATCCTGCTCGGTCAGGTTGGACGGATAGCACTCGAGCAGCGCGCCGGCCAGCAGGCCGGCCATCCCGGCGGCGATCAGCGGTTGCCGGGCGGTGTCGGGCGAGGCGAGCGTCAACATCGCGTAGTCCAGCGCGCGATGCCAGGCCCGCACCGCGGCCCGCGAGCGCGGCCGCCAGTTCAGGAACTGGGTCTGTTGCGACAACGCGGTGTGCCATTCCGCGGCGACTTTCTGCAGCACCTCCGCCGCGATGGTCACCACATCGAAACGCGCTCCGTGGCAATGCAATACGCAGGCCATGCCGTGGGCGACGAGGAGCGGGAAGTCCGGGGTGGCCAGCGGGCCGCCGGCCACGTTGAGCGCACCGGCCCGCGGCTGGATCACGACGACGGTGTCGCCCGCCGGGATCTCGAGGGTCATCCTGCCCTGGATGGCCACCTCGTCGACCGTCATCGATCCGGTGTCGCTGCGCCGATGCGACACGACGCAGTGGTTGGTCACCCCGGCGATCCGCCAGCCCGGGTCATAGGCCGTGGCGAAGAACCGGCGCGCCGACTGCGCGTCGGCGCCGCGAAACTGCTTGTATTCCACCGCAACGGGGCGGGCCCGGCGCTCGCCGTTGACCGCGAGCACCGGATCGACCGGACCGTAATCGGACCGGGCCGCCTCGGCCGGCGCACCGACCGGCGCGCCGTCGTCGCGGACCGTCATGGTGGTCAGGCCCATGACCGGCCCGGGGGGAAGACCGTGGGCGGGCGCGTCATCGCAGCACCGCGTCGCCGTCGAGGGGCGCGGCCGGCTCGTGCACCCCGAGGCTTTGGTAGATGTTCAGCGCGTCCAGCGCGATCCGCTGCCAGGCGAAGCGCGACTGCGCGCGGCTGCGTCCGGCCGCACCCATGCTTTCGCATTGAAACTTCTGGGCCAGCAGCCTTCTCAGCGCGGCGGCCAATCGCGCGGGATTCTCCGGCGACACCACGATGCCGGTGATGTCGTCGAGCACCACGTCGGACAGCACCCCCACGGTGGCCACGACCACCACCACCCCGCTGGCCATCGCCTGCAGCACCGGGGTGGGGCGCGGCGGCCGGCGCGGCGTGCACACCAGCACGTCGGCCGAACGGAGCAACCGGGGCAGCTCGTCGCCGCCGACCGGTCCGGCGAAGCGGACCCGGTCCGCCACCCCGAGGTGCACCGAAAGGCGCAGCAACCGGGCTCGCGCGCCGTCGTGCCCGTCGCCGCCGGGGTCGGTCTCGGCGATCACCAGCTCCGCACCGCGAACCTTGGGCAGTGCCCGGATGGCGAGATCGATACCGTTGTGCCACAACGGGTTTGGCGCCACGTACAGGATGCGCTGCAGGGCCCCACGGGAGTCCGCCGGGCCGGTCGGGGTGTAGCGCTCGGCGTCCACCCCGCAGGTCAGGGCGGATACCCGCACCCGGCGCCGGCGCAGCCGGGCCAGCGCGTCGACGTCGGCGCTGCTCTCCCCGGTCACCCAGTTCGCGCTGCGGGCCAGCAGCGGCTCGATGCGTTGGCGTTCGGTGCCGCGTTCGCCGTCGTGGCCGCGCGCCGTCGCGGCCAGGCCCAAAAACGACTGCACGGTCGGAATGTGGCGCCGCCGGGCGGCCAATTGGGCGGCCAGCCCGCCCAGCCAGCCGTAGGCGTGCACCACGTCGGGCCGGTCCTTGGACCAGATCCGCTCGAGGGCGCCCGCCCAGTCCCCGACGTAGGGCAGCACGTCGACCGGCGCGGCCGCGTCGCGCGGGCCCACCGGCACCGACACCCGCCGGTAGCCGTCCGGGGCGCTGCCCCCGCGTCGCCGCCCGGCCCGCCGCAGGCAGGTGGTGACGTCATGGCCCTGGGCCGCCAGCGCGGCACCCAACTGTTCGGGGTCCTCCCCGACGACGTCATCGCCGCTGACAATTGCAATTCTCAACTGCAATTCCCTCCGCGCGCCATCGTCCGTCCGCCAACATCGGGTGGCATACCCCGGCCCGGGACGGACAAACGGCCCGGATCACCTCTTCGGCGCGCACCCGTCACGGCCAGCGCCGCCGGAAATGCGCCGACGGGTGGAGACTGAACGGGTGACGACTGAGGCGGATCGGCCCGGAGTCGAGCTGGTGGCGCTGGTGGCGTCGGCGGGCGGCTTGGAGGCGCTGACCACCGTGCTGCGGGATCTGCCGCGCGATTTTCCCGCCGCCGTCGTCGTCCAGCAGCACCTGGCCGGTCATGACAGCCTGCTGGCCACCATCCTGACCCGGCAATCGGGGCGGCCGGTCGGCTGGGCGGCCAACGGGCGAGCCGTCACGCCCGGGGAGGTGGTCATCTGTCCGCCGGGCAAGGCGCTGGAGCTGACGCCGCAGGGCCGCTGGCGGCTGCACGGCGCACAGCAGCACGGGGCGCGGGGCGCCGACGTGTTGTTGACCTCGATCGCCGGCTCCTACGGACCGCGAGGCGTCGCCGTCGTGCTGTCGGGGTCCGGGCGCGACGGCGCGGCGGGCACCGTCGCGATGCGCCGGGCCGGCGGCGTGGTGATCGCCGAGAGCCCGGCCACCGCCCTGTACCCGTCGATGCCGATCGCGGCCGCGCAGGCCGGTGCCGATCTGGTGCTCGGGATCGGCGAGATCGCCCCCGTGCTGGCCGACCTGGTCCACGGGTTGCCGCTGCCGCGACGATCGCCGCCGGCAGACGCGCCGGACGAGGCCTACCTGAATGGCGGCGTCGACCCGGACGGCATCTTCGCCCGGCTGGCGGCCCGGTTCGGCGCCAACACCCCGGCAGCGCGCGCCGAACTCGCCCGGCTGCGCGCGGCCGAACTGCGCCGCCGCCGCCAGGAGCTGTCCGCCGGGGTCGGCGCCACCCGGGAGACGGTGGCCACGGCGCGGCGCCGGGCCGAGGAGTCGCGCCGGCGCGCCCTGCTGGCCCACCGGGCCGCCGACGAGGCGTGGGCGCGCTCCGAACAGGAGCACCGCGACCGGGACGGCTAGCCCACCACGTCCATCAGCAGCAGCGCCCCGCCGACGGTTCCCTCGTTGCCGCGAAACGACGTGCAGGTGACCCGCACCCGGGCCGGGCGGCCGCGCCGGTTGACCGCATCCACCACGACCTCACCGGAGCCGTCCGGGTCGACGAACGCGTTGCCGATCAGCGGACGCACCGCGTCCAGCGGCAGCCCGATGTCCAGCGCGGTCAGCATGGTGCCCGTCGTCTCGTCGGCCCGCAGCCCCCACAGCTCTTCGCAGCCCCGGTTCCACAGGACCACCTTCATCTCGCGGTCCACCACCACCATGCCCATCCGCACCGAGTCGACCAACGAATCCAGGAAGCTCTTCGCGTCGTCGAGTTCCAGGCTGCGTTCGCGCAGCATGTCGTTGATGGTGTGCAGTTCGTCGTTGGTGGACTGCAGCTCCTCGTTCATCGTCTCGAGTTCTTCGTTGGTGGACTGCAGCTCCTCGTTGGTGGTCTCGAGCTCCTCGTAGGCCGCCTCCAGCTGGCGGTTGGTCTGCACCACCTTGTCCAGCAGCGCGCGCGTCGCGGTCACGTCGAAGAACACGATGGACACGCCGAGCAGGCCGTTCTCGGCGTCGACGAGCGGGTTGACGTGGATCTCGAACCACACCGTCTCGGCGCCGGGCCGCTGCCATTTGACGTCCTGGATGCGCGCCGAGCGCCGCTCCACCTTCGCCTGCTCCAGGTAGGCGCGCAGCTCGACGGGACGGTAGGACACCTCGAGATCGCGCAGCAGCCGGCCGATGTCGCGCGCCGAGAGCCCGAAGACCGTCTCGGCCTGCTGGTTGATCATCGCGACGGTGTCCTCGCCGGTCACCACGATCTGGGCCACCGGGCTGGCCCGGAACGCCAGATCGCGCACCGTCGCCAGCCCCGGCAGGTCAGCGTGGCGTTCGTAGAACGCGCCCGCCGGGTCGTAGTGGTCCAGGCCGCTGTGGCTGCCGACCGCCTTGCGGAAGATCCGGTGCTTGAGGCTCAGCGGGGTGAACCGGTCACCGTGGCTGAGCAGCATCTCGGCGTGCCCCAGAAACAGCGTGCCCTGCGGGGCAAGCGCAAAATGCAAGCGCCCCAACACATTTCGCTGGGTCTCGGCGTTCAGATACATCAGCGTGTTGCGGCACACCAGCAGGTCCACCCGGGAGATCGGCGCATCCTTGACCAGGTCGTTGCGGCCGAAGATCACCGCCCGGCGCAGATCCTTGTGAAAAACGTAGCGGCCGTTGACCTGTTCGAAGTAGCGGGCCAGCAGATCCGCCGGCACCGACTCGACCGCCCGGGCGTCGTAGGAGGCGCCGCGCGCCTCGGTCAGCGCGTCCTCGTCGACGTCGGTGGCATAGATCTTCACCCGCTGCCGGAACGCGTCGAAGCCCAGCGCCTCGGCCAGCAGCATCGCCAGCGTGTAGGCCTCCTGGCCCGAGGCGCACCCCGCACTCCACACCCGGATCGGATCGTTGGGCCCGCGTTCGGCCAGCAGCCGCGGAATGACTTCGGCGGCGACGAACTCCCAGGCGTCCGGGTCGCGGAAGAACGAGGTGACGTTGATCAGGATGGTGTTGAACAGCGCGGTGAACTCGTCGGAGCTGGCCTGCAGGAAGTCCAGGTACTCGTCGAAGGCGGTGTAGCCCGCCTGGTCCATCCGGTGCCGGACGCGGCGCATCAGCGAGGTGCGCTTGTAGCCGGTGAAGTCGAAGCCGCGCGAATCCCGCATGTACCGCAACAAGGCCTCGAATGCCTCGTCGGCCTCGTCAGTCGTGGAATTCATCCAAGTCCCGTCTGATAAGGGTGCCGAAGGACTTGAACACTACTCGCGGGACTCAGATCCGGTCTTCCCTGCCGACCGATCCCCACACGGTCTTGCCGGACGACGTGGGGGTGGCTCCCCACACCCGGCACAGCGCCGACACGATGGCCAGCCCGGAGACGATGTCGGCGCCGCGGTCGGCGTCCTCGTGCCGGCCGGGCAGCGCAAAGCTGTTGTCCTCGACCGCGACCGTGACGGTGTCGCGATGGCTCTCGACGATCAGCACCGGCGCGCTCTCGGTGTGGTCGAGGACGTTTTCGACGAACACGGTCGCCACCGTCGCCGCGACGGGGATGACCTCCCGGATGTCCCACTGGGTGAGCCAATCGGTGAGCACGGCGCGGGCCAGGTGCAGGCTGGTGTCGGAGCGCGGCAGTTCGGTGCGGGCCCGCCGCCGCACCTGCAGGGTCCGGCCGTGCACGGCCCGCACGGCCAGCTCGCGGGTGGGATGCACCGGCACGTAGCGGGTCACGCCGGCGGTGGTGATCTCGCGCCGCGTCTGCGGGTGCGCGCACACCAGCAGGATCGGGACGTCGGGCCAAATGCTGACGTGCCAGCGCGCGCTGGTGAACACCGTCCAGGCGGAGGCGGACGGGGCGCGCACCCGGTCGACGTCGACGACGACGGCGCGGGGTTCGTCGATCGCGGCCTTGATGACGGTGTCGCGCACGGTGCGGTAGGTCGAACTGTCGAGCACGCCGTCGACCGTCAGGACCGGCACGTCCCGGTCCTGTTCGGACGCGATCTGCACCGCGGACCGCTGCTCGTTCACCGGGTTTCACCCTCGGCGGCGCCGGCCAGCCGGTGGCTGAGCACGTGCAGCGCGCGTTCGCTTTCCTCGGCGATCTGGGTGTAGCGCCGCGAGAGCAGGCCCGCCCCGGCCTTGCCGGCCATGTCACGGGCCAGCCGGGCCTTCTCCTGCAGGCTGCGCACCGCCACCCACAGGGCGCCCTCGAGCTCGTTGTCCCGCGCGCTCAGCAGGGCCTCGGCCGTCCAGGCATGACCGACCCGGCAGCGGTAGTTGCCCTCGCTGAGCGAGACCAGCGAGCCGTTGCAGTCGGGACAGGTGTAGCCGGACGGCGGGCCCAGCTTTTCGGTGTCGAAGTCGGTGGCGAACCGCGACATCATGGCGATGCGGTTCTCCAGCTCCATCCCGGGGTCGCGTTGCATGTCGGGATCCTCTATCTCTCGGTGCGCCAGCTCCTTGAGCACCACGCCGATGTCGGCCGCGGCGGCCTGCCGGTCCACCACACCGGCGTCCAGGGCGTTGGCCGGCATCGCCGGGAACAGTGCGTCGTCGGGTGATTGGCAGACGGTGACCCCGCCGCGGGAGCGGATGGCCGCCATCCCCAGCACGCCGTCGTCGAGCACACCGGAGAGCAGCACGCCGATCGCGCGCGGCCCGAACGTCAGCGCCACCGACCGGAACAACGCGTTGATGGCGGGCCGGTGGCCGTTCTCGGTCGGCCCCTGCGACAGCAGCACGTGCGCGCCGTCGACCAGCAGATGCCGGTCCGGGACGCCGACGTAGATGTGCCCGGGTTGCAGCGGCGCGCCGTCCTGCGCGGCGGAGGCGGGCAGCGGACCGCTGCGGTCGATGATGCGGGCCAGGATGCTGGGCGCTCCCGCGGGCACGTGCAGCACCATCAGATACGCGAACGGCACGTCCGGCGACAACCCGGCGGCGAGGTTCGACAGCGCCTCGACGCCGCCGGCCGACGCACCGATCGCTACCGCGCCACGAAGGTCGCTCTGAAGGTCGCCGTCTGCCGCCGCAATCACCACTTTCGACTACCCCTATCGATCGTAGGCAACCCACCCACCGATGGATAGGGGCACAGCCGCGCCGTTTGCGCGGGTGAGCCGGTGGTACTCCCCCACGGTCGAAAGGGTCGAAAGGAATCTCCATGAGCGTGTCAAGCGGTGAGGACGCCCGGTGAGTGCGTCAGGCAGCTGCCACGGTTGGTTGCTGGGGTTGCCAGGTTCTGTTGTCGCGCAGCAGTGCCCACAGGACGTCGACGTGGCGGCGTGCCAGGGCAAGCAGGGCCTGGGTGTGGATATGGTTCTCGGATCGTTTGCGGTCGTAGAAAGCCCGCGAGGGACCTTCGATCTTGAGGCTGGACAGGGCGGCGAGGTAGAACACGCGGCGCAGGCGCCGGTTGTAGCGCTTGGGCCGATGCAGATTGCCGGTGATACGGCCGGAATCGCGTGGGACGGGTACCAATCCGGCGAACGATGCCAGTCGGCCGGGGTTGGTGAAGGCGGCCATGTTGCCGCCGGTGATTACGAGGAACTCAGCGCCCAGGTGTGGCCCCATGCCGGGCATCGACTCGATGATGGCGGCGCTGGGATGCTCACGAAATTTGTTGGTGATTTGCTTATCGATGTCCTTGATCTGCCGATCCAAGTCCAGCAGCCGTGCTGCGAGTTGCTTGATGAGCGCGGCGGTTCCGGCTTCGCCGGGAAGGGTGATTATCTGGCCTGCTGCCGCGGCGAGCGCCTTGTCGGCGATCGTGTCGATGTTGTTGGGCCATGCCCGGTTTTTCCGAAGGTGCTTGATCACGCCAGCTCTTTTTGCCGACCGGATTTCGCCCGGAGTGCACATAGCGGATACCAGGATCAACGGCGCGCGGGTGGAGTAGTCGAACGCAGCTTCCAGAGCAGGGAAGATGGCGGTGAGCATCGAGCGCAGCCGGTTCACGCCTCGCACCCAGTCAGCCATCAGATCCGACCGGTATGCGGTCAGCGACCGCAATTCGGCAACCAGGTCTTCGCCGGGTACGACCGGGGACAGATCTCGTCGGTGCCGAGCGGTTTCGGCGATTACCCGCGCGTCTTTGGCGTCGGTCTTGCCTTCGCCGCGGAACGCATGACTCATCGTGTTAACCGTGCGGCCCGGCACATACACCACCTCGGCTTTCGCGCTCAGCAGTACGGCGATCAGCAGCGCCGCCGGCGGCGAGGTCAAATCGATCGCCCACACCACGTGGTTAGCAATCCGGCCGCCCTGGGCGATCAGGTCTTCGATCGCGGCCTGTTCGTTCGGGATTTTCTTCGACCACACCACCTTTCCGGTGTCATCGATCGCGCACGCATGATGAGTGGACTTACCGACGTCGATACCCACCCACACTCGGTCGGGTTCGGCCATACCGCTACTCCTGTCGTCGCAGTCCCCGCGGACAACCCCGCCAACAGGTCCTTAGAGCAGCGTCATCGAGTACGCGTCAGATCTCAATCAGTGGCCAGGACCGTCCAAAACGGCAGGGCGGCCATTCCTTTCAAGCAACAACCGTTGCAACAACACATTAGCCACACCCCACCGTCCTGGGCATCCAGGACATCCAATCCCAGACCCCTTCAACCCTAAGGACATGGCATGATGACCCGCATGCCCGACTTGAGCCGACGCGCCGTGCTCCGTCTCGGCGCCGGTGCCGCCGTGGGCGCGGTGGGCGCCTACGGGCTCGACATCCTGTTACAACCCCGGGCATCTCAGGCCATGCCGGCGGCCGGCACCGGGACGCCACTGGCGCCCCCACCGCCCGCCCCGGGTCCGCCCCGCGATCCGGCTCCGCCGGCGGCGGCCGCCCCCACCATGGTCACCGGCTCGTTCGTGTCGGCCGCGCGCGGCGGGGTCAACACCAACTGGGCCATCGCGCGTCCGCCGGGTCAGACCAAACCGCTGCGGCCCGTGATCGCGCTGCACGGCAAGGGCAGTGACGCCGCGACCGTGATGGCCGGCGGCGTCGAGCAGGGTCTGGCCCAGGCCGTCAATGCCGGGCTGCCGCCGTTCGCGGTGGTCGCCGTCGACGGCGGCGGCAGCTACTGGCACAAGCGGTCTTCCGGCGAGGACAGCGGCGCGATGGTGCTCGACGAGCTCATCCCGCTGCTGGGCAACCAGGGCTTGGACACCTCGCGGGTGGCGTTCCTGGGTTGGTCGATGGGAGGTTACGGCGCGCTGCTGCTCGGCGGCCGGCTGGGGCCGGCGCGGACGGCGGCGATCTGCGCGGTGAGCCCGGCGCTGTGGCTATCCTCGGGTGCGGCCGCGCCGGGGGCCTTCGACGGACCCGACGACTTCGCGGCCAACTCGGTGTTCGGGATGCCCGCGCTGGGATCGATCCCGATCCGGGTGGATTGCGGCGACAACGACCCGTTTTACGCTGCGACAAAGCAATTCATTGCACAGCTGCCCAATCCGCCCGCCGGCGGGTTCTCGCCCGGCGGCCATAACCCGGAATTCTGGAGTTCGCAGTTGCCGGCCGAGCTGAGCTGGATGGCCCCGCTGCTGACGGCCTGATCGCACGGGGCCCGCGAGCGTCACGCCAGCGCGGCGCTGGGCCCCGGGCGTCACGCCGGCGTTACGCTCGCGAAGGTGAACCAACCGTTCGGATGGGACTTCCCGTACGCCTGGCCCCGCAAGCCGGTCCTGGCCGACAACGTGGTGTGCACATCGCAACCGCTTGCCGCCCAAGCGGGTCTGCGGATGCTCGCCGAGGGCGGCAGCGCGGTCGACGCGGCCATCGCCACCGCCATCACGCTGACCATCGTGGAACCGGTTTCCAACGGAATGGGCTCCGACGCGTTCGCCATCGTCTGGGACGGCGAGAAGGTGCACGGCCTCAACGCCTCCGGCCGCTCACCGGCGGCGTGGACCCCGGAATACTTCGGCGGCAACGCCGTTCCCGTCCTCGGCTGGAATTCCGTCACCGTGCCCGGTGCGGTGTCGGCGTGGACCGAACTGCACGCCCGCTTCGGCAAGCTGCCGTTCGAGCGGCTGTTCGCACCGGCAATAGCGTACGGCCGCAACGGCTTTCCGGTATCGCCCGTGGTCGCGGAGCAATGGGTGGCGCAGGTGCCGCTGTTCGCCGGACAGCCGGGTTTCGCCGAGGCGTTCGCACCTGAGGGTCGGGCCCCCAGGCCCGGGGAGCGGTTCCGGCTGCCCGCGCACGCGGACACGCTCGAGGCCATCGCGGCGAGCCGCGGCGAGGCGTTCTACCGCGGCGCATTGGCCGCCCGCCTCGCGGAGCACGCGGCGGCCAACGGCGGCGCCATGACGGCCGACGACCTGGCCGCCCACCGCGCCGACTGGGTGGAGACGATCACCGGCGACTACCGCGGCTACACCGTGCACGAGATTCCGCCAACGGCCACGGCATCGTCGCGCTGATCGCGCTGGGCATCCTCGAGCGATTCGACATGGCTTCGCTGCCAGTCGATTCCGCCGACAGCGTGCATTTGCAGATCGAGGCGGTGAAGCTGGCCTTCGCCGACGCCCAGGCCTACGTCGCCGATATCGAGCACATGCCGTTGCGGCCGGAACGCCTGCTGGACACCGAATACCTCGAGCGACGGGCGGCGCTGATCGACCCCGCCCGGGCCAAGCCGGTGTCGGCGGGGGCGCCGGCGGGCGGAACGGTATATCTGACCGCGGCCGACGCCGCGGGGATGATGGTGTCGATGATCCAGTCGAACTACATGGGCTTCGGGTCGGGCGTGGTGGTGCCGGGAACCGGGATCTCGCTGCAGAACCGAGGCGCGAATTTCACTGCGGGGCTTGGTCATCCGAACAGTGTCGGCCCGAACAAGCGGCCCTACCACACCATCATCCCGGGCTTCGTGACCAAGGGCGGCGCGCCGGTGATGAGCTTCGGGGTGATGGGCGGCATGATGCAGCCGCAGGGACACGTGCAGGTCATGGTGCGCATCGCCGACCACGGCCAGAACCCGCAGGCGGCCTGTGACGGCCCCCGGTTCCGCTGGGTGCAGGGCACGCAGGTGAGCTGTGAAAACGGTTTCCCGGCCGCGACGCTGGACGAGTTACGCCGGCGCGGACACGATCTGGTGGCGGTCGACGACTACAACCAGTTCGGCAGCTGCCAGGCGATCTGGCGGATGGATACCGGCTACGTCGCGGCCAGCGACCCGCGCCGCGACGGCCAGGCCGCCGCGTTTTAGACCCGGATCTTGCCGTCGGCCGCCGACTGTGCGATGTCGGTGCGAAAATGGCTGCCCGGCAACCGAATCGATCCGAGGATCTGGTATGCCTTGGCCCGCGCGGCCGCCAGGTCGGGGCCCGTCCCCACCACCGACAGCACCCGGCCCCCCGAGGAGACGATCTCGCCGTCCTCGCGCCGCGCGGTTCCCGCGTGCAGCACGCCCTCGGCTTCCGAGCCGGTGATGACGTCGCCCACCCGGGGCCGTCCGGGATAGTTCTCCGCCGCCAGCACCACGGTCACCGCCGCACCGTTGTGCCAGCGCAGTTCACCGAAGTCCGCCAGGGTGCCGCTGCCCGCCGCGTACAGCAGCTGCCCGAGCGGCGACTCCAGCAGCGCCAGCACCGCCTGGGTCTCGGGATCGCCGAAGCGGCAATTGAATTCGACCACGGCCGGTCCGTTGGAGGTGATCGCCAGCCCGGCGTACAGCAATCCGCTGAACGGGCAGCCACGCGCAACCATCTCCGCCGCAACGGGTTCGACGATGCGGTGCACGATGTCGCGATACACCCGATCGGGCAGCCACGGCACGGGGGCGTAGGCGCCCATCCCGCCGGTGTTGGGTCCGCTGTCGGCGTCGCCGACCCGCTTGAAATCCTGCGCCGGCAGCAGCGGCACCACGGTCTCGCCGTCGACGATGCAGAACAGCGACACCTCCGGGCCGTCCAGAAACGACTCCAGCAGCACCGGGTGGCCGGCCTCCAGCAGCGCGGCGGCGTGGGCGCGCGCCACCTCGCGGTCGGCTGTCACCACCACGCCCTTGCCCGCGGCCAGCCGGTCGTCCTTCACCACCCAGGCCGCCTCGCCCGCCGGCGGGCCGAACCGGTCCAGCGCGGCGTCCAAATGCGCAGGGGTATCGACGATTTCACTGGCCGCGGTGCGGACCCCGGCCGCGGCCATCACCTCTTTGGCGAACGCCTTGGAGCCTTCGATGCGGGCGGCGTCCTTGCCCGGTCCGAAGCACACGATGCCGGCCGCCCGCAGCGCGTCGGCTACTCCGAGGACCAGCGGCACCTCGGGGCCGATGACCACCAGGTCGGCGCGCACCGCGCGGGCCAGGGCCACGACGTCGGGCGCCGAGGTGATGTCGACGTCGTGCTGCTCGGCCAGCCGGGCGGTGCCGGCGTTGCCGGGGGCGATGGCCAGCCCGGTGACTTGCGGGTCTTTGCGCAGCGCCAGCAGCAGCGCATGCTCACGGGCACCGGAGCCGATCACCAGGACGCGCACGACACGCCACTCTAGCGGGCGATCAGCCCCGCTCACCGCCCGAGTGCATCTTCAACGCGGCGTCCACGTTGGCCTTCTTGTCCTCGCCGGCGCCCTTGGCCGCGGCCTTCCTGCGCTTGGCCACCACGGCGTCGACCGCGCCGTTGAGCGCCGAGCCCAGCGGGAAACCGAGGTAATGGGTGAGGAAGACGGCCATCTCCTTGAGCTCGGTCTCGGTGAGCTCGCCGTTGAGCAGCGCGGCGTTGATCTGGATCTCGGCCAGATCGCGGTTGCCGATCGCGGTCACCGCCGTCAGCGTCATGATGCGCTTGTCGCGCATCGACAAGCCCGGCCGCGTCCAGATGCTACCGAACAGGTGGTCGACGGTCAGGTCGAAATAGGCGTCGCCCTCGACGTTGGGCATCTCCCAGCCGTAGACCTCGTTCATCTTCTCGAGGCCCTTGCGCCGCCGTTCGTCCATCACGCCTCTTTCTCCTTGTGTGGCACGCCGAGCCCGGCCGCCAGTCCCTCGTACGCCAGCCGGGCCAGCGGCAGGTCGACCGAGACCGCCTCACCCAACGCCAGCGCCAGGCTCAGATCCTTCTCCCCCAGGCCGCGGGTGTGCAAGAACGGCTGGTAGAGGAAGTTGTCCGGCTCGAGGTCTTTCATGTTGTCGCGCACCATGATCGCGCCCGGACCGCCGGTGAGCGCGTCGGTATGACGCACCACCCGGCCCAGCGCCTGCAGGTCCAGCCCGGCCGCCTCGGCCAACTTCATCGCCTCGCACGCTGCGGCATACGAGGTGAACGTCAACATGTTGCGGGCCAACTTCATTCGGGTTCCCGCACCCGGTTCACCGGCGTGGATGACCACCGCCGCCCAGTGTTTGAACGCCGGCTTGATCCGCTCGTAGACCTCGCGGTCGGCGCCCACCATGGTGGCGAGCTCACCCCGGGCGGCGGCGGCCGCGCCGCCGCTGACCGGGGCGTCGACGATGTGAATGTCCCGCGCCTTGAGATCGCGGGCCAGTTCGACGGCCGTGGTGTCGCTGATGGTCGAGTGGATCGCGATGACGGTGCCGGGCTTGGCGTGCGCGGCCAGCTCGCCGACCACCTCGCGCACCTGGGCGTCGTTGAGCACGGTGATGTGGATCAGGTCGGCGGCGGCGACGTCGGCCACGCTGTCGGCAAGGGTGGCGCCCGCCTCGGCCAGCGGCGTCATCGCCTCGATCCGGATGTCGTAAACCGTTACCCCGCCGGGCCATTCGGTCATCCTGGTGGCCATCGGCGCGCCCATATTGCCCAGCCCGATGTAGCCGAGCTTCAGCTGCTCGGTCGTGTGCGCCGCGTTCGTCGTCATGATCGGATTATCTGCCCGCCGTCGACGTTGAAGATCTGCCCGGTGATCCACGACGCCTCGTCGGACAGCAGGAACAGGCACATGCCGACCAGGTCGTCGGGAGTTCCCATGCGCGACAACGGAAGTCCCTTGACGATGTCGTCGACCATCTCTTTGGGTGTGGTGGTCCGGTTGGCCTCGGTGTCGATGGGCCCGGGCGCGATCGCGTTGATCCGGATGTTGCGCCCGCCCAGTTCGCGGGACAGCTGCTGGGTCAGGCCGTTGATGCCGACCTTGGCCAGGCCGTAGTAGTTCGAATACAGCCAGGCCGCGGTGGAAGACTGGTTGACGATCGCCCCGCCGCCGCGCTTGGTCATCTTCTTGTACACCGCGCGGGTGCACCACAGCGCCCCGTCGAGGTTCACGCTCATGAATTTCTTGTAGTACTCCGGGTCGATGGTGAGCAAAAAGTCCAGCTTCATGCCCCCGAAGATCGCGGCGTTGTTGACCAGGTAGTCGATGCCGCCGAATTCGGCCAGGGTGCGGTCGGCCATCGCCTTGGCCGACTCGGGGTCGGACACGTCGACCGCGACGCTGATGGCCGTACCGCCGTCGGCGACAATCTGTTTGGCGACGGCCTCGGCCGCCTCGGCGTTGATGTCGGCGACCACCACCGCCGCGCCCTCGCGGGCCAGCGCCTCGGCGTACGCCTGCCCGATGCCGCCCCCGGATCCGGTGACGATGCCGACTTTGTTCTCGAATCGCATGTTTTCCTCTCGGTCAGCCGCGCGGCGCGGTCACTGCACGGCCGTGGCGATGGTCTTGATTTCCAGGTATTCCTCGAAGCCGGCCAGGCCCATTTCGCGCCCGTTGCCGGATTGCTTGTAGCCGCCGAACGGCGCATCCGCGGAGTACCAGACACCGCCGTTGACGTTGACGGTGCCCACCCGCATCCGGGACGCGAAGTTGGCGGCGCGTTCCGGGTCGGCGCTGAACACCGTGCCGGACAAGCCATATGGCGAGTCGTTGGCGATCCGCAGGGCGTCCTCCTCCCCGTCGTAGGCGATCACGGTGAGCACCGGGCCGAAGATCTCCTCACGGGCCGGCCGGGCATCGTTGGTCAGGCCCGCGATGACGGTGGGCTCGATGAAAAAGCCGACGTCCTTGTCGGCCGGGCGGCCGCCGCCGCAGGCGAACGTGCCGCCCTCGGCGATCGCCAGATCGAGATAGCCCTGCACCCGGTCGCGTTGCCGCGCCGAAATCACCGGGCCGCAAACGGTTCCGGGGTCGTTGGGATCGCCAGGCTTGATCGATCCCATGGTGCCGGCCGCGGCGGCGACGGCCTCGTCGTAGCGGTCGCGGGGCACCAGCAGCCTGGTGGTGATGGCGCAGCCCTGCCCGGCGTGCATGGCCGCGGTGAACGCCGACATCGAGCACGCCCCGCCCAGGTCGGCGTCGTCGAGCACCACGAACGCCGACTTGCCGCCCAGCTCCAAAAACACCCGCTTGATGGTGGCGGCGGCATCGCTCATCACGCTGCGCCCGGTGGCCGTCGACCCGGTGAACGAAACCATGTCCACCCGAGGGTCTTTCGACAGCAGCGCTCCCACGCCGTGGTCGTCGGAGGTGACGATGTTGACGACGCCGGGCGGGAAGTCGGTGTGCTCGGCGATCAGTTGACCGAGCACGGCGGCGCACCACGGGGTGTCCGGCGCGGGCTTGAGGACGACGGTGTTTCCGGCGGCCAGGGCGGGCCCCAGTTTGGCGAGGTTGATCTGGTGCGGGAAGTTCCACGGCGTGATCGCCCCGACCACACCGACGGCTTCCCGCGCGATGGTGCGCCGGGTGGGGATGCCCATCGGCGATGCCTGACCGAGATCCTGATTCCACTCGTAGGACTCGGCGGTGTCGGCAGCGAAGCTCAAATCGCCGACCGGACCCTCCAGCTGGGCGGCCGAGGTGAGCATCCGCGGGGCGCCGACCTCGGCGATGGTGATGTCGCGGAGTTCCTCGATGTGTTCGCGCATGGCGTCGCGCAGCTGGCGCACGCAGCGCACCCGCAACTCGGTGTTGCGCGACCAGTCCGTCTCGTCGAACGCCCGCCGCGCGGCGTCGATCGCGCGGTCCATGTCGGCGGCGTCGGCGTTGGCGGCCACGCCGAGCACTTCCTCGGTCGCCGGATTGACCGTCGGGAAGGTGCCGGCGTTGCCGGCCGACATCTTGCCGTCGATGAACAGTTCACTCACGCCCTCGGCCAGCAAGGCCATCTCGTGCTCCCGTCTGCGCGACCGTCGAAGCCGGCCCGCCAAGCTAGTGGACAGTTGTCCGATATTGTCCGATCGAACCATAGTCTCCCGCCCATAGGCGGTGCAAGGGGCGACCGCGGCAAGCCACCCGAAACGGCGCGAAAACAGCTGATTAACCGGTGTCTTTCCGGATCGGGCTTGCTTCGTGGCGAACCGGTCCGCTAGCTTGGACATGTGTCCAGCGACGCCCTGGTGACTATCACATCCGATGCCGGCGGTGAGACCGGTCAGCCGCCGCGCAACCGGCGCCAGGAGGAGACCTTCCGCAAGGTGCTGGCCGCCGGGATCGAAACGCTGCGGGAGAAGTCCTACTCCGACCTGACGGTGCGTGCGGTGGCGGCCCGCGCCAAGGTCGCCCCCGCCACCGCCTACACCTACTTCTCGTCGAAGAACCACCTGATCGCCGAGGTCTACCTGGACCTGGTGCGCCAGGTCCCCTACTTCACCGACGTCAACGACCCGATGCCGACCCGGGTCGAACAGGTGCTGCGGCACCTGGCCCTGGTGGTCGCCGACGAGCCGGAGGTGAGCGCGGCCTGCACGACGGCATTGCTCAGCGGCGGCGCCGATCCCGCGGTGCGCGCGGCGCGCGACCGGATCGGGGTGGAGATCCACCGCCGGATCACCTCGGCGATGGGCCCCGACGCCGACCCGACCACGGTGTCGGCGCTGGAGATGTCGTTCTTCGGCGCGCTGGTCCAGGCCGGCAGCGGCGAGTTCAGCTACCGCGAGATCGCCGATCGGCTGGCCTACGTGGTGCGGCTCATCCTGACCGGCACCACACAGGCAAGCCCAGAGACAGAGGCTGGAGACACACGATGACCGTCCATGTGGGCGACCACGAGTTGGTGCTCGATCCCTACGATTACGACTTCCACGAAGACCCCTACCCGTACTACAAGCGGCTTCGCGATGAGGCCCCCCTGTACCGCAACGACGAACTGAAGTTCTGGGCGCTGTCCCGGCATCAAGACGTGCTGCAGGGATTCCGCAACAGCACAACGCTTTCCAACAAGTACGGCGTCTCGCTGGACCCGGCATCCCGCGGCCCGCACGCCTCCAAGACGATGTCGTTCCTGGCGATGGATGACCCCGCTCATCTGCGGCTGCGCACGCTGGTCTCGAAGGGGTTCACGCCCAGGCGGATTCGCGAACTGGAGCCCCGGGTCACCGAGATCGCCACCCAGCACCTCGACACCATGCTGGACAAGGCGGGCTCTGCGGCCGGCGGCGCCGTCGACTATGTCGACGAATTCGCCGGCAAGCTGCCCATGGACGTCATCTCCGAGCTGATGGGTGTGCCCCAGGCCGATCGAGTTCAGGTGCGGGCCTGGGCCGACGGCGTGATGCACCGCGAGGAGGGGGTCACCGACGTGCCGCCGGAGGCGGTCGAGGCCTCGCTCAACCTCATCGTCTATTACCAGGGGATGGTCGAGGAGCGGCGCAAGAAGCCCACCGGGGACCTGACGTCGGCGCTGCTGGAGGCCGAGATCGACGGCGATCGGCTCACCGACGACGAGGTGCTCGGGTTCATGTTCCTGATGGTGATCGCCGGTAACGAGACCACCACCAAACTGCTTGCCAATGCCGCGTTTTGGGGCCACAAGAACCCCGACCAGCTGACGCCCGTCTACGACGACCTGTCCCGGGTGCCGTTGTGGGTCGAGGAGACGTTGCGCTACGACACCTCCAGCCAGATCCTGGCCCGCACCGTCTCCGGGCCGCTGACCCTGTACGACACCACCATTCCCGAGGGCGACGTCCTGCTGCTGTTGCCCGGGTCCGGGCACCGCGACGAGCGGGTCTTCGACAACCCCGACGATTATCTGATCGGGCGCGAAATCGGGCCCAAACTGTTGAGTTTCGGTAGTGGCGCACACTTCTGCCTGGGCGCGCATCTGGCGCGGATGGAGGCCCGAGTTGCGCTCACCGAGTTGTTCAAGCGAATCCGCGGATATGAGGTGGACGAGGCCAACGCCGTCCGCGTCCACTCCAGCAATGTCCGCGGATTCGCTCACCTACCCATGAGCGTGGAGGTCCGCTGAATGCCCCGGTTTGATCCGTTGCCCGAACGTCGCCCGGCCATCGTGGCCGGGGCCTCCTCCGGGATCGGCGAGGCCACCGCGATCGAGCTCGCGGCGCACGGCTTCCCGGTCGCGCTGGGCGCCCGGCGGGTGGAGAAGCTCAACGACATCGTCGGCAAGATCAACGCCGACGGCGGCGAAGCGGTGGGATTCCACCTGGACGTCACCGACCCGAACTCGGTGAAATCCTTTGTCGCACAGGCGGTGGACGCGCTGGGCGACATTGAGGTGCTGGTCGCCGGCGCGGGCGACACCTACTTCGGCAAGCTCGCCGAGATCGCGGGCGACGAATTCGAGTCGCAACTGCAGATACATCTGGTCGGCGCCTTCCGGTTGGCCTCGGCCGTGCTGCCGGGCATGCTCAAGCGGCAACGCGGCGACCTGATCTTCGTCGGCTCCGACGTGGCCCTGCGCCAGCGGCCGCACATGGGCGCCTACGGCGCGGCCAAGGCCGCGCTGGTGGCGATGGTCAACAACTTCCAGATGGAGCTCGAGGGCACCGGGGTGCGGGCCTCGGTCGTGCACCCGGGGCCGACGAAGACGGCGATGGGATGGAGCCTGCCGGCCGAGAAGATCGGCCCGGCCCTGGAGGACTGGGCCAAATGGGGCCAGGCACGCCACGACTACTTCCTGCGCGCGGCGGACCTGGCGCGAGCCATCACGTTCGTCGCCGAGACACCGCGCGGCGGCTTCATCGCGAACATGGAGCTTCAGCCCGAAGCGCCGTTGGCGGACAACAAGGATCGCCAGAAGCTCGCACTCGGCGAAGAGGGGATGCCAGGACAATGACGACCAGCACCGTGGTGCCCCGGGTTTCCGGCGGCGAGGAAGAACACGGCCACCTCGAGGAATTCCGCACCGACCCAATCGGTTTGATGCAGCGCGTGCGCGACGAGTGCGGCGACGTCGGCTGGTTCCAGCTGGTGGACAAGCACGTCATCCTGCTCTCGGGCGCCCAGGCCAACGAGTTCTTCTTCCGCTCCGCCGACGAGGATCTCGACCAGGCCGAGGCGTATCCGTTCATGACGCCGATCTTCGGCAAGGGCGTGGTGTTCGACGCCAGCCCCGAGCGGCGCAAGGAGATGCTGCACAACTCGGCGCTGCGCGGCGAGCAGATGAAGGGCCACGCCAGCACCATCGAGGGCGAGGTCAAGAAGATGATCGCCGACTGGGGGGACGAGGGCGAGATCGAGCTGCTCGACTTCTTCGCCGAGCTGACCATCTACACCTCGACGGCGTGCCTGATCGGGCTGAAGTTCCGCGAGCAGCTCGACCACCGGTTCGCCGAGTACTACCACGACCTGGAACGCGGCACCGACCCGCTGTGCTACGTCGATCCCTACCTGCCGATCGAGAGCTTCAAACGACGCGACGAGGCGCGGGTGAAACTCGTTGCGCTGGTGCAGGAGATCATGGACCAGCGGCTGGCCAACCCGCCCAAGGACAAGGCCGACCGCGACATGCTCGACGTGCTGGTGTCGATCAAGGACGAGGACGGCAAGCCGCGGTTCTCCGCCGACGAGATCACCGGGATGTTCATCTCGCTGATGTTCGCCGGGCACCACACCAGTTCCGGGACCTCGGCGTGGACGCTGATCGAGTTGATCCGCCATCCAGACGTGTACGCCGAGGTGCTGGCCGAGCTCGAGGAGCTCTACGCCGACGGCCAGGAGGTGAGTTTCCATGCGCTGCGGTCGATTCCGAAGCTCGACAACGTGGTCAAGGAGACGCTGCGGCTGCACCCGCCGCTGATCATCCTGATGCGGGTGGCCAAGGGCGAGTTCGAGGTCGAGGGCTTCCCCATCCACGAGGGCGACTACGTCGCGGCCTCCCCGGCGATCAGCAACCGCATCCCGGAGGACTTTCCCGACCCGGACGCGTTCAAGCCCGACCGCTACAACAAGCCCGAGCAGGCCGACATCGTCAACCGGTGGACCTGGATTCCGTTCGGCGCGGGCCGGCACCGTTGTGTGGGTGCGGCGTTCGCGCAGATGCAGATCAAGGCGATCTTCTCGGTCCTGTTGCGCGAGTACGACTTCGAGATGGCGCAACCCGCGGACAGCTACCGCAACGACCACTCCAAGATGGTGGTGCAGCTCGCCCGGCCGGCGAAGGTCCGCTACCGCAAGCGCAATGCGTAAGGAGTACGTCCGATGAGCGGATTCAGAATCGAAGCGGATCTGGATTTGTGTCAGGGCCACGCCATGTGCGAACTCGAGGCCCCGGACTACTTCCGGGTTCCCAAGCGGGGCAAGGTCGAGATCGTCGACCCCGAGCCGCCCGAAGACGCCCGCGATGAGGTCGAGCGCGCGGTCGAAATGTGCCCAACCCAAGCACTGTTCATCAAAGAGAAAGAAGACTGACCCATGACAGCAACGGCGTCACGCGAAGAACTCGAGGCCTGGGTCGACCGCTGGTTGCAGGCCAACAAGGACTGTGAGAAGGCCGGAGACTGGCGGCCGCTGGCGGACTTCTACGCCAAGGACGCCACCTACGGCTGGAACATCGGCCCCAAGGAAGACGTGATGTGCGTCGGGGTCGACGAAATCCGGGATATCGCACTGGGTTTGGAGATGGAAGGCCTGGAGAACTGGGTCTACGAATACCAGAAGGTGCTCATCGACGAGAAGCAGGGCGAGATCGTCGGCTTCTGGAAGCAGATCGTCAACAAGGCCGACGGCACCCAGGACGAGATCTACGGCATCGGCGGCAGCTGGTTTCGGCTCAACAGCGACAACCTCATCGAATGGCAGCGCGACTTCTTCGACTTCGGTCACGTCGCGAAGATGTTCGGCAAGCTCATCGAATCCGGCGATCTGTCCGCGGGCATGCAGAAGCGGATCGAGCGCAGCGTCGCCGGCGAGAAGCTGCCGGGCTACTACCCGCTCGGCCAGGCGCCCGTTCCGATCTGGTGAACACCGATCGCCCCGCAGAAGATCGCCGCGGTGTCGATGGCGGCGACCCGCGGCGCCCGGCTCCGCCGCGCTTGCGATCGCCGCGGGTACCAACCAAGCATTTGATTCGTTGCACGCGCTATGCTGACGCGACAAGGGTGCCTGTGGCACCCGTCACCTAGCTGGCCGGCATGAAGGGGCCGGTCGGTCTCAATTCAAAGGCGAAATGGGGTCAGGACCATCGTGAAGACAAAAGGCGCACTGATCTGGGAGTTCAACCAGCCCTGGTCCATCGAGGAAATCGAGATCGGCGACCCGCAAGCGCATGAGGTCAAGATCCAGATGGAAGCGGCGGGCATGTGCCACTCCGACCATCACCTCGTCACCGGCGGCATCCCGATGGCCGGCTTCCCGGTGCTCGGCGGGCACGAGGGCGCGGGCATCGTCACCGAGGTCGGCCCCGGCGTCGAGGACATCGCCCCGGGCGACCACGTGGTGCTGTCGTTCATCCCGTCCTGCGGCTCGTGTCCGACCTGCCAGGCGGGCATGCGCAACCTGTGTGACCTGGGTGCGGGTCTGCTGGGCGGCGAAGCGGTGTCCGACGGGACCTTCCGCATCCAGGCCCGCGGCCAGAACGTCTACCCCATGACGCTGCTGGGCACGTTTTCTCCGTACATGGTGGTGCACCGCAGCTCGGTGGTGAAGATCGACCCGTCGATCCCGTTCGAGGTGGCCGCGCTGGTCGGCTGCGGCGTCACCACCGGTTACGGGTCGGCGGTCCGCACCGCCGACATCCGGCCGGGCCAGGACGTCGCCATTGTCGGCGTCGGCGGCGTGGGCATGGCGGCGCTGCAGGGCGCGGTCAACGCCGGCGCCCGCTACATCTTCGCGATCGACCCGGTGGAGTGGAAGCGCGACCAGGCACTGAAGTTCGGCGCCACCCACGTCTACCCCGACATCATGGCCGCCATGGCCGGCATGGCCGAGGTGACCTACGGCCTGATGGCCCACAAGGTCGTGGTCACCGTGGGCGAGCTGCAGGGCGCCGACGTCGACAACTACCTGAACATCACCCAGAAGGGCGGCACCTGCGTGCTGACCGCCATCGGCAGCCTGCTGGACACCAACGTGACGCTGAACCTGGCGATGCTGACCCTGATGCAGAAGAACTTGCAGGGCACCATCTTTGGTGGCGGCAACCCGCAGTACGACATCCCGCAGCTGCTGTCGATGTACAAGGCCGGCAAGCTCAACCTGGACGACATGATCACCCGCCAGTACCGGCTCGAGCAGATCAACGACGGCTACCAGGACATGTTGGACGGCAAGAACATTCGCGGCGTCATCCGCTACACCGACGCCGACCGGTAACCCGTTTTCGGCCACCCCTTGGCGCCGGGACGAATCGGCGCCATGGGGTGCGCAACATCAGGAGTACAGATGACCGAAACCGCAGCGGCATCCCCGGCGCTGGCCGCGTCGCAGGCCTCGTGGCGGTGCGTGCAGGCGCACGACCGGGCGGGCTGGTTGGCGTTGATGTCCGACGACGTCGTCATCGAGGACCCGATCGGCAAGTCCGTCACCAACCCGGACGGCACCGGGGTCCGCGGCAAGGAGGCCGTCGGCGCGTTCTTCGACGCCAACATCGCGGCCAACCAGCTCTCCATCACCTGCGAGGAGACCTTCCCGTCGTCGTCGCCCGACGAGATCGCCCACATCCTGGTGCTCAACAGCAGGTTCGACGGCGGCGTCACCAGCTCGGTACGCGGGGTGTTCACCTACAAGGTCGACGAGGCGGGGCTGATCACCAACATGCGCGGGTACTGGAACCTGGACATGATGCAGTTCGGCCAGGAGTCGTGAGCCGCGCCGAATCCGGCGCACCTATGCTGGGCCCATGGCGTCGATCTTCACCAAGATCATCAACCGCGAACTCCCCGGCCGCTTCGTCTACGAGGACGACGACGTCGTCGCATTCCTGACGATCGAGCCGATGACGCAGGGCCACACGCTGGTGGTGCCGCGCGAGGAGATCGACAACTGGCAGGACGTGGACAGCGCGGCCTTCAACCGGGTCATGGGTGTCAGCCAGCTGATCGGCAAGGCCGTGTGCAAGGCGTTCCGGACCGAACGGTCCGGCCTGATCATCGCCGGGCTGGAGGTGCCGCACCTGCACGTGCACGTCTTCCCCACCCGCAGCCTCAGCGACTTCGGCTTCGCCAACGTGGACCGCAACCCTTCCCCGGAGTCCCTGGACGAGGCCCAGGCCAAGATCAGGGCGGCCCTGGCTCAGCTGGCCTGAACCGCGGGCACGTCGCTGATCCGCGGCAACGTCACCCGGAAGCAGCAACCCTGGCCGGGCGCGGTCGTCACGCCGACGGTGCCGCCGTGCGCGCGCACCAGCGACTCGACGATGGACAGCCCCAGCCCGGTACCGCCGCTGGCCCGCGCCCTTGACGAGTCGGTGCGGTAGAACCGCTCGAACACCCGCGACGCGTCCTGCTCGTTCATTCCGGGACCCCGGTCGGCGACCTCGAGGACCGCGTCGTCGCCGTCGGTGCCCACCCGCACCGTGACGTCGGCGCTTTCCGGGGTGTGCTGCAGGGCGTTGGCGATCAGGTTGCCCAGCACCTGCCGGATGCGGGGCTCGTCGCCGAACACCTCCGGGGTGCCGGGGCCGTCGAGGACCTCCAGGGTGATGGTGCGCTTGGGGTCCATCGCCTGCGCGTCGTGCACGGCGTCGCTGGCCAGCGCCAGCAGGTCCACCCGGTGGTGTTCCAGCGGCCGCTGCACGTCCAGCCGGGCCAGCAGCAGCAGGTCGTCGACCAGCAGGCCCATCCGCGAGGCCTCACTTTCGATGCGCGACAACAACATCGCGACGTCGCGGGCCGCGCCCTGGCGATACAGTTCGGCGAATCCCCGGATGGTGGTCAGCGGGGTGCGCAGCTCGTGGCTGGCGTCGGTGATGAAGCGCCGCATCCGGTCCTCGGAGCCGCGGGCCTTTTCGGCCGAGGACTCCGAGGACGCCAGCGCCTGCTGGATCTGCGCGAGCATGCCGTTGAGCGCGAGCGAAAGCCGGCCCACCTCGGTGCGCGGATCACGTTCCGGCACACGGCGATCCAGCTGGCCGGCAGCGATCGCCGCCGCGGTCTGTTCGACTTCGACCAGCGGCCGCAGGCTGCGCTGCACCACCGCGAAGCTGGCGATGCCCACCACGGCCAGCACCGCGACCCCGATGCCGATCTGCAGCCAGACCAGCGAGCTGACGGTGTGCTGGACGTCGGACAGGTCGATGGCCACCGTGGTCAGCCCGTGCGGGCCGCGCACCGACACGGCGCGCCACTGGATGTCCGAACCGTTCACCGAGGGCAACGTCGTCGGGTTGGGTCCGACGTCGTTGTTGGCGGGCAGCGCCGGTTCGGCGTTGCGGTCGTTGATGGCGGTGAACGGCGTCCCGTCGGTGCTGACGCCGCGCACGTAGAACTTCGACGGCGGGCGGCCCGGGTCCGGGCCCTCGTAGGCCGAGGACGACTGGCGCCGCGGTGCCTGCGCCCAGCCGCGGGAGGCGTCGAGCAGGGTGGAGTCGATGCGGCTGACCAGGCTGTGCCGCAGGATCGACGTGACCGCGATGCCGGAGACGGCCAGACCGCAGGCGACCAGGGCCAGGGTGGCGGCGACCAGCCCCACCCGCAGGGGTAGTCCGCGTCGAGGCCTTGTCACCACCATCTGACCGATTCCTCGCTACCGCCGGTGGCCGAGCGCGCGCTCAGCGCGGTTCCCGCAGCACATAGCCGACGCCGCGCAGCGTGTGCAGCAGCCGCTTCTCGCCGGTGTCGATCTTGCGGCGCAGGTACGACACGTAGGACTCGACGACATTGACGTCACCTCCGAAGTCGTAGCGCCACACGTGGTCGAGGATCTTCGGCTTGCTCAACACCGTGCCCGCGTTGATGACAAAGTAGCGCAGCAGCGTGAATTCGGTCGGCGACAGCGAGACCGGTTGACCGGCCTTCCACACTTCGTGGGTTTCCTCATCGAGTTCGATGTCGGCGAAAGTCAGTCGGGCGCTGCGTGGTTCGGCCCCGCCCTTGCCGGCGCGCCGCAGGATGACCCGCAGCCGGGCGACCACCTCTTCCAAGCTGAACGGTTTGGTCACGTAGTCGTCGCCGCCCAGGGTCAGCCCGGCGATCTTGTCCTGCAAGGAATCTCGCGCCGTGAGGAACAACGCGGGCGCGTCGATGCCGTCGGCGCGCAGCCGGCGCAGCACCCCGAACCCGTCCATGCCGGGCATCATCACGTCCAGGATCACCGCGTCGGGACGGGCCTCGCGCGCCCGGTCCAGGGCTTGGGCGCCGTTGGTGGCGGTGTGGACCTCGAACCCCTGGAATTTCAGGCTCACCGAGAGCAGTTCGACGATGTTGGCCTCGTCGTCGACGACGAGAACGCGGGCCTCCGGTTTGGCGTCAGTGGGGGTGGCCGATGTCATGAGGTGCTGGTGTCCCTTGCTTGAACGTTTGCTATGGAAAGATTGTGTGATTCCTGCGAGCTCAGTGCCAACAGACTGATAGTAGTCTGCCAGGAATCATCGCATTGCCTTGGGACGGATCGGGGTTTTCCGGGCCTCATCGTGCATAGACTCGGGGAATGAACCTCGCCAAGAACATCGTGTCGGCCGCGACCGCTCCGGCCCGGGCGGGGCTGGCCGCGGCGGACGCGGGTCTGAGCGTGGCCAGCGCGGCCGTCGGCGTGGCGAAGCGGGCGCTGGGCGACAGCGGCACCGCCGGCACCAACGCGATGACGTCGATGCTGGGCATCGACGACGCGATCGTGCGGGCCAACCGGCTGGCCCGGCTGCTCGACGACGACGCGCCGCTGGGCCGGGCGGTGGCGCCGGACGGGCCGCTCGACCGTTTGCTGCGCCCGGGCGGGGTGGTCGACATGCTGACCAGCGAGGGCGGACTGCTGGACCGGTTGACCGCCGAGGGCGGCGCCCTGCAACGCACCCTGCAGCCCGGCGGGCTGGCCGACCAGCTGGTCGCCGAGGACGGGCTGATCGAGCGGCTGCTGGCCGAGGACGGGCTGGCCGACCGGCTGCTGGCCGAGGGCGGGCTGATCGACAAGCTGACCGCCAAGCACGGGCCGCTGGACCAGCTCGCCGACGTCGCCGACACCCTGGCGCGGTTGACGCCCGGGATGGAGGCGCTCGAGCCCGCGATCGCCACGTTGCAGGACGCCGTCGTCGCGCTGACCATGGTGGTCAACCCGCTGAGCAACATCGCCGACCGGATCCCGTTGCCGGGCCGGCGGCGCCCGTCGTCGCGCGCGGTGCGATCGGCACGCGTGATCGACACCGACGAGTGAGCGATTAGGCTGGGGTCCGGTTTTACCCCGCCTCCTTAGCTCAGTGGTAGAGCACTCGCCTTGTAAGCGAGCGGTCGTCAGTTCAATCCTGACAGGGGGCTCGCATCATCGGTCGCCTTCGGGCGGCCTTCGATTGGCCTTGCCCCGCAACGGCTTCGGGTCCGCACACCCTTCACGCGCAGCCTAGAGGCGATCGAGGTTTCGGTAGCCGGTGCCGCCGAACCAGTGCCGGGCCAGCTCGGCGTCGGCCGCCTTGACGACCTCCGGTGGGGAGCCGTCCCGCGTCGCGATCTCCAGCAGCCCGTAGTACGCCCAGCCGTTGCCGGGGTAGGTCCCGATCGGGGTCTGCTCGGGGTCGTTGCCCTTGCCCTTGTTGAGGCTCTTCAGCAGCAGCTCCTTGGCCGCCGCCAGGTGCAGGGCCCGCTCCATCGGGTTGCCGGCGGCGATCGCCCGGCGGATCAGGATCGACGCCAGCGTCTGGCGCACGGGGTAGGGCCACAGGGGCGGCTCGTCGTAGGGCAGCTTGTCCTGGATGTCGACGGCTTCGTTGGCGACATCGGCCGCGGCGCCCCAATCGGCCTTGGCCGCCAACGCCCGCGCATGCCCCAGGTCACGCAGGATCGCGGCCAGGCACAGCTCGGGTTTCGGGAGCTCCAGCCTCGGATCGCAGTCCGCGTTCGGTTTGCCGCTGGCGGTTGCGTGTTGGCGGTATCTGGCGACGTCGCCGTCCAGCGTGTCCAGCCAGTGTGGGGAATTGTTTTTATCCCAAATATCGGCCATCAGCCGCGCGAAGTCGTAGGCGATGGTGGCCAGCGGTTGCTGATTGAACGGGCTCGGCGGGTCGAAGCCACGGATGTCGGCCGTGCTGGAGAAATTGATCTTGGCCAAATAGTAGGCGGACCGGTAGACGTCGGCGCGGAAACCGCTGGCGTTGTCGGGCAGCCACTGCAGCAACTTATCCGCGTAACGGTTGACGTCGTGTTCGTCGTCGTCTCCGCTCAACGCGGCGGCGGCGATCACGAAATGGATGTTGTGCAAATAATATCCGTACCGGTAGCGGTCGCCGTCCGGGCGGTACAGATGCGGTTCGGTCGCGAAATACCTTTCGTCGGCGTCGATCGCCTCTTTGTTGGCCCTGATCGCCTTCGGCATGTCGCCCATCCGGTAGTAGATGTGCGACGGCATGTGGACCAGATGACCGGAGTTCGGCGCCAGCGCCGCCAGCCGGTCCGCGTACTTGCCCGCCGCGCCCGGTGTGCGGGACTGCTCCATCAGGTGGATGTACCAGTGGATGGGGCCCTCGTTCGGCGGGTATTGGCTTAATTCCAAAGCCTTTTCGAGATACTCCCGCGCCTGCGTGGTCCGCGGGGACACGGGGTTCCCGTCCTTCCAGTACGCCCACGGCGTCATGTTCATCGCCGCGTCGGCGAACAGGGTGATGACGTTGGGGTCGTCGCGGCCGAACTCGTCCACCACCGCCTTCATCCCGTCGTAGTAGGCCTGGTTGCGGCCCGCCTGGCATTTCCTGGGGTCGTCGGTTTTCGGGCAGTCCCGATAGCGTCCGGTTAGGGCGGCGATGATTTTGTCGTCTTCCCCGTTCGGCTTTTGCCGGGCGGCGCGGCGCAGCGCGTTGTTCGCGGCGTCGCGGTCGGGCTCCAATTCCCTCGGCATGTTCAGGTCGACGCCCAGGACGAGGGCCTGCGCCCAATAGCACGCCGAGCAGGCAATGTCGTTGTCCTCGGCGTCACGCGCCGCTTTCTTGAATGCGCGATAGGCCTCGCGGTTGTTGAACCCGAAGTAGAAGCGCAAGCCCTGATCGAAATACTCCTGCGCCCAGGGCACGTGCCAATGCGCGCTTCCGAGGTAGGGATACAACGGGGGGTCGGGATCGTTCTCGGTCAGCCGCACCAGCGGACAGGCCTCGGTCGCCATCGCCATGGCATCCATGCCCTGCGACTCGTCTGCCGCGCCGGAGGCGACCATGCAGGGATCCGCCGGTTCGGACGGCGCACAGCATGCGGCGACGGTGACAGCGACGGCCATCGCGCCCGCCGACAAACGCCAGCGGACTGCATCGAACATGATTTCCCCCGTCGCGCGCCGGCAGAATCATCGGGACGAAGGGGACTTTATGCCGCAAACCGGTAGCGCTGCGGCGATATGACCGAACCGCTGCGCGCCGGCTACGGTTACCGGTGGCCCGGGATGTTGTCCAGGTCCCGCTGAATTCCCTGCAGATCGCCCTCGATGCCCTGCAGCTTTCCCTCGATGGCCTGCAGATCCGAGAGGGTGTTCTGATAGGCCGGGCCGGTCAGGTCGGCCGCGGTGGCTTGCGACTGCGGGCAGTAGGCGACGATGGCGCCGGCGGTGACTTCGGCGCTTTGCTCGGCGTTCCAGATCGACGAGCGCTGCACGAACCCGATGGCGTCGGCGAAATTGTGTTGCTGGGCCAGAAAGTCGCACACCGCGTGCCCCTGCTTCATCACGTAGTCCTGGCTGGGCACCGGCACGCCCTCGTGCTTCAGCGCGGCGACGAACGCCATGTCGGCCATCTCGATTCTCGGCGCGGGCGGTTTGGGCGCCGCCGCTTTGGGCGGCGCGGCCGACGGCGCGGGTTCGGTCGCCGGTGCCGTCGAATCGCGTTGGTGGACAAAGAAAATCATCACCGCGGCGGCTGCGACGGCGATCAGCGACAGCGGCAACGCCGCGAGTAGGCCGGCGCGGTGCAGCGCGCCGCCGTGCCGGCGGGGCGTGGCGGCCGCCGCGGTTTCCGGCGATGCCGCCTGGTCGGGGACGGCCTGGCCGGCGCTGTGGGCCAGTAGCTCGTCGAGCAGTTCGTCGACCTCGCGCGATGACAGTTGGCCGCCTTGCCGGTGAATCGATCGGCGCGCGAGGGCGATGCGCCGCAATTCCGCGTCGATGGTCTCGCGGTCGCGCATATCAACCAGTTTGAGAGTGTCGCGGCGTTGTCACAAGCCCCGGGCGCCGACCAATCCCGATCGATCGCCGCCGCGGCATTGATGTGGCGCGCCCGGATGCGAAAGACTCGCTGTGAACCCGTCGGCCCTAAGGATTCACCGTGAGCAATCGGCGCACCGCACCGCTCGTCGCCGCCGCGGTCCTGGTCGCGCTCGCCGGCTGTTCGCCGTCGCATCCGTCGGCCGCGCCGCGCCCAACGGCGACGCGGACCGCCGCGCCCTCGGCGCCGGCGTCGCGAATGGTGCCCGCCGACGCGGACACGCCCGGTGGCGCGCAGCCGCGGCTGGCCTCCGACCCGGCCCAGCTCGGCGACGACCTCGTCGCCGACGAGCGCGCCCTGCGCGACCCGGGTACGTCCGAGCCGGCCCTGACGGCGGCCGCGCACCGCGAACAGGCGGCCTACCGCGCCATCGCCCGCCATCCGGAGTGGGAGGCGGCCGCGCGGGGGCGGATCCCGGCCGAGCTCATCGACGTCTACGACCGCAACGTCGACGCCCGCCGGCAGCTCACCGCGTTGACTCCGGCGCGAAACACCTTGCCGGCGTGGCGAATCGAGCCGCCGGCCCCCGCCGACGAGCTGCTCGGCTACTACCACCAGGCCGAGGCGGAGTCCGGTGTCGGCTGGAACTACCTGGCGGCGATCAACTTCATCGAGACGCGGTTCGGCAGCATCGTCGGCGCGAGCACCGCGGGCGCGCAGGGGCCGATGCAGTTCCTGCCGTCCACCTTCGCCGGCTACGGGCAGGGCGGCGACATCCACTCGCCGCGCGACAGCATCCTGGCCGCGGGCCGCTACCTGGCGGCCAACGGTTTCGCCGCCGATCGGGACCACGCCATCTACGCCTACAACCACGCGAGCGAATACGTGCGCGCGGTCGACCAGTATGCGGCGCTGATGGCCGCCGACCCCGCAACCTTCGCCGCCTACTACCGGTGGGACGTCTACTGCTTCACGACGGCGGGCGACGTGTTGCTGCCCATCGGTTACGACGCGTCGTCACCGATCCCGGCCGCCGACTACGTGGCGGCGCACCCGCAGTGACGCGGATCAGTACAGCGGCACCCACACACCGAAGAACCAGTAGCCCCAACCGCCGTACTGCCAGTTGAAGACCGGGATCACGGTGAAGGTGTTGTAGCTGAAGGGCCCGAAGTCGGCCCGCGCCACCGCCACGTCACGCGGCGGTCCGTCCCACGGCCGGTTCCAGCCACCGGGAGGCGGCGGACCGTCCCAGCCGCCGGGAGGCGGCGGCCCATACCAGTTCGGCGGCGGGTGGTGCGGCGGCGGGCCGTCGTTCCAGCCGTAGCCGTGCTCGCGCGGCGGCGGGGGCGCGCCGCGACCCACAATGCTGAATTGGACGTCGGCACCGGCCGGGCCGCCGATCTGGGCGCTGGCGGTGACGACGTCGTGACGCGGCACGTACGGCGGGTGCGGCGGCTGGGTGTTGGGCGGGTTCAGCGCCGCGTAGCGCTGCCGCTCCGGTGGCGGCGGCGGGTTCTGGGTGTTCGCCGGCGCATTGGTCGGTCCGCCCGGCGTCGGCGGGTTCTGGTCGTGGTCGTAGGGCGGCTGGTTCTGCCCGTTCTGCGGCGGGTTCTGGCCGTGCTGGTTCGGCGGGTACTGGCCGCCGGGCTCGTTCTGCCCGCCCTGTGGCGGGTTGTTCGGGCCGTTCTGCGGCGCGTTGTTGGGGCCGCCCTGCGACGGGTTGTTCGGGCCGCTCTGCGGCGCGTTGTTGGGACCGTTCTGCGGCGCGTTGTTCGGGCCGTTCTGCGGCGGGTTGTTCTGCCCGCCCTGCGGCGGGGTGTTGCCGCCATGCTGGCCGCCGGCGCCGCCCCCGGGACCGGCCGGCTGGCCGCCGGGCCCACCGCCCGGCCCGCCGGGGTTGCCACCGCCACCGTGGCAGTTCGGGCACGGCGGCGGGGGGTCAAGCGGAGCCGAGTAGGCCGATCCGGCGTTCAGCGACGCCGCGGAGATGCCTAGGCCGGCCGCCACCGCGGCGGCGCCGACCACACGTTTCATTGACATAGCTGCGTCCCCCTTGGGTGTCCGACGGCCTGCACTACGGGCAGGTGGCGTCCAACTCGAATGACTTGGTTACCTGCTGTGGTTGCTGCGGGTTGCTCATGTCGACGCCGGTCGCGGTGCCCTTGATCGCCCACGTCTTTCCGTTCACCGCGGCCCCGGCGTTGCCGCCCTGATTCGGGGCGGCGTCGGAGAAGCCGAGCGCGACGCCGTTGACGGTGCCCAAGCCGACCGAATGCACCAGGGGCGGATTGCCGTTGCTGACCACGGCGCCCAGGCCGGCGGTCGGGTCGCCGATGCCGATGGTGGTCTTGTCACCGTTGGTGGTGCAGGTGACCTGCCCGCTGACGTTCTGGGTTTGACCGTCGACGATGAGCTGCGGGGCCGCCGCTGCCGGCGCGCCCGACGAACCGGACGCCCCGGTGTTCGACTTGTTGCTCGAACAACCGGCGCTCGCCCCGATCACCAGGGCCACTCCGGCCACCCCCACTACGATCCCACGCTTCACTACTGTTCCCTTCGTGTCGCTGGTTCCGCCCGCCTCTTGCCGTTGGCCGCGCCGACAGCCCGTCCACGGTCCCGGGGCCGACGCGTTCGAGGCCGGTGCGGCGGATACCCCATGCCCCAGATGCGCAAACGTCACGGCAGAATCCGCAGGCCCCACCGGTCCAGCAGCGGATTGACCAGCATGAAGTAGGTGGTGTAGTCGTCCCCGTCGGGCGAGGACATCAACAGGCCCACCGCGCTCACGCTGCCGTCGGGATTCATCACGAACCCCGGGCTGCCGCTGTCGCCGTCCAGGCTGAACACGCTGGCCTCGACGACGTCGCCGTCGACGCCCTTGATGGCACCGCACGTCTCCCCGGTGACCGCCCCGATCTTGCAGAACGGCATGCCGACCTGAATCTGCGGGCGGCTCAACACATCCCGCACCTGATACCTGCCACCGACGTCACCGACGGGCATGCCGACGCTCGGCTCGAGCCGGATGATCGCGGCGTCCCGCTTGTCGCCCTCGTGTTCACTGGCCGAGATCCTGCCCAGCGGAGCGTCGTTCCCGTACGTCCACTCCGCGCCGTCGTGCGCGTCGCAGTGCCCACTGGTCATCAGGTAGTAGCTGCCGTCGGAACCCTGGGCGGCGAATCCGGCTGTGCACCCGCCGTTTTCGTGATCGACGCCGATGCCCGGCGACGGCGGCGGGGCCGGCAGGGCCGGAGGCGGTGCCGCGCCCGCGGTTTTCGCCACCGCCGTGGCGGCCACCAACACCGCCCCGACGAGCCCCGACCCCCGCAGCCACGACACGGTCACGCCGCCCTCCTCCGCTTGCGCCCGGCAGATAGTAGCAGCGCCGCCCGGCCGAAAGAGGCCGGCGCCCAGCCCTTCCCATGGTTCATTCGACGTCGAGGCGGCGGGCCAGGAAATCCAGCACGGCGTCGGCGAAAACGTCGTTGCGGTCGCCGGCGACCATGTGCCCCGCCCCGCGCACGTCGGTGAATTCGACCTGGGGGAAGCGCGCCAGGAACTCGTCGGCGCGCTCCTGGCTGACCAGGTCGCTCATCTGGCCGCGGATCAGCAGGATGGGCACGCCGTCGCGCAGGATCGCCTCGACGGCCGCGTGCATCCGATCCGGGTCGGTGACCTCGAACGGCGGGAAAGCCGCTGTGCCGCTGATGAATTGCGGATCCCAGTGCCAATACCAGCGATCGCCGCGGCGACGCAGGTTGGTGGTCAGGCCCTCCAGATCGGTTGGCCGCGGCCGGTGTGGGTTGTATTCGGCGATCGCGTCGGCGACCTCGTCGAGCGAGGCGAATCCCGAGTCCACCCGGTCGGCCATGAAGGCGTGAATCCGGTTGGCCCCGGACTGATCCATGTTCGGCACGATGTCCACCAGCACGACCGCGCTCGCGATGCCCGGGGACAGTTCGCCGGCGAGCAGCATCGAGGTGAAACCGCCGAGAGAGGCGCCGACCAGCACCGGCTTCGGGGGCAGCGTGCCCAGCACCGCCTGCACGTCGGCGGCGAAGCTGACGACCCGGTAGTCGCCGTCGCCGGACCAGTCCGATTCGCCGTGCCCGCGCAGGTCGACGGTGACCGCCTGCCACCCGCGGGCGGCGACGGCGGCGGCCGCCTTGCCCCACGACCGCCGCGTCTGCCCGCCGCCGTGCAGGAACACCACGGCGCGCGCGCGAGGATCCCCGAGACGGTCGGCGACGATCTGAACGCCGCCGGGGCCGCGGATCGTGAAGGGTTCGGCTGCCATGGGCACCAGGTGATACTAAGGCGGCCCCCGGCCGGGCCCGCGGTGGCTTAACGTCAACGGCATGCGTCTGGACGAGTACATGGCGTTGGATGCGACCGCCCTGGCCGGGCTGGTGGCGGACAAGCAGGTCACGCCGGCCGAACTGCTCGCGCTGGCACGGCAGCGCGCGGACGCGGTGAATCCGCGCCTGAACGCCATCGTGTGCCGGCTCGACGACGTCGCCGACCGGCAAGCCGCCGACCCGAACCTGAGCGGGCCGTTCGCCGGGGTGCCGTTCCTGCTCAAGGACCTCGGCCAGGAGTATCGCGGCTTTCCCACCTCGTGCGGGTCACGGTCGCTGGCCAACGACGTCGCCGACCGGCACGCGCTGGTCACCCAGCGGTTCCTGGACGCGGGGCTGGTGATCTTCGGCAAGACCAATACGCCCGAGTTCGGGGCCAAGGGGGTGACCGAGCCCGATTACTGGGGACCCGCCCGCAATCCGTGGGACACCGAACGCACCCCCGGCGGCTCGTCGGGCGGATCCGGCGCGGCGGTGGCGGCCGGCATTGTCCCGGCCGCGGGCGCCAACGACGGTGGCGGGTCGATCCGCATCCCGGCCGCCTGCAACGGCCTCGTCGGCCTCAAGCCCAGCCGGGGGTTGGCGCCCTACGGCCCGCAGACCGGCGAGCTGATGCTGGGCATGGCCACCCAGGGTGTGGTGACCCGCACGGTGCGCGACAGCGCCGCGCTGCTGGACTCGATCATCGGGCACCACCCCGACGCGTCCTACCGAGTTGCGCTGCCGGACAAGCCCTTTGCCGAACAGATCACGCGTCCTCCGCGACCTCTGACAATCGGGTACTCGGCCCGTTCGGCGCTCAACCCGCGCCCGGACCGCGAGGCCGTCGCCGCCGTCGAGAACAGTGCGGCCCTGCTGAGCGAGTTAGGCCACCGGGTGCGCGAGGTTGCCCCGCCCTACGACGACGCCGCGCTGGGGCGTGACTTCCTGACCATCTGGTTCGCCCAGCTGCACCAGCAGGTCGCCGACATCAGGAGGCGAACCGGGGCCCGCGACAACGACTTCGAGGCCGACACCTTGGCAATCAGTGAGCTCGGCCGGTCCGGCGGGGTGCTGCCGGTGATGTCCGCCCTGGAGAACAGGAACACCTACATCCAGTCGCTGGCGGCGTTCCACGAGGGCTACGACTTCTTCCTCACGCCCACCCTGGCCACCCCTCCCCTGGTGGTCGGTGCCACCTCGACGTCGGCGGCGCTGCAGCGCGCGGCCCGCCTGGTCAGCAGGGTGCGCGGCGGTAAACTGATGCGGCTCAGCGGGATTCTCGATGACCTCATCCGGGAGAGCCTGGGCTGGGTGCCCTACACGCAGCTGGCCATCCTGACCGGGCGGCCCGCGATCAGCGTGCCGCTGCACTGGACCGACGACGGCCTTCCGCTCGGTGTGCAGTTCGTCGGGAAGCTCGGCGCCGACGGGGATCTGCTGCAACTGGCCGCGCAACTCGAGCAGGCCCGGCCGTGGGCGCAGCGCCACCCGGCGCCGGTCACCCCACCGAATTAGCCTGTGGCCCAAGCGCTTACGCGCTCAGCGGGCGGGACCGGCGTCCTCCGGTCCGCGGGGTCCGCGCCACAGCCGCGCGAAGCGGCGGGCGATGGCACCGAGCCGGCCGCCGCCATGTTGGGAAGCCTTGATGCGACCCAGGGTTTCCCGGCTTTCCTTTGCATAGTCCTTGACGGATTCGTCGCCTTCCTCGGCGCGCATGCCTGCCCTCCAATCCTGTCCGCGTCCGCCTCGCGCTCGGGCGGCTCGGAATTTCGCGGCCGCGCCGCCGGGAGCGGCCGCAAGCGTGTCTCGGCCCTTCGCTCGGCTCAGGGCCGCGTACCCGCGGGGTCTGCCGCTTACACTCCAGCCGTGAATCTGGCGCGAACGGGGTCACCGGTGCACCGAATCCCGCTGACCATCGGCATCGCCGTGGTCGTGCTGCTCGCCGCCCTCGCGGCGCCCATCAAGCAGCGCTGCGGCGCGCCGGGGCTGTCCTGCGCCTCGACGCTGGACACCGAGGGCAACGCCCACTACTACTACGAGGTCGAACCCGTCGGCGTCTACCTCGCCGAGATCGTCACCGGCAGCAACATCGCGCTCTTCTACCAATCGGGCGAAGACCTGGTCAAGGCCCGCTAGCGCGGCCAGGTGCGGTGTCCGCGCGGTAACGAATGCGAGTCGATCCGGACAGCGCCGTGTTCGGCCCGAGACCTCCCGGAGATCGGCGCGGCCCCACCCGGCCCCAGACCGGGGGTAAACCCGCAGGTGGGGCGGCGATCGCCGGCGCAAACCGGCGCCACCCACGCGCCCGGTTGCCCCTGGTGACGGGTGCTCTCGATTGGGGGCTTCACAGCGAGCTAACGCATACTTGTCACCATGCTTGGAGCAACATCGCCGCAAACCGCCGTCACGGCGCCCGGCGATGTGCTGGGTGTGGGCAGAGGGTTGTGATGGCCCGCTCGGGCGGTGCCCATCGCCGCCATCGAGCCGTCCGTCAGCCCTCCCGTTTCCGTAAGGGGCTGACGCGCACCCTGGGTGCGCTGGTCTCCGTGGCGGCGATCGGGCTGACCGGCGCCGGATACTACGTCGCGCACGGCGCGCTGGGCGGCATCACGGTGTCCAACGCGCTGCAACCCGACGATCCCCGCTCCAGCGGCGACAACATGAACATCCTGCTGATCGGGCTGGACTCGCGGAAGGACCAGGACGGCAACGACCTACCGTATTCGATCCTGAAGCACCTGCACGCGGGCGATTCCGACGACGGCGGCTACAACACCAACACGCTGATCCTGGTGCACGTCAGCGCCGACAACAAGGTCGTCGCGTTCTCCATCCCCCGCGACGACTGGGTGCCGTTCAGCGGGGTGCCCGGATACAACCACATCAAGATCAAGGAGGCGTACGGGCTGACCAAGCAGTACGTCGCCCAGAAGCTGGCCAACCAGGGCACCAGCAGCCAGAAGGAACTCGAGACCAAAGGCCGCGAAGCCGGTCGGGCGGCGACCCTGCGCGCGGTGCGCAACCTGACCGGGGTGCCCATCGACTACTTCGCCGAGGTCAACCTGGCCGGCTTCTACGACCTGGCGCAGACCCTGGGCGGCGTCGAGGTGTGCCTGAACCATCCCGTCTACGACTCGTATTCCGGCGCCGACTTCCCGGCCGGGCGCCAGCGGCTGGACGCGTCCGAGGCGCTCTCGTTCGTCCGGCAGCGGCACGGCCTGGACAACGGCGATCTGGACCGCACCCACCGCCAGCAGGCGTTCATCTCCTCGGTCATGCAGGAGCTGCAGGCGGCGGGCACCTTCACCAACATCGACAAGCTCAAGAATCTGATGGCGGTGGCGCGCAAGGACGTGGTGCTGTCGGCGGGCTGGACCGACGACATGATCCAGCGGCTGGGCGGGCTGGCCGGCGGCAACATCGAATTCCGCACGCTGCCCGTGGTGCGCTACGACAACATCGACGGTCAGGACGTCAACATCGTCGACCCCGCGGCGATCAAGGCGGAGGTAGCGGCCGCGATCGGCGCCGACGCGCCGACGTCCGCGCCCACCAGCACGTCCGTCGCACCCGATCCGTCCACGGTGGTCGACGTGGTCAACTCCGGCAGCATGAGCGGGCTGGCCAGCGAGGTGTCGCACGCGCTGAAGAAGCGGGGCTACACCACGGGCCAGGTCCGCGACCGCGAGTCCGGCGACCCGGCCGCCACCACCATCGAGTACGGCGCCGGCGCCCAGAACGACGCGCGCAACCTGGCCAACCTGCTCAGCCTGGACGCGCCCAACCAGCCCAGCCCCAGCATCGCGCCCGGCCACATCCGGCTGACGGTGGACACCAACTTCACGATGCCCACCACCGACGACACCCAGCTGGACGACACGACCAGCACCAGCAGCACCACCACGTCGAGCAAGGCCAAGACCTACTACTACAACGGCACCACCACCACGTATCCGACGCCGGATCAGGGGAAACCGATCGACGGCGGCAGCGTGCCGTGCGTGAACTGAACTCTCAGGCGTGGGTTCCGCCGTCGATGCGGATCTCGGTGCCGGTGATGAACGCGCCGTCGTCGGACACCAGCATGGCGATCACCCCGGCGACGGCGGTGGGCTCGGCCATCCCCGTGCCGCTGGATTCCACCGTGGTCGGCAGCACCGGCAGCAACCGCGAAAACAGCGACCAGTCGGCGTCTTCGGGGATGTAGCCGCCGGTGGCGTCGGTGATGCCGGACTTGATGCTGCCCGGCGCCACGCACACCGCGCGCAGGCCCCGGCGCGCGTATTCCAGCGCCAGCGAGTGGGTGAAGGCCTGGATGCCGCCCTTGCTCGCGGCGTAGGCAGCCATATAGGGGTGGGCGAACGAGGCCGACGTGGAGCTGAAGTTCACCACCGCGCTGCGCGCGTTGTCCAGCAGCGCCGGCAGCGCCTCCCGGACCACCAGGAAGGTCCCGGTCAGGTTGACGCCGATGATCTGGTTCCACAGCTGCAGGCTGGTCTGGTGGGTGTGCGCGGCGCGCAGCATGCCGGCGGCGTTGACCAGCGAATCCAGGCCGCCCAGCTGCTCGACGGCGACGCGCACGCCGTCGACCACCGCGTCCTCGCGGCCCACGTCCATGGTCACGGTGACCAGCCGCTCGGCGGTGCCGGCCTGCGCCGCCCGGTCGCGGGTCCGCTCCAGCCCGTCGACGGCGACGTCGGAGGCGGCCACCGCGGCGCCCTCGTCCAGCAACCGCAGCGCGGTCGCCTGGCCGATGCCCGACGCGGCGCCGGTCACCAGAATCCGTTTGCCCTCAAGCCTTTTCATGCGATTCTCCCGGCTCAGACCACGCCGCGCAGCGCGTCCTGGCCGAACATCTGCACCATCATCGACGAGTAGTCGGGGCCGCGACGCAACATGTGGCCGCCGTCGACGTTGATGCACTGGCCGGTGATCCAGCCGGCGGCGTCGCTGAGCAGAAACATCGCCAGGTTGGCGACGTCCTCGACCTCGCCCACGCGGGCCAGCGGCGTGCACTGGGCGTAGTCCGCGCTGATCTCCGGCGACTGAATCACGCTGGCGTCAACGAGATCCGTGCGGATCAGGCCCGGGCGGATGCTGTTGACCCGCACCCACGACTCCCCGAGTTCGTCGGCGGCCAGCATCATCATGTGGTCGATGGCCGACTTGGTGACGCCGTAGGGCCCGAACCAGCGGTGGGTGTTGCTGGCGGCGATCGAGGAGATCCCGATGAACGAGCCGCCGCCCCCGCGCACCAGTTCGCGCCCGACGTGCTTGAGCACGTACATGGTGCCGTTGACGTTGAGGTCGACGGTGTTTCGCCATGCCTCCGAGTCGGTGTGGGTGATCGGCCCGACCGTCAACGAGCCTCCGGCGCAGTGCACGGCCCCGTGCAGCCGGCCGTGCCATGCCGTCGCGGCGTCGACCGCGCGGACCACCTCGTCCTCGTTGGTGACGTCCGTGGGCTCGTAGCGGATCGCCCCGCCGTTCCCGGCGCGGTCGGCCAGCGGTGCGATCTCCTCGACGGCGCCGGCCAGCCGGTCCGGGTTGCGGCCGACGATCATCACGGACGCCCCGGCCGAGACCAGGCCCGCGGCCACGCCCTTGCCGATCCCGCTGCCGCCGCCGGTGATGAGATAGGTCCGGTCTTGGAAGGAAAGCTGCACGCGAGGCCCTTTCGAACTGGAACAGGTTCTAGCTATAGAAGCATGTCCCCTCGGGGTGAATATCGCTACCCCCGGTCTCGTTAGGGCTCGCTACGGGGTGTCGCGGCGGGCCAGCCTGGTCGGCTTGGCGTTGCGCCAGTCCTCGACGTCGGGCGGCAGGCCGACCGGATAGCGGTTCTCGTTGTGCGCCGCCCAGTGCGCGTGACCCAGCTCGTGGATGTGGAACGCGTGCCGCAGCGCCTCCGTGAAGCCCATCGCGTCCGAGGCGGCGTTGACCGAGTCCTTGATCAGCAGGGCGGCCATAGTCGGCCGCTCGGCGATGCGGCGCGCGAATTCCAGTGTCTTGTCGGCCAATTCGTCGGCCGGGAACACCTTGGACACCATGCCCAGCCGGTAGGCCTCGTCGGCGTCCAGCGCATCACCGGTCAGCAGCAGCTCTTTGGCCTTGCGGGGGCCGAATTCCCAAGGGTGCGCGTAGTATTCGACGCCCGGCATGCCCATCCGGACGCCGACCACATCGCTGAACTTGGCGTTGTCGGCGGCCACGATCAGATCGCACGCCCAGATCAGCATCAGGCCGGCCGAGATCGCGTTGCCCTGCACCTGGGCGATGGTGATCTTGCGCAGATCGCGCCAGCGGCAAGTGTTTTGGAAGAAGTAGTGCCACTCCTGCAGGTAGGTCTTCTCCGCGATAGGATCGCGGGTGGCGCCGTTGAACCGGAAGGTCGGATGCTGGCCCGGCCCGGGCTGGCGTTCGGCGAGCGCCAGCTCCGAGCCCAGGTCGTGACCGGCGGAGAAGTTTTTGCCGCGCGCAGCCAGGATGACCACCCGAACGGCGTCATCGGCCTCGGCCCGCACGAACGCCTCGTCGAGCTGAACGAGCAACCCGCGGCTCTGCGCGTTGTGGGCGTCGGGCCGGTTGAGCCAGATGCGCGCGATGCGGCCCTCGTCGAGGGTTTCGTAGGTCACCAGCTCCTCGGCCGGCCGGGCGCCGGGCTGCGCCCCCGCTTGTTCGGAGAGAGTCATTGCGCCCACCTCGCTTGTCGTCGGCTCAGGATTGTTTACACATTACGGCCAGTGTGTAACCGGAACGCCCCGGGGTTGACGGTCAATCCGGCGGCCGCTGATCCAGCGGCCGCAGCCGATGGTCGCGGGTGAACACCAGCCGGACGATGCCGAGCGCGACGACCACCGTGGTGGCCGCGACCGAACCCAGGATCAAGAACATCACCACGGCCTGCACCAGCACCGCCTGCAGCGGCGGCACGCCGGCCAGGATGAGCCCGGTCATCGCGCCCGGCAGGAACACCAGGCCGGTGGCCTTGGTCGTCTCGATCTGCGGGGATATCGCCGACCGCAACGCGATCCGCAGGTAGGGGGAGGCGGCCTGGCCCGACGGCTGCCCCAGTGCCAGCCTGGCCTCGACCTCGTCGCGCTTGTCGCGCAGCTCGTCGACCAACCGCCGGGCCACCAGCACCATGGCGGTCATCGAATTGCCGATCATCATCCCCGCCACCGGCACCAGGGTGCGCCCCTGCAGCGGGAACACCCGCAGCCCGAAGAGCACCCCGAGCGTCACCACCGCGGCGGCGGCGAACGCCGCCACCGCCAGCGGGGCGAACCGCGGCACCTCGGGCGCCCGCCGCCGGGCCACGTCCCCGGCGTAGCCGACCATCCCCGCGACCCAGGCCCACGACCACCACAGCGACCGGCCCGGCTCGAACAGCAGCGTCAGCGCGCCGCCCACCAGCAGCAGCTGCACCAACGCGCGGGAGGCCGCCCACAGCAGCTGGCGCTCCAGGCCCAACCGCCGCCACAGCGAGATCGCGCCCGCGAACGCCACCAGGATCAGCGACGTCGCCAGGCCCAGCCAGCCGACCTGGCCGTTCATCGCGGCACCGCGCCGTCGTCGGGCCCGCCGCCGACTTGGCTGAGCCCCAGGCTGCGGCCGCGCTCCAGCCGCAGCACCCGGTCGGCCGCCCGCGTCACCTGCGCCGCGTCATGGGTCACCCACAGCGCCGGCGTGCCGTCGGCGGCCAGCTCCCGCACCGCCCGCTCGATGACTTCGGCCGCTTCGGCGTCGACGGCGGAGGTGGGTTCGTCCAGCAGCAACACCTGTGGGCGGGCCATCAGCGTGCGGGCCAGGCACACCCGCTGCGCCTCGCCGCCGGACAGGGCGAGCACGTCGCGGTCCAACCACGCACCGGTAAGCGCCACCCGGTCCAGCGTCTCGCGCATGCGCGCCTCGTCGGCGTCCGGGTCGGCCACCCGCAGGTTGTCCGCGACGGTGCCCGGGAACGGGGTCGGGCGCTGGAAACACATGCCGACCCGGCGCCGCAGCCACAGCGGGTCCAGCCCGGCGATGTCGGAGCCGTAGAAGGACACCCGCCCGCTGGTCGGCAGCTCCAGCCGGTTGCACAACCGCAGCAGGGTCGATTTGCCCGATCCCGACGGCCCGAACACCGCCGTCACCCCGCGCCCGGGAATCGCGGCGGTCAGCCCGTCCAGCGCCCGCAGCCCGCGCCGTTCGACGACGACGTCGACGAACTCGAACACCGGCTCCTCAGCGGTCACCCGCTCATCCTGCAACACCGCGGCGCCGGCCGACCGTGTCTTCGCGCGCGGCGCGGCGAATCCCTGCAAACCGGCGATAAATACGCTCGACGCCCGTTAGCTGGTGAGACACAGCTGCGGCCGCTCGCGCGCGTCGCTTACAGTTAAGTCATGCCTACGAAATCTGATCCGGGCGAAATCGGCGACGTCGAGCCGGTCGCCGACAGCACTGCGAGCCAGGCCAGGCGGGTCGTGGCGGCGTACGCCAACGACGCCGACGAGTGCCGGGTCTTCCTGTCCATGCTCGGTATTGGGCCGGCGAAGCTCGACACGTAAATGGCTCCCGGGGGAGGGCGAGGCTCGAAGACGGCCAGCTACGGCAATTCCGACTTCGTCGTGGTCGCCAACCGGCTGCCGGTGGATCAGGAGCGACTTCCCGACGGCAGCACGGCCTGGAAGCGCAGCCCCGGCGGCTTGGTCACCGCCCTCGAACCGCTGCTGCGCCGCCAGCGCGGGGCATGGGTGGGCTGGCCCGGGATCGTCGACGAGGACGTCGACCACGAGGACGACCCGATCGTCCAGGACGACCTGGAGCTTCGGCCGGTCAAGCTGAGCGCCGACGACGTCGCCGAATACTACGAGGGCTTCTCCAACGCCACGCTGTGGCCGCTGTATCACGACGTCATCGTCAAACCGATCTACCACCGCGAATGGTGGGACCGCTACGTCGCCGTGAACCGCCGCTTCGCCGAGGCCACCTCGCGCGCCGCCGCGCGCGGCGCGACCGTGTGGGTGCAGGACTACCAGCTGCAGCTGGTGCCGGCGATGCTGCGCGAACTGCGGCCCGACCTGACCATCGGCTTCTTCCTGCACATCCCGTTCCCGCCGGTGGAGCTGTTCATGCAGCTGCCGTGGCGGACCGAGATCGTCAAGGGCCTGCTCGGCGCCGATTTGGTCGGGTTCCATCTGACCGGCGGCGCCCAGAATTTCCTGTTCCTGTCCCGGCGGTTGATCGGCGCCAACACCTCCCGCGGCGCGGTGGGGGTGCGGTCACGCTACGGCGAGGTGGAGCTGGAGTCCCGCGTGGTCCGGGTGGGCGCCTTCCCCATCTCCATCGACTCCACGGCGCTCGACCAGACGGCCCGGCACCGCGATATCCGGCGCCGCGCCCGCGAGATCCGGGCCGAGCTGGGCAACCCGCGCAAGGTGCTGCTCGGCGTCGACCGGCTGGACTACACCAAGGGCATCGACGTTCGGCTGAAAGCCTTTTCGGAGCTGCTGGCCGAGGGCCGCGCCAAGCGCGACGACACCGTGCTGGTGCAGCTGGCCACCCCGAGCCGGGAGCGGGTGGACAGTTATCAGCAGCTGCGCAACGACATCGAACGCCAGGTCGGCCACATCAACGGCGAATACGGCGAGGTCGGGCATCCGGTGGTGCACTACCTGCACCGGCCGGTCCCCCGCAACGAACTCATCGCGTTCTTCGTGGCGGCCGACGTCATGCTGGTCACGCCGCTGCGCGACGGGATGAACCTGGTCGCCAAGGAGTACGTGGCCTGTCGCAGCGACCTCGGCGGGGCGCTGGTGCTGTCCGAATTCACCGGCGCCGCAGCCGAACTCCGGCAGGCGTATCTGGTCAACCCGCACGACCTGGAGGGCGTCAAGGACACCGTCGAGGCCGCGCTCAACCAATCCGTCGAGGAGGGCCGGCGCCGGATGCGGTCGTTGCGCCGGCAGGTGCTCGCGCACGACGTCGACCGCTGGGCGCGTTCGTTCCTCGACGCGCTCGCCGAGTCGGGGCCGCGTGACGGCTGATCGGGCGCTCTCGCCGGGGGCACCCATGGTGCCGGCGCGGCAACGCTGTGATACTCAGAGGCGGCGTCGAACGTGAAGGAGAGGCGGTTGCGATGAAGCTCCGTCACGGCCTGGCCGCAGGCGCCGCCGTCGTCATGGCGGTGGGCACCGGACTCGCGGTGCAATCCGGGCAGCCGGCCAAAGCCGTCGGCCCGCCGGCGGACGGCACCTACAACTACAACGAGGCCGGCGTTTCCGGGGTCACCTGGACCATCTCGGCGCTGTGCGATCAGCCGTCCGGAACCCGCAACATGAACGACTACTCCGACCCGATCGTCTTCGCGTTCAACTGCGCGCTGAACATCGTCAGTTCGACGCCCGAGCAGATCAGCGCCGCCGACAAGCTGCAGAACTTCAGCGGCCGCGCGCGGATGTCGAGCATGCTGTGGACGTTCAAGGTGCAAAAGGACAACGGGGTGTCCTGCCCGGGCGGGGGCACCGCGCCCACCACTGAGACCTACGCGTTCAGCGACGAGACCATGAGCGGCACCCACACCACGCTGCACGGCGCGGTGTGCGGGCTGCAGCCGGAGATGAAGAAGCAGCCGTTCTCGCTGCAGATGACCGGTCCGCCGCCCAGCCCGATCGAGCGATACCCGTTGTACTGCAACGGTATTGCGATGTGCTACTGAACCGGTGCGGGGCTAGATCGGCGTGATGTAGGCGATCAGCCACTGCTTGCCGATCTTTTTGAAGTCCACCCGCAGCCGGCTGCCGTCGTAGAGCGGCTGGCGGGACTTGTCGGTCACCGTCCGGTTCATGTACACCATCACCGACGCCGAATCCCGTTGGGCAGACATGACTCCCACGCCGACGACGTTGGCCTGCACCACCACTTCGCGCTTCTTGGCCTCGGGGATGATCTGGTTGTTGACGCTCTTCTGGAACTCGGCGCGATAGTCCGGCGTCAACAACGGGTACGCGGCCGACAGGCTGCGCTCGACGGTCTGGTAGTCGTAGGCGAAGACCTCGGGGATCTCCTTGGCGGCCAGGCCGGGCAGCACCGCGCGCGCCGCCTGCTCACCGCGGGTCTGGACCCGGTCCCAATACATCGCGCCGGCCACCGCGGACAGCCCGACGAACGCCACGGCCAGCAGGTAACCCGCGGCGACGAGCAGCCGGCGCCGCCATCGCATCAATTGCCCCCGTCTGGATACTTCAGGTCGTAGCCGGTCATCCGCCCGGCGTCGTCCTCGTGCACGATCACCCGCAACCGGTACGGCATGGACGGCTTGTTGACCCCGTCGATGTCGGCGACAGTGACCCGCACCGACACCAGCACCGACGCGTTATCGGTAACGGCGTCAACGCCTTCCAGCGCGGCGCCGTTGACGACGGCCTCCGACGTGGCGTTGGTGGAGCGGAACAGCCCCTTGAGGTTCTCGACGTTGTTGTTGGCGCTGAGCATGCCGCGCAGCGGCCCGCTGGTGCCGTTGACGAACCGGTTCACGCTCTCGTCGATGTTGTCCTGCTTGTAGCTGAACATGTTGACCACCGTCTGCGTGGCGGTGTCGACGAAACGCTGGTCGCGGGACTGTTTGGCCTGGGCGTCGCGCTGCTGGACAAACAGCACCGCCACCCCACCGGCCAGCGCCCCCACCGCCAACACGGCCGCCGCGAACGAGATCCACGCCACCAGCGTCCGGTGCGGCTGGCGCCGCGGCGGCGGCTTGAGCGACTTGAGCGTCTTGCCGGATTTGGCCGACGGTTTCGGGGCGGGCGCCGGTGCGGCCACCTCGGTCGCGACGGTCACGGCCTGGGTCGACTCGCTCTTGGCCGGGCCCGCCGCGCGGGAGGCGCGCCGACGAGCACGCGGCCTGCTCGTCGGTTGGTCGGCCGCGGCGGCGTCCGCCCCGGCAGGGTCCATTACCGGCTCCATCACATAGGCCTTGGATCACGCATCAGGTCCACCCAGTTCTCGGCGCCGGAGGTCCCGGTCGCGCCGGCCGCGAAGATACCAGTGCCACCGGCCGGATCGACAAACGCGCCGGTCTTCTCGTCATAGGTGGCGTACGCCGGGCCGCTGGCCTGCGGCTGCCCGCCGGGCGGCGGCCCCCACGGCTTCTCCGGCCCCGGACCCGCCGGCGGCGGATTGATGCCCTCCGGCGGCGCCGGCGGCGGCAGCCACTTGGGGTACGGCAGCTGTGGCGGCACCGGCGGCACCCCCGGCGGCTGCCACGAGGTGAACGGCGGCGGCGGCCCGTTGTCGTTGGGGGGCGGCGGGGCGTAGGCCGGCTGCTTGTTGGGCAGCGGCCCCGGCCCGGGCACCACCCCCGGCGGCGGCGGCCCGACGATCGGCGTGCCGGGGTCGGGCTCGGCATCCGGCGGGATGTACGGGAACTTGTTGGGCGGCAATACGTTCAGCCCGTTGGTGACCGGGGTGTCATAGGGCACCGGCGGGCCGCGCCACGGGTTGCGCCCGATCGGCACATAGCCCTTCGGGTCGCGGCACAGTTGCACCGTCGGGGCGCGTTTGCCGGGGAATTCCTGGCAGGGGTAGTTGCGCGCGCCGCGCACGGTGCTCGGATCGTTCTGCGCGGTCTTGCAGTACATGTCCTTGGGCAGCTCGCGCACCGTCTCGTCGGCGGGGGTGCGCATCAACGGCGGCGGCAGGAACCCGACGGCGCACGGCGGCGGGTCGTTGAGGTCGAGCTTGAAGTCCAGCTTGGCGCCCTCGTCCTGCGGCCCGCCGCCGGCCGCGGTGGTGATCGCGGCGAACAGCGCCGGCAGCACGACCAGCAGCTGCTCGATCGACTTGTGGTAGATGACGCCCACCCGGCCCAGGTTGGCCAGGCTGGCGGCCAGCGCCGGGAAGGAGGGACGGATGCCGGAGAACGCGGTGCTGGCCTCGTCGGTGGCGCCGGGCGCGGTCGCCAGGGTGTCGCGCAGTTGCGGATCGGCTTGCCGCACTTCGGAAGTGAACCGGGCCAGCCCGTCGGACAGCGACTTGATGTCGGCGCCGGCGCGGATCTGGGCCTCCAGGAACGGGCCGGCCTGATCGATCAACTGCGACACCTGCGGATAGTTGGCGTTGGCCTCGTCCACCAGCAGCCGGGCCGACTCGAATAGCCGGGCCAGCTCGGGGCCCGAGCCGTTGGCCGCGATGAACGTCTCGTGCAGCAGCTCCCGCAGCCGGGTGTCGCCCAGGCTGTTGACCAGCGTCTCGGACCGCCGCAACAGCTCGGCCACATCCTGGCCGATCCGGGTGTTCTGCCGCTCGATGCGAGATCCGTTGCGCAGCTTGGTCGATGCCGGCGCGCTCGGGGGCACCAGGTCGATGTACTGCTCGCCCACCGCCGACACGCTCTTGACGGTGGCGGTGACGTTCGACGGGATGGCCGTCTCGCTGTTGAGCCGCATCTGCGCGATCACGCCGTTGGGGCTCAGCCCCACCGACTCGACCCGGCCCACGGCCACGCCGCGGTAGGTGACGTTGGCGTTCTTGTACAGGCCGCCGCCGGCCACGAAATCGGCGCTCACACCGTAGGTTCCGATGCCGAACGTGGCGGGCAGCCGCAGGTAGAAGACCGCCATGACGGTCAGCGTGATGACCGTGATGACGGCGAAGATCGCCAGCTGGATCTTGGTCAGTCTGTCATGCATCGCGTCCGCCCCTTACTGTCCCGAAGCCGTGCCGGGCGGAATCTTGAACGGGTCGGCCGCCTGTCCGGACAGGTTGGCCATCTCGCCGACCAGGAAGTCGGGCGGGTTGAGGATCTCGTTCATGTGGGCCATGTTCGGGTCGAAATACGCCGTGGTGAAGAAGGTTTCGCCGAGCCGGCGCAAGGTGAGGTCGAAGGTGGTGAACACGTTGAGGTAGTCACCGCGCACCGCCTGCTTGATGCCGAAGTTGGGGAACGGGAAGGTCAGCAACAACTGCAGCGAGGTGACGAAATTGCGGCGGTTGTCGTTGAGGGCCTTGACGGCGGCGTACAGGTCCTTGAGGTCGGCGGCGAAGTCCACCTTGGTCTTGGCCAGGATGTGCGAGGTGACGTCGGCCAGTTTGTGCAGCGCGCTGAACGCCTCGACGATGTGGTCCCGGTTTTTGTTGAGCACCCGGATCGCCTCAGGCAGCGTGTCCAGCGCCCGCCCCAGGTTGTCCTTGTCGCGGGCCAGGCTCGCCGAGAACCGGTTCAATCCGTCGACCGCGTCGATGATGTCGTTCACCTGACGGTTGAGCCCCGAGGTCAGCTCGGCCAGCCTGGGCACCAGGTCGACGAACTGGTCCTGGCGGCCCGCGACGGCCCGGTAGGTCTCGTCGGTGATCTCTTCCAGCGCACCGACATTGCCCTTGTTCACCACGACACCGAGCGCCGAGAGCACCTCTTCGGTGGTGGGGTAGCGACCGGTGTTGGCCTCGGCGATCTTCGACCCGTCGGTCAGCCGGCCGACGGCCGGCCTGTCCTTGGGGCGGTTCAGGTCGATGTGCATCGAGCCGAGCAGCGAGGTCTGGGCGACCGTCGCGGTCGAGTTGGCCGGCAGCACCACGTTCTTGTCCAGCGCCAATTTCACTGCCGCATAGAACGATCCGTCGGAGCGCTGTTCGGCTGAAATACCGGCGACGCTGCCGACGGTGACGTCGTCCACCATCACCGGGGAGTTCTGCGGCAGCGTCGCCACGTCCGGCAGTTCGACGGTGATCGAGTAGGCGCCGCTGCCGTGACCGGCGGTGCCGGGCATCGCCAGCGAGTTCAGCCCGCCGAACTGGCAGCCGGCCAGCAGCATGCTGCCCGTCGCCAATCCGCCGGCGCGCAACCACATTCGGCTCATCCGCCACCGCCCAAGTCGGCGCCCAGCCCGCCGGGCGCCTGGCCCGGCGGCGGGCCGGGCCGCGGGCCGAACGCGCTGCCCGGGGCGGGGCCCGGGGCTGGAGCGCCGCCGGCCGGCGCCGGACCGGATTGCGGGGCCGTCGGCACCAGCAGGGCCTGCAGGTCCGCCGGGTTCTGCACGGCCGGCGGGGTCTGGGCGCCCTTGGCGGGAATCCAGGTCAGCTGCGGCACCGGGGTCGCCGACTTGGCCTGGGTCTCCGGGGTGTCGTAGATGATCTGCCCCTTGTAGGCGGTGATCGTGTTGAGCGGGTGGAACATCAGCGGCGGATAGTTCACCGTGAGCCGGCGCAGCACCGGCCCCAACCGCTCGCGGCACAGTTCGGCGCGCTTGTAGTAGTCCGGCGCCCGGGGGCCGCCGGCCGTCTCGAAGGACCCACCGCAGATGAACTGAACCGGGTTGGCGAATTCCGGGATGGACAGCAGCCCGTTGAGCGTGCCCTGCGCGGGGTCGTAGATGTTGTAGAAGTTGGCGATACCCGGACCCGCGACGTGCAGCACCTGCTCGATGTTGTCGCTCTGGTCGCTGAGCGTCTTGGCGAAGTCGTTGAGGTTGTTGACCGTATCGACGATGGTCGAGTTGTTCTCGTGCAGGAACCCGCGGATGTCCGACAGCGCCTTGTTGAGGGTGCCCAGGGTGGTGTCCAGGTGCCGCGAGCTGTCGGCGAGCACCTGCGACACCGAGGCGACGTTGCCGGCGAACTGGACGATCTGTTCGTTGCTGGACGACAGCGCGTTGACCAGTATCTGCAGGTTCTTCACCGTGCCGAAGATGTCGCCGCGCGAATCCCCAAGCCGCCCAGCGGCTTGCGAGAGTTCACGCAGCGCGCTGTGGAACGACTCGCCCTTGCCGTCGAAGGTGTCCGCGGCCTGGTTGATCGCCGCGCCCAACGGTCCCTGCATCGATCCGGCCGTCGGTCCGAGTTGGACGGCCAGCTGGGTCAGCGACTGTTTGACCTCGTCCCACTCCACCGGGACGGCGGTGCGGTCCAGGCCGATGCTGGCGCCGTCGGCCAGCACCGGCCCCCCGGTGTAGGCCGGCGTCAACTGAATGAACCTGGCCGCCACCAGGTTTGGCGACATGATGATGGCCTTGGCGTCCTTGGGCACCTTGACGTCCTGGGACACCGACATGGTGATCTTGACGTCGGTGGGCCGCGGGTCGATCGTGTCGATGGTGCCGACCGGGACGCCGAGGACGCGCACCTGGTCGCCGGGATACAACCCGACCGCCGAGGTGAAGTAGCCGACGATCTTGCGCGTTTTCGCTTGCGACGTCAGCACATACACGCCACCCACCAACACCGCGACCAGCGCGATGATGGTGGTGTAGCGCAGCCCCCTGCTGCCGGCCAACCGCTGCATCATGGTGACTTCGGCCTGATGATCCAGCGTTCCTGAATCAGGCCGCGCAGGTAGTCGGCCAGGCTGGCCGGCATCTTGCCCGGCTGATAGAAGAAGTCGAACATCGTCGCCAGCAGCGGCGCCGGGATGACGCCGTAGACGTTCACGTTGAACCCGGGGCCCGAGCCGACCACCTCGCCCAGCTCGGTGGCGTAGGTGGGCAGCCGCTTGAGGGCCTCGGTGATGTAGTCGCGTCGCTCGTTGAGGTTGGCCAGCACGTCGTTGAGCTTGTTCAGCGCCGGGCCGAATTCCTTGCGGTTGTCGGCGACGAAGCCCGAGATCTGCGCCGACAGGCCTTGAATCCCCGAGATCAGCCGGCCGAGGGCGGCCCGCCGCTCGTCGAGCGCGGCGAACAACTCGTTGCCGTCGTCGACCAGCTTGTTGACCTGTTCGGCGCGCTGGGACAGCACACCGGTGACCGACTTCGCGTGCGCCAGCAGGCTTTGCAGCGCCTCGTCGCGGCGGTCCAGGGCGCGCGACAGCGAGGTCACACCGTCCAGCGCACCGCGCAGCTCCGGGGTGGCGTCGTGCAGGGTGTCGGTCAGCACGTGCAGCGCCTGCTCGAACTGGGGCTTGTTCAGGTTGCTGGCGTTGGATCCCAAGTCCTCGAGCGCACCGGCCAGCGTGTAGGGGGTCGTGGTCCGGCTCAGCGGGATGGTGGTGGCCTTGCCGCCGCCGGCCGGGGTCACCGCGATGGAGCGTTCGCCGAGGATGGTGTCGGTGCGGATGGCGGCCAGCGACTGGTCGCCGACGGCCACGTGCCGGTCGACGCTGAAGCTGATCTTGGCGCTGTCGCCGGCCAGGCCGACGTCGGTCACCTTGCCGACCTTGAGGCCCGAAACGTACACGGCGTTACCGGGATTGATGCCGCCGGCGTCGGTGAAGTAGGCGTCGTAGATCTTGCCCTGCGGCCAGAACGGCAATCCGGCGTAACCGAACGCGATGAGCACGACGCACACCACCAGCACCACACCGAAGATGCCGGTGCGCAGTGGATCGCGCTCACGCGGTGCGTTACTTGACAAAAGCGCACCTCCCCTTGCTGGGATCCACCTGGCCGCCGAGCGGCAGCAGGATGTCGCTACCGGCCGGGCCGTTGATCTTGATCGTCACGGAACAGAAGTAGATGTTGAAGAACGAACCATAGGCGCCGAGTGCGGCCAGCCGCAGATAGTCCTCGCCCAGCTGCTCGACGTCGTTGTTCACCTCGGCCTTGCGGTTGTCCAGCTCGGTGGCCAACGGGCGGGTGTTCTCCAGCACGCCTTGCAGCGGCCGGCGCGAATTCTGCAGCAGCTCAGTCAGATCCGTCGTCGTCGAGGCCAACGGCGGGATGGCTCCCGCAATGTCGTCCTTGTGCTTGGCCAGCCCGGTGATCAGCTGCTGCAACTGGTCGACGCTGGCCGAGAACTGTGCGCTGCGCTGGTCGACGGTGGTCAGCACCGTGTTGAGGTTGTTGATCACGTCACCGATGAGCTGATCGCGCTGGCCCAGCGCCGAAGTGAACGCGCTGGTGTCGGCCAGCACGTTGGACAACGCGCCGCCCTGGCCCTGCAGCAGCTGGATGACCGCGCTGCTGATGGTGTTGACCTTGTCGGCGTCCAGGCCCTTGAGCACCGGCCGCAGTCCGCCCAGCAGCGCGTCGAGATCCAGTGCGGGCTGGGTGTGCTGGCTGTTGATGGTCCCGCCCGCCGGCAGCTTGCGCAGCTCGCCGGGGCCCGACGTGATCTCCAGATGCCGGTCGCCGACCAGGTTTTCGTAGCGGATCACCGCGCGGGTGGACGAATACAGGGTGTAGCGCTTGTCCACGCCGAAGGTCACGTCGATGGTGTTGTCCCGGTTGAGCTTCACGGCCTCCACCGCACCGACCGGTACACCGGCGATGCGCACCTTCTGGCCGGCCTTCAACCGGGACACGTCGACAAACGTTGCGTGGTAAGTGCTTTCGGGGCCGAACCGGAAGTCGCCGAAGACCACCACCAGTCCGGCCGACACCAACAGCATGGCCGCCGCGAAGATGCTGACCTTGATCACCATCGAGCGGTGCGAGGGCATTCCCGAGCCGGCCATCAGAAGTCGTCCCGTTCCGCGAAGGCGCCGTGGAACAAGAACTGCAGCGTGGAGGGCGCGTCGACCTGCAGTTCGGTGAACGGCTCGTACGGGATGTTGGCGTTGTCGGTGACCAGGAACGGCGCCCGGTAGAACGAGCCGCCGGTCTGCTTGGTCGGGATGTCCGGCAGCCCACGGCAGTTCGGCCCGCCGGAGGCGTTGACGATCGGCAGCGATTCGGGATAGGTGTACGACGGCGCGCCCAGCACGAAGCTGGACGAGGTGAACAGGCCCGCCTTGCGGACGCCGAGCAGCGGGGCGAATTCCTTGATGCCGCGCTCGATGCCGGCGAACAGGCAGCCGAATTCCGGTGAATAGTCGGCGGCCACCTTCAGCGGGGCGCGCACCCGGTTGATGGTGTCGATGAAGTCCTGCTCGGCCGGGGCCAACGTGTCATAGGCGTTGTTCGCCAGGCCGATGGTGGCCAGCAGCGTGGTGTCGAGGTTCTTCTGCTGGTCCACCACGGTCTTGTTGATCGTGGGCAGGTTGTCGAAGACGGTGTTCAGGTCCGGCGCGGCGTCGGCGTAGACGTTGCTGACGACCGCGGTCCTGCGGAAGTCCTCCTGCAACGCCGGCAGCTTCGGATTCGCTTGGCGGGTCAGCGTATTCAGCCCCGACAGGATGCCGCCCAGGTCATCACCGTGGCCGCGCAGGCCTTCGGAGAAGGCGCTCAGCGTTCCGTTGAGTTCGACGGGGTCGATCTTGTGCAGCAGGTCGATCAGCGACTGGAACAAGGTGTTGACCTCCAGCTGCACCGAGGTGGCCGCGACGTGGGCGTCCGGGCGCAGGGAGGTCGGCGAAGGTGTTTGCGGCGGAATGAATTCCACCGCCTTGGCGCCGAAGATGGTGTTGCCGGCGATGTGCACGGTGGCGTTGGACGGGATGAAATGCATGTCCTTGCTGTTGATGCCCAGCGTCAGCCGCGCCTGGTCGCCGGAGTACTCGATGGCCTCGACTTTGCCGATCTGGATGCCGCGGTATTTGACCTTGGCGCCCTGCTCCATCACCAGCCCGGCGCGGGGCGCGGACACGGTGACGGTGTCGATCGGCGCGAAGGCCACCGTGTACGAAAGATAGGTCAGCACAGCGAAAGCCACCATCAGGCCGGCCAGCACTGCTGCGGCCAGCCGGACGGTGGTGCGTCGCGCTCCTGTGTCTGCCATGTCCCTTGTTAAGCGGTTCTCTTATCCGGAGAGGTTGAAGTTACCCGATGCCCCGTAGACGGCGAGCGAGATGAACAAAGTGATGACGACCACGACAATCAGCGAGGTGCGCACGGCCTGGCCGACGGCGATGCCCACGCCGACCGGGCCGCCGTGCGCGTTGTAGCCGTAATAGGTGTGCACCAGCATGACCGCGATGGACATCACGATGGCCTGCAGGAACGACCACAGCAGGTCCGAGGGGATCAGGAAGGTGTTGAAGTAGTGGTCATAGAGGCCCTTTGACTGCCCGTTGATGTAGACGGTGGTGAAGCGGGCGGCGAAGAACGCGGCCAGCACCGACAGCGAGTACAGCGGAACGATCGCGATCAAGCCGGCGATCAGCCGGGTGGAGACCAGGTAGGACACCGAGTGCACCGCCATGCACTCGACGGCGTCGATCTCCTCGGAGACCCGCATCGCCCCCAACTGCGCGGTGGCGCCGGCGCCGATGGTGGCCGCCAGCGCGATGCCGGCGATCACCGGCGCGACCACCCGCACGTTGAGGAAGGCCGACAAGAACCCGGTCAGCGCCTCGATGCCGATGTTGCCCAGCGACGAATACCCCTGCACGGCGATCACCCCGCCCGAGGCCAGGGTCAAAAAGGCCGCCACCCCCACCGTGCCGCCGATCATCACCAAAGCGCCTGCGCCCATGGTCATCTCGGCGATCAGCCGGATCGTCTCCTTGCGGTACCGGGTGAGCGCGTTGGGCACGTAGCGCATGGTCTGCCCGTAGAACAGCGCCTGCTCGCCGAAGTCGTCGACCGGTTCCTGCAGCCGCGAGAACCACCGCCGAAATCGCAGCGTGGCGTCATAACTCATGGCGTGCCCACCCGTCCCATCACTTCGCCGAGATTCGCACGCCGATGGCGGTCATCACCACATTGATCACGAACAGACAAATGAACGCATAGACAACGGTCTCGTTGACCGCGTTGCCCACCCCCTTGGGCCCGCCCTTGACGGTCAGCCCGCGATAACAGCCCACCATCCCGGCCATCACCCCGAACAGCAGTGCCTTGACCTCGGCCAGCACCAATTCACGCAGACCGGTCAGCACCGTCAGCCCGTTGATGAACGCACCCGGGTTGACGCCCTGCAGAAAGACCGAGAACACATACCCACCGGAAAGCCCGATGGCACAGACCAATCCGTTGAGCAGCAACGCCACCACCGTCGACGCCAGCACCCGGGGCACCACCAGCCGGTGGATCGGGTCGATGCCCAGCACCCGCATCGCGTCGATCTCCTCGCGGATGGTGCGCGCACCCAGATCCGCGCAGATCGCCGTCGCACCCGCGCCGGCCACCACCAGCACCGTCACCACCGGACCCAGCTGCGTGATGGTGCCGAACGCCGTGCCGGCCCCCGAGAGGTCCGCCGCGCCGATCTCGCGCAGCAGGATGTTCAAGGTGAACGCCACCAACACCGTGAACGGGATCGACACCAACAGCGTGGGCACCAGCGACACCCGGGCGATCATCCACGTCTGATCCAAGAACTCGCCGAACTGGAACGGCCGGCGAAACGCCGCCCGGCCGGTATCGATCATCATTTCGAAGAAACCGCCGACGGCGCGGGCGGGGACCGCAAGTTGTTCGATCAACTTGAGTTCCCCCCTCGATAGGTCTCGGCGAAGTCTATGGCTGGCCTTTGCGTCGTTTAGGTTCGCACCCGGGCCGGTGTGAGCCGGATCATATTAACTCAGAACAAGTTCACCATGTCAATGAACAGCATTTCTTTATCCCAACCGTTAATTCAGCAGGTCAGACGCACTTGTCACGTGTCAAACTGACACACGTTCTACCTGCTGATTTCCCCCCGCCGATTAGCTGCCCCCAGCTATTGCTCCATCAGTGCGCTCGCCGAAAAATTGTGCTCGGGATCACGTCCAGCAAAGTAATCCTGCAACGTCGCGCTGAGTTCGGCGGGGTCCCACGCGGGGCCTTGCGCGCTGAATTTGTGCTCGGCGGTCGGCGCAGCGACAAGTGTCACCTGTGGACCGTAGACGATGAACACCTGCCCGTTCACTTCGGCGGCGGCCGGCGACGACAGGAAGGTGACCAGGTTGACCACATGCTCGGGCGACAGCGGGTCGACCCCGCCGGCCGGGACCTCGGGCGCATCGCCGAACACGTCGGCCGTCATCGCGGTGCGCGCCCGGGGGCAGATCGCGTTGGCGCACACGCCGTAGCGGCCCAGCGCGCGGGCGGCCGTCAGGGTCAGCGAGATGATGCCGGCCTTGGCGGCGCCGTAGTTCGCCTGCCCGACCGGGCCGACCAGGCCGGCCTCCGACGCGGTGTTGACGATGCGGCCGAAGATCCGGCCGCCGGCCTCCTTGGCCCTCGAGCGCCAGTAGGCGGCGGCGTTGCGGGTCAGCAGGAAGTGGCCGCGCAGGTGCACGGCGATGACCAGGTCCCACTCCTCGTCGGACATGTTGAACAGCATCCGGTCGCGGGTGATGCCGGCGTTGTTCACCACGATGTCCAGCCCGCCCAGCCCGTCGGCCTGAGCAACCAATTCGTCGGCGGTGGCGCGTTCGCTGATGTCGCCGGCCACCGCGACGGCCTTGGAGCCGGCGGCGTTGATCTCGTCGATGACGTCGGAGGCGTCCAGCGCGGTGGCGATGTCGTTGACGACGACGGTCGCGCCCAGGCGTGCCAGCCCGAGCGCCTCGGTGCGTCCCAGGCCCGCGGCCGCACCGGTGACCACCGCGACCTTTCCGGACAGATCGGTCGCGTTCGTGCTGCTAGTCAATTTATGAATACCTCTAGTTTCTGTGTTCCGCCCGGTTCAGTCGCCGCGCGACAGCGCCGCGCGCGGGCATTCGGCGATCGCCTGCTCGGCCAACTGCTCCTGATCGGCGGGAATCGGGTCCAGCTTCACCACGGCGTAGTCCTCGTCGTCGAGGTCGAAGATATCTGGGGCAATTCCCAAGCACACTGCATTACCTTCGCACCGGTCACGGTCCACGATCACCCGCACAGCACCCTCCTTGAACCTGGCCTTCGAACTGAGGACACGCCTCATCAGTATGTAGGTCCACCATAGGACCCCGACACCTCTGGGGAAACGGTCGCTGGATTCCCAGACTAGAACGTGTTACAACCGGGAAGACGAACGGGTAGCCGTTGGTCGAGCCGCACCACGCGACGTGGCTTGTCACTCCGAACGACGTTGACCTCAAGGACGGCCGAAATGCGCATCAGTTATACCCCGGAGCAGGAGGACCTGCGTCGCGAGCTGAGGTCGTACTTCACCAAGCTGATGACGCCCGAGCGCCGCGAGGCGCTGAGCTCGACGCAGGGCGAATACGGGGTCGGCAACGTCTATCGCGAAACCGTCGCCCAGATGGGCAAGGACGGCTGGCTGACCCTGAACTGGCCCAAGGAGTACGGCGGCCAGGACCGCTCCCCGATGGACTCGCTGATCTTCACCGACGAGGCCGCCATCGCCGGCGCGCCGGTGCCGTTCCTGACGATCAACAGCGTGGCGCCGACGATCATGGCGTTCGGCACCGACGAGCAGAAGAAGTACTTCCTGCCCAAGATCGCCGCGGGCGAGCTGCACTTCTCCATCGGCTACTCCGAACCGGGCGCCGGCACCGACCTGGCCAACCTGCGCACCACCGCGGTGCGCGACGGCGACGACTATGTGATCAACGGCCAGAAGATGTGGACCAGCCTGATCGCCTACGCCGACTGGGTGTGGCTGGCGGTGCGCACCAACCCCGAGGCCAAGAAGCACCGCGGCATCTCGATGCTGGTGGTGCCCACCACCGCGGAGGGTTTCTCCTGGACGCCGGTACACACCATGGCCGGCCCGGACACCAGCGCCACCTATTACTCCGACGTGCGGGTGCCGGTGACCAACCTGGTCGGCGAGGAGAACGGCGGCTGGAAGCTGGTGACCAACCAGCTCAACCACGAGCGCGTCGCGCTGGTCTCGCCGGCGCCGATCTATTTGGCGCTGCGCGAGGTGCGGGAATGGGCGCAGAACACCAAGGACGCCAGCGGCGCCCGGCTCATCGACTCCGAGTGGGTGCAGATCAACCTGGCCCGGGTGCATGCCAAGGCCGAGGTGCTCAAGCTGATCAACTGGGAGCTGGCCTCCTCCGACGGCCACGCCCTGGGGCCGGCCGACGCCTCGGCGGCCAAGGTGTACGGCACCGAGCTGGCCACCGAGGCCTACCGGCTGCTGATGGAGGTGCTGGGTACCGGGGCCACCGTCCGTCAGGACTCGCCCGGCGCCCTGCTGCGCGGCCGGGTGGAGCGGATGCACCGGGCGTGTTTGATCCTGACCTTCGGCGGCGGCACCAACGAGGTGCAGCGCGACATCATCGGCATGGTCGCGCTGGGACTGCCCCGCAACCGCTGAGCCGCATCTGCAGACAAGGACGGACGTTCATGGACTTCACCACCACCGAAGCGGCGCACGATCTCGGCAACCTGGTCGACACCATCGTGGACTCGGTCTGCACACCCGAACACCAGCGCGAGCTCGACGGCCTCGATCAGCGCTTCGACCGCGACCTGTGGACCAAGCTGATCGACGCCGGCATCCTGTCCAGCGCGTCGGCGACGTCGCTGGGCGGCGACGGCTTCGGCGCGCTCGAGCAGATCGCGATCCTGGTGGCACTGGGTCACCAGCTGGCCGCGGTGCCCTACCTGGAGTCGGTGGTGCTGGGCGCCGGGGCGCTGGCCCGGTTCGGCACCGAGGAGCTGCAGCAGGGCTGGGGCGTGCCGGCGGTCAGCGGCGAAAAGACGCTGACCGTCGCCCTCGACCCGGAGATGGGCGAGGGACCGGTGCAGGCGGTCAGCGCCGGCGCCGGTTACCGGCTGACCGGCACCCGCACCCAGGTCGGCTTCGGCCCGGTCGCGGACGCCTTCCTGGTTCCGGCCGAAACCGATTCCGGGACAGCGGTTTTCCTGGTTGCCGCCGACGATCCGGGCGTCACGGTGACCGCGCTGGAGACCACCGGCCTGGGCAGCGTCGGGCATCTGGCGCTGGACGGGACCCAGGTGGACGGCACCCGCCAGGTCGGAGGCGCCGAGGTCGCGGCCTGGCTGGGCACGCTGGGCACCTTGGGGCGGGCCGCTTTCCAGCTCGGGGTGCTCGAGCGCGGCCTGCAGATGACGGCCGAATACGCCCGCACCCGTGAGCAATTCGACCGCCCGATCGGCAGCTTCCAGGCGGTGTCGCAGCGGCTGGCCGACGGCTACATCGACGTCAAGGGCTTGCGCCTGACGCTCACCCAGGCCGCCTGGCGGGTCTCGGAGGACCTGCCGGCCGAGGTCGACGTCGCCACCGCGGCGTTCTGGGCCGCCGACGCCGGGCATCGGGTGGCGCACACCATCGTGCACGTGCACGGCGGCGTCGGCGTCGACACCGATCACCCGGTGCACCGCTACTTCCTGGCCGCCAAACAGGCCGAGTTCGCGCTGGGCGGCGCCACCGGGCAGCTGCGCCGGATCGGCCGCGAGCTGGCGGAGACGCCCGCCTAGGCGCAATGGAACTCAGCGACGATCTGACGGTCACCGAACTGCTGGTGCCGCTGACCGAGATCGACGATCGGGGTGTCTACTTCGAGGACTCGTTCACCAGCTGGCGCGATCACCTGCAGCACGGTGCCGCGATCGCCGCGGCGTTGCGGGCGCGGCTCGACCCGGCCCGCCCGCCGCACGTCGGCGTGCTCCTGGAGAACACCCCGCTCTTCTCGGCGGTGCTGGTGGCGGCGGGAATGTCGGGGATCGTGCCGGTGGGGCTCAACCCGGTGCACCGCGGCGATGCGCTGCGGCGCGACATCGCCAGGGCCGACTGCCAATTGGTGCTGGCCGACGCGAATTCGGCTGGGACGCTGGGCGATATCGAGCACCTGAACGTCGACTCCGCCGCATGGGCCGACGAGGTGGCCGCACACCGCGGCGCCCCGATCGTTTTTCGATCCGCCTCGCCGGCCGACCTGTTCATGCTGATCTTCACCTCGGGCACCAGCGGCGAGCCGAAGGCGGTCAAGTGCAGCCACGGCAAGGTCGCCATCGCCGGCGTGACCATGACGCAGCGCTTTGGCCTGGGCCGCGACGACGTCTGCTACGTGTCGATGCCGCTGTTCCATTCCAACGCGGTGCTGGTCGGCTGGGCGGTGGCCGCGGCCTGCCAGGGCTCAATGGCGTTGCGGCGCAAGTTCAGTGCCTCGGGATTTTTGCCGGACGTGCGCCGCTACGGGGCCACCTACGCGAACTACGTGGGCAAGCCGCTGTCCTACGTGCTGGCCACGCCGGAGCGGCCCGACGACGCCGAGAACCCGCTGCGCGCGGTGTACGGCAACGAGGGCGTGCCCGCCGACATCGAGCGCTTCGCCCGCCGGTTCGGGTGCGTCGTGCAGGACGGGTTCGGCTCCACCGAGGGCGGTGTGGCCATCGCCCGCACCCCCGACACCCCGCCCGGCTCGCTGGGCCCGTTGCCGGCGGGTATCGACATCGTCGATCCCGATACCGGCGCGTCCTGCCCCCCGGGGGTGGTCGGCGAGCTGGTGAACACCGCCGGGCCGGGGCGTTTCGAGGGCTACTACAACGACGAGGCCGCCGAGGCCGAGCGGATGGCCGGCGGGGTGTACCACAGCGGCGATCTCGCCTACCGCGACGAGGCCGGCTACGCGTATTTCGCCGGGCGCCTTGGTGATTGGATGCGGGTCGACGGCGAAAACCTGGGGGCCGCACCGATCGAGCGGGTGCTGCTGCGCCATCCCGACGTCACCGAGGTGGCGGTGTACCCGGTGCCGGACCCGACGGTCGGCGACCAGGTGATGGCCGCGCTGGTGCTCGCACCGGGCGCCGAGTTCGACGACGAGAAGTTCCGCGCCTTCCTGGCCGAACAACCCGACCTGGGGCCCAAGCAGTGGCCGTCGTACGTGCGGATCAGCACCGAACTCCCGCGGACGGTCACCTTCAAGGTGCTCAAGCGGCAGTTGGCCGCCCAGGGCGTCGACTGCGGTGACCCGGTGTGGAAGATCGGCCGCTGACGCGGCGGCGCCGAATACGCTTCGGCCGCAACGAGAAAGGGCTCGGACGGATGACGAAGGTGCACAAGCTCATCGCCGGTTCGCTACTGGTCGGGTCGCTGGCCGGCGGCCTCGGGCTGGGCGCCGGCCGCGCCCCGGCCGACCCGCCCCCGCCGCCTCCGATGCCGCCGCCCCCGCCGCTGGTATGGGCGCCGCCGACGCCGGAATCCGAACCGCCGGAAGCTCCTCCCGCCGCCGAGCTCCCGCCGCCGCCGTCGGGCTAGCGGTCGCCGGCGGCCGCACTGTGCGACACTGCATGAACGTGCCGCCGACACGAGGAGACGCGATGGTTGCTGCGCCGGCCCCATGCTCCGGCGGCATCGTCACGCGCGCCGACACCGGAAGCGGCGCATGACTTCACGTCCTCTCGAACTGGCGCTCGAGGCCAGCTTCGACCAGCTTGCCGCGACGGTGCCGGCGAAGGTCGGGGTGGCCGTCGCCCGCCCGGACCGCACGTTCTCCCTGGGCAGCTGGTGGTCGGGGGTGGCGTGGTCGACGATCAAGGTGCCGCTGGCGATCGCGGCCCTGCGCAAGGACTGGCTGGGCGCCCGCGAATTGGCCACCAAGGCCGTCACCGAATCCGACAACCGCGCCTCCGAGCAGTTGTGGTCGCAACTGGGCGAACCGGCCGAGGCGGCGCGGCAGGTCCAGGCCGTGGTGGCCGAGGGCGGCGACACCGCGACGGTGGTGGAGTCCCGCCGGCTTCGCCGTGGCTTCACCGCTTTCGGTCAGACCCAGTGGAGCTTGCAGCGCCAGGCGCGGTTCGCCGCGGAGCTGTCGACCATCCCGGACGCGGCCGAGGTGATCGACATGATGCAGCGCCTCAGCCCTACCCAGCGGTGGGGGCTGGCCGCCAAAGGGCTTGCCGCCAAGGGGGGTTGGGGCCCCGGCGGCCGCGGTGAATACCTGGTCCGGCAGTTCGGCGTCGTCCCCACCCCGACGGGAAACTGGGGGGTGGCGCTGGCGGCGGACACCCACGACGGCGTGTTCGAGACCGGCGTCGACGTGCTCGACACGTTGACCGACTGGCTGCTCAGCCGGCTGCCGAGCCTAGCCCGCTATTGAGGGCACCACGGCATCGATCAGGTGCGGCCCCGGTTCGGCGAGGGCGGCGCGCAGCGCGTCGGCGAATTCCTCCGCGGTGCTGACCCGCCGGGCCGGCACGCCCATGCCTTCGCTGATCTTCACGAAATCCATTGCGGGATCCGACAAATCGAGCAGGGAAAGCGCTTCGGGCCCGGGGGCCGATCCGGCGCCGACGCGTTGCAGCTCGATGCGCAGGATGTCGTAGGCACTGTTGTCGTACAGCACGGTGGTCACGTTGAGGTTCTCCCGGGCCTGGGTCCACAATCCCGAGATCGTGTACATCGCCGAGCCGTCGGATTCCAGGCAGAGCACCGGACGATCCGGGGCGGCGACGGCGGCACCGACCGCGGCCGGAATGCCGTAGCCGATCGCCCCGCCGGTCAGGGTCAGCCAGTCGTGCGCCGGCGCGCCGGCGGTCGCCTGTGCCAGCAGCACGCCGGAGGTGTTCGACTCGTCGACGACGATCGCCCGTTCCGGCAGCAGCGCCCCGATCACGTCGGCCGCCGACGCCGACGTCAGCGGGCCCGTCGGCAAGGCCGGGCGCGACGCCGCCGCCACCGGCGCCGCGGTCCCGGGCGCGAGCTGATCCGCCAAGGCGCTCAACGCATCCGCCGCGCCGGTGTGCCCGGCGAGCACGTGCACCTCGCAACCGGCGGGCACCAGATCGCTCGGCATGCCCGGGTAGGCGAAGAACGACACCGGCGACTTGGCGCCGGCCAACACCAGATGCTTGGCGCCGTCCAGCTGGGCGGCGGCGGCTTCGGCGAAATAGGCGAGCCGCTCGACGGCGGGGATGCCGGCGCCGCGCTCCAGCCGGGTGGGGAAGGTTTCGCACAGCACCCGGGCGCCGGTGGCCGCGGCGATCCGGGCGGCCGCGGCCAGCCCGGCGCGGCGGGTAGCGTCGCCGCCCACCAGGATCACCGTCGGCTCCCCCGAGCGCAGCACCTCGACCACCTCCGGCGCCAGCAGCGGGTCGGCACCCGCCGGCCGCGCGTCCATGGTGGAGAACAGCTGCGCGCCGTCGGACCAGGACACGTCGGCGGGCAGGATCAGCGTGGAGATCTGCGATCCCCACCGGCTGGCGGCGATGCCCTCGACGGCGTCGGCCGAAACCTGGGAGGCGTCGCTGGTCCGGCGCACCCATCCCGAGACGCTGCCGGCGAGCGCGTCGATGTCGGATTCCAGTGGGGCGTCGTACTTTTTGTGGTAGGTGGCGTGGTCACCGACGACCACCACCATCGGCACCCTCGCGCGGCGGGCGTTGTGCAGGTTGGCCAGCCCGTTGCCCAACCCGGGGCCCAGATGCAGCAGCACCGCGGCCGGCCGAGCGGCGATGCGGGCGTACCCGTCGGCCGCGCCGGTGGCCACGCCCTCGAACAGCGCCAGCACGCCGCGCATCCGCGGAACGCTGTCCAGCGCCGCGACGAAGTGCATTTCCGACGTGCCCGGGTTGGCGAAACACACGTCGACGCCGCCGTCGACCAGGGTCCGGATCAGCGCCTGAGCACCGTTCACGTGGCTGCCTCCAGTCTGAACACCCGCTCGGCGTTGCCGTGCAGGAAATCCCGCCGGGCCTCGTCGGACAGCCCGAGTCCGTCCAGTCCCGCCAGCGCGTGCTCGGCGGTGATCATCGGATAGTTGGTGCCGAACAACACTTTTCGCTGCCCGGTCCCGGTTTTGATGAACCTGACGAGTTCGTCCGGCAACCGCTCGATGGTGTAGGCCGAGGTGTCGATGTAGACGTTCTCGTGCTTGCGGGCCACCGCGACCATCTCCTCGGTCCACGGGTAGCCGACGTGGCCGCAGACGATCACCAGCTCCGGGAAGTCCAGGGCCACCTGGTCGATGTAGGGAATCGGGCGGCCGGTCTCCGACGGCCGCAGCGGGCCGGTGTGCCCGACCTGGGTGCAGAACGGCACTCCGGCCTCCACGCACGCGGCGAACAGCGGGTAGTAGCGGCGATCGGTGGGCGGGGCGTTCCACAGCCACGGCACCACCCGCAGGCCGACGAATCCGCCGTCGGCGATCCGGCGTCGCAGCTCGCGGACGGCTTCCATCGGGCGGTCCAGGTCGACGGCGGCCAGGCCGGCGAACCGATTCGGGTGCGCGGCAACCCATTGCGCCACCTCGTCGTTGGACACCAGATCCTGCCCGTTGGGACCGCGCCAGGCGCTGAGCAGCCCGTAGCGCACGCCGGCGGCGTCCATCGATGCCAGGGTCGCCTCGATGGGGATGTCGGTGTCGGGGATCGACCCGCCGGTCCAGCGCCGCAGCGAGGCCAGCATGTCGCTGCGCAGGAACCTGACGGTGGGATGCTGCATCCACACATCGATCGTCATGCGACCCGACTCTAGACCCGGGTCATGCGGCCAGCGCGGCGCGGGCCGCGGCGTCCGTCTGGCCCGCGTAGCCGCCGCCGAACAGCACCACGTGCGCCAGCAGCGGATAGAGCTGGTGCAGCCCAATCCGGTTGCGCCAGCCCGGTTTCAGCGCTCGCACCTGTTGGTAGCCGGCCAGCACGGCGTCGTAGTGCGGGCAGCCGAACAGCGCCAGCATCGCCAGGTCGGTTTCGCGGTGCCCGCCGTGCGCGGCCGGGTCGATCAACACCACGCCGTCGGGCGTCCACATCACGTTGCCGCTCCACAGGTCGCCGTGCAGCCGGGCGGGACCGTCGTCGTCGTCGAAGTCACCGGCCCGGCAGCGGGCCGCCACGGCGCCGATCGCGTCGCGGGTGGAGGCCGCCAGCCTCGGCGCGGCGCGCTCGGCCATCGGCACCAGCCGCTCCTCGGCGTAGAAGCTGCCCCAATGCCGGTGCCGCCGCAGCGACATCGGCAACGGCTGCGACAGCGGCCCGAAGTATCCCGGCCCGTCCCATCCGTCGGGGCCCGCCCCGAACGCGGCCGCGCCGGCGTCATGCGTGACGGCCAGCCGGCGGCCGAACTCGTGCGCCGCGTCCCGGCCGGCGGGCACCGACTGCAGCCGGCGCAGGGTCAGGCTGGTCGCGTCGACCGCCACCACCCGGGCGCAGGGCACGCCGCCGTCGACGCTCGACAGCCAGCGCAACCCGGCGGCCTCCCACCCGAAGAAGCCCTCGGGCGGCCGGGGGTGCTGCTTGACGAAATCGGTCACCCAGCCGGATCAGGCGGAGACGTGGGCGGCGTGCACGTCATCGGCCGGGCGGGCCTCGGTCTGCTCCTTGGCCCAGCGGTAGTCGGGCTTGCCCGCCGGCGACCGCTTTACCTCATCGACCAGCCAAAGACTACGCGGCACTTTGTATCCCGCGATCTCCGAACGCACGAAGCGGTCCAACTCGGCCAGCGACGGCCGGGTCCCCGGCCGGGGCTGCACCACGGCGGCCACGTGCTGGCCGTACCGCGGATCGGGCACGCCGACCACCAGCGCGTCGAACACGTCGGGATGCCCCTTGAGCGCGCCCTCGACCTCTTCGGGGTAGATCTTCTCGCCGCCGCTGTTGATCGACACCGAGCCGCGGCCCAGCATGGTGACCGTGCCGTCCTCCTCGACCAGTGCGTAGTCGCCGGGGATGGCGTAGCGCACGCCGTTGAACGTCTTGAACGTCTCGGCGGTCTTCTTCTCATCCTTGTAGTAGCCGACCGGGATGTTGCCCTTCTTGGCGATCAGCCCGCGCACACCGGAGCCCGGCTTGACCTCGTTGCCCTCCTCGTCGAGCACCACGGTGCGGTGGTCGATCGTCACCCGCGGCCCGCCGGCGTGCGGCGCGTCCTTGGCGACGATGCTGGTGCCGCCGAACCCGGTCTCCGAGGAGCCGATCGAGTCGGTGATGACCCGGTTGGGCAGCAACTCGAGCAGGCGCTCCTTGATGCTCGGCGAGAACAGGGCCGCGGTGCTGGCCAGCAGGAACAGCGACGACAGGTCGTAGTCGTGGTCCTTGTTCAACGCGTCCAGCAGCGGGCGGGCCATCGCGTCGCCGGTGAAGAACAGCAGGTTGACCTTGTGCTCGTGGATGGTGCGCCACACCTCGTCGGCGTTGAATTCCGGTGCCAGCACCGTGGTTTGGCCGGAGAAGATCGACATCCAGGTGGCCGACTGCGTGGCGCCGTGGATCATCGGCGGAATCGGGTAGCGGATCATCGGCGGATTTTCGGCGGCGGCCTTGGCCAAGTCGTACTCGTCCTTGACGAATTCGCCTGTGGCGAAGTCGGTTCCGCCGAACAGCACCCGGTAGATGTCCTCGTGGCGCCACATCACGCCCTTCGGGAACCCGGTGGTGCCGCCGGTGTAGAGCAGGTAGATGTCGTCGGCGCTGCGCGGGCCGAAATCCCGCTCGGGCGAGCCCTTTTCCAGCGCCGAGTAGAACTCGACGCCGCCGTAGCGCTGGTAGTCCTTGTCGCTGCCGTCCTCGACGACCAGGATGGTCTTGACGTTGGGGGTGTCGGGCAGCACGTTGGCCACCCGGTCGGAGTACTGGCGCTCGTGGACCAGCGCCACCATGTCGGAGTTGTCGAACAGGTAGCGCAGCTCGCCCTCGACGTAGCGGTAGTTGACGTTGACCAGGATGGCGCCCGCCTTGACGATGCCGAGCATGGCAATGACGATCTCGTTGCGGTTGCGGCAGTACAGCCCGACCTTGTCGTCCTTCTTCACCCCCTGGTCGAGCAGGTAGTGGGCGAGGCGGTTGGCCTTCTCCTCCAGCTCGGCATAGGTCAGCTTCTCGTCGCCGCAGATCAGGGCGACACGGTCGGGCACAGCGTCGATGGCGTGCTCTGCAAGATCGGCAATATTCAGGGCCACGGCCACCAAATTAGAACGTGTTACATTTCGAGGCAAGCTCATGCCCGATGTCGAGTGAGAGGCGGTACCCGTGGCCGAGGCGTCAGCAAACGAAAAAACCGGTCCCGACGCGCTGGTCGAGCAGCGCGGTCACACCCTCATCGTGACGCTGAATCGGCCGCACGCGCGCAACGCGCTGAGCACCGAAATGATGGAGATCATGGTGCAGGCCTGGGACCGCGTCGACAACGACGACGACATCCGCTGCTGCATCCTGACCGGCGCCGGTGGCTACTTCTGCGCCGGCATGGACCTCAAGGCGGCGACGAAGAAACCGCCGGGCGAATCCTTCAAGGACGGCAGCTACGACCCGTCGCGAATCGATGCCCTGCTGAAGGGCCGGCGGCTGACCAAGCCGTTGATCGCGGCCGTCGAGGGCCCCGCGATCGCCGGCGGCACCGAGATCCTGCAGGGCACCGACATCCGGGTGGCCGGCGAGAGCGCCAAGTTCGGCATCTCGGAGGCCAAGTGGAGCCTGTACCCGATGGGCGGCTCGGCGGTGCGACTGGTGCGCCAGATCCCCTACACGGTGGCCTGCGACCTGCTGCTGACCGGGCGACACATCACCGCCGCCGAGGCCAAGGAGATGGGGCTGATCGGGCACGTCGTCCCCGACGGGCAGGCGCTGGCCAAGGCCCTCGAGATCGCCGAGGTGATCGAGAACAACGGGCCGCTGGCCGTCCAGGCGATCTTGCGGGCGATCCGCGAGACCGAGGGCATGCACGAGAACGAGGCGTTCAAGATCGACACGCAGATCGGCATCAAGGTGTTCCTGTCCGAGGACGCCAAGGAAGGCCCGCGCGCATTCGCCGAGAAGCGCAAACCCAACTTCCAAAACCGTTAGCCCGGTCGGGTCGCTCGGCGCGCGGGCGCGCCTTCTTGGCGAGCGCCCGGCGTCCTCTCGGCGTGCGCCCCGGCGTCCTCTTCTCGCCGAGCGTGTACCTACTGCGACTTTCGGGCCCGATTTTCGCGCTCAGTGCACGCTCGGCACGCTTGTCGGGGTTCCCCGGCACACTCCTGCCATGGCGGAGCCTTTCATCGGAAGCGAGGCCGTCGCGTCCGGCCTGGTGACCCCGTACGCGCTGCGGAGCCGGTTCGTCAGGGTCCATCCCGACGTGTACGTCCCGGCCGGCACCGCGCTGTCCGCCGGACTGCGCGCCCGGTCGGCCTGGTTGTGGTCTCGTCGGCGCGGCGTCGTCGCGGGCAGATCCGCGGCCGCCCTGTACGGCACGAAATGGATCGACGACCGCGCCCCCGCCCAGCTGCTGTACCCGTACCGCCGCCCGCCGGATGGCATCCAGACGTGGTCGGACCGGCTGGTCGGTGACGAAATCCAGACGATCGGAGGCATGCCGGTGACGACGCCCGCACGGACGGCTCTCGACATCGCCTGCCGCTCCCCCGTCGACAAGGCCGTCGCCGCGATCGACGCGCTGGCGCGCGCAACCGAGCTGAAGGTGTTGGAGATCGAGTTGCTCGCCGATCGCTACCGGGGCCGCCGCGGCATCACCCGTGCCCGCAGCGTGCTGCCGCTTGTCGACGCGGGCGCGGAGTCTCCCCGGGAAACGTGGCTGCGGCTTCTCCTGCTCCGCGCGGGTTTCCCGCGGCCGCGCACGCAGCTACCGGTTCGCCAATACGGTGCGCTGATCGCCTGTCTCGACATGGGCTGGGAGGACATCAAACTGGCGGTCGAGTACGACGGCGACCAACACCGCACCGACCGAAGACAATTCACCAAGGACATTCGGCGCGCGGAGGTTCTCGCCGAGTTGGGGTGGACGGTCGTCCGGGTCACGGCCGAGGACACGCCCGCCGGCATCATCGCCCGGGTGTCGACGGCCTGGACGCGCCGAGCGTGCACTGGCAGCGAAAAACCGGCCCGAAATTCGCGGTGAGTACACGCTCGGGAAGGAGCGGCGCTCGGGGAGGAGCGGCGCTCGGGAAGCCAGCGGAGCTCGCGGAGCCAGCGGAGCTAGCGGATCTGGCGCAGCCGACCGGGCCCGCTCAGCGCAGCAGCGGCGCGCTCGGGGTGAACACCACCGGCATGGCCTCCAGGCCGCTGACGAAGTTCGCCGGGCGCAGCGGCAGATCGCCGTCGTCGGCCAGCCGCAGGTCCGGCAGCCGCTTGAGCACCCGCTCGGTCATCATCGACAGCTCGAGACGGGCCAGCTGGTTACCCAGGCAGAAGTGAGTGCCGAAGCCGAACGCCATGTGGCTGTTCGGGTTTCGCCGGATGTCGAAGCTGTCCGGGTCGTCGAACACCGACTCGTCGAAGTTGCCCGACTCGAACAGCAACATGATCTTCTCCCCGGCCCGCAGCTCGGTGCCGTGGAATTCGGTGTCGGCGGTCAGGGTGCGGCACATGTTCTTGACCGGCGATGTCCAGCGCAGCATCTCCTCGATGGCGCCCGGCAGCAGCGACGGGTCGCGCACCAGCGCGTCCCACTGGTCGCGGTGGCGCAGCAGCTGTTCGGTGCCGCCGGACAGCGTGTGCCGGGTGGTCTCGTCGCCACCGATCAGGATCAGCAGCGTCTCCATGACGATCTCGTCATCGGACATCCGCTGCCCCTCGACCTCGGCGTTCACCAGGATGGAGAACAGGTCGTCGGTGGGCTCGGCCCGCCGCTTGGCGATGATGTCCATGGTGAAGGCGGTGTAGGCAGCGAAAGCGTCCATCACCGTTTGGAATTCGGCCGACGTGGGGTCGATGTGCGAACTCAGGCCGCACACCAGGTCGTCGGACCACTTCAGCAGCATGCCGCGTTCGGTAGGCAGCACGCCCAGCATGTCGCCGATCACCGCCATCGGCAGCGGGGCGGCGATGTCGCGGACGAAGTCACATTCGCCGCGCTCACACACCGCGTCGATCAGGGTGTCGCACAACGTGCCGATGGACGGCTCCTTCTCCTTCACCCGCTTGCGGGTGAAGCCGGCGTTGACGAGCTTGCGCCGCAACAGATGTGCGGGATCGTCCATGTCGATCATGTAGGGCATGCCGGGCTGGTCGGGACGGATGCCGCCGGTGGAAGAGAACAGCTCCGGATTGCGCTCGGCGTCCTGGATGGCCTGATAGGTGGTGGCGCCGGCCAACCCGTTGCGATCCCGGAACACCGGCTGGTTGGCGCGCATCCAGCGATACGCCTCACGCGACGCGCGCCGGTCGGCGTAGAAATTTCCGTCGGCCAGATCGATGTTCGCGATCGCTTCCGGGATGGTCGAAGTCATCTACAGCCTCCAAATGTTGACGAAAGGATTACAGTAACCGGCATGACCGAGTCACAACACATCGTTGCGGGGACAGTCCTCACCATGCCGGTGCGGATCCGAAAAGCGGACGTCCACACCGCGATGTTTTCGGTGGATGCGCAAGCGGCACAACGGCTTATCGACTACAGCGGCCTGAAGGTCTGCCAGCACCGGCCCGGCCGGGCGGTGGTCAACCTGATGCTGGCCCGCTACATCGACGGCGACCTGGGCCAGTACCACGAATTCGGCACCTGCGTGATGGTCAACCCGCCCGGCTCGACGGCGCGCGGCTGGCGGGCGCTGGGCGAGGCGGCCGCCTTCATCCATCACCTGCCCGTCGACCAGAGCTTCACCCTGGAGGCCGGACGCTCGATCTGGGGATTCCCGAAGATCATGGCGGACTTCACCGTTCGCGAACAAGGCCGCTTCGGGTTCGACGTCAGCGCCGACGGCGCGCACATCGCCGGCATCGACTTCGCGCCCGGATTGCCGGTGCCGTCGCTGTTCACGTCGCGGCCGCAGGTGCTCAAGACCTACACCTTCGCCGAAGGCACCACCCGGGAGGTGCCCTGGGAGATGCGGGTGCGCGGGCTGCGCGGCCGGCCCGGCGGGGCCACCTTGCGGCTGGGCACCCACCCCTACGTCCAGGAGCTGGCGTCGCTGGGCCTGCCGACGCGCGCGATGATCTCCGGATCGGTCGGCCACGTCGAGATGACCTTCGGCGACGCCCACCCGCTGGGCTGACTGCATCGTCGTCGGGCCTGCCATCCGGCCAATCTAGAACGTGTTCTAGGCCACTGGCAAGAAAACTAGAACGTGTTCTAGTTGGTGGTGCGCCGGGTTCAGATCAGCGTGGCCAGCTCGCGGACCTGCTCTGTACTGCGCCCGGACACCACCATCATGGTGACGCCGGCGGCCTCCCAGGCCTTGATCTGCTTACGCACGTAGTCGACGTCGCCGACGATCGCGGCGTCGTCGATCACCTCGTCGGGGATGATCTTGGCGGCCTCGTCCTTGCGTCCGCTGCGGAACAGCCTGGTCACATCGTCGACCACCTCGGCGTAGCCCATCCGACGGTAGACGTCGGCGTGGAAGTTGGTGTCCTCCGCGCCCATCCCGCCCATGTAGAGCGCGATGTAGGGCTTCATCGCGGCGAACGCCGCGCCGCGGTCCTCGGTGATGACGATGTTGGCGGTCGCGCAGATCTCGAAGTCCGCGCGGCTGCGGCGCGCGCCCGGCCGGGCGAATCCCTCGTCCAGCCATTCGTTGTACATGTCGGCCAGCCGCGGGGTGTAGAAGATCGGCAGCCAGCCGTCGCAGATCTCGGCGGCCAGCGCGACGTTCTTCGGCCCCTCGGCACCCAGGAAGATCGGGATGTCGGCGCGCAGCGGGTGCGTGATGGGTTTCAAAGCCTTGCCCAGACCCGTTGTGCCCGTGCCGGTCAACGGCAGCGGGTAGTGCGGGCCGTCGCTGGTCACCGGCTTCTCCCGGGCCCACACCTGCCGGATGATGTCGATGTATTCGCGGGTGCGGGCCAGCGGCTTGGGGAACCGCTGTCCGTACCAGCCCTCGACCACCTGCGGGCCGGACACGCCCAGGCCCAGGATGTGCCGGCCGCCGGAGAGGTGGTCCAGCGTCAGCGCCGCCATCGCGCAGGCCGTCGGGGTCCGGGCGGACAGCTGGACCACCGAGGTGCCCAGCCGCACCCGCGACGTCGACGAGCCCCACCAGGCCAGTGGGGTGTAGGCGTCGGATCCCCACGCCTCGGCGGTGAAGACGGCGTCATACCCGGCTTCCTCGGCGGCGGCGACGAGCTCGCCGTGGTTTTCCGGCGGCGCGGCGCCCCAATATCCCAGCTGCAGTCCCAGCTTCATGGTCTTCGCCCTTCGGTAGTAGACCCGATGTTGAATCCGTTCTTAGAACCTGTTCTACTCGATGGCGTGACAGCCAGCTCGAGTAGCCCGACCTTGACGGATCACCCTGAGCCACCGCTCTCCGCGCCGTTGACGTTGTCGTTCGACTACACCCGTTCAGTCGGCCCCACGCTGAGCAAGTTCTTCACCGCACTGCGTGAGCGCCGCGTCCTGGGTGTGCGCGGATCGGATGGCCGGGTACACGTGCCGCCGCCGGAGTATGACCCGGTCACCTATGAACCGCTGGGCGAGATGGTACCGGTGTCGCCGGTCGGCACCGTCGTCTCGTGGGCCTGGCAGCCCGACCCGATCGAAGGTCAGCCGCTGGACCGGCCGTTCGCGTGGGCGCTGATCAAGCTCGACGGCGCGGACACCCCGCTGCTGCACGCGGTCGACGCCGGCGAGCCCAAGGCCATCAAGTCCGGCACCCGGGTGCACGTGCACTGGGCCGACGAGCCGGTGGGCGCCATCACCGACATCGCCTATTTCGCGCTGGGCGAGGACCCCGAGCCGGTGGCCGAGCAGCCCGACGCCGACAAGGACCCGGTGGGCATGATCGTCACGCCGATCTCGCTGACCATTCAGCACACCGCCTCGCACGAGGAGAGCGCCTACCTGCGCGCCATCGCCCAGGGCAAGCTGCTGGGCGCGCGCACCGGCAAGAACGGCAAGGTGTATTTCCCGCCGCACGGCGCCGACCCGGCCACCGGCCAGCCGACCACGGAGTTCGTCGAGCTGCCCGACAAGGGCACGGTGACGACGTTCGCGATCATCAACATCCCGTTCCAGGGGCAGCGCATCAAGCCGCCGTACGTGGCGGCCTACGTGCTGCTCGACGGGGCCGACATCCCGTTCTTGCATCTGGTCGCCGACGTCGACGCGCACGAGGTGCGGATGGGCATGCGGGTGGAAGCGGTGTGGAAACCCCGCGAGCAGTGGGGCTTTGGCATCGACAACATCGAGTACTTCCGGCCGACCGGGGAACCCGACGCCGACTACAACACCTACAAGCACCACCTGTAAAGGGCATACCTGTCAAATGAGCGCTCGCAATGTTGCGGTGGTCGGCTTTGCCCACGCGCCGCATGTCCGCCGCACCGACGGCACCACCAACGGCGTCGAGATGTTGATGCCGTGTTTCGCCCAGCTCTACCAGGACCTGGGCATCACCAAGGCCGATATCGGCTTCTGGTGTTCGGGATCCTCGGATTACCTTGCCGGACGGGCGTTTTCCTTCATCTCGGCGATCGACTCGATCGGCGCGGTGCCGCCGATCAACGAATCGCACGTCGAGATGGACGCGGCCTGGGCCCTGTATGAGGCCTACATCAAGCTGCTGACCGGCGAGGTCGACACCGCGCTGGTGTACGGCTTTGGCAAGTCCTCGGCCGGGGTGCTGCGCCAGATCTTGTCGCGGCAGACCGACCCCTACACCGTCGCGCCGCTGTGGCCCGATTCGATCTCGATGGCCGGGCTGCAGGCCCGCATGGGGCTCGACACCGGCAAGTGGACCGAGGAGCAGATGGCGCGGGTGGCCTTCGACTCGTTCGCCAATGCGCGCCGGGTGGACAACGTGGAGGGCTCGATCACCGTAGCCGAACTGCTCGAACGGCCGTTCTTCGCCGAGCCGTTGCGCCGTCACGACATCGCGCCGATCACCGACGGCGCCGCGGCGATCGTGCTGGCGGCCGGCGACCGGGCCCGCGAGCTGCGCGAGAACCCCGCCTGGATCACCGGGATCGAGCACCGCATCGAATCCCCGGCGCTGGGCGTGCGTGACCTCACCGATTCGCCGTCCACCAAGGCCGCCGCCGAAATCGCCACCGGCGGGCGGACCGACAACCTCGACGTGGTCGAGATCTGCGCGCCGTTCACCCACCAGCACCTGATCATCGCCGAAGCCATCCGGATACCGGGGCCGACCAAGGTCAATCCGTCCGGCGGTGCGCTGGCGGCCAACCCGATGTTCGTGGCCGGCCTGGAGCGCATCGGCTTTGCCGCACAACACATCTGGGATGGTTCGGCCGAGCGGGTGCTGGCGCACGCCACCAGCGGGCCCGCGCTGCAGCAGAATCTGGTCGCGGTCATGGAAGGGAAGAACTGATGGCCGGTGCAGGGCCGAACATCGCCGCGGTACTGGGTACCGGACAAACGAAGTATGTGGCCAAGCGCCAAGACGTTTCGATGAACGGCCTGGTGCGCGAGGCTATCGACCGCGCACTGGCCGACTCGGGTTGCACCTTCGACGACATCGACGCCGTGGTGGTCGGCAAGGCACCCGACTTCTTCGAGGGCGTCATGATGCCCGAGCTGTTCATGGCCGACGCCGTGGGCGCCACCGGCAAGCCGCTGATCCGGGTGCACACCGCCGGGTCGGTCGGCGGCTCCACCGGGGTGGTGGCCGCCAGCCTGGTGCAGTCCGGTAAGTACCGCCGCGTGCTGGCGATGGCCTGGGAGAAGCAGTCGGAGTCGAATGCCATGTGGGCGTTGTCGATTCCGGTTCCGTTCATCAAGCCGGTGGGCGCGGGTGCCGGTGGCTATTTCGCCCCGCACGTGCGGGCCTACATCCGCCGCTCCGGCGCACCGACGCACATCGGCGCCATGGTCGCCGTCAAGGACCGGCTCAACGGATGCCGCAACCCGTTGGCGCACCTGCATCAGCCCGACATCACCCTGGAGAAGGTGATGGAGTCGCCGATGCTGTGGGACCCGATCCGCTACGACGAGACCTGCCCGTCGTCGGACGGTGCCTGCGCGGTGGTGATCGGTAACGAGGAGGCCGCCGAAGCCCGTCTGGCGCAAGGCAATCCGGTGGCGTGGATCCATGCCACGGCGTTGCGCACCGAGCCGCTGGCCTACGCCGGGCGCGACCAGGTCAGCCCGCAGGCCGGGCGTGACGCGGCCGCCGCGCTGTGGAAGGCCGCCGGCATCAAGAGCCCCATCGACGAGATCGATGCCGCGGAGATCTACGTGCCGTTCTCCTGGTTCGAGCCGATGTGGTTGGAAAACCTCGGCTTTGCTCCCGAGGGCGAGGGCTGGAAGCTCACCGAGGCGGGCGAGACCAAGATCGGCGGCCGGCTGCCGGTCAACCCGTCCGGTGGTGTGCTGTCGTCGAACCCGATCGGCGCCTCGGGGCTGATCCGCTTCGCCGAAGCGGCCATCCAGGTGATGGGCAAGGGCGGCGATCACCAGGTGCCCGGCGCCCGGAAGGCGTTGGGACACGCCTACGGTGGCGGCTCGCAGTACTACTCGATGTGGGTGGTCGGCGCCGACAAGCCCGCCGCCGAGAAGGTCTGAGCGTGCATCCCGCGCACGAAGCCGGCCGCCGGTCCCGCGAGGCGGTGACGGCCAGGGACAAGGATGCCTGGCTGACGGTGTTCGCCGACGACGCCGTCGTCGAGGACCCCATCGGCCCTTCGGTTTTCGACCCCGAGGGCAAGGGGCATCGGGGCCGTGCGGCGATCTCGGCCTTCTGGGACAAGGCGATCGCGCCCACCACCAAGATCGAGTTCGTCTTTCGCGACACCTATCAGTGCGGCAACGAGGAAGCCAACGTCGGGCACATCCTCATCACGACGGGTGACTACCAGACCACCGCCGAGGGCGTATTCACCTACAAGGCCGACGACGAGGGCAAGCTGGTCGCGCTGCGCGCCTACTGGGAGATGGACCGCGCGGCCGCCAACACCAAGAAGATCTCCGGCTAGCGCGGGGCCGCTAGATCGGTTCCAGCCCGGCCAGATGCCGCTGGGCGAGGTCGCGGTAGGCCTGCGGATTCAGCTTGACCCACAGCTGCGCGTCGGTACCGGCGACCGGGCCCTTGATCTGGGCCGGCGCGCCCATGGCCAGCATCCCCGCCGGAATCTGGGTGCCCGCGGTGACCAGCGAATGCGCCGCCACCAGGCTGCCCGCGCCGATCACCGCGCCGTCCAGCACGGTGGCGTGGTTGGCGATCAGCGCCTCGGGGCCGACGTGCGCGCCGTGGATGACGCACAGATGCGCCACCGTCGCCCCCGGACCGATGTCGACCGGGATGCCGGGGGGCGCGTGCAGCACCGAACCGTCCTGGACGTTGGCGCCCTCGCGCACCACGATGGGCCCGTAGTCGCCGCGCAGCACCGCGTTGAACCAGACCGAGGCTCCCGCCTCCACGACCACGTCGCCGATCAGGGTGGCCGTCGGCGCCACGAACGCGGTGGGGTCCACCCGCGGCGAGCGGCCCTCGAAAGCAAACAGCGGCATCGTCTAGATATACCCGAGCGCCGCCGAACTCGCGGAACGGCCCAGGCAGGCTTGCCTTCGTTGCGCGGGCCCGGCGCAAAACTGTAACGTGTTCTAGTTAGAGGGCCAGCGAGTTGGAGGTGACAGGTGGCTACCGACACCAAGCCGGTCGGCATCCGGGAGATCGATCCCGGCGCCCTGCCGACCAGATACGCCCGTGGCTGGCACTGCCTGGGCGTCGCAAAGGACTTCCAGGACGGCAAGCCGCACTCGATCGAGGCGTTCGGCACCAAACTGGTCGTCTTCGCCGACTCACACGGCGACATCCACGTGCTCGACGGCTACTGCCGGCACATGGGCGGTGACCTGTCGGAGGGCACCATCAAGGGCGACGAGGTCGCCTGCCCGTTCCACGACTGGCGCTGGGGCGGCGACGGCCGGTGCAAGCTGGTGCCGTACGCCAAGCGCACGCCGAAGACGGCGCGCACCCGGTCGTGGACCACCGATGTGCGGGGCGGGCTGCTGTTCGTCTGGCACGACCACGAGAACAACCCGCCGGACCCGGCCGTCCGCATCCCGGAGATCCCGGAGGCGCACAGCGACGAGTGGACCGACTGGCGGTGGAACCGCATCCTCATCGAGGGCTCCAACTGCCGCGACATCATCGACAACGTCACCGACATGGCGCACTTCTTCTACATCCATTTCGGGTTGCCGACGTACTTCAAGAACGTGTTCGAGGGCCACATCGCGTCGCAGTACCTGCACAACGTGGGCCGCCCGGACGTGAACGACCTCGGCACGTCTTACGGTGAGGCACATCTGGATTCGGAGGCGTCCTACTTCGGTCCGTCGTTCATGATCAACTGGCTGCACAACAGCTACGGCGACTACAAGGCCGAGTCGATCCTGATCAACTGCCACTACCCGGTGACGCAGAACTCGTTCGTGCTGCAGTGGGGCGTGATCGTGGAGAAGCCCAAGGGCATGGACGAGGAGATGACCGACAAGCTGTCCCGGGTGTTCACCGAGGGGGTCAGCAAGGGCTTCCTGCAGGACGTCGAGATCTGGAAGCACAAGACCCGCATCGACAATCCGCTGCTGGTCGAGGAGGACGGCGCCGTCTACCAGCTGCGCCGCTGGTACCAGCAGTTCTACGTCGACGTCGCCGACATCGAGCCGGAGATGGTGGAGCGCTTCGAGATCGAGGTGGACACCACCCGGGCCAACGAGTACTGGAATGCCGAGGTCGCGCAGAACCTGAAGGCCAAAGAGTCCGAAGACGTTCCCGCCGAACAACACTGACCGCCATGACCGACGATCAGCCGGCGGTTCCCGACGTCGATCGACTCGCTCGGTCGATGTTGTTGTTGCACGGCGATCATCACGACCACGACGAGCGGCCCGCCGCGTCGCCGGCCAACGGTGGATCTTGGTCGAAGTCAAGGGATTTCACCGATGACCCGCAGCGTGCGGCCGCCGTCGCCGAGGCCAGCCGCGCCGACCGGGAGCGCTATCTCAACTCGGGTCTGCTGCCGGTGGACTGCCGGTTCTGCCACGCGCGGGTCGCCGTCCGCCGGCTCGGGCCGGGGCACACCGCGGTGCAGTGGAACACCGAAGCCTGGCAGCGCTGTGCGTATTTCACCGAGGTCCGCCGGGCCGGGGGCGACACCGCGCGCACCAAGTCCTGCCCGAAGCTCGGCGACAGCATCGAGCATGCCGTCGCCGAGGGATATCTGGACGACTGACTGCGCGGGCGATCACAGCCCGGCGAACCGCTCCTTGACCGTCTCCACGCTGAGGCCGTAGTCGGCCAGCGAGTAGCTGTGCTTGGGCGCCCGCTCGCCGGACTGGCTGTCGGCGTGGGTCTTGGCCATGGCCGCCTTCGCCTCCTCCGTCAGCGTCAGGCCGAAGTGCCGGTAGATGTCGGCCACGGTGCCCAGCGGGTCGGCGATCAACTCCTTGTAGTCGACGTCGTAGAACTGCGCCGGGTTGTACTTGGCCCGTGCGGTGTTGAACCGCTCCAGCCCCCGCGACCAGGTATCCATTGCGTCAGCGCCGATTTGGGCCCCGACGAACGTGGTCGACCATCCTTCGGCGGTGTGCTGGGCCAGCGAGCACATCGACGCCATGATCGTTTCGACCGGGCGATGAGTCTGGATCACCAGCGCATCCGGGTAGGTGGCCATCAACGCGTCCAGCGCGAACAGGTGACTGGGGTTCTTCAGCACCCAGCGCTTGTCGGCGTCGTTGAGCCCGATCAGCTGAAGGTTGCGGCGGTGGCGCTGATACGACGGCGTCCAGTCCTGTTCGGACAGCCACTGCGCGTAACTGGGGACGTGCGCCAGCGTTTCATACGACACCGAGTGCAGCGACTGCCGCAGCAGCTGCCAGCACTCCTCCAGCTCGTAGGCGGCCATGAAGTGCAGCCCGGTGTAGCCCGGGTTGTCCCGGTGGTGCTGGGTGAATTGCGTGTCGAGCTGGCGGTACAGCGGGTTGGACTCCCAGGTCTCGCGCGGCGGCCGCGGCTGCGGGAATTCGGCCAGCCACATGTGCAGGCCCTGATGCGCGGGATCGGCGCCCAGCAGCCGGTGCAGCGCCGTGGTCCCGGTGCGCACCAGGCCGGTGACGAAGATCGGCCGTTGGATCGCGACGTCGGCGTACTGCGGGTATTGCTTCCAGGCCGACTCCGACAGCAGGCGCGCCACCAGGGCGCCGCGCAGAAAGAAGCGATTCATCTTGCTGCCCAACACCGTAAGGCCGGCTTCCCGCCGGTAGGAGTCCAGCAGCACCTCCAGCGCCTGCAGGTAGTTGTCGTCGTCGGTGCCGAAGTCGTCGAGCCCGGTCAGCTTGGTGGCCGATGCGTGCAGCTCCTCGACGGTGCCGATGTCGGTGCGATCGCTCACGTGTGGTATTCCCCGCAGTTGACGTCCAAGGTCTGCCCGGTGATGCCGCTGGACAGGTCACTGGCCAAAAACATGATGGCCGAAGCGACTTCGTCCTCGGTGGGCAGGCGTTTGAGGTCGGAGTTGGCGGCGGTGGCCGCGTAGATCTGCTCGACCGTGGTGCCGTACTTGCCCGCCTGGTGCTCGAAGTAGGCCTGCAAGGTATCGCCCCAGATGTAGCCCGGCGCAACCGAATTGACCCGGATGCCCTTTTCGCCCAGCTCGGTGGCCAGCGACTGCGACATGGACAGCAGCGCCGACTTGGCCATCTTGTACGCACCGTACTTGGCCTGCGAATGACGCAGCACCATGGAGTTGACGTTGACGATGGATCCGTGCGCCGTCTCCAGCGCGGGCGTGAAGGCCTGGATCAGCCGCAGCGCGCCCAGCGCGCTCAACTCGATCGCGTCACGGATGTGCTGAAAACTGGTTCCCGCCAAGGGTTTCATCGACGGTACCCGGAACGCGTTGTTGATCAGCACGTCGGCCCTGCCGTAGGTCGCCATGGTGGTCTCGACCAGGTAGGCGACTTCGTCGTCGTCGGTGATGTCGGTGCGCACCGCCAGCGCCCGGTGGCCGCCGTCGTTGACCTCCTTGGCCACCTTCTCCAGCCGCTCGGCGGTACGCGCCGCCAGCACCAGGTCGGCCCCGCTGTCGGCGCATCGGTGCGCCAGCGTGGTGCCCAGCCCCGGCCCCACGCCGCTGATGACCACCACCTTGCCGTCGAGCATCCCTGCCATCGTCACCCCAGCATCCTTGCCGCAACCTGTTGTTGGCGCAACGCGATTCGCGCCCGCCATTCGTCGTCGGAGATCTTGTTGTGCTCGTAGTAGGGCAGCTTGGCCGGTACGGCGTCGAAGTCGACCAGCTCGACGGTGGGGCCGTCGGCCTCGGTGAGCTGGCGCGACACCCGTTGCCAGCGGAACTGCAGGAAGCCCTTCCGATGCCCGACCGTCTCCACCCAGTTCGTCACGCCCGGGTTCTGCTCGGCGACGACGATGCGCACCTTGCCGTCCGGATCCGCTTGCGCCTGAGTGTTGTTCAGCGACGTCTGATGGTTGATGTAGTCCAGCGAGATGTACCACAGGCTGCCCAGTTGGAACCCGAGGTAGGGGGCGTCGGTGACCGGGATGGTGATCAGCAGCGCCTGGTCGGGCTGCAGTTCGTAGTGCCCGGCCGACGAGTACTGCGTCGCCAGCCCGCCCGGCGTCAACCGGGGCGCGACCATGGTGTTGACCGGGATGTTGAAGTAGAACCACTGCGGGAACTGCAGCCAGGTCTTCACCCGGTTCACGAGTTGTTTTCCGGCTGTGGCATAACGCTTTTCGATCGTCTCGCGGGTCAGCGGCGGCGGCGCCGTGCCCGCGGTGTCCTCCCGTGCGATGGCCAGGGTGCCGCGCTGGGCGGCCCAGTCGCCGTACACCTCGCGGATCACCAGCTGACCGTTGCTGGTCGGTCGCACCCGCCACTCGAAGCTGCCGTCGGGCGCGATGTCGAGCTCGCGGTCGTCGAACGCGGCCTGGCTGGCCGGCACGTTGTCGTCGGTGTACTCGCCGCCGAGCAGCTGAAAACTCAAATCGGTGGTGGTGCCGCGGCGGCCGGTGACGACGTAGTCGTAGCCGGCGTGCACCCGGGTGCCGAAGTACAGCGTGTCGGGGTTGTCCAGGCCCATCTTGGTGAACGGCCCGGTGCCCGATTGCAGGAAGGGGTGGTCGCGCTCGTAGTCGACCGCCAGGTGGATACAGGCCGAGATGCAGCCGGCCAGGTACTGCAGTCCCTCCAGCAGGTCGGCTTCGGTCTCGATGTGCGGCGCGGCGGCCACCAGATTTTCGGCCTCGGCGATCGCGGAGGTGAGCGGATCAGAGAACACGCCTAGACGCTAGAACGTGTTCTACTTTTTCGTCAATGGCGAACGTTCCCGCGCGTCGCCCACGGCGTCGCGCGACGAGGCCGGCTCACCTAGGGCGGGCAGGAGTGCGACAGGTCGATCAGGTGCTGGCGCACGTCGGGATGCCGATTGAGGTAGTCGATGACGTTGCCGTTGCCACCCTCGGCCTGCGACCTTTGCTGCAGCTGCTGGTGCAGGTCCGGGTGCTTCTGCAGGTACGAGTCGATGGACTGACCGACGTCCTGATTGCATTCCGCGTGGGCGACGCCCGCCACGGGTAGCGCGATCACCGTCGCGGCGGCAGCGGTGAGTAACCCCTCGGCGAGCAGGCCGTACAGCCCGCGGCGACGGGCGCCGACTGTGTTGGATGTGCTCATGCGCGCCAGGTTACCCGCGCAAGCTTTGCGTCGGCTGTGCGAACGCGGCGGCTCAGCGCGCCGCCGCGGCCCCGCTTTCCTGCTCGCGCTTGATCTCCAGCGCGATGTCGATCAGCTGGTCTTCCTGACCGCCGATGAGTTTGCGTTGACCGGCCCGGTGCAGCAGCTGGTGCGCGGGCACCCCGTAGCGCTCGGACTGGCGGATGGCGTGCTTGAGGAAGCTCGAGTACACCCCGGAATAGCCCATGATCAGGGCGTTGCGGTCGAGCAGGCACTCGGCGGGCATGGCCGGCGCGACCACCTCCTCGGCGGCGTCGGCGATGTCGAAGAAGTCGATGCCGGTCTTGACGCCGATCTTGTCGAACACGCCGATCAGCGCCTCGACGGGCGCGTTGCCCGCCCCGGCCCCGAACCGGCGGCACGAGCCGTCGATCTGCTTGGCGCCGGCCCGGACGGCCTCGACGCTGTTGGCCACGCCGAGCCCGAGGTTCTCGTGCCCGTGGAAACCGACCTGGGCGTCGTCGCCGAGCTCGGCGACCAGCGCGGCCACCCGGTCGCGCACGCCCTCGAGCACCAGCGCGCCGGCCGAGTCGACCACGTAGACGCACTGGCAGCCGGCGTCGGCCATGATGCGGGCCTGCTGGGCGAGCTTTTCCGGCGGGATGGTGTGGCTCATCATCAGGAAGCCGACGGTCTCCAGCCCGAGTTCGCGGGCCAGGCCGAAGTGCTGGATGGACACGTCGGCCTCGGTGCAGTGCGTGGCGATCCGGCAGATCGAGCCGCCGTTGTTCTGGGCCTCCTTGATGTCCTCCTTGGTGCCCACCCCGGGCAGCATCAGGAAGGCGATCTTGGCCTCCTTGGCGGTCTCGGCGGCCAGCTTGATCAGCTCCTGCTCGGGGGTCTTGGAGAACCCGTAGTTGAAGCTCGAGCCGCCCAGCCCGTCGCCGTGGGTGACCTCGATGACCGGCACCCCCGCGACGTCCAGGGCCGCGACGATGGCTTGCACCTCGTCCTTGGTGAACTGGTGGCGCTTGTGGTGCGACCCGTCGCGCAGGGACGTGTCGGTCAGCCGGACGTCCCACATCGGGTTGAAGAAAATATCGGTAGTCATCGCGTGCCTCCTGCCACCGACAGCGTCTCCTTGGCGATCTCCTCGCCCACCTTCGTGGCCGCGGCGGTCATGATGTCCAGGTTGCCCGCGTACGGGGGCAGATAATCGCCGGCACCCTCGACCTCGACGAACGTGGTGACCAGCGCCTGGCCGCCGGAGTTGAGCGACGGGTCGTCGAACTGCGGCTCGTTGAGCAGCCGGTAGCCGGGCACGTAGCTCTGCACCTCTTTGACGACGTCGTGAATCGACTGCGCGATCGCGTCCCGGTCGGCGTCCTCGGGGATGGCGCAGAAGATGGTGTCGCGCATGATCATCGGCGGGTCGGCCGGGTTGAGGATGATGATCGCCTTGCCCCGCTTGGCGCCGCCGATGGTCTCCACGCCCCGGCTGGTGGTCTTGGTGAACTCGTCGATGTTGGCGCGGGTGCCCGGGCCCGCCGACACGCTCGCCACCGACGCGACGATCTCGGCGTAGGGCACCTCGACGACGCGGCTGACGGCGTAGACGATCGGAATCGTGGCCTGCCCGCCGCAGGTGATCATGTTGACGTTCGGCGCGTCCAGGTGCTGGCGCAGGTTCGCCGGCGGGATGACGGCCGGGCCCACCGCGGCGGGCGTCAGGTCGATGGCCCGGATGCCGGCGGCCTCGTACTTGGGGGCGGCGTCGCGGTGCACGTAGGCGCTGGTCGCCTCGAAGACCAGGTCGGGTTTCTCCGGCTGCGCCAGCAGCCAGTCGACCCCCTCGTGGGTGGTCTCCAAGCCCAGCTTGCGGGCCCGGGCCAGGCCCTCGCTCTGCGGGTCGATGCCGACCATCCAGCGCGGTTCCAGCCAGTCGGATCGCAGCAGCTTGTAGAGCAGGTCCGTGCTGATGTTCCCCGACCCGACAATCGCCACTTTTGCTTTAGTCGGCATGACGCTCCTTACGAAGCTGTTGAGATTTAAGTTGGTCGATTTAACTCGAGCCTATTCGAACGACAGACGCACCGAACCCAGGCCCGCGAAGTCGGCGACGAACTCGTCGCCGGGGTGCGCGTCGATCGCCTTCGTGCACGAGCCGGGCAACACCACGTCGCCCTTGCGCAGCCGCACCCCGAAGCCATCCACCTTGCGGGCCAGCCAGGCCACCGCGGTCACCGGGTTGCCCAGCACCGCGTCGGTGCGGCCCTCGGCCACCACCTCACCGTTGCGGCGCAGCACCGCGTCGATCCCCTTGATGTCAATGTCTTGCGGGGACACCCGGGCCGCACCCAGGACGAAGCCGGCCGACGAGGCGTTGTCGGCGATGGTGTCGCACAACTCGATCTTCCAGTCGGTGATGCGGGTGTCGATCAGCTCGATGGCCGGAACGAACGCCTCGGTGGCCGCCATCACGTCGTCCTCGGTGCAGCCCGCCCCCGGCAGGTCGGCGTTCAGGATGAAGCCGACTTCGACCTCCACCCGCGGGTAGAGGTAGCGGTTCGTCTTGACCGGGGTGTCTTCGAACAACTGCATGTCGTCGAGCAGATGCCCGTAGTCCGGCTCGTCGACGCCCATCATTTGCTGGATCGCCAACGACGACAACCCGACCTTGTGGCCCAGCACCCGGGCGCCCTCGGCGACCCGCTGCCGGATGTTGATCAGCTGAATCTCATACGCGTCGACGACGTCGATTTCGGGGTAGGCGGCGGTCAGCGGTGGGATGGGCTCACCGCTCCGCTCGGCCTGCGCCAACTCGGCAGCCAGCTCGTCGCGGGTGGCAACACTGAGCATTTTCTTGCAGTCTCCTCGTACGGTCGACCGGGCCAGTAGCGGCCGCCCCGGGCAATTCTATAACGTGTTCTACATGTCAGCGCAGGAGTACGACGTCGTCGTGGTCGGGAGCGGCGGAGCCGGTATGGTGGCCGCACTTACCGCCGCTCACCGGGGTCTTTCCACCATAGTCATCGAGAAGGCCCCCCACTTCGGCGGCTCGACCGCGCGGTCGGGCGGCGGTGTTTGGATCCCAAATAACGAAGTGCTCAAGCGTGATGGGGTGAAGGACACCCCGGAGGCGGCCCGCACCTATCTGCACGGGATCATCGGCGACGTCGTCGAGCCGGAACGCATCGACACCTACCTGGAACGCGGGCCGGAAATGCTGTCCTTCGTGCTCAAGCACACGCCGTTGAAGATGTGCTGGGTGCCGCGGTACTCCGACTACTACCCGGAGTCGCCGGGCGGACGCGCGGAGGGCCGGTCGATCGAGCCGAAGCCGTTCAACGCCCGCAAACTGGGGCCCGACGAGGCCGGCCTGGAACCGGCGTACGGCAAGGTGCCGCTGAACGTCGTTGTCATGCAACAGGACTACGTGCGGTTGAACCAGCTCAAGCGCCACCCGCGGGGTGTGCTGCGCAGCCTGAAGGTCGGCGCCCGCACCATGTGGGCCAAGGCGACCGGCAAGAACCTGGTCGGCATGGGCCGGGCGCTGATCGGGCCGCTGCGCATCGGTTTGCAGCGGGCCGGCGTTCCGGTGGTGCTCAACACCGCGCTGACCGACCTGTACCTCGAAGACGGCGTGGTGCGCGGGGTCTATGTCCGCGACAGTCAGGCGGCCGAGTCCGCCGAGCCGCGGCTGATCCGGGCGCGCCGCGGTGTGATCCTGGCCAGCGGCGGCTTCGAGCACAACGAGCAGATGCGGGTGAAATACCAGCGCGCGCCCATCACCACCGAGTGGACCGTGGGCGCCAAGGCGAACACCGGTGACGGGATTCTGGCGGCCGAAAAGCTGGGCGCCGCACTGGAATTGATGGAAGACGCCTGGTGGGGTCCGACCGTGCCGCTGGTCGGCGCGCCGTGGTTCGCGCTGTCCGAGCGCAATTCGCCGGGGTCGATCATCGTCAACATGTCGGGCAAGCGGTTCATGAACGAGTCGATGCCCTATGTCGAGGCCTGCCATCACATGTACGGCGGCGAATACGGTCAGGGTCCCGGGCCGGGCGAGAACATCCCGGCGTGGCTGGTGTTCGACCAGCAGTACCGGGATCGCTACATCTTCGCCGGATTGCAACCGGGGCAACGTATTCCGCGTAAATGGCTGGAGTCCGGCGTCATCATCCAGGCCGAAACGCTCGAGGAGCTGGCCTCGCAGGCGGGCCTTCCGGTCGACGAATTCCTGGCCACCGTGCAGCGGTTCAACGGCTTCGCGCGCACCGGCATCGACGAGGACTACCATCGCGGCGAGAGCGCCTACGACAGGTACTACGGCGATCCCACCAACAAGCCCAATCCCAACCTCGGCGAGATCAGCCACCCGCCCTACTACGCCGCCAAGATGGTGCCGGGCGATTTGGGCACCAAGGGTGGCATCCGCACCGACATCCACGGCCGTGCGCTGCGCGACGACGGCAGTATCATCGAAGGTCTCTACGCCGCGGGCAATGTCAGCGCGCCGGTGATGGGCCACACGTACCCGGGTCCGGGTGGCACCATCGGTCCGGCCATGACATTCGGCTACCTGGCGGCGCTGCACATCGCGGGAGAGAACTGACATGCCGATCGACGTAGACGTCGCGCTGAACGCCGCGCTGGATCCCATCGAATTCTCTTGGGCCAGCAGTGATGTCCAGCTCTACCACCTGGCGCTGGGCGCGGGGTCCGACCCGATGGATCCGCGCGAGCTGCGCTACCTGGTCGACGACACCCCGCAGGTGCTGCCGACGTTCGGCAACGTGGCCGCCACCTTCCACGCCACCAAGCCGCCGACCGTGCAGTTCCCCGGCATCGACATCGAGCTGGGCAAGGTGCTGCACGCGTCCGAGCGGGTCGAGGTGCCCGCTCCGCTGCCGCCTTCGGGCTCCGCGCGCGCCGTCACCCGGTTCACCGACATCTGGGACAAGGGCAAGGCCGCGGTGATCTGGAGCGAGACGAAGGTGACCGCGCCGGACGGCACCCTGTTGTGGACGCAGAAGCGCTCGATTTTCGCCCGCGGCGAGGGCGGCTTCGGCGGGGAACGCGGCCCGTCGGGGGGCGACGCCGCGCCGGAGCGGGCCCCCGACCTGGAGGTCGACGTGCCGATCCTGCCGCAGCAGGCGCTGCTGTACCGGCTGTGCGGCGACCGCAACCCGCTGCACTCGGATCCCGAATTCGCCGCTGCCGCAGGGTTTTCCCAGCCGATCCTGCACGGGTTGTGCACCTACGGCATGACCTGCAAGGCGATCGTCGACGCCCTGCTCGACGGCGACGCCGGCGCGGTGGCGGCCTACGGCGCGCGTTTCGCCGGGGTGGCGTTCCCCGGCGAAACGCTGAAGGTCGGCATCTGGAAAGAGGGTGGGCGATTTCTGGCCAGCGTTGTCGCGCCTTCGCGCGACAACGCCGTCGTGCTCTCCGGCGTCGAGCTGGTCCCGGCCTAGGGCTCGCGCTGCTTGCCTTCTCGCCGTTTTGCCGCCGAACGTGAAGTTAGTTTCACGTTCGGTGCCGAGCGTGAAACTAACTTCACGCTCGGCGGGCGCGCGCCTCGCGTACCCGGGCAATGATGTCGGCGGGCCGGTCCCCGGCGACCACCCTCACCACGATCCAACCGAGTCGCTGCAGCATTTCCGAGCGACGAATATCCCAGCCATACTGACGCCGGTCGCTGCGATGATGATCACCGTCGTACTCGACCGCGACTTTCAGGTCCTCCCAACCCATATCGAGGTAGGCCACCGCGTCGCCAAGGTCGTCAACCACCCGGATCTGCGTCTGCGGTGGCGGTAATCCGGCCCGGGTCAAAACAACGCGCAGCCAGGACTCCTTGGGAGACTGCGACCCACCGTCGAAGAGTGCGATAGCTTCCCTTGCCCGGACGATGCCGCGGCGTCCCGGGTATCTCTGCGCGAGCAGCTCGACATCGGCCGCCTTGATTCGGGTTTCGCGGGCTAATGCATCGATGCCGGCAACCGCTGCGGTGGTCGGATACCAGCAACCGAGATCGAGAGCCGTCCTGGACGCCGAGGTCACCAGAATCCCCTCTACGACCGCAATTTCATCTTCTTCGATCCGCTCTTCATGAACCCTGATCCCGGGCTGGCGGTGGCGGTTGTGGTGGATGAGGTCCACCACCGTCATGGCGTCGACCCATTTGCTTCCGTGCAGCGCCGCCGCGGAGAACCCGGCGACCACACCCCGACGCCCGCTCCACAGCCACCCGGCCCTCGCGCGTAGCACGGCGGTAACCTCGTGGTCTCTGCTGACATACACGTCTCGGAACAGCCGGGTGTAGCCAGTGCTCAGCCGACTTCTCGTCAACACGCCGCGCGCTACGGCCTCACTGCCGAGGAACGGCTCACCCACGACGGCAGCGTCGCACGCGACCCGCGCACCGTCACTTCACTCGTCGAGCGTGATGTTAATTTCACGCTCGGCCGCGAGCGTGACGCTAACTTGACGCTCGAGCGAAGGCGGGAAGCTAGCCCAGGATCAGGCCCGAGGTGGGCACACCGGTGCCCGCGGTGACCAGCACGTGCTCGACGTCGGGCACCGGGTTCACCGAGGTGCCCCGCAGTTGCCGCACCCCCTCGGCGATGCCGTTCATGCCGTGGATGTAGGCCTCACCGAGCTGGCCGCCGTGCGTGTTGATCGGCAGCCGCCCGCCGATCTCGATGGCGCCGTCGGCGATGAAGTCCTTGGCCTCACCCTTGCCGCAGAATCCCAACTCCTCCAACTGAATCAGCGTGAAGGGCGTGAAGTGGTCGTAGAGCACGGCGGTCTGAATGTCGGTCGGCTTCAGGCCGGACTGCTGCCACAGCTGCCGGCCCACCACGCCCATCTCGGGCAGGCCGAGCTCCGAGCGGTAGTAGCTGACCATCGTGTACTGGTCGGGGCTGGAGCCCTGCGCCGCCGCCTCGATGACCGCCGGCCGCTGCTTGAGGTCGCGTGCCCGCTCGACGGACGTCACCACGACCGCCACCGCACCGTCGGTCTCCTGGCAGCAGTCCAGCAGCCGCAACGGTTCGGCGATCCACCGCGAATTCTGGTGGTCCTCAATGGTTATCGGCTTCTCGTAGAAGTACGCCTTCGGGTTCTTGGCCGCGTGCTTGCGGTCGGCCACCGAGATCGCACCGAAGTCCCGGCTGGTCGCACCGGACAGGTGCATGTAGCGCCGCGCGATCATGGCGACCTGCGCAGCCGGCGTGGACAGCCCGTGCGGGTAGGAGAACGAATTGTCCGCCGCGGTCGAATCCGCCTGCGCGCGAGCATCTCCCGCCAGCCGCGTCTGCACCTGACCGAACCGCATGCCCGAGCGCTCGTTGAACGCCCGGTACGCCACCACGACGTCGGCCACCCCGGTGGCCACCGCGATCGCGGCCTGCTGCACGGTCGCGCAGGCGGCCCCGCCGCCGTAACCGATCTGGGAGAAGAACTTCAGGTCACCGATGCCGACGGCGCGGGCGACGGCCGTCTCGTTGTTGGTGTCCATCGTGAAGGTGGTCAGCCCGTCGACGTCCGCCGGCGAAAGCCCGGCGTCGTCCAGGGCGTCCAGCACCGCCTCGGCCGCCAGCCGCAGCTCACTGCGGCCGGAATCCTTCGAAAAGTCGGTCGCGCCGATGCCGACGATCGCCGCCTTGCGGGAAAGCATCAGGCATCCCCCATCGTCAGCGTCACCGTCGCGATGACGTGATCGCCAAGGCTGTTGCGGCCGAACACCTTTAACGTCACCAGGCCGTCCTGGACGGCGGTCACCTCGCCGGAGAACGTCACCGTGTCGTAGGCATACCACGGCACACCGAGACGCAGGCCGATCGACTTGATCAGCGCCGACGGCCCGGCCCAATCGGTGACGTAGCGCTGCACCAGGCCGGTGTCGGTGAGGATGTTGACGAAGATGTCCTTCGACCCCTTGGCCTGCGCCTTGTCCCGGTCGTGGTGCACGTCCTGAAAGTCCCTGGTGGCCAGGGCGGTTGAGATGATGAACGTCGGGTCGCCGTAGAGCTTGAGCTCGGGCAACGTGGTGCCGACTTCGATGACGGGTGCGCTCATGCGTCAGGCTCCCAGGCGTAGAGGCTCCACTCCGGACCGTTGTCGTCGGCCGGGAAATCGAGGTAGGTGGCCCGCACCGGCAGCCCGATCCGCACCCGGGCCGGGTCGATGCCGCGCAGCTCGCCCAGCATCCGGACACCCTCGGCGAGTTCGACCAGTGCGATCACGAAAGGCAGTGTGCGGCCGGGCACCTTGGGCGCGTGATGCACCACGAAGCTGTACACCGTGCCCTTGCCGCTGGCCACCACGTAGTCGATGGGGGCGGTCTTGTCCTGCCACACCGCCGGCACCGGCGGGTGCTGCAGGCTGCCGTCCGGCCGCCGCTGGATCCGCAGCTCGTGCGCCTTGACACCCTCCCAGAAGAAGGCGGTGTCGCGCGACGACGCGGGCCGCATCATGGTGGCCGGATCGAGGTCGTCGGGCACCGGCGACGCCGCCGCGTCGGATTCGCGGGGCCTGAATTTGAGGATGCGCCAATTCATCTCGGCCACATCCTCGTCGCCGACCCGCCAGATGATGTGCTGGTTGATGAACCAGCCCTCGCCGAGCGCCGTCTGCTTGGGCCCGATCACATCACCCATCTCCGAGGTGATGCTGACCTGCTCACCGGGCCGCAGGTAGCGGTGGTAGGTCTGCTCGCAGTTGGTGGCGACCACACCGACGTACCCGGCGTTGTCGAACAACTCCATGATGGGCCCCATGGGGTCGTCCTTGGGACGCTCCCCGCCCAGGCCGAACATGGTCCACACCTGAATCATGGCCGGCGGGGCCACGATCCCGGGATGTCCGACGGCGCGGGCCGCGGCCTCGTCGACATAGATCGGGTTGCGGTCGCCGATGGCCTCCACCCAGTTGTTGATCATCGGCTGATTCACCGGGTCGCGCCCGGCGCGCGGTTTCGGCCCGCCGGCGGCTTTGATCTCCGCGATGGCTTCGGCGATGTCGGTCATCGGGGCACCCTCGGCACTTTGAGCCCGGCGGCGGCGATCATCTCGCGCATCACTTCGTTGACACCGCCGCCGAACGTGATCACCAGGTTGCGCTTGGTTTGCGAGTCCAGCCACCTGAGCAGTTCGCCGGTCTCCGGGTCGGCGGGGTTGCCGTACTTGCCGACGACTTCCTCGGCGAGCCGGCCGATGTACTGAATCCGCTCGGTGCCAAAGACTTTCGTCGACGCGGCGTCGGCGACGTTGATGTCCTCACCGGCCGCCGCCACCTGCCAGTTGAGCAGCTCGTTGATCCGCCACATCGCATAGATCTCACCGAGCGCCCGCTGGACGTCGGCGTGGTCGATCGGGGTGACCCCGTCGCTGCCCGGCTTGGACGCCCATTCGCGCACCCGGTCGTAGATGCCGGCGGTACGGCCGGCCGGGCCCAGCATCACCCGCTCGTTGTTGAGCTGGGTGGTGATCAGCTTCCACCCGCCGTTCTCCTCGCCGACCAGCATGTCGGCGGGCACCCGCACGTCGTTGTAGTAGGTGGCGTTGGTGTGGTGGGCGCCGTCGGACAGGATGATCGGCGTCCAGGAGTAGCCGGGGTCCTTGGTGTCCACGATCAGGATCGAAATGCCCTTGTGTTTCACGGCTTCCGGATCGGTGCGGCAGGCCAGCCAGATGTAGTCGGCGTCATGGGCACCGGTGGTGAAGATCTTCTGCCCGTTGACGATGTACTCGTCGCCCTGCCGCACGGCCGTGGTGCGCACCGACGCCAGGTCGGTGCCGGCCTCCGGCTCGGTGTAGCCGATCGCGAAGTGCACCTCGCCGGCCAGGATCGCCGGCAGGAACTTCTTCTTCTGCATCTCGCTGCCGAACTGTTGCAGCGTCGGCCCGACCGTCTGCAGGGTCACCGCGGGCAGCGGCACGTCGGCGCGATGCGCCTCGTTGACGAAGATCGACTGCTCGATCGGGCCGAAGCCCAAGCCGCCGAACTCCTTTGGCCAGCCCACCCCGAGCTTGCCGTCCCGGCCCATCCGCCGGATCACCGCCCGGTAGGCCTCGTTGTGGCGGTCCTGCTCCATCGCCTTCATCTCGTCGGACGAGATCAGGTTCGAAAAGTATTCCCGCAGTTCGGCTTGCAGCTGACGCTGTTCGGGGGTCAGGTCTATGAACATTGCGCTCCCACCAGGTCGTCTGCGTGCCGACCCGCTGCGCCCGGCTGCGCCGCGCTTGCGATCGCCATGAGGTCCAGGCGATGCGACGGCCCGCCCAGCAGCCGGGTCAGGTCCTTGATCGTGGAGTAGTACCGATGCATCGGATAGGTGATGTCCATGCCCATGCCGCCGTGCAGGTGGTGGCAGAGCTGCATCGCCGGGGGCGCCTGCGACGCCACCCAGTATCCCAGCACGCCCAGGTCGTGATCGACATCCCGGCCCTCCGACAGCCCCCACACCACCGACTTGGCCACCAAATCGATGGTGCGCGAGGCGATGTAGACCTCGGCGAGCTGCGCGGCCACGGTCTGGAAGGTGGACAACGGCTTGCCGAACTGCTTGCGGTTGGCCACGTAGTCGGCGGTCAACCGCAGCGCCCCGCTGACCAGCCCGTCGGCGTAGGCGCCCACGGCCGCCAGCGCCAGCTGGTTGACCCGCGCCGCCGTGGCGCCCGCCAGCACGTCGGAATCGGCCACCGCGACGCCGGTGAAGCTGACCGTGTACTCGTCGGAGCCGTTCGAGGTCGGCGTCTGCACCACCTGGACGCCGTCGGCCTTGGGCGAGACCACGACAACCGCACTGTCGGCGGTGACGATCATCCAATCCGCTTGTGCCGCATAGCCGACGCCGATCTTGGTGCCCGACAACCGGCCGTCGGCGAAGGTGGTCGCGGGCCGGTCCGGCAGCGGGGTACCGGGTTCGTTGAGCGCGGCCGTCAGCACCCCGCCCCTGGCGACCCCGGCCAGGAACCGGTCCTGCTGCTCCTCGGAGGCCAGCTCGAGCAACGGAAGCACCGCAAAACCCAACGTGGCCAGCGCCGGCGTGATGGCGCCGCGGCGACCGACTTCGGTGAGCACCGTGGCGACCTCGGGCAGACCCACCCCGTCGCCGCCGAGACGCTCGGGCACCGGCAGCGCCGTCACACCCCCGTCGACCAGTGCCTCCCAACTCAATTCGCGATCCAGCACCGACGTGACGACGTCGGCGACCGCCTGTTGTGTCGGACTGGGGTCGAAGTCCATCGTCGTTTCTGACGCCATATCAGTGCGCCACCGGGCACTTGCCGGTGTAGTCGACCTGCCAGTGCTTGATGCCGTTGAGCCAGCCCGACCGCAACCGCTCGGGCGCCGACAGCGGCTTGAGGTCCGGCATGTGGTCGGCCACGGCGTTGAAGATCAGGCTGATGGTCATCCGGGCCAGGTTGGCGCCGATGCAGTAGTGCGCACCCGTACCGCCAAAACCGACGTGCGGGTTGGGGTTTCGCAAGATGTTGAAGCGGTGCGGATCCTCGAAGACCTCTTCGTCGAAGTTCGCCGAGCGGTAGAACATCACCACCCGCTGGCCCTTCTTGATCTGCACCCCGGACAGCTCGTAATCCTCGAGCGCGGTGCGCTGGAACGCGGTGACCGGCGTTGCCCAGCGCACGATTTCGTCCGGCGCGGTCTCCGGGCGCTCCTTCTTGAACAGCTCCCACTGGTCGGGGTTGTCGGCGAAGGCGATCATGCCGTGCGTGATCGAGTTCCGGGTGGTCTCGTTGCCGGCGACCGCGAGCATCACCACGAAGAAACCGAATTCGTCGTCGGAGAGCTTCTCGCCGTCGAGGTCGGCCTGGATCAGCTGGGTGACGATGTCGTCGCCGGGGTTCTTGGCCCGCTCCTCGGCCATCTTCATCGCGTACATGATCAGCTCGGCCGACGACATCGCCGGGTCGATGTGCGCGTACTCGGGGTCCTCGTTGCCGGTCATCTCGTTGGACCAGCGGAAGATCTTGTCCCGGTCCTCCTGCGGAACACCCAGCAGACCGGCGATGGCCTGCAGCGGCAGCTCGCAGGAGACCTGCTCGACGAAGTCGCCGGCGCCGGCCGCGGCCGCGGTCTTGGCGATGTTCTGCGCGCGGGCGTCCAGCTCGTCACGCAGCCGGCCGACGGCCCGCGGGGTGAAACCGCGCGAGATGATTTTGCGCAGCCGGGTGTGGTGCGGCGCGTCCATGTTGAGCATGACGTTGCGCTGCAGGTCGATCTGCTCGCGCGTCATCTCCTTCGGCCAGACCGGGATGGCGCAGTCCTGCTGCGACGAGAAGATGTCGCTGCGCACGGAGATCTCTTTGACGTCCTTGTGCTTGGTGATCGCCCAATAGCCTTTGTCACCGAACCCGCCGGTCCCGCCGGGGACGTCCATCCAGTAGATTGGCGCGGACTTGCGCAGTTCGGCTAATTCGGCGACCGGCAGGCCCTTGACGCAGACGTCCGGGTCCAGAAGGTCGAACCCGGGTGGAAGATTCGGACTGGGCACGCTCTTCTCCTAACTACAGTCCTCGCTGACTTGCGATCCCAGGACACTAGCTGTCCTAGTGATGCTCTGGTGCCAGTAAAACATGCCTCCACCGCAGACAAAAGGCGGCGACATATCCTCGCTTGTCATAGTAATGAAACGTGTTCTAGCCTGACGGGCATGGGTAACCCGGTAATCGTCGCAGCCACCCGCAGCCCGATCGGCAAGCGCAACGGCTGGTTGTCAGGGCTGCACGCCACCGAGCTGCTCGGGGCGGTGCAGAAGGCCGTGGTCGAGAAGGCCGGCATCGACGCCGGCGACGTCGAACAGGTGATCGGCGGTTGCGTCACGCAGTACGCCGAGCAGTCCAACAACATCAGCCGGACGGCGTGGCTCACCGCCGGATTGCCCGACCACGTCGGCGCCACCACCGTGGACTGCCAGTGCGGCAGCGGGCAGCAGGCCAACCACCTGATCGCGGGTTTGATCGCCACCGGCGCCATCGACGTGGGCATCGCCTGCGGCATCGAGGCGATGAGCCGGGTCGGGCTGGGCGCCAACGCGGGCCCCGACCACAACTGGCGGGCCGAGTCGTGGGACATCGACATGCCCAACCAGTTCGAGGCGGCCGAGCGGATCGCCAAGCGCCGCGGCATCACCCGGGAAGACATCGACGAGTTCGGTCTGGCCTCCCAGGCCAAGGCGAAACAGGCCTGGGACGAGGGCCGTTTCGACCGTGAGATCTCGCCGATCGTGGCGCCGGCCCTCGACGAGAACAAGCAGCCCACCGCCGAGCGCGTCACCATCAGCCGCGACCAGGGCCTACGCGAGACCACCCTGTCGGGTCTGTCCGCGCTGAAACCGGTCATCGAGGGCGGGATCCACACCGCGGGCACGTCCTCACAGATCTCCGACGGCGCGGCCGCCGTGCTGTGGATGGACGAGGACAAGGCCAAGGCGCTCGGCCTGCGGCCGCGGGCCCGCATCATCAGCCAGGCGCTGGTCGGCGCCGAGCCGTACTACCACCTGGACGGCCCGGTGCAGTCCACCGCCAAGGTGCTGGAAAAGGCCGGCATGAAGATGGGCGACATCGACATCACCGAGATCAACGAGGCGTTCGCCTCGGTGGTGCTGTCCTGGGCGCGGGTGCACGAGCCCGACATGGCCCGGGTCAACGTCAACGGCGGCGCCATCGCGCTGGGCCACCCGGTGGGGTGCACCGGCAGCCGGCTGATCACCACCGCCCTGCACGAGCTGGAGCGCTCCGATCAGACCACCGCGCTGATCACGATGTGCGCGGGCGGTGCGCTGTCCACCGGCACCATCATCGAACGCATCTAGGTCCCCGGTCCGGCTTCGGTGGTGAGCGTCTCGGACGAAAGCCGCATCGCCGCGGCGCAGGCCTACATCGACGCCCTGGTCAGCCATGACGGCGACGCCGTTCCGTTCGCGCCCGGCTGCACCCGCGTCGAGCAGGGAATCAAGAACGGGTTCTCGGGAAATCACCTGCGCCGCAGCCTCAATCGCGGTCCGCAGTACCGGTTGCTCGCGCACACCACTACCCCGGACTACCGCATCGACGGCGACCGGGTGCACGCGTCCTACCAGGTGCTGACCAAGGCGGCGCTGGGCGGACGCCGACTGGCCGCGCACGTCACCGAGACCTTCCTGATTCCGGCCGAAAGCCCAAGCGGCAGAGCCGAAATCCAGCACATCAAGGTTCGCTTCCAACCCTTCATCCAGACGCGAGGACGGCAGTAGCGCAGTGGAAAAACCCAAATCCTTGAATTCGCCGATGACCGGGTTCTTCATCAAGTGGATGTCCCGGGTCAACACCTGGATGTACCGCGTCAGCAGGGGCAAGTGGGGCGGCACGTTCCAGAAACGCCCGGTGGCGCTGCTGACCACCACCGGCCGCAAGACCGGGCAGCCGCGGGTGAGCCCGCTGCTGTACCTGCGCGAGGGCGATCGGGTGATCCTGGTTGCCTCGCAGGGTGGCCGCGACAAGCATCCGCTGTGGTACCTCAACCTCAAGGCGAATCCGAAAGTGTCCGTGCAGATCAAAGACGAGGTGCTGCAACTTCAGGCGCGCGACGCTACGCCCGAGGAACGCGAACAGTACTGGCCGAAACTGGTGGCCATGTATCCCTCGTTCGACGACTATCAGTCGTGGACCGACCGGGTGATCCCGGTCGTGATCTGCGACCCGTGAACCGGATCGGCAACTAGGCACCTCGCCGTCGTCGAGCGTGCACTGGTAGCGAAGAATCGGCGGAATTCTCGCGGTGGGTGCACGTTCGGCGGCGAGGGTGCGTCGGGTGCCTTGGTGCGTCCGGCGCGTCCGGTGCGTTAGGCGCCGTAGACCGGCACCGGCGGGCGGGCCTTGCCGAGCAGGTCGGCGACGACGGGCCCCAGCTCGGCGGGATCCCACCTCGCGCCCTTGTCGATCTGCGGGCCGTGCGCCCAGCCCTCGGCGACCCGGATCTTGCCGCCCTCGACCTCGAACACCTTGCCGGTCACGTCGCGGGCTTCCGCACTGCCCAGCCAAACCACCAGGGGCGACACGTTTTCCGGGGCCATCGCGTCGAAATCCTGGTCCTGCGTTGCCATCATCTCGGCGAACACGGTCTCGGTCATCCGGGTGCGGGCCGACGGCGCGATCGCGTTGACGGTGACGCCGTAGCGGCCCATCTCCGCCGCGCCGACCAGCGTCAGCGTCGCGATACCGGCCTTGGCGGCGCTGTAGTTGCCCTGCCCGACGCTCCCCTGCAGGCCGGCGCCCGAGCTGGTGTTGATGATCCGGCCGTCGACGGCCTTGCCCGCCTTGGACAGCCCCCGCCAGTACGCCGCGGCGTGCCGCATGGTGGCGAAGTGCCCCTTGAGGTGCACCGCGATGACGGCGTCGAACTCCTCCTCGCTGGTGTTGGCGATCATCCTGTCGCGCACAATGCCGGCGTTGTTCACCAAAACGTCGAGACCACCGAAGGTTTCGACGGCGGTCTGGATCAGACCGGCGGCCTGGTCCCAGTCGGCGACGTTGGATCCGTCGGCGACGGCTTCCCCGCCGGCGGCGGTGATCTCGTCCACCACGCTCTGGGCGGCGCTGCCGCCGCTGGCCGGTGAACCGTCGAGGCCCACCCCGATGTCGTTGACCACCACACGCGCCCCTTCGGCGGCGAAGGCCAGTGCGTGCGCGCGACCGATACCGCCGCCCGCTCCGGTGACGATGACGACGCGGCCGTCAACCACTCCCATAGTCCTTGTCTCCTCTACTTGATCGCGCTCGCGTTCGTGGTGGCCAGATAGTGCGGCGGCTCACCGCCGCCGTGCACCTCCAGCGAGGCCCCGCTGATGTAGCAGGCCGCATCGGAGGCTAAAAATGCTGCGGCCCAACCGATGTCGGCCGGCTTGGCCAACCGGCCCAGGGGCACGTTCTTCGAGATCGCGGCGATGGAGTCGGCGTCGCCGTAGAACAGCTCCGACTGCTCGGTCTCCACCATGCCCACCACGCAGGCGTTCACCCGGACCTTGGGCCCCCACTCCACCGCCAGGGTCTGGGTGAGGCTTTCCAGGCCGGCCTTGGCCGCCCCGTAGGCGCCGGTGCCCGGCGAGGGCCGGCGGCCGGACAGGCTGCAGATGTTGACGATCGACCCGCCCTGGGCCTGCTTCTGCATGTGAGCGTTGGCGTGCTGCGAAACCGACAGCGCGCCAATGAGGTTCAGCTCGATGATCTTGCGGTTGAACTTGGCGCTGGATTCCGCGGTCAGCACGTAGGGCGATCCCCCGGCGTTGTTGACCACGACGTCGAGCCTGCCGTGCCGGTCGGCGATGGTGTCGATCAGCGCCTTGACGGCGTCGTCGTCGCGGACATCGCAGGAGTGGAACTCATACGGCAGCCCCTCGACCGCCCGTCGCGCGCAGGTGACGACGGTGGCGCCCTGTGCGGCGAAAACCGAGCTGATGCCGGCACCGACCCCGCGAACTCCGCCGGTGACCAGGACCACCCGACCGGTCAGCCCCAGGTTGATGGCTTCTGCAAACGGGGGGCATGCTTCGGCGCGAGTCACTGTGCTAGCGTACCAAGCAAGTGCTTGCTTAGGTAGTTACCCCACAAGGAAGTGGCACCTTGCCCATCACATCCAAAACCATCGAACCGGGCATCGTCGCGGTCACCGTCGACTTCCCGCCCGTCAACGCCATCCCGTCGCGCGGCTGGTTCGACCTCGCCGACACCGTCACCGCGGCCGGCCAGGACCCCGAGACCCACGTGGTGATCCTGCGGGCCGAGGGCCGCGGCTTCAACGCCGGGGTGGACATCAAGGAGATGCAGCGCACCGAGGGATTCACCGCGCTGATCGACGCCAACCGCGGCTGCTTCGCCGCGTTCCGGGCGGTCTACGAGTGCGCGGTGCCCGTCGTCGCGGCGGTCAACGGATTCTGCGTCGGCGGCGGCATCGGCCTGGTCGGCAACTCCGATGTCATCGTCGCCTCCGACGACGCCACCTTCGGGCTGCCCGAGGTGGAGCGGGGCGCGCTCGGCGCCGCCACCCACCTGTCCCGGCTGGTGCCACAGCACCTGATGCGCAGGCTGTTCTTCACCGCCGCCACCGTCGACGCCGCCACCCTGCACCACTTCGGGTCGGTGCACGAGGTGGTGCCGCGCGGCGAGCTGGATGACGCGGCGCTGCGGGTCGCGCGCGAGATCGCCGCCAAGGACACCCGGGTCATCCGGGCGGCCAAGGAGGCGCTGAACTTCATCGACGTGCAGCGGGTCAACTCGAGTTACCGGATGGAGCAAGGCTTTACGTTCGAGCTCAATCTGGCCGGGGTGTCCGACGAGCACCGCGACGCATTCGCCGGCACCCAGAAGGGCAAGAAATAGTGGCCGACAAACGCACCTCTTTGGACGAGGCCGTCGCGCAGCTGCGCAGCGGCATGACCATCGGCATCGGCGGCTGGGGATCGCGGCGCAAGCCGATGGCCTTCGTGCGCGCGCTGCTGCGCACCGACGTCACCGACCTGACCGTGGTGACCTACGGCGGGCCGGACCTGGGGCTGCTCTGCTCTGCCGGCAAGGTCAAGCGCGTCTACTACGGGTTCGTCTCGCTGGACTCGCCGCCGTTCTACGACCCGTGGTTCGCCAAGGCGCGGACCAGCGGGGCGATCCAGGCCCGCGAAATGGACGAGGGCATGCTGCGCTGCGGGTTACAGGCCGCCGCGAACCGGTTGCCGTTCCTGCCGATTCGGGCCGGGCTGGGCAGTTCGGTGCCCGACTTCTGGGAGGGCGAGCTGCAGACGGTCACCTCGCCCTACCCGACGGATGGGGCGCACGAGACGCTGATCGCCATGCCCGCACTGCGGCTGGATGCCGCCTTCGTGCACCTCAATCTCGGTGACGCCCAAGGCAATGCGGCCTACACCGGGATCGATCCGTACTTCGACGACCTGTTTTTGATGGCCGCGGACAAGCGCTTCCTGTCGGTGGAGCGGGTCGTCTCCACCCAGGAGCTGGTCAAGGCGGTGCCGCCGCAAGCGCTGCTGGTCAACCGCATGATGGTCGACGCCGTGGTCGAGGCGCCGAACGGCGCTCACTTCACCACCGCCGCACCGGATTACGGCCGCGACGAAAAGTTTCAGCGGCACTACGCCGAGGCGGCCTCGACGGAGGAAGGCTGGCGACAGTTCGTGCAAACCTACCTGCCCGGCAACGAAGACGACTACCAGGCCGCGGTTCGCGCATTCGCCGAGGAGGCCGCCAAGTGACCAGCACCCGCGCCGAGATCTGCGCCGTCGCCTGCGCCGAATTGTTCAGGGAAGCCGGCGAAATCATGGTCAGCCCGATGACCAACATGGCCTCGGTCGGCGCGCGGCTGGCCCGGTTGACGTTCTCCCCCGACATCCTGTTGACCGACGGCGAGGCGCAGTTGCTGGCCGACACCCCGGCGCTCGGTGCGGCCGGGGCCGTCGAAGGGTGGATGCCGTTCGGCCGGGTGTTCGAGACGCTGTCCTGGGGCCGGCGCCACGTGGTGATGGGCGCCAATCAGGTTGACCGGTTCGGCAATCAGAACATCTCAGCGTTCGGACCGCTGCAGCAGCCCACCCGTCAGATGTTCGGGGTGCGCGGCGCGCCCGGCAATGCCATCAACCACGCCACCAGCTATTGGGTGGGCAACCACTCCAAGCGGGTGTTCTGCGAGAAGGTGGACGTGGTGTGCGGGATCGGCTGGGACAACGTGGATTCCGACAACCCGGCGTTCCGCTTCGCCAACACCCATCGGGTGGTGTCCAACCTGGGGGTGTTCGACTTCGGCGGCCCGGACCGGACCATGCGGGCGGTGAGCCTGCACCCCGGGGTGTCGCCGCAAGACGTGCGGGAAGCCACCTCGTTCGAGATCCACGGCCTGGACGAGGCCGACGAGACCCGGCTGCCCACCGACGACGAGCTGCGCCTGATCCGCGAGGTGATCGACCCGAAGTCGCTGCGGGACAGGGAGATCCGTTGATGATTATTCCGCCTCCTCCTCATCGCTGCGCTCTGCATCGTCGGCGGTGGATATGAGACTACGCACGCCGCTGACCGAGCTGGTCGGTGTCGAGCACCCGGTGGTGCAGACCGGGATGGGCTGGGTGGCCGGCGCCCGGCTGGTGTCGGCCACGGCCAACGCGGGCGGGCTGGGCATCCTGGCCTCGGCCACCATGACCCTGGACGAGCTGGCCACGGCGATCGCCAAGGTCAAGGCCGCCACCGACAAGCCCTTCGGCGTCAACATCCGCGCCGACGCCGCCGACGCCGCCGACCGGGTGGATCTGATGATCCGTGAGGGCGTCAAGGTGGCGTCGTTCGCCCTGGCGCCCAAGCAGGAGCTCATCGCCCGGCTCAAAGAGGCCGGCGCAGTGGTGATTCCGTCGATCGGCGCGGCCAAGCACGCCCGCAAGGTCGCCGGCTGGGGCGCCGACGCGATGATCGTGCAGGGCGGCGAGGGCGGCGGGCACACCGGGCCGGTCGCCACCACGCTGTTGCTGCCGTCGGTGCTGGATGCGGTGCGGGGCACCGGGATTCCGGTGATCGCGGCGGGCGGATTCTTCGACGGGCGCGGCCTGGCGGCCGCGTTGAGCTACGGCGCCGCCGGCGTGGCGATGGGCACGCGGTTCCTGCTGACCTCGGATTCGACCGTGCCCGACGCGGTCAAGAAGCGCTACCTGGAAGCGGCGCTGGACGGCACCGTCGTCACCACCCGGGTCGACGGAATGCCGCACCGGGTGCTGCGCACCGGGCTGGTCGAGAAGCTGGAAAGCGGTTCGCCGGTGCGGGGTTTGACCGCGGCCGTGCGCAATGCGGCGAAATTCAAGCACATGTCGAAGATGACCTGGCGGTCGATGATCAGCGACGGCCTGGCCATGCGCCACGGCAAAGAGATGACCTGGTCGCAGGTGGTGATGGCGGCCAACACCCCGATGCTGCTGAAAGCCGGTCTGGTGGAAGGCAACACCGAGGCCGGGGTGCTGGCGTCGGGTCAGGTGGCCGGCATCCTCGAAGACCTGCCGTCGTGCGCCGAACTGATCGACTCGATCGTCCGGGACGCGATCGCGCACCTGCGGTCCGCGTCCGGTCTGATCGAGGAGTAGGCCACCGCGCGATCGCCTCCGGGTCACGCTTCCGTTAAGGATATTGCTAAATATCTTCTGCATGAAGCTATGATCTTCATATGGCGAGGGTGAAGGCTAAACCTTCACCACGGGCGACCGTGATCGGCGACGTGGTGGGATCCCGGCGCGCCGCCGACCGACCCGCCCTGCATCGCCGCGTCGCCGCCGCTCTGCGGGAAGTCGCCGACGGCGCGATCGACCCGCCGGCCTTCACCGTGGGTGACGAGTTCCAGGGCAGCTATCCCAGCGTCGGGGCCGCCATCGACGCGGCGCTGACGGTGCGCCTACTGCTCGCCCCCGAGATCGACGTCCGCTTCGGGCTCGGCTGGGGCGCCGTCACCGTCCTCGACGCCGCCGCGGGAATCCAGGACGGGCCGGGCTGGTGGACCGCGCGCGCGGCCATCCAGCAGACCGCCCACGCGCAGCGACAGCCCGGGTTGGCGCTGGTGCGCACCACCTTTCGGGCCGACGACGGCACCCGCGCCGACGCCGACGCGGTCAACGCGGCCCTGATCTGTCGGGACCATCTGCTTGGATCACTCGACGAGAGATCGCTGCGGATTGTGAGGGGCCTGATGACCGGCCGGAGCAAAAGGGAACTCGCCGCGGCCGAGGGCATCAGCCCGTCGGCGGTGTCCCAACGCGCCGGCCGCGACGGCCTGGATCTGATCGTCCTGGCCAGCCAATACCTTCGGGAGCTGCCGTGAGCGCTGTCGCCGTCCTGCTCACCGCGCTCGGCGTGGCCGACCTGTGCCGGCGTGCGGTGGCTGCGGCCTGGGTGCCGCTGGCGGCCGGGCCGATCGTGGTGGCGGCGTGTGCGGCCCTGGGCGGGCTCTGGCGCGGCGCCGACATCGCGCTGCTCGCGCTGGCGGCCGTCGCGGTGGTCGCGTGGGAATGGCTGTGCGCGCGAAGCGAACTCAGCGGTGCCCAGCAAGCCGCCCCGGTGGCGGTGTTGGCCGCGGCGCTGATGTTGCTGACGGTGTTGTCCGGCTGGTCCTCCCCGGTCGCCGGCGCGATCTCGCGGTGGTCGGCCTGGGCGCACCTGCCGCTGAGCCACGTCCCGCCCACCCGTGCGCTGATGGTCGTCGGTGTCGTGCTAGTGCAGTTCGCCACCGCGAATCAGCTGGTGCGCCTGGTGCTCGGCTCCGTCGGTGCCGTCCGCCCGGCCGGCCAACCGCAGCCGTCGGACCGGCTCAAGGGGGGCCGGCTGCTGGGCCCGATGGAACGGCTGCTGATCCTGAGCCTGGGCGTCGGCGGGCAGCTGGCCGCGGCCGGCGCCGTCGTCGCCGCCAAGGGCATCATCCGGTTTCCCGAACTGAACGCCCAGAAGGGTCAGAACGGCGACGTGGGGATCGACGAGGTGACCGAGTACTTCCTGGTCGGCAGCTTCACCAGCTGGCTGCTGGCCCTCGGCGGCATCGGGCTGGTGCTGGCCACCCGGTAGACGCCCCGACGAGATTGCAACCACGCACACCCCGATCGGCGTGTCGGGTGCGTAGTTGCAGTGTCGCGAAGGGGCAGCTCGCGGGAAAACCGCTACAGCCGCTCGATGATGGTGACGTTGGCGGTGCCCCCGCCCTCGCACATCGTCTGCAGACCGTACCGGCCACCGATGCGCTCCAGCTCGTTGAGCATGGTGGCGAACAGCTTGGCGCCGGTGGCGCCCAGCGGGTGACCGAGCGCGATCGCCCCGCCGTTCGGGTTGACCTTCTCCGGGTCGGCCTTGATCTCCTTGAGCCAGGCCAAAACCACCGGCGCGAAGGCCTCGTTGATCTCGACGGTGTCGATGTCGTCGATGGACAGCCCGGTCTTGTCCAGCGCGTAGCGGGTGGCCGGGATGGGGCCGGTGAGCATGAACACCGGGTCGGCGGCGCGGGCGCTGATGTGGTGGATCCGGGCGCGCGGTTGCAGGCCGTGGTCCTTGACGGCCCGCTCGGAGGCCAGCAGCACCGCGCTGGCGCCGTCGGAGATCTGACTGGCCATCGCGGCGGTCAGCCGGCCGCCCTCGACCAGCGGCTTGAGGCCGGCCATCTTCTCCAGCGACGACTCGCGCGGACCCTCGTCGACCCGGAACGGCCCGGATTCGGTTTCCACGGTGATGATTTCGTTGTCGAAGTGGCCGCCGCGGATGGCCGCGAAGGCGCGCTCGTGGCTGGTCAGCGCGTAGCGTTCCATCTCCTCGCGGGACAGGTTCCACTTCTCGGCGATCAGCTCCGAGCCACGGAATTGCGAGATCTCCTGATCGCCGTAGCGGTGCAGCCACTGCTTGGACTCGTTGGTGGGCGAGGTGAAGCCGAACTGCTCGCCGACCGTCATCGCCGACGAGATCGGGATCTGGCTCATGTTCTGCACGCCGCCGGCCACGATCAGGTCGGCGGTCCCGGACATGATCGCTTGCGCGCCAAAGGAAATCGCCTGTTGGCTGGAACCGCACTGCCGGTCCACGGTGACGCCGGGCACCTCTTCGGGATAGCCGGCGGCCAGCCAGGACAGCCGGGCGATGTTGCCGGCCTGGGCGCCGATGGCGTCGACGCAGCCGGCGATCACGTCGTCGACGGCGGCGGGGTCGACGTCGACCCGGTCCAGCAGCCCGCGCCAGCCCAGGGCGCCCAGGTCGACCGGATGGATTCCGGCCAGCGATCCACCGCGCTTGCCGACCGCGGTGCGTACAGCGTCGATGACGTACGCCTCAGGCATTTTCAGACTCCTTCGTTAGTCTTTCTTCGCGTCCACCGTGATCCCGCCCAACACGATGGCGAGGTACTGCTGACCCACTTGCTCGGCGGTGAGCGGTCCGCCGGGCTGATACCAGCGCACCGACACCCAGGTGGTGTCCCGGATGAATCGGTAGACGAGGTCGACGTCGAGGTCGGGCCGGAAGTAGCCCTCGTCGACGCCCTGGTTGAGCACCTCGAGCCACATCTTGCGTTGCTGGCGGTTCATGTCCTCGATGTAGGAGAACCGCGGCTGCGACAGCAGCCGTTTGGCCTCGTCCTGATAGATGACGACCTGCGCGTGCCGGTGCTCGATCGCCTCGAACGACGCCATGAACAGGCCCTTGAGCCGCTCCAGCGGGTTACTCTCGCTGTCGATGATTTCGCGATAGCGGGCGAACAACCAGTCCAGGAAGCTGCGCAGCACCTCGTCGACCATCTCCTCCTTGGAGGAGAAGTGGTGATACAGGCTGCCGGACAGGATCCCGGCGCTGTCGGCGATGTCGCGCACCGTGGTGGCACGCAATCCGCGCTCGGCGAACATGGCCGCGGCCAGCTCCAGCAACTCGTCTCGCCGGCTGTTGGCCGGACCGGTCACTCGGTCCACCCGGACAGGGTATCAACCAAGCGCTTGCTTGGCCAGCGGGAGGGACGCCGGTCCCGGCTGACCACGCCGGCTCACGGATGCTGGCTGGACACCGAGATGACCTCGCCGGTCAGGTAGCTGGAGTAGTCGCTGGCCAAAAACGCGATGGTGGCCGCGACCTCCCAGGGCTCGGCGGCGCGACCGAACGCCTCACCGGCCGAGAGCCGGTCGAGCAGGTCGGCCGACGACGTCTTCTCCAGGAACTTGTGCCGGGCGATGCTCGGCGACACCGCGTTGATCCGCACGTCGTACTCGGCGGCTTCGATTGCGCTGCACCGGGTCAACGCCATCACCCCGGCCTTGGCGGCGGCGTAGTGCGACTGGGAGTGCTGCGCCCGCCAGCCCAGCACGCTGGCGTTGTTGACGATCACCCCGCCGTGCGGCGCGTCGCGGAAGTAGCGCAGCGCGGCACGGGTGGCGCGGAAAACCGAGGTCAGGGTGACATCGAGCACCCGGTCCCACTCGTCGTCGGTCATGTCGACCACCGGGGTCTGCCCGCCCAGCCCGGCGTTGTTGACCAGCACGTCGATGCGCCCCATCCGCGCGTGGGCCGACGCGAACAGCGCATCGACCTGGGCGGTGGACGTCACGTCGCACAGCACGCTTTCCACCCGGCCCTGGCCGAGCGCCGCGAGCTGGTCGGCGGTCTCGCCCAGCCGACGCTCGTGGTGGTCGGAGATCACCACGTCGGCGCCCTCGGCGAGCGCTCGTTTGGCCGTCGCCGAGCCGATACCCGTGCCGGCCGCCGCGGTGACGATCACCACCTTGCCTTCCAGAAGCCCGTGTCCCGCAATCTCTTTCGGAGCTTCGGACAGGCTCATCCCTTTACCTCCCGGGGCAGGCCGAGCACCCGCTCGGCGATGATGTTGCGCTGGATCTCGTTGGAGCCGCCGTAGATGGTGTCGGCGCGGGTGAACAGGAACAACCGCTGCCACTCGTCGAATTCGCCGTCGGGCATGGTCATGCCGGGCTTGCCGATGACGTCCATGGCCAGCTCGCCGAGAGCCCGATGCCAGTTGGCCCACAACAACTTCGACACGTTGTCCTGCCCGGGCTGCTCGACGTCCATGGTGGCCAGGGCATACGACCGCATCGCGCGCAGCCCGGTCCAGGCGCGGGTCAGCCGCTCCCGGATGAACGGGTCGTCGGCGGCGCCGTTGCGCCGCGCGAGCTCGGCAAGGTTGGAAAGCTCACGCGCGTAACGGATCTGCTGCCCGAGCGTGGACACGCCGCGCTCGAAGGTCAGCGTTCCCATGGCGACCCGCCACCCGTCGCCGGGCTGGCCGACCACCATCGACGCGTCGGTGCGGGCGTCGTCGAAGAACACCTCATTGAACTCCGCGGTGCCGGTGATCTGCACGATGGGCCGGATCTGCACCCCCGGCTGGTCCAGCGGCACCAGCAGATACGACAGCCCGGCGTGCCGCTTGGAGCCCTTCTCGGTGCGCGCGACCACGAAGCACCACTGCGACAGGTGCGCCAGCGAGGTCCACACCTTCTGGCCGTTGATCACCCACTGGTCGCCGTCCAGTTCGGCGGTGGTCGACACGTTGGCCAGGTCGCTGCCGGCGCCGGGCTCGGAATACCCCTGGCACCACAGCTCGGTGACGTCGAGGATGCGGGGCAGGAAGCGCTGCTGCTGCTCGGGGGTGCCGAACGCGATCAACGTGGGGCCGAGCAGCTCCTCGCCGAAGTGGTTGACCTTGTCCGGCGCGTCGGCGCGGGCGTACTCCTCGTAGAAGGCCACCCGGTGCGCGGTGGACAGCCCGCGCCCGCCGTGCTCGACCGGCCAGCCCAGGCAGGTCAGCCCGGCCTTGGCCAGGTGCTGGTTCCAGGCCCGGCGTTCCTCGAAGGCCTCGTGCTCGCGGCCGGGGCCGCCGAGGCCCTTCAGAGCGGCGAATTCGCCGACCAGATTGTCGGCGAGCCAAGAGCGGACCTCGGCCCGGAACTCCTCGACGTCCTGCATGCCTTGTAGGCTAACCTACCAAGCACTTGCTTTGTTACAGGCATTCGAGGAGCGCCGCCGTGACCACCGATCCCCGCACCGTGCCCGCGGCGCTGGATCGTCTCGCGCGCCGGCTGCCCGATCACGACGCCCTGATCACCGAGGACCGATCCTTCACGGCCGCCGCCCTGCGCGACGAGGTGCACCGGGCTGCCGCGGCCCTGATCGAGCTGGGGGTGCGGGCCGGCGACCGGGTGGCGATCTGGTCGCCCAACACCTGGCACTGGGTGGTGGCCTGCCTGGCGATCCACCACGCCGGGGCGGCCATGGTCCCGCTGAACACCCGCTACACCGCCGCGGAGGCCGGCGACATCCTGGCCCGCGTCGGCGCGCCGGTGCTGTTCGGCATGGGCAGGTTCCTCGGCCACGACCGCCTGGCCGACCTGGATCGCGCCGCGCTGCCCGCGCTGCGCCACATCGTGCGGATACCGATCGAAACCGACGATCCCGTTCCGGGCAGCTGGGACGAATTCATCGCGCACGGAACGGATCTCGGCGCGGTGGCCGAGCGCACGGCCGCCGTGACGTCCGACGACGTCAGCGACATCCTGTTCACCTCGGGCACCACCGGCCGCAGCAAGGGCGTGCTGTGCGCGCACCGGCAGTCGCTGTCGGCGTCGGCGTCCTGGGCGGCCAACGGCAAGATCACCAGCGACGACCGCTACCTGTGCATCAACCCGTTCTTCCACAACTTCGGCTACAAGGCCGGCATCCTGGCCTGCCTGCAGACCGGCGCCACGCTGATCCCGCACCTGACGTTCGACCCGCTGCGCGCGCTGCAAGCGATCGAGCAGCACCGCATCACCGTATTACCCGGTCCCCCAACGATTTACCAGACCCTGCTGGACCATCCGGCCCGCCGCGATTACGACCTGAGCTCGCTGCGCTTCGCGGTGACCGGCGCGGCCACCGTACCCGTCGTGCTGGTCGAGCGGATGCAGTCCGAGCTCGACATCGACATCGTGCTGACCGCCTACGGGCTGACCGAGGCCAACGGGATGGGCACCATGTGCCGCGCCGACGACGACGCGGTCACCGTGGCCACCACCTGCGGGCGCCCGTTCGCCGACTTCGAGCTGCGCATCGACGATTCCGGTGAGGTGCTGCTGCGCGGGCCCAACGTGATGCTGGGCTATCTCGACGACCCGGACGCGACGGCGGCGGCCATCGACGCCGACGGGTGGCTGCACACCGGCGACATCGGCGTTCTCGACGAGGCCGGCAACCTGCGCATCACCGACCGGTTGAAAGACATGTACATCTGCGGCGGATTCAACGTCTACCCCGCCGAGGTGGAGCAGGTGCTGGCCCGGATGGAGGGCGTGGCCGACGCCGCGGTGATCGGCGTTCCCGACGAGCGGCTCGGCGAGGTGGGCCGCGCGTTCGTGGTCCCCCGCCCCGGGGCTCAACTCGACGAGCAATCCGTGATCGCTTACACCCGTGATCATTTGGCGAATTTCAAGGCACCCCGGTCGGTGCGGTTCGTCGACGCGTTGCCGCGCAATTCCGGCGGCAAGGTGGTCAAACCACAACTGCGAGAGCTGGACTGATGGATCTTGATCTGGACGAGGGCACCCTGGCGTTTCGGGACGAGGTGCGGCAATTCCTGTCGGCCAACGCCGAGGCGATCCCAACGAAGTCGTATGACAACGCCGAAGGCTTTGAGCAGCACCGGCGTTGGGACCGGGTGCTCTACGACGCCGGGCTGTCGGTGATCACCTGGCCGAAGAAGTACGGCGGCCGGGACGCGCCGCTGCTGCACTGGGTGGTGTTCGAAGAGGAGTACTTCCGCGCCGGGGCGCCCGGCCGGGCCAGCGCCAACGGCACCTCGATGCTGGCCCCGACGCTGTTCGCGCACGGCACCGAGGAGCAACGCGACCGCATCCTGCCGAAAATGGCCAGCGGCGAAGAGATCTGGGCGCAGGCGTGGTCGGAGCCCGAGTCCGGCAGCGACCTGGCGTCACTGCGGTCCACCGCGACACCGACCGACGGCGGCTGGCTGCTGAACGGACAGAAGATCTGGAGCTCGCGGGCGCCGTTCGCCGAGCGGGGCTTCGGGCTGTTCCGGTCCGACCCCAGCGCCGAGCGGCACCATGGCCTGACCTATTTCATGTTCGACCTGAAGGCCGAGGGCGTCACGGTGCGGCCCATCGTCCAGTTGGGCGGCGACACCGGGTTCGGTGAGATCTTCCTCGACGACGTCTTCGTGCCCGACCGGGATGTGATCGGCACCCCGCACCAGGGCTGGCGGGCGGCGATGAGCACGTCGAGCAACGAACGCGGCATGTCGCTGCGCAGCCCGGCCCGTTTCCTGGCCACCGCCGAGCGGGTGGTGCGGCTGTGGCAGGACCGCGGGTCACCGGCCGAGTTCGCCGACCGCGTCGCCGACGGCTGGATCAAGGCGCAGGCCTACCGGCTGCAGACCTTCGGCACGGTGACCCGGCTGGCCGCCGGCGGTGAGCTGGGCGCCGAATCGTCGGTGACCAAAGTGTTCTGGTCGGACCTCGACGTCGAATTGCACCAGACCGCCCTGGACATCCTGGCCGCCGACGGCGAACTCGCCGGCCCGTGGACCGAGGGGCTGCTGTTCGCTCTGGGCGGCCCGATCTACGCCGGCACCAACGAGATTCAGCGCAACATCATCTCCGAGCGGTTACTGGGGCTGCCGCGCGAGAAGTCCGGGAGCAAGAAGTGAAATTCGCGCTAGACGAACAGCAGCGGGACTTCGCGGCCAGCATCGACGCCGCGCTCGGCGCGGCCGACCTGCCCGCGGCGGTGCGCGCCTGGGCGGTGGGCGACACCGCGCCCGGCCGCAAGGTGTGGGAGCAGCTGGCCAACCTCGGCGTCACCGCGCTGGCGGTGCCGGAGAAATTCGACGGCATCGAGGCCGAGCCGATCGATCTGGTGGTGGCCATCGAGCGGCTCGGGCGCTGGTGTGTGCCCGGCCCGGTGGTCGAATCCATCGCCGTGGCACCGGTATTGCTGGCCGGCGACGAGCACGCCGAACGCTGCGCCGCTCTGGCCTCCGGTGAGCTCATCGCCACCGTGGCGCTGCCGCCGCAGGTGCCGCGGGCCGTCGACGCCGAGGAGGCCGGGCTGGTACTGCTCGCCGACCAGGACGGGGTGGCCGAGGCCGCCGCGGGCCGGCAGCACGCGTCCGTCGACCCCAGCCGCCGGCTCTACGACGTAGAGCCGACCGGCGACCGCTGGCAGGCGGACGTCGGGCGCGGCTACGAATTCGGCGCGCTGGCCACCGCTGCCCAGCTGGTCGGTGCGGCCGAGGCGCTGCGCGACGCGGCGGTCGACTACGCCAAGCAGCGCACCCAGTTCGGCCGCGTGATCGGCTCGTACCAGGCGATCAAACACAAGCTGGCCGACGTGCACATCGCGATCGAACTGGCCCGGCCGCTGGTGTACGGCGCGGCCCTGACGCTGCAACCGCGGGACGTCAGCGCGGCCAAGGCGGCGGCGTCCGACGCGGCCCTGCTGGCGGCGCGCTCGGCGCTGCAGACCCACGGCGCGATCGGTTTCACCCAGGAACACGACCTGTCGCTGTTGCTGTTGCGGGTGCAGGCGGTGCGGTCGGCGTGGGGTCCGCCGCAGGTTCACCGGCGGCGAGTGCTGGAGGCGCTATGAGTGCGATCAGTGAAGAACGGCAGATGCTGCGCGAGACCGTCGCCGCGCTGGTGGCCAAGCACGCCGGTCCGGCGGCGGTGCGCACGGCGATGGAGTCCGAGCGCGGTTACGACGAATCGCTGTGGCGGCTGCTGTGCGAGCAGGTCGGCGCCGCGGCGCTGGTGATCCCCGAGGAGTTGGGCGGCGCCGGCGGTGAATTGGCCGACGCGGCAACGGTTTTGCAGGAGCTGGGCCGCGCCCTGGTGCCCTCCCCGCTGCTGGGTACCACGCTGGCCGAGCTGGCGCTGCTCGGCGCCGCCGAGCCCGACACCGCCGCGCTGCAGGCCCTGGCCGAGGGCAGCGCGATCGGCGCGCTGGTGCTCGACCCCGACTACGTGGTCAACGGGGACATCGCCGACGTGGTCATCGGCGTCGAGGACGGCCGGCTGAGCCGCTGGACCGGCGTCACCGCGCAACCCGTGACCACCATGGACCCGACCCGGCGGCTGGCGCGGGTCCGGGCGCAGCAGACCGAGCCGATCGGCACCGACCCGGGCCTGGCGGACACCGCGGCCGTCCTGCTGGCCGCCGAGCAGATCGGCGCCGCCGAGCAGTGTCTGGCGCGTACCGTCGAATACGCCAAGGACAGAGTGCAATTCGGCCGGCCGATCGGCAGCTTCCAGGCGCTCAAGCACCGGATGGCCGACCTCTACGTCACCGTCGCCGCGGCCAAGGCCGTGGTCGACGAGGCCTGCCTGGATCCCTCGCCCACCAACGCCGCCACCGCCCGGCTGGCCGCCACCGAGGCGCTGAATGTCGTGGCCGCCGAGGGCATCCAGTTGCACGGCGGCATCGCGATCACCTGGGAGCACGACATGCACCTGTACTTCAAACGCGCACACGGCAGCGCGCATCTGCTCGACACGCCGCAACAGCTGCTCACTCGGCTCGAACCGGAGGTGCTCGCGACACCGTGACCGACCGCGTCTCGCTGCGCGCCGGCATCCCGCCGTTCTACGTGATGGATGTCTGGCTGGCGGCCGCCGAAAGGCAGCGCAGCCACGGCGATTTGGTCAACCTGTCGGCGGGCCAGCCCAGCGTGGGCGCACCCGAGCCGGTGCGCGCGGCCGCGGCGGCGGCCGTGCATTCCAACGAGCTGGGCTACTCGGTGTCGCTGGGCACGCCGGAGCTGCGGGCCGCGATCGCCGCGGACTACCGGCGCCAGCACGGGCTGGAGGTGGAGCCCGACGCGGTGGTGATCACCACCGGCTCCTCCGGCGGGTTCCTGCTGACGTTCCTGGCCTGCTTCGACGTCGGCGACCGGGTGGCGGTGGCCAGCCCCGGCTACCCGTGCTACCGAAACATCTTGTCGGCGTTGGGATGTGAGGTGGTGGAGATCCCCTGCGGGCCGCAGACCCGGTTCCAGCCCACCGCGGCGATGCTCGCCGAACTCGACCCGCCGGTGCAGGGCGTCATCGTGGCGAGCCCGGCCAACCCCACAGGAACCGTGATCGCGCCGGAGGAGTTGGCCGCCATCGCGTCCTGGTGCGAGGCGTCCGGGGCCCGCCTCGTCAGCGACGAGGTCTACCACGGCCTGGTCTACGAGGGGGCGCCACCCACCAGCTGCGCGTGGCAGACCTCGCGGAATGCCGTGGTGGTCAACAGCTTTTCGAAGTACTACGCGATGACCGGCTGGCGGCTGGGCTGGCTGCTGGTGCCGGTCGAACTGCGCCGCGCGGTGGAATGCCTGACCGGCAACTTCACCATCTGCCCGCCCGTGCTGTCGCAGCTGGCCGCGGTGGCCGCCTTCACCCCCGAGGCCACCGCCGAGGCCGACGGCCACCTGCACCACTACGCCAAGAACCGCGCGCTGCTGCTGGACGGCCTGCGCGGCATCGGCATCACCCGCCTGGCCCCCACCGACGGCGCCTTCTACGTGTACGCCGACGTCTCGGACTTCACCGACAACTCCATGGAGTTCTGCTCGAAGTTGTTGGAGCAGACCGGCGTTGCCATCGCACCCGGGATCGACTTCGACACCACACGGGGCAACTCGTTCGTCCGGCTGTCCTTCGCCGGCCCCACCACCGACATCGAGGAGGCGGTGCGACGGCTGGGCTCGTGGCTGCGCGCCCGCTAGCCAAATCCCGCCCTCAGGCGTCCAGCACCTGCTCGATGCGCGCCAGCAGCGCGCCGCGCTGGCCGATCCCGTCCACGTCGATGCCGAACCGCTCCCCGAGCACGTCGAGCACCGCGTCCGCGTCGTCGAGGCGGATCTTCTCGCTGCCCTGCGCGCGGTGCACGGTCAGCTCGCGCCCGGCCAGGTTCCACCGGGCGTCGGCGGTGGTCCGCGCGACCATCAGCCCGGTGACGAACATCGACGACGGGTGGGTGGAGACGTACCAGCTGCCCACCAGCAGGTCGATCTGCGGCACGGTGCGGGTGCCGAACACGTACAGCGGCTGCCATTCATCGCGCACCAGGGCCTGCAGCACCAGGCCCTCGCCGCGGTCATCGAGCCGGTAGGGCTCGTGGGTGGTCTGCTGGGCGTTGCCGGTCTCGAAACGGATGGGCGAGGGCAACGTCTGGCCACCGAAGCCGACGTCGACCAGGTAGGCGCCCTGCGAGCCCGGGAACGTCACCGCCAACACCGTGTGCGTCTGGGCGCGCGGCGGCGTGTCGGGCGGCTGCATCCACACCACCCGGCCGGCCAATCGGCGCACCCGGAAACCGATTTCGGCCAGCGCGTAGCCCAGCAGGCCGTTCTGCTCGTAGCAGTAGCCGCCGCGGCGCCGGTGGACCAGCTTGTCGGCCAGCGCCGCCGGGCTCAGGTCGTCGACCGGCACCCCCATCAGCGGGTCGAGGTTCTCGAACGGGATCGACCCGGTGTGCGCGGCCATCAGGGCCCGCAGCACCTCGAGGTTGGGCGCGGCCTCGCCGCCGTAACCGATGCGGTCGAAATACGCGCCCAGATCCAGCGTCATGCCACCATTGTCCGCGCCCGGCGCGTTACAGCCAGGTGTCCTGGGTGGTGGTGGTCAAAAACGCCTCCAGGTCGTCGCGCCACTGCGCCGGGGTCGTCTTGTCCGGCTCGATGCCGGTGTATTCCCCGCGATAGAACAGCAGCGGCCGCGGCTTGATCTTCGGTGCCTCCGAAAGGGATTGGACCGCACCGAACACCACGAAGTGATCGCCCCCCTCGTGCACCGAGGCCACGGTGCAGTCGACGTGGGCCAGCGCCCCGTCGATGATCGGCGAGCCGAGTTCGGAGGGATGCCAGTCGATGCCGGCGAACTTGTCGGGTTCCTTGGACCCGAACCGCGCCGAGACGTGCTTCTGCTTCTCGGTCAGCACGTTGACGCAGAACCGGCCGGTGGCCTCGATGGCCTTCCAGGACCGCGACACCTTGGTGGGGCAGAACAGCACCAGCGGCGGGTCCAGCGACAGCGCCGCGAAGGACTGGCAGGCGAAGCCGACGGGCACCTCGTCGTGCACCGTGGTGATGATGGTGATGCCCGTGCAGAACTGGCCCAGCACCTGCCGGAAGGTCCGCGGATCGATCGGCGCAGCCATGGTCAGCCGCGCATGCCGACCGTGAAGTCGTGGCCCCACAGGCTGACCGCGGTGCTTTCCCGGGCGACCCAGTCGTCGTCTTCGACCTGCCTTCCCTCGCAACCGAATTCGACGTCGAATCCGCCCGGCGTCTTCATGTAGAAGGACAGCATCAGGTCGTTGACGTGCCGGCCCAGGGTGGCCGACATGGGCACCTTGCGGCGCAGCGCCCGGTCCAGGCACAGCCCCACGTCGTCGGCGTTCTCCACCTCGAGCATCAGGTGCACGATTCCGCTCGGCGTGGGCAGCGGCAGGAACGCCAGGCTGTGGTGGCGCGGGTTGCAGCCGAAGAAGCGCAACCAGGCGGGCGCGCCGTCGGCGGGCCGGCCGACCACCTGCGGCGGCATCCGCATCGAGTCGCGCAGCTTGAACCCCAGCACGTCGCGGTAGAAGTGCAGCGACTCCTCGTCGTCGCGGGTGGACAGCACCACGTGCCCCAGGCCCTGCTCGCCGGTGACGAACTTGTGCCCGTACGGGCTGACCACCCGGCGGTGTTCGAGGGCCACCCCGTGGAACACCTCCAGGCAGTTGCCCGACGGGTCGGAGAACCGGATCATCTCGACCACCCGGCGGTCGGCCAGCTGCGCGGCGGTGGCCTCCTTGTACGGGACGCCCTCCACGTCGAGCCGATCCCGGATCTCTTGCAGGCCTTCGGCATTCGCGCATTCCCAGCCGGCCTCCAGCAGGTGGTCGCGCTCGCCGGGCACGATCACCAGCCGGGCCGGGAAATCGTCCATCCGCAGATACAGGGCGCCTTCGGTGTCGCCCTTGCCCTCGACCATGCCGAGAACCTTCAGGCCGTAGTCGCGCCAGGCCGCCATGTCGGTGGCCTCGATGCGCAGATAGCCCAGCGACCTGATGGCTCCGTTGCTCATCACGCACCTCCCAGGAAATCGATGGTGAGCTTGTTGAACTCGTCGAATTTCTCCACCTGCGCCCAGTGCCCACACTGCCCGAACACGTGAAGCTGGGCGCGGGCAATCGTTTTCAGCGCGACCAGCGCGCCATCGAGCGGGTTGACCCGGTCCTCGCGACCCCAGATCAGCAGCACCGGTTGGCGCAGCCGGTGCACCTCGCGCCACATCATGCCCAGCTCGAAGTCGGCCCCCGCGAACGACATTCCCATCGCCCGGGTGGCCGCCAGCGATTCCGGCGTGCTGGCCAGCGCGAACCGCTCGTCGATCAATTCGTCGGTGATCAGCTTCTGGTCGTAGACCATCACCCGCAGGAACGCCTCGAGATTTTCCCGCGTCGGCTCGGCGGAGAACTTTCCCAGCCGTTTGACGCCCTCGGTGGGGTCAGGCGCGAACAGGTTGATGCTCAACCCGCCGGGGCCCATCAGCACCAGCCGCCCGGCCTTGTCCGGGTAGTCCAGGGCGAACCGCACCGCGGTGCCCCCGCCCAGCGAATTGCCCACCAGCGGAACGCGTCCCAGACCCAGCTGCTCGAACAGCCCGTTGAGCGCCCGGGCGGCGTAGCGGTTGAACTGTCCATGCTCGGAGCGCTTGTCGGACAGGCCGTAGCCGGGCTGGTCGACGGCCAGCACGTGGAAGTGCCGGGCCAGCACCGGGATGTTGCGGCCGAAGTTGGTCCAGCTGGCCGCGCCCGGGCCGCCGCCGTGCAGCAACACCACCGTGCGCCCGGTGCCATTGAAGGACAAACCGGCCTCGTGGTAGTGCAGCTTGAGCGGCCCGTCGACGTCGACTTCGGCGAAGCGCGAGGTCGACTCGAACGTCAACTCCTCGGTCGCGGTCATACCATCGTGTCGCCCGGCGGCAACCCGAACTCGTGGTTTCCGAAGATCTGGTAGGCCCGCTCGGGGTCGTTGGCCGCGTGCACCCGGCCGGCGTGCGCGTCACGCCAGAAGCGTTGCACCGGTTGGTCATTGGCCAACGCGGTGGCCCCGGAAGCCTCGAACAGCCGGTCGATGGAGGCGATCGCGCGCCCGGTGGCGCGCACCTGGTCGCGGCGGGCGCGGGCGCGCAGTTCGAACGGGATCTCCTTGCCGGCGGACAGCAGCGCGTACTCGTCGGCCACGTTGCCGGACAGCTGGCGCCACGCCGCGTCGATGTCGCTGGCCGCCTCGGCGATGCGGACCTTGGCGAACGGGTCGTCCTTGGCCTTCTCGCCGGCGAACGCCGCGCGCACCCGCTTGCCCTGATGCTCGACGTGGGCGGCGTACGCCCCGTATGCCATGCCGACGATGGGCGCCGAGATGGTGGTGGGATGCATTGTGCCCCAAGGCATCTTGTATACCGGCGCGGTGTTGGTCTGATAGCCGCCGGCGGTGCCGTCGTTCATCGCCTTGTAGGACAGGAACCGGTGCCGCGGCACGAACACATCCTTGACGACGACGGTGTTGCTGCCGGTGCCGCGCAGGCCGACCACGTGCCACACGTCGTCGATGCGGTACTCGCTGCGCGGGATCAGGAAGCTGCCGAAGTCGACCGGGCGGCCATCCTTGATCACCGGGCCGCCGAGGAACGCCCAGGTGGCGTGGTCGCAGCCGGAGGACCAGTTCCACGAACCGTTGACCAGGTAGCCGCCGTCGGTCACCACGCCCGCGCCCATCGGCGCATACGACGAGGAGATCCGCACGTTGGGGTCCTCGCCCCAGACCTCCTCCTGGGCCTGCTGGTCGAACAGGGCCAGGTGCCAGTTGTGCACGCCGATGATCGAGCTCACCCAGCCGGTGGAACCGCACGCGCTGGCCAGCCGGCGGACCGCCTCGTAGAACAGCGTGGGGTCGCACTGCAGCCCACCCCACTGCTCGGGCTGCAGCAGGGTGAAGAACCCGACGTCCTGAAGGTCGGCTACGGTCTCGTCGGGCAGCCGGCGCAGATCCTCCGTGGCCTGAGCGCGCTCCCGAATCCGCGGAAGCAGATCGTCGATGCCCGCCAAGACGGACTGGGCATCACGCTGTTGAATGGACGTCACTAGGTTTGCCTTCCTGGGCCAAACTTACTCAGCGGACTTACCCCAGAGACTAGAACACGTTCCGATTCGTGTCGAGCAGGGTATTCCTGCGGCTGGTAGCGATACGAATCTGCTTTTCTGTAACATGTTCTAGTTGCCCGTGGCGATCGCAAGAGCGGCGGAGCCGGTCGCAGCGGGTCGACACGTTTTGCCACGAAAGGAAGGGACGGGCCTTGACCGAGGCTGATTCGGCCCAAGCACTCGACGAGCCGCTCGGTGACCACGTCCTCGAACTGCAGATCGCCGAGGTCATCGCCGAGACCGACGACGCGCGGTCGCTGGTGTTCGCGGTGCCGGACGACGACGGGGACCCCGACATCCCGCCCGAGCGGCTGCGCTACGCCCCGGGCCAGTTCTTGACGCTGCGGGTGCCCAGCGAGCGCACCGGATCGGTGGCGCGCTGCTATTCGCTGTGCAGCTCACCGTTCACCGACGACGCGCTGACTGTGACGGTCAAGCGGACCGCGGACGGCTACGCGTCCAACTGGCTGTGCGACAACGCGCGCCCGGGGATGCGGATCCACGTGCTGGCGCCGTCGGGCAACTTCGTGCCCAAGACGCTGGGCGACGACTTCCTGTTGATGGCCGCGGGCAGCGGGATCACCCCGATCATGTCGATCGCCAAGTCGGCGCTGTCGGAGGGCAGCGGGCAGGTGACTCTGCTCTACGCCAACCGCGACGAGCGTTCGGTGATCTTCGCCGACGCGCTGCGCGAGCTGTCCGCCAAATATCCCGACCGGCTCACCGTGCTGCACTGGCTGGAATCGCTGCAGGGCCTGCCCAGCGTGACCGCGCTGGCCCAGCTGGCCGCCCCCTACACCGACCGGCCGGTCTACATCTGCGGCCCGGGCGCCTTCATGGACTCGGCGCGTGAGGCCCTGGAAACGCTGAAAGTGCCTGCGGCGCAAATACATATCGAGGTGTTCAAGTCGCTGGACTCCGACCCGTTCGCGGCGGTCAAGATCGAGGACACCGCCGAGGGCGACGAGCCGCCGGCCACCGCGGTGGTGGAGCTCGACGGGGAAACCCACACCGTGTCGTGGCCGCGCAACGCCAAGCTGCTCGACGTGCTGCTGGCCAAGGGCCTCGACGCGCCGTTCTCCTGCCGCGAGGGCCACTGCGGCGCGTGTGCCTGCACCCTGCGCAAGGGCCAGGTCAGCATGGAGGTCAACGACGTGCTCGAGCAGCAGGACCTGGACGAGGGCCTGATCCTGGCCTGTCAATCTCACCCGGAATCTGATTCGGTGGAAGTCACCTACGACGAGTAGTCGCGGGTTAAGTTCACCGGTGGGATCCACAGGGAAGGGAAGCAGCGATGATGCGGCTGGTGTCGGGCTTCGCGGTGGCGGCGGCGCTGCCGATGTTTCTGCCCGCCGGGGTGTGCGCCGCCGCCAGCAACACCGCCACCACGCTGTTCCCGCTGGACGGTCCCAACCAGCTGGAGACCCGGGCCCTGCTCAACTGCTTCAAGTCCGACGGCCACTGCGATTTCACCGCCGGGGCGGACATGCTCACCCCCGACGGTGTGACCGGCTTCCCGCCCGGCCTGTGGGCCCGGCAAACCAGCGAGATCCGGTCCTCCAACCGGCTGGCCTACCTCGACGCGCACGCCGACGGCCAGTACGAGCGGGTGCACAAGTCGATGGGATCCGACGAGATCACCACCATTTACATGGGCGAGGGCCCGCCGGACAAGTACGAAACCCATGGCCGCATCGACTCCACCGACTGGCAGACCGGCCAGCCCAAGACCGACAACAACGTCATCCTGTGCACCCACATCCAGGTGGTCTACTCCGGGGTCAACATCACCTCGCCCAGCACCTGCGCGGTGACCACCTTCTCGTGACCTATTCCGGGTAGACGCCGGTTTCGAGGTCGTCCAGCAGGCCGGGGCCGACGGGCTGCCACCCGAAGCGCCGCTGGGTCAGCGCGCTGGACGAGGGCTGGTCGACGGCGAAGACTTGGCCGAGCGGACCGAAGGTGTCGGCCGGGGCGGACTCGACGGGCACGCCGAGCCGGCGGCCGATCATCTCGGCGATCGCGCGCAGCGGAACGCCCTCGTCCCCCACCGCGTGCAGCACCGAGCCGGCCGGGGCCTGCTCGAGGGCGAGCCGGAACAACGCCGCGGCGTCGTCGCGATGCACGGCCGGCCAGCGTTGGGTGCCGTCGCCGGCGAAGGACGACACGCCGCGCTGCCGGGCGAGCTGGATCAGGATGCCGGCCAGGCCGTAGCGGCCGCCGGCATCGTGCACCGCGCGCGGCAGCCGCACCACGGCCGAGCGGACACCGCGCCCGGCCAGCTCGACGACGGCCTGGCCGGTGCGGCCGCGCCCGGCCAGCGGCCCGTCGGCGATGAAGGGGTCGTCCTCGGTGCTCACCGAGCCGGGCCGGGCCGGGGTCCCGCTGGCCAGCACCAGCGGTTTGCCGGTGTCGGCGAGCGCGGCCCCCAGCGCGTCGATCGCGCGGGCCTCGTCCGCGATCGCGTCCCCGACGTCGCTGAAGTCGTGTGAGAAGGCCAGGTAGGCGACGCCGTCGGTGTCGACGGCCGCCTTCTGCAGGACGTCGAGGTCGGCGATGTCGCCGCGCAGCGGTTCGGCGCCGAGTCCGCTGATGGTTGCGGCCGAAGCCTCGGAGCGGGCCAGGCCGATGGCGTGATGACCGGCGGCGAGCAATTCTTTGACGACGGCCGAGCCGATTCCTCCGCTGGCGCCGGTGACGAGTACGCGCACGAGCTGCTCCTTCGAGTGATGAGACAATGGTCCCATCACCCTACACCAGTGACGGGACAAAGGTCGCATCACTAAGGTGGGGCCATGGCTCGCTGGGAACCCGACGCGCGCGCACGCCTGGTCGCCGCGGCGCTGGACCTGTTCAACGAGCGCGGCTACGACCAGACGACCGTCGCGGAGATCGCCGAGCGCGCCGGCCTGACGAAAAGCACGTTCTTTAGACACTTCCCGGACAAGCGGGACGTGCTGGCCGCCGGCCAGGACGCCATCGCCGCGCTGCTGCGCGAGGGCATCGCCGCGGCGCCCGCCGACGCGACACCGCTAGCCTTGGTGTGCTCCGGCCTGAAGTCGGCAGCGGCGGCGTTCACGCCGTTCAACAAGGAGCTCGCGCCGCGGCTCAGGGCCGCGATCGCAGCCAGCGCCGAGCTGCAGGAGCGCAACGCGCTCAAGCAGATCGGGCTGGCCCTGGCGGTGTCCGAGGCGCTGCAAGCACGCGGCGTGCCCGAACCGGCGGCGGCGTTGGCCGCCGAGCTGGGCGCGCTGGCGTTCAAAACCGCCTACGCTCGCTGGGCCGAGCCGGACGAAAGCGGCGACCTGGGCGACATGGCATGCCAGGCGCTGCGCGAATTACACGCTGCCGCAGCCGATCTCGGTTAACGCGGCAGACCCAGCAGCCGCTCCGCGGCGACGGTGAGCAGAATCTGCTCGGTGCCGCCGGCGATGGTCAGACAGCGGGTGTTCAGGAAGTCGTACACCGCCCGGTTGTGCACCAGGCCGCCGCCCTCGGACACATCCATCGTGTATTCGGCCAGCGCCTGGCGGTAGCGCACCCCGATGAGTTTGCGCACGCTGGACTGCGCGCCGGGGTCCTGGCCACCGACGGCGAGCTGGGCGATCCGCTGGTCCAGCAGCGCACCGGTCTGCGCGGTGACGATCAACCGCCCCAGCCGATCCTGCTGAGCGCTGTCGAGGGGCAGCGTCGACAGCAGCTCGAGCAGCTCCTCCATCGGGTTGCCCAGCGCCGTGCCGCTGGCCATCGCGACCCGCTCGTTGGCCAGCGTCGTGCGGGCCAGCCGCCAGCCGTCGTTCACCTCGCCGACCACCATCTCGTCGGGGATGAACACGTTGTCCAGGAAGACCTCGTTGAACAGCGAGTCACCGGTGATCTCGCGCAGCGGGCGGATCTCGATGCCCGGGGCGCTCATGTCCACCAGGAAGTAGGTGATGCCCTTGTGTTTCGGCGCATCCGGATCGGTGCGGGCCAAACACACCCCCCAGCGCGCCTTGTGCGCCGCCGACGTCCACACCTTCTGCCCGGTCAGCAGCCAGCCACCGTCGGTGCGTACCGCCTTGGTGCGCAGCGAGGCCAGGTCGGAGCCGGCGCCGGGCTCGGAAAACAGCTGGCACCAAAGGAATTCGCCGCGCAAGGTGCCGGGCACGAAGCGCTCGATCTGCTCGGGTGTGCCGTGCTCGAGAATGGTCGGCGCCGCCCACCACCCGATCACCAGGTCGGGACGGGCCACCCCGGCGGCGGCCAGCTCCTGATCGATCAGCAGTTGCTCGGCCGGCGAGGCGCCGCGTCCGTACGGCGCCGGCCAGTGCGGGGCCTGCAGCCCGGCCTCGGCCAGCGCGGCCTGCCGCTGCTCGGCGGGCAGCGCGGCGATGCGGGCGACGGCCTCGGCGATCTGGGGCCGCTGGTCCTCGACCTCGGTCAGGTCGATACCCAGCCGGCGGCGCACGCCCGCCTGGGTGAGCGCGGTGATACGGCGCAGCCAGCGTTCCGCCCCGCCCAGGAAGCGGCCGATGGCGTGTGCACGGCGCAGGTACAGGTGGGCGTCGTGTTCCCAGGTGCAGCCGATGCCGCCGAGCACCTGGATGCAGTCCTTGACGTTGGCCTTCACCGCGGTGATGGCGGTGGCCGCGGCCAGGGCCGCCGCGAGGGAGAACTGGGCCGGGTCGTCCTCGGCGGCCGCGCGGGCGGCGTCGGCGGCGGCCACCTCGGCCTGCTCGGCGCGGCACAGCATTTCGGCGCAGAGGTGTTTTATGGCCTGGAAGCTGCCGATCGGCTTGCCGAACTGCTCGCGGACCTTGGCGTAGTCGACGGCGGTCTGCAGCGACCAGCGGGTGATCCCGGCGGCCTCGGCCGCCAGCACGGTCGCGGCCAGCTCCTCGACCCGCTCGGGGGTTTGCGCCAGCACGGTGGCCGGGGCCGAGTCCAGCACCACCCGCGCCAGCGGCCGGGAGAAGTCGGTCGCGGCCAGCGGCTCGATGTGCACGCCGTCGCTTGCGGTGTCGACCACCAGCCACCTGCCGTCGGCCGGCAGCAGCAGCACCCCGCCGTCGGCGGCACCCAGCACGAACGGCAGCGTGCCCGAGGCCGTCGACGCCGCCCCGTCGAAGGTGATGTCGCCCTGCAGCGCCAGCCCGGCGAACCGCTCGCCGGCGGCCAGCGCGGCCAGCAACTCGGCATCGGAGAGCACCAGGGTGGCCAGCGCGGTGGTGGCGACCGGACCCGGGATCAGCGCCTTGGCCGCCTCCTCGACCATGGCGCACAGGTCCTCGACGCTGCCGCCCGCCCCGCCGGCCTCTTCGGGAACCGCCACCCCGAAAATGCCCAGCTCGGCCAGCCGGGCGAACACCGGCCGCCAGGCGTCGGGGTTGCCCTGCTCGACGTCGCGGATGGCGGCGGTCCCGCCGGGCCCGGTGCTGGCGTTGCGGGCCCAGTCGCGCACCAGGGCGCGCGCGGCGAACTGCTCGTCGGTGACGGTCGCTACCACCGTGGGGACCTCCGCGTCCTTGACTCGACGTGACCAGGCGCCCGGCACCCGTGTCCTGATTGTCCGATCTCGCCGCGAGCGGGGACATCCGCGCCACGTGTTGGCGCGCAACTCGCTCACCGGAGACTAGAACGTGTTCTAATAGTGCCAGTGATCGACCGTCAAGTCGAACGCCATCGCAGCAGCACATGCGCTTGTCCCCGGCGGTACGGAGGTGGGAAATTCACACGCAGAATGCGTATCGTTTGCAGACGAACCGCCCGGAACAGGAGCACACCGCCACATGCCAGCTAGGGCCACTTCGAAGGCAGAGTCGAAGGCCGATTCCAGCCGCGTCTCCGACTCGCAGCCGCGCGAGGTCATGAACGTGGCGGTACTGGCGGAGTCCGAACTCGGCTCGGAGGCGCAGCGGGAACGCCGCAAACGCATCCTGGACGCCACCATGGCGATCGCCTCCAAGGGCGGCTACGAGGCGGTCCAGATGCGCGCGGTGGCCGATCGCGCCGACGTCGCGGTGGGCACGCTGTACCGGTATTTCCCGTCGAAGGTGCACCTGCTGGTGTCCGCGCTGGGCCGCGAGTTCAGCCGCATCGACGCCAAGACCGACCGCGCGGCGCTGACCGGGGGCACCCCGTTTCAGCGGCTGAACTTCATGGTGGGCAAGCTCAACCGGGCCATGCAGCGCAACCCGCTGCTGACCGAGGCGATGACGCGGGCCTACGTGTTCGCCGACGCGTCGGCGGCCAGCGAGGTCGACCAGGTGGAGAAGCTCATCGACTCGATGTTCGCCCGCGCGATGGCCGACGGCGAACCCACCGAGGACCAGTACCACATCGCCCGGGTGATCTCCGACGTGTGGCTGTCCAACCTGCTCGCCTGGCTGACCCGGCGCGCCTCGGCCACCGACGTCAGCAAGCGCCTCGATCTGGCGGTGCGGTTGCTGCTCGGCGAGCACGGCTAGGCCGGCGGACCGGCGGTACGGCCGCGAATCAGCTCGGTGTCGAGCAGCTCCACCACCGGCAGGCCCGACCGTGCCGGCTTGAGCAGCAGCTCACCGGCCCGGCGGCCCTTGTGCAGGCTGGACTGCGACACCGTGGTCAGGCCCCGGCTGATCCCGTCGGGCACGCCGTCGAATCCGGTCACCGTCAGCTGCCCGGGCACGTAAACACCATGGGCGCGTAGGTAATCCATGGCCGACAGGGCCAGGATGTCGGCGGTGCACATCAGCGCGGTGATCCGCGGGTTGGCCTCCAGCGCCACCTTGGCGGCCGCGCCGCCCGACTCGGGCAGGTGTTCGTAGCTCTCCACCACGGTCAGCGAATCCGGGTCGACGCCGGCGGCCGTCATCGCCTCCCACACCCCGGTGATGCGCTCGCGCTGCACGTCGAAGGCGGGCGAACGCAGCCGTTCGGCGTCCACCAGGCCCTGGCGGCGGTCCCGGCCCAGCCGCATGGTCAGCAGCCCGATCTCGCGATGCCCCAAGCCGAGCACGTAGTCGGCGAGCTCCCGCATCGCCGCGCGGTCGTCGATGCCCACCCGCGACACCCCGGTCAGTCCCTTGGGCTGGTCGACCACCACCACCGGCAGCCGCCGCTGCAACACGGCCTGCAGGTAGGGGTCGTCGTCGCACACCGAATACACCACGAAGCCGTCCACCCCGGCCGACAGCACCGCCGCGGTTCCCTCATCCAGGCTGCGGCTGGGCCCGACGGCGACCAGCAGCAGCCCCTGCCCCAGCGCCTCGCAGGACTGCGCCACCCCGGTGACGAAGTCGCGGGCGGCGGGGTCGCTGAAGAAGTAGGTCAGCGGTTCGGCCATCACCAGTCCGACCGCGCCGGCCTTGCGGGTCCGCAACGACCGCGCCACCGGGTCGGGGCCGGGGTAGCCCAGCCGCTTGGCCGTCGCGAGCACCCGCTCACGCAGGTCCGCGGACAGCTGATCGGGCCGGTTGAAGGCGTTCGACACCGTCGTGCGCGAGACCTTGAGTTCGTCGGCCAGCGACGCCAGAGTCGCCCGCCGGCGCGGGGTGGGACTCACGCTCGGTGACGCTACAGCGGATCGGTGCGCTCGCGTACGCGCTTCTCCGGCCGGCTTTGTAATGGAAACGATTTTCATTAGTATTGTGCATCGGCTGGCTGGCCGGCGGGAGGACATCGGACGTGGGCACGGCACTGACGCGGGACGCAACGCGGGTCGGCCGCACGACGCGGTGGCTGGCGACCGTGCTGGCGGTGACCGGCTGGGCGGCGCTGACCGGGTGCACCGGTCCGGCGCATCCGCACGCGACCGCCGTCGTCGCGTCCACCGACGTGTGGGGCAGCGTGGCGCGGGCGGTGGCCGGCGGCCACGTGGCGGTCGCGTCCATCCTGAGCGGGTCCGACCAAGACCCGCACTCCTATGAGGCCAGCCCGTCGGATGCCGCCGCGATCGCCGACGCCGGCCTGGTCGTCTTCAACGGCGGCGGCTACGACGGCTGGGTCGACGACGTGCTGGCGCATCATCCCGGCGTCGCGCGGGTCGACGCCTACGCGTTGCTGCCCGACGCCGGCCGCCCCCGAAACGAGCACGTGTTCTACCACCTGGGCGTCGCCAAGGCGGTGGCCGCCGCCGTCGCCGACCGGCTGGCGGCGATCGACCCGGGCAACGCCGCGGACTACCGGCGCAATGCGGCCGCGTTCGGCCGCGACGCCGACGCCATCGCCGGCATTGAGCACACCATCGCGGCCGCCCACCCCGGCGGCTCGGTCGTCGCCACAGAGCCGGTCGCCTTCTACCTGCTCGAGGCGTCGGGCCTGGTGAACCGGACGCCGCCGGCGCTGGAAGCGGCCGTCGAGAACGAGACCGACCCCGCGCCCGCCGACCTGGCGCGGGCCCTCGACCTGCTCGACCGGCACCAGGTGTCGGCGCTGGTGGTCAACCCGCAGACGTCGGCGTCCGCGGTCAACGGCCTGCGCGAGGCCGCCCGGCGCGCCGGCGTCCCGGTCGTCGAGGTCCGCGAAACATTGCCCGACGGCGCGGATTACCTGAGCTGGCAACGCAATACGGTGGGCCAGCTGCAGACGGCGCTGCAACCCGTACGGTCGTTGCAGCCGTGAGCCTGCAGGCCGCCGCGGCCGTCGACCACGACGCCGACACCGTCTCGCTGCGCGGCGCTCGGCTCGCGTTCGGCGACCGGGTGCTGTGGGAGGACCTGGACCTGTCGGTGTCGCGGGGCGAGTTCGTCGCGGTGCTCGGCCCGAACGGCAGCGGCAAGACGTCGCTGCTGAAGGTGCTGCTGGGCCAGCTGCCGCTGAGCGCCGGGGTGGGGCTGGTGGACGGGAAGCCGATCACCTCGGGCAGCGGGCGCATCGGCTACGTGCCGCAACACCGCCCGATGGAGCGCGACGTGATGCTGCGCGGACGCGACCTGGTCCGGCTCGGCCTGGACGGCGGGCGCTGGGGCGCCGCGCCGCTGCGGCCCCGGGAGCGGGCCCGCCGCCGCGCCACGGTGGACCAGGCGCTGCGCCAGGTCAACGGCGAACACCTGGCGGACGTGCGGGTCGGAGTGATGTCGGGCGGCGAGCTGCAGCGGATGCGCGTCGCTCAGGCCCTGGTCAGCGACCCGCTGCTGCTGCTGTGCGACGAGCCGCTGCTGACCCTGGACCCCGCCAACGCCAAGCTGGTGTCGGCGCTGCTGGAGCGGCGCCGTCGGGACGCCGCGACCACGGTCATCGTCGTCACCCACGAGATCAACCCGATCCTGCCGTACGTGGACCGGGTGCTGTATCTGGTCGACGGCCGATTCCGGATCGGCACCGTCGAGCAGGTGATGAACAGCGAGACGCTCTCGGCGCTGTACCGGGCCGACATCCAGGTGGTGAAGGTCAAGGGCGGCTACGTGGTGGCCGGCGAGCACACCGACGGGCACGGCTGATGGAGCATCGCCTCGCCGACATGGCCGACCACCTGTTCTCCTTGGACATCACGGTGCACCTGCTGGGCCACGACTTCGTGCAGCAGGCGCTGGTCGCGGCGGCCCTGCTGGGTTTGGTGGCCGGGCTGATCGGGCCGTTCATCGTGATGCGGCAGATGTCGTTCGCGGTGCACGGCTCCAGCGAATTGTCGCTGACCGGGGCCGCATTCGCGCTGCTGGTCGGGATCGGCGTCGGGGTGGGCGCGCTGATCGGCAGCGCGCTGGCGGCCGCGCTGTTCGGGGTGCTGGGCCGGCGCGCCCGGGAACGCGACTCGGTGATCGGCGTGGTGCTGGCGTTCGGGTTGGGGCTGGCGGTGCTGTTCATCCACCTCTACCCGGGTCGCACCGCGACCAGTTTCGCGTTGCTGACCGGCCAGATCGTCGGGGTCGGCTACACCGGGCTGACCATGCTGGCGCTGGTGTGCCTGCTGGTGATCGCCGTGCTGGCGACGTGTTACCGCCCCCTGTTGTTCGCCACCGTCGACCCCGACGTCGCCGCCGCGCGCGGGGTGCCGGTGCACGCGCTGGGCATCGTGTTCGCGGCGCTGGTCGGTGTGGTGGCGGCCCAGGCGGTGCAGATCGTCGGCGCGCTGCTGGTGATGTCGCTGCTGATCACCCCGGCGGCCGCGGCGGCCCGGGTGGTCTCCTCGCCCGGGGCTGCGATGCTGGCCTCGGTGGCCTTCGCCGAGGTGTCGGCGCTGGGCGGGATCGTGCTGTCGCTGGCGCCGGGCGTGCCGGTGTCGGTGTTCGTCGCGACCATCTCGTTCCTGATCTATCTGGCCTGCTGGCTGATCGGGCGCCGCCGGGAGGCCGCCACCTAAGCTGGGCGGGTGGCCGGTATCGACCTCAACGCCGACCTGGGCGAGGGCTTCGGCGTCTGGCGCCTCGGTGACGACGACGCCATGCTCGGCATCGTCAGCAGCGCCAACGTGGCGTGCGGTTTCCACGCCGGCGACCCCGCCGGGCTGCTGCGGGTGTGCCGGTCGGCCGCCGAGTGCGGGGTGCGGGTCGGCGCGCAGGTCAGCTACCGCGACCTGGCCGGGTTCGGCCGGCGTTTCATCGACGTCGCCGCCGACGAGCTGCTCGCCGACGTGGTGTACCAGATCGGCGCGCTGCAGGCGATCGCGCACGCGGCGGGTTCGTCCGTGTGCTACGTCAAACCGCATGGCGCGCTGTACAACACGATCGTGACGCACACCGCGCAGGCCGCCGCCGTGGCCGAGGCGGTCCGGCTGGTGGACCCCGGCCTGCCGGTGCTGGGCATGGCCGGCTCGGTGTTTTTCGACGAGGCCGCCCGCCGCGGTCTGCGGGTGGTCGCCGAGGCGTTCGCCGATCGGGCCTACCGGCAGGACGGCCGGCTGGTCTCCCGCCGGGAACCGGGCGCGGTGCTGGCAGACCCGGCGGCCATCGCCGAGCGGGTGCTGGCCATGGTCGACACCGGGGTGGTCACCGCCGTCGACGGCACCCGGCTCGCGCTGAGCGTGGAATCGGTTTGCGTGCATGGCGATTCGCCGGGGGCGGTGCAGATCGCCACCGCGGTGCGCGATCGCCTGCGGGCGGCCGGCGTCGAGATCCGGGCGTTCTGCTGATGCGGCTCAGGCTCGGTCGCCCCGACATCACCCGCTACGCCGACAGGTTCGACGTGCCCGCGGCCGGCCCCGGTGGGCTGTCGGTGACCTGGCTGGGGGTGGCGAGCCTGCTGATCGACGACGGCTCGTCGGCGCTGCTGACCGACGGCTACTTCTCCCGGCCCGGCCTGGCCCGGGTGGTCGCCGGCAAGGTGTCGCCGTCGCCGCCGCGCGTCGACGGCTGCCTGGCCCGGGCCAAGGTGTCCCGGCTGGCGGCCGTCATCCCGGTGCACACCCACTTCGACCACGCGCTGGACTCCGCGCTGGTGGCCGACCGCACCGGCGCGCTGCTGGTCGGCGGAGAGTCCGCGGCCAACGTCGGACGCGGCTACGGGCTGCCCGAGGACCGCATCGTCGTCGCGGCCGACGGCGAGCCAATCCGGTTGGGCGCCTTCGACGTAACGCTGGTCAAGTCCCACCACTGCCCGCCCGACCGGTTCCCCGGCGTGATCGAGGAGCCGCTGATCCCGCCGGCGCGGGCGTCGGCGTACCGCTGCGGCGAGTCCTGGTCGACGCTGGTGCGGCACCGGCCGACGGGGCGCCGGCTGCTGATCTGCGGCAGCGCCGGCTTCGTGGCCGGCGCGCTGGCCGGGCAGCGCGCCGAGGCGGCCTATCTGTCCGTCGGGCAGCTGGGGCTGCGGCCGCGGTCGTACCTGGACGAGTATTAGGACCAGACCGTGCGCACGGTCGGGGCGCGCCGGGTGATCCTGATCCATTGGGACGACTTCTTCCGTCCGCTGTCAAAACCGTTGCGGGCGTTGCCTTATGCGGGCGATGACCTGGACTCCTCCATCCGCGTCCTGGACGAGCTCGCCGAGCGCGACGGTGTCGCGCTGCACCTGCCGAGCGTGTGGCGACGCGAAGACCCTTGGGCGTAAAGCGTTTTCGATGGCATTGACCGTTGCGCTGGTGCTGCTTGCGGTGGTGCTCGGGTTCGCCGTCGCGCGCCCGCGGGGTTGGCCGGAGGCGGTGGCGGCGGTGCCGGCGGCGCTGCTGCTGGTGGGTGTCGGCGCGATCCCGGTCGCCGCGGCCGAACAGCAGATCGCCGACCTGTCCGGGGTGGTCGCCTTCCTGGGCGCGGTGCTGGTGCTGGCCAAGCTGTGCGACGACGAGGGCCTGTTCGAGGCGGCGGGTGCGGCGATCGCGAGGGGCCGCGTCGGGTCGGCCGGCATGCTGCGGCGGGTGTTCGTCATCGCCTCGGCCATCACCGCGGTGCTGAGCCTGGACGCCGCCGTGGTGTTGCTGACCCCGGTGGTGCTGGCCGCGGTGCGCCGTCAGCGCACCGCGGTGCGGCCGTACGCCTATGCCACCGCCCACCTGGCCAACGGCGCCTCGCTGTTGCTGCCGGTGTCCAACCTGACCAACCTGCTGGCCTTCCACACGGCCCAGCTGTCGTTCACCAGGTTCACGCTGTTGATGGCGGCGCCGTGGCTGGCCGCGGTGGCCACCCTCTACGCCGTCTTCCGCGGGTTCTTCGCCAAGGACCTGCGGGTGCAGCCCGACCCGGCGGCGCTCGGCGCGCCGCCGCGCCCGCCGGTGTTCGTGTTGGTGGTGGTCGCGCTGACGCTCGCCGGGTTCGCGGTCGCCCAGTCGGTGGGGATCGCCCCGGCGTGGGTGGCGCTGTGCGGCGCGTCGGTGCTGGCGGTGCGCAGTCTGGCCCGCGGGCACACCACGGTGACGGAGATCGCGCGCTCGGTCCACGTGTCGTTCCTGGTTTTCGTGCTGGCGCTGGGTGTGGTGGTGCAGGCCGTCATGCGCAACGGGATGGACCGGGCGATGTCGGCGGTGCTGCCGTCGGGCTCGGGCCTGCCCGCCCTGCTCGCGATCGCCGCGACGGCCGCGGTGCTGGCCAACGTCGTCAACAACCTGCCGGCCACGCTGGTGCTGCTGCCGCTGGTCGCGCCGGCCGGGCCGGTGGCGGTGCTGGCGGTGTTGATCGGAGTGAACATCGGCCCCAACCTGACCTATGTCGGTTCGCTGTCGAACCTGTTGTGGCGCAGGGTGTTACGCCAACACGGCGTGGACGCCGGGGTGGGCGAATACACCCGCCTCGGCGTGTGCACGGTGCCGGTCTCGCTGCTGGTGGCCGTGCTGGCGCTGTGGGCGTCGGCGCGGCTGCTGGGCGGCTAGCTCTCGCGGCCGGCCGGCCTGGAGCGGATGATGGTGGCCAGTTCGTCGCGCGACTGGGCGCCCACCCGTTGGCAGGCCCGGTAGATATGGCCCTCCACGGTGCGCACCGACATCACCAACCGCTCGGCGATCTGGCGGTTGGACAGGCCGGCGACGGCGAGTTCGATGACGTCGCGCTGCCGGCCCGATAGCTTGAGCCCCGCCGGGGTCCGCAACGCCGGCGTGCACAGGCCGCCGCATTCCTCGGCCAGCTCACCGGCCAGGGCCGCCGCATACCGCCCGCGCTGGTGCTGCTGCCCCTCGACGAACGAGGCGGAGGCCTGCGCGGCCGCGTCGGCGGCGGCCGCCGCGTCGCCGATCGCCCGGTAGGCCGCCGCGACCGTCAGCAGGGCCTCGCCGTTGCCGGCCCGCAGCGCCTCGGCGTGGCAGGCGATGGCGTCGGCCAGCGGCAGCGACAGCGCGTCGGCCAGCGCGCGGGCGCGCGCCGCCCCCGCGGCGTCCCCCCATAGCGCCGCGGCTTGGATGCAGGCCAGTTCGTGGGTGGGCTGGCCGCGGTCGCGGGCGAGCCGCGCCGCCGCCTGCGCGGTGGCCACGGCCTCGCGCAGCTGGCCGCCGGCGGCCAGCGCCCAGCCGGTGGCCAGCGCCAGACCGGTGTGCATGAACAGGAAGTCCGGCGGCACGCAGGATCTCGCCCCGGCGATCGCCTCGTTGGCTTGCGCCGGGTGCCCGAGCCTGCCGTGCGCCTCGGCCAAGGCGAAGTAGCTGGCCGGCCGCAAACCGCTGGTGACTTCGTGTATCTGCGCACCGGCGAGCGCTTCCTGCACCAGCCGGGCCGCCTCGGCCGCGGCCCCGCGGGCCAGCTCGGCGTTGCCCAGCAACAGGGCCAGGTTCGCGTACGCCAAACCGGGGACGTCACGGCCCGAGTCGGCCAATCGTCTTGCGGTGCTGACGAATTCGTCGATGCGTCCGGTCAGCCGGCACGCCCGCCCGTACACGGCGCCGAACCAGAACCGCATGTGTGACGCCTCGAACGACGTCGTCGCGCGGCGCAGCGCCTGCTCGGCCACCGCGGTCAGGTCGTCGACCTGTCCCAGCGCCCCCATCGCCATGATCAGCGCCAGCGACGCCATCATCGCGTGGAAATCCGGCAGCGACTCGGAATCCAGTGCGGCCCTTGCCCGTTCAGCGGCGAGCTGGCAGCGCGCGGCCACCGCGTCCAGGCAGGCCTGCACCGCGCAACGGGCCGCGGCCTGCGCCGGAGTCTCGGGCCGCGCGGCGAGGCCGTCGAGGACCAGCGCGGCATCGGCCGGCCGGCCCAGCATCCACACCAGGTTGGCCGCGCGCACCGTCGCCCAATAGTGCCGATCGGACGCGTCGCCGTCGGCGCCGTCGGTGATGGCCCGCAACGCCTCCTCGGCCTGCTCGCCCCGGCCCAGCAGCACCAGGTTCATCGCCCGCACCCCGGCGGCGCCGGGCGCCCCGGCCCGCGCGGCGGCGTTGGCCAGCCGGTCGGCCAGGTCCAGGTCCAACAGCGTCATCGCGTGCCGCGCCGACTCCAGATACAGCTCGGGTTGCGGGTCCAGGTCGGACTCCAGGGTCAGCAACGCCCGGCGCACCGTGGCCTGCATGTCGGCGTCTTGGTCCTGCGCCAGCCGGGTCGCCAGCCGGCCCCGGATCGTCGACAGGTACATCTCGCCGGCGCCGGCCCGGCGGAGCTCACCGAACAGCGGGTGCGCGAGCCGGGCCATCAAGGCGCGCGGGGTGCGTTCGACGGTCACCAGTCCCATCGCCTCGGCCGCAACCAGGTCTTCTCGAGACGCCAAGTCGCACAACAGGTCTACCGGCAGCGGCTCGCACTGCGACAATGTGTCCACCACCAGCGCCAGCGGTGGGGTGAGCCGGCCCAGCTGGCGTCCCACCGTGTCGGACAGGCTGGCCGAGACGGCGACGTCGCCGTCCCACATCCACACCCCGGCCACGCGGCGCATCCGCCCGGCGGCCATCTGGTCGCTCAGCAGCTGCCGCAAAAACAGCGTGTTGCCCCCGGTGAGCCGCCGGAACCGCGCCGCGCACCGCGCATCGACCGGGCCACCCAGCGTGCTCTCGATCACCTCGCGGGTCGCCGCGGCCGAAAGTGGTTCCAGATCAAGGCGAGTCAGCAGGTCGTCCTTCCACAGCGCCGTCACGGCGTCGGGCTGGTGGCTGCCGGTGCGCACAGTCACCACCAGCCGGACCCCACCGGACTGCGCCAGCTGGTGCACCACCAGGGCCGACAACCCGTCCAGCAGGTGCGCGTCGTCGACGCCCACCACCACCCGGCCCCGGCGTTGCCGGGCCACGAACGTCTCGATCACCCGCCGCACGCTGGTGAGCGGCTCCGACATCGCGTCGCCGAGCAGGCCGATGAACGCCCCGAGCGGCAGGGCCTGGGCGGACTGGGTGCCGACGATCCATTTGATCTGCTCGCCCGACGCCCCGGCGCGCCGCAGCGCCGCACGGGCCAGCCAGGTCTTGCCCACGCCGGCGGCCCCGGCGATCACCACCCCGCGGTGGTGGTCAGCCCCGTTCAGGGCGCGGCGAATGGCGGCCAATTCGCTGTCGCGCCCAATCAGCAGCTCGCCGCCGATCACGCGGCGAGCATAGCCGCGCGGGGGCGCCGCGCGGGCGGGATTGCCCGCCTTCGGTCGCGCGGCCGCGGGACCGGCGGCGGCGCGGCCACCCGAGGTGGAGTACCCGACTACGCTATCGGCGCCCGCCGGTGCCCGTGAGCATTGTTTTTGTCAGCTAACAGCTCGGAAAGGCGGCGACATGACGACCAAGGTGGGTGAGCACGCGGTGGTGTTGGGGGCGAGCATGGGCGGTTTGCTGGCCGGGCGCTCGCTGGCCGACTTCTTCGACCGGGTCACCGTGGTGGAGCGCGACCCGCTGCCCGACGCCCACGGCGCTCGGCGGGGTGTGCCGCAGGGCCGGCATCTGCACGCCCTATTGTGCCGCGGCGCCCAGGCGATCGAGGAGTTGTTCCCGGGTGTTCTCGACCAGATGGTCCGCGACGGCGCCCAGTACTTCGACGGCCAGGACCTCTCGCAGCTCTACTACAACATCGGCGGGCATCTGATGACGCGCAGCGGCGCCGCCCCCGGACTGACCGCCTACAGCGCGACCCGGCCGTTCCTCGAGGACCACGTCCGCGGGCGGCTGCGCGGCATTCCCAACGTCACCCTGCGCGACGAGCACTGCGTCACGCGTCTCGTCTCGACCGCCGACCGCCGGCGCGTGGTGGGGGCGTGGGTGGCCGACGGCCGGACCGGCGAAACCACCGCGATGCCCGCCGATTTGGTGGTCGACGCCACCGGGCGCGCCGCCCACACGCCCACCTGGCTGGACAGCCTGGGGTATGACCGCCCGCGCGAGGACCGCGTCACCGTGCAGCTCACCTACGCCAGCCAGGCGTTGCGCATGACGGGCGAGGCGCCGCGCGAACTCGGCTTGCTGATCGGGATCGTGCCGGGCAGGCCGCGCGGCTGCGGGCTGCTGCACTGCGAGCACGACACCTGGCTGCTCACCGTGATGGGGGTCGGCGGCGAGGAGCCCGCGACGCTGGACCTCGCCACCCTGTGCGATTTCATCGCCGACTGCGCACCGGCGCACCTGCTCGCCGCGGTGCGCGGCGCCGAACCCGTCGGGGAGCCGGTGCGGCACCGGATGCCGTGCAGCCGCTGGCGCCGCTACGACAAGCTGCGGCGTTTCCCGGACGGCCTGCTGGTCACCGGCGACGCGATCTGCAGCTTCAACCCGATCTACGGCCAGGGCATGTCGGTGGCCGCGTTGGAGGCACTGGCGCTGCGCGACTGCTTGTCAAGCGGCACAACGGATCTGGCGCGCCGATTCTTCCGCGCCGCGGCGGCGCCGATCCGGCAGGCCTGGCAGCTGTCCACCAACCCCGACCTCGCCCTGCCCGAAATCGAGGGCACCCCGCCGCTGATAGCCCGGGCGTTCAACAAGTACGTCGATCGGGTGCTCACCGCGGCCGAAACCGACACGGTCGCGCTGAACCAGTTCATCAGGGTCACCTCGCTCGTCGACCCCGCGACCCGGCTGTTGCGGCCGAGCATCATGTGGCGCGCCGCGCGCGCCCGCGGCGCCGATCACCCCGGCACGGCCGGCGGCAGCGGCACGCCGAGTTCGGCCAGCACCCCGCGCGCCAACGTCGGGAAGTCGGTGATGAGCCCGTCGACTCCGTAGTCGATCTGGCGCCGCATGTTCTCGGCGTCGTCGACGGTCCACGGAATGACCTTGAGCCCCAACGCATGCGCGCGGTCGACGTACGGTTTGCCGGTGACCAGCCGGTAGTCCGGGGAGACGATGTCGGCACCGGCCGCCCGCGCCCCGAGCACCGGGTCACCGGCGGCCCGCTCGTCGTACAGGGCCACCAGCGGGATGGACGGCTCGGCCCGCCGTACCAGCGGCAGGGTGCGCCAGTCGAAGCTCTGGATCTCCACCCGCGCGAGCTTGTCCGCCGACCTGACCGCGGCCAGGATCACGTCGACGAACTCCTGGGGCGGCGCCGACGCGCCGGTGTCGTCGGGCTCCACCTTGGTTTCGATGTTGTAGCGGATCGCGTCGGCGCGGTGCGAGTCGGCCACCGCGAAGACCTCAGGAAGGGTCGCGATCTTGTTGCCGCGCACCACTTCCGCGTCCGGGAACTCTTTCAGCCGGTGCCCGCAGTCCAGGGTGTGGATCTGCGCGACGGTGAGCTGGTGCACCAGCTTGCCGACATACGGGTAGCCCGGGTCGCCGGGGAACGCCGGGCCGGTGTCGCTGCATTTGTCGGCCTGGATCGTCGGGTCGTGCCACACCAGCGGTTGGCCGTCGCGGGTCACGACGATGTCGAGTTCCAGTGTGCTGACGCCGGTTTGGATCGCCTTGGCGAAGGCGCGCAGCGACTCCTCCGTCGTCTCGCCGCGGCCGCCGCGATGGGCCTGCAGATCAAAGGTCGCCGGCTGCCCATACACCGGCGCCGCCGACAGCAGCACCGCCATCAGCAGCGCCACCGCCGCCGCCACCGCCCACCGCGAGCCCAGGGAACTCAACCCCTGCGCTGCCTGGAGATCTCGGCCAGCACCACCCCCGCGGCCACCGAGGCGTTCAGCGATTCGGCGCTGCCGGCCATCGGGATGGACACCACCTCGTCACAGTTCTGCCGCACCAGCCGGGACAGCCCCTTGCCTTCCGAGCCCACGACGACCACCAGCGGGTCGCTGCCGTCCAGGTCGTCGAGCGTGGTGTCCCCGCCGGCGTCCAGCCCGATCACCCGCAGCCCGCGGTCGGCCCAATCCTGCAGTGTGCGGGTGAGATTGGTGGCCCGCGCGACCGGGATGCGGGCGGCGGCCCCGGCGCTGGTGCGCCAGGCCACCGCCGTCACCGACGCCGACCGCCGCTGCGGGATCAGCACACCGTGGCCGCCGAACGCGGCGACCGACCGGACGATGGCGCCCAGGTTGCGCGGGTCGGAGATGTTGTCCAGCGCGACCAGCAGTGCCGGCGGCGAACCGGCCGCGGCCTCGAGCAGGTCGTCGGGGTGGGCGTAGATATACGGCGGCACCTGCAACGCGATGCCCTGATGCAGGTGGTTGCCGGTCATCCGGTCCAGGTCGGCGCGCGGCACCTCGAGGATCGAGATGCCCGAATCGGCTGCGCGAGAGACGGATTCGGTGAGCCGTTCGTCGGCCTCGGTGCCCAGCGCCACATACAGCGCGGTCGCCGGGACGCCGGCGCGCAGGCATTCCAGCACCGGGTTGCGGCCCAGCACCGTCTCGGTCTCCTCGGTGCGCTTGGCGGGGCGGCGGGGCGGCGATTGGGCGCGCTTGGCGGCGGGGTGGTTGGGCCGCAGGTGCGCGGGCGGCGTGGGACCGCGGCCCTCCAGCCCGCGGCGGCGCTGGCCCCCCGAACCCACGGTCGGGCCCTTCTTGGTGCCGGCTTTGCGTACCGCGCCGCGGCGTCGCGAGTTGCCCGCCATCTACTTGCCGTCTCCGCCCAACGTCCACTGCGGCCCGTCGGCGGTGTCGGTGACCTCGATGCCGGCCTGCTTGAGCCGGTTTCGGATCTCGTCGGCGAGCGCCCAGTTGCGCTGCTCGCGCGCCTTCTCCCGATTCTGCAGCTCCGCGCGCACCAGCACGTCGACGGCGGCCAGGGCCGCCGATGACTCGTCGCGGGTCTCCCAGCGTTCGTGCAGCGGGTCGCAGCCCAGGATGCCCATCATCGCGCGGATGGAGCGGGCCTGCCGCAGCGCGCCCTCGTGATCGCCGCTGTCCAGGGCGCGGTTGCCTTCGGCGCGGGCCTGGTGCACCTCGGCCAGCGCGGCCGGCACCGCCAGGTCGTCGTTGAGCGCGTCGGCGAACCGCGGGGTGGGCTCGCCCGGCTCCACCGCGCCGACCCGCACCCGCACCCGGTGCAGGAATTCCTCAACTCCCACATAGGCTTTCACGGCGTCCTGCAGCGCGGTGTCGGAGAACTCCAGCATCGACCGGTAGTGCGCGCTGCCCAGGTAGTAGCGCAGCTCGGCGGGCCGCACCCGCTGCAGCATCGCCGGGATGGCCAACACGTTGCCCAGCGACTTGCTCATCTTCTCCCCGCCCATGGTCACCCAGCCGTTGTGCAGCCAGTAGCGGGCGAACCCGTCCCCGGCCGCGCGGCTCTGGGCGATCTCGTTCTCGTGGTGGGGGAACACCAAATCCATTCCGCCGCAATGGATGTCGAATTCGGGGCCGAGGTACTCGTGGGCCATGGCCACGCATTCGGTGTGCCAGCCGGGGCGCCCGCGGCCCCACGGCGTGGGCCAGGACGGCTCGCCGGGCTTGGCGCCCTTCCACAGCGTGAAGTCGCGTTGGTCGCGCTTGCCGCTGGCCACGCCCTCGCCCTGGTGGACGTCGTCGATCCTGTGCCCGGACAGCTGCCCGTACTCGGGGTAGCTCAGCACGTCGAAGTAGACGTCGCCGTCGCCGGTGTAGGCGTGGCCCTTTTCGATCAGCCGCTCGATCAATTCGACCATCTGGGTGATGTGCCCGGTGGCGCGCGGCTCGGCCGACGGCGGCAACACGTCCAGGGCGTCGTAGGCGGCGCTGAACGCGCGTTCGTAGGTGGCCGCCCACTCCCACCACGGCCGGCCCGCCGCGGCGGCCTTGTTGAGGATCTTGTCGTCGATGTCGGTGACGTTGCGGATGAAGGCGACGTCGTAGCCGAGGGCGATCAGCCAGCGGCGCAGGATGTCGAAGGCCACCCCGCTGCGGACGTGGCCGATGTGCGGCAGGCCCTGCACGGTGGCGCCGCAGAGGTAGATGGAGACGTGGCCGTCGCGCAGCGGCACGAAATCACGCACAGCACCGGCTGCCGTGTCGTGTAGCCGCAAGCGGGGGCGATCGGTCACGACGTGCCAGCTTACCGGGTGGTTCCGCGGCGTCCGCGCCGCGCGGGCTCAGCCGGTGGGGACCACCAGCGCGGTGGCGATGGCGGCCAGGCCCTCACCGCGCCCGGTCAGCCCGAGCCCGTCGGTCGTCGTCGCCGCCACCGACACCGGCGCCCCCAGCAGCTCCGACAGCACCCGCTGCGCCTCGGCGCGGCGCGGCCCGACCTTGGGCCGGTTCCCGATCACCTGGACGGCGGCGTTGCCCACCCGAAAGCCGTGGCGCGCCGTCAGATCGGCGACGTGGCGCAGCATGTCGGCGCCGCTGACACCCGCCCAGCGCGGATCGTCGACGCCGAACACCGCACCCACGTCGCCCAGTCCCGCCGCCGACAACACGGCGTCGCACAGCGCGTGCGCGCCCACGTCGCCGTCGGAGTGGCCGGCGCAGCCGTCGGCGTCGTCGAAAAGCAGGCCCAGCAGCCGGCACGGCCGCCCGGGCTGGATCGGGTGCACGTCGACGCCCAGGCCGATCCGCGGGGTGGTGTTCACCGGCGCACGATGGTCTCGGCCAGCAGCAGATCGAGCTGGGTGGTGATCTTGAAGGCCAGCGGGTCGCCGTCGACCACCTGGACCTGGCCGCCGACGTGCTCGACCAGCGACGCATCGTCGGTGAAACCCGCCGTGCCGGCCCCGGCGGCGTAGGCGCGCAGCAGCAGGTCGGTGGCGAAACCCTGCGGTGTCTGCACCGCCCGCAGCCCGTCGCGTTCCGGCGTGCCGAGCACCACCCCGTTGGCGTCGACGGCCTTGACGGTGTCGTGCAGCGGCAGCGCCGGCACCACGGCGCGGTGACCGTCGTGCAGCGCCTGCACCACCCGGGCGATCAGCGCCGGCGGCGTCAGGGCGCGGGCGGCGTCGTGCACCAGCACGAACGCGGGGTTGCCGGGCACGGCGGCCAGGGCCAGGCGCACGGATGCGGTGCGGTCGGCTCCGCCGGCGACGACGGTGGCCTGCGCGGCCAGCAGTCGTTTGGCCTCGTCGACGCGGTCGGCGGGCACCGCCACCACCACGTGGTCGACCACCTTGGAGTCCAGCAGACCGGCGACGGCGCGGGCCAGCATGCTGGCACCGTCGATCTCACAGAATGCCTTGGGAATTCCCGCTGCCAGTCGCTCCCCCGACCCGGCAGCCGGGACGACGGCGGCTACGGCGCCTGAGCTGCCCGTCTCCGGGGCCAACCCCGTCTCCGGGACCAATGAAGTGTCAGGACCTTCAGGAAGCGGCGGCCAGAACCTCGTCGAGGATGGTCTCGGCCTTGGCGTCGTCGGTGCTCTCGGCCAGCGCCAGTTCACCGACCAGGATCTGGCGGGCCTTGGCCAGCATGCGCTTCTCGCCGGCCGACAGGCCGCGCTCCTGGTCGCGGCGCCACAGGTCGCGCACCACCTCGGCGACCTTGTTGACGTCACCGGAGGCGAGCTTCTCCAGGTTGGCCTTGTAGCGGCGCGACCAGTTGGTCGGCTCCTCGGTGTGCGGGGCGCGCAGCACCTGGAATACCTTGTCGAGGCCTTCTTGTCCGACGACGTCGCGCACGCCGACGTATTCGGCGTTCTCGGCGGGAACTCGAACGGTCAGGTCGCCCTGCGCCACCTTCAAGACGAGATACTCTTTTTGTTCCCCTTTGATCGTCCGGGTTTCGATCGCCTCGACTAACGCAGCACCGTGATGTGGGTACACAACGGTGTCGCCGACCTTGAAGATCATCTGATTCGAGCCCCTTTCGTTACTTCATCCTAACACGTCCGCCTAACCACGCGCGAAGCAACGATGCAGGTCAGGGGCACAACACGCGCAGATTAGGGGTTGACATGAGGAGCAAGTCGTGCAGTGCAGCACATTACCAATGCCCGCCGTCGGCCCCGGAAGCGGCCTGTGCGAGCGCTCCCGCGCTGGTCTGGCGCCCCGCGCTACCGCGCCGAAGACGTTCCTACTACTGTGCATAGTTGCATTCAGTCGCACGGCTCAGCAGGAGGCTCGAGAGAGTGAACCGCTTCAAGATCCGCCTCGGCCTTCCCGCGCGCGCCGTCCGGGTCGCCCTCGCCGGGGCGGTGGCCGTGCCGGCCGTCCTGCTCAGCGGTTGCGGGGCCGGTCAGGTCTCGCAGATGGCGGTGCAGGAACCCGCCATCAACGGCAACAAGGTCACCTTCAACAACGTGGCGTTGCGCGACATCCGGATCCAGGCCGTGCAGACCGGCGACTTCCTGCAGCCGGGCCGGGCGGTGGAACTGGTGGCGGTGGCCGTCAACCAGTCCCCGAACACCCCGGACAAGCTGGTGGGCATCACCACCGACATCGGCACGGTGACGCTGAGCGGCGACACCCGGCTGCCGGCCGGCGGGATGTTGTTCATCGGTACGCCGGAGGGCCAGAAGGTGGCGCCCGGCCCGATCGGCTCCAACACCGCGGCCAAGGCGACGGTCACGCTGGCCAAGCCGATCACCAACGGCCTGACCTACAACTTCACCTTCTCGTTCGAGAAGGCCGGGCAGGCCAGCGTGCTGGTCCCGATCTCGGCCGGGGTGGCGCCGCAGCCGGATCACGCCGGCTGACCGCCTGTCGCGGCGCGGTCTTGTCGTAGCCGCTCGCTACCGTCATCACGTGGCAACCGCACGCTCCCAATACCGCTGCTCGGAATGCCGGCACGTGACGGCGAAGTGGGTCGGCCGCTGCCTGGAATGCGGCACCTGGGGCACCGTCGACGAGGTTCCCGCGCTCAGCGCGGTGGCCGGCCGTCGCCCGCGCCTGACGGCCGCGTCGCAGGCCGTGCCGATCACCTCCATCAAGCCCGACGCCAGCCGGCACCGCTCGACCGGTGTGGACGAGCTCGACCGGGTGCTCGGCGGCGGCGTGGTGCCCGGTTCGGTCACGCTGCTGGCCGGCGATCCGGGCGTGGGCAAGTCGACGCTGCTGCTCGAGGTCGCGCACCGCTGGGCGCAGTCCGGCCGGCGCGCGCTGTACATCTCCGGTGAGGAGTCGGCCGGCCAGATCCGGCTGCGGGCCGACCGCATCGGCTGCGGCGGGGACCAGGTGTATCTGGCTGCGGAATCCGACCTGCACACGGTGCTCGAGCACGTCGCCACGGTCAAGCCCGCGCTGGTGATCGTGGATTCGGTGCAGACCATGTCCACCACCGAGGCCGACGGCGTCGCCGGCGGGGTCACGCAGGTGCGGGCGGTGACGGCGGCGCTGACCGCCGCGGCCAAGGCCAACGGGGTGGCGCTGATCCTGGTCGGGCACGTCACCAAGGACGGCGCCATCGCCGGGCCGCGGTCGCTCGAGCACCTGGTCGACGTGGTGCTGCACTTCGAGGGCGACCGCAACGGCTCGCTGCGGATGGTCCGCGGCATCAAGAACCGGTTCGGCGCCGCCGACGAGGTCGGGTGTTTTCTGTTGCACGACAACGGGATCGCCGGCGTCACCGACCCGTCGAACCTGTTTCTGGATCAGCGCTCGGCCCCGGTGCCGGGCACCGCGATCACGGTGACGCTGGACGGCAAACGGCCGCTGATCGGCGAGGTGCAGGCGTTGCTGGCCAGCCCGTCGGGCGGCTCCCCGCGCCGTGCGGTCAGCGGCATCGACCACTCCCGGGCCGCGATGATCACCGCGGTGCTGGAAAAGCACGGAAAGCTGCCGGTCGCGGTCAACGACATCTACCTGTCCACGGTCGGCGGCATGCGGCTGACCGACCCGTCGTCGGATCTGGCCGTCGCGATCGCGCTGGCGTCGGCGCTGTCCGAGCTGCCGCTGCCGACGACGGCGGTGATGATCGGCGAGGTGGGGCTGGCCGGGGACCTGCGGCGGGTCAGCGGCATGGCGCGGCGGCTGAGCGAGGCCGCCCGGCAGGGGTTTTCCATCGCGCTGATTCCGGACGGCGACGACCCGCGGCGCGAGATCGTGCCCAGCGGGATGCGGGCGCTACGGGCCCCGACCATCGGTGCGGCCCTGCAGCACATGGTCGACATCGCCGAGCCCCGCAAAGGCTGGACGCATCGTGCACTGGGGCCGCAGAATGACACGCTGTGACTCGTCCGACGCTGCGTGAGACCGTCGCCCGGCTGGCCCCGGGCACCGGGCTGCGTGACGGCCTGGAGCGCATCCTGCGCGGCCGCACCGGCGCGCTGATCGTGCTCGGCAACGACGAAAACGTCGAGGCCATCTGCGACGGCGGCTTCGCGCTGGATGTGCGCTACGCGCCGACCCGGCTGCGCGAGCTGGCGAAGATGGACGGCGCCGTGGTGCTGTCCACCGACGGCAGCCGCATCGTGCGGGCCAACGTGCAGCTGGTCCCCGACCCCTCGATCGCCACCGACGAGTCGGGGACCCGGCACCGCTCGGCGGAGCGGGCCGCGATCCAGACCGGCTATCCGGTGATCTCGGTGAGCCATTCGATGAACATCGTGACCGTCTACGTGGGCGGGGAGCGGCACGTGGTGGCGGATTCGGCGACCATTCTGTCGCGGGCCAATCAGGCCATCGCCACCCTGGAGCGGTACAAGATCCGGCTGGACGAGGTCAGCAGGCAGCTGTCGCGCGCCGAGATCGAGGACTTCGTCACGCTGCGCGACGTCCTGACCGTGGTGCAGCGCCTGGAGCTGGTGCGGCGGATCGGCCAGGTGATCGACAACGACGTGGTCGAGCTCGGCACCGACGGCCGGCAGCTGCGGCTGCAGCTCGACGAGCTGCTGGGCGGCAACGACAACGCCCGCGAGTTGATCGTGCGTGACTACCACGCCAGCCCCGAGCCGCTGTCCGAGGCCCAGATGACCGCCACCCTCGACGAGCTGGATGCGCTCTCGGACACCGAGCTGCTCGATTTCACCGCGCTGGCAAAGGTTTTCGGCTACCCGACAACGACGGAGGCGCAGGACTCGGCGGTCAGCCCGCGCGGCTACCGGGCGCTGGCCGGGATTCCCCGGCTGCAGTTCGCTCACGCCGACCTGTTGGTCCGGTCATTCGGGACGCTGCAGAACGTGCTGGCGGCCAGCGCCAGCGACCTGCAGTCGATCGACGGCATCGGCGCGATGTGGGCCCGCCATGTGCGAGAAGGACTTTCGCAGCTGGCGGAGTCGACGATCACCGACTCGCTGAGCTGAGTCGCGTTGAGCTGAGTCGCCGGTGCTTCAGCCGGCCGGCGGCTGGGGCACCGGCGGCGCCTCGGGCTGCGGCACCGCCCCGGGCTGACCGGGTCCGGGCACCGGGCCGGGCGGCGGTGGCGGCTGGTTCATGATGAACGGAACCGGCTGCGAGCGCAGATTGCCCAGCTGCACGACGAGGTTGTAGGTGCCGGGCCCGATCGCCGGCCGCGGCAGCGGGCAGTGCGGCGCCGAGCCCATGCCCGTCCAGGTCACCGCGGTGGTTACCTGCTCGCCCGGGGTGAAGGTCTTGATCAGCGTCTCGTTGGACGGCGCGCAGTCCAGGTTCGACCACAGCCGCTTGTTGTCCAGCGAGTAGACGTAGGCTGCCAGCACCGCGGCGCCCACGTCGCGCTTGCAGGCCACCAGCCCGATGTTGGTGACGACCATGGTGAACTTCGGCTGGTCACCGATGAAGTATTGCGGCGCGTTGGTCAGCCCCTTGACCGCCAGCGTCGAGTCGGGGCAGTCGTCGCCCTCCTTGAGCACCGGCGGCGGCTGCACGGCGGCGGTGGGTGTGGGCGTCTCGGGGTTCTGGCCCTGCGCCGGCGGCACCGCCGGGGCGGGGCCCTCCGGGCCGGGGGGCGGCGGCGCCTGCGGCGCCGGTGATCCCGGCTTGCTCTGCGCGGAGTTCGGCTTGTCGGCGTTGGCGGGCTTGGCTCCCGCGCTGTGTCCCATGAAGGCGATGACCGCGGCGGCCACGACCCCCATCACGACGACCGCGATGCCCACGGCCAGGCCTCTGCGCCGCCAGTAGATCTCGGTGGGTAGCGGGCCACGCGGTTCCAGATCGAGCACGTTCGCAGCGTAGGCCCAGGTCACGCCGATTCGGCTGACCCGCCCCGGCGTGTCGCGAGGTTTGCTGGCTGACCCCGGTGTAAGGGTGGCCCGCCGACCCGGCCGCTCGGGCGGGATCGGCGGGCCGCTCGCCCGTTATTCGCCGATGTCGCCCACGTGGTCGCACAGGGCCGCCCGCCCGTCGGCCAGGTGGTAGGTGACGCCGGCCACCGCGACCGTGCCGTCGCCGATCCGCTCGGCGATGGTCGTGGACCGCGACACCAGCTGGGCCACGGTTTCGCGGACGTGCCGCTCCTCGAACTCGTCGACGCGGCTCAGGCCCTCGCGGCGGCCCATCAGGATCGACGGCGCCACCCGCTCCACCACGTCGCGGACGAAACCGCCGGGGATGGCGCCCTCCTCGATGGCGCCCAGGGCGGCCTTGACCGCGCCGCAGCTGTCATGGCCCAACACCACGATCAGCGGCACGTTGAGCACGCTCACCGCGAATTCGATGGAACCCAGGACCGCGGTGTCGATGGCCTGGCCCGCGGTGCGCACCACGAACATGTCGCCCAGGCCCTGATCGAAGATCAGCTCGGCGGCGACCCGGCTGTCCGAGCAGCCGAACACCACCGCGGTGGGGCTCTGCCCGGCGGCCAGGCTGGCGCGATGCTCGACGCTTTGGCTCGGATGCTGCGGCTTCCCGGCGACGAATCGCTCGTTACCCTCTTTGAGTGACTTCCACGCGGTTACCGGACTGGTGTTAGGCATGGCTGACATCATGCCGCAGCCGCCGGCCGTCGACAGCCCACTCATATCGGTTACCGATCTTCTCGAGTGGTATCGGGTTGCGCGCCGCGATCTGCCGTGGCGCGCCCCCGGCGTCAGCGCATGGCAGATCCTGGTCAGCGAGTTCATGCTGCAGCAGACGCCGGTGTCGCGGGTGCTGCCGATCTGGCCGGACTGGGTGCGGCGCTGGCCCACCCCGTCGGCCACCGCGGCGGCCAGCGCCGCCGACGTGCTGCGTGCCTGGGGCAAGCTGGGATATCCGCGGCGCGCCAAGCGATTACACGAGTGCGCCACCGTGATCGCGCGCGATCACGGTGACGTGGTTCCCCGCGACGTCGACACCCTGCTGACGCTGCCGGGGGTCGGCGGCTACACCGCCCGCGCCGTCGCCTGCTTCGCCTACCGACGCCCGGTGCCGGTGGTGGACACCAACGTGCGCCGGGTGGTGGCCCGCGCGGTGCACGGCCAGGCCGACGCCGGAGCGCCGTCCGCCGGCCGCGACCACGCCGACGTGGCGGCGCTGCTGCCGGGCGACGGCAGCGCGCCGGAGTTCTCGGTCGCGCTGATGGAGCTGGGGGCCACGGTGTGCACCGCCCGCGCCCCGCGCTGCGGGTTGTGCCCGCTGCGCCGGTGCGCCTGGCGCGAGGCCGGTCATCCCCCGCCGACCGGGCCGGCGCGGCGGGTTCAGACCTACGCCGGAACCGACCGGCAGGTGCGCGGACGCCTCATGGATGTGTTGCGCGGCAACGATTCTCCGGTCACCCGGGCCGAGCTGGATGTGGCCTGGCTGACCGACACAGCGCAGCGGGACCGGGCGCTGTATTCGCTGCTGGCCGACGGCCTGGTGACGCAGACGGCCGACGGCCGGTTCGCCCTAGCCGGCGAGGAATGACTCGACGGCCTGCCGGTACGCCTCCGGCGCCTCGTCGTGGACCAGGTGCCCGGCCTGTGGGACGTGCAAATAGGTTGCGGCGACGGCCCTTTCGGCCATCTCGAGCATCTGGCCGGGCGGGGTGACCGAATTGCCGGCCTCGATCAGCAGCGCCGGGACGCGCACCGCGCGCCACTGCGCCCAGTAGTCCCGGGTGCCCCATTCCGCGGCGATCTCGATCCATCGCGAGGTGTGGCCGTGCAGCCGCCAACCCGTTTCGGTGCGGTCGAACGCCTCCAGGAAGTACTGCCCGGCGACCGGCCCGAATTCGGCGAATACCTGTTCGGCGGAATCGAATTCGACCGGCAGGGCGTGCAGCCACGGCTCCCACGGGCCGGTGGTGCGGCCGCGGAAGTCCGGGGCCATGTCCTCGACCACCAGGGCCGACACCAGCTTGGGATGCTGCGCGGCCAGGCACCACGAGTGCAGGGCGCCCATCGAATGCCCGACCATCCGGGCCGGCGCATCCAGGGTGCCCACCGCGTCGGCCAGGTCGGCCACGAAGCGTTCGGTGCTGATCGGGTGCGGGTCCTCGACGTCGCGGCCGCGGTGCCACGGCGCGTCGTAGCTGTAGACGGTGCCCAGCCGGGTCAGCCACGGCAGCTGGCGCGTCCAGGTGCTGCCCCGGCCCATCAGGCCGTGCACCAGCACCAGGGGCTCGCCGTGGCCGCCGTGGCGAGTCAACACCGTGCTGGGCATGCCACCATCTTGCGTGCACCGCGCCGGTTGTCCCGGGCGGGGGCCGGGGTAGCCTAGCGGCATGCCGCCAGTGGTGAAGATCAACGCAATCGAAGTGCCCGCCGACGCGGGCCCGGAACTGGAGAAGCGGTTCGCCCACCGCGCCCATGCGGTGGAGAATCAGCCCGGCTTCCTCGGCTTCCAGTTGCTGCGTCCGGTCCAGGGCGAGGACCGCTACTTCGTGGTGACACACTGGGAGTCCGACGAGGCGTTCCAGGCGTGGGCGAAGGGTCCCGCCATCGAAGCGCACGCCGGCCATCGGGCCAACCCGGTGGCGACCGGGGCGTCTCTGCTGGAATTCGAGGTTGTGCTGGACGTTGCCGCAAACAAGCAGGCTGGCTAGCGGGCTGTTCGCCTGGCGCCGCGCACTGGTGCTGAGCGCTGCCGCCGCACTGGTGGCGACCTTGGCGCCCGGGTGCGCCTCCTCCCCCTCCCCGCAGGCGAACGCGGCCAATCCGGGACGCCAGATCGACACCCGGACGCCGCCCGGCATCCGGGCCCAGCAGACGTTGGACATGCTGAATTCGGACTGGCCCATCGGTCCGGTCGGCGTTCGCACCCTGGCCGCCGCCGACAAGGTGGAGTCGGTGCAGACCACGCTGGAGGCGCTGTGGTGGGATCGCCCGTTCACCCTCAACGGTGTCGACATCGGGGCCAGCGTGGCCACCCTGCACCTGACGTCGTCCTACGGTGCCCGCCAAGACATCCGGATCCACACCGACGACGGCGGCTGGGTGGACCGCTTCGACCTGGACACCCGGGCGCCCACGGTCAACTCGTGGCATGACGTCGATGCGGTGTTGAGCAAGACCGGCGCGCGCTACTCGTATCAGGCCGCCAAGGTCTACCCGCAGGGCCGCTGCGAACCGGTGGCGGGCACCAACACCGGCGAATCCCTGCCGCTGGCATCGATTTTCAAGCTCTACGTGCTGCACGCCCTGGCCGGCGCCGTCACCGCCGGAAGGGTGTCCTGGGACGACCAGCTGACCGTCACCGACAAGAGCCGGGCCGTGGGTTCGTCGGGTCTGGCGCTGCCCGCCGGGGCGCAGGTCTCGGTGCGCACCGCCGCCGAGAAGATGATCGCCACCAGCGACAACATGGCGACCGACCTGCTGATCGACAAGCTGGGCACGCACGCCATCGAGGAGGCGCTGGCCACGGCCGGCCATCACGACCCGTCCAGCATGACTCCGTTCCCCACCATGTACGAGCTGTTCTCGGTCGGCTGGGGCCGACCCGATCTGCGCAGCCAGTGGGAGCACGGATCCCCGCAGGTTCGCGCCCGGCTGCTGGCGCAGGCGAATTCGACGCCGTACGACCCGGATCCGATGCGCGCCCACTCGCCGGCGTCCTCCTACGGCGCGGAGTGGTACGGCAACGCGCAGGACATCTGCCGGGTGCACGCGGCGCTGCAGGCCGACGCGGTGGGCAAGGCCGCACCGGTGCGCGACATCCTGTCCGCGGTGTCGGGCATCCAGCTGGACCCGGCGGTGTGGCCCTACATCGGCGCGAAAGCCGGTGGGCTGCCGGGGGATTTGACGTTCAGCTGGTACGCGGTCGACAAGACACACCAGCCGTGGGTGGTCAGCTTCCAGCTGAACTGGCCGCGCGATCACGGCCCGACCGCGACGGGCTGGATGCTGCAGGTGGCCAAACAGGCCTTCGCGCTGATCGCGCCGCGCTAGTCGCGGCGGCCGCTAGTTGCTGCTGGGCACCCAGTTGCCGTGGAAACCGGCGGGAACTCGATGCGGCAGCTTGATGCTGGCAACGTCCTCAAGGGTTTGAGCATCGAGGATCGCCAACTCGCTGCGATTGGTGGCCCGGTCGTACACATAGCCCATCAGCACGCCCTCGTCTTCCGCGGCGGTCGGCGATGAAGGATGAAACACGAACTCGCCCAATGCTTTTTGCGGGCCCAGGCAGCGCGACTGGGTGCTCCCGCCAATAAGATCGTGCTTGAGCAAGCAGTCCCCGCCTTCGATGCCCTCCAGCACCGTCGGCGTGTAGCCGTAACGATGCCGCTTTCCAACCAGGCGCTCGTCGATGCGCGGAAACTCCTGGCCCCGATCATCAATGCGGGATTCGCGCACCTTCCCGGCCGCCAGATCGATCACCCAACGGTCCAACGTGGGTGGCCCCTCATTGGGACCGGTGCGGTCCCGGTCGAACATCTTGGGGTTTCGCACTACGTCGAGCACGATGGTGCCATCCTCTTCGTAGGCATTCATCGGATGGAATACGTAGCACGGTTCGACGTCGAACCAGCGCACATCAGCATCTTCACCGTCGCGTGGCATCACGCCGACACGGGCCGGGTAGTTCGGGTTCCACGAGTAGGGCATTCGCCGGTCCGTGGTCGCCGCCGGCAGCCGCGCGGCGATGGGATCGGGAATGGCGACCCGGCCGATCAGCGCCGACAGCATCAGCCGGGCGATCGGCCGAAGCCCGCGCGGCGCCGTCATGGCCGCGCCCACCGCCGCATCGAAGGTGACCGGCAGGTCGTAGAACACGACATAGCGTTCAGTCAGGGAAAAGTCATGCATCATCGGGCTGCCGCCAACGGTGACGTTGACGGTCCGTCGCGCTCGACCCTCGACGTCGATCACCGAATACTGCACCCTGTTGCCGCGATAGGGGTTGTACGAAACCGCATGCAGCTCACCCGTCTCGGGGTCACGATGGGGGTGCGCTGCGTACCCGCCGGTGAGCGTTCCGGCGAAGTCGCACACGCCGACGGTGTCCAATTCCTCGGTGAGTTCATAGTTGGCGATGCCGCCTTCGATCAATGCGAGTGTCTTGCCGGCATGCCCGATTACGTTGGTATTGGCGCCGATTGGAAAAAAGCCGAAGTGACCCGGCGGTGCGGGCTGGCCGAGGGCTTTCGAGGTGGCTGGGCTGCGCACCCAACGGTTGCGGTACCACTCGGCCTTGCCGTCACGGATTCGGATGCCGTGCACCATGCCGTCGCCCAGGAACCAGTGATAACGCTCAGGATCGACGTCTCCGATTGGGTTGGCACCGTTGCGCAGATACCGCCCATCCAGGTAATCCGGGATCGTCCCGACGACCTCCAAACCGGTCAGCGTGTACTCGTGATGCATCGGGGCGAATGGACCCTGCAGGTAGCGGTTGGCCATAACAGACCTCCTACCTGAGCGACACGCTGTTGGTTGCGCTCGTGGACGACCATCCTGCCGCCAAACTTGACATGTGTCAAGTTTGGCGTACGCCGTCCCGATGGGTCGGGTCGTGGTGTCTCACCCGGATAGCGTCGGCGCTATCGCCGTTGCGAGAAGCCGCATGGTCCCGCAGCGCGGGCGGCGTAACGATTCACAACCGCAGCGTCCACCGACCGCCCCGGTGATGCATGACGACGCAGGCCGCCGGTGCGACATCGACGCGCCAAAACGACGCCGGGTCGGCGTCCAGCGCCGCCAGCAGCGCCGCCCGGATCACCGCCGGATGCGTCACCGCCACGGTGCGTAAGGGGTTGGCGGTCAACGCATTCAACCAACGCGACGCCCGCTCGATCAGGTCGGCGATCGACTCGCCACCGTGCGGCGCCCCGGCCGGATCGCTCAGCCACGCCGCCAGGTCGGCTTCGTCCACGGTCTGCAGCGCCCGCCCGCGCCACCGCCCGCAATCCAGGTCGGCCAGCAGCGGTTCGGGCGCCCCGTCGAAGCCGAGCAGCCCGGCGGTCTGCCGGGTGCGCAGCTCGGGTGCGACGAAATAGCTTGCGGCGCCGCCGAGTTGGGCGGCGATAGGTTGCACCTGACGGCGGCCCAGCTCGTTCAGCGGCTCGTCGGCGGGAAAACGCCCGTCCGCCATGGCATCCGTCATGCCATGCGAAACGAGCGTCAGCCGCACGACCCCGGTCACGCCGGGACGCGTGGCGCCCGCGCCCCGAGCAGCCGCCCGCTGACCGCCGCGAAAACCAGGCCGATGCCCGCCCACAGCACCAGCTGCGCGGCCAGCGACACCAGCCGGAATTCGTAGAGCACGTCGGCGGGGAACCCCGGATAGACGATGGAGCCGGCGGCATCGCGCAGCGGCGCCGGCGTCTCGTCCACCGACGGCGCCAGCACCGCCACCGCGACGATCGCCACCAGATACGCCGCGGCCGAAAGCAGCCGCGCGTTCCACGGGCCGAGCCGGACCTCCAGCCGGCGCGCCAGCCACACCGCGCCGATCGTCAGCGCCGTCGACGCCGCGACCAGCGCCAGATACCAGCCGGTGCGCGCGCCGATGGTGTCGGCCTGACCGACCGCCGGGGGGTTCGGCGGATACTTCACGAACGGCACCAGGTACACCGCACCGAACGCACCGGCCGCCAACAGCAGCGAAAGCGCTTGCGGGGAAATGCTTTCCGTGCGCGCATAGACCACGCTGAACAGCACCGCGAACAACGCGCCCATGGCCAGGCCAAAGATCAGCACCCCGAACCCCAGGCCGGGTCCCGATTGCACCCCACGGCTGAACAACTCGGCGCCATGCTCGTGCACGCCGTGCGCGTTCTCCGCGTCGGCGCGGCCGTCCTCAAAGGCGATGGCGCGGGCGATGACGGGCTCGGCGCACAGCCGGGCGAACACGAACGCCAGCACCGCCCCGACGGCGCCCGCCAGCAGGCCGGCCCCGATCAGGCGTTTTTCCACGCCGCCGCTCCCCCGTTAGTGGCAGGGGAAGCCGAGCAGGTGCCGGGCGTCGTGCATGAATTCGTGCACGTGCGAGTCGCTGCCGAACAGCGACACCGCCCCCTGGTCGACGCCGACGAGGTAGAGCGCCAGCAACGCGAAAAAGACGGTGGCGGCCAGGGAGAGCGCGGTTCCTGCGGCGGACAGATCGACCGACCTGGTGCGGCTGCGCGTCGGCTGCGGGTGGGACACAATCGACTCCTTCCGGGGATTAACGCGTCCCCGTGGGGGATGACGGGCCTCGGGTCTGACTGTGGACAGTGGCGCGACCGTTTTGGAGTTTCACCAAATTCCGTGGCACGTCGATGACAGCCGTCAGTGTAGAGCACAGCGAAAACGGGCGGCAGTCCCGGAAGACCACCGCCCGTTTCCGTTGATGCGCTACTGCGGGTCGGCGCTGTGCGCCCCGGCCTTGGCCAGGTCCGGCTCGGCCGGCGGCTTGCGGGTACCGGTGAAGGTGAACACCGCGTCCTCGCCGGCGCTTTCGCCGTCCCAGTTGTCGACGTCGACCGTGACGATCTGACCGGGCCCGACCTCCTCGAAGAGGATCTTCTCGGAGAGCTGGTCCTCGATCTCGCGCTGGATGGTGCGCCGCAGCGGGCGGGCACCCAGCACCGGGTCGAAGCCGCGCTTGGCCAGCAGGGCCTTGGCCTTGTCGGTGAGCACCAGGTCCATGTCCTTGCTCTTGAGCTGGCCGGCGACCCGGGTGATCATCAGGTCGACCATCCGGATGATCTCGTCGCGAGTCAGCTGGTGGAAGACGATGATGTCGTCGATGCGGTTGAGGAACTCCGGGCGGAAGTGCTTCTTCAGCTCGTCGTTGACCTTCTGCTTCATCCGCTCGTAGTTGTTCTCACCGCCACCCTGGGTGAAGCCCAGGCCGACCGGCTTGGAGATGTCGGACGTGCCGAGGTTCGAGGTGAAGATCAGCACGGTGTTCTTGAAGTCGACCGTGCGGCCCTGGCCGTCGGTGAGCCGGCCGTCCTCGAGGACCTGCAACAGGCTGTTGTAGATCTCCTGGTGAGCCTTCTCGATCTCGTCGAACAGCACCACCGAGAATGGCTTGCGCCGCACCTTCTCGGTGAGCTGGCCGCCCTCCTCGTAGCCGACGTATCCCGGCGGGGCGCCGAACAGCCGCGAGGCGGTGAACCGGTCGTGGAACTCGCCCATGTCGATCTGGATGAGCGCGTCGTCGTCGCCGAACAGGAAGTTGGCCAGCGCCTTGGACAGCTCGGTCTTACCGACACCGGACGGGCCGGCGAAGATGAACGAGCCCGACGGCCGCTTGGGGTCCTTCAACCCGGCGCGGGTGCGGCGGATCGCCTTGGAGACCGCCTTGACGGCGTCCTCCTGGCCGATGATCCGCTTGTGCAGCTCGTCCTCCATGCGCAGCAGGCGCGTGGTCTCGGCCTCGGTCAGCTTGAACACCGGGATGCCGGTCCAGTTGCCCAGCACCTCGGCGATCTGCTCGTCGTCCACCTCGGCGACCACGTCGAGGTCGCCGGAGCGCCACTGCTTTTCGCGCTCGGCGCGCTGCGCGACGAGCTGCTTCTCCCGGTCGCGCAGGCTGGCCGCCTTCTCGAAGTCCTGGGCGTCTATCGCCGATTCCTTCTCCCGGCGCGCCTCGGCGATCTTCTCGTCGAACTCGCGCAGGTCCGGCGGCGCGGTCATCCGGCGGATCCGCATCCGCGCCCCCGCCTCATCGATCAGGTCGATCGCCTTGTCCGGCAGGTAGCGGTCATTGATGTAGCGGTCCGCCAGCGTCGCGGCCGCCACCATCGCCGAGTCGGTGATGGACACCCGGTGGTGCGCCTCGTAGCGGTCGCGCAGCCCCTTGAGGATCTCGATGGTGTGCTCCACCGTCGGCTCACCCACCTGCACCGGCTGGAACCGACGCTCCAGCGCGGCGTCCTTCTCGATGTACTTGCGGTACTCGTCGAGCGTGGTGGCGCCGATGGTCTGCAGCTCGCCGCGAGCCAGCTTCGGCTTGAGGATGCTGGCCGCGTCGATCGCGCCCTCGGCGGCACCCGCACCGACCAGCGTGTGCAGCTCGTCGATGAACAGGATGATGTCGCCGCGGGTGTTGATCTCCTTGAGCACCTTCTTCAGGCGCTCCTCGAAGTCACCGCGGTAGCGCGAGCCCGCCACCAGCGAACCCAGGTCCAGGGTGTAGAGCTGCTTGTCCTTCAGCGTCTCGGGCACCTGGCCGTGCACGATGGCCTGCGCCAGGCCCTCGACGACGGCCGTCTTGCCGACGCCGGGCTCGCCGATCAGCACCGGGTTGTTCTTGGTGCGCCGGCTCAGCACCTGCATCACCCGCTCGATTTCCTTCTCGCGGCCGATGACCGGGTCCAGCTTGCCCTCCATCGCGGCGGCGGTCAGGTTGCGGCCGAACTGGTCGAGCACCAACGACGTGGACGGGCTGCCGGACTCGCCGCCGCGCCCACCGGTGCCGGCCTCGGCGGCCTCCTTGCCCTGGTAGCCGGAGAGCAGCTGGATCACCTGCTGGCGCACCCGGGTCAGCTCGGCGCCCAGCTTGACCAGCACCTGGGCGGCCACGCCCTCACCCTCGCGGATCAGGCCCAGCAGGATGTGCTCGGTGCCGATGTAGTTGTGGCCGAGCTGCAGCGCCTCGCGCAGGCTCAGCTCCAGCACCTTCTTGGCGCGCGGGGTGAACGGGATGTGTCCGGACGGCGCCTGCTGGCCCTGGCCGATGATCTCCTCGACCTGGCTGCGGACGCCCTCCAGCGAGATGCCCAGCGACTCCAGCGACTTGGCCGCCACGCCCTCGCCCTCGTGGATCAAACCCAGCAGGATGTGCTCGGTGCCGATGTAGTTGTGGTTGAGCATCCGGGCCTCTTCTTGCGCCAAGACGACGACCCTGCGGGCACGGTCGGTAAATCGTTCAAACATCGGTGGTTACCTGCTCTCCCTCACCATCGGTACAAACCTGTTAGCGGCCCTTCTGGCAACCCTGCCGGTCCCTTGTGGCCGGAATCGCGTACCTGCCATCCACTGTAATGGTCGGCTTGCCGGCGGGCCTAACCTTGCGCCGCCTTGCTCGTAGTCGGACGTGCGCCGTCGTTGCGATGCAATCACGGCCGCGGCTGCCTGCGGCGTTGTGCGCGTAACTGAAGAAACGCCGCGGCGCGCCAATTCGTTTCCGGCGCCACCCGCCGACCATTTCGCGGCCAGCGAAACGACAAACCGGCGCCCGGACTGCACGCCCGGGCGCCGGCTGCAGGACGGTCAGGTTGCGGCGTGGAAGGCGTCGATGACGTCGGCCGGGATGCGGCCGCGGGTCGACACGTTGTGCCCGTTGCGACGGGCCCATTCGCGGATCGCCGCGCTCTGCTCGCGGTCGATGGCGCCGCGGCCGCGTCCCGAGCCCGAGCGCCCGCGCCGGCGGCCGCCGACGCGACGGCCGGCTTCCACCCATTGCTTCAGATCATTACGAAGTTTCGCGGCATTCTTGGACGAAAGGTCAATCTCGTAGGTCACCCCGTCAAGCCCGAATTCCACTGTTTCGTCGGCTGCGCCGGCACCGTCGAAATCATCGACCAAGGTGACGGTCACTTTTTTTGCCATTGGCTTACCCTCGCATTTCGTCCTGAGCAGTTGCTGAGCAGATTGGATCGACCTCCCCGGTCACCAATCTGCCATAACAGCGCAGCATACTCAATCTGTACGGACGCCGCATGGTTGGACTTTCTGCGGCGTTGCACTTTCAACTACGAATGCGGCCGAACGATGGGGAACAAAACTGTCTCCCGAATTGACAGCCCGGTCAATGTCATCAACAACCGGTCGATACCCATTCCCGTTCCGGTGCAGGGCGGCATCCCATACTCGAGCGCGGCGAGAAAGTCTTCGTCGAGCACCATGGCCTCGTCGTCGCCGGCGGCCGCCGCACGCGCCTGGGCGGCGAACCGCTCGCGCTGCACCACGGGATCGGTCAACTCCGAGTAGCCGGTGGCCAGCTCGACCCCACGCACGTACAGGTCCCATTTCTCGGTGACGCCGTCGATGCTGCGGTGCTGACGCGTCAAAGGCGTTGTCTCGACCGGGAAATCCCGCACGAACGTGGGCGCGGTGAGCGTGTCGCCCACGGTGTGCTCCCACAGCTCCTCGACGATCTTGCCGTGCCCGTAGCCGCGGTCGCGGGGGATCTCGACGCCCAGCCGCTCGGCGATGCCGAGCAGCTTTTCCACCGTGGTCTGCGGGGTGATCTCCTCACCGAGCGCCGCCGACAGCGACGGGTACATTTCTATAGAAGCCCATTCTCCGTCTATGTCGTAGACGCTGCCGTCGGGCAGCGGTAGTTGTCGGGTTCCGATGGCCTCGTCGGCCACCTCTTGAATAAGCTCGCGCGTCACCACCGCCGAATCGTCATACGTTCCGTAGGCCTGGTAGGTCTCCAGCATGGAGAATTCCGGAGAATGGGTGGAATCCGCACCTTCGTTTCGGAACACGCGATTTAGTTCGAAAACCTTATCGAAACCACCGACGACGCAGCGCTTGAGGAACAGTTCCGGGGCGATCCGCAGGTAGAGATCGATGTCGAGCGCGTTGGAATGGGTGACGAACGGCCGTGCAGCCGCGCCCCCGGCCAGCGTCTGCAACATTGGGGTTTCGACTTCGAGAAACCCGCGCCGTTCCAAGGCGTTGCGGATCGCCCGGATCACCGCGATCCGCTGCCGGGCGACCGTGCGCGCCTGCGGGCGCACGATCAGGTCGACGTAGCGCTGCCGCACCCGCGCCTCTTCGCTCATCTCCTTGTGCGCGACGGGCAGCGGACGCAACGACTTGGACGCCATCCGCCACGAGTCGGCGAGCACGGACAGTTCGCCGCGCCGGGAGCTGATCAGGGTGCCGTGCACGGAGACGATGTCGCCCAGGTCGACGTCGGCCTTCCACGCGTCCAGGGCTTCGCGGCCCACCTTGTCCAGGCTGACCATCACCTGCAGGGTGGTGCCGTCGCCCTCCTGCAGCGTGGCGAAGCACAGCTTGCCGGAGTTGCGCGCGAAGATCACCCGGCCGGCGACGCCGACCACGTCGTCGGTCGCGGTGTCGACGGGCAGGTCGGGGTGGGCGGCGCGCACCTGCGCCAGCGTGTGGGTGCGTTCGACGGCGACCGGGTACGGGTCGTGCCCCTCGGCGAGCAGCCGCGCGCGCTTGTCCCGGCGGATCCGGTACTGCTCGGGAATGTCGGCGTCTGGGGCGGGACTCACGACGTGCCAGCTTAAATGACGCGGCCGCCAGGCCGCGCCGACGCCGTCACCGGGCCGTTTTCAGCCGCCCGCGCTGCGCGTCCCGGTTGCGTTCGAAAACCAGCCGCAGGCCGTGCAGGGTCAGGTGCTGGTCGTAGTGGCTGACGGTGTCCAGTTCGGGCAGCAGCAGCGGCGCGGTGTGCCCGGTGGCCACGATCGCGACGTCGTCGCCGCCGAATCCCGGCACGTCCTCGCGGATGCGCCCGACCAGGCCGTCGACCAGCCCGGCGAAGCCGAACACCGCGCCCGCCTGCATGCATTCGACGGTGTTCTTGCCGATCACCGAGCGGGGACGGGCCAGCTCGACCCGGCGCAGCGCGGCGGAGCGGGCCGCGGCGGCATCGGAGGAGACCTGCAGTCCGGGCGCGATCGCGCCGCCCAGGAATTCGCCCTTGGCCGACACGACGTCCACGCAGATCGAGGATCCGAAGTCGATGACGATGGCGGGGCTTTGGAAACGGTGAAAAGCGGCCAGGCAGTTGACGATCCGGTCGGCGCCCACTTCCTTGGGGTTGTCCACCAGCAGCGGGATGCCGGTGCGCACCCCGGGCTCGATCAGCACGTGCGGCACCGACGGCCAGTACTGGTCGAGCATGAGGCGCACCTCGTGCAGCACCGACGGCACGGTCGACAGCGCGGCGGCGCCGGTGAGCCGCTCCGAGTCGTCGCCGATCAAACCGTCGATGGTCAGCGCCAGCTCGTCGGCGGTGATCTCCGACTCGGTGCGAATCCGCCACTGCTGCACCACTTTTGCGTGCTCTTTGGAACCGGATATCAGCCCGACGACGGTGTGGGTGTTACGGACGTCGATGGCCAGCAGCACGGCTACCGCGCAACGATCCGGGGATCGAGCAACTCGGCCGCCCCTGCTATCTCGAAGTCCGGCACGAATGCCGGATCGTGGCCGAGGTCGACCGGCTTGTTGTCGGCGTCGACGAAGACGATCCGCGGCTGATACGCCCGCGCCTCGGCCTCCTCCATGGTCCCGTAGGCGATCAGGATGACCAGATCGCCCGGGTGGACCAGATGCGCTGCGGCACCGTTGATCCCGATCACCCCGCTGCCACGCTCACCGGTGATCGCGTAGGTGACCAGCCGGGCGCCGTTGTCGATGTCGACGATGGTCACCTGTTCGCCCTCGAGCAGGTCGGCGGCGTCCATCAGGTCGGCGTCGATGGTCACCGAGCCCACGTAGTGCAGGTCGGCCTGCGTGACGGTGGCCCGATGGATCTTCGACTTGAGCATCGTCCGTAACATCAATTCCTCCAAGGTGATTGGGCGTATTGGCGGTCGCCGTCCGGCCCAGCGGTGCCGGCGGGTGTTTCGATCTGCATTTCGATGTTGTCCAGCAGTCGGGTGTTGCCCAGCCGGGCGGCGACCAGCAGCCGCGCCGAGCCGTGGGCGGGTGCCGGGCCCAGCCCGGCGTCGCGCAGCTCGAGATAATCGACGGTGAGCTCGGGCACGGCGTCCAGCACCGCCCGCGCGGCCCGCAGCGCGGCCGCACCGCCCAGGTGGGCGGCGTGCGCGCCGGCGGTCAGGGCCGCCGAAAGCGTCACGGCCAGTTCGCGTTGCGTGGCGTCCAGGTAGCGGTTGCGCGACGACATCGCCAGGCCGTCGGCCTCCCGCACGGTAGGCACCCCGACCACCTGCACGTCGATGTTGAGGTCGGCGACCATCTGACGGATCATCACCAGCTGCTGGTAGTCCTTCTCGCCGAAGAAGATTCGGTCGGGGCGCACGATCTGCAGCAGCTTGCACACGACGGTCAGCACGCCGGCGAAATGCGTCGGCCGGGGCCCGCCCTCCAGCTCGGCGGCCAGCGGGCCGGGCTGCACGGTGGTGCGCAAACCATTCGGGTACATCGCCGCGGCCGTTGGGGTGAAGGCGATTTCGACGCCCTCGGAGCGCAGTAGCGCCAGGTCGTCGTCCAGGGTGCGGGGGTAGGCGTCCAGGTCTTCGCCGGCGCCGAATTGCAGCGGGTTGACGAAGATCGACACCACCACCACCGAACCGGGCACCCGCTTGGCCGCCCGCACCAGCGCGAGGTGGCCGTCGTGCAGCGCACCCATGGTGGGCACCAGCATCACCCGGCGACCGGTGTGGCGCAGCGCGCGGCTGACGGCGGTGACGTCGCCCGGGCTGGTGTAGGTGTTGAGTTCGCCCGCGGTGAAGGCGGGTTTCACGGTGCCAGCACCTCGACGACCTCCTGGGGAGCGTGTGCCCGCTGGGCGGTCCGCAGGGCGTTGACCCGATAGGCCTGTGCCAGCTCGGGTGCCACCCGGTGCAGCGCGGCCAGATGCCCGGCCACCGCGGCCGCGTCGCCGCGCGCGACCGGGCCGGTGAGCGCGGCCTGCCCGCGCTGCAGGGTGTTCTCCAGCGCGGCCCGGGCCAGCGGCCCGACGATGCGTTCGGCGATGCCGCCGGGCTGCTCGTCGACGGTCTGCTGGCCGAGCAGTTCGCTGCCGCGCAGCGCGGCCCGCAACGCCTCGAGCGCGTCGGACAGCACCGTCACGAGGTGGTTGCTCGCGTGCGCCAGCGCGGCGTGGTAGAGCACGCGGGCGTCCTCGGCGACGCTGAACGGCTCCCCGCCCATCTCCAGCACCAGCGACTGGGCGATCGCGTAGCCGACCTCGTCGGCCGCCGTGATGCCGAAGCAGGTGTCCGGCAGCCGGCTGATGTCCTCGTCGGAGCCGGTGAACGTCATCGCCGGGTGGATCGCCAGCGGGATGCAGCCCTGCCGGGTCAGCGGCGCGAGGATGCCCACCCCGTTGGCGCCCGAGGTGTGGGCCACGGTGGTCCCGGCCCGCACCGCCTCCGTCGCCGCCAAACCGGAGACCAGGCCGGCGAGTTCGCTGTCGGGAACCGCCAGCAGCAACAGCTCGGCACCGGCCGCCACCTCCGGCGGCGACGCCACCGGGGTGTCGGGCAGCCGGCGCTGCGCCCGCTGCCGGGACGCATGGGAGATGGCGCTGCACGCCACCACGACGTGGTCCGCGCGCTCCAGCGCGACACCGAGCGCGGTGCCCACCCGGCCGGCCGAGATGATGCCCACCTTGAGCCTGGCCGGGCGCAGACCGTCGAACTGCACCATCGCAGACGACCTCACAGATTTCTGGTTCGTTCCGGTCCCACGCAGGTGGGTACCGTTCGGTCACTCGAATCCTAGTCGATCGGGTCGCATCCCCCAATGTGAGGAAGCTCCCAGCTCAGCCCTCGCGGCGCCGGCGCCGGCCGCCCTCGGACGGCTGCACCTGCAGCCGGGCCAGCAGGTCGGCCACCGACTGGCCCCCGGTGCCGGAGGCGTCCCGCGCCCGCCGCGGGTCGGCCGGTTCCGGCTCCCCGCCGTGCCGCGGCGTGTGCTCGGCGGCCGGCGGCGGCGCCAGCCGCGGTGGTGGGGGTGCACCGGCGGCCGGTCCGGACGGCGCCGGAGCGGCCGGGGGCGGCGGTGTGGCCGCGGCGGGCGGAGGCGGCGCGGGGGCCGGTCCGGCCGGCGGCTCGCTGCCGGGCGCGAAGTTGCGCACCCCGTAGTCGCGGTACTCCGCGGAATGGCGCGAGCGGGCCCGGCGACCGGACTCGGCGTACGGCGGCGGGGGCACGGGCTCGACGGGCATGCCGTCCCAGGCCTCGTCGGCGCCCGAATGCCGGGCACGCCGGCGTCCACCCGTCGACTCCGCGTCGGCGCCGGCCCAGTTGCTGCCCGGTGATCCGGGCGGCAACCACTGCCCCTCGGCGCCCACGGGCTGCCAGTCGCGGCCCTGCGGCTGGGGCTGGGGTTCGGGTTGCGGTTCCGGCTGGGGTTCGCGCGGGGGTTCCGGCGGCATTTCCGGCGGAGGTGGCGTCGCGGCGGCGGCCGGCGGGGGTTGATACCGGGGCTCGAACCGCGGCTCCGCCGGCCCCGGGGGCTCCTGGTAGCGGGGACGCTCGCGCCGCGGCGGCGCTGGCTGCTGCGGGCGGGGCGGCATCAGCGGCTCCTCGGGCACGTCGATGATGGCCGTCTCGTCGTGCCGTCCGGGCGGATGCTCCTGGGGTGCCGAGGTCACCCGATCGCTGGGCACCCAATCCACCGGCGTGTCGCGGGGGTTCTCGCCGTTGCGCTCCCACTCGCTGTACGCCCGCTCGGGTTGCGGCTCGCCCTCGAACGCCCCGAGCGCCGGGCGCTGCCCCAGGTCGGTGTCGAACAAGATTTCCAGGCTGGTCCGCAGGGCGCTCAGCTCGGCGCGCAGCTCGGCCAGGTCGTCGGCGGCCTGGGCGCGCAGCTCGGAGGCGAGCTCGCGGCGCAGCTGGGACTCCACCGTGAGCTCGTATTCGCGCCGGGCCGAGATCTCGCGGTCCAGCTGCAGGTCGTAGACCAGTTTGAGGTCGCGGACGCGGGACTGGTCGGCGTCGCTTTGGCGGCGATACAGCACGGAGACGAAAGCGCCGGCGACTGCGGCCCACAGCGCCAGGATTACAGCGAGCTTGAGGAGTTCCACCCGATTGGTGAAAACCAATGCGGAACTGGCCCCCATCGCGAGGACCAGCAACGCGGTCAAGAGCACCCAACCCGGCCTGCGGCCGCCGCGCCGGACCCGGGCGCCGCGGGACAGAACGGTCATGGCCAAACTGTACCTGCGCGAGGTCAATCAGCGTGTCGGCCGACTCCGGCGATTCTTTGCGGGTTGCCCGCGCCGCGGCCGGGTCGGCTAGGTTTCCGCGCCCTCGCCGTGCTCGCCGGAGTCCGGCGGGGATTTGCAGCAATGTTGCAGCCACAGCGCGGCGACGAGCAGAGCCAGCGCGCTGACGGCCGCCACCACCGCCCCCGAGGTGTCCTCGGAGGCTGCCCGCAGCCAGGAGCGGCGCGGCAGAAAGTACACCAGCACTCCGATCCACCAGCCCAGCATCAGCGCGCCCACCCATGCCGACGCCTTGGCCACCATCAGGCTGCGTGCCACCGCCAGCGGATGCAGCCAGCCGGGACCGGAGCCGATCTCGCCGTCGTTGATCTTGGTGCGCACGTAGCGCGCCCACAGCGCCTCGATGACGGCGACGGCCAGCAGCGACAGCCCGGTCCACACCGTGATCGGCGGAAACCACCGATACAGGCCCTGGACCAGCAGATACCCCACGACGGCAGCGCCGACCACCGCGGCCGTCAGGTCACGTTTGCGGGTGGGGCCCATCAGCTGCCCGCCCCCGAATCGGCCGACGAGCCCGCGGGCGGTGTCAGCGTCAGGCCGGTCGGCCGGACACCGTCCCGGTCGGCTTGGTCCAGCTGGGCCAGCAGGCGGGCGACCGGTTGCGGCCCGTCGGCCACCGTCAGCCGCGCGTCCGGGTCGACGGCCAGCCAGGGGATAAGGACGAAGGCCCGCAGATGCGCCAGCGGATGCGGCAGGGTCAGGTTGTTCTCCCGGGAGATCACCTCGCCGTCGCCGTAGCAGGCGATCAGGTCGACGTCGAGGGTGCGCGGGCCCCAGCGTTCGCCCCGCACCCGGCCCGCGGCCCGCTCGAATTCCTGCGCCCGGCGCAGCCAGCCCTGGCCGTCGCAGGCCGGGTCGTCGGCGATCAGCACCGCGTTGAGAAACGGCGCCTGATCCACCCGGCCCCAGGGTTGGGTTTCGTACACCGGCGAGATGGCGCGCACCGCGCCGCCGAGCCCGTCGACGACGGACTGCAGCCGCGCCAGCCGGTCCCCCAGATTGGAGCCAATGGATAAGACAACGCGTGTCATAGCGCCCCGCCCGCCGGGACCACCGAACCGCGGCCGCCGCGCCGGGACCGCCGCACCACCACCGCGACGTCGGCGAACTGCTGCGGGATCGGGGCCTGCGGCTTGTGCACCATCACCTCGACGGCGTGCACACGTTCGTCGTCCATCACCTGGTCGGCGATCTGCGCCCCGACGGTTTCGATCAGATTGCGCGCCGGGCCGGCCACCACGTCGGCGGCCAACTGCGCCAGCGCGGCGTAGTCGTAGGTGTCGGCCAGCTCGTCGCTGGCCGCGGCGCCCACCAGGTCGATCCAGACCGTGACGTCGATGACGAAGTCCTGCCCGTCGACGCGCTCGTGGTCGAACACTCCGTGTTGTCCGCGAACCCTCAAGCCGCGCAACTCGATTCGATCAGCCATCGTCTCCCATCCAAGCGCCGAGCACCTTGAGCGCATCGACCGTGGCCCGCACGTCGTGCACCCGCACCCCCCACGCCCCGTGCAGCGCGGCCAGCGCGGAAATCACCGCGGTCGCCGTCTCCCGCCCGTCGGGCGGCCGCGGCGCGCCGTCGGGCCCGGCCAGCAGCGTGCCGAGGAACCGTTTGCGGGAGGCGCCCAGCAGTACCGGGATCCCGGTGGCGACCAACTGCGGCAACGCGTGCAGCAGGGCCCAATTGTGTTGTCCGGTCTTGGCGAATCCCAACCCCGGATCGATCATCAGCCGGGCGGAATCGACGCCGGCTGCCACCGCGGCGTCGACGCTGGCCAGCAGTTCGGCGCGCACCTCGGCGACCACGTCGCGGTACTGCGGGGCCGCGTGCGGGCGCTCGGCCGACACCGATCGCCAATGCATCAGCACCCAGGGCACTTTCGCCTCGGCCAGCAGCGGCGCCATCGCCGGATCGGCGCGCCCGCCGGACACGTCGTTGACGATCCGCGCGCCGCTGCCCAGCGCCGCCCGCGCGACGTCGGCGTGCATGGTGTCGATGCTCACCGTGACACCTTCTGCCGCAAGCGCTTTGACGACGGGGACGACGCGGGAGGTCTCGACGCGCGGGTCGATCCGGGTGGCGCCGGGGCGGGTGGATTCGCCGCCCACGTCGACGATGCCGGCGCCCTCGGCGACCAGCGCCAGTCCGTGTGCGACGGCCTTGTCGGGGTCGAGGTAGCGGCCGCCGTCGGAGAACGAATCGTCAGTGACGTTCAAGACTCCCATTACCTGCAAGGCGCCGGACTCACTTACGCAGGATCAGGTCGAGCGCCTCCGCCCGAGAAGCCGCGTTGGTCTTGAACAGCCCGCGCACCGCCGAGGTCGTGGTGACGGCACCGGGTTTGCGGACACCGCGCATCGCCATGCACAGGTGCTCGGCCTCGACCACCACGATCACCCCGCGCGGATTGAGCTTTTTCACCAGGGCGTCGGCGATCTGACTGGTCAGCCGCTCCTGCACCTGGGGCCGCTTGGCGTACAGGTCGACCAGGCGGGCGATCTTGGACAGGCCGGTGACCCGGCCGTCGTTGCCGGGGATGTAACCGACATGGGCCACCCCGTGAAACGACACCAGGTGGTGCTCGCAGGTGGAGTACAGCGGGATCTCCTTGACCAGCACCAGTTCGTCGTGTTCCTCGTCGAACATGGTGTTCAGCACGCTGTCCGGGTCGGTGTACAGGCCGGCGAACATCTCCCGGTAGGCGCGGGCGACGCGGGCCGGGGTTTCGGCCAGGCCGTGCCGGTCGGGGTTCTCGCCGATGGCGAACAGCAACTCGCGGACGGCGGCCTCGGCGCGCGCCTGGTCGAACTGCCGGACCTGGTGCGTCGCGGTGTCCGGCGCTGAACCGTTCCCGGCCATCACATCCTCCGTTTGCTCAGCCGTGGGCCGGCGGGTTGGACCGGCTCACGTCGTCATCCTGCCGGTCCGGCGACCCACCCTCGGGGGCGGGCTGACCGGGCGGGGGGTACGGCGGGTACGGCGGGTACGGCGGACGCGCCTGGGGTGGGCCGGACTGAGCCGGTCCGCCCGGCTGGCCGGGATAGGGCTGCTGGCCCGGGTAAGGCTGCTGGCCCGGGTAGCCGTGCGCCGGTTGCTGCCAGTAGGGCGGCTGGGCGGGCGGGTGCCAGTAGTTGGGCTGCTGCGACTGCTGCGGCGGCCAGCCCGGCGCCCGCCAGCCGGCCGGCGCACCGTAGTCCGGTTGGGTGGGACCCTGCCGATTACCGCCCTGGTTGGCGTGAGAACCGTTGCCGCCGTTGACGTTTCGGTCGGCCTCCAGCCGGGCGGCCGCGGCGGCCTCGCTGGCCTTGGCGATGGCCGCCTTGAAGGCCGGCTCGGGGGCGGGCGGGGGCCACGGCTCGCCGCGCTCGATGGCCAGTTCGCCGGGTGTCTTGATCGGCGGCTTGTCCGACGGGATGCGGCCACCGAAATCGTCGAACATCGTGAGCCGGGGCCGCTTTTCGACGCCGGCGAAGATGCTCTCCAGCTCGGCGCGGTGCAGCGTTTCCTTCTCCAGCAGCTGGCCCGCCAGCGTGTCGAGGATGTCGCGGTATTCGGTGAGGATCTCCCAGGCCTCGGTGTGGGCGGCCTCGATCAGCTTGCGGATCTCGTCGTCGATGTCACGGGCGACCTCGTGCGAGTAGTCGGCCTGGGTGCCCATGGTGCGGCCGAGGAACGGGTCGCCGTGTTCCGAACCGTATTTGACCGCACCGAGTTTGGAGCTCATGCCGAACTCGGTGACCATCGCGCGGGCGATCTTGGTGGCCTGCTCGATGTCGGACACCGCGCCGGTGGTCGGCTCGCGGAAGACCAGCTCCTCGGCGGCGCGGCCACCCATCGCGAACACCAGTTGCGCGATCATCTCCGAGCGGGTCCGCAGGCCCTTGTCCTCCTCGGGCACCGCGACCGCGTGCCCGCCGGTGCGGCCGCGCGCCAGGATCGTCACCTTGTAGATGGGTTCGATGTCGGGCATCGCCCAGGCCGCCAGCGTGTGGCCGCCCTCGTGGTAGGCGGTGATCTTCTTTTCCTGCTCGCTGATGATGCGGCCCTTGCGGCGCGGCCCGCCGATCACCCGGTCGACCGCTTCCTCCAAAGCGGCGCTGGTGATGACGGTGCCGTTCTCCCGGGCGGTCAGCAGCGCCGCCTCGTTGATCACGTTGGCCAGGTCGGCGCCGGTCATGCCGACGGTGCGCTTGGCCAGGCCGTCGAGGTCGGCGTCGGGGGCGATCGGCTTGCCCTTGGAATGCACCGCCAGCACCGCGCGACGGCCGGCCAGGTCCGGGTTGGACACCGGGATCTGGCGGTCGAAGCGGCCGGGCCGCAACAGCGCCGGGTCCAGGATGTCGGGCCGGTTGGTGGCGGCGATCAGGATCACGCCGGCCCGCGGGTCGAACCCGTCCATCTCGACCAGCAACTGGTTCAGCGTCTGCTCGCGCTCGTCGTGACCGCCGCCCAGGCCGGCGCCGCGCTGGCGGCCCACCGCGTCGATCTCGTCGACGAAGATGATGCACGGGTTGTTCTGTTTGGCCTGGTCGAACAGGTCACGAACCCGGGACGCGCCCACCCCGACGAACATCTCGACGAAGTCGGACCCGGAGATGGTGAAGAACGGAACCCCGGCCTCGCCGGCCACCGCCCGGGCCAGCAGCGTCTTACCGGTGCCGGGTGGCCCGTAGAGCAGCACGCCCTTGGGGATCTTGGCGCCCAGCGCCTGATAGCGGCCCGGGTTCTGCAGGAAGTCCTTGATCTCGTAGAGCTCCTCGACCGCCTCGTCGACCCCGGCGACGTCGGCGAAGGTGGTCTTGGGCATGTCCTTGGACAGCTGTTTGGCCCGCGACTTGCCGAACCCGAAGCCCATCCGGGCGCCGCCCTGCATGCGCGAGAACATCACGAACAACCCGACCAGCAGCAGCAGGGGCAGCACGTACACCAGCAGCTCGCCCAGGATGCTGCCCTGGTTGACGACCGTGCTGACCTTCGCGTTCTTGGCGCTTAGCGCGTTGAACAGGTCGACCGCATAGCCGCTGGGATATTTGGTGATGACCTTGTCGGAGTTGTCGGTGTCGCCGTTGCCCTTCTTCAGGGTCAGGCGCAGTTGCTGTTCGCGGTCGTCGATTTGCGCGCTCTTGACGTTGTCGCCATTGATCTGGGCCATCGCCACCGAGGTGTCGACGGGCTTATAGCCGCGGGTGTCGTCACTGAAGTAGAAGAACGACCAGCCGAGCAGCACCACGACAGCAATCGCCGTGATGGTGCGAATAACGTTTTTCCGGTTCATCAATCATCGGCCCTTACTGGGCAGGTCCTTCCCCGATATACACGCAGCTGGAAAAGTCCAGGCTACCGCTAGCGGCGATCGCCAGCTCCGGCAGAGCCGGAGCGCAGCGTCCTCGTCAATAGCAACGACCGGCGGTTCCCGAGCGTCACGCTGGCGCTGCCGTCGGCGGCCGGTGTCACTCCTGCGTGACGCTCGGCGCTGCGGCCGGGCCCGTCACTCGTAGTAGCGGGCCTCGACGACGTTGCCGTCCGGGTCGGCGAAGTAGTAGGTGTGCGGCGACCAGCCCCGCGCGCCGAAACTCCGGCTCAGCCGCACGCCGGTGTCCACGCCCTCGGCCTGCAGGCGCGCCTCCAGCGCGTCGTATTCGGCCTTGGACAAGGCAATACAGACGTGGTTGACGGGGTTACCGGCACTGCCCTCGGCGACCCCGGACGACGCGGCGCCCGAAACCATCTCGAGCGGCATCAAGTCGATGATCGAGTCCGCGCAGATGCGCACGCTGGGGAACGGCGCCTCGCCGGCCTCGAATTCGGCGAACCGAACCGGTTCCAGCCCGACGACGCGCGTGTAGAAGTCCATCGACACCCGCGGATTTCTGGTCCACAGCACGACATGGTCCAGGCGCATAAACCCGAGTATTGCGGTGTTGCGGCCATTTGATGCGCAACCTACCGCCATTCGCGTCAATTGGGCCCTTCTCTGTCCGCGACCGTTGTGCTTTGGTGAGACGGTGCCCCCTACCCAACGGTTAGTAGATACCAATGGTGTGCGGCTGCGGGTGACCGAAGCGGGCGACCGCGGCGCACCCGTGGTGATCCTGGCCCACGGATTCCCCGAACTGGCGTACTCCTGGCGACACCAGATCGACGTCCTCGCCGACGCCGGCTACCACGTGCTGGCGCCCGATCAGCGCGGCTACGGCGGCTCGGATCGCCCGGATGCCGTCGAGGCCTACGACATTCACCAGTTGACCGCCGACCTCGTCGGCCTGCTCGACGACGTCGGCGCCCAGCGCGCTGTGTGGGTGGGGCACGACTGGGGTGCGGCGGTGGTGTGGAATGCGCCGCTGCTGCACCCGGACCGGGTCGCGGCCGTCGCCGCCATGAGTGTGCCGGTGACGCCCCGGCCGCGGCTGGCGCCGACGCAGGCGTGGCGAAAGATGTTCGGCGAGAACTTCTTCTACATCCTGTACTTCCAGGAGCCCGGGGTGGCCGACGCCGAGTTGAACGCCGATCCCGCGCAGGTGATGCGACGGATGATGGGCAGCCTGCGGACCGACGGCGACAAGGCGGCGGGGCTGCGGATGGTGGCGCCGGGTCCGGAGGGTTTCCTCGAACGCCTTCCCGAGCCCGACGGGCTGCCGGAGTGGATCAGCCAGGACGAGCTGGACCACTACATCGCCGAATTCTCGCGCACCGGCTTCACCGGCGGCCTGAACTGGTATCGCAATTTCGACCGCAACTGGGAGACCACCCCCGAACTCGACGGCGCCAAGATCGCGGTGCCGTGCCTGTTCATCGGCGGGACGGCCGATCCCGTCCTGTCCTTCACCCGGGCCGACCGCGCGGCGGAGGTGATCTCCGGCCCGTACCGGCACGTGATGATCGACGGCGCCGGGCACTGGCTGCAGCAGGAGCGCCCCGCCGAAGTGAACGCGGCCTTACTGGACTTCCTCAACGGATTGGAGCTGCGATGAGCGCGCCCCTGCGGTTCGGTGTCTTCATCACCCCGTTTCACCCCGTCGGCCAATCCCCAACGGTCGCACTGGAATACGACCTGGAACGGGTGGTAGCACTGGATCGGCTCGGATTCGACGAGGCGTGGTTCGGCGAACACCACTCCGGCGGCTACGAACTGATCGCCTGCCCGGAGGTGTTCATCGCCACCGCGGCCGAGCGGACCAAACACATTCGGTTGGGCACCGGCGTGGTGTCGCTGCCCTATCACCATCCGCTCATGGTGGCCGATCGCTGGGTGCTGCTCGATCACCTGACCCGCGGCCGGGTGATGTTCGGCACCGGGCCCGGCGCGCTGCCGTCGGACGCCTACATGATGGGCATCGACCCCGTCGATCAGCGGCACATGATGCAGGAGTCGCTGGAGGCGATCCTGGCGCTGTTCCGCGCCGCCCCCACCGAGCGAATCGACCGTCACTCCGACTGGTTCACGCTGCGTGACGCCCAGTTGCACATCCGGCCCTACACCTGGCCGTACCCCGAGATATCCACGGCCGCAATGATTTCCCCCTCGGGTCCGCGGTTGGCCGGCGCGCTGGGCACCTCGCTGCTGTCGCTGTCGATGTCGGTGCCCGGCGGTTACGCGGCGCTGGAGACCACCTGGGACGTGGTGCGCGAGCAGGCCGCCAAGGCCGGCCGGGACGAACCGGACCGCGGCGACTGGCGCGTCTTGAGCATCATGCACATCGCGGACAGTCGCGAGCAGGCGATCGACGATTGCACTTACGGGCTACAGGATTTCGCGAACTACTTCGGCGCGGCCGGCTTCGTCCCGCTGGCCAACAGCGTGGAGGGCACCCAGACGCCGCACGAGTTCGTCGCCGAGTACGCGGCCAAGGGCAACTGCTGCATCGGCACGCCCGAGGACGCCATCGCCCACATCGAGGACCTGCTGGACCGGTCCGGCGGTTTCGGCACCCTGTTGATGCTGGGCCATGACTGGGCCTCACCGGAAGCGACATACCACTGCTATGACCTGATGGCGCGCAAGGTGATTCCGCACTTCAAGCGGCAGCTCGACGCCTCGCGCGCATCGCACGACTGGGCGAAGGGCATGCGCGACCAGTTGCTCGGCCGGGCGGGTGAGGCCGTGGTCAAGGCGATCAGCGAACATGTCGACGAGCACAAGGACGCGGTGCACTGATGCGCGCGGCGGTGTTGCGCGACGGTCGCATGGTCTACCGCGACGACGTGCCCGAACCGATACCCGAAACCGGCCAGGTGCTCGTCGGGGTGCGGGCGTGCGGGATTTGCGGCTCGGACCTGCATTTCGCCGCCCACGGCGCCCAGGTGCTTCAGATGAGCGATCGGGTGGCCGGCGGCGCGGCCGGCATGCGCGTCGACCTGGACCACGACATCTTCATGGGACACGAATTCAGCGCCGAGATACTCGAAGCGGGCCCCGACACCGAAACCCATCCCCCGGGCACTTTGGTCACCTCGCTGCCGGTGTTGTTGTCCGCCAAGGGCGTCGAGCCGATCGTCTACAGCAACACCACGATCGGCGGCTATGCCGAGCGGATGCTGCTCTCGGCGCCGCTGCTGCTGCCCATCCCCAACGGCCTGGACGTCAAGCACGCGGCGCTGACCGAACCCATGGCGGTCGGACTGCACGCGGTCAACAAATCGAACATCACCCCGGCCGAGACCGCCCTGGTGCTCGGGTGCGGCCCGATCGGGATCGCCATCATCGCCGCCCTCGCCACGCGCGGTGTGGAATCGATTGTGGCGTCCGACTTTTCGCCCAAGCGCCGCCAGCTGGCCACCGCGATGGGGGCCCACCGGACGCTGGATCCCGCGCAGGGCTCGCCGTTCGACAGCGTCAAGCCCGCGGTGGTGTTCGAGGCGGTCGGCGTACCCGGCATCATCGACGACGTGCTGCTGCGCGCCAGGCCCGGCACCCGGCTGGTGGTCGCCGGCGTGTGCATGCAGCCCGACACCGTCCACCCCTTCTTCGCGATCGCCAAGGAGATCAACGTGCAGTTCGTGCTCGCCTACACCCCCCGAGGAGTTCGGCGATTCGCTGCGCGCGCTCGCCGAGGGTGACATCGACGTGGCGCCGCTGATCACCGGCGAGGTCGGGCTGGACGGGGTCGGCGCGGCGTTCGACGACCTCGCCGATCCCGAGCGGCACTGCAAGGTTCTCGTCACGCCCTGATGTCTTAGCGACGGGCTATGATCGAACACATGTTCGAATTGAGCCCGGATCCGGCTGCGCTGGTGGCGGTGGTCGAGTCCACCCATCGCGAGGAGTCGATGCTGGTGGCGCGCCGGTTCGCGGCCGTGGCGGCATTGCTTCGCCACCGGGTGGCCACCGCCGACCGCCCTGAGCCGGAGTATGCGGAGATCGACGGCTTCGAGCAGACCGCCGCCGAGGTGGCCGCGGCGATGAACCTCTCCGCGGCGGCAGCCAGCTACCTGGTGTCCTACGCCGAGACGCTCGACACCAGGCTGCCGGAGGTGGCGGCGCTGCTCGCCGAGGGCCGAACCGATTGGCGCACAGTACGATTGATCATCACCCGCACGAGTCTGGTCACCGACGCGGAATTGATCGCCAAGCTTGACCGGTCGCTCGCCGCCCGCATCGGCAACTGGCACGGCTGGTCGCGGCAGCGGATCGTCAACGCCGTCGACGCCGCCGTGCGCACCGCCGATCCCGACGCCGCGCGCGAGCGCCGGCTGGCCGCCGAAGAGGACCGGCACATCGGGATCAGCGCCGCGGAGAACGGGATGGCCGAGGTGCACGGCTCGGTCGCCGCCGCCGCGGCGACGGCGTTCGACCGGCGGTTGTCCCAACTCGCCAAGCAGGTATGCCCGGCGGATCCCCGGACGCTGGATCAGCGCCGCGCCGACGCGTTGGCCGCGCTGGCCGAGGGCCGCCGATTGCCCTGCGCCTGTGGACAACCCGACTGCCCGGCTCGAACCCGCGACCAGAATGCAGACGACCGGACCGGGGCGCGGGTGGTCATCAACGTGGTGGCCAGCGACCGAACCGTATACGCCGATGGCGCCGAGCCGGGCTACCTGGAAGGCTACGGCGTCATCGACGCCGACCAGGTGCGCCGACTGGCGGCGGCCGCGCACCTGCTCGTCGCCAATCCCGCGACCAGCCCGGCGGCGGCCCTGCGCTACCAGCCGTCGGCGGCGCTGGAGCGGGCCGTTCGGTGCCGGGATCTCACCTGCCGCTTCCCCGGATGCAGCCGTCCGGCGGTGATCTGTGACCTCGACCATTCCGTGCCGTTCAACCATCAGAATCCGGTGGCCGGCGGGTGGACGGTGCTGGAGAACCTCAAATGCCTGTGCCGCCAACATCATCGGCTCAAAACCTTCGGCGGGTGGCGCGACAGGCAACTGGCCGACGGCACCGTGGTCTGGACCTCGCCGAGCGGACGGACGTACCGGACGTCGCCCGCGGGGGCCGACCTGTTCGCCCAGCCGCGCGGTCCGGCATGCGCGGCCCCGACACCCAACCGGCGAAGCAGATCGAAACAGCGAAACGGCCGGATCATGCGGGCGCGCAAGCACAATCGTGAGCAGCGTCCGATCAACGAGGCCCGGATCCGGCTGGAGCAGGCCCGGCAGCGCGAGATCGCGGACCGAAAGTTCCGAAATCACATGCGCGACATGCTTTTCCTGTTCAAAGGCGGACCAAGCACCAGCCCCTTCTGCGCCTGGGTCAACGATCCCCGAGAACCGGAAGAACTGCCGCCGGACTGGGCGCCCGACGAGCCGGCGTATCAGCCGCTGCCCGACGACCCGCCCTTCTGATCCGCCGGATCATCCTCCGGCCGGCGGTTGAGCGATGACCGTGGGTTTGAAACCGTAACGGGGAACGACGAAGTGGGCGCCCGCGCCGCGGCCCGCGGCACCGGCGGGCATCATCGGCACCCCGCCCACCGCGCTGGCGGCGTGCTCGGCGGCGCCGGCCGTCGTGGCCCCGTTGAGCGCCACGGCGACCGAGGGCGGCGTGGGGGCCGCGCTCGCCCACGAAGCCGGGACCGACAACCCGCCGATCGATGCCGCCTTGCCGACCGACCCGCCGATCGAGCCCAGCGAGCCCAACGAGCCTAGGCCGGCGCCCGGGACGGCCGCGGGCAGGACCGCTTCGGCGGCTTTGGCCACGCCCTCGCCGGCGGACTTGGCGGCGGGCATCATGCCCTGGGCAATGCCCTGGATGTCCTTGAACGAGGTGGTGAACAGTCGCGTCGGGGAGATCAACCGAATGAACGCGTCGAAAGGCGTGCTGGCGTCCAGGGTTTGCGACCCGGTCAGCCCCTCCAGCAGATCGCCCAGCGGTCCCCCGATGACGAGCCCGTCGCCCTCGGGATTCAGGCTGATCCCGCCCAGCGAGAACCCTGGATTGGCCGGCGGCGGATTGTTGGTCCCCGCGGCCAGCGTGGACATGGATTGCGGCGCCGCGCCGAGTCCTTGGGCTCTGTCACCGGCGCCGGTCCCGGCCGCCTGCGCCGTCGCGGCGGCCTGACGGGCCAGCCCCGCCGGGTCGGTTGCGGGTTTCGCCGGCTCGAACGGTGGCAGCGTCGACGCCGCGGCCGACGCGAGCGCATACCCGTACATGGCCGCGGCGTCCTGAGCCCACATTTCGCCGTATTGCGCCTCGACGTCTGCGATGGCCGGGGTGTTCTGGCCGAGGAAGTTGGTGGCCAGCAACTGCAGCAGCAGCGCACGGTTGGCCGCGATCACCGGTGGGGGCACCGTCTCGGCGAAGGCCGTCTCATAGGCGCTCACCGCCGCGAGGGCCTGACCGGCGGCGAGCTCCGCCCGTCCGGCGGTGCCGCTGAGCCACGCCAGCTGCGGCGCCGCCGCGGCCAGCATCGACGACGCGGCCGGCCCCTGCCACCCGGCGTCGCCCACGCCGGTGATCGCCGACCCGAAGGACGCTGCGGCGGAACGTAATTCGGCGGCCAGTCCGTTCCAGGCCGCCGCAGCGGCCAGCAGCGGCCCCGCGCCGGGTCCGGAATACATCAGCCCGGAGTTGATCTCCGGCGGAAGCTGCGCGAAATCCAGCTGCCCGAAGTTCAGCATCGTGCTTCCTCAGCCGACCGCGGCGGTGTTGGCGATCTCGGCGGCGGCATACGAACCGGCGCTGATGCCAAGGGTTGTCGCGAACTGGTCGCGCAGCTGCGCGGCCTGCGCACTGACCTCCTGGAAGGCCAGCCCGTGCCGGGAGAACCGCGCCGCCGTCACCAGCGACACCACATCGGCGGCGGCCGGAGCCACCGCCGTCGTCGGCGCTGCGACGGCCGAATTGCTCTGCAGCACCGCGGCATTGATGCCGTGCAGCTCCCGGGCCGCCGCATCCAATATTTCCGGGCGCACCACCAGAAATGACATATCCCCTCCTCAAAACCCGTTCAGCCGAACACTTTTCGGCTACCGGCTGGACACGTTAGGTCAGTCGCGTCCAGTGAGAACAGCCCCTATAGACCCAATTCATGGCCGATTCGGCAACTGTTCACTTAGCTGGACCGCGCTGCTGCGACTTTCGGATTTGTCATGAATAGCCCTGTATTCCAATATGTTTGGAGTCATATATGTCCTTTTATGAGTCGCGCACGCCACCCCAACCCGGTTTGCCGGCGGCGGCGGCACCACGCGGGGGTGACGTCCAAGCAAACCGGACGACGCCGCGGCGGCTAAGGTGCCAGACATGCCGGTCGCAACGAACGCCCCGAAGTGTGTCCGCTCAGCGATCGCGGCGGCCGCCGCCGGGCTGGCCGTCGTCGCGATCTCGGCGTGCGACAAGCACGGTCCGCCGCCGTCCGGCGCCGCGCCCCGGCAGGTGACGGTGGTGGGTTCCGGCCAGGTCCAGGGCGTTCCGGACACCCTGACCGCCGACGTCGGCATCGAGTTCACCGCGCCCGATGTCACCACCGCGATGAACGAGACCAACGAGCGTCAGCAGGCCGTCATCAACGCGCTGGTCGGCGCGGGCATCGACCACAAGGACATCAGCACCACCGAGGTCGCGCTGACACCCCAGTACAGCAACCCCGAGGCCGGCGGCAGCGCCGCGATCACCGGCTATCGCGCCAGCAACGCCGTCGCCGTCAAGATCCACCCGCCCGACGCCGCGTCACGACTGCTGGCGCTCATCGTCGGCACCGGCGGCGACGCCACCCGGATCCGGTCGGTCAGCTACTCCATCGCCGACGATTCGCAGCTGGTCAAGGACGCCCGCACCCGCGCGTTCAACGACGCCAAAAGCCGCGCCGAGCAGTACGCCCAGCTGTCCGGTCTGCACCTGGGCAAGGTGCTGTCCATTTCGGAGGCGACGGGCAACGCCCCGCCACCCGGCGGCCCGCCACCGTCGCCGCGCGCGATGCCGATGGCGGTGCCGCTGGAACCGGGCCAGCAGACGGTGAAGTTCACCGTCACCGCGTCCTGGGAGCTGGACTGAGCGGGAGCTACTGCTGGTAGACCCTGGGGTCCAGGGTGCCGATGTAGGACAGGTCGCGGTAGCGCTCGTCGTAGTCGAGGCCGTATCCCACCACGAAGTCGTTGGGGATGTCGAAACCCACGTAGGCGATGTCGACGTGGGCGCCCCTGGCGTCGGGCTTGCGCAACAGCGTGCACACCCGCAGCGACCGCGGATGACGGGTGCTCAGGTTGCGCAGCAGCCAGGACAGCGTCAGCCCCGAGTCCACGACGTCCTCGACGATCAGCACGTCGCGGCCCTGGATGTCACGGTCCAGGTCCTTGAGGATGCGCACCACGCCCGACGACGACGTCGACGACCCGTAGGAGCTGACGGCCATGAATTCGAACTGGGTGGGCAGCGGAATCGCCCGGGCCAGGTCGGTGACAAAGATCACAGCGCCCTTGAGCACGGTGATCAGCAGCAGGTCCTGTCCGGTCTCGGCCGCGGCGTCGCGGTAGTTGTCCCCGATTTCGCGGCCGAGTTCGGCGATGCGGGCCTGAATTTGCTCCGCCGTCAGCAGGACAGACTTGATATCCCCGGGGTACAGCTCCGCGGGCTGGGCGGGGGTGATCGCCGAGGAGATCTGGGCCACGCCCACAGCGTGCCACGCCGGCGGGCGAATAACCAACGGCGGCTCCGGCATTGCGGTTAACGGACCGGCTCGCGCCACAGCGTCAACACGCCGTCGCGGCGCCCCGCGAACAGCCGCTCGCCGGGCTGCGACGACCCGACCGCCACCCCGCCCTGACGGCGCCAGGCGGTGACCAGGTTGTCCACCCCGCGAATCTGCTTGTCGGTCAATCCCGTTGCACCGCCGGCCAGCAGCCAGGCCCGGATCACCCGGCGCCGCACGGGCGCGTCCAGCCCGGCCAGCGCCGCCACCTGCAGCCCCGCCCCGGCCCGAGCGGCGGGCAGCGCCCGCTCGGCCAGCGCGTCGAGCAACTCGTTGTCCTCGCGCAGCGCCGTCGCGGTGCGGGCCAGCGCCTCGGCCACGCCGCCGCCGAGCACCTCTTCCAGCAGCGGCAGCACCTCGGCGCGCAGCCGGGCGCGGGTGAACCGGCGGTCGCTGTTGTGCGGGTCCTGCCACGCCGTCAGGCCCAACTCCGCGCATGCCGCGTGCGTCACCGCGCGCCGCTGCCCGAGCAGCGGCCGGCACCATGGCGGATCGTGGGGACGCATGCCCGCGATCGAGCGCACCCCCGACCCGCGGCCGAGCCCCAACAGCACCGTCTCGGCCTGATCGTCGAGGGTGTGACCCAACAGCACCGGCCCGTCGCGGTGCGCGGCCAGCGCCGCGTAGCGGGCCCGCCGCGCCGCCGCCTCCGGGCCGCCCTCGCCGTCGACGTGAACCGAAATGACTTGCGCCGCAACACAACCCAACGCAATGGCCTGGGCCCGGGCCGTTTGCGCGACGGCGGCCGAGTCCGGTTGCAGACCGTGGTCGACGATCACCGCGGTGGTGGGCCGCAGCCGGGCCGCCACGGCGGTGAGCGCCAGCGAATCCGGGCCGCCGGACAGCGCCACGCACCAGCGTTCGACCGCACCGAGGTGGGCCGTGCTGAACGCCTCGACCGCGGTGCGCAGCCGGTCTAGAGCACCCGGTCGATCCATCGCTGGGGCTCTTCGATTTCGACGGGCAGCGGCAGCGTTTCGGGCCCCGTCCAAATGGCGTTGAACCGCGCCATACCGACCCGGCCCACCACCTGGTCGACGAACGCCTTGCCCCGGGTGTACTGGCTGAGCTTGGCGTCGAGCCCCAGCAGGGCGCGCAGCAACCGCTGCAGCGGCGGCTGCTTGCGGTGCCGGCGCTCGTCGAAGCGGCGGCGGATGGTGGCCACCGACGGCACCGCCATCGGGCCGACGGCGTCCATCACGTGGTCGGCGTGGCCCTCCAGCAGGGTGCCCAGCACCAGCAGCTGGTCCAGGGCCTGGCGCTGGGGCTCGGACTGCACGGCCCGCACCAGCCCGAGGATCCCGGTCGAGTTCGCGTCGGCCTGTGACGCCGGATTGCCGCGGTTGCGCGCGTAGTCGGCGAGCCGGCTCAGCACCTGCCCCAGGTCGTCGCCGGTGTCGCGGGTCAGCAGGGCCAGCGCCTGCGACATGTAGCCGGGCAACCAGGGGTTGGCGGTGAACTGGACGCGGTGGGTGACCTCGTGCAGGCAGACCCACAGCCGGAAATCCGACGGCTCGATCCGCAGCTGCCGCTCGACGGCGATGACGTTGGGGTAGACCAGCAGCAGGCAACCGCGGGCGAAACGTTCGAACACGGTGGCGCGCTCGGACTCCGGAATCCCGCTGCCGTCGTCGTCGATGGCGATCTCCACGCCCTCGCCGGAGCTGCTGACGGTGAGCTGGATCTTGCCGGCGTTGCCGTGCTTGACGGCGTTGGCGATGGCGTTGTCGATCACCAGCCGCAGCCCAGTGGGCAGCCCGATCATCAGCACCGTCGGCGAGGGCACCAGCGACACCTCCACGTCGGGGTAGACGCGCAGCGCGTCGTGGGCGGCGCGGTCCAGCAGCTCGGTGATGTCGAACGGGACGAAATCGTCGACGGTGGTCAGCTCGCCCTGGGCCAGCCGCTCCAGCGCGGTCAGCGTGGCCTCGATGCGGCTCTGGGTGCGGATGACGTCGCCGATCACCTCCTGGCGCTGCTCGTGCGGCAGGTCCAGGGTGGACAGCACCTCCAGGTTGGTGCGCATGGCGGTCAGCGGCGTGCGCAGCTCGTGGGAGGCGACGGCCGCGAAGTCGCGGGCCGACTCGAGCGCGGCCTTGGTGCGCTGCTGTTCCTTGCCGATGCGGGCCAGCATGCCCTCGACCGCCTCGGCGATCTCGACGGCCTCGCGCACCCCGCGCACCTGGACCTCGTCCGGGCTGGACTGGGCGTTGATGGCGCGCGCCTGCTGGGCCAGCAGCAGGAACGGATTGACCATGATCAACGAGATCACCCAGCCCACCACCACGGTGCCGCCGATCACGCTGGCGCAGATCAACAACACCCGCAGGTGCAGTTCGTTGATCCGGTGCTGGGCTTCGGCCAGCGGCGCGGCGAGCGCGATCGAGGCGGGGCCCGCGGTGAAGGTGCGGACCCGGTACTGCACCCCGTTGATCGTGGTGTTGGCGTAACCGTCGGGAAGTTGCGGCAACACGATGTTGCTCGGCACCGACACGGTCACGCCGCCGATGCGCGCGGTGCGCACCAGGTTGCCGTCCGGGGTAGCGCGGTCCGGGCTGTTGTGCTGCGGGTTGGTGAGCAGGCTGCTGATGTCGCCCAGGCTGCTGACCGAATCGAGCCGGCGGTCCAGCTGGTTGTACTGGTCGTTGGTGACGCCCACCCACACCCAGGTGCCCAGCAGGACGACCAGGGTCATCACCGAGATCGCGGCCACGATGACGATGGTGCGCAGCGACAGCACCCGCATCGGCAGCTGTATGCGCGGTAAGACGCGAATGTCAGGCTCCTTCAGTTCGGCAAGAATCTAACGCTAACCGCATCGCCTTCTCCCCCTCGCGCGCCGAGCGCGGGCACCATTTTGCCCCGTTGATGGTGAGTGAGTACTCTCTCACCATGCTCAGCTCGGGACGGGACCGGCTGCTGTCCGCGGCGCTGCGGCTGTTCGCCGCGAAGGGATACGCGGCGACGTCGGTGGCCGACATCCAGCGCGAGTCGGGCCTGGCGCCGGGGTCCGGGGCGCTCTACAAACACTTCGGCTCCAAGCGCGAGCTGCTCGAGGCCGCGGTCGCGCACCGGATCGAGAGCATCGTGACCGCGCGAGAGCAGTACGACGCGGGGCAGCCGGGCAGCGTCGAGCAGGCGGTGCGCACCGCCGGGCAGCTGATCTGGAACAACCTCAAACAAAGCGAGGATCTGCTCAAGGTCATGTTGCGCGAGCCCGACGAGCTCGGCGATCTCGACGAGAAGACCTGGCAGGTGATCACCGACAACGCCTACCAACGCTTCGCCGACGAATTGGCCGCATCCAATCGTGCCGGGCGGACCAGCATCCCCGATCCCGAAGCGGCCGCCGCCGTGGCGATCGGGTCGCTGTCCTATGCCGCCACCCTGCAAGCGCTCACCGGCCGGCTGCCCGGCAACACCGACGAGGACCGCTACTTCGAGGCCTGGGTCAACCAAACGGTCAGCGTCCTCGCACAGTACACGAACCGGCGAAAACCTTTGAACGACAACGACAATGATTCAGGAGCACAGACGTGACGTTTTCCCTGCAGCTGTCCGATGACGTGATCGAGGTGCGCGACTGGGTGCACCAGTTCGCGGCCGACGTCGTCCGCCCCGCCGCCGCGGAATGGGACGAGCGTGAGGAGACCCCCTGGCCGGTGATCCAGGAGGCCGCCAAGGTGGGGCTGTACTCGCCCGACCTGTTCGCCCAGCAGGCGGCCGAGCCGACCGGCCTGGGCATGTTGACGGTGTTCGAAGAGCTGTTCTGGGGGGACGCCGGAATCGCGCTGTCCATCATGGGCACCGGGCTGGCCGCGGCGGCGCTGGCCGGCAACGGCACGCCCGAACAGCTGGGCCGCTGGTTGCCCGAGATGTTCGGCACCGCCGACGAACCCAAGCTGGGCGCGTTCTGTTCGTCGGAACCCGATGCGGGCTCCGACGTCGGCGCCATCCGCACCCGCGCCCGCTACGACGAAGCCACCGGCGAGTGGGTGCTCAACGGCACCAAGACCTGGGCCACCAACGGCGGGATCGCCAACGTGCACATCGTGGTGGCGTCGGTCTATCCGGAGCTGGGCGCCCGCGGGCAGGCCACCTTCGTCGTCCCGGCCGGGGTGAAGGGGCTGGCGCAGGGGCAGAAGTTCAAAAAGCACGGGATCCGCGCGTCGCACACGGCCGAGGTGGTGCTCGACGACGTCCGGCTGCCGGCAGACCACATCCTGGGCGGCCGGGAGAAGTTCGAGGAGCGGATCGCCCGGGTCAAGTCCGGCGCCTCGGCCCGCGGGCAGGCCGCGCTGAAGACCTTCGAGCGCACCCGGCCCACGGTCGGCGCGATGGCCGTCGGGGTGGCGCGGGCCGCCTACGAGTATGCGCTCGAATACGCTTGCCAGCGCGAGCAATTCGGCCGCAAGATCGGCGAGTTCCAGGCGGTGGCGTTCAAGCTGGCCGACATGAAGTGCCGTATCGACGCCGCCCGGATGCTGGTGTGGCGGGCCGGCTGGATGGCCCGCAACAACCAGGCCTTCGACGCCGCGGAGGGCTCGATGGCCAAGCTGGTGGCCAGCGAAACCGCGGTGTACGTCACCGACGAGGCGATCCAGATCCTGGGCGGCAACGGCTACACCCGCGACTACCCGGTGGAGCGGATGCACCGCGACGCCAAGATCTTCACCATCTTCGAGGGCACCAGCGAGATCCAGCGGCTGGTCATCTCCCGGGCACTGACCGGCCTGCCCATCCGGTGACCGGGTAGCGACCTCCCGCGGGCGGCGCCACCGGCCGCGCGCGACATGATGGCGGCATGGCTATCGAGATCCGGGTTCTCGAGGACGAAGACGACCTGATTGCCGCCGCCAACGTGTTCCGCACCGCCATGGTCGGGTTCGCGCCGCTGGCGGGGCTGGCACCCGGCCAGATCGGCACGCTGCTCGAGCCGGGCCGCACGATCGGGGCCTACGCCGGCGGGCAACTCGTCGGCACCGCCGACGCGGTGACCAGCCGGTTGACGCTGCCCGGCGGGGCGCTGGTGGGTCACGCGGCCGTGACCCACATCGGGGTGCTGCCGTCGTTCACCCGGCAGGGCATCGCCACCGCCCTGGTGCGCCATCAGCTGCGCGACTTCGCGGCACGCAACGAGGTGGTGGCGACGCTGCGGGCCTCGGAGGCGACGATCTACGGTCGTTACGGCTACGGCGTCGCGAGCTCGTCGCAATCGGTGACGGTGCACACCGCGCGAGCGGCGCTGCGCCGCGACGTCGGGCCGGGCGGCCCGGTGCGATTACTGGATACCGCGCAGGCGTGGGAGGTGCTGCCCCGGATCTACGCCGAGCATCGCCCGGCGCGCCCGGGCACCATCGACCGCCCGCGGGTGTGGTGGCAGGGTGTGCGGTTGCGCACCGAATCCGCCCCGGGTCCAACGTATGTCGCGGTGCATGGCGCGCCGGGGTCCGAAACCGGTTTCGTCCGTTACCGCCCGATCGACACCGCGCGGTGGTTCGTCAGCGACGAGCGCACCATCGTGGTCGAGGACTTCTTCGCGCCCACCGCCGAGGCCTACCTCGGGTTGCTGCGGTTCCTGCTCGGCCTGGATCTGGTTGACCGCGTGCAATTTTGGATGCTGCCATTGGACGATCCGCTGCCCTGGCTGCTGGCCGACCGGCGGGCGGTGCGGGTCACCGCGGTACACGACGAGACGTGGCTCCGCGTGGTCGACGCGCGGGCGGCGCTGGCCGCCCGCGGCTACTGCGGCGACGAGACGCTCACCGTCGCGGTCAACGACCCTCTGCTGCAGGACAATTCGGTGTGCCTGCGCATCGCGGGTGGCGGTGTCGCGGTGGCCGACGGGCCGGCCGACGTCGATGTCGACGTCGAGGGGCTGGCCGCCGTGCTGCTCGGCGGCACCACGTGGCGCGACCTCGCCGTGGCCGGGCTGGCCCGGGCCCGCGATCCGGGGGCGCTGGCGGTCGCCGATCGGCTGTTCGCGGTGCCCGAGGCGCCGCACGCCGGGTTCTTCTTCTGATGATCGTGGTCATCGGTGCGGGGGTGTGCGGCCTCGCGGCCGCCCAGGAGCTCTCGCGCCGCGGACACGACGACGTGGTTGTGCTGGAAAAAGGGCAGCCGTTCGGCGAGCAGTCCGCCGGGCTGGCCCGGATCTTCCGGATCGCCCACCGGCGAGAGGCGTTGTGCCGGTTGGCTTTTGCCGCGCGGGCGGGCTGGCAGCGGTGGGAGGCCGAGTTCGGGGTGGGGCGGCTGCTGGGTTCGGAGGGCTTCATCGCCGCCGGCGCCGCAGCGGATGGGGTCGCGCAGGCCATGAAGCGGGCGGGCGCCGCGTTCTCCCGGCTGGATCGGGATGGCATCGCCGAGCGGATCCCGTTCGCCGACGTGCCCTGGGAGACAGGAATTTTCGATCCGCTGGGCGGCAGCCTGCGGATCCGCCGCGCGCTGACCGCGTTGGCACGCCGCGTCGTCATCCGGTGCGGTGAGGTGGTGTCGGTGGCCGACGACGGCCGCACGGTGCTCGCTGACGGCACCGTGCTGCGCGCCGATCGGGTGCTGATCTGCGCGGGGGTGGCGACGCCGAAGCTGTTCGGCCCGCTCGGCGTCGGCTTCGTGCCGCACACCCGGTTCACCTACCGGGGCGCGGATGCGACCGGAGCGGCGTGCCTGTCGGCGCCCGAGGGCTACGGGTTGCCGCTCGGCGGCACCGGGCGGTGGGCGTTCGGGCAGGAGGTCGCCGACCCCGCGACGGTGCGCGCCCTGTTCCCGTCGCTGGTGGCGGTGGACCGGGTGGACTGCGTCAGTGTCCGCGCGCCGTGGCTGGATTCGGGTGGCGACGGCTGGACCGTGGCGCGGCGGGGCCGGGTGCTGGCGTTCGTCGGCGCCAACCTGATGAAGTTCGGTCCGCTGCTCGGCGAACTGCTGGCGCGGGCCGCGCTGTCCGGCGACATACCCGCGGAGCTGCTGCTCGATTAGCCGCGCCGCCGGGCGATCCGGGTCTCGACGGCGCCCAGCGCGGCGTCGCTGAGTTTGCCCAGCCCGGCCAGCAGCACGATCGCCAGCAGCATCACGTCGGTGCGCCCGCTGTTCTGACTGTCGATCAGCAGGAAACCGAGTCCCTTCGAGGAGGCGATCAGCTCGGCCGCCACCACGAACAGCCAGGCATTGGCCAGGCCTAATCGCAACCCGTTCACCAGTTCCGGCGCCGCGGCGGGCAGCAGCACCGCGGTCAACAGCGACACCCCGTGCCGACCGTAGGCTCGCCCCACCTCGACCAGGTGGGCGTCGATGTGGGACAGCGCCGAGGCCGTCGTCGTGTAGACCGGAAAGAACGCGCCGACGGCCACCATCAGAATCTTGGGTGTCTCGTCGATACCGAACCACAAGAGCAGCAACGGAACCCAGGCCAACGAGGGCACGGTGCGAAATGCGGCCACGGTTGGCGCCAGCAGCCTGCGCGCGGCGGCCGACAGCCCGACGAGGGAACCCAGCGCCAGCCCCGCGGCCGCCCCGGACGCATATCCGGCCAGCACCCGCCAGCCGCTGGCCCTCAGGTGCGTCCACAGTTCGCCGTGCCGCGCCAAGTCGCTCAACGCGGCCACCACGTCGCCGGGAGGCGGAAGTTGGCTGGGCGCAAAGAATCCGGTGACGGCGGTGGCGAGCTGCCACGCCACCAGCAGCAGCGCCGGGACGATCAGGCCGATCGAGAGCCCGCCCAGCCGCCGGGAGCGCGGCGTCAGCGGGCTTGCCGAGCGTACTTCGGCTCGATCAGAGTGTTCAGTGCGTTGCGTCCGGCGTCGTCGGATTTGATGTCGCCGTCGGCCACCGCCAGCGGCTCGATCCGGGTCAGCACGGCGCGCAGCCAATCCCCCGGCACCGGGTCGATGTCCAAAGCCGTTCGACCCAGCTCCTCCTGGGCCACGCTCTGGCTCACCTTCGCCTGCGAGGCCAGCAATGCCGCCAGCTCGGCCGGGTGCGTCTTCGCCCACTTGCGGGCCTCCTCATAGGTGTCGACCACCAACTGGACGGAATCCGGGTGGGCGGTGATGAAATCCTCGCGAGCGTTCAGCACACCGCCGGAGTTGAAATCCGGGTTGCGGTAGATGATGCGGGAGCCCTGCTGCTGGATCGTCTCGGCCATGAACGGGTCCAATCCGGACCATGCGTCGACGTCGCCGCGTTCGAGCGCGGTCTTGCCGTCGGCGTGCTGCAGGTTGACGATCTCGATATCGGCGGGCGAAAGCCCCGCTGTGGCAAGCGATTGCAACAGGAAGAAGTACGGGTCGGTGCCCTTGGTGACCGCGACCTTCTTGCCCTTCAGATCGGCCACTGCGTTGATGGGCGAGTTCTTGGCGACCACCAGCGCGGTCCACTCGCCCCGGGCGTAGACGTCGACCGTCTTGATCGGGGTGCCGTTGGCCCGCGCCAGCAGTGCGGGGGAACCGCCGGTGGAGCCGAAGTCCAGGGCCTTGGACCGCAGTCCCTCGTTGGCCTTGTTGCTGCCCTGGGAGAGCACCCAGGTGACGTGGTAGCCCTTCTTCTCCAGCAGCTGCTGGTCGCGGATCACCAGGCTCAGCGGGTTGTAGTACGCGTAGTCGAGGTGCAGGTCCTTGGTAGTCGTGGTGCCGCTGCTCGAACCGCAGCCGGACACCGCGGTGACCGCGGCGACCACCGCCAATGCCGTCAGATGCCTTGGCCTCACGACGTTTTCGCCTCCTGTTCGATGGCGTATCCGCGTCGCGGCACACCGACTTCCTCCAACAACTGTTCGCGCAGCGCGGCGATGCGCGGATCACCGCGGTCGCGCGGCTTGGGGATCGCCACGTCGTGCGTCGCCGCGACGGTCGCCGCGCCGCCCTCCTCGCCGCGCAGGATCAGCACCCGATCGGCCAGCAGCACGGCCTCCTCCACGTCGTGCGTCACCAAAATCGTTGTGGTACCGGCCCGTTGCTGCACCGCGTCGAGCAGGTCTTGCATCCGCAACCGGGTCAGCGCGTCCAGCGCGGCCAGCGGTTCGTCGAGCAACAGGACGCTGGGCTGCCGCGCCAGGGCACGCGCCAGGCCGGCGCGTTGGGCCATGCCGCCGGAGACCTGACGCGGGTAGTGGCCGGCGAATTCGCGCAGGCCGACGACGTCGAGCCAACGCTGCACGGCCGCAGTTCTTTCCGGCCGCTCGGTGCCGCGCGGCAGTCCGAAGGCGACGTTGGCCGCCAACGACCGCCACGGCAGCAGCCGCGGTTCCTGAAACACCACGGCGCAGCGCGGGTCGATCCCGCGAACCGCCTTGCCGTCGATTTCGATCCGGCCCCCGCTGGGCCGGTCCAGCCCGGCAACCAGCCGCAGCAGCGTCGATTTGCCGCTACCGGACGCTCCGAGCAGCGCGACCACCGCACCCGGTTCGATCTCGACGTCGACGTCGCGCAGCACGGTGTGCGTTCCGAACGTCCGATCGACGTGGCGAAGCGTCACACGTGCCGGCGCCGGGTTGGTCGAGACCACCCGGGCAGCCTAGGAACCCGCGGCAGCGCCCACTAGATTTGCGGTGATCGTGATTCGAAGACCGGCCGGCCGTCAGCCGTGCGGCGCCTCGGAGATCTTGGTGTCCGGCTTCCCGACCGTCTGGCAGTACGTCATCGCCGACAGCCGCGTCGCAGAGATCTCGACGTTGCTCGGATCGGTGCCGCTCTTGTCCTTGAGCATCTTGCTGACTTCGTCGTTCTGCTTCTTTTCGTCCTGTGTGGTGAAGTCCTTGCACTTGGTGTCGCCGCCGGTGTTGATGACCTGTGAGGCCGAACACGCGCTGGACAGCAGGACGGAGAGCGCGATCGCGGCTGCCGCAATGTACTTCATCATTTGCCTTCCTCCGGGACGAGTAGTGGTATCTGTACACCGAATTGCCTGATTTCAAACCCCGCGGTGCGGTGCGCACCGACCGAAGCCATGTTTGCACGCCGGCCCCCGGCGGGACGGTCGGCCGGCGCGGGAATAACCGGCCCGGTGACCGTGTGTTACTACCGTCAGTGATGTCGTCGAACGTGCGCGCCGCCCGCAACCGCCCCGGCCGAACGGACCCCCAGCCACCCACCGGTGCACCGCTGTTCGTCGGCGTGCTGGGCCTGCTGCTGGCCACGGGCTGGGTCGCCAATCACTTCGTCGGGCTGATGCCGGCGATCAGCGACCGCGACCACCTCGCCACCACCACGCTCGACGGGATCTTCGGGATCTACGCGCTGGGCCTGCTGCCCGGGCTGCTGGTCGGCGGCCGAACCTCGGACGCGCTCGGGCGCCGGCCGGTGGCGCTGACCGGTTCGGCGGCCGCGCTGGTGGGGACGGTGGCGATGCTGCTGTCCCAGCACAGCCCCGCGTTGTTCGCGGGACGCCTGATCGTCGGGCTCGGTGTGGGCCTGGCCATCAGTGCAGGCACCGCCTGGGCGTCCGATCTGAGAGGTCCCGCCGGCGCCGCGACCGCCGGAGCGGTGCTCACCGCCGGTTTCGCCGTGGGGCCGTTCGCCGGGGGCGTGCTCGCCTGGGCCGGACCCTCGGGCGTCCGGGCGTCGTTCGCGCTCGCCGCCGCGATCCTCGCGCTGGCGGCGTTCGCCGTCGTCGCCGCGCCGCAGCCGTCCCCGGTGACGGCGCCGGCGGATCCTGACGGCGAGGAGACGGCGGATGCTGCGCCGCAGGGTATTTCGCGGGCGTTGAGTTGGGCGATGCCACTGGCGCCGTGGGTGTTCGCCTCGGCCACATTGGGTTTCGTCACCATTCCCGGCCGGCTGCACACCGCGTTGGCCGCTCCGGTGGCCGCCGGCACCGCCACCCTGATCGTCAACGGGGTCAGTGGCGCGGTCCAGGTGCTGGCCCGGGCGCTGCGCTGGGGGCCTCAGGCGGGCACCGCCGGCGCGGTGCTGGCCGCCCTCGGTTACGCGGTGGCCGCCGCGGCGCCGTCCACCCTGACCCCGGCGCTGGGCGTACCGCTGTTCGTGGTCCTGGGGTGCGCGTCCGGATTGTGTCTGCGCGAAGGGCTGATCGATCTGGAGGCCGCCGCGCCGCAACGCCTGCGCGGCGGCCTGACCGGGCTGTTCTACGTGGTCACCTACATCGGCTTCGGGCTGCCGCTGATACTGGCCAGCGTTCGCCCCGGGGTCGCGACGGCGATCCTGTCCGGCATGGCGGTGCTGGCCGTAACGGCGGCGGTCGGCAGAGCGGCCCGGCTGCGACGAGATGACCACCGGCAGAACTGATTTCGTCGAGCCGACGCGCCTGCCCGGTACGCGTCACACCAGTTGGCGCAGGGCCTCGATCAGCTTGACCCGCTCGGCGGGGGTGGACGCCATCGGCGCCACGTTCAAGGTGGTCACCCCGGCCTCCCGGAACGCCGCCACCCGCTCCTTGACGAACTCCCGGCTGCCGATCAGGTTCACGTCGCGCACCAGATCATCCGGCACCACCTTGGCGGCCCCGTCCTTGTCGCCGGCCAGGTAGAGCTCCTGGATCCGGTCGGCTTGCGGGCCGTATCCGTACTTGGTGGCCAGCGCATGGTAGAAGTTCTTGCCCTTGGCGCCCATCCCACCGATGTAGAGGGCCAGGTGCGGCTTGACGAATTCCCTTAGCGGCTCGGTGTTTTCGCCGATGGCCAACACCGGGCCGGCGTAGATCTCCAGCTCACCCAACTCGGCGGCGCGCTTGGCCCGGCCGGCGGCCAGCGACTCGCCCCACACGTCGCGCGCCTTCTCGGGCAGATAGAAGATCGGCTGCCAGCCCTCGGCGATCTCGGCCGCCATCTCGACGTTCTTGGGCCCCAGCGCGGCCACTAGAATCGGAATCCGTTCGCGGACAGGCGAATTGATGAGCTTGAGCGGTTTACCCAGCCCCGTTCCCCGGTCGGCGGGCAGCGGGATCGTGTAGTGCTTGCCCCGGTGCTGCACCGGCTCGCGCCGCCACACCTGGCGGCAGATCTCGATCACTTCGCGGGTACGCCCGATCGGGGCGTCGTAGGGCACGCCGTGGAAGCCCTCGATCACCTGCGGACCCGACGCTCCCAGGCCGAGGGTGAACCGTCCGTCGGAGACGTAGTCCAGGCCGGCCGCGGTCATCGCGGTCAGGGTGGGCGTCCGGGTGTAGAGCTGCAGGATGCCCGACGCGAGCTCGACTCGCTGGGTGCTCGCCGCCAGGTAGCCCAGCGCGCTCACCGCGTCGAACGAGTACGCCTCGGGCACGAAAACGATGTCCAGCCCGGCGTTTTCCAGGTCGGCCACCTCGGCGGCCACGTCCTTGAAACCGCCCGCATAGTTGATGCTCAATCCGATCCGCATGGTCACTACTTCTACGCGGTGCCGAATCGATTGGCCAATTCGACCGCCTCCTGCTGGATGCGCGCGAACTGGGCGCCCATCGCCTCGGACAACGGCGTCGCACCCGACAGCGGCCGCACCATCACCATGAAGTCGTCGATCAGACCGTCGTCGTCGCAGTGCAGGAAGTCGCAGCCGGTGATCCTGATCCCGGGTGCCCCGGCGATGCCGGTCTCGAACACCAGGGCGTGGTCGCGGCCGCCCGGGTCGCCGATCTCGCGGAGGTACCGGAAGTCCTCGAAGATCTGCATGACCCCGCGCAGGATGGCCGCGGTGATCGGCTTGCCGACGTAGGGCTTGAACGCCACCGGGCTGGTGAACACCACAGTGTCGGCCAGCAGCGCCTGGATGGCCTGCTCGTCGCGCTCTTCGACGGCCCGGCGGAACGGATGCATCGGCGACCTCGCATAGTCAACTTGTTGAGTAGGTGGGGTTGACGCTAGGCCGATCGGCCGCATATGTCCAGCGTGCGCTTAGTCACTTTATTGATTATTCATGTGGTTGTATGATCGTCCGGTGTCGCTGCGTGACGCGGTGTTGGCCGCCCTCCTGGAGGGCGAATCGTCGGGATACGACCTGGCCAAGGACTTCGACGCCTCGGTCGCGAACTTCTGGCCGGCCACCCCTCAGCAGCTGTATCGGGAGCTCGACCGGCTGGCCGGGCAGGGGTTGATCCGGGCGCGGGTGGTGCACCAGCAGCGCCGGCCCAACAAGCGCATGTTCTCGCTGACCGCGGCCGGGCGCGCGGCGATCCGGCGGTTCACCGCGACGGCGCCGCGGCCGTCGGTGATCCGCGACGAACTGCTGATCAAGGTCCAGGCCGCCGACGCCGGCGACATGCGGGCGGTCCGCGACGCCATCCGCGAGCGACGGGACTGGGCCACCGCGAAATTGGCGCGCTACCAACGACTGCGGGCCCGCCTGCTGGACGGCCGCAGCGAAGAGGACTACCTGGCCCGCGCCGAACGGATCGGCCCGTACCTCACGCTGATCCGCGGAATCTCCTTCGAGGAAGACAACATTCGCTGGGCCGAGCACGCGCTGGCCGTCATCGCACGACGGCTCCCGACCACCGACGCCGACTCCGACGCCGGGGATTCGCGCTTGGTGGGTCCGGCAACCAATGGTTAACTGCCAGCATGCGACGACAACCGCTGCTGGCCCGACGCTTCTTCGATCGCTACGAGCCGGTGCACGCGGTGACGTACTTCGCGCCGGAGGCGCGGGCCGCGCTGGACGCCCTGGGCTACCGCGGATTCTGGATGGGCTATTTCGCGGCCCGCTCGGCGCCGCTGGGTGCGGTGCCGCGCGAGGTGGTGGCCGCGATCTTCTACAACTTCGCCCCCGAACGGGTGGCCAAGGCGCTGCCGGCGGCCTGGGAGATCGCGGGCCCGCAGGCCGCGCTTCGGGCGCGGCAGGAGTCCGCGGTCGCCGCGCTGCGCCGCTATGGCCTGCGCCCGGATGAAAACGTCGCCGTGGCAGCCGAACTCGCGGCCAAGGCGGCCCGGGGAGCACCGCTGGACGGGCGCCCGCTGTTCGCCGCCAATCTGGCGCTGCCCTGGCCGGAGGATCCGCTGGCCGCGCTGTGGCACGCGACGACGCTGTTGCGTGAGCAGCGCGGTGACGCGCACGTGGCGGTGCTGGCCGCCGCCGGCATCTCCGGTCGCGAGTCCAACGTCCTGCACGCCGCGGCGGGCAACGTGTCGCGCGACTACATCGCCCGCACCCGCGATTACGACGAGGCATCCTGGCGCCGGCACGAACAGCGCCTCGCCGAGCGCGGCCTGCTCGACGGCGACGGCGCGCTGACCGCCGCCGGCCGACAGTGCAAGGACCACATCGAAGCGACCACCGACGCGCTGGCCCTGTCGGCGCTCGACGCGCTGACCGACGACGAGGTGGAGACGCTGTTCGAGGCGCTCACCCCGATCACCCGCGCGGTGATCGCCGGCGGCGACATCCCCGCCGCCACCCCGATGACGTTGCGCCGCGACGAATTACACGACGACAGCGCGCATTTGGTGGCCCGATGAGCGGCCGGCCACTGCCCGGCGGGGTGGTGCACAAGCTACCCGCCGACCTGCGCGAATCGTTGATCGGCAACGCCACCGCGCTCGTCGCGTGGAACGACATCACGCCGCTGGCCCGAAACGAGTTCATCTGCTGGGTCGAGGACGCCAAGCAGCAGGCGACCCGGGAGCGCCGCATCCGCCGCACCGTCGAGGAGTTGGAGGAAGGCAAGCGGCGGCCCTGCTGCTGGCCGGGGTGCAAACACCGCGAGCGCACCGGAAAGTAGTCGCGCGCCGGCACTCTCGCGCGCGAGCGCCGCTACCGGCCCAACGGTTTGTAGAAGACCAGGCCGTTGCCCTTGTTGTCGTAGACCACGGCGCGTCGTTCGTGAGCATCGTCGTAGGGGCCCTTGACGATGCCGCCGCCGCTGGCCTCGACGGCCCTGGCCGCGCCGTCGACGTCGGCGGTCTTGATGCCCACCACCACCTGGCCGGGGATCGGGTGGTCCACCGCGGTCGCCAGCGCCAGGGTGACCGGGCCCGCGTCGAGCGCGGCGAAGTGCGCCCCGTCGCGGAACTTCAGCGGCATACCCAGGGTCTCGCTGTAGAACCGGATCGACTCGTCCAGGTCGTCGGTCGACAAGATGATCATCTTCGCTTCGTGCTCGCTCATGGCGCCTCCCGTGGCCGGATCGGCTATCAGGGTAATGGAAACACCCGTCGCGCATGAAGATTCGGCCAATCGCGGTCAGGCCGCGACCGCGACCACCCGGTCGTTGACCGTGAAATACGCTGCGCAAAGCGGGGATTGGGGTGTTGCCTTGGAGCTACCTACCGGAATGCGCCGGTAAACCGCGCCGGGCGCAGGCCCGACGTCAGCCCTTGGTCAGGGTGAATTGCGCGACGTCGGTGTAGCCCTCACGGAACAGGTCCGCGCAACCCGTCAGGTACTTCATGTAGCGGTCGTAGACCTCTTCGGACTGGATCGCGATGGCCTCGTCGCGGCGCGCCCGCAGCGCGGCGGCCCAGGTGTCCAGGGTGCGGGCGTAGTGCGGGCGCAGCGCCTGCACCCGCTGCACACCGAAGCCGGCCCGCTGCGCGTGCTCGATGACGCCCTTGGCCTGGGGCAGGTCTCCACCCGGGAAGATCTCGTCCATGATGAATTTCATGAAGCGCAGCTTGGTCATGGTGATGGGCAGGCCGCGCTCGGCGAACTCCTCGTCGCTGGGCTTGATGATGGTGTGCAGCATCATCACGCCGTCGTCCGGGAGCGCCGCGTAGGCCATCTTGAAGAAGTCGTCGTAGCGGTCGCGGCCGAAATGCTCGAAGGCACCGATCGACACGATGCGGTCGACCTTCTCGTCGAACTGCTCCCAGCCCTGCAGCAGCACCCGCTTGCTGCGCGGGGACGGATGGTTGTCCAGCCGGCGCTGCACGTGCGCCTGTTGGTTGCGGCTCAGCGTGAGGCCGACGACGTTGACGTCGTAACGCTCCAGCGCGCGCACGATCGTGGTGCCCCAGCCGCAGCCGATGTCGAGCAAGGTCATGCCCGGCTGCAATCCCAGCTTGCCCAGCGACAGGTCGACCTTGGCGATCTGCGCCTCTTCCAGCGTCATGTCGTCCCGCTCGAAATACGCGCAGCTGTAGGTCCGGGTCGGGTCCAGGAACAGCGCGAAGAACTCGTCGGACAGGTCGTAGTGCGCTTGGACGTCGTCGAAATGCGGTTGCAAGTTGACGGCATCGCCGGTGTTCTCGGACAAGGCACAACCTCTGACTTATTCTGATCGGGTTTGACGGGCGCGACCGTGGCTGGTCGCCTCGCGGCTGCCTCAGTGTATCCGCCGCGTCGGCGGCCCCCGGCCGGCAGATCGCTTACCTGGGCGTCAATTGGGTTGATCCTCGGGGCGCGGTGTTAGCCGGGCCGGAAAGCCGGGTAGGCCAGCCCAGATCGACCGGCGGAAGGCAGGACGCGGATGGCCGACATCACCATGCTGATCCTCGCCGACCACGACTGGTTCCGCGAGCAGTTCGCCCGGCTCGACTACCTGCAGGCCCAGGCCGCCGACGACCGGGACGCGCTGCAGCGGGTGTGGCGGCCGCTCGCCGACAAGCTCGACGTGCACGCCTACATCGAGGAGAAGATCTTCTATCCCCAGCTGCTCAAGCGCGGCAGTGCGGACGCCGAGGGCGAGACCCTCGACGCGATCGGCGATCACAACGACATCCGCGACGGGGTGCGTGCGGCGAACGCGGCCCAGCCGGGCACCGAGCAGTGGTGGGCCGCGGTGGGACGCACCCGCGAGGCCAACGACGACCACATGGCCGAGGAGGAACGCGAAGGGCTGTCGGATTTCCGGCGCACCGCCCCGATCGGCCTGCGCGAAGCGCTCGGGCGCCAGTACGCCGAGTTCATGGCCGAGCATCCCACCACCGAGGGCTTGCCGATCATCGATCGCGACCCGGCCGGTTACGTCGAGCAGGTCCAGAACGCCCAGCCGCCCAAACCGGCCGAATTCTCGCTGCGCATCGGCAGCCTCAAGGGCCAATGACCGGCCCGATCGAGCCAAACGTGACGCGAATAACCGGACGCCGCCGCACACCGCGCGCGACACCGTCGCCGCCGAACCGCAGTACCCCGCCCTAGCTGGCCTTTGACGCCCCCGCGGCGCGTGTCGCCCGAGGTGGCCGAGCGGCTGCGACCGGGCCCGGTCGCAGCGCGGTCACCGCTGTTAGCCCACCCCCGCTGGTTCGTGCCCGGAAAGTTTCGGGTAAGCCATCAGTCAATGGGTATTCGCCGCCGCCGGAGGAAATGGGCACGTAAAGAAATCAGGGTCGCCGATCCAGCGATGCGTCAAACCATCATGGGCACCGCGATCGGAAACTTCATGGAGTGGTACGACTTCGGTGTCTACGGGTACATCGCGACCACGCTCGCCGAGGTGTTCTATCCGGGTAAGAGCGTCAGCGGCCTGCACCTGATCGCGACCTTCAGCACGCTGGCCGCGGCGTTCGTCGTCCGTCCGCTCGGCGGGTTCATCTTCGGCCCGCTGGGCGACCGCATCGGCCGCCACCGGGTGCTGGTCGTCACCATCCTGATGATGACGGTCAGCACCACCACCACCGGCCTGCTGCCCACCTACAGCAGCATCGGCATCTGGGCGCCGATCCTGCTCGTCATCGCCCGGATATTCCAGGGTCTGTCCACCGGCGGCGAGTACGTCGGCGCGATGACCTACCTGGTGGAGCAGGCCCCCGACCACAAGCGCGGCATGATGGTCGGCTTCCTGCCGATGGGGAATCTGGTGGGGTTCGTGCTGGCCGGCATGCTGGTCACCGGGCTGCAGACCTGGCTGCCCGACCAGGACATGTTGAGCTACGGCTGGCGAATTCCGCTGCTGCTGGGGCTGCCGTTCGGTCTGGTCGCGCTGTACCTGCGGCTGCGGCTGGAAGAGTCCTCGGCCTACCAGAGCGCCAACGACAGCCCGCACACGCCGGGCGGCCAAGGCCGCCAACAGATCCGGCGCACGGTGGCGCAGCAGTGGCGGCCGATGCTGATCTGCGCGGCGCTGGTGCTGACCTCCCAGGTCGCCGACTTCATGCTCACCGGCTATCTGCCCACCTATCTCCGGCTGTTCGTGCGCGTCGGACACACGGCCGGGCTGGTGATGATCGTGACCACGCTGGCCATCCTGATGGCCACGGTGGTGGCCGTCGCCAGCCTGTCCGACCGCATCGGCGTCAAACCCATCATGTGGACCGGGTGCGCGCTGCTGATCGGGGCCTCGGTGCCGGCGTTCCTGCTGATCCGATTCGGCGGCGTGTATCCGGTGATCTTCATCGGCGTGCTGCTGATCGGGCTGATGGAACTGTGCTTCGACAGCACCGGACCGGCCATGCTGCCGGCGCTGTTTCCCACCAACGTGCGCTACGGGGCGCTGGCCATCTCCTACAACATCTCGATATCGCTGGTCGGCGGCGTCACCCCGCTGATCGCCCAGGCGCTGGTGTCGGCCACCGGCAACGTGATGGTGCCGGCCTACATGCTGATCTTCGGTGGCGCGGTGGGGGCCGTCACGCTGCTGTTCACCCCCGAGGTCGCCGGCAAACCGTTGCCGGGCTCGGGGCCCGCGGTGGAAACCGAACGGGAGGCCCGCGCGCTGGCCAACGACGTCCGCTAGGACGGGCACGTTTATCGCGCACACGTTTATTTGGCGGTGACGGGTTATCCGTCACGGATGAGGTCCGGTTTCCACCGGCGGCTGTGTCTGCTCAACGCGCGGCTCGCCGAGATGTGCGCAATGGCCGCCGACGCGATCGCGCAGGCCACCCACGCGCTGCTGGACGCCGACCTGTTGAGGGCCGAGGGCGTCATCACCCGCCAGCACAGCATCGCCGCCCTGGGCCTGCAGGCCGAGGAGACCGCGTTCGCGTTGTTGGCGTTGCAGGCGCCGGTGGCCACGGATCTGCGCGCGGTGGTCAGCGCGCTGCGGATAGCCGCCGACGCCCAGCGGATGGTCGAGCTGGCGGTGCACGTCGCCGAGATCGCCCGCCGGCGCCACCCCGACAGCGCCGTGCCGGCGGAGGTGCGGCCGATCATCGCGGCCATGGGTGAGGCGGCCGAGGCGCTGGCCGCCGGTGCGCGCGAGGTGCTGCTGTCCCAGGACCCGCGCCGGGCGGCGCAGATCCGCCGCGACGACGACACGATGGACGAGTTGCATCGCCGGCTGTTGTCGGTGCTGATGGACCCGGCGTGGACGCCGGGCGTCGCCGCCGCGGTGGACGCCACGCTGCTGGGCCGCTTCTACGAACGCTTCGCCGACCACGCCGTCGAGATCGCGCGGCGCGTCATCTTCCAGGCCACCGGGCGTTAGACACCGGCACATTCGGGTGTGGCCGACGCGCGCTCGGGCTATTAGGAGGTAGGCCGTCCAGACCGCGGGCGGCGATCACGGCGCCACAGGCGACAGAGGCGACAGGCGGGTGCGACAACCATGGAACCGATTTCACCGACGGATGCGTTGTTCCTCATCGGCGAGTCACGCGAGCATCCGATGCACGTGGGCTCGCTGCAGCTGTTCGAGCCGCCGCCGGACGCCGGCCCGCATTTCGTGCGCGAGAGCTATCAGGCGATGCTCGAGTGCACCGACGTGCAGCCCACCTTCCGCAAGCACCCGGCGTTCTTCGGCGGCGTCACCAACCTGGCCTGGTCGGTCGACAAGGAGGTCGAGCTCGACTACCACCTGCGCCGCTCGGCGCTGCCCGAACCCGGACGGGTGCGCGACCTGCTGGAGCTGGCGTCCCGGCTGCACGGCAGCCTGCTCGACCGGCACCGCCCGCTGTGGGAGGCCCATCTGGTCGAAGGCCTCCAGGACGGCCGGTACGCCGTCTACACCAAGTACCACCACTCCCTGATGGACGGGGTGTCCGCGCTGCGGCTGGTGCAGCGGGCCTTCACCCCCGATCCGGACGACGACGAGGTCCGGGTGCCCTGGAGCCTGGCGCCGCGCCAGCGCGGCCCACGCCGACGCCCGTCGCTGCTCGAGCGGGCCGGCCGCACCGCCGGGTCGGCGCTCGCCCTGGCGCCGTCCACGCTGAAGCTCGCCCGGGCCGCGTTGCTCGAACAGCAACTCACCCTGCCGTTTCAGGCGCCGCGCTCGATGTTCAACGTCCGCATCGGCGGCGCCCGGCGGGTGGCCGCGCAGTCCTGGCCGCTGGAGCGCATCAACGCGGTCAAGGCGGCCACCGGCGCCACGGTCAACGACGTCATCCTCGCGATGTCGTCGGGCGCGCTGCGCGCCTACTTGCTCGACCAGAACGCCCTGCCGGACGCCCCGCTCACCGCGATGGTTCCGGTCAACCTGCGCAAGCCCGACGACGACCGCGGCGGCAACCTGGTCGGCACCTTCCTGTGCAACCTCGCCACCGACCTGGACGACCCCGCCAAGCGGCTGGAGATCATCAGCGCATCGATCCGCGACACCAAGGAGGTGTTCTGGCAGCTGCCGCCGGTGCAGCAGTTGGCGCTGTCCGCCTTCAACATCGGCGGGCTGTTCTTCGGGCTCATCCCCGGCTACCTGTCGACGGCCTCGCCGCCGTTCAACATCGTCATCTCGAACGTGTCGACCGGCCGCTCGGAGCGGTTGTACTGGCGCGGCGCCCGGCTGGACGGCAACTACCCGCTGTCCATCCCGCTGGACGGTCAGGCGGTCAACATCACCGTGACCAACAACGCCGACAACCTCGACTTCGGCCTCGTCGGCTGCCGGCGCAGCGTGCCGCATCTGCAGCGGATGCTCGGCCATCTGGAGGCGTCCTTGAAGGAATTGGAGCTGGCCGCCGGCGTCTGAGAAGCGCTGCGCCGCTTACCCGTTGCGGCCCGGCCGGTTTCCGGTGCAGCACTGTCTGCCCGACATGGCGCTGGCCTGCGACGACCCGTTGCCGGTGAAGTTCACCCCGTCGGCACCCGTTGGCAGCTAATCGCCTTCAAACCCGTTGAGCACCAACGGGATTCGGGTCGAGAGCGTAATCCAGGTAGACGTTGGTACCGTCCGGGCGGGCGTGGATGGTGCAGTGCTCGGCCAGGTTGTGCATCAGCATGATGCCGCGGGACGCGCGTGGGTCGCTCGACAGCCGGCACGACGGGCTCTGCCACCGGCCGCGGTCGCTCACGCACACCCGGATCGACTCGGCGCCCGGGTCGTAGCTGGCCTGCAGCTTCATCGCGCCGGTTCCGCGGTGCGAGCGGTAGGCGTGCTCGACGCAATTGGCCAGCGCCTCGTTGACTCCCAGCACCACGTCGTCACGCACGTCGTCGGGCGCCCGCACCTCGTGCTGCAGCCACCGGTGCAGGGCGCGGCGCCACGCCGTCACGGTGTCGGGGCGGGCGCTGCCGGCCAGCGTCAACCGCACCGGCGTGGCAGTCTGCGACGGTAGTGGGCTCATGAGTGCCGCATACCCCGTTGCGGGGGCGGCGATAACCTTTTCCGGGTATCGCTTCGACCACGGATCAGTTGCGGTCCGGAATCCGGCGGCGCGGCCGCAGCACCGGCGTCACCAGTTGACCCGTGGCCAGGTAGCTGTCGAGATTGCGCAGCGCCAACGAAGCCATCGCCCGCCGGGTCCGGGCGGTGGCGCTGCCGACGTGCGGCAGCAGCACCACGTTGTCCAGGCCGACCAACTCGGCGGGCACGTGCGGCTCGTCGGCGAACACGTCCATCCCCGCGCCGGCCAGTTCACCGCCGGCCAGCATCTCCACCAGCGCCTCCTGGTCGACGACGCTGCCCCGGGCGATGTTGATCAGGTAACCCTCGGGGCCCAGGGCGCGCAGCACGGCGCGGTCGACGAGTTTGTGGGCCTGGTGGTCGCCGGTGGTGGCGACCACCAGCACGTCGACCAATTCGGCGAGCTCGACGGCGGAGGCGGCATAGCGATACGGGGAGCCGTCGATGCGCCGGCGGTTGTGATAGGCGATGGCGCAGTCGAATCCGCGCAGCCTGGTCGCAATCGCCGAGCCGATGCGACCCAGGCCCAGGATGCCGACCTGGAGCCCGCTGACGTCCCGGCCGTACGGGAACGGCCCCTCGCGCGCCCACCGCCCGGCCCGCACATACCGATCGGCGGCGCCCAACCGGCGCAGCGTCATCAGGATCAGGCCCAGCGCGGTGTCGGCGACGGTATCGGAGAGCACGTCCGGGGTGTTGCTGACGCCGATTCCACGGCGGTCGGCGGCCGCGGTGTCGATCAGGTCCACACCGGCGCCGTTGTTGACGATGACCTCCAGGTTGGGCAACGCCGCGATCAGGGCGGCGTCCACTCCGGGCCGTCCCCAGGTCAGCAGCGCCCGCACCTCGGCGGCATGCTCGGCCAGGAACCGGTCGCGCGCGGCACCGTCGGGCAGTCTCGGGACGTCGTAGCGCGCGGCCAGCTCTTCTGCGAACGCCGGCTCCAATTCGCCGACCCGGAACACGCCGCTGAGCTTTGTCACCGCCACGCCTCCATCATCGCCGACGCGGCAACGCGGGAAGGAATCGCGTCGGGACGCGGTTGAACCGCGAATGCGCATCGGAGTCGTCTTCCCCCAGACCGAGATCGGATCGGACCCCGCGGTGCTGCGCAGCTACGCGCAGCGGGTCGAGGAGCTCGGGTTCACCCACATCCTGGCCTACGACCACGTCGTCGGCGCCGACCCGCGGGTGCACCGGGGGTGGCGGGGACCCTACGACATCGACTCGACCTTTCACGAGCCGTTCGTGTTGTTCGGCTACCTGGCGGCGATCACCTCGCTGGAACTGGTCACCGGCGTCATCATCCTGCCGCAGCGCCAGTCGGTGCTGGTGGCCAAGCAGGCCGCCGAGGTCGACCTGCTCACTGGTGGCCGCTTCCGGCTCGGCATCGGATTGGGTTGGAACGCCGTCGAATACGAAGCGCTCGGTGAGACGTTCACCAATCGCGGCAAGCGCTCCGAGGAGCAGGTCGAGCTGATGCGCAGGCTGTGGACCGAACGCTCGGTCACCTTCGACGGCAAATACCACACCGTGACCGCGGCGGGACTGGCCCCGCTGCCGGTCCAGCGGCCGATCCCGGTGTGGTTCGGCGCCGCCTCCGATCGCGCCTTCGAACGCGCCGGCCGCCTCGGCGACGGCTGGTTCCCGATGACCGAACCGGGACCCGGCCTGGACCACGCGCTCGAGCAGGTGACCCGCGCGGCCGAGGCGGCCGGCCGCGACCCCACGAGCCTCGGGATGGAAGGCCGGGTCAGCTGGACCGACGACCGCGACAAGCTGGCCGGCGACATCGCCGCGTGGAGAGCCGCTGGGGCCACGCATCTTTCGGTGAACACCATGAAGGCCGGGTTCGCCGGCGTCGACGAGCACCTCGCCGCGCTGGAGCGGGTGGCCGCCGACCTGAGGTAGCGCGCGCAGGTCACGCGCCCCCGGGCGCCGGCGTCACGCGCCCCCGGGCGAAGAGACCTGTTCGACCAGGCTCAGGTGCGAGTTGCGGCGCCGCGCCGCCGGCTCGGTCGTGTCGCGGACCTCGACCGTTCCACCGGTGGCGCAGTGCCGTCGTTGCCAGTCGCCGATCGCCTGATGCGCGGCGTGATCGAGATAGTTGGTGAGCAGGTGCACGGTCACCGAGGTGCGCTCGGGGATGGAGGCCAGCACGCCGGTCAGCCGTGGCAACGCCAGGAAGGTGCATGCCCCCTCGATGACGACGTGCCATCCGTCGCCCACCGGTTCGGCCTCGATCCTGGCCCGCACCACCCGCCACCCGGTCACCACCACGGCGAGCAGCAGACCGATCAGCACGCCGTGCAGCAGGTTGAGGAAGATGACGCTGGTGACCGTGACCAGATAGATGGCGAGATCGCCGTTGCGCAAAGCGGTTTCGATGTGCGCCGGCTTCAGCAACTCGATCCCGATGACGATCAGCAGGCCGGCAAGCGCGGCGGTGGGGATCTTTTCGACCAGCCCGGCAAAAGGCACCGCGAACACCAGCACCCAGAAGCCGTGCATGATGGTCGAAGCGCGGGTTTTCGCACCGGCGTTGACGTTCGCCGAGCTGCGCACGATGACCCCGGCGATGGGCAGCCCACCCAGCGCGCCCGACGCGATGTTCGCGGCGCCCTGGCCGATCAGCTCGCGGTTGAAATCGGTTCGGGGGCCGGTGTGCATGCGGTCGATCGACACCGCGGTGAGCAGGCTCTGCACGCTGGTGATCAGGGTGACGGTGATCACGGCGATCGCGACGGCCCCCCAATTCCCGTGCGGCAGGGACGGCAACCGCACCGCGTCCAGCACCGAGCCGTCCAGCTCGATCCGGGATACCTTGAACGGCAGCACCATTGAGATGATCGTGACCACCACGATGGCGACCAGCGGGCCGGGGACGATGGCCAGCCGGGCCGGGACCCAGCGCCAGGCCACCAGGATCGCGATCACCAGCAGGCCCAACACCAGTCCCGGGCGGTGCGCACCGAGAATCTGCGCGGGCAGGCCGGTGACATTGCTCCAGGCCGAACTCTTGGATGACCCGCCCAACAGCACGTGCACCTGCTGCAGGGCGATCGTGATGCCGATACCGGCCAGCATGGCGTGCACCACGACGGGCGAGATGGCCAGGACGGCGCGGGCGATCCTGCTGAACCCCAACAAGACCTGCAGGACTCCCGCGACGACGGTGATGAAACAGGTTACACCCCAGCCGAATTCGGCCACCACGTCGGCCACCACGACGGTGAGCCCGGCGGCGGGCCCGCTGACCTGTAGCGGCGATCCCCCGAGCCATCCGCCGACGATGCCCCCGACGATCGCGGCGATCAGGCCGGCGAGAACCGGGGCGTCCGAAGCGATCGCGATCCCCAGCGACAGCGGAAGTGCCACCAGGAAAACCACCAACGAGGCGGGCAGATCGTAGCGGAGCACCTCGCGGAGCCGTTCGCTTCGCGACGTCGACACACCTTGCCGCTCTGGTGATCCGGCTCGTTGCATGGGGCCCTCCCCTGAATTCGTCAATGGCGGTGGGCTTTTGGATATCCACCCGGTAACGACACGCCGAAGGTTCGAATATCCGTACAGCGCAGGCGATTACAGATACCAGGAACGTCGTTGTCCAGCTGGCCAGACCTCGGCCGCTGGGTACGAAGGTAGGCGGACGCCCGACAACGGGTCAACCGGACCGGCCGGGCGCATACCGAATCCAAATGTTTTTGGATTACTCCAAAACAAAGACCGGGATCTGCCTGGCCGTCTTCGTCGGGTACTCGGCGTAGGGAGGATAGGCCTGGACCGCGCGTCGCCACCACTGCTCGCGTTCGGCTCCGGCCAGCTCCCGCGCCCGCAGAGTGACAACCTTGTCGCCGTCCTGCAGCGTCACCTCCGGGTGGGCCTTGAGATTGAAGTACCACGCGGGATGTTCCGGCGCGCCGCCCTTGGACGCGACGACGGCGTACCGGCCGTCGTGTTCCACCCGCATCAACGGCACGTAGCGCCTCTTGCCCGACTTCGCCCCGGTCATGGTCACCAGCACGACGGGCCGGTCGAAGACCTCGACCCCGTCGGTCGTGCCCTGCCGCAGAATCCGTTCGGTCTGTTCGCGCACCCAGTCGGTGGGGCTCAGTTCGATGTCGTCGGCCATACCAGCATTGTCACGGGCGCGTGCAGTGAAAGCCAATCGCTTAAATCAGCTAACTGGTTGCCGTTTCGGTCACGGCTCGGGCGCAACAGCCTTGCACCATATATCAGGCGCGTTGACATATATCAGGCTGGTTGATATAAAGTGGGCATGTCTCAACCAACGCACGAGATGTTCGAAGCGGCCTACCGGGGCGAGTCACCCGAGATGGGCGAGGGCGCCCGGCCGCCGTGGAGCATCGGCGAACCGCAGCCCGAGATCGCGGCCCTCATCGAGGCCGGCAAGTTCCACGGCGACGTGCTGGACGCCGGGTGTGGCGAGGCCGCGGTCTCGCTGTACCTGGCGGAGCGCGGGTTCACCACGGTGGGCCTGGACCAATCGCCCACCGCGATCAAGCTGGCGCGTGAGAAGGCCGCCCGTCGCGGCCTGACCAGCGCCAGCTTCGAGGTCGCCGACATCAGCGACTTCACCGGCTACGACGGTCGTTTCGGCACCATCGTGGACAGCACCCTGTTCCATTCGATGCCCGTCGAGCTGCGCGAGGGCTATCAGCGATCGATCGTGCAGGCCGCCGCGCCGGGGGCGTCGTACTTCGTCCTGGTCTTCGACCGCAACGCGATGCCGGCCGAGGGCCCGGTCAACGCGGTCACCGAGGACGAGCTGCGCGAGGTGGTCGGCAAGTACTGGGTGATCGACGAAATCCGGCCGGCGCGCATTCACGCCAACGTGCCGGAGAACTTCCTGGCCGCCTTCGAGGCATTCGCCGGCGCCGACATTCGCGACGAGGACAACGGACGTAAGTCCGTGGGCGCCTGGTTGCTGTCGGCGCACCTCGGCTGACCGCACCACGGAGCGCGCGGCTTACGGGCCGTCCCAGCTCTCCGGCAGCATCGGTATGCGGGCGCCGTCGCCGGATTCGTTGCCGGCCAACGTGTTCAGACCCGAAGCGCGCACGCCCGACTTGGGCAGCGTGCCGGCGAAGCCCTGTATCGACCCGCCGGAGTCCGACGGCCGATACCGATCCGGCACTGTCGGCGTAACCGCGACCGGTTCGTCGTCGGACTCGATGAATTCGTAGCGGTATCCGGGGTCGATGACCGATCGTGGACGCCGGCGGGAGCGTCCCTGCTCCTGCTCCGCCGTCGCAGCGCCGGCGCTCGAGGCCGCCGGCCGCCCGGCGGCTAGCGCGCTTCTGGCCCAGGTTTGCGCCTTCGAGTCCATGCCGAGCCCGAAGCTGCCCACCATGTAGCAGAAACCCTCGGCTCCGGTCACCGGGGCCGGGGGTACGGGCGGGGTCGCCGGCGGGGCAATCGCGGAGGCTACGGGCGCAGGGGTGGACACCGCCGATGTCGCCGGTGCTACCGGGCTGGTCGGGGCCATCGGAGCCATCGCCGGAGCGGCCGACACCACCGGCGGTTGCGCGCCCATCGCGGCAGGCTGCGGCATGGCAGCGGGCGCCGGAGCGCTCGCCGGAGCGTCCAATCCGGCCAACCCTGCCAGGCCCGCCAGTCCGGCCAGCCCTCCCAGGCTGGTGATGGACAGGCTCAAGCCGACCTGCAGCAGCAGCGGCAATTCTTGGAGGATGAACCGCAGTGTTCGGATGGTCCAGTTGATGATCCGGTAGGTCTGCCACGCGATGAAATAGTTGATCAGCGCCGGGAACTGGGACGGGTTGAGCAGGCCCGAAAGGTTCTGCTGGAGCCAGGCCACGGCCTGAGCGTTGCCGTTGAAGAAATTCCCGAGATTCTGCAGGTACTCCGACGGGCTCCAGTTCGGCTGGCCCTGACCGGGGATCTGCTCACCGTCGGGCCCGAACAGCATCTCCCAGATCTCTTCTGGGGTGGGCAGCTGAAAGGAACCCGTACCGCCGCCGCCACCGGCGCCGGTCCCACCGCCGGTGCCACTTCCGGCTCCCGTACCGGTGCCGGTTCCGGTCCCGGTCCCAGTGCCGGTGCCCGTTCCGGTCCCCGTGCCCGCTCCCGTTCCGGACCCGCTGCCGCTGCCGGCCTTCCCTCCGGTGCTCGACCCGGCGACGCTGCTCATTTGCACGGCTTCGGTCGTCGCCTGATAGGTGGTCATGGTGGTGGCCGCCTGAGTCCACATCCGCGCGTAGTCGGCCTCGTTGACCGCGATCGGAATCGTGTTGACCCCAAAGAAATTCGTCGCCACCAAGGCCGCGTGGGTCGCATGGTTGGCGGCCAGCTCCGGCAGCGTCGGCATCGTGGCCAGCGCGGCGGTGTACGCGGTGGCCACCCCCTGATGTTGGGCGGCCGCTTCGGCGCTCAACGCGCCGGCAAGCTGGAGCCATGCCAGATATGGCATGTGCGCGGCCACGTACCTGTCGGCGGTCGGGCCGTCCCAGACCGGCATGGATCCGGTCAGCACGGCCGTCAATTCGGTTGCCGCCGAATCATACTGGGTGCTCAACCCCGTCCAGGTTGCTGCGGCCGCGAGCAGCGGGCCGGGCCCCGGGCCGCTGCTCAGCAGCGTCGAGTGCACCTCTGGCGGAAGGGCCATCCACACCGGCGCGGTCATCGTCAGCCCGCGCTCAGGTAGGTCGACGCGGACGCCGCATCGCCGGCGACGTAGTTGACGCCGGCCAGACTCACCCCCAACCCGGCCCGCCCCAACACTTCAACACCCTTGGTCGCCGCGGCCGAATGCTGGCTGCCACGTTCACTGAACACTGCGGCGGCAGCCAGCGATACGGGGTCGGCTGCCGGTGGAACCACCACCGAGACCACCGGGGCCGCGGCCGCATGCACGGCCGCCAGTTGAGCGGTGATCACGTCGACCGCCGCGCTCGTCGCGGCCAGGCCCTCGGGAATAACTCGCAGCGTCATAGCGGCCGCTCCTTAGTATCGGCTTCCATATGCGCCGACCCGCACCGACGGCGGTCGACCCAGACCAAGCGCCACCACCCAGGCGAGCAGGCCGGCGACGAACCCGAAAACCAGATGCCAGCCCCCCGCTCGAGCATCCCGTGCGATGCCCAGGCTGACAGGTTGGCTCCGGAGTGCCACGTCAAGACCGAACTGGCAAGCGCCACAAGGTGAACGGGCGCGGCTGCGACCGCGAGTACCCACCGGCGCGTCCGCACCGCGGGAAGGGAAGCCACGGCATACAGCAACACGGCGGCGGCCACATAGCGACTGCTCCACAACGGATCGGTCAACCCGTGCACCGGCAACGCCGCGATCGATGACGCCGCACCGACCGCGAGCACCGTCTCGCGCCGTGCCGTCACCAGCGCAACCGCCGCCAGCATGGTCAGCCAGACCAACCCGCGGTGTCCCGGCAGAGCCAGCGGAATCCGGACGTCGGTGCAGGCGACGATGATGCCGACCGCGAGCAGGGGGAACGCCACCTCCCGGACGCCAGTGAGCCCGCCCGCCGGTCGCTGCATCACGGCCATGCGGGAATCATAAGCGGCCAGGACCTACACTTATCCGTATTTACGGCGTATTCACAGGATGGGATCCGTAAATGCGCAGCAATAGACGGGTGGCTCGGGTGGTTGCGGTTCTGGTCGTGAGCGCCGGGCTCGTCGCGTGCGGCGGGTCGGGCGGGCTGCAACTGGTCGTGCAGGAGAACCAGCACGTGCTGCAACGATTCACCATCTCGCAGCTTCAGCAGCTCCCTCAGGTGGAGGTCGAGACGCCGCAATCACACGGCGCACAAATCCAAAAGGGACCCAGCGTGCGTTCGATCCTCAATGCCGCGGGCGCGACCGGCGTCGTCCGGGTGCGGGTGGAAGGCCGCGACCCGGCCCAGTCCCTGACGGCGGCCGAGCTCGATGATCGGACCATTCTCGGCTTCACCAAACACGACACACTCAAGCTCACCGGCGCAAAACTCGGCCGTGATCAGTGGGTTCGCGATGTGACCGACCTGGTGATCAATCCATGACCGGCCGGGCCGCGCTGGCCGATGTGGACCTGCTGATCGGCATCGACGACACCGATAATCCCTATACGCCCGGCACGGGCCGGCGGGCCCGGGCCCTGCTGCACGAGTTGCAGGCGGCGGGCCTCGGCTCCCCGGCGGGCGCCACGCGTCATCAGCTGCTGGTCGACGACCGGATCCCGTATACGTCCCATAACTCGAGCGCCTGCCTGGCCTGGCGGAGCCCCGACGGCGATCCACACGCGGCGCGAACCGGGATCATCGAACTCGCTGGGCGATTCCTCGAACGGGTATGCCCTCCCGATGCGGACCCCGGGCTGGCCGTCGTCGTTCCGGGCGAACTCGCCGGCGCCGCGCCGCGCCTGATCGAATTCGGACGCCGCGCTAAGCGAGAAGTGTTGCATCCCAACGAAGGCCGCGAACTCGCCGCGGCGGTGGGTGTGCATCTGTCCGGTCACGGAGGCACCCGGGAGGGCATGACCGGCGCGCTCGCGGCGGTCGGACTGCATTTGTCCGGCAACGACGGGCTGTTCATCACGTTGCCCGGCATCCGCGAGCTGCCCGACCGGGCCACCGTGGAGACGGTTTTCGCCACGGCGCCCATCGACCTCGTCCGCGACGCCATGTACCGTCAGCCCCGTTCCGGCGAGGTGATCGAACTGGGCGACTGGGTACGCCCGGTGTTGCTCGACGGGCTCGCCGTCTTGCTCCTCGAGCCGCCGCGCCAACAGGACAACGGCGGCAGGACATGGCGAACGGCACCGCGCGCGGTGGTCAAGCAATACTGACTCCACGCGCCGTGAGCAGGGCGATCGGCTTCGACGGCATTCGCCGGGTTTCGGGCCCGTCATTCGGGAGATCCTGATTGGAGGCAGTGCAGACGTTCAGAGGAGATCTCGGTGGATCAGCAAGTCAACTCCGACCCGCCCGCTAGGCCCGAGGACGCTCAGAAGGCAACCGAGGAACAGCGCAAGCTGCAGGAACAACTCGATCACCAGGACGAAGATCCGGACGGCCCGGGATTGCACCAATCTCGGCACGACCTTCCCGACGAGAGCACACGATAGTCCGCGAAAGCCAGTGATTCGCAACGTGTTTGATCCGTCTAACAAGGCGTCGGACTCAGGATGGGGATTGCGCCGCGGATTGTGACGGCGCCGGCCGCCGGTGGTCATGGGCAAGCGCCGCGGCCGCCTGCCAGGTCAGCGCCATCCCGCCCAGAACCGCGGTCGGAATGGCCCACAGCCGTCGCACCATCAGCGCGCTACCGCATTGGTCAACGTAGCTGGTGCCCGCCGGGCCGACCGCGCTCGCCGCCTGGGTCAGCTCCGTCGTGAAGCCGCTGCCGCACTTGACCTGCAGGCCGAACTGATCGTAGGCATCGATGAAGACCGGGAACCGCAGCGCCAGCAGGCCGCCGGCCAGGCACACCACGGCCGCGAAGACGATCAGCGGACCGCGGTGCATCACGCCACCCCCTAGGTCATGCACACGTTGGCGAACAGCAGCACCGGCCAGGACACGATCGAACCCAGGAACGACACCACCAGATCGACCCCGTGCATGTCGTGCAGATGCGCCGTGTGGGTGCTCGACCAGATGACGCCGACGATCAGGTACGGCGTGCCCAGCAGGATGCCCAGGCCCAGCAGTTCGGCGATGGTCAACTGATAGTCCAGGACTTTGCGAATCGTGCTGAGCATGGGCCTGCCTTCCCGCGGGCGCTGCGGACTGGACGGCAATTATGTTAATAGCCATTCGGACGGTCCGGTAGTACCCCGGGGATACTTGTCACCCGTGGCATCGGCCCGGTGCAACCGAAGATGCGGGGCCGCATGGGCGGTCCGGGGACAGGCGTTCCCGCCGCGCGCCTGAGCCGGCCGAAAAGTGGAGCGCGGTTCGCCAACCCATCAGCGGCGTTGCCGGCCGGCGCCGCGAAGTCCGTCGCGCGATGCGGCCGCGGGTCGTCCCAGCACCGTGACCTCCATCAGCCGCCGAACCGTGGTGCTGGCGGGCGCGCCGGTGTTGGGGTAAACCAGCCGGCCGATGTCCACCGCCAGGGCGAACGCGGCGTGCACGGCGTAGCGGGCGCGGCCCAGGGTCAGTTCCGGTCTGGCCGCCACGGCGAGCCGGGCCCAGGATTCGACGGTGGAGCGCTGAATGTTGTAGAGCAGCACCGCGTCTGTCTCCGGCAGGTTGTGCCGCTCGGTGTAGTACACGCACGCCAGCTCGGGGTTGGCGAAGGACCGCGTGACGTAGGCCTCGATGAGCCGCGCCAGCGCCTGCTCCGGGTCGCTGCTGGTGGCCAGGATGCTGGACAGGTCGGCGGAGAGCTGGTCGGCGGCGCGCCGGTAGTAGACCGCCAGGATCGCGGCCTTCCCCGGAAAGTATTGGTAGATGCTGGCAACCGGGATGCCGACCGCCGCGGCAATGTCTTCCATCCCGGTTTCCCGGTAGCCGCGCTCGTTGAACAGCCGCATCGATTCGTGCAGCAGCAGTTCGTAGCTGCCGGCGGCGCTGGTCAGCGTCGGCGCCCGCGCCGGTTCGGCGCCGCGGCCCCGCTGTGTCGGCAGCTCGGCCTTCAGCACGGCGGCGGCGATGTCGCTCAGCGTCGCGCGGATCTCGGCGTTGCCGAGCCGGGACCGGTGGTCGGTGACGCTGCCGATGACGCTCAGGGTGGCCGCCGACAGGATCCAGCGTTGCCGCGACGTGAGTTTCGGCCGGAGCTTGATCAGCGGACGCTGCAGCCGCCGGTTGATCACCTTGATCTGCTCGGCCAGCTTGCGCTGGTCGTCGCCGCGCAGATAGCGACCCTCCCAGCGATAGAGCCCGCCGGCGGTGCGGTTGACGATGGTGGTGTCGATCAGCGCGGTGGTGAGCGCGCTCAGGGTTTCCCCCGGATCGGCGTCGGCGGGCAGGTCGTCGGCGAACGCCGTGGCGTCCACCAGTTGCTGGCCCAGCGCCAGGAAGACCTCACGGAACAAGTCGTATTTGCCCTGGGAATGCCGGTACAGGGCGGCGGCCGAGATGCCCACCCGCGCCGCGATGTTCTCCATGCTGACCGCGTGGTAACCGAGCTCGCTGAACGCGTCGGCGGCGGCCCGGGCGATCTGGACCTTGCGATCCTTCGGGCGCCGCTTCACCGGATCCGCGGACGCTCGGCTGGCCGATGGCATACAGATCACCGTAGCCGCAGCAGCGGCTGACCGGGCGATTGGTGGACGGCCGGCCGGGCGCAGCCGGTGAACCGAGCGCACCCGGTTGGGCGCAGCGTGATATCCGAGGTCACTGGCCGGCCGACCTCGTTACGCCCCGCCGAATTCCGGCCGCAGCACCGGGGCGAGCACGCCGAGTGGGATGTGCGGCTGGGCGGTGCCTCCGTCCATCGACCACTGCTCGGATTGCCCGTACTGGATCGGGGAGTCGTGGCCGACCGGGTAATCCGGCAGGTACAAGATCAGCTCGTCGGGCGTCAGCGCCCACGCCTTGTAGCCGCCCGAGAACACCTTGTCCGGTGTCCAACGATCGACGGTGAACGGATACGTTCCCGGCGAGTGCTGCCATGCGGCGCGGTCGAGGGCCTCCTGGATGAACGGTTCGGCCAACGGCGGGATGGCGGCCAACGGGTCCACACCGGGTTTGGTGATGTCGGCCAGCTGTAGCTGCCTGCCGTTGGCCATGTCGAAGGTGAAGGTGCGGTAGGCGTTGTTGAAGGCCGGACCGTCGGCGTGGTAGTCCTCGTGGAACACCACGCTTTGGGCCGGGCCGTGTCCGAAGACCTGAAAGTTCTCCTCGCCCCAGCTGTCCTGGACCATCGAGGCGCCCTTGCTGCGCCAGTTGGTCATCAGGGTGCGCAGATATTGGCGAATCGGCGGGCCGCTGGTCGGGTTGTCGATCAAATCGCCGGGCATCGCCATCTTGATGTCGCGGACGGCTTTTCGTTCCGACAGCACCGAGGTGTGGCAGTACTGCCCGTCCCAATCGCCGCCGAGATCGCCGCAGAACGACTGCGCCGACGCCGCCGCCACGGGTGCGGTGAGCGCCGCCATCGTCACCGCCGCCGCGCCGGCCGAGAACTGGAAGATGCGCATCGCCCGAAACGCCTTACGGCAGTTCGACTTTGCTGGCCAGCCAGCGGCCGCCGACATTTTCCATGGTGATCTTCATCCGGCTGTGGTCGACGCGGCCGTCGGGTCGCACCTTATTGCTGACCGTCTGGTCCACCATCAGCAACACCACCACCCTGTTCCTGCTCTGCGATTGGATCGCCGAGTCCACGACCGTGCCGTGCGCCGTGGCCTTGTTGTCGATGAGCAATTGCCGAAGCTGCACACTGGCTTTGGTGTAGGTGTCTTTGAACTCGCCGGTGGCTCCGCCGAGCACGGCCGCGAAGTTCCGGTCCACCTGGTTGGCGTCGATGCTCGTCAGCACCTGGGCATAGTCGACCGCGGTGCGCTGCGCCGCCTGCCCGGCCTGGGCCACCGCACGCTGGTCCCACAGTTTCCAGCCCAGCCCCCCGGCCAGGCCGAACGCGCCCGCGTAGACGGCGACGACGAGCGCGGCGCGACCGTACCGTTTCCATTGCCGCGCCGCGGTTTTCGGCTGAGATTCGGTGCGGTCCGCCGTGGCTTTTCGGTCATCGTCGGGCGGCTGCTCGACATCGTCGGCGGTGGCGCGTTCCTGGTCGGCGGTGACGGTCACGCTGGTGTCTCCTTGCGGTCTTGAGGTGGGTTCAGTGCGGCGGCTCGATGGGCAGCACCGGCCCGCCGTAGGGCGTCGGAATGGTGAAGCGGCCCTTGGGTGTTGGGTCGGTGGTTTGACCGAGATCCGCGCCGGGGGGCGGCCCCGCGGTGTCGTCGCCGCCCGGGCGGGGCGCATTCTTGGCCCCGCGGACCAGCACCTGTGGGTCGTCGTCTCGGCAGTAGGTGTACAGGAACGGTTCGGGGTAGTCCGCCGATGACGACGGGCGCCGGGGGGTGCCGTAGTCGCAGGTGTACCGAGGGTAGATGTCGGCGGTGGCCCACAGCCCATGTTCGTGCATGGTGGTCATCAGCGCCTCGAGCGTGGACCCGCGGTAGTTGGGGAAGACCGCGTTGAGCGCCGGGACTCGCAGGTAGACGACCCGCGCGGTGGTGACCAGGTTGGCCAGCAGCCCGACCATGGTGTCGGAATTGTCGTCGAACAGGTTGTCCACCGTGGACAACGCATGCGGGGTCTGGTCGACGAGTCGGCGGTAGCCGCGGTCCATCTTGTTCACACCGGCCATCAGGTCGCCGACGTTGCGGGCGGCGACCGAGAGGCCGGCGTTCTTGTCGGAGAGGGTGGTCAGCACGACGCGGCTGGTCTTGAGCATGCTGACCGTCTGCGGCAGCACCGGGTCCATGGTGGAGAGCAGGAAGGTGGATCCGTCGATGATGTCGGTGAGTTTTTGCGGACCCTCGTTGCTCAAACTCAGCTCCCGCTTGACGATTTCGAGTTTCTTCGGGTCGGTCTGGGCAAGCAGCCCGTCGGCGTCGGCCAGCACCTGCGACAGCGGAATGGGCGTGGTGGTGTGTTGCGGGCCGATCACGCTGCCGTCCGATAGGACACGGGCCGGTGTTGGAGGTGGGCTCGAAGTCGATGTACTGCTCGCCCGCGGGGGACAACCCGGACACCCGCACCGGGCTGGATGCGGGAATCCTGGTGTGCGCGTTGATGTTGGCGACGACCTCGACACCGCTCGGGATCGGTCGCAGCGATGTGATCCGCCCGACCCGGATGCCGCGGACGGACACGTCCTGGTTGGCCAGCAGTCCGCCGGATTCGGGCAGCCGGATGGTGACCTGGTAGGTCGACTCCAGCGGGTTGACCCGCAGGGCGCCGAGCGCCAGGTAGGCCGCGCCGACCACGAGCGTGACCAGCAGGGCGAGCCCGGACAGCCAGGTCCGTTGGCGGTGGCCGGCTTTCACCACGCCGACGACGAGACGGCCGAGGGTGTCGATCACCGCGGTGGCTCCGGGACCATGGGATCCGGGGGCGCCTGCCCGGCGGGGGCCGGCGGCAGCGGCGGACCGGACGGCGTCCACGGGCTCTGGCCCATCGGGGTTTGCGGCCCGCGGCCCACCACCCGTTCCTGCAGCCGCCACAACACGTACTTGATCGAGCCGATCAGGTAGTTCCAGTCGCGGCGCATCGGCCCGTGGAAGGCCGGATCACCCTTGAATCCCCCGGTCTCGGCGCCGGTGCCGGGGCGGGATCCGAGTACCAGCCGGTCGAAGCTGCCGCGGACCGAGATGGCTTGGCTGGGCGTGGCTTTCACGAACGGCGGGATCAGCCGGTTCAGGCCGGCCAGGCTGGTGTCGGGGCTCAACACGACGTCGTTCCAGGCGGCGGCGATGGCGTTGGCGTCCTTGATGACGCTGCGGCCGGTCTTGTCGGTGCCGGCGATCGACGGGAATTTGGAGAGCTGGCGGGTGGTGGCCCCGAGTTCGCCGACCACGTCGGCGATGTCGTCGGCGTTGCCGGACAGCACGTCGGTGGCGGGGCCGACGGCCCGCAGCACGTCGGTGATCGCCTGGTTCTTGGCGTCCAATCGGTCGGCCAGCGCCGCCGTTTCGGTGACTGCGGCGTCGATTTGGTCGGAGCGGGCATTGAGCTTGGTCAGCAGCGAATTGGTCCGGTTGATCAGGTCGCCGAAGGCGCGGCCCTGGTCGCCGGTTGCCTTGCCGGCTCCGTTGACGATGTTGGTGAAGTTGCGGACCGCGCCGCCGTTGACGCGCAGGGCCGCCGAGCTGAGCACGCTTTCCACGGTGGCGGCGGCGCGGGTGGCCGGCAGCCCGATGGTGTCGCCGGCCTTGAGCAGCGGGGCGCTGGGATCGGCCGGGACGGGTGGCTTGATCGCGACGAACACGTCCCCGAGCGGGGTGGCCGAACGCAGTTCCGCGGTGCTGCCGACGGGGACCCGGACACCGTCCATGATGCGCAGCGTGGTCACCGCGGTGTAGTTGCGCGCGACCATCGATTCGAGCTGCCCCACATCGGCGCCGGCAAGTTTGACCTTCGCGTGGGCGGGCAGGTTCAGCGCGTTGGAGAAGACGGCGTTGAGCAGGTATCCGCCCGAGCCGATCCCAGGTGCCGGCAGCGGCAGGCTGGCCAGCCCGTTGGTGGCGCAACCCGAGCTGGCCATGACCGCGCTGCACGCCACCGCCAATGCCTTGCGCTTGCCTGCCTTCATCGCTACTGCCCCATCGCCGAAAGACCGTCGAGTATGTAGGTCAGCCCGAAGTCGGGGCCGTAGTCCTGCAACGTGCCCGTGCTGCAACCTAATTGGCGCAGATGCATCAGATTGCACAGCTCCTTGGCGGACTGGCTGTCGGTGAGCGCCTTGTCGAGCAGGCCGTGCACCCGGATCGCGCCGTTGTTCTGGTCGACGGTGTTGTAGAGGTTTTCCAGGGTCAGCGGCAGCACGTCGAGCAGCTCGGCCACGCCGCGCTGATCGTCGACGAGTGTCTTGGCGGCGGTGTCTCCGTTGCGGACGGCCTGTTTGAGGTTGTCCCGGTTGTTCTCCATCAGCGTGGTGACCTCTTCCAGGATGCGGTTGATGGTGCGACCGGTGGCGCCGGTGCCGAACTTCTCGTCGGCCAGGATCTGGCTGAGCTGGCGTGTGGTGGAACCGAATTCGCGCACCTTGGCGTCGTTGCGTGCGGCGGCCTCGGTGATCGAGCTGAGGTCGGTGACGATGGTGGTCAACTGCTCGCGGGTGGTGACGCCCCGCTCGGAGCTGAGGCGCAGCGCCTTGGAAAGCTCATCGAGGGCGGCCAGGATCTTCTTGCCGTTCCCGTCGGTGATGGCCACCGCCGCGTCGCTCACGTCGGCGATCGGCCCGCCGCCCTTGCCGTCTCCCTTGAGCGATTTGGACACCTTGTCGAGCATGTCGAGCACCCGGTCGAAGGCGACCGGCGTCTTGGTCCGGGTGAGCCCGATGGTGTCGTGGTTCTTCAGCACCGGCCCGCCGCGATACGGCGGCGTCAGTTCCACCTGGCGGTCGGTGAGGATCGACGTGCTGATGGTGACGGCTCGGACCGCCGCGGGGATCTTCACCTTCTTGTCCACCGTCAGCTCGGCCTCCACATAACTGCCCTTGGACGTGACCTTGCTGACCTTGCCCACCGGCATGCCGAGCACCGCCACGACATTGCCCTCGTATAAGCCTGCCGCGCTGTCGAATTGGGCCGTCACTGTCATGGTGTCGAGGCGGGCCTTGACGTAGTGGCCAACCACCCCGATGGCGACGGCGGCCAGCGCCGCGGCGGCGGCAGCCAGGGCGATGAGTTTGCGTCGCCGGAACGTCATTTGCAGTCCTTGAAGTACTGGATCATGTTGAATTCCTTGGCCCGGCCGCTGATCGCGCACATCCAGGAGTCGATGGCCAGCCCATTGGGCAGGTTGAACTCGACGACCGGGCCGTAGCCGGTGGCGTTGGTCAGGCCCCGCAGCGTCACCGGGGCGACCTGCAGGGTGTTGCGCACCAGGTCGTCGTGCTGGCCGACCATGTTGGTCAGCTGGTGCAGGTTCGCGAACAACTCGTCGAGCATCGGCCGGTTGTTGACGACGATCTTGTCGAGTTGGTCCACGAGTTCGGTCAGCGCCGCGAACATGGCGTGGAAGGTGGCCTGTCGCGCCACCAGGTGGCCGAGCAGATCCTGACCCTGATCCATCAGATGCCCGATGTTGCTCTGCTGATTGCGCAGCGTATTGACCACGCGCTGAGTGCTTTTCAGCAGCGCACCCAGCTGGCCGCGCCGGTCCGCGGTGATCGTCGACAACGTCTGCAGGTTTGCGACGGCCTGAGGTACCAGCGGCGGCACCCCGCCGAGTTGCTTGCCCAGCACGGCCAGTGACTGCGCGAACTGGTCGGAGTCGACCTGCTCGAAGGTGGTGGTGGCGTCCTCCAGCAGCGACTGCAGGTCGTAGGGCCCCTCGGTGTGGGCGAGCGGGATCGTGTTGGCCGGTAGGGAACCCGGGCCGTCGGGCACCAACTCCAGATAACGCGACCCGAGGATGGTCATGACCTTGATCACCGCTCGGGTGTCCTTGCCCAGCGGCACGTTGTCGCGCACGCTCAGACCGGCCTCGACGTGATCGCCGGCGAGTTTCATGCTGGTGACGTGCCCGACCTCGATGCCGGCGACGGTGATGGGGTTGCCGGGCCGCAGCGTTGCGGCTTGCAGGAATTCGGCGGTGTAGTGGGTGTATCCGACGCCGAGCAGCTTGATTCCCAGCGACACCGCGACCAGGACGGCGACCACCACCAGCCCGGCCAGCCCGAGCCATGTCCGGTTGTAGGACTCCAGCGGGCGCCGACGCAGCCACCGCAGTTTGCGTGTGTCAGCCATTGGCCATGTTCCTGCATCGCGGGGTGTGCCACCCCAGGTTTTTCGTGGTGATCGGATACGCGTTGCCGGGCGTGGCCGCGTTGACGATAAAGGTGGTGATGTCGTTGAGTCCGGGGAAGAATCCGGTGGCGTTCAGGTCGCACGCGTAGGCGTTGCCGTAGGAGCCCTCACTGACGGCGCGGGCAAATCCCTTGAGCAGCAACGGCAGGTTGTCTCCGGTGAACGCCAGCTGGGGCTCGATCCCGACCAGGTGCTTGCTGAATCCCGGCTCCCGGGTTATCAGTTCGTTCAGCGACGGGTCGACGTCGTCGGCGATCGCCGACAGCCGCCGGGTCACCCGGGCGATCGAGCCCACGTCGTCCTGCAGCGCCGCGCGGCGGTCGTCGAAATTGGCCACCGCGTCTCGTGTTTGGTTCAGGGCCTGGTCGAGGTCGTCGTTCTGCCGGGCGACGGTGTCGGTGACTCTGGTCAGGCTGCTGATCAGATCGCCCAGCGACTGGTCGCGCGCCGACAAGGTCTTGGTGATCGTCGGCGTCTGTTCCACCAGCAACGGAATGGAGGCTTGGTCGCCTTGTAAGGATTGCAGGACACCCTTGGTCAGGTCGTCGGCGTCTTTGGGGTTGAGCAAGGTGAACAGCGGCTCGAAACCGTTGAGCAGCTTGCCGACGTCGAAGGAGGGATCGGTCTGCTGCACCGGTATCACACTGCCTGCGGACAGCGTTGTCCTGCTTCCGGTTTCACCGAGCGACAGCCCCAGATACCGCTGCCCGATGATGTTCTGGTAGGTCACCGAGGCTACGGTGTTGCCGTACAACCGCTGGTCGTTTTCGACGATGAACGACACCTTCGCCAATTTCCCGGCCAATTCCACCTTTTCGACCCGGCCGACCCGCACGCCGGCCATCCGGACGTCGTCGCCCACCCGTAGCCCGTACACGTCGGTGAACATCGCCGCGTACGGCGTGGTGGGGCCGGCCACATCGCGCCGCAGGGTGGCATACACCATCCAGGTCACGGCGATGGCGATCGCCATGAACAGCGACAGGCCGATCAGCGGTCCGCGCACCCTCATGTCGGTCCGCCCGGCGCCGGCCGTGGCTGCAGGGAGACCGCGCTGCCGCGCGCCACCGGCCCCAGGAGCAGCTGCGTCGCCACGGACGCCGGGCGGCCCTGGCCGGTGATCAGACCCAGCTGGTCGCGTTCGCGTTGGCTACCAACGGGACCGACGTTGCCGCCGTACGCCGCTGGTGCGACCGCACCCGGCGGGGCCGGGCTCGGCGGGGGCGCCGGCGCCGGCGCCGGCGCGTCGTCGGGGTCGGCGGTGCCCGGCACGCGGGGCGCGGGACCGATCTGCCACGGCCACCACGGCAAGGGCGGGTTGGGGTCGGCCAGGCTGGGATTCGGGTTGTACAGCGGGGGGCCGGTCGCCACCAGGTTGCCGTCGGGTCCGATCCGGGTGCCCGGCGGCGGCGCCAGATCCGTGGGTGGGTGGTAGTTCTGCGGTAGCAGCACCTCGGGCAGGTCCGGCCGCACCGCGATCGTCGGCGCGGTGAAACAACTGGGCCCCTGCAGCTGGCCATATCGCGGGCAGTCGGCCCGGGTGTAGGTGTAGGTCGGTGTCAACGCCAGATTGACGCGCATGTTCCCGGTGTCGAGCTCGGGATCCCATACCTCTTGAAAGAACTTGTCGGACAGACGATTCAGCCTGGTGAAGATGGGCACGAATTTATCGCTGTTCATCGCGAAGACGCCGAGGACCGGGGTGAGATTCTGCGTCATCTCGATCAGCTGGTCGGTGTGGTTGTCGAAGGCCTGCCGGTTGACGCTGAAGGTGTGGTAGGAGCCGGTGACCAGCGACCGGAACTGCTCGCGCTTCTCGACCAGGGTCTGCATCGGTCTGACCGCGTCGTGCAGGACGTCGACCAGGTCCGGCGCGGTGGACTGCAACCCACGGGTGGCGTCCAGCAGCGCCGAGACCGTGGACGGCCCGGGATCGGTGGCGACGATGGCGTTGAGCTCGTCGAGCACCCGGGTCAACTGTGCACCGGCGGTGAGCAGCGGACCGCGGCGGTTGTTGGTGGCCGCGGCGACGGCGGCCAGGATGCCGACGCTGTGGTCTTCGCGGCCCCGGCCGGTGGCGGCCAGGATGTCACGCAGCTTGCTGATGGTGGTCTGGAAGATCACCGTCGACAGCTGCAGGTCTTCGGGGATGCGCGCACCGTTGCGGATGCTGGGGCCCGGCGCGCCGTCGACGAGTTGCACCGACGACACCGCGAACACGTTGCTGGGCACCACCCGCGCCGTCACCGCGCTCGGAATATCCTGGGCGTATTCGGGTTTCAGGTTGATGTGCACGTAGTTGGGCTTGCCGTAGGCCGCGGGAATGACGTTGTCGACCGCGCCGACGAGCAGCCCGTGATACTTGACGTCGGACCGGGCCGGCAGCCCGTCACCCACGTTGGTCAGCTCGGCGACCACGCGGACGTAGTCGTTGAGCCGCCCGGTGGACTTCAGCAGCAGGCCGCCGGTGATCAGCCCGGCGATCAGCAGCACCGTCGCCCCCAGGGCCAGCAGCTGGTGGTCGGTGGGGCCGCGGCCGTCGAAGTCTAACGAATTCGCCATTCAGCCACCGAATCTCGCGCCCGCGTCGATGCTCCACAACGCCATGGTGAGCAACATGTTGACCATGATCACGACGGTGATGCTGGCCCGCATCGCATGCCCGGCGGCTACTCCCACACCCTCGGGGCCGCCGGCGGCGTAGAACCCGTAGTAGCACTGCACGGTGGAGGAGAGCCAGACGAATACCACGCATTTGAGCACCGAGTAGGCAATGTCCTTGGCGCTCAGCATCATCGTGAAGTAGTGCAGGTACGGACCGATGGATCCGCCGCTGATGATGTTGGCCACCACCTGGCAGGTCAGGTAGGTGACCGCCAGGCAGGCGATGTAGAGCGGAATGACGGCGATCACCGATGCCATCAGCCGCGTCGTGACCAGAAAGGGGATGGGGCGGATGGCCAATGATTCCAGCGCGTCGATCTCTTCGGCGATGCGCATGGCGCCGAGTTGCGCGGTGAACCGGCAGCCGGCCTGCATCGCGAAGGCCAGCGAGGCCATGATCGGCGCCAGTTCGCGGGTGTTGACCAGTGACGAGATGATGCCGGTCGCGGGGCCCAACCCGAGCAGGTTCAGGAAGTTGTACCCCTCGACGGCCACCAGCGCGCCGGCGGTGAAGCCGAGCACCACCGCAACGCCCGCGGTACCGCCACCGACCACGATCGAGCCGTTGCCCCACGCGATGTTGGACAGCAACCGCAGGAATTCGGTCCGGTATTGCCGCAGCACGGTGGGCACCGCGAGCACCGCCCGGACGAAGAAGACCAGCATGTGTCCCAGCCGCATGGTGGGCGCGGCGGCGACCCGATAGGCACCGACGAACGGTCGCGCCAGCCCGGGGATGTAGGTCGAGGCCGTCATGTCACAACCCGGTCCTGGGGAACAGCGTGTTGTACAACTCGCTGATGCCGACGTTGACGATCATCAGCACCAGGATCGACTCCACCACGGCCGCGTTCACCGAGTTGGCCACGCCCGCCGGTCCGCCCTTGGTGAAAAGGCCTTTCTGGCAGGCGATCACCGCGACGATCGCGCCGTAGATCACGGCCTTGAGCAGCGCGACGATCATGTCCTCGGTGGTGGCGAAGGACGAGAAGGTCGCCACGAAACTGCCCGGCGCGCCGCGCTGGAAATACACGTTGAACAGATAGCTGGCCAAAAAGCCGACGAAGCAGGTGATTCCGGTCAGGGCGACACCGACCATGATCGCCGCGGCGAAGCGCGGCACCACCAGTCGGCGGATCACCGAGACGCCCATCACCTCCATCGCGTCGGTCTCTTCACGCATGGTCCGCGAGCCTAGGTCGGCGGTGATGGCGGAGCCGACGGCCGACGCCATCAGCACCGCGGCCACCAGCGAGGCGGCCTGGCGGATCACGGCGAGCCCACTGGCTGCGCCGGCGAGCGACGTCGCACCGACCTGGTTGGCCAGCAGGGCGAACTGGATGGACAGCGTCACGCCGATCGGCAGCGCCACCAGCACGGTGGGCAACACCGCCGTGGCCGCCATGAATGCGCCCTGGCGCACGAACTCCGCCCATTGGAAGCGCCCGGTAAACAGATCGACCACGCAGTACTCGACGGTGCGTACCGCGAGAATGTATTGCTCGCCAAGGGTATTGAGTGAGGCAAGCGGGTGGCGCACGACATATCCGGCCGACCACTCCTGGATGGTGGCCACGCTGTCGGGTGCTCGGTCCTCGTCGAGCGCGCGCTCGTCCTGGGCGGTCATCGCCGGATGCGCCCCGGGGCAGCCACTCGCGGCTGCCGGTGTTCGTCACTGAGCGTTCGCTGTGCCCCCACGGGCGGATATGTTAACGGCTACTCAGCTTCGGCGGAAGATCTTCGTTGTCGGTCTCAGCGGCAGCGCTGTGGGGACGCGTGCGCTGAACTGGTGATGACCCACGGTCATCTCCGTTACAGACCTGGTGGCGGTGCCTTGACGTGGCGATCGCTTCGGGGGAAGATCGCCTTCCACGCGGCCGATGTTAATGATGATTTGTCGCAAATGTAGATGCTTCGATATTCGGTGGCCGGACGATATCGTGTTCCTGGGGGAAGGCGGGATGTTTCTGACGAGGTTGCGACGGGCAGGCAGCGGCCTGGCGGGCGCCGCGCTCGCCGCCGCTGTCGTGCTGTCGGGTCACGCCCACGCCGATCCGGGGCAGCCTCCCCCGCCGCTGCCGGTGTTCACGCCGTCGCCGAGCGATTGGTCGCCGAACTTCGACATCTGGCCCTACAACACCTTCACCTCTCGGGTGACGCCCGAGATGATCTCCGGCATGTCGGACTCCTGCCAGTGGTTCAAGAGCCAATTCGACCCGCTGATGGGCCAGATCAACGACTTCAATACCTATCTCGGTGACCAGCACGACGACTATGCGGCCGCTGCGGTGCAGCGGAATGCGGACGCCGTCGTCGGCAACATCGACCGGTCGACGGCCTTTCTGACCCCGCGGGTCAAACCGTTGATCATCACCAACCAACCCGACAACTTCGGGCCGTATTCGCCGGTATACGGCGGTGAATCCATGACCCACTTGGCTTTTCAGCTGTCGCGGATCAGCGACAGCATCAAGAGAAAGGATCCGTCGGGCGTTACCCACGCGAACATCGTCTCGGCCACCGGCTGGGCGAACGCGCTTCGTGACTCCGGCGCATGCAACTGATGAACGACCGCAAACCACTGCAGACCGTCGGCAACCGGGGAACCTGGTTGGTGCGCCGCTTCCGCGTCGCGGCGGAAGGCATCGCCGACGACGAGGTCGCGCCGGCCGACGAACCCGACGTGGCCGAGGACTCGCCTGACCAGAGCGAACAGACCGACAAAGCCGCCGAGGGCGAGGGTGAACCGCCGCGGCCGCGAAAAAGACGGCGCCTCAAGCTCGTTCGTGCGATCGCCGCCGGCATCCTGGCGGCGGTGCTCGCCACCGCCGGATACGAGGGCTGGCTGCTGTTCGAGCAGCATCAGAAGGACGTGGCCGCGGCGCAAGCCCTCGATGCGGCGAAGAAATACATCCTCGCGCTGACAAGCGTGGACACGAACGCGATCGACAAGAACTTCGCCGAGGTTCTCGACGGGTCCACCGGTGAGTTCAAAGACATGTACACCAAATCCAGTGCCCAGCTGCGCCAGACGCTGATCGACAACAAGGCGGCGGCGCACGGGCATGTGGTCGACGCCGCGGTGCGCTCCGCCACCGAGGACAAGGTGGAGGTTGTGCTGTTCGTCGATCAGTCGGTGAGCAACGGCGCCGCGCCGGCGCCTCAATTGGATCGCAGCCGGGTCAAAATGACCATGGAGAAGGTGGACGGCCGGTGGCTGGCCAGCAAGGTCGAGCTGCCATGACGCCCCGCCCGGTCATTGTGCGGGATGAACCGCCAGCGCGGAATTGATCGTCGGCGCGGGTAGTCGGGTCCACGGCCGCGGCTCCTCCGGTACTGCCGGCGGGTCGGCCAATCGGCGATGCCACCAACCGACGTCCCACCACCGTTGCTGTTTGAATCCGACCCGAGGGAAGACGCCAACGCGTCTGAAGGCCAACGCCTCATGCAAGCCGACGCTGGCGGCGTTGGGGAGGGTGATGGCCGCATAGGCGTTGATGTAGCCCTGTGCGCCAAGCAGATTCAGCAACGCGGTATACAGCCGGCGTCCTTGTCCTTGGCGGTGTATCGATGCGTCCAGGTACAGCGATACGTCCACGGACCAGCGATACGCCTCACGTGCCCGGTGCGGGCTGGCGTAGGCATATCCCTTGACGCGTGGGCCGTCCGTGATGACAAGCCAGGGCAATGTCGCGAGGGTGGTGGTTAGCCTCGACCGCATTTCTTCCACACTCGGCTGCTGCGTCTCGAAGGAAATGGCCGTGTCGCGCACATAAGGCAGATAGACCGCGGCGACGGCCGCTGCGTCGTCCGACGTCGCCATTCGTAGTGTCATTGCCTTAGCAACGGTAATCCATCGGTGCCGGATCTCAGGAAAACAACTTGGCCAAGAGCATTTCGGCGACGCGCCGGTGAGTGGTGTTCTGCGAAGCCGCCAGCAGCCATCGATTGTCGGTCCGCACGGCGACACTGGTATTCACCCGTGCATTGCGTCGATTGCGCTGTCGCGGCGTCTTCACCACCGCGGCACGGGCATGGATCAGCGCTACGTCGGGAGTGAGAAACCTGACCTGGGTGACATCCACCTCTAGACGGGTATTTCTGAGTAGCTTTCTGAACAGCGGAACGTACGATGCCGCAATGGCTTTGCGTCCCTTGTGGTGGCTGCCCAGGAAGGTCACGTAGTCCGCGTCCATCGTGAAGACGCTGGCATAGCCCTCGGGATCGCCCGCGGCCCATGCCTTTTCCTGTCGATCGATCAGCGCGCGGATCGCATCCTCATCGGACCGGTGATGCCCGCTCGTCATAAGCCTGCCCCAAGTTGCTCACGTCGGTGCTGCATCTGCATTCGCCGTCGGGTCGCTTGCCAGATACGGGATCGCCGTCCGACGAATCATGGCACCGCAGCATACCTCAAAATAAGAGGCCAGTGAGGATATTAAGGGGCCGCTGAGGCTCGGGCCGATGACGCCCGGCCCGGTCCGTCGGCGCCACTATGCGATGCCGGGGCTGATCAACGGCGCGATCGCGCTGCGCAAGACGGAGACCCGAGTGGCTTCCATGGCCGGCTGCAGCGCGTTCTGGTCGAAGAAGAACACGATGGCGTCGTCGGTGATGGCGAAACTCTGGTAGTTCGCCGGGTCGAGCCCGGTGGCGGGCGGAATCGAGACGGTAGCCCGGTACCGGTCGGCCAGCGTCTTCTGCACGATCGGCAAGATCTCCTGCAGCGGTTGTGTTCCCGGCCGGAACAACGCGTCGAACGTGACGGGCTGCTGGCTGGCCAGGTTGTAGTTGAACGACTTGTACCAAACCATCGGGTGCGCCGCGCCCAGGTTCTGATAGATCTCGGTCACCACCGACTGGGTGCCCGCCGCCTGCGAGCCGGAGCTGTACCGGGTGCCGGTAACCTTCAGCGCCGTCGGCGACGTCGACGTCTGACCCGCTGAGCGGGCATTGCGAAAGTCGTTGTCGACCTTGGTCAAATAGCCGATCATCGTCTGCTCGTCGGGATAGTTGGCGGGAAACACCATCCGGACATCCGGTGACGGGGTCTCGTAGTGGCACATCTGAGTGGAATCGACGCTCGACGGGTCGCACAATTGGGTGTCCGCGTGGGCCGGCGCCGGGCAACACAGCACGGCGCCCGAAGCAAGGACCGCCCACAGCGCCGTGATTGGCCGCGATCCCGCCCGGCCACCGTCCGAATGCACCACCGCATTCTCACAGATCGGCGACGGCGCGCAACCGGATGGTGCGCAAGCCTATTGGCGATGCCCACCGGCCAGGACAGTTCCAGCGCTCACCGCGATACCGACTGCAATTCGGCCGGAGCAGCAGCCGGGACGCCATCGCGTTGGGTGCGCGGCCGACTCGCCGCCCTGGTGTTGATCCAGCAGGCGAGCCCGCCCAGCACCAATCCCGCCGCCACCCCCTGGTCGGGCCGTTGACCGAGGATGATCCATGACAGCACGGCCGCCACTGCGGGGATGACGGCGAACAGCATCGCCACTGCCGCCGCGCCGTGGGTGTTGATGGCGCGCACATACAGGCTCACCGCCAGCGTGGCGTTCAGCAGCACCATGGCGGCCACCGCAACCAGCGCCTTGCGGCCGTCGTGCACCCCGAAAGGTGTCAGCATCGCGAGCCCGGCCGCCGGTAGCAGGGCGACCCCGTTTTGCAGGGCGCTCATCGCACGGAAATCGACACCGCCGCAGAATCGCTGCTGGTAAACACCTCCGGCCGAAAGGCCGAGCAGCGCAACGAAAAGCAGCACGATGACCGGGTCGACCCCATGCGTGCTCATCAACCGCTGTGAGCAGGCGGCGAGCACCGCGAGCACGCCCAGCACCAGCGCCACCGTCCGCTGCACACCGAGCGGTTCGCGAAGGAACGTCGCCGCCAGGATCGCGGTGGCCACCGGATTCATCGCGATCATCACCGCGCAGAGCACCGCCGGTGCGCCCAGCTGCACGGCCTCGTAGAGACAGCAGAACTGCACGCCCTGGATCAGCAGCCCGGCGACGATGACGTGGCCGAGTCGGGCGCCACGCGGCCAGCCCGCCTTGGCGATCGCGGTCCACACCGCCAAAACCATTGCGGCCAAACCGAACCGCAGCACCAGGGCGGCCATCGGCGTCATGGCGACCACCGCCAGCGTTCCGATCGGGTAACCGAGCGCGTAAAAGAACGTCACCGCCGAGGCGGTGGTCAGGGGCATGCGCGGCCGAGTCATGCACCCATGCTCGCGTGATCGACCAGAGCCGTCCAACGATTATTTGGGATCGCCACCGATCATGCTTACTTATCAACGCTGCGCCCAGCAGCTGTGATTCGAGGCACAATACAGCGGATTGATCGAGAGATCGAATCGGATTAAGCTGCTGGCCGTGGGCCAGGTGCTGGACATCGCGCCGTTGCGCAGCCTCGTCGCCGTCGCCGACTGCGGCGGCTTCCACCGGGCTGCCGCCGCCCTGCACCTGAGCCAATCCGCGGTCAGCCAGCATCTGCGCCGAATCGAGGCCGTCGTCGGCGAACCGATCGTTCAACGTTCCGGCCGCGGCGTGGTTTTCACCGAAGTCGGGCAGAAGGCGCTGCGGCATGCCCGGACCATTCTGGCCGCACATGACACCGCGCTCGACGACCTCGGGGCCACCGAGAATAAGGTCCTGACCATCGGCGCCACCGAGCACGGCGCCGACGTCATGCTGGCCGGCCTGTCGGGCGCGCTGCGTGATCGCCTTCCCGACCTACGGGTGCGTTTCCGGCTCGACCGCAACGTGTCGCTGGCCGACTCCATCGACCGCGGATTGGTCGACGTGGCGATCATGCTCGACGGCGCCGGCCTGGACCGGGCCAACGCGTCGGGACTGGTTCGCCTGCAATGGGTTTCGGCGCGCACGCTGACCATCGCGCCGAAAGACCCGCTGCCGCTGGTGATCTTCTCCGAGCCGTGCACACTGCGTGAGCCCGCCTTCGCGATCTTGGACAGCCACCGCATCGACTACGAGATCGCCGCCGAGTGCGGGGATCTGTCCGGCCTCTACGCAGCGGTGCGCTCCGGGCTAGGGGTGGCGCTGCTGCCCATGATCGGGAAGTTCCCGGACGGCCTCGGCCCGGCCGAGGGGCTGCCGCCGGCCAACAACGCGTCCATCCTGGTCCGCGGGCGCACCGGCATCGATCCGGCGCTGCTGAGCACCGTCGACACCGCGGTGCGCGACTTGCTGGCCACCGCAACCTGAATCCGCCCTTCGCTCCCAAAACCCTGGGCGCCCGCAGGATGGGCCGTTCTTCCGAAAACGTTCCGCTGCAGCTAAAGTGGTACGCCGGGCGTGCTGTCCTGCATGGCGAACAGGGAGGGTCAAAAACTGTTTTCCCGTTCGCGCCAGATGCCGGCTACGCCATCGTGGTTCACCGCCGCGCTCGATCAAAAGCCCGAACGCTGTGACGTCGAAGTCGACGGTTGCCGCATCCGGATGCGGGTATGGGGAGCCGCGGATCAACCTCCGGTGGTGCTCGTGCACGGCGGCGGAGCGCACTCCGGGTGGTGGGACCACATCGCGCCCTTCTTTTCGCACACCCACCGGGTGATTGCGCCGGATCTGTCCGGGCACGGCGACAGCGACCCACGCGACAGCTACGACCTGCGCATCTGGGCCGGCGAAGTGATGGCGGCAGCGGCCGCCGCCGGACCCGCGGGGCGACCGACCATCGTCGGTCACAGCATGGGCGGCTGGGTGGTGTCCACGGCCGCAATGCATTACAGCTCGAAGATCAACAGCATGCTGGTGATCGACTCACCGCTGTGGGAGCGGGCGCCCGAGGAGGGCCGGCTGCGCCGGCGCAAGCACACCGAATACCGGACTCGGGACGAGATCCTGGCCCGCTTCACGGCCGTTCCCTCGCAAGAGCTCATCCTGCCCTATGTTCGGGAGCACATCGCGGCCGAGTCGATTCGCAAGACCAGCGCGGGATGGGTGTGGAAGTTCGATCCGGCCATTTTCGGCGGTGAGTTCCTGCAGCCGACGCCCGCCGACGAAGAGTCGCTGGAGAGCATGCTGACCGCAATGCGTTGCCGCGTAGGCTATTTGCGCTGTGAGGCGGGCTTGGTGCCGCCTGCCATGGCAGAACGGATCCGCTCCCTGCTCCAGTTGCGAGGACCCTTCGTGGAGTTGGCCCAAGCGGGGCACCACCCGATGCTGGACCAACCACTGCCGTTGGTCGCGACCCTGCGCACGCTGCTGGAATTCTGGTCGATCACCTGAGGGGCGGGAAGGGAGTCCACATGGTTGAGCCGAGCACCGGCGCCTGGCCGGCGCAGCTTCCCGCGGTGCAAGTGCGGTTCGCCCGACCCACCGCCCAGCTCGACCGGATCGTCGAATTCTACCGGGACGTACTGCATTTGCCCCAGCTGCACTCTGCGGGCGACGACGAATGGTCGGTGGTCATGTTCGGACTGCCCGGCGATCAATACCACCTCGAATTCGTGGCCCGCCGCGACGGGATCGACGGCGCGGCGCCCACCCGGGAAAACCTGCTGGTGTTCTACTTCGAGTCGGCGGCCCAACAGCAATCCGTGGCCGCCCGCTGCCGAGAGGCCGGAGCCGAGGAAGTCGTGCTCGACAACCCGTGGTGGCGGCGCAACGGAGCGGACGCCTTCTTGGACCCGGACGGGTGGACGATCGTGCTCATGCCGAGACCGGTGCCGTTGCCGGCGCCGACAGCTTAGGCTCGAGCGCGCCGAGCCAACTTCGCGGGCTGGTCGATGATCAGGGCCTTGCCCTGCTGGCGGATCCACCCCCGCTGGGCGAAGTCCGCCAGCGCCTTGTTGACCGTTTCCCGCGAGGAGCCGACCAGTTGGGCGAGCTCCTTTTGGGTGAGGTGATGCTCGACGCGCACCGGGCCGCCGCTGTCGGTGCCGAATCGCATTGCCAGGTCCAGGATTTGCTTCGCAACCCGGGCAGGAACGTCGGTGAAGATCAAGTCGCACAAGGTGTTGTTCGTGTGCCGAAGCCGGCGCGCGAGCACCCGCAGCAGTTGCTCGGCGATTTCGGGCCGTTCGATGATCCACGTCCGCAGGGCATTGCGGTCCATCCGGAGGGCTTCCACCTCGGTCAGGGTGATCACCGTCGAGGTTCGGGGGCCCGGGTCGAAGAGCGCGAGCTCACCGAACACGTCGCCGGGGCCTAACACCGCGAAGACGGTTTCGCGGCCGTCCGCCGTCTGATGGCGAAACTTCACCGCGCCCGACACGATGACGTAGAGGTCGTCGCCCGGCTCGCCTTCGACGAATACGGTGCGCCGGCGCGGGAAGGACACGTGTTGCAGGTGCCGCGACAACGCGGCGACCGCCTCCGGGTCGATTCCCTGGAAGATGGTGGCCTGCGCCAAAATGTCGTCCACGCCGCCCCTTTCAACGCGTTCCGCACGGCGTTTGCGCGCACTAGGCGCTGCTCCGAAGGGGGCGTCTTGGCTCGCAGTCCTCGACTTTACACGAGTACCAACATCCGTAATGCGGCAGGTGCGACGGCGGCCCGGACCGGGCTACGCGGCCGGCGTCGTGGCGGTCACCTCGGAGTAGTGGTTGCCGCATTCATCGCAACTAACCTGATATTCGAGCTTGCTGTCGTCGCGTTCCAGAAACCGGTACTGCGCCCATGCCATGCATCGCGGGCACCGTGCACGACCGTGCTCCACTGCCATTCGCCAACCCTTCATCCACACAGATGCAGAGGAAGTACCCCGTACCAAGGCGGGCTAATCATCGATTGGCGACGGCGGCGCCGCCGCCTAGTAATTGAGCCCGGAGAACATGACCCGGCCGGGATCGTACTTCTGGCGCACCGCGCTCAGCCGGGACAGGTTGGGGCCGAAGTAGCGCGCCGGTGACTGGTTGGCCTCCAGATAGTTCACATAGCCGCCGACCGAATACTGTTGCACCGCTTGGTGTGCCGAGGCGAGCCAGTTGGTTGCGGCCGCGGGGTCACCGGAGGTTTCGACGTACCACTGCACCAGCGCCGACTGCCGTCGCCACGGAAACGCCGTCGCGGCGGGCGCCACGGTGGCCAGCGCGCCGTCCAGCGCGTGCATGATGGCCAGCATCCGGCCCGCGTTGCGGGGAAACGCGTTGACCGCCGCGGCGATGCCCTGCGCCACGGCCGCATTGACGGTGGGGAACACGTCGGACCCGCCGACGTATCCGAGGGGCTGCGGGTTGAGGTTGCCCACGGCCAGGTAGTTCACCAGGTCCATGTAGTTGAAGGTGTGGGTCTCCACCCCGGAGGGTTGTATTCCCACCGCCTGCGTGATGGCCGCCGCGGCGCTGTTGCCGGACCCGGCCGGGCAGGTCGCCAGGATGCGGCAGTGCACGCCCATCGCGTCGACGGTGGCGTCCGCCAACGCCCAGCTGTTCGGGTCCGCGGTGCGCAACCAGTTCTGCCAGCCCACCAGCACCTGCGCGAACGACTGCGGCGGGAAGTTGAGGTTGACGGCATCGACGTCCTTGGTGGGGAACGTGGCGAAGGTCAGCGAGGTGGTCACACCGAAGTTGCCCCCACCGCCGCCGCGTAGCGCCCAGAACAGGTCGGGGTTGCTGGCGGTGGACGCGGTGACCGCCTGGCCGCTGGGCAGCACCACCGACGCCGACGTCAACTGATCGCAGAGCAGGCCCGCATGCCGCGACTGAGCACCCATCCCCCCGCCCAGCGCGTGACCTGCGGCGCCGACCGACGGGCAGGTCCCCGTCGGGACGCCCCGGCCGACGGCCGCCAGCGTCCGATGCATGGTGTAGAGGCTGGTGGCCGGCGTCACGGTGACCTGTCCCGTGGCGGCGTCGTAGTTGGCGTCGCCGGGCAGTTGACGCAGGTCGAGCACCATGGTCCCGTTCGCGGTGGACGCGCCGGTATAGGAGTGCCCGCCGCTGCGCGGAGCGACCTTGAGGTTGTGGGCGGCGGCGAACGCCATCGCCTTCTGCACGTCCGCCGCCGACGTCGGCGTGACAACCGCAGCGGGCGTGGAGCCGTTGTAGTTGGTGTTGAAAACCTGCTTGGCCCCGGCGAATTGGGGGCTGTCCGGGAGCAACACCTTCCCGCCGAGGGCGGTCGACAGACCCTCCCAGCCCGAGGGTCGCGGATCGGCTCCAACCCGGGGTGCGCCGAGCATCGCGCCGGCCGCCAACGCTCCCACTGCTCCGCGCAGAAACGTCTGCCGCGAGATTTCACGCGCCATCGTCGGACTTCCGCGATTGCGTCATGCCCCGAATTGTCAATCACGCCAAACGCGGTGCGACGCGACGTGTCGAGGGTTGGCCGAAACGTGCTGGAACCGTTATCCAATCCGGCCCGTTCGCCGACACCCGATCCCCCGTTGGTTTCGATACCCCGCAGGGGTACTGTGGCGCCATGGATGCAGCGCAGCCGCGGGCGGTCTTCGCCAGGTCACGATGTGGCGCGCCATGATCGGCGAGCTCACGGTGCGCTGGGCCGTCACCGCGCTGTTCGGCGCGAGCCTTGCGGCGTACGCCTATCTTGCTGTGTCGCAACGCGGTCGGTGGAGCTGCGCGGTCAATCACCTGCTGCACCTGGCGATGTCGGCGGCGATGATCCTGATGGTGTGGCGTGTCGGCCTGGGCCTTCCCGCGGTTGCGCCGACGCTCTTTTTCCTGCTGGCGGGGGCTTGGTTCGTGTTCTTGGCCGTGCGGGCATCGGCGGAATCCCGAGAGCGACTCAAAACCTGCTATTACGCGGCGATGATGGCGGCGATGGCGTGGATGTATGCGTTGATGAGCAGCGGCACGACGGGTGCGCACGCGCATGGGCACTCGGCGTCGGATTCGGTGGGCGCGAACATGCCCGGCATGCGGCTACCCGAGCATCCCGCGTCCCCAGGCGCCGGCGGATTCTCCTGGGTGGCTGCGGCAAACTGGTTGGGGGCGCCGGGATTTGCCGCCCTGGCGGTCTATTGGCTCTATCGCTTTGTCGGCCAGCGCCGGCTGGCCCGGGTACCCGCGCGGCTCGCCCGCATGGAGCCGCTGTATCAGGCGTTCACCGCCGCCGGCACGGCGCTGATGTTCGACACGCTGCTCCGGTAGCGCACGCACGATGCCGGCGTCGGGCCCGTCAGCCGGCGCCCTTGCCGTTGTCCACCCGATAGACGGCGCCGTGCACGGCAGCGGCCGCGTCGCTGGCGAGGAACGCGATCACATTCGCGACGTCGAGCGGTCGCATCATGCCGCGCGGTGCGGCGGTGCGCAGGATCAAGTCGTAGTTCGGATCGTCCGGCGCGCTGAACCGTTCGATCTGCGGGGTGAGCATGCCACCCGGGCATACCGCATTGACGCGCAGCCGGTCCGCGGTGTATTCCACTGCCAGCGCGCGGGTTAGACCGATCAATCCATGCTTGGCCGCGCAGTAGCCGGCCGAATACGCCTGTCCCTCGACGCCGGCGATGGAGCTGACGTTGACGATGTTGCCGCCGCGTTCCAGCAGCTGCGGCAGCGCCGCCCTGCACAGGAAGAACGGCCCGTTCAGGTTCACCGCGAGGTCGTGCTCCCAGTCCTCGTCGGTCATCGATTCCGTCCGGCGCATCCGGTGTATCCCGGCGACGTTGACGAGCACGTCCAGTCCGCCGAAATCACGCACGCACTGCGCGACCGCCTCGGTGCAGGCCTGCGGTGAGGCGATGTCCACCGACGCGAATCCGCCGCGTTCGATGCCGGCGAACACCTCGGCCAGGCGGGCGGTGTCGCGGCCGATGCCGAAAACCGTTGCGCCCCGGCTCGAGAACAGTTTGGCGGTTTCGGCGCCCAGTCCCGACGACGCCCCGGTCACCAACGCCACCTTGTCCTGCAGTGCAGCCATCTAGTTGTGTTCCTCTTGTCTAGTAGCACCGGATCCGCGTTACGCCCGCACGCAAAATACCGAGCGGTGCAACCAGTCTCGATGCGTGGGTCGCGGCGCGCCCGCGCTCGGCCCGGAGGCGCTGCTGGATCCGACGCGCCGCGATCATCGCGATCAGGGTGATCGCCAGCCTGCCCAACGCGGGCCTGCTGGTGCGCTTCGCCCAGGTCGGCCGCGGCGAGCCCGCGCGGCGGCCGACGTGGTAGCCGAGGAAGGCCGCCGTCGCGAGCGCGCCGATGGCCGCAATTACCGTCACCTGATGAGCGTCCTTGGCCGCCGTCGCGAGAAGGTCACGAGCGGGCTACGCCTCGGCCACCAACTGACCGCCGGGTGCCGTCCTAGGCGGTGTCCGCCAGGCGGGCGGCCAGGCCCATCTTTTCGACGAGGCTCTGCCAGTCGGCCGCCGAGACCGCGTAGGTCGGGGGCTCGTGGGTGGTGGGAACGTCTGGCGACCACGAGCAACGCTGCTTGAGCCCGTCGAACGCGCGACAGCCGACGGTCAGGGGTGGCATGCCGGCAATGTCGATCCGTAGCGCCGGCATGGTCGAAAAGTACTGGCCCACAGCGTCGCTCGCGATATGCTGGGCGGACGGGACGGCATGTCCGGCCGAGAGCCGGTAGGTGGCCGGGGTGGCCGTCACCCGTGCCACCCAGGTCATCGCCATGACGGCGTCGTTGTTCGGGTCGATGACCCGGATACTGTCGGCGTCCAGGTCGATGAGCAGTTGCGGTTGCGAGAGCGACCGGATCAGGCGTTGCTTCTTCCGCAGCGCGAACGAACCCATCCGTTGGGTCTCCAACGGGTTGGGGAACAGCAGACACCGAATCGGTTCCCCGGTGGCGGGCCCGCGTGCCGCCGACCAGCCGCCCAGGGCAAGCAATTCGTCGAAGTCGGCCGCGCCGAGCGATGCGTCGACGAGTGGGACCGGCGGCGCGGCAAGCGGTGTCCCCGGCCCGATGCGACGGTCTCGACCGCCCAACACGAAGCGGCGTCGGCCGGAGTGCAGATGAAGGGCGACGCCGTTGTCCACCCACAGGCCCAGCTGCGCGTCAGCCAGTGGATAGACCTCGGGGCGCCGCCGGCCGATGGTGAGACTGTCGCCGGCGACGGTGAGGAGGTAGGTGCGGCGCGACCGCCACCACAGGTAGCTACCGATCGCCGCGCCCACCACAACCAGCCCGATCGGCAGGGCGTAGACGGCCGCGGCGCCGATGTGCGGCGTGCGGAGATTGACCATCTTCAAGGTGCCCAACATCTTCACCGCGATGAACACGACGAACGCGATGAAGACCGCGGTGTAGCCGGCCTGCCAGTAGCGAATTCCCTTGGTCCACTTGGAGGAGAAGGCGGCAGCGGAGGCGACGAACTGGCGCGACGCCGTCGATTCGCTGTCGATGCTCATATCGATAGCGTCCTTTCGCCGGCCCCCTACCGATCGCAACAATGTAGTCCCCCGGGGCCGCTGCCGGAGGTGTTATGCGAGTAACCGGCGAACCCGCCGGCGGCGTCAGCGGACAGCAGCTACCCGTAAGCGGCCGCACATCACGGTAATCGTGCTGCGGCATAAGGGTTGTCGCGCGCGCTGACCTACCTGTTGCCAAACGCGTCAAGGTCGTCGACGGCGGCCTGCGCGGTCGGCCGCGCTGACCCCCGGCCGGGGCTATGTCGTCGGTGGGGGCGGGACCGCGTGGCGCGGCTGGTGCAGCAGAGCGCGAACCAGCGGCCGCGGCCCCACGGAGCGAAGCATCTGGCTGGCCGGACGCACCCGTACCCGCTTCGGCCACCAGAACCAGCGACCCATCGCCGTCATGATCGAGGGCGTGATGAGGGATCGGACGACGAAGGTGTCGAACAACAGGCCGATGCCGATCGTGGTGCCGAATTGGCCGATCGCCCGCAGGTCGCTGGTGATCATCGCGCCCATGGTCACGGCGAACACCACGCCCGCGGCGGTCACCACCGGGCCGGTGACTCCCATGCCGCGGATGAGTCCGGTTTTCAGGCCGGCACCGATCTCCTCCTCGATCCGCGACACCAGCATCAGGTTGTAGTCCGACCCCACCGCCAGCAGCACGATCAACGCGAATTCGGTTGCTACCCAGTGCAACTGGAAATCGGCGAGGTGCTGCCAGATCAGCGTCGAGAACCCGAAGGCGGCGCCCAGCGACAGCACGATCGTGCCGACGATGACGCCCGCGGCGACCAACGCGCGGGTGACGATCACCATGATGATGAAGATGAGCACGATCGAGGCCACCGCCGCGATCATCAGGTCGTACTTGGCGCCGTTGGCGATGTCGTAAAACGTTGCGGCCGTGCCGCCGAGATAGATGTCGGCGTTCTCCAGCGAGGTCAGCTTCAGCGCCTCCTTGGCCGCTTGCCGCTCCTGATCGACCGACGCGATGCCCTTGACCGTCGCCGGATCCGTCGCGTGGGTGATGATGAAGCGGGCGGCCTTGCCGTCCGGTGACACCATCAAGCTCAGGCCCAGCTGGAAGTCGGGGTTCTGGAAGATCTCGGGCGGCAGGTAGAACAGACTCTCCACCTGAGAGTCGTTGAACGACTTGCCCATCACGGCGTTGGTGTCGGTCAGCCGGTCGAACTGGGCGATCAGGCTGTCGAACGAGCTGTAGATGGTCAGCGTCGTATCCCGGATCGACTTCGACACGGCGATGTTCTCCGGAATGATCGCCAGCAGTTCGCGCGTGGCCTTGGCCGTGTCGGTCAGGTCGCTGGTGAGGGCGTGGAACTTTTCGGCCAGCTGATCGAACCCGTCCAGGGCGTCGAACAGGCTGCGCAGCGACCAGCAGATCGGGATGTCATAGCAGTGCTTCTCCCAGTAGAAGTAGCTGCGAATCGGTCTCCAGAAGTCGTCGAAATCCGCGATGTGGTCCCGGATCTGGTCGGTGATGGCCGCCGTCTCCCCGGTGGTTTTCGAGCTGTCGTCCGCGGCGTTCGCGAGCTTCTGGGTCACCGCGTACTGGCGCTCCAACAGGGCAATCTGGGTGTCGAGGAACCCGGTGATCTTCTTGATGTCGCCGACCCGGGCCTTCAGATAATCGAGGTTGCTGCGGATCGGCGCGCTTTGCACGCTGAGCTGAAACGGGACCGATCCGTCTTGAATCGGCGGCCCCAACGGCCGGGTGATGCTTTGCACCCGTTCGATTCCGGGCACCCGGAAGATGGCACCGGCAACCTTGTCCAGCACCAGCATGTCCCGGGGATTGCGCAGATCGTGGTCCGATTCGATCATCAGCAGGTCCGGATTCAACCGGGCCTGGGTGAAGTGCCGATCGGCCGCGTTGTACGCCTGCACCGACGACGCGCTCTGCGGTAGGTAGTAGAGGTCGTTGTAGCGCGGGGTGAAGCCCATCAACCCGATGGCGCCGACGATGGCCAGGATGACCGAGGTGGCCAGAATGGGTGCGGGCCACCGCACGATGGCCGTCGCCAGGCGGCGCCACCGCGTGTAGTTGAACTTGCGCTTCGGGTCGAACAGGCCGAAGCCGCTTGCCAGCGCGATCAGCGCGGGCGTCAGCGTCACCCCGGCGGCCACCACCACAAGCAGACCGACCGCGCACGGAAACGCCAGCGAGCTGAAGTAGGGCAGCCGGGTGAACTTCAGACACGCCAGCGCCCCGACGATCGTCAGGCCCGAGCCCAGCACCACCTTGGTGACGCCGGCGAAGGTGTCGTAGTAGGCGGCTTCCCGGTCCAGCCCGCGTTCGCGGCCCTCCTGATAGCGGCCGACCATGAAGATCGCGTAGTCGGTGCCCGCCGCGATGGCCAACGCCGTCAACAGGTTTACGGCGAACGTCGAGAGCCCCATGATGCCGGTTTCGCCCAGCAGCGCCACCACGCCTCGCCCGGTCGCCAGCCCGACGAACAGGATGACCATCGTCAGCAACACCGTGCCGATGGACCGGTACACGAACATCAGCATGATCGCGATGATGATGATGGTGATGATCGTCATCTTGGCCAGGCTCGCGTCGCCGACGACGATCGTGTCGGCGGTCAGGGCGCCCTGACCGGCCACATAGGCCTTCACCCCCGCCGGCGGCTTGGAATCCGCGACGATTTTGCGGATCGCGGCCACCGACTTGTCACCGACGGCACCGCCCTGATCACCGCGCAGGTTGACCTGGACGTAGGCGGACCTGTGGTCGTAGCTCTCCACGCCAGAGGACGTGAAGCGCTGCCCCCAGAAGTTCAGCGCGTGCTCGACGTGCGGGTCCTGCTTGAGCTTTTCGACCAAGCCGTCGTAGAAGCGGTGCGCGTCCTCGCCGAGGGGTTTATCCCCGACCAGGGTCACCAGCACGAGGTTGTCGGAGTCGTACTCCTTGAACTTCTCCCCGATGTGCTTCATGCCGGTCACCGACGGCGCGTCCGACGGCGACAGCGGCACCGAGACCTCCTCGGCCACCTTCTCCAACTGCGGGACAAAGACATTGACCCCGACCGCGAGCACCAACCAGCCCAGCACGATCGGCAGCGCCAGCACCCGAATCGTGCGTGCCAGACGGGGTTTGTGTTCGACGTGGGTGCGGTGCGCGACGGGGATTTCGTCCGTGTCGCTCATGTCGTCGCTCACGCGGACTTGTCCAAGCAGGAAACCTGCGCGTCCCTGTTGTGGGACTCCTGCTGATCGACCAGCCTGCCGTCAACGGTGATCCGGCAGCCGATGAACGGGCCATCGCCCTGGGCCACGACATAGGCGAAGATGCCGGGCATCTCCGCCACGATCGTCTTCGACCACGGCAACGTGGTGAAACTGGCCCGCTGCGGCAGTGACTCCGCGTCCATCCAGTTGACGACGCCCGTCGTCCCGGGCGGTCCCAGGATTTCGTAGATGGCCGTCTTGGAGGCATACGGCGGGGTCGCATCCCGCGGATCGGGCTTGGGCAGACCCGGCCCGGGGAACACGCCGTTGAGTCGGACCACCGCAACCCCACCGACGATCAACGCCACGATTACCACCAACAGAACCCATCCCCGCTTGAGAAACGTCACGACCGCCCCTCCCGATTACCAAAGCTCGACAGGCCGACATCAAGGCATGTAATCGTGTGCGCCACCGCAAGCGCAACGCGATTACTGCCGCGTTAATTCCTGCGGCGCGCTACCAAGTTGCCGCCGATCGCCCGCCCGCACCCCTTGTCGCACTGCAGCGACCAGTTTGCTAGAGGTGGCGGTGACGCCAGGACGGACCGGTCGCGTGCTGCCGGCACACAGCGACGGCTCAACATCGTAGGCAGTGACGCCGGTGCAGCGCTAATTCAGTGGGCAGGCGTCCGTTGGAGTTGCAGACATAGATGCGTTGTGCTACACGGATTTTCGCTGTTGAGATCAACCGCAAGCCGGGCTTCACTGAGCACCAACCGCGCTCCGGGTACCGGGCTGCAGCGATACCGACGCACCGTCCATAAGTGAGTTAGTTTTGCAAAGCAATTCGCTGGCGTAGCGGCACCATTTAAATTCGATACCGTTAATTTTTGGCGACGTCGATTGCCGCCGTCGCGCCGAAAAATAGCGCCGATTTGGCGGTGTCGCGCGTACCCTGAGCGATATGGCTACCAAGGTCAGGACCTGCGCACATTGCGGCCACGCGTTCGATCCGAATGACCGAGGGCGTGACCTGTCCGATCCGGATTGGCTCCCGGCCGCGTCGATTTTTTGTTCGCATGAGTGCAGTGACCGATTCCATTGCGATCTCGGGCATTGCTGCTCCTCCCATGCGAAAAAGAAGGCGCATCACGAGCCCGCCAAAGCGGGGCGATGAATCGAAATTCGATGACGTGAATGGCGCCGCCATTTCACCTGAAATCTAGGCGCGCCAACCGGGCCCGGGACACGCAGCCGGTCGGGCGAGGCTTTCGTCACCGGTGACCTCGATAAGGTGGATCGAGTCCGATCACGACCAGCGGCAGGTTCAGCCGAGCCCTGCCTGTAGAGCAATCGCGACAGAAGCCGCTCGCCCCAGTTGACAGGTACGGACGACACGAGAAATGAGCAGGGCCGACCGTTTACCGGTAAGTTGAGCTCGACTCGGGCGACCAATTGGATTTTCTATGACGGCAAGCCCGTCGAGGTGCGGTATGCGCCGCGCAATCCGCGGCGAAACACGTTGACGTCGATCTGAGTGGCTCTGCGAGGGCAGCAAAGACGTTGCGCAACAAGGACTATCCGCCGCATTACCGGCGACCCACTGCCTGTCGATGACGGCTAAGCGTGACGCCTGTTCTCGGCGGCCCATACTCGAGCGTCACAGTGGCGCCGGTTTCAGGACTTATCTGCGACTAAGTACTGAAGATTCTCTAAAATGTTGCGCGCCAGCCCAATTCAGATCGCGCTTGGTCGTCCGACAAGGTGCGCGATCGTGTACTACACTGCTGGCCGTCGCGCGTCGACGCCGCGGCCCCGATTGAGTCGTGTTCTCTGCCTGCGAGCTGAAGCCGAGAAGCGCTGGGTGGCAATGGGTTCCAGACGCCACAACCGGCTACTTCGATGGGGCGATGATACGGCGCGCAGCTTCGACGGCGGCGGCGCGGCGGCGCGCATTGGCGTCGGGGTCATTGGTCGCGGCGTCGGGGTGCGGTGAGTTGGCCCATGCCAGTGCGATGCCGAAGAGCACAATCAGCAGGTCGTCGGGCTGCCAGGCGCCGTCGACGTGGCCGTCGGCCTGGGCGGCTTCGATGGCCGCGACATGCTGAGCGAAGGCAGGTTGGCCCTCGGCGTGGGGTTCGTCGAGTGCGATGCCCTCCAGCTGGGCCCAGCTGATCATGCGGTGGTGTTCCGGGTGCTCGCGCGCCAGATCATAGATGCCGCCGACGAAGTCGGGAACAGCGTCGGGGCGCAACGTGACCGCGCTGAAGAACTCGCGGTTGCCGGCGGCCACCACCTCGCGGAACAGAGTTTCCTTGTCGCGGAAGTGGGCGTAGAGGCGTTCCTTGCTGGCCTGGGCGACGCGCGCAATGCGGTCGATGCGCGCGCCGGCCAATCCGTACTGGGCGAACTCTGCCCCGGCAGCCTGCAAGATCTCGCCGCGCAGCTCGGTGGCGGTTCTCACATAAACAACGTACCAAACGAACTAGTTCGTCTGCTACTGTCGTGGCTGTCAGCTTACCTCGGCTAAATATGGAGAGGGTGCGATGAGCGAGGCACTAACAGTGGATCCGGCGATCGCGTCGATGCCCAGGGGTGGTCCGGATGCTTCCTGGCTCGATCGGCGGTTGCAGACCGAGAAGTTGGAGTACACCGACCGTTACGACATCCCCGACGAGGTCAAGCAGACCGTGGTCGCAGCGCTGGATCGGATGGGCACCCGTGCGGGGTATCACGAAAGGAATGCCCGCACGGCCCTGGACATCGTTGCCGACATCGCCAACCCGCGCATTCTGGAGCTGGGCGCCGGGCACGGCAAGCTCTCCGCCGAGATCCTCACGTCCCATCCCACCGCGACGGTCACCGTCAGCGACCTGGACCCGACCTCGGTCGCCAACATTGCTGCCGGTCCCCTGGGTGCTGATCCCCGGGCGCGAACCCAGGTCGTCGACGCCACCGCCATCGACGCGCCCGACGACAGCTACGACTTGGTGGTATTCGCTCAGGCATTCCACCATTTGCCGCCAGCGACTGCGGTGCGCGCGATCGCCGAAGCCACCCGCGTCGGCAAGCGCTTCCTGGTGATCGACCTGCCCCGGCCGCGGTCGGTGCAGCTCTTGCTCACACCGCTGATCTTGGCGCCGTTCGCGGCCGCACTCGCGCTGGTGCGGCCGTCGTTGAAACACGTCATGCACGACGCGTACATCAGCGCGCTGCGCGCCTACAGCCGCTCGGCGTTCATCGCCCTCGGCAAAGCCGCCGATCCGCGCATGGGCGTCGAATTCCTGCCGTTGTCCGCTTGTCGGCTGCGACCGGGACACGTCGGCATAGTGTTCACTCGACCGCGGGCCAGCTGATGTGGACAGACGCCTCGATCGCCCTCTCCACCAACGGTTTTCACAAAGGACGCAACGATAAGCCCCCGTATTTAGGGACGAAGAGATGAATTCACCAGCAAGACAACTACTCTCGGCAACGGCTGATGACCAGCGCGCGCGCCGACAAGCCGCGATCGAACGTGCCCTCTTCGGATTGGCACACCAATGGGATCGGGTACGCCCCGTCTACAAGCCCTATGTTGACGGGTTGGAGAACCTGCCTTCAGACGGCAGATTCCTGTTGGTGGCCAATCACAGCTATACACCATCGAGTGAAATCCTGCTGCTGCTTTATGAGGTTCAGCGGCACCTGGGCCGGCGAGTACGTGCGTTGATGGATCGTCGGTTCGGCCGGTTCGCAGGCTTGGCGGCCGATGTGCTGGCCGCCGGTGGAGGCATCGTCGGCACCCGCGAAGGCACCGCCGAACTCATGCGCGCTAACGAGCCCATCCTGGTATTTCCCGGTGGTGCACGAGAAATCGGTAAGGGAAAAGACCAACTCAACACACTGCAGTGGGGTGACCGGGCAGGGTTCGCACGCCTCGCCATCGAGCACAACTACCCGATCGTCACGGCTGCCGTTGTCGGTGGCGACGACATGTACAAGATTCTCACCACCAGCGATGGCACGTGGGCGCAGCTCAACAAGAAAGTCAGCAGATGGCTGGGCAGTGACGCCGATCTGCTGCTGCCCCTGTCACGCGGTATAGGCCCGACGCTGCTGCCCCGCCCTCAACGCCTTTATGCGCGCTTCTCGCGTCCCATCGACACGACAAGGCCGAAGGGCACCCCTCACGACGAGTGGCTGACAAAAGTCAGAGAGACCGCGAAGACGGATCTAGAATCCAATCTTGCCGCTCTGCTTGCGATTCGCGCAACCGACCCCTTTCGGAATCTGGCGCCCTGGGCGTGGCGGAAGGCCGTGATGCCACATCCCGCACAAGATAGATAAGGCCGCCAGACGTGTTGTCACACAATTGGCGCGGCTGCTGCGGCAGCAGCAGCTCTGGGGTCGTCTCATTCAGGATGTCCAATTGGACATCGGGTGGACATTTCATATGAGATTTGGACATCGGAAATGAGAATCTACACTCAGCGCGCCATGTTGGCGAAGCGTGATAGATGCAGCTGATGCGCGACGGTCACCGTCTTGGTCGGACCGTTACGGTGTTTGGCCAGAATGAAATCCGCCTCTCCCCCACGCGGATCGTCCCGCTCGAACGCGTCGGGCCGATTCAGCAGGATCACCATGTCCGCATCCTGCTCCAGCGATCCCGACTCGCGAAGGTCGGACAGCATCGGCTTCTTGTCGGTGCGTTGCTCGGGACCGCGGTTCAGCTGGCTGATCGCCACGACGGGAACCTCGAGTTCCTTGGCCAAAAGCTTGAGCTGACGGGAGAATTCGGAGACCTCGAGCTGCCGGGACTCGACCTTCTTTCCCGACGACATCAGCTGCAGGTAATCGACCACCACCAGCCGCAGATCGGCTTTCTGCCGCAGCCGGCGCGCCTTGGCGCGGATCTCCATCATCGTCAAGTTCGGCGAATCGTCGATATACAGTGGCGCCTCGCTGATTTCGCTCATCCGCCGCGCCAACCGGGTCCAGTCCTCGTCGCTCATGCGACCCGAACGCATATCGGAGAGTTTGATTTTCGCCTCCGCCGACAACAGCCGCATCACGATCTCGGACTTGCTCATCTCCAGCGAGAAGATGACGCTGGCCATCCGGTGCTTGATCGAACACGACCGCAAAAAGTCGAGACCGAGGGTGGAGTTGTGTGTGGGCACCATCGCCCTGCTCGCCAGATACATGTGGCTGTCGTTGTCCACCTCGACGCAGCGCACGGCCACCGGCTCGATCGGGCGGACGTCCACGATGAAGCGCGACCCACCGCGTGAGGTGCCTGTTACGGCCCGGCGCTCCTTGTGCGCGATGGCCTTTCGCTCCAACGCGAACACTTTGTCTGCGGTGGAAAAGGTCAGGGTGTAGGCGATGCTCGACGTTTCGGAGCGGCCCTGGACACGTTTGGTCGAGGTCTGGCAGCGATAGCCGAGGCTGACAATAAGCTCGTTGACATCACGCGCCAGCCGTTGGTTGGTAACCGAAAATTGGACGGCACCGCCGACCGTCACGGTTCCGTCGGTGTCGAGCAAGCCGGCGAGCAAGGCACGCCGCTGCGCCTCGGACCCCCGCAGGTATTCCGTCGGAATGTGCTTGTTGCCGAGCACGCCGATGGTGCGCAGCCGCGCCTGCAACGTCCCCACGCCAGCGCCTGAGTCTTCCGCTTCAATCCGCATGATGATTTCGGGATCGGCAGCGGTGATCTGCGCGGCGGCGCTGGTGCCATCCCCGAGCCAGGCGCCGAGTGTGTAAGGGGGCACCAGGAATTCGCGGTCCGGGAGCTCGAGCGCGCGCGCATTGACCACGCTGTGGTTCAACCGCCGGTCTTGGGCGGGGCAGCGCAGGGTTTCGGCGATCTCGGCAGTCGTTCGCACCGCCGCAAAGGTGCGCTGATTCTTGTACCGGTTGTAGCCAACGGCCGCTGCCTGCGCTGACTTTCGGGATACGCGTGTTTCGGTCAGCCACTGATGCGCAGCGTCGGCGACGATCACCGTCCCATCAGAAAACTCGACCTCGTAGCATGGCCGTCCCAGCATCACGTCGGTCGCCGCTACCACCCGCGTCGGCCGCCCGTCGTCGCCGAGCAACTCGTCACCGACCGCGACATCGCCCATCGTCGTCCACCCGGTCGGCGTCGGCAGCGGCGTATCCAACGCCAGCGCCTTGCCCACTCCAGGCCTGGCCGCCACGATGATCATCTGACCGGCGTGCAGGCCGTTGGTCACCTCGTCGAGTTCGGTGAAACCGGTCGGCACGCCGCGCGCCACACCACCGTTGGAGGCGATGGCGTCGATCTCGTCCATCGTCGGCTGCAGCAGATCCTCGAGCGGAACGAAATCCTCCGTCGTCCGGCGCTCGGCCACCTCGTAGATCTCGGCCTGTGCGCGATCGACCACCTCGGCCACATCGGCGCCCTCGGCGCCCGCGTAGCCGTACTGCACCACCCGGGTGCCGGCCTCCACCAGGCGGCGCAACAGCGCCTTCTCGGCCACGATCGTCGCGTAGTAGCCCGCGTTCGCCGCGGTCGGCACCGTCGAGATCAGCGTGTGCAGATACGGCGCACCGCCGATGCGGCGCAGCAGATTACGGCGGTCCAGCTCCGCGGCGACGGTCACGGCGTCGGCCGGCTCACCCCGCCCGTACAGGTCCAGGATCGCGTCGTAGACGTTCTGGTGCGCGGGACGGTAGAAGTCGCCGGGCCGCAGCCGTTCCAGCACGTCGGCGATGGCGTCCTTGCTCAGCAGCATGCCGCCCAGCACGGCCTGCTCGGCCGCCAGGTCCTGCGGTGGCTGTCGCCCGAAATCCTCACTGGGCGACGACGAATCCATGCCCGACGTCAAGTCATCGACGACCGCCACGGATTCCCTCCTCCCCTGATCCACGCAATCCGAACATACATTCGACAGTTGACATTGAGCGTAGGTCAAGGTGCTGACATCTTGGCCGTATCGCACCCGCTCGCCCGGCGCCGGGACGACGTTAGACGTTGCTGGCTAGTGGGTGAAGGGGGTGCTGTTCATGAAGCTGTGCATGGTGTGTGCATATCCGTCGACACCTGTGTTGAGCGGGGTGTGGAAAACCTGTGGATTAATGCAAAGGGCAAGGACATCGGCGCAGATACCGGCCATACAACGCCACGAAATCCGTGTGGACAAGAATCTCTACGGCGTGTCGGGCCAGGTTACCGTCCCGGGCGTGTTGGCTTTCCGCCATATTTTCGCTGCGTTACGGCCCGGTAACACGGGCCCGTCCGGAGGGCCCCCCAAATAGTTCGCCAGAAGCCGTGTCCGCGACCGCCCCGGACGGCCCTCGAGCGCAAGCCCGCAGCGCAACGAAACCCGGCGGCGGCCCATCATGGCCACCGCCGGGAATGAGCAAATGCCTGCCGCTTAGCTCTGCGGGACGACCTCGAGCGCGACCTCGACGTCGACCTCGGGGTGCAGGTGCACGGCCACCGGGTGGGTACCAAGAGCCTTGATGTGCGCCTTGGGCAGCCGCACGATCCGTTTGTCCAGGTTGGGGCCGCCGGCCTTCTTGATCGCCGCGACGACGTCGCCGGCGGTCACCGAGCCGAACAGCTTCCCGGAATCCCCGGCCGTCTTCACCGGCAGCGTCACCGGCCCCAGCGCCTCGATCGCGGTCTTGAGCTCGTTGGCGTGGTCGAGGTCGCGCACCGCCTTCGTCTCGCGGGCCCGGCGAATGTCGTCGGCCTGCTTCTGCGCGCCGCGCGAGGCCACGATCGCCAAGCCCCGCGGCAGCAGGAAGTTGCGGCCGTAGCCGTCCTTGACCTCGACAGTGTCGCCGACGGCGCCAAGATGGTCGACGTCAGCCGTCAGAATCAGCTTCATCGTTTCGTACTTTCGGTTGGCCTTCGGTGCTTAACGCGCCGAGGAGGTGAAGGGCAGCAGCGCCACCTCGCGGGCGTTCTTCACCGCGATGGCGATGTCGCGTTGGTGCTGCACGCAATTGCCGGTGACGCGACGCGCACGGATCTTGCCGCGCTCACTGATGTAAGTGCGCAGCAGCGCGGTGTCCTTGTAATCGATCGCTTGATCCTTCTTCGCGCAGAAGACACACTTCCGTGCCTTCACCGGCTTTTCCGGAGCCGGGCGCCGCTTGTTGGACTTGGCCATGTCTGTCTTTCTTTCCGTTTCCTACTGCTGAAAGTTTCTTCTTAGAACGGCGGTTCGTCATCGCCGCCACCGAACGAGCCCGACGCCGACGCACTGCCCCACGGGTCGTCGGCGGGTGCGCTGCTGGCCGGCGCGGACTGCTGGCGGGATCCCCCGCCGAAGCCGCCACCGCCGCCGCCGCTGCGGGAGGCCTTGTTGACCTTGGCGGTGGCATACCGCAACGACGGGCCGATCTCGTCGACCTCGACCTCGACCACGGTGCGCTTCTCGCCCTCCCGGGTCTCGAACGAACGCTGCTTGAGCCGGCCGGTGACAATGACGCGGGATCCCCGGGTGAGGCTCTCCGCGACGTTCTCGGCGGCCTCCCGCCAGATGTTGCACCGCAGGAACAGCGCCTCGCCGTCCTTCCACTCCCCGCTCTGGCGGTCGTAGATGCGCGGCGTCGACGCCACGGTGAAATTCGCGACGGCAGCACCCGACGGCGTGAACCGCAGCTCGGGGTCAGCGGTCAGGTTTCCGACAACGGTGATAGTGGTGTCACCAGCCACAGTTTCCTCCTCGTTCCGCCCTGCTCCGCGCCGCTCCGGTGGTGGATGTCATGAGCGTGTCCTCGCTGAGCCTACGCAGGTGCCTCCCCCGGTGGGCCCGCGGCGCGGCCACGACTGTTAGTGCTTGTCGGTGCGCATCACCTTGGTGCGCAGCACCGACTCGTTGAGGCTGAGCTGGCGGTCGAGCTCGGACACTGTCGCGGGCTCGGCCTTCAGGTCGATGACGACGTAGATGCCTTCGGCGTGCTTGGCGATCTCGTAGGCCAGCCGGCGCCGGCCCCAGATGTCGACCTTTTCGACGGATCCACCGTCCTTGCGGACGACGTTGAGGAACGTCTCCAAGGACGGGGCAACGGTGCGCTCGTCGAGCGTGGGGTCAAGAATGACCATGATTTCGTATGGACGCATGGAAACCTCACCACCTCCTCTGGTCTCAAGCGGCCACGGTCGATCCGTGGCAGGAGGGTCGCCTGCGTCGGCAACCGCCCCAGGCTACCGGATAGCGGGCTGACCAGAAAAATCCGCGCGGTCGGGCAATCGCCTCAGCGCCGGCCGGTCAGGTATTCCTCGGCCCGGGCCACCGTCGCCGCATCGGCCTTGCCGAGCGCACCCGAGTCGAAGGGCGGCTGCGGGTCGTATTCGATGAGCAGCTGGGCGGCCTGCGCGGCCTGGCGGTCGACGAGCAGCTCCACCAGCCGCAGGGCCATGTCGATGCCGCTGGACACCCCGGCCGCGGTGATGATGCGCTGCGGCAGGTGTTCGACGACTCGTTGCTCCACGTAGCGGGCGCCCAATCCCTTGAGCAGGTCGGCGGCCCGCCAGTGCGTGGTGGCGGTGAGTCCGTCGAGCAGACCGGCCGCGGCCAGCAGCAGCGCGCCGGTGCACACCGAGGTGGTGAACCTGGTGTGCGGGTGCACCGCTTGCAGCCAGGCCCGGACTGCCTCGTCGTGAATGAGCTGCCGGGTGCCGATGCCGCCGGGGAACACCACCACGTCCGGTGCGCTCACCTCGTCGAAGGTGGCGTCGCAGGCCAGGCCCAGCATCCCGTTCTCGGTGCGCACCTCGCCCCGGCGCTGCCCGATGAACACGACCTGGACAGACGGAATCCGTTGCAGCACTTCGTAAGGTCCCACCGCATCCAGTGCGGTGACCCGCGGGAACAGCGGGATGGCGATCAGCGTCATGTCGCCCCGGCCAGCGCGGGTTCGGGCTCCGCGGCCTGCCCGCGGCGCGATCCGGCCGGCCGCAGCCAGTCCGGCAGCCAGCCCGGTGGCGCGTCGGGTGCGCGGTTGAACGGTCCGCCCGCCGGGTCGTCCACCCGTCCGCCCCACCGCACCAGATCCTCGTCCGGCCGGTAGATTTGGCGAATCACCAACGCGCACAAGGTGATAACCGCGATGTCGCGCAGCAGGACCGTGGTGGTGAATACTTGCTCGGGCAGCGAACGGTTCGGGTTGCCGTACAGGTAGTACATCCGCGGCACCCACACCAGGGCGTCGACGGTCATCCACGCCAGCAGCACCCGCCGGTGCGGCAGCGCCAGCACGGCCAGCGGCACCAGCCACAGCGAGAACTGCGGGCTCCACACCTTGTTCGTCAGCAGGAACGCGGCGACCACCAAGAACACCAGCTGCGCCGCCCGCGGCCGTCGCGGGGCAGTCAGCGCGATGAATGCGATTGCCGCACAACAGGTCACGAACAGCACCGCGACGACCGTGTTCAGCACGGTGGGCGGCTGCCAGAAACCGAGCTTCGGATCGAATCCCCGCCAGCCGGTGAACGACTTGACGACGTTGTACAGCGAGTCCATGTCCTCGGCGCGCCGGGTGTTGAGCCGGAAGAACTCCGACCAGCCGCGCGGAAAGAACACCAGCACAGGCAGATTCACCAGCAGCCAGGTCGCCACGGCCACCACCGCAGTGCGCGCCCAGGCGCCCAGGCGTCCGGTCCGGATCCCCAGCACCAGCATGGGACCCAGGAACAGCAGCGGGTACAGCTTGGCCGCCGCGCCCAGCCCGATCAGGACACCGGCGAGCACCGGCCGCCGCCGCGCCCACGCGAGCAACCCGGCCATGGCGAATGCCGTTGCCAGCGCGTCGAAGTTGGTGAAGATCTGAAAGATCAGCAGCGGGGATCCTGCCACCAGGGCCGCGTCCCAGATCCGCCGGCCGGCCAGGCCCGCGCTCGCCCACACGGTGGCCAGCCAGGCCAGCGCCAGCCCGAACGCGGCGATGTTGAAGAACATCACCACCTCGGCGACCACCGGAAGCGGGGCCAGCTTGCTCAGCGCGGTGTAGGTCTTGGCCAACGCCATCGACACGTACTGATACATCCCGGTCAGCACCGGATATTCCATGTAGCGCACCGCGGGCTGACCGTCGTAGCGGATCTGCTGGGCGCCGGTGGAATCGGTCTCGATCCAGCTCGACTTGTACGGAAACTTGCCCTGGCTCAACAACTCCGCGCCGTAGAGCGGCACCGTGTCGGAATAGCACAACTCGTAGTAGGCGCGCTGGTTGTCCCAGTTGGCCACCCGCTGATCGCCGGTGCCGGTGCCGGTGCTTTGCAGACAGGCCGCTTTCGTCGACCAGCCGAGCGCCAGGAACACCAGCGCGATCAAGAACATCACCCGCAGCGGGGTCATGATCCGCGCCCGCCCGATCAGCGCGTGCCGGCCCACCGGCCCGCCGATCACCTCGGCGAACGCGGCACCCAGAAAGTCGTTGCGGCTCGGGCAGTCTCGATTGTCGGCGCTACGCCGATCCGCGGCCAACGGCCCCGGTGAAATGGTGGTGCTGGGCTCGGCAGCGCCGGTCACGGCGGCGGAGGCGGTGCTTGGGGACCACCCGGCGGAACACCGCCGCCCGGCCCCGGCGGGACACCGCCACCCGGCTCGGGTCCCCCCGGCGGGCCGCCCGCGGGCGGGGCAGGCGCCAGCGTGACCGTCGTCGGCGGGCCGACCGGGATCGTGATGCCGGGCGCCACTTCGATGGTGGGTTGGATGACGGTCTCCGACGGCGGCGCCTTCGGCGGGGGCGGCGGTGCGGGCACACCGGCGTAGCCGCCGACCTCGGCCGGCTTCGGGAACGATTCGTTGGGGGTGCCCTTCAGCGCCCCGTCCATGGTGGCCTTCCAGATATCCGAGGGCAGCCCGGACCCGTAAACCGGTCCGCCGGAAGCGGTTACCAGCGGCTGGTCGCCCTTGGCCGTGCCCAGCCACACCGCCGTCGACAGCGACGGCGTGTAGCCGACCATCCAGGCGTCCTTGTTGGAGGTGGTGTCACCGAGCTGCGTGGTGCCGGTCTTGGCCGCCGACGGCCGGCCGCCGGCCAACGCGTGACCCCGCGAGTAGCCGGCGATCGGTTCCATGGCCGCGGTGACGTTGTCCGCGACGGCCTTCGGGATCCGCTGCTCGCCGTTGTTGTCGGACTTGGCGGCGTCGAAGAGCACCTGGCCGTCCGAGTTGACCACCTTCTGCACGAAATGCGGCCGGTGGTAGACGCCCGAGGCGGCCAGCGTGGCGTACGCCGAGGCCATGTCGATCACCCGGGTTTGGTACTGGCCCAGCACAATTCCGTTGTTCGGCGGCCCGCCCTTGCCGTCCTCGGACAGCGTGTGGTCCACGCCGGGGAAGCTGGTGGCCACCCCTGCCTGATGCGCGGCGTCGGCGACGGCCTGCGGCCCGCCCTTGAGTTTGAGCATCAGCCGGTAATAGGAGGTGTTCAACGACATCTTGAGCGCCTGCGCGATGTTGCAGGTCCCGCAGCTCTCGCCCTCGACGTTGGTGATCTTGATGCCGTCGACCGTCAGCGGCGAGCTGTCCACCTGGTAGCCCAGGCCGATGCCCTGCTCGAGCGCGGCGATCAGGCAGAACACCTTGAACGACGAGCCGGTCTGCAATCCCGCCTGGGCGAAGTCGAAACCGTTGGCGTCGCTACCGCCGTAGTAGGCGCGGATGGCGCCGTCGTGCGGATCCACCGACACCACCGCCGCGCGCATGTCTGGGTCTTGCCCGTCAAGGTATTTCGACACCGCCTTCTCGGCGGCCTGCTGGGCCTTGGGGTCGATGGTGGTGGTGACCTGCAGGCCCTGCGTGTTCAGCGTCCGCTCGTCGATGTTGAAGAGCTCCATCAGCTCCTTGGTCACCTGACGCTCGATCAGGCCGTTGGGCCCGGTCGTCTGGTTCTGCGCGCGCGCCTGGTCGGGCGGCACGGTCTGCGGGAAGACCTGCGCGGCACGGTCCTTGGCGGGCAGCGCCTTGGTCTCCACCATGCCGTCGAGCACCCAGTTCCAGCGCGCCAGCGCGCCCTTGGGATCGACGGCCGGGTCCAGGGTGGAGGGCCGGCGGATCAGCGCCGCCAGCAGCGCACCCTCGGACACGGTGAGCTGCTCGACGGGTTTGTCGAAATACGCCTTGGCGGCGGCCGAGATGCCGTAGGCGCCCCGGCCGAAATAGATGATGTTCAGATAAGACTGCAGCACTTCGTCTTTGGACCACTCGCCGGACATCTTGGTGGCGATGACCAATTCCTTGGCCTTGCGCATCAGGCCGCTGACCCCGTGCTGCGCCGAACCGACCAGTGCGTTCTTCACATACTGCTGGGTGATCGTCGACCCGCCCTGCAGATCCCCGTTGCCGAACAGGTTGTTGTTCACCGCGCGCGCGAAACCGCTGAAGTCGAAGCCCGGGTTGGAGTAGAAGTTGCGGTCTTCGGCCGCGATCACCGCCTGGCGGACGTGCACGGGCACCTGGTTGAGATTGACGTCGACCCGATTGCCTTCCGGCGGAATGATTTTCGCGATCTCCGAACCGTCGCTGGCCAGGATCGTCGAAACCTGGTTGGTGCGAAGGTCACCCGGCTTGGGGATGTCGACGATGAAGTAGGCCATCGCGAACGTGACGATCGGCAACAACACCAGCACCGCCGCGCACAGGTAGGCGGCGCGGCGCACCCACAGCCAGTTGATCTGCTGGGTCCAGCTCCAGTCGCGCCACGGTCCACTCCCCCGGCCGCCCGGGCCGCCGGGCCCACCGGACCAGCCGCGGCGCGGAGGCGGCGGCGGGGGCCCCACGGGCGGGCGGCCGCCGAGGCCGGCGCGCTGCTGGCGACCCGACGCAGGGCCCCGGCTGTCCAGGGCGGCCTTGACCTCGTCGAGCGCGTCGCGGCGCAACGGCGTCGACGGCGGACCCGCCAGCGCGGCCTTGACCTCCTCGATCGGGTCGGAGCGCCGGGGCGCCCGGTCGTCGTCGACCGGCGGCAGGATCGTGGTCAGCCGATCGTCGGGCGGGGCCTGCCGGCGACGGCTGGACGTCGACGGGCCGTTGCGCCGCTGCGGGTCGGCGTCCGGACGCGCCGTCTCCCGGCGTTCGCCGGCACCCTGCTCGGCCGCGGGCCCACGTTGATCACCGGACGACTGGCTGTGGCGTCCTTCGTTATTCGAGCTCATTCAGTGGCCGTGCGGGCGCCGTTGCGCGCCGTCCGCGTAGTCGTCCGGGTGCCCCTGGGCGGAGGCGCCGGGCGCGCCGCACCGAGCACATATGACTTGACGAGGTGATTCCAGCTGCAGGTTCGGCAGACCTCCACCACGTGGACCGCGAACTCCTCGAAACGGGTTGCCAGCATCACCAGCTCCTCGGCGGTGCGCGCCGAGCCCGACACGGGGCCCAGGTGTTCGCCGAACACCCACGACACCAGCGTCAGCTGCTCCTTGCGGCAGATGGGGCACATGATCTGGCTGGGTTTCCCGTGAAACTTGGCGGCGCGCAGCAGATACGGGTTCGCGTCGCACACCTCGGACACGCCGGTGCGGCCGGAGTACACCTCGGCCAGCAGGGAGCGCCGCCGGAGCGCGTAATCCACCACCTGTCGCTGCAGTCGCACGCCCACCAGAGTACGTCGCCATCCCGACCGGGGATACGCAACCAAAACCGTGGCGGTCGCGCCCCGCTGCCCGACGGTGGTTCGCCCGCCGAACCGCGGCCGGACTTCTACGATCGTCCCCGTGGCGAAATGGCTCGGGACACCACCCGCCGGCACCGCGCCGCCGTCCGGCCGGGCGAGCACCCGCGCCAAGGACAGCGACCGGCAAAGCACCTGCACCATCCTCGACAACGCGCTCAACGACGGCGAGCTGTCCGCCGAGGAACATCGGGAACGCGTCAGCGCGGCCACCAGGGCGGTGACGCTGGGCGACCTGCAGACCCTGGTGTGCGATCTGCAAACCGGGCCGCAGCCGCCCGCCCTCGACCCGTCACCGCCGTCGGGGCGGGTGCGCGGCTGGGGGACGCTGGCCGCCGCCTTCGTGGTGTCGGTGCTGCTCGGCATCGGCATCGGCTGGGGGTTGTACGGCAACACCAGCTCGCCGCTGGACTTCACCAGCGACCCCGGCGCCAAACCCGACGGCGTCAACGCCGTGGTGCTCACGCCGCCGACCCAGCTGCACTCGGTCGGCGGGCTGACCGGGCTGCTCGAACAGATGCGCAAACGGTTCGGCAGCACCCTCGGCTACCGGCTGGTGATCTACCCGACCTACGCGGCGCTGGACCGTCCGGACCCGTCCGACGACCGCCGGGTGCTGGCCTACACCTACCGCGGCGGCTGGGGCGATCCGACCAGCTCGGCCAAGAGCTCCTCGGACGGTCCCGTCCTGGTGGACTTGAGCAAATTCGACGTCACCGCCGCGGTGGGCATCATGCGCGGCGCCCCCGAAACCCTGCGGATGAAACCGTCCGACGTCAAAACCAGCTACCTGATCGTCGAACCGGCGACGGACCCGACGACCCCCGGCGCGCTGTCGCTGTCGGTGTACGTCTCCAGCGACTACGGCGGCGGCTACATCGCCTTCACCGGTGACGGCACCGTCAAGCAGATGAATTTGCCCACGTAACGGCGGCTCCCGCGGCCCGACCGGTGTGACGAACTGCAAGCCAACAGCGAGTGGTGTTGTGGCTAATATATCGAGACGATACGATTGCGCGAGGCGTCGGACCGTCGTAACAAGCTACGCAAATCCTTTTCGAGGGGGTGATTCGATTGCTGGAGCTCGCCATCCTGGGTCTCCTGATCGAGTCGCCCATGCACGGCTACGAGTTACGCAAACGGCTGACCGGTTTACTCGGTGCGTTCCGGGCGTTTTCGTACGGTTCGCTCTACCCCGCCCTGCGGCGCATGCAGGCCGAAGGGTTGATCGCCGAGGACGCCGCGCCGGCCGGGACGCCTGTCCGGCGGGCCCGCCGCGTCTACCAGCTGACCGACGAGGGCCGTCGGCGCTTCGGTGAGCTGGTGGCCGACACCGGCCCCCACAACTACACCGACGACGGCTTCGGGGTACACCTGGCCTTCTTCAACCGGACTCCGGCAGAGGCGCGGATGCGCATTCTGGAAGGTCGCCGCCGCCAGGTCGAGGAAAGGCGGGAAGGTCTGCGCGAAGCAGTGGCGCGGGCCAGTAGCTCGTTCGACCGCTACACCCGCCAACTTCACCAATTGGGGCTCGAGTCCAGTGAGCGCGAAGTCAAGTGGCTCAACGAGCTCATTGCTGCGGAGCGGGCGATGCCCGGCCTCTCCGAGCAAACGTAAATCCCGGTACGAAAACCCAGCATCCCAGACAGAAGGTTAGAGGTTAGGAGAACGCCCGTATGAGTGATCACCAACCGCCGCAGGCGGAAGACGCGCAGTCGGAGGTACGAGTCGCCATCGTCGGCGTCGGTAACTGCGCATCTTCGCTCGTCCAGGGCGTGCAGTACTACTTCGACGCCGACGAGAACAGCACCGTGCCCGGCCTGATGCACGTGAAGTTCGGCCAGTACCACGTCCGCGACGTCAAGTTCGTCGCCGCGTTCGACGTGGACGCCAAGAAGGTCGGCTTCGACCTGTCCGAGGCGATCTTCGCGTCGGAGAACAACACCATCAAGATCGCCGACGTGCCGCCCACCAACGTCACGGTGCAGCGCGGCCCGACGCTGGACGGCATCGGCAAGTACTACGCCGACACCATCGAGGTGTCCGACGCCGAGCCGGTCGACGTGGTCCAGGTGCTCAAGGAGGCCAAGGCCGACGTGCTGGTGTCCTACCTGCCGGTGGGTTCGGAGGAGGCCGACAAGTTCTACGCCCAGTGCGCCATCGACGCCGGTGTGGCGTTCGTCAACGCGCTGCCGGTGTTCATCGCCTCGGACCCGGTGTGGGCCAAGAAGTTCACCGACGCCGGCGTGCCGATCGTCGGCGACGACATCAAGAGCCAGATCGGCGCGACCATCACCCACCGGGTGATGGCCAAGCTGTTCGAGGACCGCGGCGTGCAGCTGGACCGCACCATGCAGCTCAACGTCGGCGGCAACATGGACTTCCTCAACATGCTCGAGCGGGAGCGGCTGGAGTCCAAGAAGATCTCCAAGACCCAGGCCGTCACCAGCAACCTGCAGCGCGAGTTCAAGACCAAGGACGTGCACATCGGCCCGTCCGACCACGTCAGCTGGCTCGACGACCGCAAGTGGGCCTACGTCCGGCTGGAAGGCCGGGCCTTCGGCGACGTGCCGCTGAACCTGGAGTACAAGCTCGAGGTGTGGGACTCGCCGAACTCCGCGGGCGTCATCATCGACGCGGTGCGGGCGGCCAAGATCGCCAAGGACCGCGGCATCGGCGGCCCGGTGATCCCGGCGTCGGCGTACCTGATGAAGAGCCCGCCGCAGCAGCTGCCCGACGACGTCGCGCGCACCCAGCTCGAAGAGTTCATCATCGGCGGCTAGCAGCCTCGTCGATCCGCGGGCGTAACGCCACGGCGATTTTCCCGGCCGGATTTCGCCACGGCGTTACGCCCGCGGTCGCTGGAGCCGATTCATCGACAGAACGCTGTGCAGGTGCTTAGCATCATCTCTCGATGACCGTTCAGCCCGCGGCGTTCCTGCGCACCACGCTGCCCCTCGACCTGTCCCGGCTCGACGAGTTCGACAGCGGGCGCTACCACTCCGTCTGGCTGCCCGACCACATGGTCAGCTTCTGGCCCGACTCGATCTGGGCGCCCGAATTCACCGATCTGGCCACGGCCTCCGCCTCGCCGCACCGGCACCTGGACGGGCTCGCGGTCGCGGCCGCGGCGGCAGTGCTGACCGAGCGGGTGCCGCTGGTCAGCGCCGTGGTCGACACCGTGCGCCGCCATCCCGCCCTGCTCGCGCAGACCGCATTGACCCTCGACCACCTGTCCAAGGGTCGCTTCATTCTCGGCCTGGGCAGCGGCGAAAGCGAAAACACCGTGCCCTACGGCTTCGATTTCGCCCGTCCCGTCAGCCGCTTCGAGGAAGCCCTGCGGGTGATCCGGCTGCTCTGGGACACCGACGGCCCGGTCGACTTCAACGGCGAGTTCTACTCGCTGCACCAGGCCCGCCTGGACACCGAGCCCTACCACGACCGGCTGCCGCCGATCTGGATCGGCGCCAGCGGCCCCCGGATGCTCGACATCGCCGGCCGGTACGCCGACGGGTGGTGGCCGGCCGGGGCGTGGACACCCGAGCACTATGCCGAGATGCTCGGCGCGGTACGGGTTTCCGCCGAGCGTGCCGGGCGCGATCCGATGGCGATCACCCCGTGCTTCATCCAGGTGTGCCTGATCGGGGAGGACGACGACGCCCTCGCCGAGATCCTGCGCGCTCCCCTGGTCAAGGCGTTCCTGCTGCAGGTGTCGGCGAAGACCCTGGGCGAGTTCGGGTTTGACCACCCGATGGGCGATGGCTGGCGCGGATTCCAGGACATCGACCCGGCGGCACTGGGCAGGGACCGCATCGTGGAGTTCCTGCACCGGGTGCGACCCGAGATGGTGTTGGCGGTCGTCCCGCACGGCACACCCAAGCAGGTCGCCAAGATCGTCAAGAGCTACGTGGACGCCGGGCTGCGGGTACCCAAGATCCTGGACTACGGCGCCATGGCCGGCCTGAGCCACGCGCAGAGTTCGGCGGCCAACGTGCGGGCCACCGAGGACGAACTCATGCGGCTGTGCAGAGACGGGTCGTGACAACGCCTTTGGACGCCGCCGAGATGCTCGCGGCCGCCGAGGCGGAGACCGGGCTGCACGACTACGGCGATCCGACGTTGCCGCAACGCTTCACCGTCGCCGTCGAACACCTGAACGCCCTGGGGCTGGACGCCGACGGCCGCTTCGAAGCCGCGCAGGTGTGTCGCTGGCTGCTGACCTCCCGCCTGGAACTCATCGAGGACCGCAACCGCTACCCGATCGGGGCCGAGGTGGTCGAGGCGCCGATGTTCGTCACCGGTGAACCTCGTTCGGGCACAACGCTTATGCACGCGCTGATGTCGGTCGACCCGCACGCGCGGGCGTTGCGGTTCTGGGAGGTGATGTACCCGTCGCCGCCGCCGGGGCTGGCGGGGCCCGACGACGACCGCCGGGCGCGGGCGGACGCCGACTGGCGTGAGATCAACGCGAGGATGCCGAAGTGGCTGCACAGCCACCCCTACAACGACATGCTGGGCGACGGCCTGCCCGAAGACGAACGCACCTGGGCGTTCGACTTCCGGGTGATGACGCCCACCGCGTGGTGGCGGGTGCCGATGCAGTCGCTGGTCGCCGGCCTGCCCACCGACCCGGCCGCGCAGTACCGGCTGCACAAGGCGATGCTGCAACAGCTGCAATACAACAGGCCGCGAAAGTATTGGGTGCTGAAGGGCTTTCATGGGTTTCGGCTCAAGGAGCTGTTCGACACCTACCCCGATGCGCGGATGGTGTGGCTGCACCGCGACCCCGTCCAGGTCGCCGCGTCGCGCACCATGATGATGGCCGACATCGCCGAGGGCATGGTCGGGGCGGTCGACCTGCACGCAGAGGCGAAGAAGCACCTCGAGATGACCCGGGCCAGCATCGCCAACACGATGACCAATCCCCTGGTCGACGATCCGCGCATCCTGCACCTGCGCTACACCGACTTCATCGCCGATCATGTTGGGGCCGTGCGGCGTTATTACGCGTTCTGCGGGCGCGAGCTCACGGCCGAGGCCGAGTCGGCGATGCGGGCCTACCTGGCCGACAACCCCGGCGACCGGTACGGAAAATTCCGCTATTCCACGCAATTGCTGACCGACATCGGCGAGGACCTCGACGCGCTGCACGCCGAATTCCGGCCGTTCCGGCAGCGGTTCGGCGTCCCGATCGAAAACCGGGGCTGAGATGACGGGCGCACACAAACGGCTGTCCGTGCACAACGTCACGTTCTATGGCGCGCCGGCGGCCGAGCTGCAAGCACATTGGGCGGCGCTGGGGGTGTCCCGGCTGAGCATCCTGGACAACCAGCTGCTCGATCCGCAGTTGCCAATGCTGTTGGGGCGCAACGACTACACCGTCGAAGCGGTGTACCACCTGTTCGCCGGTGGCCGCCTGACCAGCGACCCCGGCGCCGCCCGGGAGGCGCTGATTGCGGTCATCGACGCCGCCGCGAGCGTAGGCGCGCACACCGTCTACCTGCTCACCGGGGGCCGTGCCGGGCTCACCTGGCCGCAGGCCGCCGAGCGGTTCGCCGCCATGGTCGCGCCGTGCGCCGTGCGGGCGAAGGCGGCGGGCGTGGTACTGGCGATCGAGAACGCGTCCAGCCTGTACGCCGACATCCACATCGCGCACACGTTGCGCGACACCGTCGCCCTGGCCGAGATGAGCGGCCTGGGAATCTGCATCGACCTGTTCCACTGTTGGGCCGAAGGGGATTTCGAGGCGCAGCTGCCGCGGGCGCTGCCGCGCACCGCGCTCATCCAGTTGAGCGACTACGTGCTCGGCGACCGCGCGCTGCCGGGCCGAGCCGTGCCCGGCGACGGCGCCATCCCGATCGAGGCGTTCGTCGCGCAGGCGCTCGCGACGGGCTACGCCCACGGCTTCGACCTGGAACTCATCGGCCCCCGCATCGAGCGGGAGGGCCGGCTCGAATCCGCCCGCCGCGCTTGCGATGTCGTCGGCGCGATGCTGGACAAGCTGGGTGGGTGAACATGGCCTTCGGTGACGGCCCGCACGACGCGGCGCTGCGGGCGGCGTGGACCGAATTCTGCGCCCGGCTGCAACGCGCGGGCGAGCGGGCCTTCAAAGACCACAACCCGGCCTCCGGACCGCATCGGGTCGACGCCTTCCGGTTCCTGACCCAAAACCTCGGGCAGGCCTTCGATCTGGCCCTGGAGACCCGCGACACCAATTATCCTGTGCTGCACAGTTTCTGCGGCCCCACCCGCAAGCTGGGCGGCGACTGCGCCGACTTCACCTACCAGCAGGCGTGGATCGACGGGCGGTCCACCTACCGGATCACCGGCACCCGCGGCACCTCGCGCTTCTTCAACGTCACCGTGCAGGGACGGCGCACGCCCGGAGAGGGTGTGCTGCATGAACCCTTCGGCGACACACCGCAGGCCAATCTGTTCGGCCAGCAACTCCGCGTCGGCGCCGACGGCCGCTTCGAGCTGTACGTCGGCGGAGCCGAGCGTGGGCACAACTGGCTGCCCACCACGCCCGAATCCCGAAAACTGTTCATCCGCCAGGGTTTCGACCGCTGGGACGAAGCGCCCGCGCAGCTGCGCATCGAACGCGTCGACATGGCCGTCCCCAAACCGTTGCCCACACCCGGCGAAATGGTCGAGGCGATGCGGTGGGCGGGCGATTTCGTCACCGGGCTGATGTCGGACTGGCCGGAATACCCGTTCCGCCACGGCGGGGTCGACGCCGAGAGCCCGAACACCTTCCCCCGGGCCGCCGCGACCGACGCCGACGGCAAGCGCGGTCGAGCCGCCGCCAACATGTACTGGGAACTGGCGCCCGACGAGGCGCTGATCGTCGAATTCGACGCCCACCCCGGATTGTGGATGTTCACCAACATGGGCGTCTTCTTCAACAGCATGGACTACCTGTACCGCCCGGTCAGCTACACACCGAGCCGCACCACCGTCGACGGCGACGGACGCATCCGGCTGGTCATGGCCCATCGCGATCCCGGCGTGCACAACTGGCTGGACACCCAGGGTTTCGAGCGCGGCAACCTGACCTACCGGCACATGCTGGAGGGCGAACCCGCCGTGCTGGACACCCGGGTGGTCGGGCACGACGAGCTGCTCGACGCCCTGCCGAAAGACACCGTGATGGTGACGCCGTCGCAGCGCGCCGACGCGATGTGGGAACGCTTCCGCGGCATTCGCCGCCGCTACGTGCTGTAGACACCGGGGCTAGGGTCGAGAACGTGACCGACGTATCTGAGGACGAACTGGCGGGCCTGTCCGAATTCGCGCTGTTGCACGAAAACGTCGAGCAGGCCGGGGTATCCGGTCCCCTGCCCGAGGTCGCCCGGGTCGAATCGGGCAGCGGCGACGCCAAAGTCAGCGCGCTGCGCTGGGGCAGCACCGACCCCCGCATCGTGTTCGTGCACGGCGGCGGGCAAAACGCGCACACCTGGGACACGGTGATCGTCGGCGTCGGCGAGCCCGCGCTGGCGGTCGACCTTCCCGGACACGGACACTCCGCCTGGCGCGCGGACGGCGACTACTCGCCGCAGCTGAACGCCGACGCCCTACTGCCGATGCTGCGCGAGCACGCCGCCGGCGCCGACCTCGTCGTCGGCATGTCGCTGGGCGGGCTGACCGCGATCCGGCTGGGCGCCGTCGCACCCGATCTGGTCAAGGAACTGGTGCTGATCGACGTCACCCCCTCGGCGCTGCAACGGCATTCCGAGATGACCAAGGAGCAGCAGGGCACGGTAGCGCTGATGCACGGCGAACGCGAGTTCGACAGCTTCCAGGCCATGCTGGACCTGACGATCGCCGCGGCGCCGCACCGCGAGGTGAAGGCGCTGCGCCGCGGGGTGTTCCACAACTCGCGCAAGCTGGACAACGGCAAATGGACGTGGCGCTACGACGCCATCCGCAAATTCCCGGACTTCGACGGCCTGTGGGCGGACGTCGACGCCCTGTCCGCGCCGGTCACCCTGGTCCGCGGCGGTTCCTCGGGCTTCGTCAGCGACGAGGACGCGGCCGAGCTGAGCCGTCGCGCAAAGCATTTCCGCACCGCGCACGTGGTGGCGAACTCGGGGCACTCCGTGCAGAGCGACCAGCCGCGCGCGCTGATCGACATCCTGCGTGGGGTGCTCGACGGGCGCTGAGCCTACGGTGGACGTTATGACCCACCCCATCCGTATCGGTGTGCAGTTACAGCCCCAACACGCCCCGCAGTACAACCAGATCCGCGACGCGGTGCGCCGTTGCGAGGACATCGGCGTCGACATCGCCTTCAACTGGGACCACTTCTTCCCCCTCTACGGCGATCCGGACGGCGCGCATTTCGAGTGCTGGACGATGCTCGGCGCCTGGGCCGAGCAGACCTCGCGCATCCAGATCGGCGCGCTGGTGACCTGCAACTCCTACCGCAACCCAGAGCTGCTGGCCGACATGGCGCGCACCGTCGACCACATCAGTGAGGGCCGGCTGATCCTGGGCATCGGATCGGGCTGGAAGCAGAAGGACTACGACGAGTACGGCTACGAATTCGGCACCGCGGGCAGCCGGCTGGACGACCTGGCCGGCGCGCTGCCCCGGATCGAGGCGCGGCTGGCCAAGCTGAATCCGGCTCCCACCCGCGACATCCCGGTGCTGATCGGCGGCGGGGGGGAACGCAAGACGCTGCGGCTGGTCGCCCAGCACGCCGACATCTGGCACAGCTTCACCTCCGCCGAGGAATACCCGGCGAAGTCGGAGGTGCTCGCCCGGCACTGCGCCGACGTCGGCCGCGACCCGGATCGCATCGAGCGTTCCGCGGCGGTCAAGGGCGGTGCCGAACTGCTCGCCAATGCCGAAGCACTGGTCGGCCTCGGCGTCACCCTGCTGACGGTGGGGTGCGACGGCCCGGATTACGACCTCCGCGACGCCGAGGCGTTGTGCAAATGGCGCGACGGCCGCTGAGCGGGCCCGCCCGCGTCCGGTTCCGAGTTCGTCGGCCAAACGCATGAACGCGTGCGTTAATTCGTGAGAAACTCTCAGCGCCAGAGCTGTTCGGTGTGAAAGAGACTGAAGCGAAAAGATGCCGAAGAAATACGGGGTCAAGGAAAAGGACCTGGTTGTTTCGCACATTTTGCACCTGTTGCTGACCGGGAAGCTGCGCACCGGGGACCGGGTGGACCGCAATGAAATTGCGGTGGGCCTGGGAGTCAGCCGGGTGCCGATTCAAGAGGCATTGGTGCAACTCGAGCACGACGGCATCGTGTCCACCCGCTACCACCGCGGCGCGTTCGTCGAGCGGTTCGACGAAGCCACCGTGCTCGAGCACCACGAACTGGACGGGCTGCTCAACGGGATCGCGTCGGCCCGCGCGGCGACCAGTCCCACCCCGCGGATCCTCGGCGAGCTCGACACGCTGCTGCGCTCGCTGCGCACCGCCAAGGATTCGCGCGCGTTCACCGACATCGCCGCCGAGTACCGGCGCACCGTCAACGACGAATACGCCGGACCGCGGCTGCACGCGACCATCCGCGCCTCGCAGAACCTGATTCCCCGCCTGTTCTGGACCACCTATCAGGGCGGTCGCGACGACCTGCTGCCGTTCTACGAGGACGAGACGTCGGCCATTCACCGGCGCGATCCCGAATCGGCGCGCGCGGCGTGCGTCGAGCGCTCCTACCGGATGGCCCAGACGATGCTGGGCGAGCTGTTTCGCCGCCGGGTGTTCACGCCGCCCGACGATGCCGGCCGCGTCGTTGCCGGCCCGCTGCCGGTGCTGGCCGACGCGGACACCATCTGCGGCGGGGCGTCGCTGGCCCTGTAGCACCGGCTCTGGGCGGGCCGCGCCGCCGACCAGTCGATACGGTAGCAGTGATGAATTTGCTCGTGGGCCGGCGCGGCACGCGCCGGGGAAAGCTACTCGCACTGACCGCGACCGTGCTGATGGTGTGCGGGTCGTCGGCGCTGCTGGCCCCGCCGGCGGCGGCCGACCGGAATCAGTGCGCGCCGGCCGGCCCGAAAAGCGCGGCCGTGCTGCCCGAGAACCTGACCCGCGGCGGCTCCATGAGCCAGCCCGACGAGCACACGACGCCCACCGTCGAGCCGCTGAGTTCGGTGCGCATCGACACGTTGGGTCTGGGCACCCCGGGGGTGTTGACAGTGGGGACGCTCTCGGGCGCCCCGCCCAACGTGTGCATCACCCCCACCGGCCAGTACAGCGGCTTCGACAACCAGCTGCTGCGCGCGATCGCCGGCAAGCTCGGCCTCCAAGTCCGTTTCGTCGGCACGGATTTCGCCGGGCTGCTGGCCCAGGTGGCGTCGCGCCGCTTCGACGTCGGGTCGTCGTCGATCAAGGCCACCGACGAGCGGCGCCAAACCGTGGCCTTCACCAACGGCTACGACTTCGGCTACTACGCGCTGGTGGTGCCGCCCGGTTCCGCGATCAAGGAATTCACCGACCTGGCCGCCGGGCAGCGCATCGGGGTGGTGCAGGGCACCGTCGAGGAGTCCTACGTGGTCGACACGTTGCATCTGCAGCCGGTGAAGTATCCCGACTTCGCCACCGTGTACGCCAGCCTCAAGACCCGCCAGATCGACGCCTGGGTGGCGCCCGCCGGTCAGGCCGCGACCACCATCCAGCCGGGCGATCCGGCGGTGGTGGTGGCGAACACGATCAGCCCGGGCAATTTCGTGGCCTACGCGGTGGCCAAGGACAACAAGCCCTTGGTGGATGCGCTGAACTCCGGCCTCGATGCCGTCATCGCCGACGGCACCTGGTCGAACCTGTACTCGCAGTGGGTGCCCCGCACCCTGCCCCCGGGCTGGAAACCCGGCTCCCAGGCCGTGGCGCCCCCCAAACTGCCGGACTTCGCGGCGATCGCGGCGAGTCAGCATCACAAGGCGGTGGGACCGGCGGCGCCGAAATCGACGCTGGCGCAGCTGCGCGACTCCTTCTTCGACTGGGACATGTATCGGCAGGCCATCCCCACGTTGTTGCGCACCGGGTTGCCCAACACGCTGATCCTGACCTTCAGCGCCAGCGTGATCGGGCTGGTGCTGGGCATGGTGCTGGCCGTCGCCGGCATCTCGCATGCGCGGTGGCTGCGCTGGCCGGCCCGGGTGTACACCGATGTGTTCCGCGGGCTCCCGGAAGTGGTGATCATCCTGCTCATCGGGCTCGGGATCGGGCCGATCGTGGGCGGATTGACGAACAACAATCCCTACCCGCTCGGCATCGCCGCGCTGGGGATGATGGCGGCCGCCTACATCGGTGAGATCCTGCGCTCCGGGATCCAGAGCGTGGACCCCGGCCAGCTGGAAGCGTCGCGCGCGCTGGGGTTCAGCTATGCGACGGCGATGCGACTGGTGGTGGTGCCGCAGGGTGTCCGGCGGGTGCTGCCGGCACTGGTCAATCAATTCATCGCGCTGTTGAAGGCCTCCGCGCTGGTGTACTTCCTGGGTCTGGTCGCCGATCAGCGGGAGCTGTTCCAGGTGGGTCGCGACCTCAACGCCGAGACCGGTAACTTGTCGCCGCTGGTCGCCGCCGGCGCCTGCTACCTGATATTGACCGTGCCGTTGACGCATTTGGTGAACATGATCGACGCCCGGCTGCGCCGCGGCCGCGCCGCGGTCGACCCCGAGGAGCCTGCCGAAATGCTCACCTTCGGGCAGGAGATCACGTGAGCAATCCCGCCTCCCGCGCGTCGGTTTCGTTGGCGTGCAAAGACATTCACCAAACCCTCAACGGCAACGCGGTGCTGCGCGGTGTCGATCTGGACACTCCCGCGGGCAGCACCGTGGCGGTGATCGGGCCGTCCGGCTCGGGCAAGTCGACCCTGTTGCGCACCCTGAACCGCTTGTACGAGCCGGACCGCGGCGACATTCTGCTGGACGGCAGGTCGGTGCTGCACGACGATCCCGACCAGCTGCGCCAGCGCATCGGCATGGTGTTCCAGCATTTCAATCTCTTCCCGCACCGCACCGTGCTGGACAACGTGGCGCTGGCGCCGCGGAAACTTCGGCGGCTGCCCGCCGAGGCGGCCCGCGAGCTGGCGCTGACCCAGCTGGACCGAGTTGGCCTGAAACACAAGGCCGGTGCCCGGCCGGCGACGCTGTCCGGGGGGCAGCAACAGCGGGTGGCGATCGCCCGCGCGTTGGCGATGTCGCCGCAGGTGATGTTTTTCGACGAAGCGACCTCGGCGCTGGATCCCGAAATGGTCAAAGGAATTCTGCAACTCATCGCCGACCTCGGCGCCGAGGGCATGACAATGGTTGTGGTGACCCACGAAATGGGATTCGCCCGGTCGGCGTCCGACGCGGTGATATTCATGGATCACGGCAAGGTGGTGGAATCGGGCCCGCCCGAGCAGATATTCGAAGCCGCCGCGACCGAACGGCTGCAGCGATTCCTGTCCCAAGTGCTTTGATCCGAACCGACCATCGGGGCAATGGCTCCCTTGTACGCCTCTGATATCGGGTTAGACTCCCGATTTATGGCAGACAGCGAATCGAACGCGGCCGAGGTTGCCGAGCTCGCCGAAGGTTTGCACCGAGCGCTGTCCAAATTGTTTGCGATGCTGCGGCGGGGCGATCCCAGCGGGGCGGCGGCCGGGGATTTGACGTTGGCGCAACTGTCGATTCTGGTCACCCTGCTCGATCAGGGCCCGATCCGGATGACCGACCTGGCGGCGCACGAACGGGTGCGGACTCCCACCACCACCGTGGCGATCCGGCGACTGGAGAAAGTGGGGCTGGTCAAGCGTTCTCGCGACCCGTCCGACCTGCGCGCGGTGCTGGTCGACATCACGCCGCGCGGCCGCGCCGTTCACGGTGAGTCCCTGGCCAATCGGCGCGCGGCGCTGGCGGCGATGCTGAGCCAGCTCCCCGCGTCCGACCTCGACACGCTGATGAAGGCGCTGGCGCCGTTGGAGCGGCTCGCCTCCGGCGACCCGACGTCCGGGCCCGCCGGTGTGCCCCCGGCACGCAAGGAAGCCTGAAACAGGCTGCAGTTCAACCCTTTTCGACGGGCGATGCGGGATCGGTAGACTCCACCGCATGCCCAATGCACTCATCACCGGCGCCGGGGGCGGTATCGGTTCGGCGATCGCCACGGCGCTGGCTCCCACGCACACCCTGTTGTTGGCGGGCCGGCCGTCGGACCGGCTCGACGCGGTCGCCCGGCGGCTCGGTGCCACCACGTTCCCGCTGGACCTCACCGACGGCGGCGACATCGAAGCGGCCTGTGAAATCGTGGACGAACTCGACGTGCTGGTGCACAACGCGGGGCTGTCGATACCCGGCAACGTGGCCGACTCGAACGTCGACGAGTGGCGTGCCACCTTCGCGGTCAACGTCTTTGGACCGGTGGAGCTCACGCTGGCGTTGTTGCCGGCGCTACGGCGGGCCCGCGGTCAGGTGGTTTTCATCAACTCCGGCGCGGGACGCAACGTCTCCCCCGGCATGGCTTCCTACTCCGCCAGCAAGTTCGCGCTGCGCGCCTTCGCCGACTCGCTGCGCAACGACGAGCCCGAGTTGCGGATCACCACCGTGTATCCGGGTCGCACCGACACCGGCATGCAGCGCGAGCTCATCGCGTTCGAAGGCGGAAGCTACGACCCGGACAGGTTTTTGAAGCCGGAAACCGTCGCGGCCGCGGTCGCCAATGTGGTGGCCACCCCGCCCGACGGGCATGTGCACGAGGTGGTGCTGCGGCCCGCCCGGCGGTAGCCGCCGCTACACCACCAGGTTGACCAGCCGGCCCGGCACCACGATCACCTTGCGCGGCTGGGCGCCGGCCAGGAACGCCAGCACCTTCTCGTCGGCCAGCGCGGCGGCCTCGAGGGTGTCCCGATCGGCGTCGGCCGCCACCGTCACCCTCCCGCGCACCTTGCCGTTCACCTGCACCGGGTATTCGACGGTGTCCTCGACGAGGTACGCCGGGTCCGCCACCGGGAACGGGCCGTGCGCCAGCGAGGTGGTGTGGCCCAGCCGCAGCCACAACTCCTCGGCCATGTGCGGCGCCAACGGCGCCAGCATCAGCACCAGCGGCTCGACCGCCGCGCGGGGCACCGCGTCGCGATGTTCCTTGGTGAGATGGTTCGTGTACTCGATCAACTTGGCCACGGCGGTGTTATTGCGCAGTCCCGCATAGTCTTCCGAGACTCCGGCGATGGTGCGGTGCAGCAGCCGCAGGGTACCGGTGGGCAGATCCCGTCCGGCCCCGTCGACCACCCGCGTCTCGCCCGTCTGCTCGTCGACGACCAGTCGCCACACCCGCTGCAGGAACCGGTGAGCGCCCACCACATCCTTGGTCGCCCAGGGGCGGGACGCCTCCAGCGGGCCAATCGACATCTCGTAGACCCGCAGCGTGTCGGCGCCGTAGTCGTCGCAGATCTCGTCGGGTGAGATCGAATTCTTCAGGCTCTTCCCGATTTTCCCGAATTCCTGGAAGACCTCGATCTCCCCGTCGGGACCGCGGTAGAAAAACCGGCCGTCGCGTTCGACGACCTCCTCGGCCGGCACGTACGAGCCGCGCGAGTCGGTGTAGGCGAACGCCTGAATGTAGCCCTGGTTGACCAGCCGGCGGTACGGCTCGCGGGAGCTGACGTGGCCCAGGTCGTAGAGCACCTTGTGCCAGAACCGGGCGTAGAGCAGATGCAACACCGCGTGTTCGGCCCCACCGACGTACAGGTCGACGCCGCCGGGATCCTGCGGCCCGTGCTCGGCGGGCCGCGGCCCCATCCAGTAGGCCTCATTCTCCTTGGCGCAGAAGCGTTCCGAGTTGTGCGGATCGGTGTAGCGCAGTTCGTACCAGGAGCTGCCGGCCCATTGCGGCATCACGTTGGTGTCGCGGCTGTAGGGCTTCAGGCCGTCGCCGAGGTCCAGCTCGACGTGCACCCAGTCGGTCGCCTTGGCCAACGGTGGCGACGGTTCGCTGTCGGCGTCGTCGGGGTCGAACAGCACCGGCGAATAGTCCGGCACGTCGGGCAGTTCCACCGGCAGAGCGGCTTCGTCGAGGGCATGCGGACGCCCGTCGCTGTCGTAGACGATCGGGAACGGCTCGCCCCAGTACCGTTGCCGGGCGAAAAGCCAGTCACGCAACTTGTATTCGACCCGCGCGCAGCCACGGCCTTCGGCTTCCAGCCGGGCGGTGATCGCCTCCTTGGCCGCCGCCACATCCAGTCCGTCCAGGTAGCCGGAGTTGACCAACACCCCGTCGCCGGCGTAGGCGCCCTCCGAAATATCGCCTCCGGCAATGACTTCCACGATGGGCAGGCCGAATTCGTGCGCGAAGTCCCAGTCGCGCTGGTCGTGGCCGGGCACCGCCATGATCGCGCCGGTGCCGTATCCGGCCAGCACGTAGTCGGCGATGAAGATCGGAACCGGCTTGCCGTTGGTGGGATTGGTGGCGTAGCTGCCCAGGAAGACACCGGTTTTGGCCTTGCTCTCCTGGCGCTCGAGGTCCGACTTCGAGGCGATCGCCCGCCGGTAGGCGGCGACCGCCTCGCCCGGAGTGGCGGCGCCGTATGTCCAGCGCGGGTCGGTGCCGTCCGGCCAGGCGGGCGCGACCAGCTCGTCGACCAGCTCGTGCTCGGGGGCCAGCACCATATAGGTGGCGCCGAACAGCGTGTCCGGTCGGGTGGTGAACACCTCGATGTCGAGCGCCGCGCCGTCGGCGCCGGTCGCCGCGAACAGGGCCTTGGCGCCGGTGGAACGGCCGATCCAGTTGCGCTGCATGGTCTTCACCGGCTCCGGCCAGTCCAGCAGGTCGAGATCGTCGAGCAGCCGGTCGGAGTAGGCGGTGATCCGCATCATCCACTGCCGCAAGCGCTTTCGGAACACCGGGAAGTTGCCGCGGTCGCTGCGCCCGTCGGCGGTGACCTCCTCGTTGGCCAGCACGGTGCCCAGTCCGGGACACCAGTTGACCATCGAGTCCGCGCGGTAGACCAGCCGGTGGCTGTCGATCACGTCGGCCCGCTCCCCCGCCGACAACTCGGACCAGTTGCGCCCGTCGTCGAGGCCGCGCGCGCCGGAATCGAATTCGGCGACCAGCTCGGCGATGGGTCGGGCCTTGTTGGCGGCGGGGTCGAACCAGGCGTTATAGATCTGCAGGAATATCCACTGCGTCCACTTGTAGAACTCGACGTCGGTGGTGGAGAAGCTGCGCCTGCTGTCGTGGCCCAGCCCCAGCCGGCCCAGCTGGCGGCGGAAGTTGACCACGTTGGCCTCGGTCCTGGTGCGCGGGTGGGTGCCGGTCTGCACCGCGTATTGCTCGGCGGGCAGGCCGAAAGCGTCAAAACCCAACGCATGCAACACGTTACGGCCGGTCATCCGGAAGTAGCGGGCGTACACGTCGGTGGCGATGTAGCCCAGCGGGTGGCCGACGTGCAGCCCCTCCCCCGATGGGTAGGGGAACATGTCCTGCACGAAAAGCTTGTCCTCGGGGACCGGGGTCCCGTCCGTCGGGGCCAACGAACCGACCGGGTTGGGCACGTTGAACGTCCCGAGCTTGGCCCAGGTGTCCTGCCAGCTGCCCTCGATCCGGCCCGCCAGCGCCGCGGTGTAGCGATACGGCGGCGCGTCGGAGTCCGGCGCGGCGGCACCGGAGCCGGTGGCGGACGAAGTGGTCGGGGATTCGGTCACCTGAACAGGGTATAAGGGCCGACGCGGCGGCTTCGCCGGCCACAGGCTGGTCTCGGTTGCGTTGCGCACCGATCAGGGGTTCATCCCAGCTGTATTTCGAGCCTGTTCACCGCCTTTGACCTGTAGTTACAGTCAGCCACTATCGACGGCTTCTGGTAGGCAGCCATGGGAAGGACCGACGCAGATGATTGAGATCGTCCCCGGCCACCGGGCACTTCTCGGCGGTATGGTCGCCGGCCTGATCGGCCTGGCGGTTGCTGCGGGCGGTACGGCATCGGCAGACCCGTTGCCGCCGGCTCCCGCGCCCGTCCCCGCGCCGGCGCCGGCGAACCTCGGGCCCGAGCTGGTGCCGCCGAGCAGATACCTCGCCGCGCCGCAGGCCACCACCGCGGCCACCCAGGTCACCCCGGCCACGCCGGGCACCCCGGGCCCCGCTCCGGCCCCGGCCCAGGCCCCGGCTCCCGCTCCCGCGACGTCGGGCACGATCCGGGAATTCCTGCAGTCCAAGGGCGTGAAGTTCGAGGCGCAAAAGCCCCAGGGGTTCAAGGCGCTCGACATCACCTTGCCGATGCCCGCCCGCTGGACCCAGGTGCCCGACCCGAACGTGCCCGACGCGTTCGCGGTGATCGCCGACCGGCACGGCAGCAGCATCTACTCGTCGAATGCCCAGGTCGTGGTGTACAAGCTGGTCGGCAACTTCGATCCGAGGGAAGCCATCACCCACGGCTACGTGGACAGCCAGAAGCTTCCGGCGTGGCAGCCCACCAACGCCTCGATGGCCGATTTCGGCGGATTCCCGTCGTCGATCGTGGAGGGCACCTACCGTGACGGCGACCTGACGCTGAACACCTCGCGTCGTCACGTCATTGCCACCTCGGGGCCGGACAAGTACCTGGTTTCGCTGGCGGTGACCACCGACCGTGCGGTCGCCGTGGCCGACGCCCCGGCCACCGACGCCATCGTCAACGGATTCCGGGTGACCGTGCCCGGCGCGAGCGCCCCGGCACCCACGGCCGCCCCGGTCGCGCTGCCCGCCCAGGCGCCGGCCGTCGCTCCCGTCGCACCGGCACCCGTCGCCCCCGCCGCCCCCGCCGCCCCGACCGCGCCGGCACCTGCCGCGGCTCCGCTGGTGCCGCTCGCCCAGACCGCTCCGGCGGCCCCGGCCGGGTTGCCCGCGCAGCCGCTGCCCAACCAACAGCACACCCCCAGCCTGCTGGCCATGGTGCCGGGCCTGCCCCCGCTGCCGAACTTCTCGTTCCTGCAGCACTGAGAACGACTACCCGGCCCGCTGCGCGCGGCGGTGACCCGGCTCGTATTGTGAGGCCATGCTGATTGCGGGCGTGCTGTGCATCTGTGCGGCGGTGGCCTCGGCGGGGTTCGGCACCTGGTCGCTTGCGCACAACCGGAACTACGGAGCCACCGCGCTGGCGCTGCGCGCCATGGCGCCCACCCAGTTGGCGGCCGCGGTGATGCTGGCCGCCGGCGGCACGGTGGCGCTGGCCGCGGTCCCGCACACCGCGCTGGTCGTGCTCATCGTCTGCGTCGCCGGGGCGTTGGGGACCCTGGCCGCCGGCTCGTGGCAGAGCGCCCGCTTCGCGGTGCGCCAGCAGTCCGCCGCGCCGGCCTGCGCCGGCAGCTGCACCGGCTGCACGCAGTCGTGCGCGTGACGGCGGGGGAGCCAGCTAGTTGCGGCTGATGTCGATGGGGTGGGTCGCGAGCAGCGACAGCGGCAGCGGCTGGCGGTGCAGAACCTGCCCCCACAGATCCGACCTGGGCCCCACCAGAACGTCGGAAGGCAAGGCGGACAAGACAATCCAGTCGTCACGCTCGATTTCGCCTTCGAGCTGACCGATGGTCCAGCCGGAGTAGCCCGCGAAGATCCGCACGCCTTCCACCAACGGCGCGATCGCGTCGGGGTCGGCGTCCAGGTCGACCATCACCACCCGGCCGTCCACGTGCCGCAGGCCTGGTGCGCCTTGCGGATCGGCGCCCACCCGCAACGTCGCCAGGCACAGCGCCGCGTCCCGCTTGACCGGCCCGCCGATGAACATCGTCTTCGGCTTGGCCGCCAGCGTGGTCCACTGCGGCAGCACGTTGTACACGGCGGTGTCGCTGGGCCGGTTGAGCACGACGCCCAGGGTGCCGCCGTCGTTGTGCTCGACGATGTAGATCACGCTGCGCCGAAACGTCGGCTCCAGCAGGTCGGTGTTGGCGAGCAGCAAGGTGCCCGCCCGCACCCGTTGCGCGGCGGGTGCGACGTAGTCCTCGGGATCCTCCGGCGGCGGCACCCCACCATCATGGCATCCGCCCGATCGTCGCCCAGGGCAATCGGGAGCGTGGGGCACGAAGATTTGTACTGTTGTTGGCACGGCCCTGACCACGCCAGCGTTCCAGCCCCAATCGTGGAAGTCGGTTTCGGTGATTCCAACCCGGATGCAGTCCAGCGCACCCGTCGAAATCTGGCGCTCGGTGCGCGCGTTGCCGGATTTCTGGCGGCTGCTGCAGGTGCGGGTGGCGAGTCAGTTCGGGGACGGGTTGTTCCAGGCGGCGCTGGCCGGGGCGCTGCTGTTCAACCCGGATCGGGCCGCCGACCCGCTTGCCATCGCGCGCGCCTTCACGGTCCTGTTCCTGCCGTACTCGCTGCTGGGGCCGTTCGCCGGCGCGCTGATGGATCGCTGGGACCGGCGGCTGGTGCTGGTCGGCGCCAACGTGGGCCGGCTGGTGCTCATCGCCGCGATCGGCACGATCCTGGCGGTGCGGGCCGGTGACCTGCCGCTGCTGCTGGGCGCGCTGTTCGCCAACGGTTTGGCCCGGTTCGTCGGGTCCGGCCTGTCGGCGGCGCTGCCGCACGTGGTGCCGCGTGAGCAGGTGGTGACGATGAACGCGGTGGCCACCGCGGCCGGGGCCGTTGCCGCGTTTCTCGGCGCCAACTTCATGCTGGTGCCGCGGTTCCTGTTCGGCGCCGGCGACCGGGGCGCCGCGGCGATCGTCTTCCTCACCGTGGTTCCGGTCTCGATCGCGTTGCTGTTGTCGTGGCGGTTCGCCCCGCGGGCGCTGGGTCCCGACGACACCTGGCGGGCGATCCACGGGCCGGTGCTCTATGCGGTGATCACCGGCTGGCTGCACGGGGCGCAGACGGTGGCTCAGCGCCCGACGGTCGCGGCCACGCTGTCCGGCCTGGCCGCCCATCGGATGGTGGTGGGTATCAATTCGCTGCTGGTGCTGTTGCTGGTCCATCACCTGCCGGGCCTCGAGGGCGGGGGATTCGGCACCGCATTGCTGTTCTTCGGCGCCGCCGGCCTGGGCGCGTTCTTGGCCAACGTGCTGACGCCGCCCGCGATCCGCCGGTGGGGCCGCTACGCCACCGCGAACGGCGCGCTCGCCGCGTCGGCGATCGTCGAGGTCGCGGGCGCCGAACTGCTGCTTCCGGTGATGGTGGTGTGCGGTTTCTTGCTCGGGGTGACCGGGCAGATGGTCAAGCTGTGCGCCGATTCGGCGATGCAGATGGACGTCGACGACGCGCTGCGCGGACACGTGTTCGCGGTGCAGGATGCGCTGTTCTGGGTGGCGTTCATCGTCGCGATCACCGTGGCCGGCATGGTGATTCCCGACGACGGGCACGCCCCGGTGTTCGCGCTGTTCGGGTCGGTGCTCTATCTGGTCGGGCTGGCCGTGCACGGCATCGTCGGGCGGCGCGGCGAGTGATCGCTAAGGTGGCGACGTGAATTGTCCGACGGCCGGCACCGACCGGCGGGGGCGGCAATGACCGGTCCGGCCCCGATAGCGGCGGATCTGCGCGCCGAGAGCGATGCGCTGGACGCCCTGGTCGCACCGCTGCCGCCGGGCCGCTGTGTCGACCCGACGCCGGCGGCCGGCTGGACGATCGCCCACCAGATCGGGCATCTGCTGTGGACCGATCGGGTCGCGCTGATCGCGGTTACCGATGAATCCGGGTTCTCCGAGGTGCTGGCCGGCGCGGCCGCCGACCCGGCCGGCTTCGTCGACAAGGGCGCCGAGGAGCTCGCGGCCGTCGCCCCGGCGGAGCTGCTCGCGGATTGGCGCGCCACCCGCGACCGGCTGCATCGGGCGCTGCTGGGGGTGCCGGCCGGTCGCAAACTCCCGTGGTTCGGCCCGCCGATGAGTGCCGCGTCGATGGCGACCGCGCGGTTGATGGAGACCTGGGCGCACGGCCTGGACGTCGCCGACGCGCTGGGGGTCATCCGTCCGGCGACCGACCGGCTGCGATCGATCGCTCATCTGGGCGTGCGCACCCGCGATTACGCGTTCGCCGTCAACAATCTGACGCCGCCGGCCGAGCCGTTCCTGGTCGAGCTGCGCGGCCCCCGTGGCGACACCTGGTCGTGGGGGCCGCCGGAGGCGGTGCAGCGGGTCACCGGCTCCGCGGAGGATTTCTGCTTCCTGGTCACCCAGCGGCGGCCGCTGAGCGCGCTCGACATCACCGCCGACGGCGCCGATGCGTAGCGCTGGCTGGAGATCGCGCAGGCCTTCGCCGGCCCGCCCGGCCCCGGGCGATGAGCGCGTGAAACGCGCGAAGAGAGCCGGGGCCAACAACCTCAGCCCCGGGCGATGAGCGCGTGAAACGCGCGAAGAGAGCCGGGGCCAGCAGACCATGCCCCGGGCGATGAGCGCGTAAAACGCGCAAAGCCGTGGCGGCGCGTCAGTGCAGGGGACCGCCGTAACTCGCCCGGTTCTCGGCCTCCGCCTCCTCGCGCAGCGCGGTGATCGCGAGGTTGAGCCGGTCGGCCAACTCGCCGTGGCCGTACCCGGTCATCACCCCGGGATGCAGGGTCAGCTTCAGCAGCCGGCCGTCGGAATTGGCCACGGCGTAGATGTCGCCCAGGTCGACGCTGTAGGTGACGGCCTCGGCCTGCGCCACCAGGGCTTCCCACTTGTCGGCCGCCTCGCTCAGTTCGCGAAGAACCGATTCGACGAGATCCTTGTCGCTGAGATTCGCGCGACTGCCCGAATCCGACACCTGCCCAGTATCGTCGAGCCCTCCGACCAGCGTCAATTCATACGACGGGTTGCCGGCTCAACCACCGGAGGCCGGCGCGGCCAGAGTGCGGTACCAGGCCAGGTGGTAGTTCGCGGACACCGGGTCGCCGCTGGCGATGCCTTCGGTGGCGGCCATCAACAGGCACTTGAGCAGCAGCGCCGGGTTGACGTTCGGATACTGCACCAGCAGCTGATAGCGGGCCGTGTCCAGGTGCACCCGCAAGACGTCGACCTCCTGGTCGACGATGACCGCGCCCGCGGCCGCCGCGTCGGCCAGCCGCGGCACGATCTTGGGCAGGTCGGCGCGCCCGCGGATGGCCCGGCTGATCGCTGTCGCCAAGTCGTCGATGGGGGGCAGTTCACGCGGCTGCGACGACGATTGCGTGGCGGCGAAGTCCGCCGAGCGGCGCAGCGTATCACCGGGTGTGTAGGTGACGCGGCGTACCGTCTCGCCGATCAGCGCGACCACGTCGCCGCTGCGCCGCTCGGGTTCCAGCAACCGCACGCCCGCCGGCAGGGCGATGCCCGACGGTATCCATCCGTGGGCGAGATCGGTCACCAGGATCGTCGTCCCGTCGGCGCGATCGCCGATCGCCCAATTCAGCCGCGGCTCTTGCCGGACCACGAATTCCAGCAGCCGGTTCAAGCGGTTGTTGTCGAATGCCGTTGTGGCCGCGGGCTTTTCGACGCGGGGCTGGGCGGTATCGGTGTCGGCGACGGCGGGCCGGCCTTCGGTCGCCGGCTCGTCGCCGTCCGCCGGCGCGTGGTGCCGGCCGCTGTCCGCGGGCTCCTCGGCCGGCTCCGGTGGGGCAACGACCGGCGGCTCGGGGACCGGCTCGTCTCGCCTGACGACCGGGATGACCTGGGTCTGCTCCAGGTCGGCCGCCTCGGCGGGTGCGGCGATGTCCGGTTCGACGCGCTCGGCGACCGGTTCGGGCACCGGCGCGTGGTGACGACCGCGGGTGGTGGGTTCGCCGAGCGGCTCCGGGACTTCGGCGGCCGGCGCTTCCGGGGCCGGCGCCTCCGGGACAGGTGCTTCGGCGGCCGGCGCCTCCGGGACAGGTGTTTCCGAGGCCGGCGTCTCCGGGACCGAAGCGTCCGCGGCCGCCGCGTCGTCGCGAATGGCCGGAAGCACCCGGGTCTCCTCGAGTTGCGCCGGCTCGTCCTCGGCCGCCCGCCGCCGGGTCGGTCGCGGGCGCGCTTCGGGCGTCTGCTGCGCTGGCGGGCCGGCGGTGTGCTCGGCGTCGCCGACCGCGGGCAGCACCTGCGTCCTTTCCAAGTCCGCGCCGGGAGCATCGAGGGTCGGCGGCGGAGCCGGCGGCCGGGCGCCGCTTTGCACCGCATGCAGGTAGCGGATCGTCGATTCGACCCGTCGCACCGCACGCGTGCGGGCCTGCTCGATGACTCGCGCCTCGGCAGCCTGCCGGGCGGTGTCGGTCATACCCGCGCGCTTGAGCTTGCGCAATTCATCGTTGGCGCCGTCGGCAATTCGCTGCAGGTCGGCCTTGAGATACTCTGCGAGCGTGGCGGTTTCGGGCGTGACCGTGGACAATTCGGCAGGCCACAGCCCGCCTGTCACCCACGGGGTGCAGTCGACGGGAGAGCTGAAGGCCGGAATCGACAGTGATTCCCGGGTAGCTCTCCGGAGGCGCTGACGCGCCGTCATCCGACCGAAGATCGCCACCGGCTAAGCCTAGCGGCAGCCGCCCGGCGAGTTGTGCAGTCAGTGAATTGTGCGGCCGTCAAGGCCTGGGTAGCGTGGGGACATGGCTGATTCTGCACTGCAGCAGCAACTCGACGAGGTGCGCACGTTGCTCGCCCGAGCGCGAGAGTTGTTCGGCCCCAATCCGGTAGAGCCGCCGACCGGTATCGCTCCCGATCCCAGCGCGGCCAAGCCGTGGCTGCGCTAACCGAACACCTCGGCTGAGACCGGTCCGAGCCGTCTACTTGGCGTGCGTGCGGCGGCGCAACTTGTGCGCCAGCAACTTTTCGATGGCCGCATCGAGGTCACGCGGGGTCGGAACTTCCGCCGACGGTGTGTGCCCGGCGGCGACGATCTCGTCGCGGATTTCCAGCAATGCCTTGAGACAGGACACGTCGGCGGTCAGCAGAATGCCTTGTGCCAGCGTCTCGGCGTCGGTTTCCATCGCCTCTTCGCTCAGCGCGACGCTGTGCATGTAGCCGCCGCGGCACGAGCGGACCAGGATGTGTCCGCTCGGGTGAACAGTGTCGAAAGCGGGATTCGCGTCCGTCATCGACCGCGGTCGACGATGCTGCCGAACTTGTCTGCCGCCTCCTGCTCGTGCTGCTCCCACATCGCAGCCGAAACCGTCAGTTGGTCGGCCAGGTCGGCGTGGTCAGCAGCTTGCTGCTCGTAACACTGGCGCCGCAGCTCGAGAAGTTCGCGGCCGGCGTCGCGCAGTTCACTAAAAATCGGCCCGAGCGAATCCAGGCTCTCCTGGATCGCGGCGTGCGACGACGGGACGGTGCGCAGGTACTCCGAGGTGTCTTGGTGATGCGCAGCGGCCTGACGCAGGTGCGCGGGCACTACATGGATCGAATCTGCCATCCGCTGTCTCCTGTTGAGGACCGCCGGTCCTGCCGGCGAGTTCATTTTTCTCAGGTGGTCGACGAGCTCGCCGGCCGGGTCGGTGTCGGTGGGTCGGGCTTAGCCGGCGCGGTCACGCTCGCGGCCGCCGCCGGCGGGTGCTCCCAGCCTAGGAAGCTCGGCCCGCTCACGGTGGCGATGTGTTGAATTTGCCCGTCCAGAAGCGCTTTGCCGGGGCCGAGCGCCAGGGCGTGGCGATCGGTGAACATGCCGATGTCGCCGGGACTCACCCGCACAACGTCGACGGGGTTGGCCACCGCCGTCCCGGGTGCGGGGAGGGTCATTCCCTGTTGTTGGAAGGCTTCCGCGATCGGGGTTCCGGCGACGGCGGCCTTGATCGCCGCCGCCAGCTGTGGGCTGGCCGCGGTCACCGTTTCGCCGTCGGGCAGCGTCACCGATGTCGGCCCGGCCGGCGGCTCGTCGGCTGACGCGTTCTCGTCGTCGGCCTGTTCTGTCGAACCGTCGGCGGGCGAATCGTGTTGCTGGCCTTGGTCTTCCGGTAGGTCTTCGTCGGCCAGGTCCTGCAGCGCCGGATCGCTGGCGTCGCCGGCCTGCAGCCCCGAAAGCGGAAGCCCGCCGGGCGTCTCCCAGCCCGACATGGATGCCGGTGTCGCGCCGAGCCCCGGAAGCGAGCCACCGCCGAAACTGGGCAACGCGGGCGCCATCGCAGGCGGTGGTGCCGGTGGAATGGTGTTGCCGCCCAATGGATCCAGGGCGGCCGCGGGATCGATCGGCGATCCGTCGTCGTCGGCCAACAGCGAATCCAGCAGCGGATCCCACTCGTCGTCGAGGTCCTCGTCCGGCTGATCACTCGTGCCCGCCGCGGCAGCATCGGCAGCGGCGCCGGCAGACGACGCGTGATCGCCGGGTCGATCATTCTTGGCCGCGTCGTACAGCGAGGTCCACGCGGCCATCAGCGCCGACTTCGAGGTGTCGTCTAGGCTGGCGTTCAGCACCACCGCCCGGATATCTCGCAGCTTGCCGATGAGGAACCGTTGGAAATCGCGCGCTCCCGCCGGGGTGTCCAGGTCCGACCTGGTCCGGACGGCCGCCTCGGTTTCCTGCTGCAACTTGGTGAGCGCTTCTCTGCCGTCAACCGCCTTCAGGTGTGCGTTGAGGATGGCCGTCACCACTTGCATGTCCAGCTGCGAGCTCACTGAATTCTGCTGTGCCAGAGCGGCTTCCGCGCTGGCGATGGCATCGGCCGCCGCGCCCGACTCCCGGTCCGGAGCAGGCCCGGCATCGGCGGGTGGGCGTGCGACGCCCGTCGGTGCGGCCCCGAACAGCTCCGCGTGCTGCCGGCGGATCTTGGCCAGGATGGCCTGCAGCTGTTCGGGGCGTGTGCTCGGGGTGATCACCGCCGACACTTCGGCCGGCGCCAATCCCGTTTGCCACGCGTTCGGGTCGCCGGTGCGGTCCCGGACGTCCTTGACCGCGGCCAACAGGTCGTCGTAGGCCGACATCAGCCCGCCCGGAAGCGCTGCAGCCCCTGACGCGACCCCTCCATGCCCGGCGACAGTACTCAGGAGTGTTGCTGCCGACAATTCACTGCGCTCCCACGGTGTGGACTAATTTTGCTCACCTGTTGCCGGCGCTGTACTGCGCCCGAAGATTCTCCAACACAACCCTTTTCGCCCGGCTGAGTTCCTGGGCCTCGGTGACCACCGACGCGATCTCGTGCTGCTTGGCGAGCAGAAACTTGTGGAACTCCCGCGCGCCCAGCGGCGTATCGACGGCCAGATCCGCTTGATGCGCCACGGCGCGGTCGATCTGCTCGGCGATGGCGTCCAGCCGCCGGGCGCTCTCCTGCGCCGCCGCGTGAGCACTGGCGAGCACCTCGGCGAGCACACGGTCGGCTTCCGACGCCGCGCCGTGCTGATCGGCCAGCGCCGATCGCCGCGCCTCGACGGCCTCTAACGAGAATCCGGGTTGTTCCGGCATCGGCTCACCCTTTTCGTCGTGCCCGCTGGGCCGGGCGATGTTGGCAGGTCATATCGGTCGGCGTATCGCAACGTTGTTGCCCAGCCGGCTGATTCGCACCGAGGCGCCCGAGTAGGGCGCCTCGACGACGAGGTTGTTGCCGATCGCGAGCTGCACGTGGCCGGCGTGGGGAAACACCAGATCACCCGGCCGCACCTGCGACCGCGGCACCGGGATGCCCTCGTTGATCTGTTGATAGGTGGTGCGGTCCAAATGAATTCCGGCCTGCGCGTAGCTCCACTGCACCAGGCCGGAGCAGTCGAACTGGTCGGGACCGGTGGCCCCCCACACGTATGGGCGGCCGAGCCGTGACAACGCGGCCCGCACCGCGAGCGCCGCGCGGTCGCTGCCCGGCCCGCGCAGGCCGGCCATCCCGACACCGTGCCGCAGCCGGTACCGCAGGGCCAGCAGCCGGGCACGGTGGTGTCGGGCTCGCGCTGCCGCCGACACCACGTGGGCATGTTGGGTCCGCAGCCGCATCACCCGGCGCCGCATCGCCTCGCGCTGAGCCAACGGCGTCGTCGGGATCGCGGCGGCATCGGCGCGGCCGGCATCGAGCACGGCGCCGGTCAGCTCGCGAGCCTGCGCCCGATCTCGGTGCGCGCCGGCCAGCAGGTCGGTCACCGCGGCGTCCGTGTCCGACGTCGACGCCAGGCGCTGCCGGCTGTGCTGCACCGCCAGCCGGTAGCCGCCGTGCGCGAATCCGTCGTTCAGCCGGGCCGCTCGCCCCAACAGGTCGCGGTAGTGCCCACTTCCGGTGTCCAGGGATGCGGGCCGCGTGCCGCCGGCGAAAAGTTGATGAGCACGGTTCAACGCCTCGAGTTCGCTGTGGCTCACGACCCCTCCTCGTCGTCGCCCTGGCTCGCCCCATTCCGGCTCGCCGACTCGACCGCGTCGGTGAAGGCACGCACCCGGGGGAGGGCGCTCGGCGAGATGACCCCCCGGTTCCGGATGTCCCACATCTCGTCGACATCCACCCCGACCAGTGCGGCGATGATGGTCTCCGGCAGTGACGACTGGGCGCAGGCCCGGTCGAAGCGCGCGCTGAGGCTGGTGGGCATCCGCTTCAACAGGGCCACCCGCGTCGCCTCCAGGGCCTGCAGGTGTTCCATCAGCCGCCCGGTCGAGTCGGTGCCGGCGTTCACCGCCACCCGCCATGAGCTGGCGGCGAGCAGCTCCGCCTTCACGCACTGAGCGATCACAGACAGAATATACGTCTCATATTCGTTTGATGTTGTCGCCGGCAATCGATCGATGACCGATTTGAGGGCATCCAGCTGCGCTTCGGCGTAGCCCTCCAGCACTTCGGTGTCACTGTGACGATCGACCACCACCGGTCCGGTGCGCCGCGCCGGCATCTCGGCCGCCGGCTGAGCGGCCATCAGGCGGGCCAGCTCGGCCTCCGGGTCGGCGGCCACCAACAGCCGCGAATACGTGCCCGGCGGCAGCCCGAGCCCGTTTTCGATCTTTTGAACTGTGCTTTTGTGGGGTTTACGGGCGCCGCGCTCCAGGTAGCTCAGACCCATGATGCTGACACCGGTCGCGGCGGCAAGGTCGGCCAGCGACCAATCCCGCGATTCTCTCAACGCGCGGATCGCTGCGCCGGCCGATTCACGGCTCACCGCACGCTCCGGCCATAGGCCGGATATTACACAGCTGAGGTCCCGAACCTCTGTGTATACGTTTTTGTCACGTTTCTCTTGCGCTGCTGCCGTTCGGGTTATACGCTTTTGCCTACGTTTCACGCTCGACAAGGAGACCGACATGGGACACCCGTGCGCAGCCAACCCGGAACTTTGGTTCGGCTACCCCGACGACGACGGCGGTGACGGCGCGGCCAAGGCCCGCGCGTACGAGCGGTCGGCCACCGAGGCGCGCATCCAATGCCTGCGCCGGTGCCCGCTGGCCCAACAGCGGCGCTGCGCCCAGCACGCCGTCGCGCATCGCGAGGAGTACGGCGTCTGGGCCGGGGTGAAGCTGCCGGGTGGCCAGTACCGCAAGCGTGAGCAGCTGGCACACGCCCATGAGGTGCTGCGGCGCATCGCATCCGGCGAGATCAACTCCCGGCAGCTGCCAGAGAATGCGGCGCTGCTGGCGCGGCACGAACACGAGACCGTCGCCGCGCCCGCAGTCGTGCTGCATCTGCCGCTGGCCAAGGTCGGGCCGCGTTCGGCCGCCTGACATTTCGCCGCAGTCCCGGGCCGCAGTTTGCTGACCGGGTCAACGGGGTAGTCCGGGTCGGCAAGACCAGTCCGTCGACCTAGAGGCGCATCCATGACGTTCGACCTGACCCCGACGGCAGCGCAACACGACCTGGCCCGGCGTACGCACGAGTTCGCCGAATCCGTAATACGCCCAGTGGCCCTCGAGTACGACCAGCGCCAGGAGTTCCCGTGGCCGGTGCTGGAGGAGGCGGCCCGGCGCGGCTTCTACAGCCCGCTGTTTTATCGCGATCTGATCGGTGATCCGACCGGCATCTCGCTGCCGATGTTCATGGAGGAGCTGTTTTGGGGCTGCGCCGGGATCGGCTTGGCGATCGTCATGCCGGCGCTGGCGCTGTCGGCGATCGGCCAGGCGGCATCCCCGGAGCAGATGCTTGAGTGGGCGCCCGAATGTTTCGGCACCCCAGGGGATCTCAAGCTGGCGGCCCTGGCCATCTCCGAGCCGGAGGGCGGCAGCGACGTGCGGAACCTGCGCACCCGTGCTCGCCGCGACGGCGACGATTGGATCATCGACGGCCACAAGATGTGGATCGGCAACGGCGGCATCGCCAATGTGCACGTGGTCAACGCGGTGGTCGACGAGGAGCTTGGCCACCGCGGTCAAGCGCTGTTCGTGGTGCCCGGCGGCACCCCGGGGCTCAAAATGGTGCGCAAGCTCGACAAGCTGGGCTGCCGCGCCTCCCACACCGCCGAATTGCTGTTCGAGGGTGTGCGCGTTCCGGCCGCCAATCTGCTGGGCGGACAGGAGAAGCTCGAGCACAAGCTGGCCAAAGCCCGAGAGGTCGTGGCGGGTGGAAAGCGTTCCGGCTCAGCGACATTGGGCACCTTCGAACAAACCCGGCCGATGGTGGCCGCACAGGCCATCGGGATCGCCCGGGCGGCACTGGAATACGCGACCAGCTATGCCACCGAGCGTGAGGCGTTCGGGGCGCCCATCATCGACAACCAGGGCATCGCCTTCCCGTTGGCGGAATTGGCCACCCAGATCGACGCGGCTCGACTGCTCACCTGGCGGGCGTCCTGGATGGCGGCCAACAACGTGCCCTTCGAGCGGGGAGAGGGGTCGATGTCGAAGATGGCCGCCAGCGAGGTCGCGGTCAAAGCCACCGAGCGCGCCGTCCAAACCCTGGGTGGGTGGGGATACATCACCGATCATCCGGTCGAGAAGTGGTATCGGGATGCCAAGCTGTACACCATCTTTGAAGGCACCAGCGAGATCCAGCGGATGGTCGTCTCCAACGCGCTGGGGGCCGCCGTCGGAACGCCGCCGCTGCACGTGGTGCTCGAGCCGTCCGGGGGAGCGCTGAACCGGGTGTTCGGGCGCGGCACCCCGCTGCGATCCCGGGCCGCCGAAGCCGCCCTGTCAATGCAGGATCGCATCCCCGAACCCGTCATGCGGCTGGCCATGAAGGTGCTGCGGCCGCCGGGTAGGTAAGCACGATGAGCAACCTTGAAGCCGCACCGGCCGAAGTCGCCTGCGCCGCTTCGCGGGATCGCGACGCCTCGCCGGCCGTGCAGATCCTGCGTCCGCGCGAGGTTCCCCTGGGCGGGCCGAGGGCGCTGCGGGTGCAACGCACGTTGCCGCAACGCGAACGTTCGCTGATCGGGGCATGGTGCTTCATCGATCATTACGGACCGGCCCACACCCGGATGGACGTGCCGCCGCACCCGCACACGGGACTACAGACAGTGAGTTGGTTGTTCAGTGGGGAAGTGGAACACCGCGACAGCGCCGGCGTACACGCGGCCGTTCGGCCCGGCGAGCTGAACCTGATGACCGCGGGCGCCGGTATCTGCCATTCCGAAGTGTCGGTGGGCTCGGGGGCTTTGCACGGCGTCCAGCTGTGGGTGGCGCTGCCCGACTCCGATCGCGACACCGCGCGGGACTTCGCGCATCATGCGCCCGCGCCGATCTCACTACCCGGCGCGCAGGCGCGGGTGTTTCTCGGCGAGCTACACGGAAGCCGTTCGCCGGTAAGGACTTTCACGCCGCTGGTCGGCGCCCAGATCGATCTCGGCGCCGGCGCCCAGCTGGACCTCGACCTCGACCCCGACTTCGAACACGGGCTGCTCTGCGATGCGGGCGCGGTTCATGTCGACGAGAAGCCCCTGTCCGTCGCCGAATTGGCATATCTGGGGCCGGGACGCGCCGCGGTGCAGCTGCGCAACGCCGGGGATACGCCCGGGCGGGTGCTATTGCTCGGCGGCACACCGTTTTCCGAACAGTTGGTGATGTGGTGGAACTTCGTCGGGCGAAGCCACGAGGACATCGTCGGTTACCGCCGATTGTGGGAGGACGGCGACGAGCGGTTCGGCGCGGTGCGGGGATACCGTGGTGCGCTGAGCCGGCTGCCCGCCCCGCCGTTGCCGACCGCTCGGCTGCGGCCCCGACCGATGCCGGAAAGAAAGGGAAGCACAAATGACAACCGATAAGACCGGAGCACAAACCACGGTCAGCCTTCAGGACGGCAAGTACACCATCGCCGTCGAGGGTAAACCCGTGGGACTGGCCGATTTCAAGGACCGCGGTGACCAGCGCGTCTTCTACCACACCGAAATCGATCCGGCGTACGGCGGACGCGGCCTGGCGACCATTCTGGTCGAGGAGGCGCTGAACGAGGCCCGGAATGAGGGCAAGCGCATTGTCCCGGTGTGCTCGATGATCGGCACCGTGCTCAAGAAGCATCCGGAATTCGACGACATCACCGATCCCGTCACTCCCGAGATCACGCGGTGGGTGCATTCGTAGCTGGCGCAGATCGAGCCGACGCGACTTGTCGGACCCCGCTGTCATGATGTTGTCATGTCCTCGAGCGTGCTGGCAGCTGAGGTGGAGGTGCGTCCTTGCGATCGGTTGGCGGTGCTGTTTGACGAGTTGGCGGAGTTGACCGGGCAGCGTAATGCAATTGATGGGCGCATCGTGGAGATCGTCGCGCAGATCGAGCGCGAGCAGCTGTGGGGAGCCACCGGGGCGCGGTCTCTTGGCGCGCTGGTGGCCTGGAAGACGGGCTGCTCACCGGGCAATGCCGAGACGATCGCGGCCGTGGCCCGCCGGCTGGACTCGTTTCCCCGCTGCGCGGCCGGTCTGCGGGAGGGCCGGTTGTCGCTGGACCAGCTCGGAGTCATCGCGCAGCGTGCCGGGGAGGGATCCGATGAGCATTACGCGCAGCTGGCCGCGGTGGCCACGGTCAACCAGCTGCGCACCGCGGTCAAGCTGGAACCGCGGCCCCAACCCGAGGCCAAGCCGGCACCGCAGCCCGGCCTCACCAAGACCTCCGACGAGGAGCTCAGCTGCTGGCGGATCACGCTCGACCGCCTCGATGCCGCCACATTCGACGCCGCCCTGGCCGCGCACCGCGAAGCGCTGATCGCCGAATGGAAACGCGACCACAACCACCGGGCCGGCGAGCAGGTCCGGCCGTTGCCGGGCACGCTGGAGGCGTTTATCCGCCTGATCGAAACCGGCTGGGACGCCGAGGCGCACCGCCGCCCCCACGGCCACCACACCACCGTGGTGGTCCACCTCGACGCCGCCCAACGCGTCGCCGGCCTGCATTTGGGCCCGCTGCTAAGCGACGCCGAGCGCCGCTATCTGACCTGTGATGCCACCTGCGAGGTGTGGGTCGAACGCGACGGCCAACCCATCGGTGCGGGCCGCTCGACCCGGGTGATCAACCGGCGGCTACGCCGCGCCCTCGAACACCGCCACCGCGGCTGCGCGATCCCCGGCTGTGGCGCCACCCGCGGCCTGCACGCCCACCACCTGCGGCACTAGGAAGACGGCGGCCCCACCGAACTGTCCAACCTGGTCCTGGTCTGCCCCTATCACCACCGCGCCCACCACCGCGGCGAGATCACCATCACCGGCCCCGCCGACACCCTCCTCGTCACCGACAGCTCCGGGCGCCACCTGAAACCAGGATCACTGGCCCGCAAACCGACCAGACCCCCACCCGCCGTCCCACCCTGTCCCGGACCCCTCGGCCAACGCGCCGACTGGTGGTGGTACGACCCCTTCCAACCCCAACCACCACCCACAACCAACTAGCCGGGTGGGGCTCAATTACCCGGTGTGACAACGTGTTTCGCGATCTGTTGCTCCCGCGGACCATCGGTCCGACCAGGCCGTGGAACGTTTGAACGGCCCCGGGGATGGTTCGTCACTGAAGTTGAGCGGGTGTTCGGCTGCCCAGTTTCGACCGATTATGCGATGCCTTCTCTGACCATCTGCTCGGCGCAACGCCACGTGTGCTCGAGACGCATCCAAACTCGAGGACTTCATAGATCCGGCCACGCCGGAAGTTCCGCAGTGGCTGCATTGGTAGCCCCTCGCGCGGCGGGTTAGGTACAGGCGCATAATGAACGCTCTTTCACCGCCAGCACCTGGTCGCCGTTCGGCAGCAGCTTCACTCCTGTGATGAGCCGAAGTACTTTGTTGCAAGGGCCTTTGCGAGATCAATGAGTTGCTCACACGAATGCTCCGCTTGGCCGCGGTGAAGAATTGCTCGATGCGGCTCAAGTTGCTTCGGATCCATGCAATGGTCTCGTCCGGCGATACCGCATTCGTTTCATCATCCGAACTGGCCCCTGTCATTAATCAGCTCCCAACTGACAACCGGGCCAGTCAAAGTCAATGAAGATTTGCTTGTCGGACTTCCGGATGTCGTCGAATCGGCGAGGCGATATCGAGCGTCTAAATACAGGAAGTGAAGTATGTAAAAGCCACCGTAGCAAGCTCTGTATTATCGGCCGCGGACTCCACTGGTCTAGGATTTGCCGCTAGTCGGTTTCCTCCGGTTTGGGCCATCCCCATTTTTTGAATGAATTGGAGCGTCGTAGATCGGCAAGTTCGTCGCAGACGCGCGCAGCGTTCGATTCATCGGTAAATAGCCGCTCGATCCGGCTCAAGTTTGCGCTCAACCAGCTCGCCTCGTCGATCGCGGGGCCAGCACCGACATCCTCGCCGCGTTCTAGGTATTGACGAATAAGGGAAAGTGCATACGAATCGTCGGACACACCTTGTGACGGCGCCGCAGCAAAGTAGATGAGCCCGCGATCATTAATGATCTGCCACCCGATCTCCTCGCCGGTGAACGTAATCGATGCGTCGATGTCGGCCAAGCCTCGGGTGGCCGAGTTCGTGATTCTGTAGCCGGGGTTGAGGTAGAGGAAGCCACAGTATTGAACGATAAATTCAAGGAGCGCTTTCATCCGCGCTAACCTCCGATCTTGGGTGGAACTAGGGTATAGCCGTCGACGACTTGGTAGCCATGAGCCTTTAGATAGCGGAGTTCCGCGGCGGTATACGTGTTGTCCAGAACCCTATCGATTGAAGTTGACAGCTTTATGGTGTCTCGGTTGGCGATTGCGAAGTCGAGAACAGGGAACGTCCCGGGGCGTGGTGTAAATAGTGGCGGCGTGTCGGTGCTGATGTAGAGGGCCATCGCGTGAGTCTCTGTGGTGAAACGACCAAGGATCACTACCGAGAGGAACATCGCGATGGCCCTGGACCAGTCTGCCTTGCTGGAGGTGCTGGACGCATTACGCAATGCCGATGCCGCTGATCGGATCAAGCAGGCCGCCGAGACGATTTATCAGGCACTCATCGATGCGGAGCTGACGGCGGTGATCGGCGCCGGTCCGCATGAACGGAGCGCATCACGAACCAACCAGCGCAACGGGTCTCGGCCGCGCACACTGTCGACGATCGCTGGCGATTTGGAGTTGCGGATTCCCAAGCTTCGGTCGGGCTCGTTCTTCCCGGCGCTGCTGGAGCGGCGCCGCCGGGTCGATCAGTGCTTGTTCGCGGTGGTGATGGAGGCCTATTTGCACGGCACCTCCACCCGCAAAGTCGACGATTTGGTTAAAGCCCTCGGCGCGGACGCCGGCATCTCCAAAAGCGAGGTCTCCCGGATTTGCGCCGATCTGGACACCGAGGTAGGCGCCTTTCGGGACCGGCCTCTATCCGAGCAGCACTTCCCGTATGTGTTCCTCGACGCCACTTATTGCAAGGCTCGGGTCAACCATCGGGTGGTCTCCCAAGCGGTCGTCATCGCCACCGGTGTCGCGGCTGACGGACGCCGTGAAGTGCTCGGCTTCGACGTCGGTGACTCCGAGGACGGCGCGTTTTGGACGGCGTTTCTGCGCTCACTGAAAACCCGCGGCCTGTCCGGGGTGCAGCTGGTGATCTCTGATGCCCACACCGGGTTGCGCAGCGCCATCGAGGCCATCCTCATCGGCGCATCTTGGCAACGATGCCGGGTGCACTTCCTGCGCAACGTGCTCGCCCAGGTGCCCAAGGGATCAGCCGAGATGGTCGCCGCAGCGATCCGCACCATCTTCGCCCAACCCGACGCCGAACATGTGCGAGAGCAACTCGACACCATCGCCGGCATGCTCGGCCGCCAACTGCCCAAGGTCGAAACGATGCTGCGCGAGGCCGCCGACGACATCACCGCATTCGCCGATTTCCCTGTCCTGCACTGGAAAAAGATCTGGTCCAACAACCCCGCAGTTATCTGGAGTCCTGCAGGCGGTGTCCTTGATGTCCGACACGAGGCGTTGAGGTCCCAGGTTCTGCGTGGTGGACGTGTTTATCTGCAGTCGTCCAGGAGGCAAGAGCCTGCGGAGGGGCGATGCAGATTGCACGAGTTATCTCGCCGGTCTCGTTGCGTGAGTCGTGGACCGTTCTCGGCGACGACGACGCTCCGGTAGCAGCGGTTGACCGGTATCTGGCGTATCTGACCGATATCGAGCGATCACCGAACACGGTCAAGGCGTACGCGCACGATCTCAAGGACTGGTTCGGTTTTCTCGCCGAGCGTGGGCTGGACTGGCGGGCGGTGCGGCTTGATGACGTAGGTGAGTTCGTGGCCTGGCTGCGGCTGCCGCTGCGGGCCCGGCATGGGCAGGTTGCGGTGTTGCCGTCGGTGCCGCATCACTGCACGGAATCTACTGTGAACCGCAAGCTTTCGGCGGTCGGGGCGTTTTACACCCACGCCGCACGAGATGGGCTGGATGTCAGCGCTCTGCTGACCTCGTGGCAGGTCGGCGGCGCGCGCGGTGGTTGGAAGCCGTTTTTGCACCACATCAGCAAGGGCGCGCCGAGGTCGCGGCGGGTGATCGCGTTGAAGGCGCCGAAGAAGCTGCCGCGGGTGCTCTCACCGGACGAGGTGCAGGCGATCCTGGATGGTTGCGGTCGGCTGCGGGACCGATTGCTGTTCGCCGTGCTCTACGACACCGGGATGCGGATCGGTGAGGCACTTGGTTTGCGGCACAACGACATCGCCGCTGCCGAGCATGAGGTGACGGTGCGGCGACGCGATAACGCCAATGGCGCGCGCGCCAAGTCACAGACCGTCCGCACGATCCCAGTCAGCAGCGCGTTGATCCGATTGTTCGCCGACTACCTTCACAGCGAGTACGGCGATCTGGACAGCGACTACGTGTTCGTCAACCTGTGGGGCCGCCCGCAGGGGCATCCGCTGACCTACGCTGCGGTCTACGACCTGGTGCGGAGGCTGCGCCGGCGGACCGGGATCGACTTCGACCCGCACTGGCTGCGACACACGGCCGCAACCCGGCTGCTGCGCGACGGAGTCAGCATCGAGGTGGTCGCGCACCTGCTCGGACATGCGCACGTGGCGACGACGACCACGACGTATGGGCACCTCACCGTGGAGGACGCTCGGCGGGTCATGGAACAGGCAGGCTGGTTCACCGATGGGCAGGTGCGGCTATGAGCGCGCCGTCGCTGAAGCCCGCCGGCCCGTCGGGGCTAATCGGCAAGCTGATGGCCGAGGTCCGCAGCGAATTCCGCAGCGATGTACTGGAATTCGGTGCCGATGATCCGGTGTTTGGTGGAGCCGAGTGCCGGGTTGAGGGGTGCGGGCGAACCGCCCGCGGACGCGGCCTGTGTGAAGGACATCGGCAACGGTGGGACGACGAAGGACGCCCGTCGGTGGAGCAGTTTGTCGTGTCGACCGATCCGCGGTGGCGGCGGCGACAACCCAACCAGCGCTGCCGGGTGCCCGGTTGCGGTTACGGCTCTGCCCGTGGCGGCATGTGCGGGCTGCACGCGCAACGATGGGAACGCGCCGGGCGCCCCAGCCTGGCCGGATGGCTGGCCGAACCGCAGCCGTTCAAGCAACCAGCGGCCGGGGTGACCTGCCGGATTCCGCACTGCGAGCTCTGGCCGCAGGGCACGTCTGCGTTCTGCCAAACCCACACCAACACCTGGAAGGTCAACGGCAGACCCGACATCGACGTGTTCGCCGACCGCTTCGCCGCCGAAGCCCCGTTGGCCAGTGAGCAGATACGGCTCGACCGGCTGATCGGTCAGCTGAAGCTGGAACTGCAGTACGTGCTGCAACGCCGCCACGACGATCGGCAGGGCAAGCTCACCCCGGACGTGGTCATGCGCGTGGTGAAGGCACTGGCCGCCGCAGGCGTGGGCTCCCTGCTCCACCACGACGAGGACACCTGGCATGACTGGGCTCGGTCGACGATCAACGACACTCGCTCCCGTGGATTCCTCAGCTACGCATCCCGGGTGATCGCCGACCTGGCCGAGGCCGGCGGCTGGGACGCCGAATACCCGCGCGAAGTCTGGCGCATGCGCCGGCTCGGCTACGACGGAGACCGCACGCTGCGCTTCGACGGTATTCCGCAGCCGTGGCTGCGGGATCTGGCCAAGCGGTGGGTCCGGTGGCGGCTATCGACCGGATTGGGTCTGGAAGCCGGCGGCGGCAGGCCGGTCGTTGCGCTCACCCGCTTCGCCGGGTACCTCGCCGACATCGGCGTCGAGAGCATCGACCGGATCAACCGGCCGGTGCTGGAGCGCTATTTGGCCAACCTGCGCAGCGACTCCATCGGTGCCCAACGCCGCGGGACCCATATCGGGCTGCTCAACCGATTCTTCGCTACCGTCCGCCAACACCGTTGGGACACAGACCTTCCCGCAGACGCGATGTTCTTCGCCGAGGACTACCCCAAACGCGATGAACGGTTGCCTCGGGCACTGGCCGAACAGGTCATGACCCAGCTCGAGGATCCCGACAACCTTGCCCGATACGCCGACCCCGCTCACCGGTTGATCACGATCATCTTGATGCGTTGCGGGCTACGGATCACTGATGCGCTGCGGCTGCGCAGCGATTGTGTGGTCGCCGATGCCGAAGGCGCACCGTATCTGCGCTACCTCAACCACAAGATGAAACGCGACGCGTTGGTGCCCATCGACGAGCAGTTGCGCGAACTCATCGCCGAACATCGCAACCACACCTCCCAGCGTTGGCCGGCAGGCACGCCGGTGTTGTTCCCACGGCCGACGAAGAACATTGACGGCACCCACCCGATCGCGAGTCCCACCTACCGGATGGCGCTGTTGCGCTGGCTGTCCGTCTGCGACATCCGCGACGAGCACGGCCAGCCGGTGCACCTCACCCCGCACCAGTGGCGCCATACCCTGGGCACCCGGCTGATCAACCGCGACGTCCCGCAAGAGGTCGTGCGACGCATCCTCGACCATGACTCCGCGCAGATGACCGGGCACTACGCCCGCCTGCACGACACCACCGTGCGCCGTCAGTGGGAGGCAGCTCGAAAGGTCGACATCCACGGCGCCACAATCATTTTCGACCCGTCCGGGCCGATCGCGGAGGCCGCCTGGGCCAAACAGCGCCTCGGCCGAGCCACCCAGGCCCTACCCAACGGCTACTGCGGACTGCCGGTGCAGCAGAGCTGCCCGCACGCCAACGCCTGCCTGACCTGCCCGATGTTCCTCACCACCGCCGAGTTCCTGCCCCAGCACCACCAGCAGCGGCAACAGACTCTGCAGCTGATCACCGCCGCCGAAGCCCGCGGCCAACAACGTCTGGCCGAGATGAACCGTCAAGTCCTGCACAACCTGGACACCATCATCACCGCCCTCAACGATTCAGAACCAGGGAAGGCCAAACATGCGGGCTGACAACAGCATCAACCTCATCCGGGCGGCCCAGCAGCGGCACGAACACACCCGCGCCAAGGCGATCGCGGCGATGCACGAACTCGACCGGACCGGCGCCGTGCTCACCTTCGAATCCGTCGCCCGCCATGCCGGTGTCTCCCGCTCGTGGATCTACACCCAAATCGACCTCAAAGACGAGATCTGCCGGCTCCGCGCCCAGCACCGGCCCGAGCCAAGCACACCGTTACCTGCCCGACAACGCGCCAGCGACGACTCCCTGCGGCAGCGCCTCGAAATCGCCAACCGCCGCAACCACGAACTCGCCGATGAGAACCGGCGGCTACGCCGCCAACTCGCGTGCGCCCTTGGCCAACTCCGCGACGACACCGGAAGACACCATGAACGGACGCATCGCGATTCGGTAACGATCGGGCCATGCTGACCGCCAACCGATATCGATCTCCAGCCGCGTCATGGACACCCTCCACGACACAAACCTGCAGGTCACAACAGCTATCGCACACAGTGCTCCAGATAACACTGGGGTTGGTTGACCAGATCTTTTTCCAGTGGGCCACCGGGAAGTCGGCGAAGGCGGTGATGTCGGCGGCGGCCTCGCGCAACATGGTTTCGACCTTGGGGAACTGGCGGCCGAGCATGCCGGCGATGGTGTCGAGTTGTTCGCGCACGTGCTCGGCGTCTGGCTGGGCGAAGACGGTGCGGATCGCGGCGGCGACCATCTCTGCGGAGCCCTTGGGCACTTGGGCGAGCACGTTGCGCAGGAAGTGCACTCGACACCGCTGCCAGGCGGCCCCGATCAGCACGGCGTCAATGGCACTGCGCAGTCCGGCATGGGCATCGGAGATGACCAGTTGGACTCCGGCCAGACCGCGGGATTTCAACGACCGCAAAAACGCGGTCCAGAACGCCCCGTCCTCGGAGTCTCCGACCTCAAAGCCCAGTACCTCGCGGCGCCCGTCAGCGGCCACCCCGGTGGCGATGACCACCGCCTGCGACACCACCCGATGATTCACCCGGGCCTTGCAGTAGGTGGCGTCGAGGAAGACATACGGAAAGCGCTGATCACCCAACGGCCGGTCCCGGAAGGCCGCGACCTCGGTGTCGAGGTCTTTGCAGATCCGGCTGACCTCGCTTTTGGAGATCCCGGTATCGGTACCCAGTGCCTTGACCAGATCGTCGACCTTGCGGGTGGAGGTGCCGTGCAGGTAGGCCTCCATCACCACCGCGAACAAGCACTGATCGACCCGGCGACGCCGCTCCAACAACGCCGGGAAAAATGACCCGGTGCGCAGCTTGGGAATCCGCAGTTCCAGGTCCCCTGCGACCGTGGACAGCGTGCGCGGACGCGAGCCGTTGCGCTGATTGGAGCGGGTCTCGGTGCGCTCATGGGGAGAAGCCCCGATGAACGCGGTCAACTCCGCGTCGATCAAGGCTTGGTAGATCGTTTCGGCGGCTTGAGTGATCCGCTCACCGGCATCGGCGGTGCGCAGTGCGTCGAGCACCTCCAGCAAGGCAGACTGGTCCAGGGCCATCGCGATGTTCCTCTCGGTAGTGATTCTTGGTCGTTTCACCACAGAGACTCACGCGATGGCCCTCTTACGTCAGGGACCGACACGCCGCCATCACTTACACCACTCCCCGGGACGCTCCCTACCCGCGCGGTTTGCGACGGATTGCGGGCGGCGCTGGCGGCTTACGGGGCCCCCCAGCAGATTTTGACTGATAACGGCAAGGTGTTCACCGGCCGGTTTAACCATCCCCCGGTGGAGGTGCTCTTCGACGCGATCTGCCGGCAAAACGGCATCGACCACCTGCTCACCCAGCCGCGTAGCCCGACGACGACAGGCAAGATTGAGCGGTTCCACCGCAGTCTGCGCGCCGAATTCCTCAGCAACACAAGGGCTTTCTCAAATCTGAAGACGGCTCAGCAAGCCCTCGACGAATGGGTGCACTACTACAACACCGCCCGTCCGCATCAATCGCTGAACATGACCACCCCAGCCGAACGGTTCACCGCCACCGCCTCGCCGGTGAGCCCTGGCGACGACGTACCCGCCAGCATCGACCGAGACGGCCAGGACTGGGTCAGCCGCCGGGTAACGACCAACGGGGTGGTCAGTGTGGCCTGGCAGCAGGTCTGCGTGGGAGCCCACTACGCCGGGGCCCGCTGCGATGTCCACGTCGACGGTGAGCTGCTGCGGTTCTGGATCGGCGACCAGTTAGTCAAGACCGCTGCGCGCACCAACCATGCAGAGGTAAGAAACAAACGGGCCTTCCGCACCCGCGAACAGGCCTAACCACTAACCCAGAGTGTCAAGGATCAACCGACATAGAAATGTCACCCATCAACCGACTCTGAACAGTGGCTCCGTTTGTCTGGCGCCGAGCGTCACGCCAGCGTGACCGTCGGCGCCGAGCGTCACGCCAGCGTGACGGCGGCGGGCGAGGCGCTCACGCCGGGGCCAGAAACCCGACCGGGCCCGACGCGAGGCACAGCGCCAGCGCGGTGGTGTTGGCCCGCACCGTGATCGCGTCCCCGGCGCCGGGCAGCCGGGCGAAGACGCGGTTGAGCCCCGGATGCACCGGCACCTTGACCGGGGGGCCCTGCGTCATCGACAACGTCATCGATCCGTCGCTGTTGGCCAGGTAGTTCAGCTCGACGGTCCAGTCGGCCGGCAGCAGCGGCCCGTCCAGGACCAGGCGGGCCGGTCGGTCCGGCTGCGCGAAATACCCGCACTGCGGCATCGGCCCCGGCGTGATGGTGCGCACCCAGGTCACCCGCGCCCTGATGAGCCGCCCCGAGCTGTCCAGCATTCGCAATTGCGTTGTCGCCGAAGCGAATTCGGGCCTGTCGCGGAGCAGCGCGAACAGGTGGCTGGCCAGGTTCTCCGGCGCGGCCACCCGTTGCAGCACCAGCGGATCGACCTCCTGGTCCAGCAGCGGCGCGTCGCTGGCCGCATGCGCCGCCGCCAGCGCGGCCCGGGCGTTGCGCAGATAGGGCTGGGCGGGGTTGTCGCGCCAGCTGGTCAGGAACGTGGCCGTCGAGTACAGGCTGCTGGCCAAAAACAGCGCCGCCAAACCACACGCGACTATCGTGCGTTTCGGTGAGGCGTCCAACCAGCGCGGCCCGGCGGGCCGGTTGGGGGCGCTGAGCGCGACGGCGGCCAGCAGCGCCAGCACGACGACGAGATCCGGCAGATACCGCAGCGTCTGGGCGAGTTCCAGCGCGGTCTGCTTGGACGACCGCATCAGATAGATCGGCACCTGGCAGGCCACCGCGTAGCCGGCCGCGGTCAGCCACACCGGCCCGATCCGCCGCTTGCGCAGCAGCGACACCGCCAGCACGCCGGCCAGCGCCAGCCAGCCGAGCGCCATCACCAGCGGCGGCGGCGTGGCCCACGGCGAGGCCGGCGCCCAGCGGTCCCAGTGCCACGGCCCGCCGGCCAGCCCCGGCACGATGCCGTGCGTGATCGAGCGCACCAGCAGCCGGCCCGTCATCACCACGTCCGAACTCCACCGCCGCTGGTTGACCACGGCCAGGTACAGCCCCACCCAGGCGGCGGTCAACGCCAGCGACGGCACCCACAGCCGCAGGCCGGCCCGCCACACCGCGCGCAGCGCGGATCCCGGTCCGGCGTCGCCCGCCACATGACGCAGCAGCGCGGCCACCGCGAACGCCACGAACGGGATCACCGCGGACTTCTCGAAGAACAGCAGCCCGCCGAGGTAGACCAGCACCCCGGTCAGCGCGTAACGCCGGTTCCCGGTGCGCACCAGCAGGATCGCGTCGCCGCACACCCAGGCCAGCGCCGCCAGTAGCGGCAGCGAATTCAGCGCCGCCGCCCACCACGCGAACCCGGGCACCGCCAGCGGGGTGAACAAGGCGAACGTAAACGGGATCAGCAGCACCGGCCGCCAGCCCAGGATCACGTGCAGCGCGCGCAACAACGCCAGCGACGCCAGCAGCTGCAGCACCAGCAGGCTGACCGCCGGCCAGGTCCAGTCCAGCGGCGCGGCCCGGATGATGGTGCCGGCGAGCAGGAATGCCCCCGGCATGAGGTGCCCGTCGTGGTCGTCGAACAGATACGACGGCGCCAGCAGGTTGTGGGTGCCGGCCTTGCCGATCAGGATCAGGTCGTCCCAATAGAAGTAGCCGCCGAACGCCAGCACCGCGCGCACCGCCAGCTGCACCACGACGAGCGCGGCGGCCGCCAGGGCTATGTATGGTGGGCCGGTGCGCGCACTGGTTACCGGGGCAGCCGGATTCATCGGCTCGACGCTAGTCGACCGCCTCCTGGCCGACGGTCACACGGTGGTGGGGCTGGACAACTTCGCGTCCGGCCGCGCGAGCAACCTCGAGCATCTGGTCGGCAACCCGGCGCACGTGTTCGTCGAGGCCGACATCGTGACCGCCGACCTGGAGGCCATCCTCGACGAACACCGCCCGGAGGTGGTGTTCCACCTGGCCGCCCAGATCGACGTGCGGCACTCGGTGGCCGACCCGCAATTCGACGCCTCGGTCAACGTCATCGGCACCGTGCGGCTGGCCGAGGCCGCGCGCCGCACGGGCGTGCGCAAGATCGTGCACACCTCCTCCGGCGGCTCCATCTACGGCACCCCGCCGACCTATCCCACCCCCGAGACGGTGCCCACCGACCCGGCCTCGCCGTATGCCGCGGGCAAGGTGGCCGGCGAGATCTACCTGAACACCTTCCGCCACCTCTACGGCCTGGACTGCTCGCACATCGCGCCGGCCAATGTCTATGGGCCGCGCCAGGATCCGCACGGCGAGGCCGGTGTGGTGGCGATCTTCGCCCAGGCGCTGCTGTCGGGCAAGCCCACCAAGGTTTTCGGGGACGGCACCAACACCCGCGACTACGTTTTCGTCGACGACGTGGTGGACGCCGTCGTCAAGGCATCCGGGGACGCCGGCGGCGGCCAGCGCTTCAACATCGGCACCGGCGTCGAAACCTCGGACCGGCAACTGCATTCGGCCGTCGCGGCCGCCGTCGGGGGACCCGACGACCCGGAGTTCCACCCGCCGCGGCTCGGCGACCTGAAGCGGTCCTGCCTCGATATCGGCTTAGCCGCAAGGGTTTTGGGCTGGCAACCGAAGGTCGGCCTGCAGCAGGGGGTGGCCCGCACGGTCGAGTACTTCCGCAACCAGCACAACTAGTTCGGGTCGGGCGGCAGCGCGGATTCCAGCGCGACCGCCCGGGCCAGGCGCGCGTAGCGCAGCTCCAGGTCCTTGAACCGCATATAGGTGCTGAGCGTGGTGAAGCAGAACGCCATCACCAGCGCGTAGAGCATCAGGTCTGTGCCGCGGCGCACCCCGAACCAGTTCGCCACCACGGTGGTGTCGTCGGGCCGCAGCACGGCATAGATACCGGCCAGCACGAACACCACGTAGCCGACCTTGACCCAGGCCCGGGATCGGGCGTTGCGCCGCGAGCGCAGCAGGTAAACCAGCAGCGCCACAATGGATCCGATCAGCAGCACCTGGATCCAGTTCATCGTGGAATCCTTCCTCGCAGAAATCCGTCGAAAATGATGTTCACCCCGTTGAGCAGCGGTTGGCCCTTCGACCTCGAGTACTCGGTGTAGAGCACCTCGATGGGTTCTTCGACCACGCGCCAATGGTTTTCGTCGATCAGCATGACGAACTCGTTGGCGTGGCTCATGCCGCTCATGGTGATGTCCAGCCCGTCGGCGACCTTCTTGTTGAACACCCGCAGCCCGTTGTTGGTGTCGGTCAGGCCGAGCCGGCGGCCGCGCCGGCTCAGCCGTGCCGCGGTCTGCAACACCATGCGCTTCACCAACGGCGGCCGGGCCCCCTGCCGGGTGCCGAACCGGGTGCCGATGACGACATCGACGTCACCGACCCGCAGCCGGTTGACCATCGCGGCCAGGTCTTTGACCCGGTGCTGGCCGTCGGCGTCGAAGGTGGCGAAGACCTGGGCGCCTGGCTGCCGGCGGGCGTACTCGACCCCGGTCTGAATGGCCGCGCCCTGCCCGAGGTTGATCGGATGGCGCACCAGATGCGCCCCGGCCCGCCGGGCGATCTCGCCGGTGTCGTCGGTGCTGCCGTCGTCCACGCAGACGACGTTGTCGAATACCGAACGCACATCGGCTATCACCTCGCCGATGACGGCGGCTTCGTTGAAGGCGGGAATCACGACCCAGACGGCCGAATAATGCGTGTCAGTACCCATCTAAGCCCACAAGGTACACGCCGGTGCAGGTCGGATCAGCCGGTTAGGCGCGCGGCGCGCGACAACGCCACCAGATGCACGCCGATACCCACCAGCGGCCCGCACAACAGCCCGACCACGGTCCGGGTCTGCAGCGACAACGGCAGCGCCAGCAGCAATCCCGATGCGACCGTGGCGCCCACCCACCCCAGCGCGTAGGCCCGGTGCAGCGCGGCGGCCACCGCGGCCGCGCCGGTCAGGGTGAGCATCGCGATGGCCACCGCCGCCGCGGTCAGCCAGGCCAGCAGCGCGCTGCCGGCCTGGTACTGCGGGCCGAAGGCGACCCGTAACACCCACGGGCCCAGCACGCCCGCGGCCAGCACTCCGACCGCGCCGATCGCCCCGACGATGGCCGCCGGGCCGATCAGCGCCCGAACCCGGTCGCTGCGCTCGTCGACGAAATGCGCAATCAGGTTGCCCTGCATGGCCGTCAGCGGCACCAGCAGCGGCGCGCGGGTCAGCGTGACGGCGAGGATGATCACCCCGCCCTGCGCGCCGAGCTCGGCGCTGGTCAGCTTCAGCAGCACCGGAAACCCCATCACCAGGATGGCGCTGGCGCCCGCGGCGGTGATCGAATGCGCGGCGCCGCGCAGGAACGTCGCGGTGCCGCCCGGGGTCAGCAGCCGCGCGGTGGCGCGGGTGGCGGGCGAGGCCGCCAGCAGGATCAGCCACGCGACCGCGCCGGCGACCGTCGCCCACAAGAAGCCGACCAGGCGCCAACCCAGCACCACGGTGGCCGCGGCCACCATCACCCGGATGACGGCGTCGGTCACCATCAGCGCGCCGTAGCGGGTCCACTCGTTGGTGCCGGCCAGCATGCCCAGCAGGGTGGCGTGCACGCAGAACCCGGCCAGCCCCACGGACAGCAGCAGCACCGACAGCGGCCGCGCCTCGACGAACACCCGGCCGCTCCACAACGGCGAGCTGCCGGCGATCACGACGGCCGCGGCCGCCCCGAGCAGCATGGCGACCCGCAACGGATGGGTGCGCTTGACCGGTGCGACCTCGAGGTAGGGCATCACCCGGACTTCCCGGGTGGTCTCCTGCAGCAGCCCGTTGGCCGCGCCGGTGACCAGCCCGAAAGCCCCCCAGAACACCCCGAACACCGAAAAGCCGCTCGGCGCCAGGTCGCGGGCGGCCAGGTAGATCACCGCGTATCCGCACAGTGCCGTGACGGCCGTGGCGGTCCCGACCCGGGCCATGCTGCCGCGCGCCACCGGCCCCTGCGAGGCACTGATCTCGGTCATCGGGGCGGCGCTTTCGGCCCGCTGCCCCGAGGTATCGCCACAATTTGAAAATAGTAAGCGGCCCACAGCGTGCGCCGCGGCGGCGATCGGTGTTGGTTAGGGTGGGCGGCGGCCGGAAAGGATCGCAGTGCCCGCTTTGCGCACCTTCGGGGTCTCGCTGTTGGTCACCGCGGCGGCCCTGGTCCTCGGATACGCCTACGGCGGCCCCAAGAGTCTGTACCTGCTGCTGGTGCTGGCGGCCCTCGAGGTGTCGCTGTCCTTCGACAACGCCGTCATCAACGCCGCGGTGCTCAAGCAGATGAGCCGGTTCTGGCAGCGGATGTTCCTGACGATCGGGATCCTGGTCGCCGTGTTCGGGATGCGGCTGCTGTTCCCGTTGCTGATCGTGTGGGCGACCGCGGGCCTCGACCCGGTGCGCGCGCTCGAGTTGGCGCTGCGCCCGCCCCCGCACGGCGCGCTGGAATTTCCCGACGGCTCGCCCAGCTACCAGAAGCTGCTCACCGCCGCCCATCCCCAGATCGCCGCGTTCGGCGGCATCTTCTTGCTGATGCTGTTCTTGGACTTCCTGCTAATCGATCGAGATATCAAGTGGCTCAAGTGGATTGAGGTTCCGTTCGCCCGCATCGGGCGGCTGGGTCAGGTGTCGGTGGTGCTGAGCGGCCTGACGCTGGTGCTGGTCGGCACCGGGTTGACGCACTCCAGCCAGGAGGCGGTGACGGTGCTGACCGCCGGACTGCTGGGCATGGTCGCCTACCTGGTGGTCAACGGTTTGAGCCGGGCGTTTCGGCCGTCCGGGGTGGGGCAACCGCAACCGGCAGGCCCGGCGACCGGCTGGGCCGGGCTGAGTCTGTTCCTCTATCTGGAGGTGCTCGACGCCGCCTTCTCGTTCGACGGGGTCACCGGCGCGTTCGCGATCACCTCGGACCCGGTCGTCATCGTGCTGGGGCTGGGCGTGGTGGGCGCGATGTTCGTCCGGTCGATCACCATCTACCTGGTGCACCAGGAAACGCTGGACCGCTACGTGTACCTGGAACACGGCGCGCACTGGGCGATCGGCGCGCTGGCGGTGATCATGCTGGCGTCCATCGAGCCGCGGCTGACCGTTCCCGAGCCGGTGACCGCGTCGGTCGGGGTGTTCTTCATCGGAACGGCGGTGGGCTTCAGCGTGCTGCGGCGCCGCCGCGAATCCGGGCGGGCTAGTGCCCCTGGGCCTTGAACCGTTCGATCGACCGCTGCACCTCGGCCTCGGCCTCGGCGCGGCCGACCCAGTCCGCGGCCTTGACGAACTTGCCCGGCTCCAGGTCCTTGTAGTGCACGAAGAAGTGCTTGATCACGTCGAGCTCGAACTCCGGGACGTCGCCGATGTCCTGGATGTGCTCCCAGCGGTGGTCGCCGGCCGGCACGCACAGCACCTTGTCGTCGCCGCCCTTCTCGTCGGTCATCCGGAACATGCCGACCGGGCGCGCCTCGACGATCACCCCGGGGAACACCGACTGCGGCAGCAGCACCATCGCGTCCAGCGGGTCGCCGTCCTCACCCAGGGTGTCCTCGATGAAGCCGTAGTCGGTCGGGTAGGCCATCGCGGTGTACAGGTAGCGGTCCAGGCGCAGCCGACCGGTCTCGTGGTCAACCTCGTATTTGTTCCGCTGGCCCTTGAGGATCTCGATGGTCACGTCGAATTCCACCGCGTCGGCTCCTTGTCTGGGTAGGCAGTCTGGGAAGGCAGGCCAATTTTGCTCTGCTACACCCTAGTCGAGCCCGGCGGCGCCGATTCGGCAGAATGGCGTGCAGACAGTCAGGAGAGTGATGGCCCGTACTCGCTGGCAGAAATCCACCCCAGTGTTCATCGGGTTGGGCGTGCTGGCGTTCGTCGCTGCCGTGGTGGTTGCGGCAACGTTTTTCACCACGACCGGGCACGGCGCGGGCAACGCGCACGCCCCGATACCGGCTCCGCATGCACCCACGGTCAAGCCGGGCATGCTGCCGGTCAGCGACACCGCCGAGCTACCCACCGGACCCGGGGTGAGCGCCGCGCTGGCGCCGGTGGCTGCCGACCCCAACCTGGGCCGGCTGGGCGGCCGGATCACCGACGCCATCACCGGCAAAGAGCTGTGGCAGGTTGCCGACGACATGCCGTTGGTGCCGGCGTCCACCAACAAGGTGCTGACCGCCGCGGCCGCGCTGCTGACCCTGGACCGGCAGGCCCGGATCAGCACCCGGGTGGTGGCCGGCAGCCAGAACGCGCAGGGGCCCGTCGTGCTGGTGGGTGCGGGCGACCCGGTGCTGTCGGCGGCCCCGCCCGGGCAGCCGACCTGGTATCGAGGCGCGGCCCGGATCAGCGACCTGGTCGAGCAGATCCGCCGCAGCGGGGTGACGCCGACCGCGGTGCAGGTGGACACCTCGGCGTTCAGCGGGCCGACGATGGCGCAGGGCTGGGATCCCTCCGACGTGGACAACGGCGACATTGCGCCGATCGAGTCGGTGATGATCGACGCCGGACGCATCCAGCCCACCACGGTCAACTCCCGCCGCACCCGCACACCGGCGCTGGACGCGGGCCGGGAGCTGGCCAAGGCGCTGGGGTTGGACCCCAACGCGGTGACGGTCGCGACGGCGCCGTCCGGGGCGCGGCAGCTGGCCGTCGTGCAGTCGGCGCCGCTGGTGCAGCGGCTGTCGGAGATGATGGACCACTCCGACAACGTGCTGGCCGAGTGCATCGCCCGGGAGGTCGCGGCGGCCATCAACCGGCCGCGCAGCTTCGCGGGTGCGGCCGACGCGGTCACCAACCGGCTCAGCACCGCCCACGTCGACACCGCCGGCGCGACGCTGATGGATTCCAGCGGGCTGTCGGTCGACGACCGGCTGACCGCCAAGACGCTCGACGGCGTGCTGCAGGCCGCCGCCGGGCCGGACCAGCCGGCGCTGCGGGCGCTGCTGGATTTGCTGCCGATCGCCGCCGGCAGCGGCACCCTGGGCGACCGGTTCACCGACGCCTCGACCAACCAGGGCCCGGCCGGCTGGCTGCGCGCCAAGACCGGCTCGCTGACCGCCATCAACGCGCTGGCCGGCGTGCTCACCGACCGCAGCGGGCGGGTGCTGACGTTCGCGTTCATCTCCAACGATGCCGGCCCCAACGGCCGCAACGCGATGGACGCGCTGGCCACCCGGCTCTGGTTCTGCGGGTGCTCATGACGCCGGCGCCCGATCTGACGCTGGGTACCGCCGTCGACTGGCGATTCGCGGCCACCGTCGGCCGGCGGCTGGCCCGGCCCGGCCCGCCGTCCACCGACTACACCCGCCGCCAGGTGATCGACGAACTCGCCGGCGCCGCCACCAAGGCCGAGCCGTTGGTGCGCCAGGTCACCGGCCTGCTCACCGACGGCGCCGACGACGGCCGGGTGCCCGCCGCCCGCATCGTCGACCGCCCGGAGTGGATCGCCGCGGCGGCGGAGTCGATGCGGGTGATGATGAACGGCACCGAGCGGCCGCGCGGATTCCTCACCGGCCGGGTCACCGGCGCGCAGACCGGCGCGGTGCTGGCCTACGTGTCGTCGGGGATCCTCGGCCAGTACGACCCGTTCGCCACCGACCGGGGCGCCGGCGCGGGGTCGACGGCGTCGCGCTCGGGATCCGGGCTGGGCCTGGCGCTGGTGGCCCAGCAGGCCGAATTACACGGCGGCACAGCCGAATTGCAGAACAGCCCGCTGGGCGGTACCCGGCTGCTGTTGCGGCTCGCCGGGGACGGGCGCGGACCGGCGTAGCGGGCCGATCAAGACAGGGCACTCGACGTCAAGCCACGCGCCCTTGTATTAGTAGAGCGCTCTATATAATCTGCTGCCCGGGGGCAGCGGATCCGAAAGGTACATCGATGAACGCCAGCGCCGAACACATCCGGTATGAGAAGCGGGGCCGGATCGCCACCATCACCCTGGACCGGCCGGCCTCGCGCAACGCGATCGATCCGGCGATGGACCGGCGGCTGCGCGACATCTGGGCCGAATTCCGCGACGACGACGGCGTCGACGTCGCGATCCTGACCGGGGCGGGTGAGGCGTTCTGCGCCGGCGCCGACCGCAACACCTGGTTTCACCAATGGCTCGATGCCGACGCGGCGGCGGTGCGCCGCAACGCCAAAGGCGTTGGCTTCGGCGGCATCACCCGCGGACTGCACCGCATCACCAAGCCGGTGATCGGGGCGGTCAACGGCTGGGCGCTGGGCGCCGGCCTGGAGCTGGCGCTGGCCTGTGACATCCGGATCGCCTCCGAGCGGGCGATGTTCGGTGCGCCGTTGGTGGGCCTGGGTTTTCATCACGGCGACGGCGGCATCTCACGGCTGGTCGATACCTGCGGGCTGGCCGTCGCGCTGGATCTGGAATTGAGCGGCGAACCCATCGGCGCGCAGCGCGCGCTGCAGGTCAACCTGGTCACCCGGGTGGTGGCCCACGACGACTTGATGACGGCGGCCCACGCCCTGGCTGAGCGCATTGCCGGTTATCACCAGGCCGCGGTGCGCTCGGCCAAGGACACGGTGCTCGACGTGGTCGGGCGACCGCTGGACGAGCAACTCGAGCGGGAGGCGATGAGCGCCTACTCCATCGATCGGCACAGCGCCCGCGAGATCATCGCCGCGGTCGGGATGCGGGGCCACTGATGGCCACGGCGACCCGCGAACGGTTCCTGACCGCGGCCACCGGACTCTTTCGGCGCCAAGGCTATTCGGGCACCGGCCTCAAACAGATCGTCGCCGAGAGCCGGGCCCCGCTGGGCTCGTTGTATCACTTCTTCCCCGGCGGCAAGCAAGACCTGGCCGTGCAGGCGATCGCCCACACCGCCGAGCGCTACCGGGAACTGCTCGACCGGGTGTTCGCCAGGTCCACCGACATCGGGCAGGCCACCGTCACGTGGTTCAACTGGGCCGCCCGCGCCCTGCAGGAAACCGACTACGCCGACGGCTGCCCGATCGGCACGGTGGCCTGCGAGGTCGCCAGCAGCAACGAGGCGCTGCGGCAAGCCACCCAGGCGGTGTTCGCGTCCTGGCAGTCCCGGGTGGCCGCCGAACTGATCGGCGCGGGCGTCCCGACCGCGCAGGCCCGCCGGCTGGCGACGTTCGCGGTGGCCAGCCTGGAGGGGGCGATCCTGCTCGCCCGGGCGCACCGCAGCACCCGGCCGCTGCGCGAGACGGGCCGCGTCGTCGCCGACACCCTGCGCGCGGCCACCGACCGCGGCTGACCGGGCGACTCGACTCATGCTCGGCCACCTCGGCATCAACGTGCCCGACCTGTCCGTCGCCAAGCGGTATTACGACGCGCTGATGCCGCTGGTCGGATTCGAGCCGTTCTTTGCCGCCGCCGACGAATTCTCCTATCGACCGGCCGGCAACAAGCCGGGCACCTACCTGTTCTTCTATCCCGCGGCCGAGCCGCACGAGTACTCGGCACAACGCACCGGCCTTCAGCACCTGGCATTCATGGTGCGAGGACGCTCGGCGGTGCACGAGGTGCACACCCATGTAATTCGAATTGGCGGCACCGTCATTTACCCGCCGCGCCATTTCCCGCAATATCCCGGCCACTATTACGCCACCTTCTGGTACGACCCCTTCGGCATCAAACTCGAGGCCGTCTGCCACCACGACCGGGATTAGCCGACGGCCCCGACCGCACGACTTCCGGGATTTTTGTGACAGCCGAGTCCGGAGTGGTCGTTGAGGTTTATCGCCGACTCCTTATGGGAACTCAGGAATTTCACGTTTGGGAGCCGTTTGGAAGGCGTGTGGAAGCCGGTTGAGAGCAGAGTTGAGCATCGAAATTCCGGGCCGGGTGCCCGGCAGGATCCGTACCGAATACAAGATCAGCGAAAGCGCACTACACTATGGCCCCAAGCACGTCGGTTGGCGTTGAGCATTCGGAGGGAAACCATGGTTGTGTCGGTGCAGTCAGAGATGGTTCTGGCGTCGGCTGGCGCCGAGTCGGCGATCAGCGCCGAGACCGAGGCGGCCGCCTCGGCGGCGTCGCCCGCACTGCTGGGCGTGATGCCGATGGGCGGTGACCCCGACTCGGCCATGTTCGCGGCGGCGCTGAACGCCTGCGGGGCCAGCTACCTGGGGGTCGTCTCGGAGCACGCCGCCCAGCGCGGCCTGTTCGCCGGCGCGCAGGGGATGGCGTCCGGGGTGTACACCACCACCGAGGCGATGCGCTCGCTGGCCATGGGAATCAGCAGCGTCCTCTAAACCTGGTCAAAGGGGGAAGTACGCATGGCCGATCCCGGATGGGCTGCGCGTACGCCCGAGGACAACGACATGCTGCTCAAGGCAGGCGTCGGGGTGGGCACTCACGTGGCCAACCAGACCGCCTGGACGACCTTGGCCGCCACCCACCATGCCTCGGGCGTCGCATCGGCGATCAACACCGCCGCGACCTCGGCGAGCTGGCTGGGCGCCGGGTCGGCGGCCTCGGCGGCCAACGTCACCATGCTCAACGCGTCGCTGCACGGCCTGGCCGGCTGGGTCGACGTCAAGCCGGCGGTGGTGGCCACCGCCATCTCGGCTTACCAGATGGCCTACGGCTCGATGCGCCCGGCGCCCGAATGCATCGCCAACCGGACCGAGACCGCGACCGACTACGGCATCAACCCGCTGGTCCTCGGCGCGCTGACGCCGCGGATCGCGTCGCTGGAACTCGAGTACTACGGCTCCATGTGGCCCAACAACTCGGCCGTCGGCGCCAGCTACGGGGCGGTGCTGACGGCGCTGGCCGAAAGCCTGGCGATCGCGCCGCCGATCGCGTCCATGGGCGCCTCACCGGCCGCGCCGGCCGAGGCGGTCTCGGCGATCGGCGAGTCCGCGGCCAACGTCGCCGCCGGCGACGGCATGCGCGCCGCCTACCAGGGCGTGCAGACCGGCACCCAGGGCGCGGGGCAGGCCGCGTCGAGCGGCCAGGACCTGGGCGGCCAGATGAGCAGCCTGATGCAACCGGTGCAGGAGCTGATGGGAGCGGTGCCGCAGGCGATGCAGGCCTCCATGCAGATGATGCAGGCCCCGATGCAGATGATGCAGCCGCTGCAATCGATGATGGGTATGTTCGCCAACCCCGGCGCCATGGGCATGGGTGGGGCGGCGCCGGGAGTCTCGGCCGTCTCCGCCACCACCGGGCTCTCCGCCGCGGAAGCCGGTGCCGGTGGCGCCGGATCCCTGGGCAGCGCGGGCGTGCCCGCAACCAGTTTCACCCGTCCGGTCAGCGCCTTCGAGCCCGCCACCAGTGGCCGGCCGGTGGGGCTGCGGCCGGCCGGGGCGTTAGGCGCCGAGGCTCTGCGACCGCAGACCACGACGATGAGTGGAGCCCCGATGGGCGGTATGCCCGTCGGGCACGGGGCGGGAGGCCAACGCGGATCCCGTGACAAGGCCGAAGAGCCCGCGACCGTGCGGGTCGTCGACGACCGAGTGTGAGCAGACCCCCTGGTGAAGGGTGAATCGACAGGTACACACAGCCGCCATACACTTCGCTTCATGCCCTTACGGGGGGCGGCCAACCCAGAAGGAGAATTCCGTGACAATCAAGGTGACCCCGCAAATGCTTCGCGATACTTCCAACGCGATTCAGGCGAATATGGAACATGCCATCGGCATCGGTCAGGGTTACGTCGCAAATCAGGAAAATGTGATGAACCCGGCCACCTGGTCCGGTGACGCGGTGGCCGCGTCGCACGCGACGGCCATCGAGGTGCAAAACGATTTGAACAAGGTGCTCACCGGTGGCACCCGGCTGGCCGAGGGCCTCACCAAGGCGGCCGCCCTGATGGAAGGCCACGAGGCGGATTCCTCGCACGCATTCAGCGCCCTATTCGGCGGCCACGGCTCCTGACCCACCAAATCCATTCCCATAACAGGCTTTTGAAAGGAATCTCAATGAGCGTGTCAAGCGGTGAGGACGCCCGGTGAGTGCGTCAGGCAGCTGCCACGGTTGGTTGCTGGGGTTGCCAGGTTCTGTTGTCGCGCAGCAGTGCCCACAGGACGTCGACGTGGCGGCGTGCCAGGGCAAGCAGGGCCTGGGTGTGGATATGGTTCTCGGATCGTTTGCGGTCGTAGAAAGCCCGCGAGGGACCTTCGATCTTGAGGCTGGACAGGGCGGCGAGGTAGAACACGCGGCGCAGGCGCCGGTTGTAGCGCTTGGGCCGATGCAGATTGCCGGTGATACGGCCGGAATCGCGTGGGACGGGTACCAATCCGGCGAACGATGCCAGTCGGCCGGGGTTGGTGAAGGCGGCCATGTTGCCGCCGGTGATTACGAGGAACTCAGCGCCCAGGTGTGGCCCCATGCCGGGCATCGACTCGATGATGGCGGCGCTGGGATGCTCACGAAATTTGTTGGTGATTTGCTTATCGATGTCCTTGATCTGCCGATCCAAGTCCAGCAGCCGTGCTGCGAGTTGCTTGATGAGCGCGGCGGTTCCGGCTTCGCCGGGAAGGGTGATTATCTGGCCTGCTGCCGCGGCGAGCGCCTTGTCGGCGATCGTGTCGATGTTGTTGGGCCATGCCCGGTTTTTCCGAAGGTGCTTGATCACGCCAGCTCTTTTTGCCGACCGGATTTCGCCCGGAGTGCACATAGCGGATACCAGGATCAACGGCGCGCGGGTGGAGTAGTCGAACGCAGCTTCCAGAGCAGGGAAGATGGCGGTGAGCATCGAGCGCAGCCGGTTCACGCCTCGCACCCAGTCAGCCATCAGATCCGACCGGTATGCGGTCAGCGACCGCAATTCGGCAACCAGGTCTTCGCCGGGTACGACCGGGGACAGATCTCGTCGGTGCCGAGCGGTTTCGGCGATTACCCGCGCGTCTTTGGCGTCGGTCTTGCCTTCGCCGCGGAACGCATGACTCATCGTGTTAACCGTGCGGCCCGGCACATACACCACCTCGGCTTTCGCGCTCAGCAGTACGGCGATCAGCAGCGCCGCCGGCGGCGAGGTCAAATCGATCGCCCACACCACGTGGTTAGCAATCCGGCCGCCCTGGGCGATCAGGTCTTCGATCGCGGCCTGTTCGTTCGGGATTTTCTTCGACCACACCACCTTTCCGGTGTCATCGATCGCGCACGCATGATGAGTGGACTTACCGACGTCGATACCCACCCACACTCGGTCGGGTTCGGCCATACCGCTACTCCTGTCGTCGCAGTCCCCGCGGACAACCCCGCCAACAGGTCCTTAGAGCAGCGTCATCGAGTACGCGTCAGATCTCAATCAGTGGCCAGGACCGTCCAAAACGGCAGGGCGGCCATTCCTTTCAAGCAACAACCGTTGCAACAACACATTAGCCACACCCCACCGTCCTGGGCATCCAGGACATCCAATCCCAGACCCCTTCAACCCTAAGGAAATTGATCATGTCCGACCCGATCACTTACAACCCGGGCGCGGTGGCCGACTTCGCCACCGACGTCGCCTCCCGCGCCGGCCAGTTGCAGTCCATTTTCGACGACACCTCCAACCGCACGCATGCCCTGCAGGAATTCTTCGCCGGGCACGGCGCGTCGGGCTTTTTCGAGGCGCAGGCGCAGATGCTGTCCGGGCTGCAGGGGCTCATCGACACGATCCGCCAGCACGGGCAGACCACCTCGCACGTGCTGGACAGCGCGATCAGCACGGACCAGCACATCGCCGGCCTGTTCTGAGCCGGCACGACCGGAACGAGGGTGGGGCAGATGCGCCGAGCGTGTGCCCCACCTTTCGTCTTTCTTCCCCGGTTGGGGATCCCGCGCGGTGAGGGCAGGGCGACATGCTGACCACGACGGTCGACGGCCTCTGGGTGTTGCAAGCGGTCACCGGGATCGAACAAACCTGCCCTGAGCTGGGGCTGCGGCCGCTGCTGCCGCGGCTGGACACCCCCGAGCGGGCGCTGCGGCACCCGGCGGCCGCCGAGCTGGTGGCCGCCGGCGCGCTCGACGAGGCCGGCAACGTCGACCCGATGATTCGCGAGTGGCTCACCGTGTTGTTGCGCCGGGACCTGGGCCTGCTGGTGATGATCGCCGTCCCGGGCCGCGAGCCGAGCCGGGCGTCGATCTGCCGCTTCGCCACCTGGTGGGTGGTGTTGGAACGCCACGATCAGCTGGTGCGCCTCTACCCCGCCGGGACGGCCAGCAGCGAGGCCGCCGCCAGCGAGATCGTGGTCGGCCAGATCGAGCGGTTGTGCGGCGTGGCCGAGGCGGCGCCGCTGCGGCCCATCACCCTGGACACCGAGCAGCTGCTGGCCTCGGTGCACGACACCGCCAGCCTGCGGGCGTTCCTGCTCGAGCAGCGCCTCGACGCCGACCAGCTGCAGACGGTGCTCACCGCCGCCGACTCGGCCCGCTCGGCGCACGCCAACATCGTCGCGCTGCAGGCCGGCGTCGGGCCCGACGAGCTGGCCCGCGTCGCCGTCGGCGATTCGTCGGTGTCCATCGTGGACACCCCCGGCGGCCGGGTCTGTATCGAAAGCGTGGTATCCGGGCAGCGCCGCTACCAGATCCTGTCGCCCGGCTCGCGCAGCGACATCGGCGGAGCGGTGCAACGGCTGATCCGACGGCTGCCCGCCGGCGACGAGTGGTACTCGTATCGGCGGGTGGTGTGACGGTGCGGCCCCGTTATCGCGTCAAACTAACTTGGTCAACCAAAGTCTTGGAATAGCAACGCCTGTCGTACTTGAAAGGTTTGTGATCGGGTAAACGCGGTATCGCAAAGCGTGTTAGCATCGCGTCGTGACGAGCCCTTGGAATGACCCGAATATGTCGGACGAAGGAGCGCTCAGACGGGGGGATCCGTCAGGGGGCAGCAACTTCCCGGATTCGGTATCGGACACGATGCGTATTACCGATCTGGCCGCGCCGCGAAAAATTCCACCGGGGTCCGGCTGGCGGAAATTCATTTACACCATCTCATTTCACAAAATAAATCCCGGTGAATCTCCCCGCGAACGGCACTACCGCGACCTGCAAAATCGCATCCGGCGCCATATTCGACGGCAATACGTCATCACCGTCGTCTCCGGCAAGGGCGGCGTGGGGGTCACCACGCTGGTCGCCTGCATCGGCGGTGTGTTCCGGGAATGCCGCCCGCAGAACGTGATTGCCATCGACGCGGTCCCGGGTTTCGGCACGCTGGCCGACCGCATCGACGAGTCCCCGCCGGGCGACTACACCGCCATCATCAACGACACCGACGTGCAGGGCTACGCCGATATTCGAGAACACTTGGGGCAGAACGCAGTTGGGCTGGACGTGCTGGCCGGAAACCGGACCTCGGACCAGCCGCGGCCGTTGGTGCCCGCGATGTTCTCCGGGGTGCTGTCGCGGCTGCGGCGTACTCACACCGTGATGATCGTCGACACCTCGCCCGACCTCGAACACGAAGTGATGAAGCCGGTCCTGGAGAACACCGACACCCTGGTATTCGTCTCCGGCATCACCGCGGACCGCTCGCGTCCGGTGCTGCGGGCGGTGGATTACCTGCGCTCGCAGGGCTACCACGAGCTGGTCTCGCGCAGCACCGTGATCGTCAACCACACCGACCAGATCACCGACAAGGATGCGCTGGCGTACCTGACCGAGCGGTTCACCAAGGTCGGCGCGACGGTCGAGGCGCTGCCGTTCGACCCGCACCTGGCCAAGGGCGGCATCATCGACACCGTCCACGAGCTGAAGAAAAAGACGCGGCTGCGGCTTTTCGAGATCACCGCCGGGCTGGCCGACAAATACATTCCTGATGCCGAGCGGGCGGTGCCGTGACATCGCCGCATAAGGTCGCCTTTCCGGCGCGTTGTGCGGTCAACATTTCTTACGAGAAGCACCTGTGTTCCCAAGTCTTTCCGGCCGGAATTCCGGTGGAGGGATTCTTCGAGGGAATGGTCGAGCTCTTCGACGCCGACCTGAAGCGCAAAGGTTTCGACGGCATTGCTTTGCCGGCCGGCAGCTACGAACTGCACAAGATCAATGGGGTTCGGCTCGATATCAATAAGAGCCTGGACGAGCTTGGCGTCCAGGACGGCGACACCCTGGTGCTGGTGCCGCGGGTGGCCGGCGAGTCGTTCGAACCGCAGTACGAGTCGCTGTCCAGCGGGTTGGCCGCCATGGGCAAGTGGCTGGGCCGCGAGGGCGGTGACCGGATGTTCGCTCCGGTGACGCCGCTGACCGCCGCGCACACCGCGGTCGCGGTGATCGCGATGGCGGTGGCGGTGGTGGTGGGGCTGTGCCTGCGGGCGCGGACCTTCACCGACGGCCCGATCCCCGCGGCGGTGGCCGGCGGCATCGGTGCGCTGCTGCTGATCGCGACGCTGGTGGTGCGCAGCGGGTGGCGCGAGCGCCGCGACCTGTTCAGCGGGTTCGCCTGGCTGGCGGTGGTGGCGCTGGCCGTGGCCGGCGCCTGCGCTCCGCCCGGCGTGCTGGGCGCCGCGCACGCGCTTATCGGGGTCGTGGTGGTGATCCTGGGGGCCATCGCGATCGGGGTGACGGCACGTAACCGGTGGCAGACCGCGGTGGTCACCGCGGTGGTGACGGTGTGCGGGGTGCTGGCCGCGGTGGCCGCGGTCCGGATGTTCCGTCCCGCCTCGGTGCAGGTGCTGGCGATCTGTGTGCTGGTGGGATTGCTTGTGCTGGTTCGGATGACGCCGCTGATCGCGCTGTGGGTGGCCCGGGTCCGGCCGCCGCACTTCGGCTCGATCACCGGCCGCGACCTGTTCGCAAGGCGCGAGGGCATGCCGGTCGACACCGTGGCCCCGGTCAGCGAGGACGAATCCGAGGAGCAGGACAACGAATTGACCGACATCACCGCGCGCGGCGCCGCGATCGCCGCGTCGGCGCGGTTGGTCAACGCGGTCCAGGTGGGGCTGTGCGTCGGGGTGTCGATCGTGCTGCCCGCCGCGGTGTGGGGCGTTTTGACGCCCGGACGGCCGTGGGCGTGGCTGGCGCTGGTGGTCGCCGGGCTGGTGGTGGGCATCTTCATCACCCAGGGCCGCGGCTTCGCCGCCAAGTACCAGGCCGTCGCCCTGGTGTGCGGGGCGTCGGCCGCGGTGTGCGCGGGAGTGGTCAAATACGCGCTCGCCGCGCCGCACGATGCGATGACCGGGCTGCTGTGGCCGGTGGTGGCGGTGACCACCTTCGCCGCATTCGGTTTGGCCGCAGCGCTTTTGGTGCCGGCGATGCGGTTCCGGCCGTTCATCCGGTTGACCGTGGAATGGGTGGAAGTGCTCGCGTTCATCGTCCTGCTGCCGGCGGCGGCGGCCCTGGGAGGGCTCTTCACGTGGATTCGCCACTGAGACGGGCGGCGGCGCTGGCCGCCGCCCTGACCCTGGTCGCACTATCAGCCAATGTTCCTGCCGCACAAGCGATTACACCCCCCTCGGTGGATCCGGGCATGGCGCCACCGGACGGGCCGCCGCGGCCCGATCAGCCGATGCGGCGCGCCAACAGCTGTTCGGCGCCGATCACCGTGCGAAACCCGGACGTGGCGCAGTTGGCGCCCGGGTTCAACCTGCTCAACATCGCCAAGGCCTGGCAGTACAGCACCGGCAACGGGGTGCCGGTCGCGGTGATCGACACCGGGGTGTCGCCGAACCCGCGGCTGCCCGTGGTGCCCGGCGGCGACTACATCGTGGGCGAGGACGGCCTGTCGGACTGCGACGCCCACGGCACCATCGTCAGTTCCATCATCGGCGCTGCGCCGCAAGGGATCCTGCCGATGCCACGGCCGATGCCGGCCACCCCGGCGTTCCCGCCGCCGGCCGGGCCGCCGCCGGCCGTGGGCGCGCCACCCCCGCCGGTCGAGGTGCCGCCGCCGGTGGCGCCCCCGCCCCCGCCGCCGCCGGTGACCATCACCCAGGTTCTTCCGCCGCCTCCACCTCCGCCGCCCCCGCCGCCGGAGGGCGGCGGCGCCACCGCCGCATCCAACGGGCCGCCTGATCCGCAGACCGAGGACGAACCCGCGGTGCCGCCGCTTCCGCCCGGCGCGCCCGACGGGGTGGTGGGCGTGGCCCCGCACGCGACGATCATCTCGATACGGCAATCCTCGCGGGCCTTCGAACCGGTCAACCCGCCGCCGGGCGACCCCAACTCCGACGAGAAGGTCAAGGCCGGCACGCTGAATTCGGTGGCGCGCGCGGTGGTGCACGCGGCGAACATGGGCGCCAAGGTGATCAACATCTCGGTCACCGCGTGCCTGCCCGCGGCGGCTCCCGCCGATCAGCGCGCGCTGGGTGCGGCGCTGTGGTATGCGGCCACCGTCAAGGACGCGGTGGTCGTGGCGGCCGCCGGCAACGACGGCGAAGCCGGCTGCAACAACAACCCGATGTTCGACCCGCTGGACCCGTCCGACCCGCGGGACTGGCATCAGGTCAAGGTGGTCTCGGCGCCGTCCTGGTTCTCCGACTACGTGCTGTCGGTGGGCGCCGTCGACGCCAGCGGCGCCGCGCTGGACAAGAGCATGTCCGGCCCGTGGGTGGGGGTGGCCGCGCCCGGCACCCACATCATGGGGCTCTCGCCGCAGGGCGGCGGGCCGGTCAACGCCTACCCGCCGTCGCGGCCGGGCGAGAAGAACATGCCGTTCTGGGGAACGAGTTTCTCGGCGGCCTACGTCAGCGGTGTCGCGGCGTTGGTGCGCGCGAAGTTCCCCGAGCTGTCCGCGCATCAGGTGATCAACCGGATCGTGCAGTCCGCGCACAATCCGCCGGCCGGGGTCGACAACAAGGTCGGCTACGGGCTGGTGGATCCGGTCGCCGCGCTGACCTTCAACATCCCCCCGGGTGACCGGATGGCGCCGGGCTCCCAAAGCCGGATCATCACTCCGGCCCCGCCGCCCCCGCCGCCCGATCACCGGGCCCGCAACATCGCCATCGGATTCCTGGGGACCGTCGCGGCCGGGGTGCTGGTGCTCGCGATCGCGGCGCGATTGCGGAGGGCCCGATGAGACCCAACCTCACCGGGTTCAGCCGCGGCAGCAACCGCCGGGTGGTCGGGGTGTGGGTGGTGTTCGTGCTCGCGCTGGCGAGCTGGCTGCTGGGCGGCTACATCGCCGCCGCGGTGGCCGTGCTGGTGGGCGTCGCGCTGGTGTTCGTGCGCTGGTGGGGTCAGCCGGCCTGGTCGTGGGCGGTGTTGTGGCGGCGCGGCCGGCGTCCCATCGACTGGTCGGCCCCGATCACGGTGGCCAACAACCGATCCGGCGGCGGCGTGCGGGTGCAGGACGGCGTCGCGGTGGTCGCGGTCCAACTGCTGGGCCGGGCGCACCGGGCCACCCTGGTGACCGGCTCGGTGACCGTCGAGACCGAAAACGTGCTCGACGTCGTCGAATTGGCGCCGATGCTGCACCAGGCGCTGGGTTTGCAGCTCGATTCGATCAGCGTCGTCACCGTCGGGTCCCGGCACGGCAACGTGGGCGATTACCCGCGGGTGTACGACTCGGAGATCGGCACCCCGCCGTACGCCGGCCGGCGCGAGACCTGGCTGATCATGCGGTTGGCGGTGATCGACAACGCGCAGGCCCTGCGCTGGCGCACAACCGTTGGCGCGGCGGCGATTTCGGTTGCCCAGCGGATCGCCGGGCTGCTGCGCTGCCAGGGGCTGCGGGCGAAGGTGGCCAACGCCACCGACCTGGCCGAGCTGGACCGACGGCTCGGCTGGGATGCGGTGTCCGGCACCGTGCAGCGCTGGAAGGCCATCCGCGGGGAAGCCGGCTGGATGACCACCTACGCCTATCCGCCGCAGGCGATCACCTCACGCAACCTGTCCCAGGCGTGGACGCTGCGCGCCGACGAGGTGATCCAGAACGTGACCGTCTATCCCGACGGGCACTGCAGCGCGACGATCACGGTGCGCACCCCGACCCCCGCCCCCACGCCGCCCAGCGTGATCCTGCGCCGGCTCAACGGCGAGCAGGCCGCCGCGGCGGCCGCCAACATGTGCGGCCCCCGACCACACCTGCGCGGGCTGCGGCGCAGCCGGCTGCCCGCCGAGCTGATCACCGAGATCGGCCCGTCGGGCGTGCTGATCGGCAAGCTGCCCAACGGCGATCGGCTGCTGATGCCGGTCACCGACGCCGGCGAGCTGTCGCGCGTCTTCGTCGCCGCCGACGACCCGATCGCCAAGCGCATCGTGATCCGTACGGCCGGCGCCGGCGAACGGGTCTGCGTGCACACCCGCGACATGTCGCGCTGGGTCAGCGTGCGGATGCCGGAGATCAGCGTCGTCAACAGCTCCCGCCCGGCCCCGCGGACCACCGTCAGCGTGGTGGAGTACGCCCCGCGCCGCGGCGAGGGCGTCGAGGCCGCGATCTCGCCCACCCCGCGGCCGGCGACCGTGATCACCGTCGCCCCCGCCGGCACCACCCTGTCCGAGGCGCAGCGGCACGGCTTCGAGGTGATCATCGAACAAGTCAGCCCCGCGGTGGTGAACGTCAGTGCGGCGGGGAAGAATTGGCTTGTCGAGATGGACATGTTCCGCGCCGAGCACCGCTACGTCAGCCTGGAGCCGGTCAGCATGTCCGTCGGCATGTAGCGACGCCGGTGCTCTGATGGGGGAATGTGATGGGTGATTTGCAAACTGCCCGAAGGCATTTCGACCGCGCCATGGCGATCATGAGCCGCCAGGGGCGGGCGGCCGCGTTGCCGGAGTTCGTCGCCGCCACCGACGCCGACCCGTCGATGGCCGACGCGTGGCTGGGGCGCATCGCGTGCGGCGACAGCGACCTGGCGTCGCTGCGCAAGCTCTACGCCACCAGCGAATGGCTGCACCGCGAGACCACCCGGATCGGGCAGACCCTGGCCGCCGAGATCCAGCTGGGCCCCTACATCGGCATCACCGTCACCGACGCCTCGCAGGTCGGGCTGGCGCTGTCGTCCGCGCTGACCATCGCCGGGGAGTACGCCGAGGCCGACAAGCTGCTGGCCAACCGCGACCTGCTGGACTCGTGGACCAACTACCAGTGGCACCAGCTGGCCCGCACCTTCTTGATGTACCGGACGCAGCGCTGGCCGGATGTGTTGTTGACGGCCGCGGAGGAGTTGCCGCCGCAGGCCATCATCATGTCGGCGGTGACGGCCTCGATCTGCGCGCTGGCCGCGCACGCCGCCGCCCACCTGGGCCAGGGGCGGGTGGCGCTGGACTGGCTGGACCGGGTCGACGTCATCGGGCAGACCCAGGCGTCGTCGCGCTTCGACGCCGATGTGCTGACCGCGTCCATCGGCCCGGCCGACGTCCCGCTGCTGGTTGCCGATCTGGCCTACGTGCGCGGGATGGTGCACCGCCAGCTGGGCGAGGAGGACAAGGCCCAGATCTGGCTGTCCAAGGCCACCATCAACGGCGTCCTCACCGAGGCCGCCAAGGAGGCGCTGGCCGACCCGAACTTGCACCTGGTCATCACCGACGAACAAACCATCGACAGCCGCACCGACCGGTGGGACGCCTCGTCGGCCAAGAGCCGCGACGAGCTCGATGACGACGCCGCCGCCGAACGGCGCGCCGAGCTGCTGGCCGAGGGCCGCCGGCTGCTGGCCAAACAGGTGGGGCTGGCCGCGGTCAAACAGGCGGTCGCCGCGCTGGAGGACCAACTCGAAGTGCGGATGATGCGCCTCGAGCACGGCCTGCCGGTGGAGGGCCAGACCAACCACATGCTGCTGGTCGGCCCGCCGGGCACGGGTAAGACGACCACCGCCGAGGCGCTGGGCAAGATCTACGCCGGCATGGGAATCGTGCGCCACCCCGAGATCCGCGAGGTGCGCCGATCGGACTTCTGCGGGCACTTCATCGGCGAGTCGGGCCCCAAGACCAACGAGCTGATCGAAAAGTCGTTGGGCCGAATCATTTTCATGGACGAGTTCTACTCGCTGATCGAGCGCCATCAGGACGGCACGCCCGACATGATCGGCATGGAGGCGGTCAACCAGCTGCTGGTCGCCCTGGAGGCGCACCGCTTCGACTTCTGTTTCATCGGCGCCGGTTACGAAGACCAGGTGGACCAATTCCTCACCGTCAACCCGGGTTTGGCTGGCCGGTTCAACCGCAAGCTGCGGTTCGAGTCCTACTCGCCGGCCGAGATCGTCGAGATCGCGCACCGCTACGCCACCCCGCGCGCCAGCCTGCTCGACGAGGCCGCGCGCGAGACGCTGCTGGACGCGGCGACCACCATCCGCAACTACACCACTCCCGGCGGCCGGCACGGCATCGACGCGATGCAGAACGGCCGGTTCGCCCGCAACGTCGTCGAACGCGCCGAGGGCTTCCGCGACACCCGGGTGGTCGCGCAGAAGCGTGCCGGCCAACCGGTCACGGTGGACGACCTCAAGATCATCACCGCAGCCGACATCGAGGCGGCGGTGCGCAGCGTGTGTTCGGACAACCGCGACATGGCCGCCATCGTCTGGTGAGCGGCGCCCGCCGTCACGCCGGGTCGAAGCGGAAGACGGCGAGTTGCCCTGCCAGCGCCTCGAATTCGTCGGCCGTGCCGTCGCGCACCAGCCCCGACCGTTTCGCGAACCCCACCCCGACCGGGACCTTGGCGGGGAACTCGCGCAGCACCGGCCGGGCTTCGTCGGCGGACAGTTCGACGATGCGGACGCGCCGGGACCGCCGGCCCCGGCGCAGCGTGCCGGTGCCCGCGGCCCGGGCGTTGGCCGCCCAGTCGGCGCCGGGATAGCCGGCCACCACGTACAGGCCGCCCCGGAACTCGAACGGCGTCATCGGCGTGCTGCGCGGCTGACCCGACTTGCGCCCGGGCACGGTGAGCACCATGGCCGGCCCGGTCGGGATGCCCAGCCGCTGCACGGCCATCATCACCTTGTTCATCGGTTTGAGGTAACGCGGGGGACGTAGTGCGGTCATGTCAGACTCCTTCCTTGCGTTCATTGCGGCGGTCGAACAGGTCGCGGTGCGTGGCGACCCAGTGGGCGAACGGAACTGCCGGGCGCCCAAGGATTTTCTCGACGTCGTGGGTGACCAGGGCGGGTTTGTCCAGGGTTTCGGCGAGCATGGCGAGGTAGGCGTCGGCGAAACCGGCGCCCAGGCCCAACCCGACGAACCGCCGCCGCACGGCTGCGGCGGGGATCTCCCGGTACCGCAGCGACCGGCCCAGCACGGTCCCGATCACCTCGACCAGCTGGGCGTTGCTCAACGCCTGCGGCCCGGTCAGCGGGATCCGTTGTCCGACAAGGTCATCGGTGAGCAGGGCGTGCGCTGCGACGTCGGCGATGTCGGTCTCGACGATCGGCGCCGAGGACGCCGCCGCATACGGCCCGGCGACCACGTCGCCTTCGCGCAGCTGCGCCGACCACATGCCGGCGAAGTTCGTCGCGAACACGGTGGGCCGCAGGCTCACCCACGCCAGACCGGAGCCGACGGCGAGCTGTTCTACCTCCCTGTTGCGGTCGCCGCGAAATCGGGACGGCTGGCGGGAGAAGTCGTCGTCGGCGTTGATCGCCGACAGCGCAACCAGTTTCGTGACCCCGCCGCGCGCACCGGGCCACGACGTCCTCGAGCTGCCCGCCCAGCGCCCGGGCGTTCAGGAAGACCGCGGAGGCGCCCGGTAGCGCGTCGGCGGCGGTATCGAAGAGCTCGACCTGTGCCGGGAATCCGGCCGGTCCGGATCGGCGGGTGACCGCCCGAACCGGTGCGCCGGCGGCGAGCAGCGCGGTGACCAGCGGGCGCCCCACGTTGCCGGTGGCCCCGGTGACGACAATTGTCATGTGCGTGTTCCTTCCAGGTGTTTCGTCCACTGCTGCAAGGACGGGGCCAAAGGTGGGAAAGTTACACCGGGAGAACGGGTAACTTTTTGCGGCAGCAGATCGTCGAAGAATCATGAACCGGTCGCAATCAGCCGACGACCAGGTCGCCAAGGCCTGGCGTCGTCACCGTCCCTACCTGGTCAACCTCGCCTACCAGATGCTGGGCGACATCGGCGACGCGGAAGACGTTGCGCAGGAGGCATTCCTGCGGCTGTCCGCCGCGGGCGACATCGACGACGTGCGGGGCTGGCTGACCGTGGTGGCCAGCCGGCTCTGCCTGGACCAGCTGCGCTCGGCCCGCGCGCGGCACGAACGTCCGGGCGATGTCGGCGAGCAGCCGGCCCCGCCGCGGTTCGACCCGGCCGACCGGATCACCCTCGACGACGAGGTCCGCACCGCGCTGCTGGAGGTGCTGCGCAGGCTCAGCCCGGGGGAGCGGGTCAGCTTCGTGCTGCACGACGTGTTCGGGGTGCCCTTCGAGGCCATCGCGCACACCGTGGGCCGCCCGGTTGGCACCTGCCGCCAGCTGGCCCGGCGCGCCCGGGCGAAATTCGTTGCCGCGCAACCGAAGCTGAACGCCGTGGGCGCGGCCGAGCATCAGCGGGTCACCGAGAAGTTCATCACCGCATGCGCCAATGGGGACCTGGCCGGGTTGGCCGCCGTGCTGGATCCGACGGTCTGGGGTGTGGGCACAGTCCTCGCCGACCCGGCCCCGCCGCCGCAGGTCAACCACGGCCCGGATGCGGTGGCCACCAACCTGCTTCGCTACCTGTGGCCGGACGTCACCCTGGTCGGCGGGCCGGCCGGGGCGCCGGTGCTGCTGGCGTTCAGCCGACGCCGGTTGTTCGCCGTCATCGTGCTCAGCATCCGCGACGCGCGGGTGGTCAAGATCGAGGCGATCGCCGACCCGGCGGCCCGCAGCGCCGGCTAGTGTTGCGGCGGGTGCCGGTCGGCGGAACGGTCGGGGCGGCGGGCGAAGTAGCCGGCGATCGTCGCCGTCACCTCGAGGAACTTGCGCCGGGTGGCCGGGGCCATCTCACCGTTCACGTCGATCACGCCGCCGGGGCGCAGATGGGGATCGAACGGCACCTCGATCACCGGGCGGCCGTGGTCGATGAACTCGCGGGCGAGCAGCGCCCGGGTGCGCTTGTCGGCGTGGCCGTCCGAATCGTTGAGCACCACGAGGCTGTGGGCCAGCAGCGTCGTCAGGCCGTGATCGGCCAGCCACTCCAGGGTTCTCGCGGCGGCCGACGCGCCGTCGGCCCACGGGGAGGACACCACGATCAGCGCGTCGAGGTCGCGCAGCACCTCCTGGGTGAGCGGCGCGTCCATGGTCGAGCCGCAGTCGATCACCGAGATGGTGAAGTGCCGGTCCAGCCGCCGCGTGGCCTCCCGGTAGATCGCCGGATCGAGCACCCGGCGCGGACCCGACGCCGGCTCGCCGCCGAGCACGTGCAGGCCCGCGGCGTTGCGGCCCAGCCGGGCCACCACGTCGTCGAACGACCGCAGGTTCTGGTCGGCGGTGAGCTCCCAGAACGAGCCCGTCGACGCCGGATCGATGCGGCTGCCCAGCCGCCCGAACGCGGTGTCGGCGTCGATCGCCACGACGTGGTCCTGCCGGCGCAGCTCGGCGAACAGCGAGCCGACGCTGGCGGCCACCGACGTCTTTCCCACCCCGCCCTTGCCGAGCACGCCGACCTTGTAGTTGCCGTACAGGCGGGCCTGGATGGCCTGCTCGAATTGCGCCTCGCGGCGTTGGGCGGGGGATGGGCCCAGGTCGATCAGGCCGAACGTGGCGAGCCGCAGGGCGCGTCGCCAACCGCGGTCGGGCAGTTGCGGCGCGCCGGAAGGCTGCGGCCGCGGGGTGGGGGGCGCCGCGGGAGCCGGGGCCGCGGCGGGCGGGTGCGGGCGAAACGTGGGCGGTGCCGGCGGCCGGGTCGGGGGCGTTGGGGCCGGCGTCGGGGGCCGCGGCGGCGCGGGGCGCGAGGCGACCGGGGGCGGCGGCGGCGCGGGCGCGGGCCGGGCGCTCGGCCGCTCGGGCTGCAGACGGTCCCGCAGGAATTCGTCGCGCTCGTTCATGGGCTCCTCGGATGCCAGGCCGTCGATCGTCGCGGCGGTGGCCCGGCCGCGGCGGGCTCGTCACGTGATGAGCGCCACGGTCCACCGTGCGACGCCGGATGTGACCGATACCCGTCCAGTATCGCCTCACTGGCCCGCGCGCCCTACCTGGTCGGCACCTGCAAACCCCGCCGGGACACCGCCCGGGCAGATACCCGCGTGCCAAAGCCGCCGCCGGCGCCCACACGCCGCTCACCAGCAAACTCGCGTCGGCGAGGGCCGCCCGCCGCGCCTCACCCGGGATCGGCGCTGTTGCGCCGAGAATTCCCGGCCCCGGTTGGCGGCCCGGCCGCCGCGGCGGCGGGTGGCGGCAGCGAAATTTTTCGGCGTCGCCCACCGGCGGTTAGACTTGTCGAAGTTGGCATGTCAGGCGGGTATTGTCATATCGTTTTACGACTTGTCGAGACCGGTTCCAGGCCACCGTTCAAAGCTGCACGGACGTCCCCAACAGGATCATCTCCGCCTGGCGCACAGCCCATCGAGACAAGGCCGACGGGGTTCTACCGCAACCTCCGGTGTGACCTCGTCGGGGCCGCTGCCAACGGCCGCGCAGAACGTTCAGGTGAAGGGTCAGGTGCATATGACGCCCAAGCGCGCCGGGTTGTACAACCCCGCGTTCGAGCACGACGCGTGCGGGGTAGCCATGGTCGTCGACATGCACGGCCGACGCAGCCGCGACATCGTCGACAAGGCGATCACCGCGTTGCTCAACCTCGAACACCGGGGTGCCCAGGGCGCCGAGCCGCGCAGCGGTGACGGCGCCGGCATCCTGATCCAGGTTCCCGACGCCTTCCTGCGCGAGGTGGTGGACTTCGAGCTGCCGCCCGAGGGCAGCTACGCCACCGGCATCGCGTTTTTGCCGCAGTCGTCCAAGGACGCCGCGACCGCTTGTGCCGCAGTGGAAAAGATCGCCGAGGCCGAGGGCCTGACGGTGTTGGGCTGGCGCAACGTCCCCACCGACGACTCGTCGCTGGGCGCGCTGTCGCGCGACGCCATGCCCACCTTCCGGCAGGTGTTCATGGCCGGCGCCTCGGGGATGACGCTGGAGCGCCGCGCCTACCTGGTGCGCAAGCGCGCCGAGCACGAGCTCGGCACCAAGGGCCCGGGTCAGGACGGTCCCGGACGTGAAACCGTTTACTTCCCAAGCCTTTCCGGTCAGACCTTCGTGTACAAGGGCATGCTGACCACCCCGCAGCTCAAGGCGTTCTACCTCGACCTGCAAGACGACCGGTTGACCAGCGCGCTGGGCATCGTGCACTCCCGCTTCTCCACCAACACTTTTCCGTCGTGGCCGCTGGCGCACCCGTTCCGGCGCATCGCGCACAACGGTGAGATCAACACCGTCACCGGCAACGAGAACTGGATGCGGGCGCGCGAGGCGCTGATCAAGACCGACGTGTTCGGCACCGAGGCCGACGTCGAGAAGCTGTTCCCGATCTGCACCCCGGGCGCCTCGGACACCGCGCGTTTCGACGAGGTGCTCGAGCTGCTCCACCTCGGTGGGCGCAGCCTGGCCCACGCGGTGTTGATGATGATCCCCGAGGCCTGGGAACGGCACGAGTCGATGGACCCCGCCCGGCGGGCGTTCTACCAGTACCACGCCTCGTTGATGGAGCCCTGGGACGGCCCGGCGTCGATGACCTTCACCGACGGAACCGTCATCGGCGCGGTGCTCGACCGAAACGGCTTGCGCCCCTCGCGGATCTGGGTCACCGAGGACGGCTTGGTGGTGATGGCGTCGGAGGCCGGTGTGCTGGATCTGGACCCGGCCACGGTGGTGCGCCGGATGCGGTTGCAGCCCGGCCGGATGTTCCTGGTGGACACCGCCCAGGGCCGGATCGTCTCCGACGAGGAGATCAAGGCGGAGCTGGCCGCCGAGCACCCCTACCAGGAGTGGCTGGACCGCAACCTGGTCCCGCTCGACGACCTGCCGCAGGGCGACTACAAGCGGATGCCGCACGACCGACTGGTCAAGCGGCAGCAGACCTTTGGCTACACCTACGAGGAACTGAACCTGTTGGTGGCGCCGATGGTGCGTACCGGCGCCGAGCCGATCGGGTCGATGGGCACCGACACCCCGGTCGCGGTGCTCTCGCAGCGGCCGCGGATGCTCTACGACTACTTCCAGCAACTCTTCGCGCAGGTGACCAACCCGCCGCTGGACGCCATCCGCGAGGAGGTGGTGACCAGCCTGCAGGGCACCACCGGCGGCGAGCGCGACCTGCTCACCCCGACCGAGCTGTCGTGTCACCAGATCGTGTTGTCCCAGCCGATCCTGCGTAACCGTGAGCTGGCGAAGCTGGTCAACCTGAACCCCGACGACGAGGTCAACGGGCGCCCACATGGCATGCGTTCCAAGGTGATTCGCTGCCTGTACCCGGTGGCCGAGGGCGGCGCCGGGCTGGCCGCGGCCCTGGAGGACGTGCGCGCGCAGGCCTCGGCGGCGATCGCCGACGGCGCGCGGGTGATCATCCTGTCCGACCGCGAATCCGACGAGAAGATGGCGCCCATCCCGTCGCTGCTGGCGGTGGCCGGGGTGCACCACCACCTGGTGCGCGACCGCACCCGCACGCACGTCGGCCTGGTGGTGGAAAGCGGTGACGCCCGCGAGGTGCACCACATGGCCGCCCTGGTCGGCTTCGGCGCCGCGGCGATCAACCCCTACATGGTGTTCGAGTCGATCGAGGACATGCTCGACCGCGGCGTCATCGAGGGCATCGACCGCAACACCGCGCTGAACAACTACGTCAAGGCCGCCGGCAAGGGTGTGCTGAAAGTGATGTCCAAGATGGGCATTTCGACGCTGGCCTCCTACACCGGCGCGCAGTTGTTCCAGGCGGTCGGCATTTCCGAGGACGTGCTCGACGAGTACTTCACCGGGCTGAGCTGCCCCATCGGCGGCATCACCCTGGACGACATCGCCGCCGACGTCGCCGCCCGGCACGCGCTGGCCTACCTGGACCGCCCCAACGAACGCGCGCACCGCGAGCTCGAGGTGGGCGGGGAATACCAGTGGCGCCGCGAGGGCGAGTACCACCTGTTCAACCCGGAGACGGTGTTCAAGCTGCAGCACGCCACCCGCACCGGCCAGTACAAGATCTTCAAGGACTACACCCGGCTGGTCGACGACCAGAGCGAGCGGATGGCGTCGCTGCGCGGCCTGCTCAAGTTCCGCGCCGGGGTGCGGCCGCCGGTTCCGCTGGAAGAGGTCGAGCCGGCGAGCGAGATCGTCAAGCGCTTCTCGACCGGGGCGATGAGCTACGGCTCGATCTCCGCCGAGGCGCACGAGACGCTGGCCATCGCCATGAACCGGCTGGGCGGACGATCCAACAGCGGCGAGGGCGGCGAGGACGTCAAGCGCTTCGACCGCGACCCCGACGGCAGCTGGCGGCGCAGCGCCATCAAGCAGGTCGCCTCGGGCCGGTTCGGTGTCACCTCGCACTACCTGACGAACTGCACCGACATTCAGATCAAAATGGCCCAGGGCGCGAAACCCGGTGAGGGCGGCCAACTTCCGGGGCACAAGGTGTACCCGTGGGTGGCCGAGGTGCGGCACTCCACCCCCGGTGTCGGCCTGATCTCGCCGCCGCCGCACCACGACATCTACTCCATCGAGGACCTGGCCCAGCTGATCCACGACCTGAAGAACGCCAACCCGGCCGCCCGGGTGCACGTCAAGCTGGTCTCGGAGAACGGCGTCGGCACAGTGGCCGCGGGCGTGTCCAAGGCGCACGCCGACGTGGTGCTGATCTCCGGTCACGACGGCGGCACCGGCGCCACCCCGCTCACCTCGATGAAGCATGCCGGCGCGCCCTGGGAGCTGGGGCTGGCCGAGACGCAGCAGACGTTGCTGCTGAACGGATTACGCGACCGGATCGTCGTCCAGGTCGACGGCCAGCTCAAGACCGGACGCGACGTAATGATCGCGGCGCTGCTGGGCGCCGAGGAATTCGGCTTCGCCACCGCGCCGCTGGTGGTGTCCGGCTGCATCATGATGCGGGTCTGCCACCTGGACACCTGTCCCGTCGGCGTGGCCACCCAGAACCCGGTGCTGCGGGAACGGTTCACCGGCAAGCCCGAGTTCGTGGAGAACTTCTTCATGTTCATCGCCGAAGAAGTCCGGGAATACATGGCGCAGTTGGGATTCCGCACCCTCAACGAGGCCGTCGGCCAGGTGAAGTCGCTGGACACCACGCTGGCGCGGGCGCATTGGAAGGCGCACCGGCTGGACCTGGGCCCGGTGCTGCACGAGCCGGAATCGGCGTTCATGAACCAGGACCTGTACTGCAGCTCACGCCAGGACCACGGCCTGGACAAGGCGCTCGACCAGCAGTTGATCGTGATGAGCCGCGAGGCGCTGGACTCCGGCAAGCCGGTGCGGTTCTCCACCACGATCAGCAACGTCAACCGCACGGTGGGCACCATGCTCGGCCACGAGGTGACCAAAGCCTATGGCGGCCAAGGGTTGCCGGACGGCACCATCGACATCACCTTCGACGGGTCGGCGGGCAACAGCTTCGGCGCGTTCGTGCCGCGCGGCATCACCCTGCGGGTCTACGGCGACGCCAACGACTACGTGGGCAAGGGCCTGTCCGGTGGCCGGATCGTGGTCCGGCCGTCGGACAACGCGCCGGCCGACTACGTCGCCGAGGACAACATCATCGGCGGCAACGTGATCCTGTTCGGCGCCACCAGCGGGGAGGCGTACCTGCGCGGTGTCGTCGGCGAGCGGTTCGCGGTCCGCAACTCCGGGGCGCACGCCGTCGTCGAGGGCGTCGGCGACCACGGCTGCGAATACATGACGGGCGGCAAGGTCGTCGTGCTCGGCCGCACCGGCCGCAACTTCGCGGCCGGGATGTCCGGCGGTGTGGCCTACATCTACGACCCGCCCGGCGAATTCCCGCAACATCTCAACGCGGAGATGGTCGAACTCGAGAGCTTGGACGACGATGACATCGAGTGGCTGCACGGCATGATTCAGGCACACGTCGACGCCACGGATTCCGCTGTGGGCCAGCGGATTCTGGGCGACTGGGCGCAACAGCAGCGGCACTTCGTCAAGGTGATGCCGCGCGACTACAAGCGGGTGCTGCAGGCCATCGCCGAAGCCGAACGTGACGGCGGCGATGTCGACAAGGCGATCATGGCGGCCGCGCATGGCTGATCCGAGCGGCTTCCTGAAATACACGCGTCGGGAACTGCCGAAGCGCCGGCCTGTCCCGCTGCGGTTGCGCGACTGGCGCGAGGTCTACGAGGAATTCGACCACGGGACCCTGCGCGAGCAGGCCACTCGATGCATGGACTGCGGTATTCCGTTCTGCCACAACGGTTGTCCGCTGGGGAACCTGATCCCGGAGTGGAATGACCTGGTGCGCACCGGGCGGTGGCGCGACGCCATCGAGCGGCTGCACGCCACCAACAACTTCCCGGACTTCACCGGGCGGCTGTGCCCGGCTCCGTGCGAGCCGGCCTGCGTGCTCGGCATCAACCAGGACCCGGTGACGATCAAGCAGATCGAGCTGGAGATCATCGACAACGCCTTCGACGAGGGCTGGGTGCAGCCGCTGCCGCCGGACAAGCTGACCGGCAAGAAGGTCGCCGTGGTCGGCTCCGGCCCGGCGGGTCTGGCCGCCGCCCAGCAGCTGACCCGGGCCGGGCACAGCGTCACCGTCTTCGAGCGGTCCGACAAGATCGGCGGGCTGCTGCGCTACGGCATCCCGGAATTCAAGATGGAAAAGCGGGTCCTGGACCGCCGGCTGGACCAGATGCGCGCCGAGGGAACCGAATTCCGCGCCGGCGTCAACGTCGGCGTCGACATCACCGCGGACCAGCTGCGCGCCGATTTCGACGCCGTCGTGCTGGCCGGCGGCGCCACCGCCTGGCGGGATCTGCCCATTCCCGGCCGGGAGCTGGACGGCATCCACCAGGCGATGGAGTTCTTGCCGTGGGGCAACCGGCAAGCCTCGGGCGACCTGGACGAGGCCGACATGGACGCCGACGGGCAGCCGCCGATCACCGCCAAGGGCAAGAAGGTCATCATCATCGGCGGCGGCGACACCGGCGCCGACTGCCTGGGCACCGTGCACCGGCAGGGCGCCACCGAGGTGCACCAGTTCGAGATCATGCCGCGTCCGCCGGACACCCGCGCCCCGTCCACCCCGTGGCCGACCTACCCGCTGATGTACCGGGTGTCCTCGGCGCACGAGGAGGGCGGCGAGCGGGTGTTCTCGGTCAACACCGAGGAGTTCGTCGGCGAGAACGGTCGCGTCACGGCGCTCAAGGCGCACGAGGTGACCATGGAGGACGGCAAGTTCGTCAAGGTCGAGGGCTCGGAGTTCGAACTCGAGGCCGACCTGGTGCTGCTGGCGATGGGATTCGTCGGCCCCGAGAAGGAGGGCCTGCTCACCGACCTCGGGGTGAAGTTCACCGAGCGTGGCAACGTCGCGCGCGGCGCCGATTTCGACACCTCGATTCCGGGCGTGTTCGTGGCCGGGGACATGGGTCGCGGCCAGTCGTTGATCGTCTGGGCGATAGCTGAGGGCCGGGCGGCCGCGGCGGCGGCGGATCGGTTCCTGATGGGCGCCACCGCGCTGCCGGCGCCGGTCAAACCCACCGCGGTACCGCTGCAGTAGTAACACCAGTCACACCAGAAACACGACCGGTTTCGCTCGGCGCGTCTTCCACAGTTTGCCAGGACGTTGGTGTCTAATAACCCGTTGTGAGCCCGCTCACAGGGGGGTCACACCGGTTTCCCGGTTGAAGGACCGACCGCAGGAGTGTTCGTTGTGCATATCAATCCAGTACCTCGGTCGCGGATGGGGCGAATCGCCTGGTCATGGCTGCGTCATCCGGTGAAGAGCCGTGAGTTCCCCGCCAAGCACGAGCGTCTGGTCACCGCGCAGGACCTTCTGCTGTTCGGTGTGTGATCGCCGGGCCGACGTGGCGTCAGACCCCCGGTGTGTTTGCTCGCGGCGGGCCCGGCGGGCGGGTGCCTCAGGAACGCAATAAACCCGAGTCGCGGATCGCCTCGGCGAGCGGCTCCAGCACCGCGGGGTCGTGCGGCGGCGGCAGGTAGACGATGCCGAGATCCAATCCCTCGGCGGCCAGCGCGGCCGCGCCGTCGATGACCTTGCCGTAGTCCAGGTCCGGCTCCAGCCGCAGGTGCGCCGAGAGCAGGATCTCCTTGGGATCGCGCCCGATGTCCGCGCAATGCGAGGCCAGCACGTCTCGCTTGTGGGCGAAGACGTCCGGCGGGCCGCCGACGAAGTTCCAGTGCTGGGCGTAGCGGGCGGTGATCCGCAGGGTGCGCTTCTCCCCGCTGCCGCCGATGCAGATCGGCGGGTGCGGCCGCTGCGGTCCCTTCGGCTCGTTGCGGGCCCCCTTGAGCTGGTAGAACTTGCCGTCGAAGTCGGTGGTCTCCTGGCTGAGCAGGCTGGTCAGCACCGCGCACGCCTCCTCGAAGCGGTCGAAGCGTTCCCGGATGCTGCCCAGTTCGATGCCGTAGGCGCCGGACTCCTCCTCGTTCCAGCCGGCGCCGATACCGAGCTCGAGCCGGCCGCCGGAGATGATGTCGACCGCGGCGGCCATGTTGGCCAGCACCGCGGGGTGGCGGTAGTGGATCCCGGTGACCAGGGTGCCCAGCCGCAGCCGCTTGGTGGCCTGCGCCAGCGCGGTCAGCGTCGTCCAGCCCTCCAGGCAGGGGCCGCTGCTGTCGGAGAAGATCGGGTAGAAGTGATCGAACGTCCAGCCGGATTCGTAGACGTCGATGTCGTCGGCCGCTTGCCAGACGGCCAGCATCTGGGCCCAGGTGGTGTTCTGCGGGGAGGTCTTGAAGGCGAATCGCATGACGCCGACGTTAGTCGGTCTTTATGAAGGACAACTAAACTCGACGTTCTGATGACGTTCGGTTGTGGCTCCCTGGGACTCGACACCAAGATCACCCTGCTGGCCGCGGGGCAGATCTTTTTGCTCGCGCTGATCCTGGGCGTGTGGAAGTACCGCGAGATGATGACCTCGGAGAACCACCTTGCGCATCCCTACGTCGACATCGCGCACCGGGCGGCCCTGCTGTACTCGTTCGCCACGCTGCTGATCGCGGTGTTCGTGCAACTGAGCGCCTGGCCGGTGTGGGTGAACCTGGCCGCGGCCGGGGTGCTGGTCTTCTTCTTCCTGGCGGCCATCCTGGCCTACATCGGCCACGGCGCGCGGCGCGACACCGTCAACCAGTTCGAGCGCCCCACCGCCGGACTGCGGTGGTCGATGGCCGCGCTGATCGTCGGGGAGATCGGCGGATTCGGCGTGCTGTTCGCCGGGTTCGTCGCCGGACAGCTGTGGTGATCCGCGCGGGGGTTCGGCGGTGATCTGCGGCGCCCGGCCTCTCCGCGCTGGCGGTCACCGCGCGGGCACACTGGAGTCATGGACCCGGTAGTTGCGCTGCGGCAGATCGCGTACTACAAGGACCGCAGCCGCCACGACCCCAGGCGGGTGATGGCCTACCGCAACGCGGCCGACATCATCGAGGGCCTCGACGAGGCGACGCGGGAGCGCCACGGGCAGGCCAACAGCTGGCAGTCGCTGCCGGGCATCGGACCCAAGACCGCCAAGGTGATCGCGCAGGCCTGGTCCGGTCGCGAACCCGACATGCTGGTCGAATTGCGTTCTGCCGCAGAGGATCTCGATGGCGGCGATATCCGTTCGGCGCTGCGCGGCGATCTGCATGTGCACTCGAACTGGTCGGACGGTTCGGCGCCGATCGAGGAGATGATGGCCGCCGCGGCGGCGCTCGGTCACGAATACTGCGCGCTGACCGACCATTCGCCACGGCTGACCATCGCCAACGGCCTGTCGCCGGAGCGGCTGCGCAAGCAGCTCGACGTGATCGACCGGCTGCAGGACACCGTCGCGCCGATGCGCATCCTGACCGGGATCGAGGTGGACATCCTCGAGGACGGCGGGCTGGACCAGGAACCCGAACTGCTGGAGCGGCTCGACGTCGTGGTGGCCAGCGTGCACTCCAAGCTGTCGATGGATTCCGCCGCGATGACCCGCCGGATGCTGCGCGCCGTGCAAAATCCGCACGCCGACGTGCTCGGCCACTGCACCGGCCGGTTGGTGTCCGGCAACCGCGGCATCCGGCCGGAGTCCAAGTTCGACGCCGAGGCGGTGTTCACCGCCTGCCGCGAGCACGGCACCGCGGTGGAGATCAACTCCCGGCCGGAACGCCGCGACCCGCCGACCCGGCTGCTGAACCTGGCGCTGGAGATGGGCTGCGTGTTCAGCATCGACACCGATGCGCACGCGCCGGGCCAGCTGGAATTCCTCGGCTACGGCGCCCAGCGCGCCCTGGACGCCGGGGTGCCCGTCGACCGGATCGTCAACACCTGGCCGGCCGAACGGCTGCTGGAGTGGACGGCCGGCTAGGTCCGATCAGTCCGGCAGGTGCGGCATCTCGAGTCCCGGGTCGCGGCCCAGCAACACCGCCGGCGTCAGCGCCGCCTTGCCGTAGCGGCGCCGCACCCGGTCGATCGCGGCGTCGATGGCATCTGGCGGCCGACCCTCGAACGGCAGCATCAACTGCTGGGCGCCGTCGCGGTCGATGCCCGACACGGCGAAGCCGACCAGCGTCAGCCCGCGCCGCGCGATCATCGGCGCCGCGCCCGCCACCAGCCGCCGGGCGGCGGCCAGGATCGGCGCGGTGGACGACGTGGCCCACGGCAGGGTGTGCGAGCGGGTCGTCCGGGTGAAGTCGTCGAAGCGCAGCCGCAGCACCACGGTGCGACCGGTGCGCCCGGCGGCGCGCATCCGCCCGGTGATGCGGTCGATCAGGTTGACCACCACGGCGTCGATCTCGCTGTCGGACATGGTGTTTCCGGCCCGGCCCAGCGCCCGCTGGGCGCCGACCGACCGGCGCCGCACACCGGTGCTCACCCGCCTGCGGTCGATGTTGCGGGACAGCGCGTAGAGCTGCCGGCCCATCGCGGCGCCCACCATCGAGCCCAGCGTCGACTCGCTGAGCTCGGCCACGTCGGCCACGGTGGCGATGCCGTGCGCGCGCAGCTTCTCGGCCGTCACCGCCCCCACGCCCCACAGCCGGCGCACCGGCAGCGGGCGCAGGAAGGCCAGCTCCTGATCGGGCGGCACCAGCAACAGGCCGTCCGGCTTGGCCTGCTGGCTGGCCACCTTGGCCAGGAACTTGGTCCGGGCGATCCCGACGGTGATCGGCAGCCCGACCCGGTCGCGCACGTCGGCGCGCAGCCGCTGCGCGATGGCCACCGGCGTGCCGGACACCCGGCGCAGCCCGCCCACATCGAGGAACGCCTCGTCGACCGACAGCGGCTCCACCAGCGGGGTGCACTCGCGGAACACCCGGAAAACGGCGTCGCTGGCGCGGGTGTAGGCGTGCATCCGCGGCGGCACCACCACGGCGTGCGGGCAGAGCCGGCGGGCCTGCGCCCCGCCCATCGCGGTCCGCACGCCGTAAGCCTTGGCCTCGTAGCTGGCCGCCAGCACCACGCCGCCGCCGACGATCACCGGCCGGCCGCGCAGCGTCGGGTCGTCGCGCTGTTCCACCGACGCGTAGAAGGAGTCCAGGTCGGCGTGCAGGATGGACGCATCACACCGCACGAACATATGTTCGCATGCGGTGCCGACAGGCGGCGCTAGCCGGATTCGCCGTAGATGCTGCTGACCCAGATGTGGGTGAGGGTGTCGACCACCCGGTCCTCGGCGACGGCCGGGGTCTCGGCGGACAGGGCGGCCATCATGGTGCGCTCGTTCATCTGGTTCAACGACGTGGCCAGGTCGGCGGCGGGAATGGTGTCCGGCGCCGCGCCGCGCTCGCGTTCGGCGGTGATCATGGCCGCGGTCTGGTCGATCCACTTCTGCATGAATCCCGACCACACCGAGCGCAGCTCGGAGCTGGTGGCCAGCGCCTCGGTGGCCGCGCGGGCCAGCGCGCGATGCGAGCTGAACGCGGTGAAGAACGCCTTGATGCCGTTGCGCCACACCCGCCGGGGGTCCGTCGGCAGCCGCTGCACGGCACCGTCGAACTCGGCGTCGGCCCGGGCGATCACCGGCTCGAGCAGCGAGAGCACCACCGCCTCTTTGGACTTGAAATAGAAGTAGAACGTGGGCCGGGATAGCCCGGCGCCCTTGGCCAGGTCGTCGACCGAGATGCCGGCGAACGGCCGAGTCTCCAGCAGTCGCTCGGCGGTGGCGAGGATGGCCTGCTCGCGCTCGTCGCCGGTGGGGCGGATGGCGCGACGGCCCCGCAGGGCGCGCGTCTGGCCGACGGTAGTCACGGCCGCTACCTTACACGCCGTCGATAAATTCGACAGGGTGTTGACCGCTTCGACACGGTGTTGATAGCGTGGTTTTCATGACTGAACACCTTGACGTCCTCATCGTGGGCGCCGGAATCTCCGGCGTGAGTGCCGCCTGGCACCTGCAGAACCGCTGCCCCACCAAGAGCTACGCCATCCTGGAACGCCGCGCCGACCTGGGCGGCACCTGGGACCTGTTCAAGTACCCGGGCATCCGGTCCGACTCCGACATGTTCACGCTCGGCTTCCGCTTCAAGCCGTGGCGGTCGGCGAAGTCGATCGCCGACGGCGCGTCGATCAAGGCCTACATCAAGGAGGCCGCGGTCGAGAACCGGATCGAGCCGCACATCCGCTACCGGCACCGGGTGGTGGCCGCCGACTGGTCCGATGCCGACAACCGCTGGACGGTGACCGTGGAACACGACGGCCAGCGCAGCGAGATCACCTGCTCGTTCCTGTTCGCCTGCACCGGCTACTACAACTACGACGAGGGCTACTCGCCCACCTTCCCCGGGGCCGAGGATTTCGGCGGCACCATCGTCCACCCGCAGCACTGGCCCGAGGACCTCGACTATGCGGGCAAGCGCATCGTGGTCATCGGCTCCGGTGCCACCGCGATCACCCTGATCCCGGCCCTGGTGAACTCCGGCGCCGGGCATGTGACGATGCTGCAGCGCTCGCCGACCTACATCGGCTCGCTGCCCGGGGTCGACCCGTTCGCCGAGCGGGCCAACCGGCTGCTGCCCGACCGGCTGGCGCACATGGCCAACCGCTGGAAAGCCATCGCGTTCAGCACCTTCCAGTACCAGCTGTCCCGCAAGGCCCCGGCCTACATGCGCAAGACGCTGATGACGATGGCCAAGCGCCGCCTGCCCGAGGGCTACGACGTGGAAAAGCACTTCGGGCCGCGCTACAACGTGTGGGACGAGCGGCTGTGCCTGGCCCCCGACGGCGACTTCTTCCGCACCATCCGGCACGGCAAGGCCGACGTCGTCACCGACACCATCGACCGGTTCACCACGACCGGCATCAGGCTGAACTCCGGCGAGGAACTGCCGGCCGACATCATCGTCACCGCAACGGGATTGAACATGCAGCTGCTCGGTGGGGTGACGCCGACCCGCAACGGCGACCCGGTCGACCTGACGTCGCTGATGACCTACAAGGGGCTGATGTTCTCCGGGATGCCGAACTTCGCCATCACGTTCGGCTACACCAACGCATCGTGGACGCTGAAGGCCGACCTGGTCTCCGAATTCGTCTGCCGGCTGCTGAACTACATGGACGCCAAGGGGTTTGACTTCGTGGAGCCGCAACACCCGGGCGAGGACGTCGACGCGCTGCCGTTCATGGACTTCACTCCGGGCTACTTCCGCCGGTCGATGCACCTGCTGCCCAAGTCTGGGTCGCGGGCCCCGTGGCGGCTCAAGCAGAACTACTTCTTCGACATGCGGACCATCCGGCGCGGCAGGGTCGACGACGAGGGCCTGAAGTTCGCGAAAAAGCGTGCGCCGGTAGCGGTTTAGTCTCCTGCAGCGACGACGACGATCCCGTCGTCGTCGCTGTAGGCGATGTCGCCGGGCGTGAACGTCACACCGCCGAGGGTGATGTCGACGTCGCGCTCGCCGGCGCCGGTCTTGGTGCTCTTGCGCGGATTGGTGCCCAGCGCCTTGACGCCGATGTCCATGCCGCGCAGGGCGGCGCTGTCGCGCACCGCACCGTTGACGATCAGCCCGGCCCAGCCGTTGGCGCGGGCCAGCTCGGCGATGGCGTCGCCGACCAGCGCGGTGTGCAGCGAGCCGCCGCCGTCGACCACCAGGACTCCGCCGCCACCCGGCTCGGAGAGCACCGATTTGAGCAGCGCGTTGTCCTGGAAGCAGCGCACCGTGCTGATCGGCCCGGCGAATTCGGTGCGCCCGCCGAGCTGACGGAATTGCAGGTCGCAGCTGCGCACGTCGGGCCCGATGTCGTCGACCAGGTCGGCGGTGGGCCGAAAGGAAACGGTCACGTCGGCGCTCAGCGGCGGCGCAGCTGGCGGATGAGCAGGATAGCCAGCAGGCTGACGGCGACGGCGACGATCAGCGGCACCGGCGACTGACCCGCCGCCGGACCGACCACCGCGGGAGCCACCGGGTTATCCGCGGCTTCGACGGTCGACTTCGCTTGTGCGGCAGCATCTTTGGCGGCGGCGGTCAGGTCCCCGTTGGTGTCGGCCCGCTGCCCGCCGCCGGTGGGGGTGTTCTTGGCCGGCGCCTTCTTCGCGGGGGCCTTCTTGGCGGGTGCCTTCTTGGCGGGCGCCTTCTTCGCAGGTGCCTTCTTGGCCGGCGCTTTCGCGGTCTTCTTGGCCGCCTTGGCGGGCGGTTTCTTCTCCGGCGGGTCGCCGGCGCCGTCGGCTGCGCTGTTGGTGGGGTCCTGCGGGTCTGCCATGCGGCCGCTCCTCGACCTTCCTCTGTCGTCGTTCCCTGGCTCACCGGGGTCTTCGACCCATCATGCCAGGACGCCTCCCGCCGCCCGGGCCGCCGGTCACCGCCCGCGCCGGGCCGCCCACCAGGCGCCCCCGGCGATCAGCGCCGCCGCGGCCGCCACGAACGGCCAGACCGGCACCGCGCCGCCACCCCCGCCGGCGTGCCCGGCCGCGGCGGGCCCCGGTGTGCCGGTGCCGGGCACGGTCAGCCGGAACGACCAGGATCCCGCCACCACGTGGCCGTCCGCGGAGGTCACCCGGTAGTTCGCCGTGTACGTCCCGGCCGGCCCCAGCGGTCGCACCGCCACGCTGACCACCGCGCCCTGCACGGTGGGCTCTCCGGTGGACCACACGTTGCCGTCCGGCCCGACCACCGTCATCGCGGCGAAGGTGGTTTGCAGCTGCTCGTTGAAGGTCGCGCTGACCCGGTGCGGCCCGGTCGTCAGCGCCGCGTCGGCGGCGGGGTCGGTCGCCACGCGGGCGGCGTGCGCCCACGCCGCGGGCGCGGTCAGCCCGGCGATCAGGACCAGGGCGCCGACGCACGCGCCAACCGCCCAGCGCCTCATGCCCGCCGGCGGACCAGGGCGATCGCGATGCCGAGCGCGGCCAGCACCAGCGCGGCGCCGCCCAGCCACCGCGCGGCGTTGTCGGCCGCGGCGGGCCCGCCGGGGTGCTGGTGGCCGGCCGCCGGCCCGGCGGCCAGGGCGAGCGTCGGGGCCGGGTGCTCGGGCTCGCCGCCGTCGGGCAGCGGCGGCTGATCCCACTTGACCACGGTGCCGTCGGCGTAGGTCTGGGTGGCCGGAAAGCTGACGGTGTCGGCGTCGGGCAGCTTCACCGACAGCCGGAACAGGGCGAACTGGTCGGGCCCGATGCCGCCGCCCGCGGCGGCGGTCCAGGTGACCGAGCGGACGGTGCCGGATGCCGCGTCCCGGTCCAGCCGGGCCGTCCAGCCCGGCATGGTCTCGGTGTGCGCCGCGGCCACGTTGGGCAGCGCGACGGTCAGCGCGGTGGTGGCGGCCCCGGTGTTGGATTCGTTGGGCACCTGGAAGGTGACGACGGCCATGGCGCCGCGCACCGGGTTGTCGCTGCCGGCGTGCACGTGCGCCGACGCGATCGGGGACCAGGCCACCGATCCGAGGCACAGGGCGGCGACGGCGACCAGCAGGCGCGGGGCCCGGCGCTTGCGCGGCGGCATGCGGGTCAGCTCAACCCGAGGCGGGCCATCAGGTCCGCCTCGATGCCGTCGAGCTGCGAGGAGATGGCGGCGTGTGCCGCCCGGCGTCGGGCGGCGGGCATGTTCTCCGCGGCGGTCACCGCGGCCGCCAGGTCGGTGAGCCGCTCGGAGATGGCGGCGACGAACTGCTTCGTCTCGCCGTCCTTGGGTTTGCGTTCCTGCACCATCCGCAACGACTTCTCCGCCCCGGCGATGCGGGCCGACAGCTGGGCGCCGTGGCCGGAGAACTGGCCGATCTTGGCCAACGGGACGCCCAGCCGATCGGCGCGGCGCTGGTCGATCAGCGCGCGCGCCGAGACGGCGGCGCGGTAGACGAGCGGGGTGAGGATCGGGGCGAGCAGCCGGGACACCGTGAGAATCCGCCGGATTCGGGTGGGCGACAAGATCTTGCCCTCCCGCGCGGCCTTGAGTTCGGCCTCGGCGACTTTAAGGGCGTTGCGGTCGCTGTCGCGCTGCGCCTTGATCTGCGCCTTGAGCGCCTTGTCCTGGGCGCGCAGCGCGGATTTGGCGCGGCGGGCCTCGTTCTTGGCGGCCAGCTTGGCCTCCAGCTTGGCGCGGGCCTTGATCGCGCGGGCTTCGGCGCGACGCGTCGCGCGGCTCTTTCGCTTGCGGAACAGGCCCATTCCCTCACCGCTCCCCGGTAATTTCGCTGGCAATCGTTCTCTGACGCTCTCGCGTTGCGCGATCCGTGAGCCAACCCTAATGGGAATGGGCGGGCGGCAGCCCGCCAGGGCAGGCCGGGACGGGCGCTGCCGGGCCGGGGTGGGCGTCAGGCGTCCAAGTGCTCCGCGCGACGCAGCTCGTTGACCCGATCCATGACCTCGCGCTGGGCCTCGGGCGAGAGCTCGGCGGTGCGCATCGCGATGCGGCGCACGTTGTCATCGCGCGACATGGCCAGCCAGGACAGTTCCGCATCGAGCTTTTCGTAGTACTCGTCGTCGGTGAAGTAGGCCGGCTTGATGCGGAAGAAGTTGGCCAGCGCGGCCATGGTGGCCGACGACGGGTTGGTGCGGTTGCCCGAACGCAGCTGGGACAGGTAGGGAGCCGACATCGTGATGCCCTCCGCCTTGAGCGCCGCGATCACTTCCGCGGAGGTGTGCGGACCCCGTCCGGGCGGATACACCGTGTCGAACAGGCGGTTCAGGCGAGCAGCGAATGTCGTGCTCATGGATATGACCTCCACAGGGCTGTAGAAGTTAACTGTTACCTAGGTGTATTTGCTGATCATGGTAGCGAGGCTTGGTAACGGTAACCAGGTGCAAACCCATGGCGATTCCCGAGCCGCATAGCTGACGCCCGCCAACTCCCCACTCAACGAGCGTCTAACTGATTCGCTGGGGTGTCCACTAAATCGCTGAAACTCACAGGTTATCCGCAGAATTGGACACCCGTCCCGAAGTGGCGGGCATCCGGCCCGTTGACGGTCGTGCTGATTACCGCGCCGGTGCTGGGCAATTGCGCCGCAACGAGCCGCGGAGCGGGGACGAACCCGGGGACCCTTTGCTGCCGAACGTAACCACGGGGCCGGTCAGCCCCGTCGCGCGGCGCCGCACGGGCCGTCGGGCATCGAAAAGGGGGAACGGCGCAGTCGCTAGGCGGCGAGCAGCATCGCCAGGATCGCGGTGTCCGGGTGGCTGATCGGGTCGACGCCCACCCGGCTCACCATCGAGGTGATGGTGCCGTCGGCCTCGGCTTCCACCCAGGCGGCCCGGTGTTCGAGCCCGAGGTAGGGCAGGCCGGGCAGCAACACGCATCCCGACGCCGCGCCCGTGCATTCGGGCAGCGACGGCATGGTTTCCGACGGCGGATGCAGCATCAGCAGGGCGGGGGGTTGGTGGTCGGCGAAATGGCCTGGCGGGATTGCTGATTCACCGAAAACGGTGCCTTCGGCCAGCACCAGGCCGACCGTGCCGGGCTCGGGTTCGTCGGGCAGTTCCTCGCGGGCGCCGAACACCGTTGTGGTGGAGAGCAATCCGGGCAACGACGCGACCCGGACCGCGACCATGAGCAGCTGCGCCCACTCCTTGGTGGAATCCGGCCAGCGTCCGGAGATCACGAACCCTTTCAGGGCACCACGAGAATGGAAGGGGGACACCCCGATAGGCCGATCCGACCCTGTTTCCATTTCGACCTCCGCGCGACGCCTCCGCTATGGAAATGACCACACTGGCAGCTCGAATAATCAAGCATGCCTGCGGTTTCGGCGGCTGGCAACACGACACGGCCGCGAAACGACGAGGGCGCCGCGTAGCGCGCGACGCCCCCGCCGATCGAGAGGAAAGTCAGCCGAAGATCAGGCCTTGGGCCTTGGAAGTGGCGGCGGCGTACCGCTTCTGCACGTCCGCCCAGTTGACCACGTTCCAGAACGCCTTGACGTAGTCCGCCTTGACGTTCTTGTACTGCAGGTAGAACGCGTGCTCCCACATGTCGACCTGCAGCAGCGGGATGATGCCCAGCGGGACGTTGGCCTGCTGGTCGTAGAGCTGGAAGGTCAGCAACCGGCTGCCCAGGGTGTCATAGCCCAGCACCGCCCAGCCGGAGCCCTGCAGGCCGTTGGCGGCGGCGCTGAATTGCGCTCGGAACTTGTCGAAGGACCCGAACGCGTCGTCGATCGCGGCGGCCAGCTCACCGGTGGGCTTGTCACCGCCGTCCGGCGACAGGTTCTTCCACCAGATCGAGTGGTTGACGTGGCCGCCCAGGTGGAAGGCGAGGTTCTTTTCGTTCAGGAAGATCGCAGCGTGGTCCTCGTTGGCGCGGGCCTCTTCGAGCTTGGCAAGAGCGTCGTTCACGCCTTTGACGTAGGTGGCGTGGTGCTTGGTGTGGTGGATCTCGTTGATCTGCCCCGAGATGTGCGGTTCCAACGCTGCATAGTCCCAGTCCAGGTCGGGCAGGGTGTATTCAGCCACGGCATTCCTTTCTTCGATTGTCGTCTTGACGCTCAGTCGCGCGGGCCACCTCGCGGCGGCCGGGCGTTATCAACCCTGCTCCATGACCGCGCGCACCGCAAGAACGAGCCCGCTGAGCCGGAAGGCGGATACCCGCTCAGCGGTGTTTCAAGACAGGACTTCAAGACAAGACGATGAGGGCCAATACCGCCAGCAGCGCCAGTGCGATCAATCCGGCGCGCAGTGCCGCGACGCTGTAGCTGTGGTTCCACGCGGGCGAGCCGCCATACGACTTCGACGGGGCCGGTGATCCCGGACCGAACGAATGCGTGGCCATCAAACGCCTTTCACCCCCGGTCACCTCGCCAAGTGAGGTGAGTCACAAACACCTTTCGAGAACGCGATCATAGCGCTTTGTCACGAGGTTGCGAAATAAGCCCCTGACCTGCGAGTTGCTCGATAACGGCAGGTGCGCGGGCGCCGCCGGGCCGAAGGTGCGGCGCCGGAGCGGAGGTGGCGTCGGCGGTGGTTAGCCGGCCAATCCATTTCGCTCGATCGCAGGCTTGCGGCAACGCGACGGCGTGTATAAGAAACCGGGTGTTATCCACAGTGACACCGCGGTTAGCCGCCAGAGGCAGTAGCGATGCCTATCCATACCCCCTGGGGCGGTGTGGATAAACCTGTGGAAACTGTGGATAGTGTGCGGCGGTCGGCGGCGTTGCCCGGCCGGGCGGCGATCGTCGGCGACGCTAGTCTGGTCCGGTGATCCAGGTGTGCTCTCAATGCGGCACCCGCTGGAATGTGCGCGACCGGCAGCGCGAGTGGTGCCCGCGCTGTCGGGGTGCCCTGATGGCGCCCCTGCCCGACGCCCCGCCGGCCGGTCCCGCGCGGGCCCCGGGGTGGCAGCGCACGCCGCCGCGGCTGCCCCCCGGCTACCGGTGGATAGCGGTGCGTCCCGGCGCGGCGCCGCCGCCGCGGCGCGGCCGTCGTCCCCTCGGGCCCACCCCCCGCTACGCGGTGATTCCGCGCTGGGGGCTGGCCGACCGCGTCGAGCCGCCGCCCGCCGTCGCCGCCGCGTCCGCGCACCCGGGACCGCCGGCGCAGCTGGTCCGCAGCACGTCCTTCGTCGGCGTGCTGGTGCTCGGCATCGCCGCCCTGGTCTACGTCGTGCGCTACCTGCTGCTGGTGATCAACCGCGATACTTTGCTGTACTCGTGGGTGGCGATCGGCGCCGACTGGCTCGGCGTGCTGGCCAGTGTGGGCGCGGTGGGGGCGGTGATCGCCTCCGGCGTGGCGCTGATCCGCTGGATGATCGCGCGGCGCGCCGCGGTGTTCGCCCACCACGGCCTGCCCGACCCGCGCTCGGCGCGGGCGTTGGGGGCCGGCTGCGTGGTGCCGCTGGCCAACCTGCTGTGGGCGCCGGTGTTCGTGATCGAGCTGGCCCTGCTGGAGGAGCACTACCACCGGCTCAAGGGGCCCATTCTGCAGTGGTGGATCACCTGGGTGTGCAGCTACGCGGTGTCCGTCTCGGCCATCGCGACCAGCTTCGTCACCGACGCCCAGGGCATCGCCAACAACACCATCCTGATGGTGTTCGGGTATCTGTTCGCCGCCGCCACCCTGGCCGCGGCAACCCGCATTTTCGAGGGATTCCAGCGCAAACCCGTGGCGCGGCCCGCGCACCGCTGGGTGATGGTTCCCGACGACGGCCCGCCCCCGCCGGCGCCGGGCGCCCCGGTTGAGTTCAAGGGCCAGGAACCGGCAGCATAGGGGTATGACGTGGGCCGACGAGGTGCTCGCCGGGCATCCCTTTGTCGTTGCCCACCGCGGCGCGTCGGCCGCCCGGCCCGAACACACCCTGGCCGCCTACGACCTCGCCCTCAAGGAGGGCGCCGACGGCGTGGAATGCGACGTGCGGCTGACCCGCGACGGCCACCTGGTGTGCGTGCACGACCGCCGGCTGGACCGGACCTCGACGGGGGCCGGGTTGGTCAGCACGATGACGCTGGCGCAGCTGCGTGAGCTCGAGTACGGGGCCTGGCACGACAGTTGGCGCGAGGACGGCGCGCACGGCGACACCAGTTTGCTGACGCTGGACGCGCTGGTGTCGCTGGTGCTGGATTGGCGCCGGCCGGTGAAGCTGTTCATCGAGACCAAGCACCCGGTCCGGTACGGCTCGCTGGTGGAGACCAAGCTGCTGGCGCTGCTGCACCGGTTCGGCATCGCCGCGCCCGCCTCCGCCGACCGGTCCCGCGCGGTGGTGATGTCGTTTTCGGCGTCGGCGGTGTGGCGGATCCGGCGGGCCGCGCCGCTGCTGCCCACCGTGCTGCTCGGCAAGACCGCCCGCTATCTGATCAGCGGGGCGCCGACGGCGGTCGGGGCGACCGCGGTGGGGCCGTCGCTGCCGACGCTGAGGGAGTATCCGCAGCTCGCCGACCGCGCCATCGCGCAGGGCCGGGCGGTCTACTGCTGGAACGTCGACGACTACCAGGACATCGACTTCTGCCGCGACGTCGGCGTGGCCTGGCTGGCCACACACCACCCGGGCCGCACCAAGGCGTGGCTGCAGGGCCACCGCGACGGCAACGGCTAGCTCGACGGCTGCTGTTCGTCCGTGCTGCCCGCCGGCAGCTGCCCGTCGGAGGACAACGCGTCGAACAGCCGGGCCGCCCGCGCGTGGTCCCACACCACCACCGAGCCGGCGTCGCCGCTGGTGAACTCGCCGATCGGGACCGTCACCGTGGCGGGGGAGCCGTGCAGCGCCCAGCCGAGCCGGGCCAGGTCCCAGGCGTGGTCGGCGCGGTCCACGGTCAGCGAGTCGGCGACCGCGCGCGGCGCCGCGTACCAGCGCCACGGGTTGAGCCAGACCGCGGGGCTGGCCGCACGGTGCAGCAGCGCCGCGACGAACTGCCGTTGATTGACCATCCGGTCCAGATCGGCGCGCGGGGTGTCGCGGCTGCGCACGTAGCCCAGCGCGTTGCGGCCGTCCAGCGTCTGGCAGCCGGCCGGCAGGTCGAGGCCGGCCAGCGGGTCGTGCATCGGCGCCTGCGGGCACACCCTCACCCCGCCCAGCGCATCCACCAGGGCGGCGAACCCGCCGAACCCGATCTCGGCGTAGTGCGCGATGCGCAGCCCGGTGGCCTGCTCCACCGTGCGGACCAGCAGCGTCGCCCCGCCCATGGCGAACGCGGCGTTGATCTTGTCCTTGCCGTGCTCGGGGATCGGCACGTAGGAGTCGCGCGGTATCGACACCATCGTCGGCGCCACGCCGGACCCCACCCCGGGAAGGTGGACCAGCAGGATGGTGTCGGTGCGGCCGTCGCCGATGTCACCGCCGGTGGCCAGCTGCTGTTGCTGCTCGGCGCTCAGACCCTGGCGGCTGTCCGAGCCGACGATCAGCCAGTTGCTGCCGCGGCCCGGCTCGGGCCGGCCCGGGTAGTCGGCGAGCACCGGCTCGCGGTGCAGCTTGGTGTCGAACCAGGCCACCCCGGCGCCCAGGCCGACGCCGGCCAGCAGCAGCACCACCAGCAGGGCCGAGGCCACCGCCCGGACCCAGCGGCGCTTGCGCCGGGGGCGTGCCGGGCCTATGGCTGATGCGGGTGGCGCGGGCCGTGCGGGTGGGGCGGGCGGGGGCCGGTGCAGCGGCTGGGTGGGCGCGTGCGGCGAGGGCGCCGGACCGCCGGGCCGGGGGATCACCGGAGACGGCTCGGGCCCGGGTTGACGCGGCGGGCCCTGACGGCCCGGCCGCCGGCCCCGCGGGGGGAAGTCGCCGTTCACCCGGCCAACCTACGTGGCTGGGGCCGCCCCGCGCGCAGACGACGCCGTCCGGGTCAGCCGCGGGCCCGCAACCCGTTGATGAACGGGCAGCCCATCAGCACCCGGATGGCCTGGCTCAGCCCGGTCATGTCGTCCACCGGTTTGTGGAAGGGCAGTCGCACGTCGTGGTCGCGGTCGTTGCCCTCGACCCGGAACCGCACCCCGTAACGGTCCAGGCCCAGGGGTCGCACCTGCCCGCGCCGTAACGGCGCGGGCAGCCGGGACACCAGCCGGGACACCACGTCGCCGTGGGCGGTGTCCAGATGCCACAGCAGGTCGGACTCGAGCGCGCAGAACGGGTCGGGCCTGGCCGCGAGCAGATCCGCCACGTCGACCGGCTCGGCGCCGGTCGCGTCGGTGACCACCACGGACGCGATCTCCAGCCGCCGCAGCACATACCGCGGCTCCGTCCCGTCCGCGCGGCGCGGGGTGTCGACGTTCAGCAGGGCGGGGTTGGGGCATTCGGCGGCGATGACGTCGAGCGTTTCGAGGATCTGCGCCGGGTCGACCTCGCGCAGCCGCCCGCGCACCCAGACTAGCGACCGGACCGGCTCGCGCAGCGGCAGCGGCGCGTAGTCGGTCAGCTCGAGCAGCGCCGGCGCCCCCGCGACGGGCCGCAGCCGGTGTTCCCGCGCGACCGGCAGCGCCAGCGCGAAGGAGCCGGCAAACGGGCCGGCGCCGATGAGGTGATGGACGGGCGTGGGAACCGGGTCGTCGTGTTCGATCGCCAGCAGCGCGCCGCCGGCGCGGACGCACGCGCTGCGGATCCGTTCGGCAGTGGACGGGGCGGGGCAGGTCTGCGGTAACACGATTCTCCTTTGCTTAGGTAAGCCTAAGTTAACTTACCGCGTGTGGCGTGGCAAGAGTCTTCCCGCCGGCCCGCCGCTAGGGTTGGGTCCGTGGCCCGCATCGCTTACCTCGGTCCGGAAGGGACCTTCACCGAGGCGGCGCTGCGGCAGATCACCGCCGCCGGCCTGGTCCCCGGACAGGGGGCGGACGGTGTGCGGCCCACGCCGGTCGACGGCACGCCCGCGGCGCTGGACGCGGTGCGCGACGGCGCCGCCGACTACGCGTGCGTGCCGATCGAGAACTCCATCGACGGCTCGGTGACGCCCACCCTGGACAGCCTCGCGATCGGCTCGCCGCTGCAGGTGTTCGCGGAGACGACGCTGGACGTGGCGTTCAGCATCGTGGTCAAGCCGGGACTGTCCGCCGCCGACGTGCGGACCCTGGCGGCCATCGGGGTGGCCGCCGCCCAGGTGCGCCAGTGGGTGGCCGCCAACCTGGCCGGCGCGCAGCTGCGCCCGGCCTATTCCAACGCCGACGCCGCCCAGCAGGTGGCCGAGGGGCGCGCCGACGCCGCGGTGACCTCCCCGCTGGCCGCCGCCCGCTGGGGGTTGGACACCCTGGCCGACGGCGTCGTCGACGAACCCAACGCCCGCACCCGCTTCGTCCTGGTCGGGCCGCCCGCGCCGCCGCCGGCCCGCACCGGCGCCGACCGGACCTCGGTGGTGCTGCGCATCGACAACGCGCCGGGCGCCCTGCTGGCCGCGCTCGCCGAGTTCGGCATCCGCGGCATCGACCTGACCCGCATCGAATCCCGGCCCACCAGAACGGGTTTGGGCATCTACCGGTTCTTCGCCGATTGCGTGGGCCACATCGACGACGAACCCGTCGCCGAGGCGCTCAAGGCGCTGCACCGCCGCTGTGCCGACGTGCGCTACCTGGGTTCGTGGCCCACCGGCACCCCTGCGGGGGCGCTGCCGCCGTCGACGGAGGAAGCGGTGCGCTGGCTGGCGGCGGTGCGGGACGGCAAACCCGAACCCCCCGGGGAGTCGCGGCGGTGAGCGGCCGGTTGATCCTGGTGCGGCACGGCCAGTCGTACGGAAACGTCGAGCGCCGCCTCGACACCCGGCCGCCCGGCGCCGAGCTCACGCCGCTGGGCCGCGACCAGGCCCGCGAGTTCGCCCGCCGGTCGGGCCGGCCGGCCATGCTCGCGCACTCGGTGGCCACCCGGGCCTCGCAGACCGCGGCGGTGATCGGCGGGCAGCTTGCGCTGCCGCCCGTCGAGCTGGGCGGCATCCACGAGGTGCAGGTCGGGCGGCTGGAAAACCGCAACGACGACGAGGCGGTCGCGGAGTTCAACGCCATCTACGAGCGGTGGCACCGCGGCGAGCTCGAGGTGCCGCTGCCCGGCGGCGAAACCGGCAGCGAGGTGCTGGACCGCTACCTGCCGGTGCTCACCGAGCTGCGGCTGCGCTACCTGGACGACCACGATTTCCACGGCGACATCGTGGTCGTCAGCCACGGCGCGGCGATCCGGCTGGCGGCCGCCGTGCTCGCCGGCGTCGAGGCCGACTTCGCGCTGGACCATCACCTCGACAACGCCCAGTCGGTGGCGCTGACTCCGATCACCGACGGGCGGTGGAGCTGTGTGCGCTGGGGCACGCTGACGCCGCCGTTCTACCCCGAGGCCGCCGAGATCCCCGCCACCCCGGTGGCCGACGCGGTGCGCTCCACCACCGACCCGATGGGCTGAGCCCGCCGATCAGACGGCGAGCGCGATGACTTCGGTGCAGGCGCAACCGACTGCGTCGCAGTCGATGACGAAGGCGTGCGGCATCAATTCGGGCGTGAAGCAGTCCGGCTCGGTGCATTCGGACCGGTGCAACGCATGGCGAATGATGGTGCCGTGACAGTGATCCAAGCCTGCCCGGCAGTCGCGGCAGTCTGTGCTCATAGGTGAGTTCATAGCACCGCGGGCCGACAAATCCGGGATGCCGCGCCCGGGGTGTCAGGCCCAACCCAACTGATGCAGCCGCTCGTCGTCGATGCCGAAGTGGTGGGCGATCTCGTGGATCACCGTGACCGCGACCTCCTCGATCACCTGCTGCTCGGATTCGCACACGTCCAGCAGCGCCGCCCGGTAGATGGTGATGGCGTCCGGCAGCGCGCCGGAGTAGTCGCGTTCGGTCAGCGCCACGCCCTCGTACAGCCCGAGCAGGTCGGGCTCCTCGGGGTGGCGGTCGTCGACCAGGACGACGACGTTGTCCATGGCCGCGGCCAGCTCGGGCGGGATCAGGTCGAGGGCGTCGGAGACCAGTTCGTCGAACCGCTGCGGATCCATCCGCACGGGCACGGCGGCTAGCCTGCCGGCGGGGGCCCGCCCGGCGGGGCCTCTGGCGCGGGCGGGGGAGGCGGAGGGGGCGCCGCGGGCGGGGCCTCGGGTGCCGGGTTGGCCGGGGGCGGGGCGCCGTTGTCGACCGGCGGCGGCGGGGCCTGCGGGGGCTGGGTCACCACCGGCTGCTGGCCGGGCAGGTGCTGGTTGTTCGGCGGCATCTCCGGGGCGGCGGCGGAGCCGGACTGGGTCGACGGCGACTGCGCCGGAGCCTGCAACGGGATGGGCGGCATCGACAGCCGCTCCTCGGGAATGTCGGGCGGCGGCACCGGGGGCTGGCCGTTGATCAGCAGCTGCCCCTTGGCGCTGTTCAGCAGCGTGGCCCAGCCGCCGTTGCCCAGCGTCGCGCCGATGCTGCAGGCCACCTCGCGGCTGCCGGCCGTCCAGCTGGCCAGCGGCACGGTGGGGTAGATCAGCGTCAGCGTGGTGGTGCGCAGCTTGACCGGCGCCAGGTACGCGTCGGTCATCTTGGTGCAAGAGTCCTTGATGAAGGCGTCCTGGTCCGGCTCGGCGGGCAGCGCGCCGGGGAACTTCTCGGCCAGGTTGACCGTGCCGGTCACCTCCATCGCGTGCGGGGCCGCGCAGTCCACCGGCACATCGGTGGGCTGGTTGGTCGCCGAGTCGATGCCCAGGCAGGTGCCGGTCGGCCAGATCTTGGACTGGTCGACGTCGGCGACCTTGCCCTTGAACACCTGCTGCTGGTTGTTCGCGCCGGGCAGTTGCAGGCCGCACAGCATGCGGCGATCCCCACCCTGGCGCCAGGCCCGGTCGCCGGGCCACAGCAGGCTGACGGTGAACTTGCTGTTCGGGTCGAACTTGGGGCCCAGGTAGTTGCGGACGGCGGCCTCGCACTGCTCCTGGGTGATCTGCTGGATGCGGGCCGGGGTCGGTGGCGCGGCGTTGGGCCCGTACTCCGAGCCGGGGAAGGTGCGCATGTCGATGGATTCGGCGACCTCGAACTTGTGGTCGTCGCCGCAGTTGACGATCTTCGCCGACTCCGGGGTGGTGTCGGGCCACATCAGGCATTCCCCGCTGGCGGCCCGGTTGAAGGCGGCGTCGCTCTTGGCGCCGGTGCTGCGCACCGGACTGGCGTCCAGCAGCCGGCCGGACCCGGTGCCGCCGCCGACCGGGATCGCGGTGACCAGCCCGGCGATCAGCAGGCCGCCGAGCGCGGTCAGCAGCAGCGCGCGCCGGGTCGCGCGGGCCTGCAGGCTGCGCGGCCACAGGAAGGCCGAGGCGGCGGTCGTCTCGACCGCGGGGGCTTCCCCGGCTTCCGGAAGGTCCTTCTCGGGCGCTTGCGACATCGGCTCCATTCTGACAGCAGCGCCGCAGCGCCGTTACAAAAGTTACTGATGTGAGTCCTGAGGCCCCCGCGGGGTGCTGCGCCGGTCGGCCGGACCGGGTGAAAGTAGGCTTCGGGCCGTGATCGACCTGAAGCTGCTCCGGGAAGACCCCGACGCCGTGCGCCGCTCCCAACAAAGCCGCGGCGAAGACCCGTCGCTGGTGGACGCCCTGCTGGCCGCCGACGCCGCCCGCCGGGCCGCCATCTCGACCGCCGACACGCTGCGCGCCGAACAGAAGTCGGCCAGCAAGAGCGTCGGCGCCGCCTCGCCCGAGCAGCGCCCGGCCCTGCTGGCCCGCGCCAAGGAGCTGGCCGAGCAGGTCAAGGCCGCCGAAACCGCCCAGGCCGAGGCCGAGGCGGCGTTCACCGCCGCGCACCTGGCCATCTCGAACGTCGTCATCGACGGCGTCCCCGCCGGCGGCGAGGACGACTTCGCCGTGCTGGACGTCGTCGGGGAGCCAACGGCGCTGGAAAACCCCCGCGACCACCTGGAACTGGGCGAGTCGCTGGGCCTGATCGACATGGCCCGCGGGGCCAAGGTGTCCGGTTCGCGGTTCTACTTCCTGACCGGCAAGGGCGCGCTGCTGCAGCTCGGCCTGCTGCAGCTGGCGCTGCGGCTGGCCGTCGAGAACGGCTTCGTGCCGATGATCCCGCCGGTGCTGGTGCGCCCGGAGGTGATGGCCGGCACCGGATTCCTGGGCGCGCACGCCGAGGAGGTCTACCGGATCGAGGCCGACGACCTCTATCTGGTGGGCACCTCCGAGGTGCCGCTGGCCGGCTACCACGCCGACGAGATCCTGGACCTGTCCGCCGGCCCGCTGCGCTACGCGGGCTGGTCGTCGTGCTTTCGCCGCGAGGCCGGCAGCTACGGCAAGGACACCCGCGGCGTCATCCGGGTGCACCAGTTCGACAAGGTCGAGGGCTTCGTCTACTGCACGCCTGCCGACGCCGAGGCCGAACACCAGCGGCTGCTGGGCTGGCAGCGCGAGATGCTGGCCCGCATCGAGGTGCCCTACCGGGTGATCGACGTGGCCGCGGGCGATCTCGGCTCGTCGGCGGCGCGCAAGTTCGACTGCGAGGCGTGGGTGCCCACCCAGCAGACCTACCGCGAGCTGACGTCGACGTCGAACTGCACCACCTTCCAGGCGCGCCGGCTGTCCACCCGCTACCGCGACGGCGGGGACGCCAAGGGCAAGCCGCAGATCGCGGCCACGCTGAACGGCACGCTGGGCACCACCCGCTGGCTGGTGGCGATCCTGGAAAACCACCAACGGCCCGACGGCAGCGTGCGGGTTCCCGAGGCGCTGGTGCCGTTCGTCGGCACCGAGCTGCTCGAGCCCGTCGGCCCGCGCGGTTAGGACGGGCGGGGGGCGAGCCGGCCCGGGGTGTGCCCGAACGCGCGCCGGTAGGTGTCGATGAACGCACTCGGTGTGGCCCAACCGCATTCGGCCGCCACCGAGGTGACGTCGCGCCGCTCGGCCAGCAGCACCAGGGCGTGTTGCAGGCGGACCTGGGTGCGCCACTGCGGGAACGTCATGGCCAGCTCGTCGCGGAACAGCCGGCTCAGGGTGCGCTGGCCGACCCCGATGCGCTCGCCGATCTGGCGCAGCGTCAACGGCTCGCGCAGGTTGTCGGCGATCAGCGCGCAGGCGGCGCGCAGCCGGCCGTCCACGGCGGTGGGAATCCACAGCGGTTCGGCGACGCTGGTGGCCTGCAACTGGTCGTGCAGCACCGCCAGCATCCGGTGGTGCGCGCCGGCGTCGGTGTCCCGCGCCCGCGAACACGCGATGATCAGCTCGCGCATCAGCGGAGTGACCGCCAGCACCGCGGGGGCGGCCGGGCCGCGGCGGTAGCGGGCGGGGTCCAGCGCGACGCCGTGAAAGTTGGTGTGGCCGTGGAACTTGTGCTCGTGCCAGCAGCCCGCCGGGATCCAGATGGCACGGTTAGCCGGGGTGATCCAGGTCCCCGCCGGCGTGGTCACCGACACCGCGCCCGTGGACGGATACACGATCTGGTGCAGCGGATGCCGGTGCCGTGCGATCCGCGCTCCCGGCGGCAGCGTCTGCGCCGAGGTCGCCAGCCCGTGCTGGCCGATTTCCGACATATCGAGGCAGGATATCGGAAGCCCGCAGCATTGCGTCCGCCTAACGTCGAGATCGACCGACAGAAAGGCGTGATCGCGATGGCGATGAATCTCTTGCACCGGCACCGGTGCAGCTCGGCCGGCTGGGCGAAGGAGGTGGCCGACGAGCTGCTGCCCTGGGCGCTGGACGGTGTCGAATTGGGTTCCCGCACTTTGGAAATCGGCCCCGGCTACGGTGCGACGCTGAGCGCCCTGCTGGATCGCACCGCCTCGCTGACCGCGGTCGAGCTCGACCCGGTGATGGCCGATCGGCTGCAGCGCCGCTACGGCGACCGGGCCCGCGTCATCCAGGCCAGCGGCACCGAAACAGGTTTGCCCGCAAACCATTTCACCTCGGTGGTGTGCTTCACCATGCTGCACCACGTGCCCAGCCCGCAGTTGCAGGACCAGCTGTTCGCCGAGGCGTTGCGGGTGCTGCAACCCGGTGGGACGTTCGCCGGCAGCGACGGCGTGCCGTCGTGGGTGTTTCGCCTGCTGCACGTCGCCGACACCTACAACCCGATCGCGCCGAAGGACCTGCCGGGCCGGCTGGCGGCCGCGGGCTTCGCCGACATCCACGCCGACGCCCGGGGCGGCCGGCAGCGCTGGCGGGCCGTCAAACCGATCGACTAGGCGGGCACCGTCTCGCGGGCCTGCTCGTGCCGGCGCTGGCGTTCCATCGTCGCGAAGTAGAAGGCGAACGCGAACGCGAAGCTGGTGAACAGGCTGGACACGAAGTACAGCCAGGGCCGGCGCAACCCGCGGCGGTAGCCGTCCACGATGGTGAACAGCGGCAGCAGCACCACGTTCGCGATCGTGTAGTCCTGGCTGGCCGAGCTGGCGGCCGGGTTGGTGAACATCAGCCGGATGTATTCGGCCCAGCTGCCGTGCTCGCCCCACAGCGGGTTGGTCGATCCGTGCGAATACTGCTGCACGAAGGTGATGTTGAAGTACCAGCCGAGCGCGACCGAGGCGATGCCGACGAGGTAGTACACGACCTCCATCGGCGAGAACAGCGGACCGCCGGCCGGGCGGGCGAACACCTTCGCGTTCGAGGCGACGATCCAGGCGATGACGGAGAACCCGAGAACTGCGTGCACGAGAAGCGAGACCATGCGCGCAGTCTCACCCCGGCCGTAAAGTTTTGTCAATATTGTCAAAAGGTTTCTTGGTACCTTACTGCCATGGTCAGGCCGGCGCAGACGGCGCGCAGCGAGCGCACCCGGGAGGCGTTGCGCCAGGCCGCGCTGGTGCGATTTTTGGCCCAGGGCGTGGAGGACACCTCGGCCGAACAGATCGCCGCCGACGCCGGGGTGTCGCTGCGCACGTTCTACCGCCACTTCCGCTCCAAGCACGATCTGCTGTTCGCCGATTACACCGGGCTGCACTGGTTTCGGGCCGCGCTGGACGCCCGCCCGGCCGACGAGCCGATCATCGACTCGGTGCAGGCCGCCATCTTCTCCTTCCCCTACGACGTGGATGCGGTGACCAAGATCGCCGCGCTGCGCCACGAGGAGCTCGACCCGGGCCGCATCGTCCGCCACATCCGCGACGTGCAGGCCGACTTCGCCGAAGCCATTGCGGCGCAACTACAACGGCGCGGCCGCGGCGCCGGCGCGCCGACGGCCGACCAGCGGGTGCGCGCCGCGGTGACCGCGCGCTGCATCGCGGCCGCGGTGTTCGGCGCGATGGAGGTGTGGATGGTCGGCGACGAACGATCGCTCGGCGAACTCGCGCGGCTGTGTCACGCGGCGCTGGAGTCGCTGCGCGCGGGGATCACCGACTCCTGGAGCACCGCCACCGCGCCCCAAGTTTCGTCATAATTGACAAAACTTGGGGCGTCGTGCGAGCCTCCTTGCGGAGGTCGGGACATGAATGACTACGACGCGATCGTCATCGGCGCGGGCCACAACGGGCTGACCGCCGCGGTGCTGCTGCAGAAGGCCGGGCTGCGCACCCTGTGCCTGGACGCCAAGCTCTACGCCGGCGGGATGGCCTCCACCGTCGAGCTTTTCGACGGCTACCGGTTCGAGATCGCCGGGTCGGTGCAGTTTCCGACCTCGCAGGCGGTGGTCGACGAGCTGGGCCTGGACACCATCCCGACGATCGATTTGGACGTGATGTCGGTGGCGGTGCGCGGTGTCGGGGACGATCCGCTGGTCCAATACAGCGACCCGGTCAAGCTGTTCACCCACCTCAACGAGGTGCACGGGGCCGACGCCGTCAACGGGATGGCCGGCCTGATGGCGTGGGCCCAGGCCCCGACCCGCGCGCTGGGCCGGTTCGAGGCCGGCACGCCGCCCAAGAGTCTCGACGAGATGTATGCCTGCGCCACAAACGAATTCGAGCGCTCGGCGATCGACGACATGCTGTTCGGGTCGGTCACCGACATCCTGGACCGCTACCTGCCCGACCGCGAGAAGCACGGCGCCCTGCGCGGCTCGATGACCGTGCTGGCCGTCAACACGCTCTATCGCGGCCCGGCCACCCCGGGCAGCGCCGCGGCGCTGGCGTTCGGCCTCGGCGTGCCGGACGGCGACACCATGCAGATGAAGAAGCTGCGCGGCGGCATCGGCGCGCTTACCTCGCACCTGTGCGACGTGCTGGAGCGCCACGGCGGCGAACTTCGGTTGCGCACCAAGGTGACCGAGATCCTGGTCGAGCACGCCGGGTCCGGGGGACGGGTGACCGGGGTGCGCACCGAGTCGGGCGAGACGCTGAGCGCCCCGATCGTCGTCTCCGGCATCGCGCCGGACGTCACGCTCAACGAGCTGCTCGATCCGGCCGCGCTGCCCGCCGACCTGCGGGCGCGCTATGCGCGCATCGACCACCGCGGCAGCTACCTGCAGATGCATTTCGCGCTGCAGGAGGCGCCGGTGTTCGCCGCGCCGTACCAGGTGCTCAACGAGCCGGCCATGCAGGCCTCGATCGGCCTGTTCTGCACGCCCGAGGAGGTGCAGCAGCAGTGGGAGCAGGCCCGGCGCGGCGTCGTTCCGGCCGACCCGACCGTCGTGCTGCAGATCCCCTCACAGAACGATCCCGGCCTGGCGCCGGAGGGCAAGCACGCCGCGTCGGCGTTCGCGTTGTGGTTCCCGATCGAGGGCGAGGTGGACTACGGCCAGGCGAAAATCGAGATGGGGCAACGGGTGATCGACAAGATCACCCGGCTGGCACCGAATTTCGAGGACAGCATCATCCGGCACACCACCTTCACGCCCCGGCACATGGGCGTCATGTTCGGCGCCCCCGGCGGCGACTACTGCCACGGCCTGCTGAACGCGAACCAGGTCGGGCCCAACCGGCCCGGTCCGCGCGGCTTCCTCGGCCAGCCGATCCCGATCGAGGGCCTGTATCTGGGCAGCGCGGGCTGCCACGGCGGTCCGGGCATCACCTTCATCCCCGGCTACAACGCGGCGCGGCAGGCACTGACCGACCGCAGCGGCTGAGTCAGGAGCCGCGCCGGGCGAGCAATTCGTCCAGCAGGGCGGTGAACTCGTCGGGCCGCGCCGGCGTGAAGGCCGGGGCGGGCCGGGTGCCCGGCACGTCCAGCGTGATCAACGTCGACTTGAACGGCCGGCCGATGTCCAGCGGAAGCCAGCGGCGCAGATCTGAGCTGCCCCAGACCCGGAACCGGTGCATGAAGATGCCCAGCGGCTCGGCTTTATACCCGCGGATCGCGTCCAGCGCGATCACCTTGGACGTGCCCGACGGAAAATGGTAGCGGCGCAACGTGATCGCCGCCCGGTCCAACTGGACCAGGCCGTCGTCGTAGGTCTCGTTCACGCCCGCGAACTCCGCAGCTGGTGCCCCTTCGCGGTCAGGCAGCGCCCGTCGTCCAGCCGCCACTGCCACCCGTGCAGGTTGCAGGTCAACGTGTTGCCCTCTACCACACCGAATTTCGAAAGATCGGCCTTCAGGTGGGGGCAGCGGCGCTGAATCTGCCAGCCGTCCAACGTGATCGACGCCGAGTTGTCGTGGGTTTCGGCGAACCAGCCGTCGGCGTAGGCGATTCGTTCGTCGGTCAGGCATTTGAAGAAGGTGTACAGGTATTCGTTGTAGCCGCCGACGCGCCAGGCCTTGAACCGGGTGGACAGGAAGATGGTGTTGACCCAGTCCGGCTCCCGATCGCGCAGCACGGTGCGCACCAGCTCCGGTGCTATGGTAAAGCCGTAGCGGACCTTCTCGTCCGGAATCGGTTCTCGCACCGTGCGTTTCGGGAAATCCAGGATCACCCGCTCGGGCCCGAGCACCAGCTCCACCGGGTAGCCGATGCCGTCGCAGATCTCGTCGCTTTGCGACATGACCGGTTCGAACAGGGCGCGCAGCGGCTCCAGCAGCGGCTCCCCGGTGGCCGGCGCCCACCCGGCCCGCTCCGCGGCGATCACCGGCGCCATCCGCTCGGCGTAGGCGGCGATGTAGTCGGCCTTGCCGGTGGTGAAGATGGCCTCCACCTCGGCGGTGGGCAGCGGATGATGCAGCGAGTTCAGGGTGGATCCGCTGAAGTCGGCGGTCGAGCCGGGGATCATCAGCAGGCCGCCGCCTTGCCCGTGGGCGCGCATCTGCTCCAAAAACACCATCTGGTCGGGGAAGATGTTGGCCGGGTCGCCGTGGTCGTCGTTGAGGTGGCGCAACTCCGGATCCAAGAAGCAGGGCGGCCCGGCCGAGGGCACCACCCACGTCGCCCCCACCTGGGCGAGGTACTGGCGGGCGCGGTCCATCTGGCGCTGCCGCTTCTGGATGCCGAACGACTCCTTGGCGCGGGCCGGCATGTCGTAGACCATCGGATACCAGATGGCCCCGGAGTACTGCAGCAGGTGCACGTCGATGTGCCCGAATTCGGACGCCAGCACGTCGAGTTCCACCGGCCGGGCGTCGTTCATGTTGAAAAGCGTTGTGCTGCCGTCGGATACGACCAGCGCCGAATCGCCGATCGGGCCGTCGGCGGGGGCGCGCAGGGCGATGATCATCACGTCGAGGCCGCCGACCCGGTGCTTGACCGAGTCGGCCGTCTCGAAGAACCGGTGAAACCCGAGCTCCTGCAACGCGTTTCGCAGATCCGGCACCGGAAACTCCGGCAGCAGCACCACCGCGTCCTTGTTGACGTGCTCGGCCAGGTTCTTCGCGTCGAAGTGGTCCTTGTGCAGGTGCGACACGTAGAGGTAGTCGCAATCGCCCAGCTGGTCCCAGTCCAGGGTGCTGTTGTCCGGGAACGGGAACCAGGACGCGAAGTAGGCGGGATTGACCCAGGGGTCGCACAGGATGCTGCCCGCCTGGGTCCGGATCAGAAATCCGGCGTGGCCTACGCTGGTGACCTGCACAAATACCTTCCGGGGGACGTCGGGCCTGCCGAGGGGTGTACGGCGTCTGCGCCCCCGAGCCTAGCGCGCGGCGACGTCCCGGTCCTCGTCGTCGGCCTGCCACAACCGCCGGTAGAAGCCGTCGGGCTCGACGCCGCCCAGCTGATCGACCCGCACGGACGGCAAGTCAGCGGTCGGCTCTTTCCGGCGCTTGAGGCGGCTCACGGTCCGGCGCACTAGGCTGGACGGCTGTGGAACCGGTGTACGGGACTGTCATACAGCTTGCCCGCCTGATCTGGCGCGTCCAGGGCCTGAAGATCACGATCACGGGCGTGGAGAACCTGCCGAAGAGCGGCGGTGCCGTCATCGCCATCAACCACACCGGCTACCTGGACTTCACCTTCGCGGGTCTGCCCGCCTACAAGCAGGGCCTTGGCCGCAAGGTGCGGTTCATGGCCAAGCAGGAGGTCTTCGACCACAAGATCACCGGGCCCATCATGCGCAGCCTGCGCCACATCTCGGTGAACCGCCAGGACGGGGCCGCCTCCTACGAGGCGGCGGTGCGCAACCTCAAAGACGGCGAGCTGGTCGGGGTTTACCCCGAGGCCACCATCAGCCGCAGCTTCGAGATCAAGGAGTTCAAGTCCGGTGCGGCCCGGATGGCCGTCGAGGCCGGGGTGCCGATCGTCCCGCACATCGTCTGGGGCGCCCAGCGCATCTGGACCAAGGACCACCCCAAGAAGCTGTGGCGGCCCAAGGTGCCGATCATCGTGCTGGTCGGCGAGCCCATCCAGCCGACCCTGGGCGTCGAGGAGCTCAAGGGGCTGCTGCACTCGCGGATGCAGCACCTGCTGGAACGCGCGCAGGAGATGTACGGCCCCCACCCGGCCGGGGAGTTCTGGGTGCCGCACCGGCTGGGCGGCGGCGCCCCGTCGCTGGCCGAAGCGGCCCGGTTGGACGCCGAGGAGGCGGCCGCGCGGGCGGCGCGCCGGGGACAGTCCGCAGGGGCGCCGGAGTAGTGATCGATGGTGGAGCCGACCTTCCGCGCCCTCGAGCTCCTGGCTGTGCTGGCGGTGAAGGCCACCGGCACCGAGATCACCTACCACGGTGAGGAGAACATCCCCGAGCGCGGCGGCGCCGTGGTGGCGATCAACCACACCAGCTACGTCGACTTCCTGCCCGCCGGGCTGGCCGTGCATCGCCGGGGGCGACGCCTGCGGTTCATGATCAAGGCCGAGATGCAGCAGGTGAAGGTGGTCAACTTCCTGATCAAGCACACCCGCACCATTCCGGTGGACCGCGGCGCCGGCGCCGGCGCCTACGCGGTGGCCGTGCAGCGGCTGCGCGAGGGCGAGTTGGTGGGCGTCTACCCGGAGGCCACCATCAGCCGCAGCTTCGAGCTCAAGGAGTTCAAGACCGGCGCGGCCCGGATGGCCATCGACGCCGACGTGCCGATCATCCCGCTGATCGTCTGGGGCGCGCACCGGATCTGGACCAAGGACCATCCACGTACACTGGGCCGGGCCAAGATACCGATCACCGTGCAGGTAGGCGCGCCGTTGCGGGCGCGCGAGGACATCGCGCAGACCGACGCCGCGCTGCGCGACGCGATGACCACGCTGCTGCACCAGGCGCAGCAGCATTACCCGATGCAGCCCGGGGCGTACTGGGTGCCGCGCCGGCTGGGCGGCACGGCGCCGACGCCGGCGGAGGCGGCCCGGATGGAGGCAGACGAGGCGGCGGCCCGAGCGGCCGCAGCAGCGGCGAAGAAGGCCGCGAACCGGGCCGGGCGTCCGGGCCGGTAGCGAAGGAGAAGAGATGGCCGAGGGGTTCTACCGGCTGGGGGAGTGGGTTGTTCCGCCGCTGGTCGCGATGCAGGGAACCAAGTTCACCTACCAGGGTTTGGAGAACATTCCCGCCCACGGCGGCGCCCTGCTCGCCCAGAACCACACCAGCTACCTGGACTGGCTGCCGACGCTGATGGCGGTGCGGGAGCGGCACCGCCGCGCCTACTTCATGATCAAGGCCGAGATGGCCGACGTGAAGGCGGTCAATTACGTCATCAAGCACGCCCGGCTGATCCCGGTGGACCGCAGGTCGGGACACGACGCGTTCGACGTGGCCGTGCAGCGCATGCGCGAGGGTGAGCTGATCGGCATGCATCCCGAGGCCACCATCAGCCGCAGCTTCGAACTGCGCGAGTTCAAGACCGGCGCGGCGCGCATGGCGCTGGCCGCGCAGGTGCCCATCGTCCCGATCATCGTGTGGGGCGCCCACCGGATCTGGCCGAAGGACCACCCGAAGAAGGTGTTCCGCAACAAGGTGCCGATCACCGTGGCGGCCGGGCGGCCGCTGCCGCCGCGGGGCACCCCCGAGCAGCTCAACGCGGCGCTGCGGGAGGCGATGAACGCCCTGCTGTACCGGGTGCAGGAGGAGTACCCGCACCCCAAGGACGAGTTCTGGGTGCCGCGGCGGCTGGGCGGCGGCGCGCCCACCCAGGAGGACTCCCGGGCGCTGCGGCTCTCCGAGCTGCAGGAGCGGATGCGCAAGTACGGCACCGACGGCGTCACCCGGCCGGGACAGCGCCAGAGCGGACTGCATTGAGCGCCGGCCGGCGAGGCGGGCGGTTTCGATGACGCTGCCGCGGCTCATCGCCTGCGACGTCGACGGCACCCTGTTCGACGACGACGAGCGGATCACCCCTCGCACCCGGGCCGCGGTCCGCGCCGCGGTGGCCGGCGGCGCGCGGTTCGTGGTGGCCACAGGCCGCCCGCCGCGGTGGATCCGCCCGGTGGTCGACGCGCTGGGCTTCGCGCCGATCGCGGTGTGCGCCAACGGCGCGGTGATCTACGACCCGGCGAACGACCGGGTGCTGTCCGCCCGCACGCTGGACGTCGACACCCTGGCCGAGCTGGCCGAGCTGGCCACGCGGGTCATCCCGGGGGCGGGGCTGGCCGTCGAGCGGATCGGGGAACGCGCCCACGACACGGCGACGCCGCAGTTCATCAGCTCGCCGGGTTACGAGCACGCCTGGCTGAATCCGGACAACACCGAGGTGTCGATCGAGGACCTGCTCAGCGCCCCGGCGATCAAGCTGCTGATTCACCGGGCCGGGGCGCGCAGCTCCGACATAGCCGCCGAGCTGGCCAAGCACGTCGGCCTCGAGGGTGACATCACCTACTCGACGGACAACGGCCTGGTCGAGATCGTGCCGCTGGGGATCAGCAAGGCCACCGGCATCGAAGAGATCGCCCGGCCGCTGGAGATCGCCCGCGAGGAGGTGGTGGCGTTCGGCGACATGCCCAACGATCTGCCGATGCTGCGCTGGGCGGGCCACGGCGTGGCGATGGGCAATGCCCATCCCGAGGTGCAGGCCGCCGCCGACGAGATCACCGCCGCCAACAACGACGACGGCGTGGGCCGGGTGCTGGAACGCTGGTGGCTTTAGCGGGGGGCAGCGGCCTTAGCGCCTCGCTACGTCGCCGCCGGGTGGGTCGGCAGCGAGAAGTGTTCGGCCGGAACCGTTGGGCCGCTTGGCAATTGGGTGGCCAGCGGGGTGGTGATCCCGTCCAGCACCTCGGTCACGTTACCGGTCAGCCGCTCGTAGTTCAGCGTGCCGTGCTGGAAGTTCTGGGTAATCTGCAGCGGCTCTTGGATTTCCGCGCTGGTGGGCAGGCCGAGCGGGCCGCGCTCGTAGCTCTGTGAGCCCCAGGCGTCGTAGATCGCGCCGGTGACCGGCTGGGCGCCGGTCTGCGGCGACCAGTACATCGCGCCCCGGACGAAGGTGACGAAGCGGGCGTCGTCCGCCGCGCTGTCCTCCGGCGCGGTCGGCGCCCCCAGCACGCTGTTCATCCCGCCGATCTCCTGCCAGTGCGCGTAGATCGCCCCACCCTGCAGCGCCTTGATCAGCTCTTCCGGCGGATCGTTGACATGCGCTGCGATATCCCGTATCTCGTCCATCAGCGCGTAGGCCGCGTTGCCCGGGCAGTCGGTGTTGCCCACGTCGCGGTGGGTGAAGATGGTCGGCAGCGTGGCGACGGTGCCGGCCGCGTAGGTGGTGTAGTGGCTGCCGGCGGACTCCAGTTGCACGGTGCCCTTGGGGTCGACGCCGTCCATGCCCAGGCGCCAGCCGAGCAGCCGGCCCACGGCGCGCAACTGCACCGGCGTCGGCGGCACGTCGTCGAAGTTGCCGATCATCGCCACGCCCCAAGTGTTGCGGTTGAACCCGCCGGTGTGGAACGCCTCGACCGCCTTGGTGAGGCCCCCGGCGCTGCCCTCGAACACCTGGCCGTACTTGTCGACCAGCGCGTTGTAGGCGATGTCGCACCAGCCCAGCGTCTTGCTGTGGTAGGTGTAGATGGCCTTGACGATGCCGGCCGATTCCAGCGGCGAGTAGTCGTTGCTGCCCGCGGTGTGGTGCACGACTGCGGCGCGAATCCCGTTGTCGTACTGCGGACTTCCGCAGCGCAGCGATTCGTCGGCGCCCCACTCGGCCCGGCTGATGATCGGTGGCGCCTGCCCGGGCATCACCACCCCGGACGGGGGCGTCCAATGCGTTTCGGACGGCGCTTGCGGCGGCGAGATGAGCACGGCCGAGATGTTCTGCCCGAACGGTTGCTCCCGCGAGGCCGGCCTGTAGCCCAGGTCGTCGGCCGGGCGCGGGGGCGGCTGGGTCGCCGGCGCGTCGAGCGGGCGGGTGACCGCGATCTGCACGGTGGTGGTGATGCCGACGAAGACCGGGTCCGTCCCGCGCGGCCCCTCGGTTGCCCCGCCGGCGTGGCCGGGGTCGGGCGCGGCGGTTTCGTACTCGGTCTGATACCAGGGCCCCCAGGAACCGTCGCGACGCCGGGCGCGCACCCTCGTCGACGTGCCGGCAAGGTCACCGGTCAGGGCGACCAGGGAAAACGGCGTCTGCTGGCTGATCTCGCGAACCGTGACGCCGGCCCCCAGCCCGATCAGCGGCTGCTCGGTGAGCTGGGTGCCGCGGGCCGGTGGCGCGCCGGCGGCGCCGCGGTCCCGGGTGGCGTCGCCCACCCACGAGACGAGGACGACCGTCGCCGCGATGGCGGTGAGCAGCGTCGTTGGCGCGCGACTGCGGGACACCAGCCGATGTTACGTGTGATTCTGATGTTATCTATGAGACGACACGACGTTGAGCGACGCCGAAATCCGCGGCAAAAATCGACGGCACCGCAGAACCCTCTGCGGTGCCGTCTGGTGGATGGTTTGGAAAGGGTCTAGACCGGGGGCAGTGCCGGCGCGGCGCCGGCGGCCGCCGGCAACGCACCCGCGGCGCCCGCTGCGGCCGGCAGCGCACCGGCCGCGCCCGGCAGCGCACCCGCCGCACCCGGCAGGGCGCCGGCCGCACCGGGCAGGGCGCCGGCCGCACCGGGCAAAGCACCCGCGGCCGCGCCGCCGTGCATGCCCTGCGTGATCGCCGGCATCACCAGGCCCTTGAGCAGGTCGATCGCCTGACCCGCGCCGAGCTGGTTGGCGGCTTGCATCACGTCGTTGACCAGGCCGCCGCTGCCACCCGAGCTCGAGCCGCCGCCCAGACCGGTGCCACCGCCGCCGATCGGCGAGGCGTTACCGAAGGTCGACGGGTCGCCCAGGATCGGGTACGTGCCACCGGCGCCCGGGTCCAGGCCGGCCCCGGAGTCGATCGGCACCTCACTCGGCGCCACGGTCGGGCTGCCCAGCCCCGGCGCCGTCCCGGCCGGGCTGGTCAGCCCGGGGTTGGACAGCGCGGGGTTGAGCCCGGCGCCGGGGGTGGCGACCCCGCCGCCCGGCGTGGTCGGCAGCGCGCCGGGCGCGGTGAGCCCGGGCGTCGTCGGCGCCGCACCCGGGCTGGTCAGACCGGGGCTGGTCAAACCAGGACTGGTCAGGCCGGGACTGGTCAGGCCGGGACTGGTCGCACCGGGGCTCGTCAGACCGGGATTGGTCAGGCCCGGCGTTCCCAGGCCGGGCGTGCCCAGGCCGGGGCTACCCAGGCCGGGGCTACCCAGGCCGGGGCTGGCCAGACCGGGAGTGCTGGTGGCGCCGCCGCTCAGGGCGGGCACCGGGGGCAGGTTGATCCCAAACTGCGACAGGCCCTGCGACAGCGCACCCATCAGCTCGCCCGGCAGATCGCTCATTACCGCGGCCTGCTTGAACTCATGGTGCTCGGGCGCCTTGTTGCCGGCCGTCGATTCGTAGACAAGGAAGTATGCGCAAGGACTCGCCACTGCCAGGGCGGCGACCGCGCTCATGGCTGTCGAAAGCTTGCGTCGGCGTCGGTTCGGCACGGAAGTCTCCTCTATCTGACTATGTGTTGTGTCGGCGCGCCCCGCCGATGCTGTCTGGCAGGAATCACACACAGTCGATGGTACGAGTGGGAATCCTGTTACTAGAGTGGTGATATTGAATCGTGAGGCAATTGCGACCAGGACTGTGATCGCCGGGCCGGCACGCTCCGCCGGCCGCCCCGAATCAGCCGGGCCCTGGTTGCTGGCCTCGCCAAATGGGTTCGGGCCACGCCGTCGGATACCCTAAGCAACCGATGACCGCTCGTTTCGATCTTTTCGTCGTCGGCTCTGGATTCTTCGGACTGACCATTGCCGAGCGCGTCGCTACCCAGCTCGGGAAGCGCGTGCTCGTGGTGGAACGCCGCCCGCACATCGGCGGCAACGCCTACTCGGAACCCGAGCCGCACACCGGCATCGAGGTGCACAAGTACGGCGCCCACCTGTTCCACACCTCTAATAAAAGGGTCTGGGACTACGTGCGGCAGTTCACCGACTTCACCGACTACCGGCACCGGGTCTTTGCCATGCACAACGGCCAGGCCTACCAGTTCCCGATGGGCCTGGGCCTGGTGTCGCAGTTCTTCGGCAAGTACTTCAGCCCCGAGGAAGCCCGCAAGCTCATCGCAGAGCAGGCCGCCGAGATCGACACCGCCGACGCGCAGAACCTCGAGGAGAAGGCGATCTCGCTGATCGGCCGGCCGCTCTACGAGGCCTTCGTCAAGGGCTACACCGCCAAGCAGTGGCAGACCGACCCCAAGGAACTGCCGGCGTCCAACATCACCCGGCTGCCGGTGCGCTACACCTTCGACAACCGCTACTTCTCCGACACCTACGAGGGGCTTCCGGTCGACGGCTACACGGCCTGGCTGCAGAACATGGCCGCCCACGAGAACATCGAGGTCCGGCTGAACACCGACTGGTTCGACGTGCGCGACGGGCTGCGCGCGGGCAGCCCCGAGGCGCCGGTGGTCTACACCGGCCCGCTGGATCGTTACTTCGACTACGCCGAGGGCCGATTGGGTTGGCGCACACTGGATTTCGAGGTCGAGGTGCTGCCCATCGGGGACTTCCAGGGCACCCCGGTGATGAACTACAACGACCTCGACGTGCCCTACACCCGCATCCACGAGTTCCGGCACTTCCACACCGAACGCGACTACCCGACCGACAAGACGGTGATCATGCGGGAGTACTCGCGGTTCGCCGAGGACGACGACGAGCCCTACTATCCGATCAACACCGAGGCCGACCGCGCCCTGCTGGCCGCCTACCGGGCCCGGGCCAAGGCCGAGACCGCGTCGGCGAAGGTCCTGTTCGGCGGCCGGCTGGGCACCTACCAGTACCTGGACATGCACATGGCCATCGCCAGCGCGCTGAACATGTATGACAACGTCCTCGCGCCGCACCTGCGCGACGGCGCATCCCTGACAGAAGCCCAGAGCAAACAGGAGAGCGGCGCCTGATGCGCGCCACGACGATGCAGAGCGGAGCGATGAGAAGGAGTGGCGCCTGAATGAGTGCCGTGAGCCTGCTGTCCCGGATCATCCTGCCGCGTCCCGGCGAGCCCCTCGACGTGCGCAAGCTGTATCTGGAGGAGTCGACGACCAACGCCCGGCGCGCGCACGCCACCAGCCGCACGTCGCTGGAGATCGGCAAAGAGTCCGAGGTGTCGTTCGCCACCTACTTCAACGCGTTTCCGGCCAGCTACTGGCGGCGCTGGTCGATCTGCGAATCGGTGGTGCTCAAGGTCGAGCTGACTGGAACCGGTCGCGTCGACGTCTACCGCACCAAGGCCACCGGGGTGCGGATCTCGGTGCAGGGCCGCCAGTTCGTCGGCACCGACGACCAGCCGGCCGTCGTCGAGATCGAGGTGCCGTTGAAGCCGTTCGAGGACGGCGGCTGGATCTGGTTCGACATCACCACCGACACCGAGGTCAACCTGATCAGCGGCGGCTGGTATGCCACCGAACCGGCACCGGGGACGGCCAACATCGCCGTCGGCATCCCCACCTTCAACCGGCCCGCCGACTGCGTCAACGCGCTGGCCGACCTCACCGCAGATCCGTTGGTGGACAAGGTGATCGGTGCGGTGATCGTGCCCGACCAGGGCACCCGCAAGGTGCGCGACCACCCGGACTTCCCGGCGGCGGCCGCGGGTCTGGGCAACCGGCTGTCCATTCACGACCAGCCCAACCTCGGCGGCTCCGGCGGATACAGCCGGGTGATGTACGAGGCGCTGAAAAACACTGACTGCCAACAGATTCTGTTCATGGATGACGACATCCGCATCGAGCCCGACTCGATCCTGCGGGTGCTCGCGTTGCACCGCTTCGCCAAGACGCCGATGCTGATCGGCGGCCAGATGCTCAACCTGCAGGAGCCCTCGCACCTGCACATCATGGGCGAGGTCGTCGACCAGTCGAACTTCATGTGGACCGCGGCGCCGCACGCCGAGTACGACCACGACTTCGCGCAATTCCCGTTGAACGACAAGAACCCTCGCAGCGCGCTGCTGCACCGGCGCATCGACGTCGACTTCAACGGGTGGTGGACGTGCATGATCCCGCGGCAGGTCGCCGAGGAGCTGGGCCAGCCGCTGCCGCTGTTCATCAAGTGGGACGACGCCGAATACGGCCTGCGCGCCGGCGAGCACGGCTACCCCACCGTCACCCTTCCCGGCGCGGCCATCTGGCACATGGCCTGGAGTGACAAGGACGACGCCATCGACTGGCAGGCCTACTTCCATCTGCGCAACCGGCTGGTGGTCGCCGCGCTGCACTGGGACGGCGACATCACCGGGCTGGTCCGCAGCCACCTGAAGGCCACCCTGAAACACCTTGCCTGCCTTGAATATTCGACGGTGGCCATCCAGAACCGGGCCATCGACGACTTCCTGGCCGGGCCCGAGCACATCTTCTCCATCCTGGAATCCGCGCTGCCCGAGGTGCACCGGCTGCGCAAGGAGTACCCGGACGCGGTGGTGCTGCCGGCGGCCAGCGAGCTGCCGCCGCCGCGCTACCAGAGCAAGGCGATGAAGCCGCCGGTGAACCCGCTGTCGATCGGCTACCGGCTGGCCCGCGGGATCGCCCATAACGCGACCAAGGCCGACCCCGAGGCGCACCGGCGCCCGCAGTACAACGTGCCCACCCAGGATGCGCGGTGGTTCCGGCTGTGCACCGTCGACGGCGTCACGGTGACGACGGCCGACGGCTGCGGTGTGGTGTACCGGCAGCGGGACCGGCGAAAGATGTTCTCGCTGTTGTTCGCATCGCTGCGCCGTCAGCGCAAGTTGCTGACCCGGTTCGACGAGATGCGCAGGGTGTATCGCGGTGCGCTGCCCGTGTTGTCCAGCAAGCAGAAGTGGGAGACGGCGTTGCTGCCAGCTGCCGAACATGCCTGAGTCCCCTGCTGCGCAGGCCCCGCGCGGTGAGGTGGCCGCGCTGGTCGCCGTCCAGGCGGCACTGAGCAAGCGCCCCGGGGTGCTGACCGTGGCGCGCGCGCTGTCCCACTTCGGCGAGCACAGCATCGGCTGGGTGGCGGCGGCCGCGCTCGGCGCGCTGTGCTCACCGCGGCGCCGCGCCGATTGGCTTGCGGCCGGGGCCGGGGCGTTCGTCGCGCACGCCGCCGCCGTCGTCGTCAAGCGCATCGTGCGGCGCGAACGGCCGCATCATCCCGCCGTCGTGGTCAACGTCGGCACCCCCAGCCGGCTCAGTTTCCCGTCCGCGCATGCCACCTCCACCACCGCCGCAGCGATCCTGCTGGGCCGGATCACCGGCCTGCCGCTGCCCGCGGTCCTGGTGCCGCCGATGGCGTTGTCCCGGATGGTGTTGGGGGTGCACTATCCCAGCGACGTGGCCTGCGGCATCGCCCTGGGGGCCGGCGTCGCCGCCGTCGCGCGCCGCGCACCGCAGCTGGCAAGAGGTGACCAATGACCGAGGAAACGCAGGAAGCGGTGGCCGGACCGCCGGCCAACGTGGTCTCCGGGGTGATCAAGGCGATCCGCCCCCGGCAATGGGTGAAGAACGTGCTGGTGCTGCTGGCGCCGGTGGCGGCGCTGGGCGGCCCGGTCCAGTACGACTACACCGACGTGCTGGGCAAGGTGTCGGTGGCGTTCGTGGTGTTCTCCCTGGCCGCCTCGTCGATCTACCTGGTCAACGACGCGCGCGACGTCGAGGCCGACCGCGAGCACCCCACCAAGCGGTTCCGGCCCATCGCGGCCGGCGTGGTGCCCGAATGGCTGGCCTACACCCTGGCCGTGCTGCTGGCGGCGGCGTCGCTGGGCATCGGCTGGTGGCTGACCCCGAACCTGGCGGCGGTGATGGCCGTCTACATCGCCATCCAGCTGGCCTACTGCTTCGGCCTCAAACACCAAGCGGTGATGGACATCTGCATCGTGTCGTCGGGGTTCCTGCTGCGCGCCATCGCCGGCGGCGCGGCCACCAACATCCGGCTCACCCAATGGTTCCTGCTGATGATGGCGTTCGGGTCGCTGTTCATGGCGGCCGGCAAGCGCTACGCCGAGCTGCAACTGGCCGAGCGGACCGGGGCGAAGATCCGCAAGGCGCTGGAGAGCTACACCAGCACCTACCTGCGGTTCGTCTGGACGTTGTCGGCCACCGCGCTGGTGGTCTGCTACGGCCTGTGGGCCTTCGACCGCGAGCACGGCGAGGCGCGCTGGTTCGTGGTGTCCATGGTCCCGTTCACCATCGCGATCCTGCGCTACGCGGTCGACGTGGACGGCGGCCTGGCCGGGGAGCCCGAGGACATCGTGCTGCGTGACCGGGTGTTCCAGCTCCTGGCGCTGGCGTGGATGGTGACGGTCGGAGCCGCCGTTGCCTTCGGTTAGCCCCGAACTGCAGGCGCTCAAGGCGCGCATCATGGGCAGCCGGCCGGTGATGAGGCGGCCCGGCTGGCCGGTGTTCCCGTACACGACGATGGTGCGCTCGAGCCTGTGGATCGGCGTGGCGGTGGTTGCCGTGCTGTTCGCCTGGGGCGGCTGGCAGCGGCGCTGGATCGCCGACGACGGGCTGATCGTGCTGCGCACCGTGCGCAACCTGCTGGCCGGCAACGGGCCGGTGTTCAACCAGGGCGAGCGGGTGGAGGCCAACACCTCGACGGCGTGGACGTATCTGATGTACGCCGGCAGCTGGGTGGGCGGCCCGCTGCGGATGGAGTACGTGGCGCTGGCGCTGGCGCTGACGCTTTCGGTGCTCGGGGTGGCGCTGCTGATGCTGGGCGCGGCGCGGTTGTACGCGCCCAGCCTACGCGGCCGCCGGGCGATCATGCTGCCCGCCGGGGCGCTGGTCTACATCGCACTGCCGCCGTCGCGGGACTTCGCCACCTCCGGCCTGGAAAGCGGTTTGGCCCTGGCCTACCTGGGGTTGCTGTGGTGGATGATGGTGTGCTGGGCGCAGCCGGTGCGCAACCGGCCGGACCGCCGGGAGTTCGCCGGTGCGCTGGCGTTCGTCGCCGGGTTCAGCGTCCTGGTGCGTCCGGAGCTGGCGCTGATGGGCGGGCTGGCGCTGATCATGATGCTGGTCACGGCCCGCACTTGGCGGCGCCGGGCGCTGATCGTCGCCGCCGGCGGTGCGCTGCCGGTGGCCTACGAGATCTTCCGGATGGGCTACTACGGCCTGCTGGTGCCGGGCACCGCCCTGGCCAAGGACGCCGCCGGGGACAAGTGGTCGCAGGGCATGACCTACCTGTCCAACTTCGACGCGCCGTACCTGGTGTGGGTTCCCGCGGTGCTGCTGGTGCTGCTCGGGGTGCTGCTGGCGGCCGCCCGGCGGCGGCCGTCGTTCCTGCGGCCCCCGCTGGCGCCCAACTACGGCCGGGTGGCCCGGGCGGTGCACAGCCCGCCGGCGGTGGTGGCCTGGGTGCTGGTCAGCGGTTTGCTGCAGGCCCTGTACTGGATTCGCCAGGGCGGGGACTTCATGCACGCCCGGGTGCTGCTGGCGCCGCTGTTCTGCCTGCTGGCCCCGGTGGCCGTCGTCCCGGTGATGGTGCCCGACGGCCAGGACTACTCCCGCGAGACCGGCAACTGGGTGGCCGGCGCGGCCTGCGCGCTGTGGCTGGGGATCGCCGGATGGGCGCTGTGGGCGGCCAACTCGCCCGGCATGGGCGACGACGCCACGCACGTCACCTACTCCGGGATCGTCGACGAACGCCGCTTCTACGCCCAGGCCACCGGCCACGCGCACCCGCTGACCGCCGCCGACTATCTGGGCTATCCGCGGATGGCCGCCATCCTGACCGCGCTGAACAACACCCCCGAGGGTGCGCTGCTGCTGCCGTCGGGCAACTACACCCAGTGGGACCTGGTGCCGATGGCCCAGCCGCCGCCCGGCACCCCGCCCGACAAGTTTCTGCAAAAGCCGCAGCACACCGTGTTTTTCACCAACCTGGGCATGGTGGGGATGAACGTCGGGCTCGACGTCCGGGTGATCGACCAGATTGGTCTGGCGAATCCGCTGGCGCAGCACACCGAACGCCTCAAGCACGGCCGGATCGGGCACGACAAGAACCTGTTCCCGGACTGGGTGATCGCCGACGGGCCCTGGGTGAAGGTGTATCCCGGGATCCCGGGCTACCTGGACGCGCAGTGGGTCGCCGAGGCCGTCTCGGCGCTGCAGTGCCCGGACACCCGGGCGGTGCTGGCCTCGGTGCGGGCCCCGATGACCCCGCACCGGTTCCTGTCCAACGTGCTGCACTCCTTCCAATTCACCGGCTACCGGATCGATCGGGTGCCGCGCTACGAGCTCGCCCGCTGCGGGCTGCCGGTGCCGGAGGAAGCGCCACCGCCGCCGCGCGAGTGAGCGCCGCGCAGAAGAATTTTCGGCCGATCCGCCACCGGTCGGGCCGCGGCCTCCGCGACAAATTGGCAGCAACATCACATCTGACCCCCGACCAGCTCGCCACGGCGGTCAAGCACATGCGCCGACGTCGACTTTTGTACACGTGTTGGATGTGAAAACCGCTGGGTTCCAGGGCCGCTCGGCCGCAGGCGGGCTCGCCTCGATGCGACCGAACGGCCACCGGTGTGGTTGACTACACGAGCACTCCTGCGCTTCATGCCATCGGTAGGCGCAGGCGGTTCGAACCAATCAAGAAAGCGGCCGAGCGGACGAACGCGCCGGAACGCCGCAAGAAGGATGAGGAAGCAAGGATGACGCTTGTCGACAGATTGCGCGGCGCCGTGGCGGGGATGCCGCGCCGGCTCGTGGTGGGGGCCGCTGGGGCGGCGCTGCTCTCGGGCCTGATTGGCGCCGTCGGGGGCTCGGCGACCGCCGGGGCCTTCTCGCGCCCCGGTCTGCCGGTGGAGTACCTGCAGGTTCCCTCCGCCGCCATGGGACGGGACATCAAGGTCCAGTTCCAAAGCGGTGGGGCCAACTCGCCCGCGTTGTACCTGCTCGACGGGATGCGCGCGCAAGACGACTTCAACGGCTGGGACATCAACACCCCGGCGTTCGAGTGGTACAACCAGTCGGGCATCTCGGTCGCCATGCCGGTCGGCGGCCAGTCCAGCTTCTACTCCGACTGGTACAAGCCCGCCTGCGGCAAGGCCGGCTGCACCACCTACAAGTGGGAGACCTTCCTGACCAGCGAGCTGCCGCAGTACCTGTCGGCGCAGAAGCAGGTCAAGCCGACCGGCAGCGGTGTCGTCGGGCTGTCGATGGCCGGCTCCTCGGCGCTGATCCTGGCCGCCTACCACCCCGACCAGTTCGTCTACGCCGGCTCGCTGTCGGCGCTGCTGGACCCGTCGCAGGGCATGGGCCCGTCGCTGATCGGGCTGGCCATGGGTGACGCCGGTGGCTACAAGGCCGCCGACATGTGGGGTCCGAAGGAGGACCCGGCCTGGGCCCGCAACGACCCGTCGCTGCAGGTCGGCAAGCTGGTCGCGAACAACACCCGGATCTGGGTGTACTGCGGCAACGGCAAGCCGTCCGACCTCGGTGGCGACAACCTGCCCGCCAAGTTCCTGGAGGGCTTCGTGCGGACGTCCAACCTGAAGTTCCAGGACGCCTACAACGGCGCCGGTGGCCACAACGCGGTGTGGAACTTCGACGCCAACGGCACCCACGACTGGCCCTACTGGGGCGCGCAGCTGCAGGCGATGAAGCCTGACCTGCAGTCGGTGCTGGGCGCCACCCCGGGTGCCGGTCCGGCCACGGCCGCGGCCACCAACGCCGGGAACGGCCAGGGCACCTAACCAATACCGAGCATGACGCCGGCGGCGGGAACCCTTCGGGGCTCCCGCCGCCGGTCGTTTCGCGACGGTGTGACGAGTTTCACTACCCGGCGCGCGGGGGAACTACGGCCCTGGCTAATGTGCTCTCAGCGACTAGACGATGGAGGGTGGACATGACGGTCGTGCGGGGTGTGTCGGCGCTTCTTCGGGTGTTCTGCATCGCCATGCTGGCGGCGGGGCTGGGCGTGGCGTTGCAGCCCGCCGCGGTCACCGGCGCGGCCCGGGCCGCGGGGTACGAGAGCCTGATGGTGCCGTCGGCGGCGATGGGCCGCGACATCCCGGTGGCCTTCCTGGCCGGCGGCCCGCATGCGGTCTACCTGCTGGACGCCTTCAACGCGGCGCCCGACGTGAGCAACTGGGTGACCGCAGGCAACGCGATGAACACCCTCGGCGGCAAGGGCATCTCGGTGGTGGCCCCGGCCGGCGGCGCGTGGAGCATGTACACCAACTGGGAGCAGGACGGCAGCAAGCAGTGGGACACCTTCCTGTCCAGCGAGCTGCCCGACTGGCTGGCCGCCAACAAGGGGCTGGCCCCGGGCGGGCACGCCGCCGTCGGCGCCTCGCAGGGCGGCTACGGCGCGATGGCGCTGGCCGCCTTCCATCCCGACCGCTTCGGCTTCGCCGGCTCGCTGTCCGGGTTTCTCTACCCGTCCAGCACCAACTACAACGGCGCCATCCTGGCCGGCCTGCAGCAGTACGGCGGCGTGGACGGCAACGGCATGTGGGGGGCGCCGCAGCTGGGCCGGTGGAAGTGGCACGACCCGTACGTGCACGCCTCGCTGCTGGCCCAGAACAACACCCGGGTGTGGGTGTGGAGCCCGACCAACATGGGCGGCGACGACGCCGCGATGATCGGCCAGGCGGGCGCGGCGATGGGCAGCTCGCGGGAGTTCTACCAGCAGTACCGCAGCAACGGCGGGCACAACGGGCACTTCGACTTCCCCGGCGGCGGCGACAACGGCTGGGGCTCGTGGGCCGGCCAGTTGGGCGCGATGTCGGGCGACATCGTCGGTGCCATTCGCTAGACGGCGATCGCCAGCGCGGCGCAGCCGGGCGCCGCGGGTCGCCGCCACATGGCTAGCCGCTCGCGGCCGGGCTGACCACCCAGGGCGAGCCGGTACGGTGTAGAGCGTGCAGCAGAGCGCGGGCGTCGCGCCGCTGCGTCCACCCGCTCTGCCAGCAGGAGAACATGCCTACCAACGCCCGGCGCAAGCGCCGTCGCACCCTGGCCTGGATCGCCGCCCTGTCGGTGGCCGGCGTCGTGTTGTTGGTCATCGTGGCCGCGGTCGTGGTGCTGCGCGGCCGTGAGGCGCCGCCCAGCGCGGTGCCGCCCGGCGTGCTGCCGCCCACCTCGACGACCGGCCATCCGCACAAGCCGCGGCCCGCGTCGCAGGATGCCTCCTGCCCGGACGTGCTGCTGGTCAACGTGCCCGGCACCTGGGAATCGGCCCCGCAGGACGACCCGGGGAACCCGCTGCAGTTCCCGAACGCGTTGCTGCACAAGGTGACCGCGAGCCTCACCGAGCAGTTCCCGCCGTCGCGGTTGCAGGCCTACACCACTCCCTACACCGCGCAGTTCCACAACCCGTTGAGCGGTGACACGCAGATGACCTACAACGCCAGCCGGGCCGAGGGCACCCGGGCCACCGTCGCGGTGATGACCGACATGAACAACAAGTGCCCGCTGACCAGCTACGTGCTGATGGGCTTCTCGCAGGGCGCAGTGATCGCCGGCGACATCGCCAGCGACATCGGCAACGGCCGCGGGCCGGTGGACGACGACCTGGTGCTGGGTGTGACATTGATCGCCGACGGCCGCCGCCAGCAGGGGGTGGGCAACGACATCGGGCCCAACCCGCCCGGGCAGGGCGCCGAGGTGACTCTGCACGAGGTGCCCATCCTGTCGGGGCTGGGCCTGACCATGACCGGCGCGCGGCCCGGCGGGTTCGGCGACCTCAACGCCAAGACCAACGAGATCTGCGCGCCGGGCGACCTGATCTGCGCCGCGCCCGAGGAGGCCTTCAGCGTCGCCAACCTGCCCGCCACGCTGAACACCCTGGCCGGCGGTGCCGGCCAACCGGTCCACGCGCTGTACGCCACCACCCAGTGCTGGAGCCTGGACGGGGTGCCGGCCACCGACTGGACATTGAACTGGGCTCACGGATTGATCGCGAATGCGCCACAACCCAAACACGGATGATCGGGGCGGCCGGACACAGCCGTCAGGTGGCCGTTGCCGGTGGCCATCGGCGGTACCTTGTGATTTGGTCTGCCGTGGGCGGCCCCGTAACATTAAGAGGAATTTAAGAGCTGCCAGACTTTGTCGCGGGCCCGGTCGGGGTCGATGCCGGCTGGGGCTGCGGGGGCTGCCCGTGCGTGAACCGTGCGTGGACATTGCGTAGACATGTAGCCGTCGGCGCGCGCCGACCGGACAACAACGTCGGCCTGGCCGACCGAACACAGGTGTGACAGGAGAGCGGAATGGCGTACCACAACCCGTTCATCGTGAATGGAAAGATCAAGTTCCCCGAGAACACGAACTTGGTCAAGCACGTTGAGAAATGGGCGAGGGTTCGTGGCGACAAGCTCGCTTACCGATTCCTGGACTTTTCCACCGAGCGCGACGGCGTCGCCTGCGACATCTCCTGGTCGGAGTTCAGCGCCCGCAACCGCGCGGTGGGCGCCCGGCTGCAGCAGGTCACCGAGCCCGGCGACCGCATCGCGGTGCTGTGCCCGCAGAACCTGGACTACCTGATCGCGCTGTTCGGCGCCCTGTACGCCGGCCGGATCGCGGTGCCGCTGTTCGACCCCAGCGAGCCCGGTCACGTCGGCCGGCTGCACGCCGTGCTCGACGACTGCACCCCGTCGACCATCCTGACCACCACCGAGGCCGCCGAGGGCGTCCGCAAGTTCATCCGCGCCCGCTCGGCCAAGGAGCGCCCGCGCGTCATCGCCGTCGACGCGGTGCCCAACGAGGTCAATTCCACCTGGGTGCCGCCGGAGGCCGACGAGAACACCATCGCCTACCTGCAGTACACCTCCGGCTCCACCCGCACCCCGACCGGCGTGGAGATCACCCACCTGAACCTGCCCACCAACGTGCTGCAGGTGCTCAACGGGCTGGAGGGCAAGGAGGGCGACCGCGGCCTGTCCTGGCTGCCGTTCTTCCACGACATGGGGTTGATCACCGCGATGCTGTCGCCGGTGCTCGGCCACAACTTCACCTTCATGACCCCCGCCGCGTTCGTGCGCCGTCCCGGCCGGTGGATCCGGGAGATGGCCCGCAAGCCCGACGACGCCCCCGACTGCGAGGTGTTCACCGTCGCGCCCAACTTCGCGTTCGAGCACGCCGCCGTGCGCGGGGTGCCCAAGGAGGGCGAGCCGCCGCTGGACCTGAGCAACGTCAAGGGAATCCTGAACGGCAGCGAGCCGGTGTCCCCGTCCTCGATGCGCAAGTTCTACGAGGCCTTCAAGCCGTACGGCCTGCGCGAGACCGCGATCAAGCCGTCCTACGGCCTGGCCGAGGCGACGCTGTTCGTCTCCACCACCCCGATGGACCAGGCGCCCACCGTCATCCACGTCGACCGCGCCGAGCTGAACAAGCAGCGCTTCGTCGAGGTGCCCGCCGATGCCCCCAACGCGGTGGCCCAGGTGTCCGCCGGCGTCATCGGCGTCGACGAGTGGGCGGTCATCGTCGACCCGGAGACCGCCAGCGAACTGCCGGACGGGCACATCGGCGAGATCTGGTTGCACGGCAACAACATGGGCATCGGCTACTGGGGCAAGGAAGAGGAGACCAACGAGGTCTTCCGCAACATCCTCAAGTCGCGGATCAGCCAGTCGCACGCCGAGGGCGCCCCGGACGACGCGATGTGGGTCAAGACAGGCGACTACGGCACCTATTACAAGGGCCACCTCTACATCGCCGGCCGGATCAAGGACCTGGTCATCATCGACGGCCGCAACCACTACCCGCAGGACCTGGAGTACTCGGCGCAGGAGGCCAGCAAGGCGCTGCGCACCGGGTACGTGGCCGCCTTCTCGGTGCCGGCCAACCAGCTGCCCAAAGAGGTGTTCGACAACCCGCACACCGGGCTGAAGTACGACCCGGACGACACCTCCGAGCAGTTGGTGATCGTCGCCGAGCGCGCGCCCGGCACCCACAAGCTGGACTACCAGCCGATCGCTGACGACATCCGGGCCGCCATCGCGGTGCGCCACGGCGTCACGGTCCGCGATCTGCTGTTGGTGCAGGCGGGGACGATTCCGCGGACCTCCAGCGGCAAGATCGGGCACCGCGCCTGCCGCGCCGCCTACCTCGACGGCAGCCTGCGAAGCGGTGTCGGCTCCCCGACGGCCTTCGCCAACTCAACCGACTGAGCATCAGGACCATGGCTGACATAGACGAACCTCAGGAGAACACGCCCGCCAAGAAGAGCGATATGCGCGCCGGCGACGATGCAGAGCGAAGCGATGCTGAGGAGCGGCGCCCGACAACCGTGCCCGAGATGCGCGAGTGGCTGCGCAACTGGGTGGGCCGGGCCGTCGGGAAGTCACCCGACGAGATCGACGAGTCGGTGCCGATGGTCGAGCTGGGTCTGTCGTCGCGGGACGCGGTGGCGATGGCCGCCGACATCGAGGACATGACTGGCGTCACCCTGTCGGTGGCGGTGGCCTTCCAGCATCCGACCATCGAGTCGCTGGCCACCCGCATCATCGAGGGCGAGCCGGAGGCCGTCGACGCCGGCGACGACATGGACTGGTCGCGCAGCGGGCCGGCCGAGCGGGTCGACATCGCGATCGTGGGGCTGTCCACCCGGCTGCCCGGCGACATGAACAGCCCCGACGAGACCTGGCAAGCGCTGATGGAGGGCCGCGACGCCATCACCGACCTGCCCGAGGGCCGCTGGTCGGAATTCCTCGAGGAGCCGCGCATCGCGGCGCGGGTGGCAGGCGCCCGCACCCGCGGCGGCTACCTGAAGGACATCAAGGGCTTCGACTCGGAGTTCTTCGCGGTCGCCAAGACCGAGGCCGACAACATCGACCCGCAGCAGCGGATGGCGCTGGAGCTCACCTGGGAGGCGCTCGAGCACGCCCGCATCCCGGCGTCCAGCCTGCGCGGCGAGGCGGTCGGCGTGTACGTCGGCTTCTCCAACAACGACTACCAGTTCCTGGCCGTGTCCGACCCCACGGTCGCCCACCCCTACGCGATCACCGGCACCGCCACCTCGATCATCGCCAACCGGGTGTCCTACTTCTACGACTTCCGCGGCCCTTCGGTGGCGGTGGACACCGCCTGCTCCAGCTCGCTGGTGGCGACGCATCAGGCCGTGCAGGCGCTGCGCAACGGCGAGTGCGACGTGGCGATCGCCGGTGGGGTCAACGCGCTGCTCACCCCGCTGGTGACGCTCGGTTTCGACGAGATCGGCCAGGTGCTGGCACCCGACGGCCGGATCAAGTCGTTCTCCGCCGACGCCGACGGCTACACCCGCTCCGAGGGTGGGGGCATGTTCGTGCTCAAGCGGGTCGACGACGCCCGCCGGGACGGCGACCAGATCCTGGCCGTGATCGCCGGCAGCGCGGTCAACCACGACGGCCGGTCCAACGGCCTGATCGCCCCCAACCAGGACGCCCAGGCCGAGGTGCTGCGCCGGGCCTACAAGGATGCCGGCATCGATCCGCGCACCGTCGACTACATCGAGGCGCACGGCACCGGCACGGTGCTGGGTGACCCGATCGAGGCCGAGGCGCTGGGCCGGGTGGTCGGCCGCGGCCGGCCCGCCGACCGTCCGGCGCTGCTCGGAGCGGTGAAAACCAATGTGGGACACCTGGAGTCGGCGGCCGGCGCGGCCAGCCTGGCCAAGGTGGTGCTGGCGTTGCAGCACGACAAGCTGCCGCCGTCGATCAACTTCGCCGGGCCCAGCCCCTACATCGACTTCGACGGCATGCGCCTGAAAGTCATTGACAGCCCGACGGATTGGCCGCGCTACGGCGGCTACGCGCTGGCCGGGGTGTCCAGTTTCGGGTTCGGTGGCGCCAACGCGCACCTGGTGGTGCGCGAGGTGCTGCCCCGCGACGTCATCGAGCGCGAGCCGGAACCAACGCCCGCCCCGCAGGCCGCCGCCGAGCCCACCGAATCGCCTGAGCCGCAGGCCCACGCGCTGCGGTTCGACGACTTCGGCAACGTCATCCCCGACCCCGAAGCACCCGAGGAGGAAGAGCACGAGCTTCCCGGGTTGACCGAGGAGGCGCTGCGCCTCAAGGCGATCGCGCTGGAAGAGCTTGCGGCGCAACAGGAGTCCGAGCCCACCAAGCCGCTGATCCCGCTGGCCGTGTCGGCGTTTCTGACGTCACGCAAAAAGGCGGCCGCCGCCGAGCTGGCGGACTGGATGGAAAGCCCGGAGGGGCAAGCGTCGTCGCTGGAATCGATCGGCCGCGCCCTGTCCCGGCGCAACCACGGCCGCTCCCGCGCGGTGGTGCTGGCCCACGACCACGAGGAGGCCATCAAGGGTCTGCGGGCGGTCGCCGAGGGCAAGCAGCGGCCGAACGTGTTCAGCACCGACGGCCCGGTCACCAACGGCCCGGTGTGGGCGATGGCCGGTTTCGGTGCGCAGCACCGCAAGATGGGCAAGAACCTGTACCTGCGCAACGAGGTCTTCGCCGAGTGGATCGAGAAGGTCGACGCGCTGATCCAGGACGAGCGCGGTTACTCGGTGCTCGAACTGATCCTCGACGACTCGCACGAGTACGGCATCGAGACCTCCAACGTCGTCATCTTCGCGATCCAGATCGCGCTGGGTGAGCTGCTCCGCCACCACGGCGCCAAACCCGCTGCGGTGGTTGGCCAATCGCTCGGCGAGCCGGCGTCGGCGTATTTCTCCGGCGGGCTCTCGCTGGCCGACGCCACCCGGGTGATCTGCTCACGCTCGCACCTGATGGGCGAGGGCGAGGCGATGCTGTTCGGCGAGTACATCCGCTTCATGGCCCTTGTCGAGTACTCCGCCGACGAACTCAAGACGGTGTTCGCCGACTTCCCCGGCCTGGAGGTGTGCGTCTACGCCGCGCCCAGCCAGACCGTCATCGGCGGGCCGCCGGAGCAGATCGACGCGATCGTCGCCCGCGCCGAGGCCGAGGGACGTTTCGCGCGCAAGCTACAGACCAAGGGCGCGGGCCACACGTCGCAGATGGACCCGCTGCTCGGCGAGTTCTCCGCGGAATTGCAGGGCATCAAGCCGATGAGCCCGGCCGTCGGGATCTTCTCGACGGTGCACGAGGGCACCTACATCAAGCCCGGCAGCGAGCCGGTCCACGACGTCGCCTACTGGGTCAAGGGGATGCGGCATTCCGTCTACTTCACCCACGGTATCCGCAACGCCGTCGACAGCGGCCACACCACGTTCCTGGAGCTCGCCCCCAACCCGGTGGCGCTGATGCAGATCGGCCTGACCACCGCCGCCGCGGGATTGCATGACGCCCAACTGATTCCGACGCTCGCCAAAAAACAGGACGACGTCGAGTCGATGATCTCGGCCATGGCCCAGCTCTACGTCTACGGCCACGACCTGGACATTCGCACGTTGTTCACCCGGGCGAAGGGTCCGCAGGATTACGCGAACATCCCGCCGACCCGGTTCAAGCGCAAAGAGCACTGGCTCGACGTGCACTTCTCCGGCGACGGTTCGGTGATCATGCCGGGCACCCACGTTGCGCTGCCGGACGGCCGGCACGTGTGGGAATACGCGCCGCGCAACGGCGAGACGGACCTGGCGGCGTTGGTGAGATCGGCTGCCACACAAGTGCTTCCGGACGCGCAGCTGGTGGCCTCCGAGCAGCGGGCGGTGCCCGGCCCGGGAGCCCGGCTGGTGACGACCATGACCCGTCATCCGGGTGGGGCGTCGGTCCAGGTGCATGCCCGCATCGACGAGTCCTTCACCCTGGTCTACGACGTGCTGGTGTCGCGGGCCGGCCAGAACGTGGCGGCGCTGCCGACCGCGGTCGGCGCCGGCGCGGCCATCGCCGCCGCCCCGACCGTCGCGGCGCCCGAGCAGCCGGCGCAGACCCCCGTCGAGGAGGACACCAACGCCGAGACGCTGTCGGACAGCCTGACCGCCCGCTACCTGCCCGCCGGTACGGGCAAGTGGTCACCGGATTCGGGCGAGACCGTCGCCGAGCGGCTGGGCCTGATCGTCTCGGCGGCAATGGGTTACGAGCCCGAGGACCTGCCGTGGGAGGTGCCGCTGATCGAGCTGGGCCTGGACTCGCTGATGGCGGTGCGGATCAAGAACCGGGTCGAATACGACTTCGACCTGCCGCCGATCCAGCTGACCGCGGTGCGTGATGCCAACCTCTACAACATCGAGCAGCTGATCACGTACGCGATCGAGCACCGCGACGAGGTCGAGGCGCTGCACGAGCATCAGAAGACGCTGACGCCCGAGGAGATCGCCAAGGAACAGGCCCAGCTGCTCAGCGGGGCGACGCCGGCCTCGGTGGCCGCGCCCGCCCCCGACCCGCAGGCCGAGCCCGAGACCCAGCCGGCCCCGCCGCCGCCGTCGGACACCCCGATTCCGCCGCCGCCGACGGACCCGTCGGGTCCCTCCGCCAACGGCGGGCAGCCCAAGCCGAGCCTGGCCGAGGCGCTCAGCTCCGAAGCGGTGACCAAGGCGCTGAACTCCGACGTGCCCCCGCGCGACGCCGCCGAGCGGGTCACCTTCGCCACCTGGGCGATCGTCACCGGCAAGTCGGCGGGCGGCATCTTCAACCCGCTGCCCAAGCTGGACGCCGACACCGCCGCCAAGATGGCGCAGCGGCTGTCGGAGCGGGCCGACGGGCCGATCACCGTCGAGGACGTGCAGGCCGCCGAGACCATCGAGGCGCTCGCCGAGCGGGTGCGCACCTACCTGGAGGCCGGCCAGATCGACGGGTTCGTGCGCACCCTGCGGGCCCGGCCGGAGGGCAGCACCAAGATCCCGGTGTTCGTGTTCCACCCGGCCGGCGGTTCCACCGTGGTGTACGAGCCGCTGCTCAAGCGGTTGCCGCCGGACACCCCGATGTACGGCTTCGAGCGCGTGGAGGGGTCCGTGCAGGAGCGGGCCGCCCAGTACGTGCCCAAGCTGCTGGAGCTCAACGGGGACAACCCGTTCGTCCTCGTGGGCTGGTCGCTCGGCGGCGCGCTGGCCTACGCCTGCGCGATCGGGCTGAAGCGGGCCGGCGCCGACGTCCGTTTCGTCGGGCTGATCGACACCGTCCGCGCCGGCGAGGAGGTCCCGCAGACCAAGGAGGAGACCCGCAAGCGCTGGGACCGCTACGCGCGGTTCGCCGAGCGCACCTTCAACGTCGAGATCCCGGCGATCCCCTACGAGCAGCTCGAGGAGCTCGACGACGAAGGGCAGGTCAAGTTCGTGCTGGACATCGTCCAGCAGAGCGGGGTGCAGATCCCGGGCGGCATCGTCGAGCACCAGCGGACGTCCTACCTGGACAACCGGGCGCTCGAGACCGTCCAGATCGAGCCGTACGACGGGCACGTGACGCTGTACATGGCCGACCGCTACCACGACGACGTCATCGAGTTCGAGCCGCGCTACGCCATCCGCCAGCCCGACGGCGGCTGGGGCGAGTACGTGGCCGACCTGGAAGTGGTTCCGATCGGCGGCGAGCACATCCAGGTCATCGACGAACCGATCATCGGCAAGGTCGGCGCCCACCTCACCGACGTGCTGAATAAGGTGGAGGCGCAAACCAGTCAGACAAGTGAGGTAGGCAAGTAGTGACGGAGATGGCGCCGGCCCCCATCCAGCACACCACCGCCGAGAAGCTGGCCGAGCTGTACCGCCGGCTGGAGTTGGCCAAGGAGCCCGGAGGCGAGAAGGCCGCCGCCAAGCGGGACAAGAAGGGCATCCCCAGCGCCCGGGCCCGCATCCACGCGCTGGTCGATCCGGGCACCTTCCTGGAGACAGGGGCGCTGGCCAAGACACCCAACGACCCCAACGCCCTCTACGGCGACGGCTGCGTCACCGGCCACGCCATGATCGACGGCCGGCCGGTCGGGGTATTCTCCCACGACCAGACGGTGTTCCAGGGCACGGTCGGCGAGATGTTCGGCCGCAAGGTGGCCCGGCTGATGGAGTGGTGCGCCATGGTCGGCTGCCCGATCATCGGCATCCAGGACTCCGGCGGCGCCCGCATCCAGGACGCGGTCACCTCGCTGGCCTGGTACGCCGAGCTGGGCCGCCGGCACGAGGCATTGAGCGGGCTGGTGCCGCAGATCTCGCTGATCTTCGGCAAATGCGCTGGGGGAGCGGTGTATTCGCCGATCCAGGACGACCTGCTGGTCTCGGTGCGCGATCAGGGCTACTTCTTCGTCACCGGCCCGGACGTGATCCGGGAGGTCACCGGCGAGGAGGTCACCCTCGACGAGCTCGGCGGCTCCGACGCGCAGGCCCGATACGGCAACATCCACCACGTGGTCAACACCGAGGCCGAGGCGTTCCAGTACGTGCGGGAGTACCTGTCCTTCCTGCCGTCCAACTGCTTCGACCAGCCGCCGATCGTCAACCCCGGGCTGGAGCCCGAGATCACGCCGACCGACCTCGAGCTCGACTCGATCGTGCCGGACTCGGACAACATGTCCTACGACATGCACGAGATCCTGCTGCGGATCTTCGACGACGGCGACTTCCTCGAGGTGGCCGCCCAGCACGGCCCGGCCATCATCACCGGCTACGCCCGCGTCGACGGCCACCCCGTGGGCGTGATCGCCAACCAGCCCATGCACCTGTCCGGGTCGATCGACAACGAGGCCTCGGACAAGGCCGCGCGGTTCATCCGGTTCTGCGACGCGTTCAACATCCCGCTGGTCTTCGTGGTGGACACGCCCGGCTTTCTGCCCGGGGCCGAGGAGGAGAAGCGGGGCATCATCAAGCGCGGCGGCCGGTTCCTCTACTCGGTGGTGGAGGCCGACGTGCCGAAGGTGACCATCACCGTCCGCAAGTCCTACGGCGGCGCCTACGCCGTGATGGGCTCGCGGCAGCTGACCGCCGACTTCAACTTCGCCTGGCCGACCGCGCGGATCGCGGTGATCGGCGCCGAGGGGGCGGCGCAGCTGCTGATGAAGCGGTTCCCCGATCCGACCACGCCCGAGGCGCAGCAAATCAAGAAGGACTTCATCGAGGGCTACAACCTCAACATGGCGATCCCGTGGACGGCGGCCGAACGCGGCTTCATCGACGCGGTCATCGACCCGCACGAGACGCGGCTGCTGCTGCGCAAGTCGCTGAAGTTGTTGCGGGACAAGCAGTTGTGGTTCCGCGTCGCCCGCAAGCACGGGCTGATCCCGGTCTAGTCGCCCGCGGCCTGCTTGGTCGCCTGCACGAAATAGCCGCGCGGCACCCCCGCGACGTCCATCGGGACCGCGGGCGCATACCAGCGCTGGTACCGGTTGCCCGGTTCCGCGACATCGGTGACCGTCGCCGACCAGCCGAGGCGCTCGCACAACCCGCCCGGGTCGTCGGTGCCGAAGCGCCACGGGGCGCCGCTGCGGGCCATCGACTCCAGCACCGGCGCCATGAAGTCCGACTCCAGCAGCGCCTTGCCGACGACGTCGTAGAGAAGGACCGAGGCGCGCGCCGAGAGCGCGTCGACGCGGTCCAACAACGCGGTGACTGCGGCCTCGTCGAGGTACTGCAGCAGCCCCTCGATCAGCCACACCGCCGGCGCGGACGGATCGAGTCCGGCGCGGCGCAGGGCGGCCGGCCAGTCCTGGGCCAGATCGACCCCCACCGCGACACGTCGACACGCCGGCCGTTCGCCGGCCAGCACGCCGTCCTTGGCCGACAGCACGTGCGGCTGGTCCAGTTCGTAGACGACCGTGCCGTCGGGCCACGCCAGCCGGTAGGCGCGGGCATCCATGCCGGCGGCCAGGATGACGACCTGGCTGATTTGCTGCGCCGCCTCCAGCAGGGCGTCGTCCCAGAACCGGGTGCGCACGACGATCTGCGCGGTGGCGCTCTCGCCGGTCGCGGCCAGCGCCCCGGCGAGCAGCTCGTGCCCCCGGATCGCCGGCCAGCCGTGCCGCGAACGGATCGGCGAAAAGCCGGTCGTCGCGGGTGGTTTCGTGGGCGCGGATGGCGGCCACCAGCAGTGCGGTGTCGGCGACCGCGGCGAGGTTTGCGTCCATCACCCCATCATCGGCGCCGGGCGCCGGCCGCGGCTTGGATATTTTGGCCGCGTGCACTCACCGGGCGAGTTCGACGTGACCGGGCATCGACGAGCGTCGCCGCGCGTACTGGGTGGGGGTGGCGCCGGTGAAGGCGCGGAACTCGCGCACGAAGTGGGCCTGATCGAAGTAGCCGAGGTCGGCCGCGATCGTCGCGCCCCGCGCCGGGGTGTCGAGCGCGCGCAGCGCGGCCTGCAGCCGGCGCACCCGAAGATAGGCCTTCGGTGACAGGCCGACCTCGCAGCGGAACAGCGCGGCGAACCGCTTACGCGAAAGACCGCTCAGCTCTTGGGCTTTCGAGACGCGCATGGACGGGTCGAGATCCGCGCCGCGCAACACCGGCGCCAGGCGCGCAGGCGGCCACACGGCGTTGCGGCGCATCCGGCGGACCAGAAACGCCTGCAGCAGCGCCACGCGGCGCGGTGGCGAGCCGGCGTCGATGAGTTGCTCGCGCAGCAGCGCCGCGTCCCGGCCCCAGAGGTCTTCGAGGCCAACCAGCGCATCCTCCAGATCGCTCAGCGGGGAACCCAGGAATGCCAGCGCCCCGGCGGGCCGGAAGTGGATGGTCATCACGGTGTGGGCGGGGGCGACCCGCACGACGTAGGCCGTCGCGCCCGCCCCGGCGGCGAAGGCGGGCGGGACCGTCAGCGGCGTGCGGGCATCCGAGGCGTAGAAGCCGAGGTCGGTGCGGCCGCCGACGTCGATGATCGCGGTGACCGCGCCGCGCGGCAGCGCCCGGCTGGTATGCACCCCCAAGGCCTCGTCGCCGCGCCAGTAACCGAAATACTCGATGTGCTCGGCGAGCGGCGGGCTCGGCCGGTACAACCGCGGAGCAGTCATGGTGCGGCCTAGGGACGGAACGCGCCGTCGACCAGTTCGTCGAAGCGCTGCAACGCCTCGTCGGAGTCGGCGTCGATGCCGCGCAGCGCGCCCCGGTCGGCGAGGTAGCGCTGCGCGTAGAGCCGCGCGACCAGCGCCTTGCGGTCACCGCCACGGGTGGCCCGCTCCCAGGCGGCCTGCTCGACCAGCAACGCGCCGCCGTAGATGTCACCCATGAATTGGGCCAGCGCGAACAGCCGCGCCTCGGCCAGCGGCTTGTCGAGCTTGCCCCAGGCGGTGATCGCCGCGTCCAGGTCCTCGATCCGGCCGGCCACCAGGCGGGTGGCTTCGTCGTCGTCGGCCACCGACACCGCATCGCGCAGCCGGGCCAGCAGCGTCTCGTGCGCCCGGGTCTGCTCGATGCCGCGCCGCACATCCAGGCACAGGATGTTGTCCGGGCCCTCCCAGATGGTGTTGACCTGGGCGTCTCGCAAAAGCCTTGCCACCGGCCAGTTTTCGATGTAGCCGTTGCCGCCGTGGATCTCGATCGCATCCGAGGCCGCGGTGATGCCCAGCCGGCACACCCGGAGCTTGGTGACCGGCACCGCGATGCGCTGGCGCATGCCGCGCGGCTGGCGATGGTTGGTGGCGCCGGTGCCGTCGAACACCATCGCCTGCGCCGCCTCGACGTCGACGATCAGCTCGGCGAGCTTGCGCCGCATCAGCGGCTTGTCGATCAGCGCGCCGCCGAACGCCCGGCGCTGCCGCGCGTAACACAGCGACTCGACCAGGGCGCGGCGCGCGTTGCCGAGCCCGAACAACGCGATGCCCAGCCGCGCGGCGTTGGTCAGCTCCATCATCCGGCCCAGCCCCTTGCCGTCCGACGCGGCGCCGTCGGTGGGCTCGCCGGACAGCAGGAACGCCTCGGCGTCGACGAACTCGACCTCGCCGGAGGCCACCGAGCGGGTGCCGAGCTTGTCCTTCAGCCGGCGCACCCGCACCCCGTTGCGGGAACCGTCGCGGCGGGTGCGCAGCACCAGGAAGTTGGCCACGCCACGCGAATTGTCCGGTGCGCCTTCGGGTTTGGCCAGTACGATGAACGCCTCTCCGGCGCAGTTGGAGGCGAACCACTTGAAGCCGTTGAGCAGCCAGCTGTCGCCGTGGCGCGTCGCGGTGGTCTCCAGCGCGCCCAGGTCGGAGCCGCCGGTGCGCTCGGTGAGCAGTTGCGCGGTCTCACCGGCCCACTCCCCGGAGGCGAACTTGGCCAGCACGTGCTCGCGCACATCGGCGGGCGCGTAGGCGGCCACCAGCGACTGCACCATGCCGCCGCCGGTGCCCAACGCACACCCCATCCCGATATCGGCTTGGTTGAGCAGGTAATTCGAGGCGAACAGCGGCAGCGACGAGCTCATCTTCGCCGCCCGCGCTTCGGTGCGCAGCGCCCGCTGGGCCTCCAGCACGGCCCGCTTGGACTGGACGAAGGACGGCGGCATCACCACCCGGCTGATGTCGTGGCCCCACCGGTCGTAGCGCTCCAGCCGGGGCGGGTTGCGGTCGGTCTCCTCGGCCCAGCGGGCCACCGGGCCGCCCATCAGCTCACCGATGCGCGACAGATGCCGCTCGGCCAGCGCCAGCTCGTCGGGCTGCAGGTAGTAGGACATGGTGAACTGCAGCGTCGGATCGGTGTCATACCAGTTGAGACCCACGGCCCCGCAGTAGTTCTCGGTCGCGTAGCGCTGGGATTTCTCCGCGGTGGAAAAGGGCAGCCGATCCACCGCCTCGACGGCGTAGTCGCTCATCGTTGAGACGTTACGCGCCCACCGGCACCACGAACTCCGACGTGTAGAACTCGGCCGGATTCTGCGAGTTCGGATTCGGCCGCTCGATGATCAACCATACCCCGGTGGTGCCGGGCCGGACGGTGTCGGAAACGGTCGCCGTGCCGCGGCCCGCGCCGTCGAGGTCCATACCGGTGAAAGCGGTTCCCGGGTCGCCGGGCCCGCAGCCGGCCGACGACGGCCGCGGTTCTTCGATAAGGCCGACGTCGAAATGCATTCCGGGCTCGGGCGCGTCCACCAAATGCACCTCGGCCACGGCCGTGGACCCATTGACGCGGACGACGGCCGAGCCGGTGCCCAGCATCGGGCTGGGCACCTTGGGCGCGATGCTCACCTTGCTGAAATCGCAACGGCGCAAGTAGTTGTCGAAAACGACGGTGGTGCCGCCACCCTCGGCGGCCGCGGTGGCCGGGGATGACACCGCGGCCGGGAGGATCAGCGACGTGACGGCGGCCGCGTGAGTTCCCAGGCGAATCAGCGTGTGCATCGGGCCATCCTTTTCCGGGTGTGAACTGGATCACGGCGGAATTAGTATTGACCCGGAAATGGATTGCCGAAACCCATTATCGGTAATTACTCGATCGTTAATTCGGCGCGTTATTCGACCGGTGAATAATTACGGCTAAACCATTTATGGTTTTATTCGTATCGGGCCCGGCGACCACCAACCGGTGCGGGTCGCGGTGCCCAGATCGAGTTGCGCGGGATGCGCATCGGCGATCGTTTCGAACCGGCGCAACGATCCCCAGTCCCGGCCCCAGTCGTGCGACAGGTACGTCGACATCACGTGCGCCCGCAGCAGCAGGTCGGTGATCCCCAGCAGGCCCCCGTTGGTGCCGTCCTCCCAGGTGTCGGTGTCCATCTTCTTGGCGGTGTAATCCGGGGTGATGCGGAACTTGGGGATCTCGGTGACCCCGTTGACGTGCAGCATCGGCTGCTGGCAGGGGAAGGCCAGCCCCACCGCCCAGTCCATCAGCACCGGCTGGGTCGAGCCGACGTACTCCTGCAGCGAGCGCATCTCGGGCACCCGCGGCGGGGTCACCGCGATCCAGTCCTCCGGCGTCAGCGACAGGTCCTCGGCCACCACCCGCACGGCCACGGTGTCCGCGGGCATGTCGGAGCGGGCGAAGCGCAGGTTGCGCCAGGCCTTGGGCTGCTCGCCGTACAGGTCGTAGGGCACCAGCCGGCCGGCGGGCACGATGTCACCGCCGGGCCCGGGCCGGCCGTACTCGAGCACCACGGTCTGCCCGTCGGTGTGGTGGTGCAGCACGCTGTTGCCGGCGATCTTGCCAGCGGCGGTCACCACCACCAGCGGGTGACCGTCATCGGGTGCGGGCAGCCGGTACCACGCCGAGGTCAGCCGGCTCTGCTGTTGCGCCCCGGTGGTGTAGCTGCCGGCCAGCGGCACCCGGGCGGCGTCCAGGCCGTACGGCAGCGGCACGGTCGAGCCGTTGATGCCCGGCGCGCTCAGCTTGGTCGGCGCGTCCCAGTCGTAGTCGGTGCCGGGCTGGTTGGGGGTGATCCGAATCGCTTCGGCGACAGTGTGTTCGGGCACCCCGTTCGGGGAGAAGCCCACCGGGTGCTGGCCGCCCAGCGGGCCCAGCGGCCCGTAATCGCCGCCGAGCGGCGTCATGTAGCCGACGTTGCTGTCCGGTTCGACGAGCACGTCGTCGGCCAGTCCGCAGCCGCCGCTGAACTCGCGCAGGTTGTCCCAGGCGTTGGAGTAGGTGGGGTACTGGCGGACGATGCCGGCCACCATCGACGCGATGAACACCAGCGCCATGAAGCCGGCCGCGAGGGGCACCGGCGCTGCCGTCAGCGCCCGGGCCAGCCGGCCCTCGCCGTGCTCCCGGGAGGCGAAGTGCAACCAGATCGCGTACAGCGCGGCCGCGACGAACATCGAGAAAAAGACTGTGCTGACCGTGATTCCGCCGATCTTCGGCATGGTGCTGTTGAACGGCACCCCGTAGCTGGACACATACCACCAGCCGTTGGTGGTGGCGAAGCACAGCGCCATCATGAACAGCAGCGCGGCCAAGAACGCCATCCGGTTGCGCGACCAGCGCAGCACCGCCGGCGACACCAGCACGGTGGTCAGCGCGGCCATCGCCGCCCCCACCGCGGCGAACAGGCCGAAATGGTGCACCCACTTGGTGGGGGTGAACATCAAAAAGAACATGGTGCCGAAGATGACACCCATCAGCCGCCACGCCGGCCCGCGGGCCACCCCGGGAATTCGCTTGCGCCGCAACATGATGAACACCGCGGTGAACAGGCACAGCGCGGTGATCAGGAAGCCGAACCGCCGGGACAGCGAGCCGTCGACGGTGGGCAGGATCAAGTAGTAGTAGCGCAGGTTCTCGGTGTACCAGGCCTGGCTGGGTCCGATCGCGGTGCGAATCCTGGTGGCTTCCAACACCGTTGCCAGCGTCTGGTCGGCGAACACCACCGTCAGGATCACCGTGCCGGCGGCCAGCATGGGCGCCACCAGCGGCCAGGTGCCCACCACCCGGTGCCGGCGGACCAGAATGCGCAGGATCGGGCGACCACCGGCGACCAACGCGGCCACCGCGATCAGGCCGGTGGGCTGCACGCCCAGCGTGAAGGCGGCCGTGATGACGGCCAGCGCGGCCGGGGTGAGCCGGCTGTAGCGCATCGAACGCTCGATCAGCACATAGGTGACCAGCGATCCCAGCGCGATGATCGGCTCGGGGCGCAGCCCGTTGTCGAACGGCATCCACGCCGTCAGCAACACCATGCCCGCCGCCCAGTTGGCCGGCCTGCTGGCGGCCACCGCCGGTCCCAGCCGGGGCAGCACCTCGCGGGACAGCAACAGCCAGCACACGATTCCGGCGAACAGGTCCGGCAACCGCATCCACAGGCTGGCGTCGCTGACATGCGTCATCAGCGCCAGCAGGTTGTAGTACCAGCCGAACGGATCCTCGGGGCTGCCGAACCAGCGGAAGTAGTTCGACATGTAGCCGGCGCGGTCGGCCACCCGGGCCATGCCCAGGATGTAGCCGTCGTCCGACGAGTTCGCCCCGATCACGTGCCAGAGCACGAACCCGAAGATCACCGCGACGTCGGCCAGGGTGAACGTGCGCCAGTTCGCCGGAATGAGCCGGCGCATCCGGTGCCCGTCCAGCTGGTCGAGCCGCCACAGCGCGACCAGCGCGACGATGGTGGCCAGGATCGCCGTCACCATCGCCGCCAGCTTCAAAGTGGTTGGCGTGGTGGAGAATCGGGTGTCGATGGTCGCCGACAGCTTCAGGCCGGCCGGGGCGGGCCCGGTCAGGTCGGTGAACACGCCGACGATCTGGGGCCGCAGGTTGGGGTCGGGGAATCCGCCGCCGAGTGGTTTGCCCGCCGGGTCGGTGAGCCCGACGAAGGTGGCGAAGGTGCCGGCGCGGGTCGAGGCGATCTCGATGCGGGAACACCCGGCTCCGGCCACCTGATCCCGGGATGCGCTGGCGATCACCACGTTGCGGTCGGTGACGTCGACGCGCTTGCCGTGGGCGACGACGAACAACGCGTTGAGCGCGGCGTCCTTGCCCTTCTTGGGCCCGGTGGACAGGATCACCCCGCCCCCGGGCGGCAGGTCGCGCACCAACGAGCAGGGCACCGTCGCGGTCAGGTCCACCGGGGTGAGCGAAATCAGCGGTGCGGTAACGCTGTTCAACTGACCGCCCTGCGGCCAGTTCAGCGTCGCGGTGGTCTGCACGACGGGCAGCAGCGGGGTGGCGACCGACAGCACGAACCCGATCAGCCCGGCGATGGTCGCCACCCAGCGCGTCACCCGCACGTCGCCGCCGACGGTCGAAACGCTCATGGGAGTGCCCGAATCGGTCCCTGCCGGCTCCAGCCGTGCACTGTCATCACACCCTGTTCGATAGCGGCGTCCGGCGCCTGATCGGCCGGCACCAACCGGAAGTACTGCTCCACCGATCCCCAGTCGCGATACCAGTCGCCGCGCAGATAGGTCGGGATGGTCGAGGTGCGCAGCAGCGCCTGCAGGAACAGGAACGGCCCGCCGGCTTCGCTGGACTGCCACAGGTTCGACGACGCCGCGGTCTGCTTGCGGTCCGGCAGGATGCGGTAGGCCGGAAGTTCAGCCACGCCAAGGTGTTCGGAGAAGGGCCGCTGGCACGGGAAGTTCGCCGCGGTCGCGATGTCCATCATCACCGGCGTCTGCGAGCCGATCAGCTGCTGCAGGGTTTCGGTCACCGGCACCCGCGGCGGGGTGAACGCGAACCACTGCTCGGAACTCAGGTTCGGGTCGTAGGCGACGATGCGCGCCACGTTGGCCTCCGGCGGCGCCCAGGCCAGCGGGAAGCGCAGATTGCGCCACGCCGGCTGCGGGCCGATGTCGATCGGCTGCACCTCAGCCAGCGGCACCGTGCTGCCGTCCGGGCGGGCCACGCCCCACTGCAGTTTCAGCGACTGGCCGTAGGTGAACGTGCCGTCCTCCTTGTAGGACCAGATCGCGCCGGCCGCCGACACCACCACCAGCGGGCGGTCCGGCGTGCGGGGCGGCAGCTGGTACCAGGCCGAGGTGGCCGTGGCGGCCAGCGAGTTCTCGCCGTAGCTGCCCATCACCGGGGTGCGGGCCGGGTCGAGGCCGAACGGGAGCGCCGCGTGCGAGCCGTTGACGCCCACCGGCCCCTTGCCGCCGGCGGTGCCCGCCGAGTCGCTGTAGGCGACGTTGGGTTTGTTGGGGGAGGCGTCCGAGTTGACCAGCCCGGGCTTGGTCACCACGGGGTCGGACTGCAGGTCGTCGCCCACGCCGTCGGGTTTGAAGCCGACCGGGTTGACCCCGCCGAGCGGCCCGTCCGGCCCGAACGTCTGGCCCGGCAGCGGCTGCAGCATGCCGGCGTTGGCGTCCGGCTCGGCCAGCACGTCGTCGGCCATCGCGCAGCTGGTCGGCGACAGCCCCGACGCGATGGCGGCCAGGTTGGCCTTGCCGGTGGTGTACAGCGGGTAGCGGAACACCGCGCCCTTGGTCAGCGAGGCGACCTCGCCGACCACCATGATGGTCGCGACCACCAGCAGCGGGGTGGACGCCAGCACGCGGTTGCGCCGGCTGTCCTTGACCTCGGTGTGGCCCGCATAGTCCATCCGGAAGTGCTGCCAGGCCGCCAGCAGCCCGGTGATGATGGACAGCGTCAGGAACATCGACGTCACCGGGTGGCTGGCGATGACCGGCTGGATGTCGTACCACGGCACCCCGTAGTTGCCGACGTAGAACCAGCCGTTGATCCCGGAGGTGGCCCAGGCCAGCACGAACAGCAACGCCGTCACGTACAGCGTGAGATTGCGGCGGTTGTGCAGGCCGATCCGCGAGCAGGCGAACGCGGTCAGCGCGCCCAGCGCCCCGGCCAGCCCGGCGAAGGCGCCGAACTGGACCGCCCACTTGGTCGGCGTGAACGTCAACAGCAGCAGGCCGACGGCGGTGGTGCCGATCAGCCGCCAGGCCGGGCCGCTGGCCACCCCGGGGACATGGCCGCGGCGCAGCAGGATGACCAGCATGCCGAACAGGCACAGCAGCATCACCAGCACGGCGAAGCGCCGCGCCATCGACCCGTCGGGGTTGGACTCGACCGTCAGGAAGTAGTAGCGCAACCAATCCTGGTACCAGGCGATCGTCGGGCCGACCTTGTATTTGATCCGGGCCGACTCCAGCACCGTGGCCACGGTCTGGCTGCGGAACACCACCACCAGGATCAGCGACAGCGCCGCCGCCAGCACCGCCAGCGGCGCCAGCAGACCGTCGCTGGCCCGGCGCCGCCGGATGGCCTGGGCGACGGCCCGGGCGCCGGTGAGCAGCGCGGCGACCGCGATCAGGCCCTGCGGCGCCAGGGTGGCGGTCAGCAACGCCACCACGACGGCCACCGCCGCCGGCGCCAGCCGCTGCAGCGCGATGGCCCGTTCCACCAGCATCCAGGTGACCAGCACGCCCAGCGCGATCAGCGGTTCGGGCCGCAGCCCGTTGTTGAACGGCAGCCAGGCCGCGACGAACACCGCGCCCGCGGTGAAGACCGCCACCCGGTTGGCCGCCAGCCCGCCCCGGCCCGGGCCCAGCCGGCGCAGCACCCAGTGGCTGATGATCAGCCAGCAGCCGATCCCGGCCAGCGTCGCGGGCAGCCGCATCCACACGCCGGCCGTGCTCACCGAGGCCAGCCGGGACAGCAGGCCCAGATACCAGTCGAAGGGCGCGTCGGTGGTGCCGAAGTAGCGGTAGTAGTCGACGAGGTAGCCGGCCTTCGGCGCGACCCGGGCGATGGTCAGGTTGTAGCCGTCGTCCGACGAGGTCGCCCCGACGACGTGCCACAGCAGCAGGGTGGCGAGCACCGCGGCGTCGGCGATCCAGGTCGCGAACCCGACCCGGCGCCAGTTGGCCAGGTGGGTGCCGGGGCGGTACCGGGACAGCCACGCGATCGGGGAGCGCCAGTTGATCAGGGTGCCGCCGCCGCGGCTGCGCCGGTCCAGCACCGCCAGCGCGACGATGGCGGTCAGCACCGCCAGCGTGCCCAGCACCATCACGATCTGTTTGAGGACCGTCGGCGCGGTGATGAACCGGGTGTCGATGTCGACGCGGGCCGAAAGCCCCGGCCCGGCGGGCACCTTGAGGTCGGTGAAGATCCCGCCGACCTGGGGCTTCTTCTCGGCGGGCAGGGTTCCCGCGGCGCCGGGGATGCCGACGAACTCGGCACCGGCCGCGCCGGCGTCGGCCCAGGCGTGCAGCACGCTGCAGGCCCCGGCGGCGACGGCCGGGCGCTGCGCCACCGCCGCGACGGTGTCCCGGAAGGCGACGACGACCACGTCCTTGTTGGCCCGCACGAACAGCCCGTTCTTGCCGGCGTCCATGCCGCCGGGCGGCAGCGTGGAGACCACCAGGCCGCCGTCGGCGGGCAGGGTGGCGACGGCCGGGCAGGGGATGGAGATGTCCAGCGCGCGGGGCGCCCCCGACACCAGGGGCGCGGTGATCTGGCTGACGTGTCCGTCGACCGTGCCCTGCGGCCACAGCACGGTGGCCGTGGTCTGGCGCACCGGGAGCAGCGGGACGGCCAGGCACAGCAGCAGGCCGGCGATGCCCGCGACGGCGGCCACCGACCGGGGGATCCGCTGCGATCGCTGTTTACCGTCGTGGGGCACGAGGCTCGATCGTAAGCGACGCGGCTTTGTCCGCCCGGGATGCGGGGCTGCGCGGGGGCGATCTCCGCCGCGCGCCGGTGCGAACCCGGGGGTGATTCACAGCGAACATCCGCCCGCCAATTCAGCATTCGCCGCGTGCGTGCGGTCAAAATGGACTGCTGAGGAGGCTGACAGCGCGTGGCGAACGCAGGTCTGGGGTTCGGTGTCCTGGGTCCGTTGTCGGTGACCGCCGGCGGCGCCCAGCTGCCGTTGGGTGCGCCCAAACGGCGGGCGGTGCTGGCCATGCTGCTGATCCACCGCAACCGGCCGGTGTCCGTCGACGCGTTGATCGACGGGGTGTGGGGCGCGGCGCCGGTGCCGGCGGCGCGCACCAGCATCCAGTCCTATGTGTCCACCCTGCGCCGGCTGCTGCGCAGCGCGTTGCCCAACCCCAACGGGTTGCTGGCCAGTGTCCCGCCCGGCTACCAGCTCAACGTCGCCGACGCGGACTGCGACCTGGGACGCTTCCGCGGGCACAAGACCGCGGGGGTGCAGGCCGCCAGCCGGGGACGCTTCGAGGAGGCCAGCGGCCACCTGGCGGCGGCGCTGCGCGAATGGCGCGGACCGGTGCTCGACGATCTCCACAACTTCGCGTTCGTCGACGCGTTCGCCAACCTGCTGCTCGAGGAGCGCGTCGCGGCGCACACCGCCCGCGCCGAGGCCGAGATCGCCTGCGGGCGCGCCGATGGCGTGATCGGGGAGCTCGAGGCGCTGGTCGCCCAGCATCCCTACCGCGAACCGCTGTGGGCGCAACTGATCACCGCCTACTACGTCACCGAACGCCAATCCGATGCGCTCGGCGCCTACCGGCGGCTCAAGACCGCGCTGGCCGAGGGGCTGGGCATCGACCCGGGGCCCACCGTCAAGGCGCTGCAGCAGCGCATCCTGCGCCAGGAGCCGCTCGGGCCCGGCCAGCCCGGGAAGGCCGCCAGGCGGGCGATGCTGAGCACCCACAAGCAGAGCACGGTGCGGTCCGAGTCGGCGGCGGCGGTGGTCGACAATCCCGTCGTCGCCCGGTTGCGGGACAAGGCCGGGCGCCACTATCAGCTCAACGGGGTGACCACCCGGATCGGCCGGCTCGACGACAACGAGATCGTGCTGGACGACACCGAGGTCAGCCGCCACCATGCCGTCATCATCGACACCGGAACGGATTTCCTGATCACCGACATGAAATCGACCAACGGCGTCCAGGTGCGGGGCCGGCGGGTGCAGCGCAGCGCCACCCTGGTCGACGGTGACCACATCCGCATCGGCAACTCCGAGTTCGTCTTCGAAATCCGGCCCGCCTGAACGCTATTGGCCGAGCCGGGCGGCCAGCGTGGCGCGCCCAGGCCCGTCCAGATCTGCCAGCGCGGCCGGGCGCCCCGACATCGCCATCAGCAGCGCCTCGCCGGGCCCGCTCACCTGCGGCCCGTCGCCGTGCGTCCAGTCGATGTCGGTGGCGCGCAGTCGCAGGCCCCGGATCCGTCGCCCCGCACCGAGCCTGGGATTGCCGGGCACCAGCGACAGCACCCGCTGCAGCCGGTCCGGCGGCACCACCCGCGGCCGGCCCAGCGCGCGGCGGATGTCCTGGTGATGAATCGTCCCGTCGACCAGTGCGATCATTCCGCCGAAACCCGCTGTCAATCCCCGCGGTTCGAGGTGCTCGCGCAGGAACTCCAGCAGCTGTTGCGGCGTCAGGTCCGCGAACTCGTCGACGCCCACCTGGTTGGCCCGCACCACCCAGCCCTTGGCGAAGCGTTTCAGCAACCCGAAAGCCCCCAGCTCTTCATAGCTGATCACATGGGCGACAACGTCTTTCACGCTCCACCGGCTGCACAGGCTGGGCGCCTCCCAATCCCGCGGCCCCAGGGTGGCCAGGAATTCGGCGAGGTCGGCCCGCTCGGCGCGGGCCATCGCCATCAGCTCGGAGGTCATCGCGGTCGGCCGGTGCTCACAAACGCCAAACCTAGGCCGACGGCCGCCCGGCCTCAAGGGCGCTACCGGGGACGCAAGGATTTCCCAAGAATCTCTCGACCGTCCGGCAAGCCGGCCGTCGCAACCTGGTGTTGCCGGTCGGCGCGACCGGCCCTAGAGAAATACGGCAGATAGGAATCACCATGAAGGAGAAGGTCTCCAAGCTCCGCATCGCCGCGGGTGTCGGGTTGGGCGCCATCGGCTTGTCCATCGCCGGTTCGCTGATGCCGGCCGTCGCCTCGGCGAGCCCGTACGTCCCGCACAGCGGACCGCTGCACCCGGTGCGTCACTACGCCGCCAACTTCTTGAACCCGGGCTGGGCGCTCACCCACCCGCTGCGGGCCTCGGTTCCGTGATCTGAAATCGCTGACGCTGCCCCGTTTTTGGCTGTCGCCGGAGGCGGGGCAGCGTTCGTCAGTGCCGCAGCGGCGCGGGGTTCCACAGCCCGCTGCGCGTCGCCGTGCCCAGCAGCAGCTGGGCGGGCCGGGCGTCGGGATAGTACGGGGTCAGCCGTTGCAGCGAGCCCCAGTCGCGGGACCAGTCGTCCTTCAAGTAGGTGGCCATGGTGGTGGCCTTGGCCAGCAGCTCGGTGACGCCCAGCGGGCCGCCGCCGTTGTTGTCCATCACCGGCGAGTTGGCCTCGGCGCCGAATCGGTCCGGCAGGATGCGCCATTTCGGCGTCTCGTCCACGCCGTTCTGATGGCCGAACGGCCGCTGGCAGGGGAAGGCCAGGCCGACCAGCCAGTCCAGGAACACCGGGTCCTTCGACCCCACCACGTCCTGCAGGGTGCGCAGCTGGGGAATACGCGGCGGCGTCAGCGCAATCCAATGCTGCGGGGCCAGGTCTTCGTCGTCGGCGACCAACCGGACCTGGGTGGCGGCGGCCGGGATCGCCGACAGCGGCAACCGCAGGTTGCGCCAGGCCGGTGACGCGCCGACGTCGGCGAATTGGAACGAGCCGCCCGGGTGCCCGCCGGCCGCCTGCTCGTCGGTGGCCCACTGCACCTGGACCTCGCGCGGGTCGAAACGCCCGGCCGCGCTGACCACCAGCAGCGGCCGCGCCTTGTCGCGGGCGGGCAGCCGGTACCAGCCGGACCGCAGGTGGGCGGGCACCTGGATGCCGGAGCGCCAGCTGCCCAGCACCGGCGTGCGCGCCGGGTCGAGGTTGAACGGCAGCTGGGCCGACGACCCGTTGATCCCCGGCGCCGGGGTGGTGCCGCCCTCGGTGCCGGCCTGGTTGCTGCCGGTTTTCTCCTCGTCGTTGACGAAGCTGCGGTCACCCGGGCGTTCCATCACCGGGTCGGCGCGCACGTCGGCGGGAATCCCGTTGGCGGTGAAGGCTTCCGACAAACCCGCGCCCAGCGCGTCGGCTGCCGACGAGCCGGCCGGGCCGCCGACCGGCGACAGCAGGCCGGCGCTGGGGTCCTGTTCCACCAGCACGTCCTCGGCCAGGCCGCACGTCTTCCCGGTCAACGCCTGCAAATTGGAGCGGCCGACCGACCACGCCGGATACTGGTCCGTCATCGCCAAGGTCAGCGACGCCACCTCGAACACCACCAGCGCCCAGGTCGCAATTGCCAAGGGGGACTGGATGATTCCGGCCAGCCGCGCCCCCCAGCGGGTTTTCGGCGGGCCGTCGTCGGGCGCCACGAAATGGAACCAGGCCGCCAGCAGCAGCACCAGCACGGTCAGTCCGAGCAGCGCGGTGGCGAACGCGTAATGCCACGCCGGGAACGCATTCGACCACGGCACCCCGAAATTCGAGACGTACCACCAGCCGTTGACGCTGGCGAACGACAGTGCCACCAAAAACAGCACCACGGCGGCGTAGACGGTGCGGTTGCGCCGGGACCGCATCGCCGCCGCGGTCACCGCGACCGCGGCCAGCGCACCCAGCGGCCCGGCCAGCCCGGCGAACACCCCGAAGTGGTGCGTCCATTTGGTGGGGGTGAACATCATCGCGACGAACGAGATGATGGTGATCCCGACGATGCGCCGGCTCGGCCCGGTGGCGGTGCCGGGAATTCGGCCCTTGCGCAACGACATTGCGACGGTCACCGCGAGCGCGAGCACCAGCGCCAGTACGGCGAAGCGGCGGGCGACCGACCCGTCCGGGCTGGCCATGAACAGCCGCTCGTAGCGGATGTGTTCGTCGAACCAGCTCAGGCTGGGCCCGACGGCGCGCTTGAGCATGCTGGCCTGAACCTCGCCGGCCAGCGTCTGGTCGCGGAAGATCAGGATGGCGGTGACGGTGGCCGCGGCCAGCAGGGGCGCGATCAGCGGGAGCGCGCCGAATCGCGTGATCCGGCGGTGCAGGATCGTGCGCAGCGGCCCGATCGCGACCAGCAGCGCGCCGATCGAGGCGATGCCCGTCGGCCCGGAGAACAGGGTCAGCGCGCCGATGATGCAGGCGACCGCGACCGGCAGCAGCCGGCTGGTGGCCACCGCGCGTTCCACCGAGCACCAGGTCAGCAGGATGCCCAGGGCGATGATCGGCTCGGGCCGCAGGCCGTTGTCCAGTGGCAGCCACACCGCCAGGAACATGCCCGCCGCCGTCCAGGCCGCCGCCCGGTTCTGCTTGACGGCGTGACCCAGCCGCGGCATCACCTCGCGGCTGATCACCCACCAGCAGGTCAACGCCATCGCCAGGGTGGGCAGCCGCATCCAGATGCTGGTGGTGCTGACGTGCGCCCACAGCGCCAGCAGGTCGTAGTACCAGCCGAACGGCGCCTCGGGCGTGCCGAACCAGCGGTAGTAGTTGGCCATGTAGCCGGCGTGCTCGGACACCCGGGCCATGGTCAGGATGTAGCCGTCGTCGGAGGTGTTGGCGCCGACGAAATGCCACCACGTCAGCACGGCGATGACCAGCGCGTCCAGCCCGCCGATCGACCACCAGCGGGCAGGCAGGAAGCGGCGGTGCCGGGTGCCGTCGGCGGTGTCCAGGATGTGCAGCGCGACCAGCGCCGCGCCGGTCAGCACCAGGCCGAGGATCATCGCGGCCATCTTCAGCGGGGTGGGGCTGCTGCTGTAGCGGGTGTCGATGGTCGCCGAGAAGCTCAGGCCCGGCGGCGCCGGTCCGCTCAGGTCGGTGAAGACGCCGACGATCTGCGGCCGGAAGTCATAGCCGCTCTTCTCGCCGCGCAGCGGCGCGCCGGGATGCTCGGTGTTGGGGCCCTGGGTGAGCCCGACGAACTCGGCGGTGACCTTGTCGGCGTGCGCGGTGAAGGTCAACCGCTGGCAGGCCGGGCCCAGCACCTGGCTCAGCGGGGCCGTCACCACCGGGACGTTGCGCACCACCAGCACCAGGTCGTCGTTGGCCCGCACGATCAGCAGCCCGCGGTCGACCGCCTTGGGCGCCTGCTTGGGCACCGTCGACAACAACACCGTCTTGCCGGGGTTGCCCCGGCCGGCCAGCCCGGCGGCGGCCTGGCACGGGACGGTGATGTTCAAATCGGTGGCCACGTAACCGATCAGCGGCGCCTCCACGCTGCCGAAGCTGCCGTTTTGGGGCCAGTTCAGCTGGGCGGTGGTCTGGTCGACCGGCAACAGCGGGGTGGCCACCGCCAGCAGCACCCCGAGCAGCCCCGCGACAGAGGCAACCCACCGAGCGATCCGGTGATTTGCCTCCGTGTCGTGCACGGAGCTAGATGCTAGTTCTTCGGCGATGCGGGACCCGGTGTCGGTGCTCATCAGTCGTTACGCCGCCGGCTTGCGGACGGCCAGCACGAAGGGGCCGACGCGGTGGACCGCGAACCGCGGGCTGTCGAACAGCGCGGCGCGCAGCTCGACGGTGTAGCGCCGCACGTTGGGCTGGTTGGGGTAGACGTCCTCGGCCAGCCGCAGGGTGTAGGTGTTGTTCGCGCCGTGGCGCATCAAAAACACCGTCGGCGGCGGCCATGGGCAGGTGTCCAGGGCGTGCAGCAACTCGTCGGCGGTCTTGAGCTTGGACCACTTGTCGATCTGCGCGGCCCGCAGGTCGAACTGCGCGAGCGGGTTGGCGTAGTGCGAGGTCAGCCCCTGGAATCCCCAGTAGGGGTAGAAGGACAGGAAGCTGTAGTCGGCGGTCATCACCACGGTCTGGTCGCGGGGCCGGCCGGTCTCGCGGGTGATGACGTCGTCGATGCTGGCGTAGAACTTCTCCGCGCTGGGCGGCCGCCGGTCGCCGCGCTGCCCGTGGCCGTCGGTGTCGGTGTAGGCGATGGTCAGGTCCGGCCGCAGCACGTCGGGGATGTCCTGGCTGAACGCGATGGCCGCGGCCAGCCCGATCGCGCCGGCCACCGGGATGACGGCGCGGCTTCGGCGCCGCAGTGCGAGCGCGGCCTCCACGAGCCCGAACGCCCCGGCCGCCACCAACAGCACGCTCAGCGTCGGCTGCAGCCGGAAGGACAGCAGCGTGGTGCGGGCCAGCGTGGTGAGCATGGACAGCAGCGACCACAGGTAGACGGCCAGCACGCCGATGGCCAGGGCGCCCGCGCGCACCGACGCGCGGGCGCGCAGCACCAGCCACAGCGTGCCCGCCATGCAGACGACGCCGAGCAGCGTGAACTGCAGCATCGGGAAGGTCAGCTCGGCGCCGTCGGCCGGCAGGTAGTGCTGGGCGCTGCCGGTGTTGCTGACCGGATTGCGGGCCGCGCGAACCAGGAACGGCAGCCAGGTGGTGCACCCGATCGCGACCGCGATGCCGACGATGACGGCCAGCCGGCGCAGCGGCTCGAGCGCCGCGCGGACCCCGTGCCGCCGCCAGCGCAGGCCCGCCAGCCACAGCGCCATCAGCCCCACCGCGAACGCGGTGAACCCGAACAGCAGCGTGTACCAGGTGGCCGTGAAGCCCAGGAACAGTCCGGCTCCGACGACGGCGGCCCAGCCGCTCCGCGGCGTCTCGCCTGGGGCGCTCGGCGTCTCGCCTGGGGCGCTCGGCGTCTCGCCCGCCGCGAGCGTGAAGTTAGTTTCACGCTCGGCGCCGACCGTGAAGTTAGTTTCACGCTCGGCGGTCTCGGGCGCCTGGCCAGCCGCGCTCCCGGGCGCCCCGCCAGCCCGGCACTCACGCGCGCGCAGGCCCGACCAGGTGAGCACCAGCACCGGCGGCAGCAGCACGGTGATCATCGCCGAGTACGGCTCGGGTGAACCGTAGGCCAGCGTCACCGCCGCCGTCGCGGTGGTGACGATCAGCGCGTACTCGAACCGGACCATGCGCCACCACAGCACCAGCGCCACCGCGACGGCGACGGTGATCGAGGTGATGGCCCACGGCTTGAACACCTCCCACGCCGGTGTCCCGGACAGCGCGGCCGCGCGCCCGCCGATCCAGAACCAGCCTGGCGGGTAGAACGGCGGCAGCCCGAGATAGGTCATGTCGCGCAGGGCGGGACTGTCGGCCAGCCGCGTCAGGTACTCGGTGCGGAACTGCTGGTCGACGGAGATGCCGAACAAATACAGCTTGGTGGCGCCCAGCGGCATGCCGAGCGTCACCACGGTGAACGCGGACACGAACACCAGCCCACCCAGTTGAGCGAGCCGCCGGACTCGGCCGGTGAACGAGTGCCACACCCAGCCGACGGCGACCAGACCGGCCAGGCAACCGACCTGCCCGACGGTGGTCAGCGCGTGCAGTTGATTCGACGACGGGAAGGCCGGCCACTGCACCCCGGCGATGGCGGTCAGCGACACCACCGCGACGACGACGGCGACCAGCACGGCCACGGCCATCTGGCCGAGGGTGGCCAGCGCGCTACGCATGATCAGATCGGCAGTTTGCGGAAGATGGGGCGCGGGATGTGTCGCAACACCATCATCACGTAACGGAATGCTGCTGGCGCCCAAACCAATTCCTTACCTTTTGCGGCCGCGGTCACCGCTAGGTTGGCGACGTACTCCTTGTCCACGGTCAGCGGCGCTTCCTTGACGTGCGCGCTCATCCGAGTCCGCACCTGGCCGGGTCGGATCACCAGCACGCGAACGCCGTACTCGCGCAACGCCTCTCCCAGGCCCAGGTAGAAGCCGTCCAAGCCGGCCTTGGTGGACCCGTAGACGAAGTTGGACCGCCGCACCCGCTCGCCGGCGGCCGAGCTCATCGCGATGATCTGGCCGAAGCCCTGGCCGCGCATCTTCTCGGCGAGCAAGACGCCCACCGAAACCGCTGCGGTGTAGTTGATTTCGGCAGCCTGCACCGCCTTACGCTGGTCCTGCCACAGCTCTTCGGCGTCGCCGAGGATGCCGAAGGCGACGATGGCCACGTCGACGTCACCGCCCGCGAACGCCTGCTCGATCATCTTGGGGTGGGTGTCGGTGTCGGTGGCTTCGAAGTCGATCACCTCCACCGATCGCGCTCCGGCGGCCTTCATCTGCTCCACCGCGGCGTCCCGCCCCGGGTCACCGGGCATGGCGGCCAGGATGATTCGCGCGTGCGCGTTCTGCAGGTAACGCTCGCAGATGGCCAGCCCGATCTCGGAGGTGCCACCGAGCAGCAGGATGGTCTGCGGATTTCCCACGGCGTCCAGCACCATCTAGAGCAGCTCCAAACGTCGGGCCATGTCGGAGGCGAACACCCCCGTCGGATCCACCTTGCGGCGCACCGCGATCCACTCGTCGATGCGCGGGTACATGGCGTGGAAGGTTTCGGCGTTGGTGCGGGAGTCCTTGGCGGTGTACACCCGCCCGCCGAATTGCAGGACCCGCCTGTCGAGCTCGTTGAGGAACTCGTTGACCCCGGGCTTGTTGGGGAAGTCCATCGCGACGTTCCAGCCGGCCATCGGGAAGCTCAGCGGCGCGCGGTTGCCCGGGCCGAAAAGCTTGAACACGTTGAGCGCCGAGTAGTGGCCGCGGGTCTGGATCCAGCGGATGATGGCCTTGAACTCGTCCATCGCGTCCGGCGGGACCAGGAACTGGTGTTGCGCGAAACCCCTTGGGCCATAAGCATTGTTCCAGCCGCTGACCAGGTCGAGCATGTGATAGAACTGCGACAGGTTCATGATCTTGCCGGTGTAGGTGCCGCCCAGCCGGTAGTACACCTCACCGATCGCCATGAACGACAGCTTGTTCATCGCGCTGACCGGGAACACGTCGGGCACCGTCAACAGCTGCGGCGCATCGAATTTCAGCGGGTTCTTGGCCAGCTTCTTGGGCAGCTGGTCCAGCCGGGCCAGGCTGCCGCGGCTCACCGCGGCCCGGCCGAGCTTGGGCGGCGGGCTGATCAGGTCGAACCAGGCGCTGGAGTAGGTGTAGTCGGCTTCGCTGCCGTCCAGGTGCACGGCGACGGTTTCGTCGAGGTCCTTGGTGGCCATCCCGTCGGCGATGAAGTACGCCGTCTCGGTCGGGGTCATGGCGATGGTGGCGCGCAGCACGATCCCGGTCAGGCCGTTGCCGCCGACGGTGGCCCAGAACAGCTCGGCGTCGGAAGCGTCCGGGCCGTCGGGGGTGATGGTGCGCACGGTGCCGTCGGCCATCAGCAGCTCCATGGAGCGCACGTGGTTGCCGAAGCTGCCGGCGCTGTGGTGGTTCTTGCCATGGATGTCGCAGGCGATCGCGCCGCCGACGGTGACCTGGCGGGTGCCGGGCAGCACCGGGACCCACAGCCCGAACGGCAGCGCCGCCTTCATCAGCTGGTCCAGGCTGACGCCGGCGTCGACGTCGACCAGCCGGGTGTCGGCGCTGATCGAGTGGATGCGGTTGAGCCCGGTCATGTCGATCACCAGGCCGCCGCCGTTTTGGGCGTTGTCGCCGTAGGAGCGGCCCAGCCCGCGCGCGATCACGCCGCGGCTCTTGGAATGACCCGAATCGGCGACCCGGGCGACGGCCTTGGCGATCACCTCGGGGTCGCGGGTTCTGAGCACCTGGGCCACCGACGGGGCGGTGCGCCCGAAGCCCGTCAGCCGGGCGGGCGTGATGAGGGGATCGGTGCTCGACATCGTGAAAGAGGGTACCGCTCGCACAAGAAGCCTCAGCGGATGCGGAAGATGACGGCCCGCTGCACGACGAAGTTGATCACCGTCGCGGTGCCCTGCGCGATCACGAAGGCGACGGGGATCGCCCAGCCCCGGTAGTGCAGAAACGCCAGGCACAGATGGTTGAGCCCGACCTGCACGGCGAAGGTGACGGCGTAGAGCGCCATCACCGCGACGAACCGGGCGGTGCTGGGAGCCGCCTGGAAGGTCCACCGGCGGTTGATCAGGTAGGCGGTGATGGTGCCGACGATGAAGCTGATCGCCTTGGCCACGTCGACCTGCACACCCACGACCTTGTAGAGCGTCGCGTACAGGCCGAAGTCGACGATGCCGGCCAGGCCGCCGGTGACGACGAAACGCATGACCTGGGTGGTCAGTTTCAGGTTCGGGCTGGCAACCATCGAGGGGAGTCTAGGGCAGCTTGACCGCGATCAGCTCGACCTGCTTCTCGCCCTGCGGCGTCGGATAGGTCACCGTGTCGCCGGGTTGGCGTCCGGCAAGGGCCTGAGCCAGCGGGCTGCGGGCGGTCAACGTCTCGCCCTCGCGGCCGACCGGTGTCTCTTCGACGATGGAGATCACTTGCATGGTGACCACTTCGCCGTCGGCGAACCGCAAGGTCACCTCGGTGCCGCCGGGCAGCGTCGCCGAGGTGTCGGCGTCCGGCGGCCCGGCCCGCAGCCGCCGGTCCAGCTCGTTGATCCGGTCGGACAGCACCACCAGCTCGTCGGCCCGCTGGATCGCCTCGGCCGCATCGCCGTGATCGCCCACCATCCCGCGGTCATTCTTGACCTCGACCTCGAGGCGGTCGCGACGCTGCCGCAGCCGGTCCAGCTCGGCTTCCAGGTTTTTGCGCGCCGCGTCCGCCGGCGATTGGCGTTTGTTGGTCACGTCGGTGGACCTTTCGTCCCGCTTGCTCAGGTGGCGTTTCAGTGTGACACCACGGCGTGGCGGCCCGCCACTGTCAAAGCCCTCGAAACGACAAGGGCGGCGGATCGTTGTTGGGCAACGACCGCCGCGCCTCGGCGCTGATGCGCGACTCATTGAGCCGCGCACCCGGGCGGCGTGCTCCTGGGCCCGGGTTCGTTGCCGGACAGGCATCATCGCGCCGCGGTCCCGCTGCGATGCGGGCAGCGAGGTGGGCAACGTCGGAGTTCCGGGCAGGCGGTCAACGCTGGAAAGTAAAGTCCGCCAGGGGGTTTGGTGGTGTAGCCGTGCCCGGTCGGCAACGTCGAACGCACTGTGCCGTCGGTGGCGGCAGAGCAGCTTGAGGTTCGACGGATGCGTCGGGAAGGGCGGAAACGGCAGGTCGACGGCCGCAGACCAACTGTCTCACCGGGCTACGGCATGCCACGGCGGATACATGGCCTCCAGCCCGTCGGCGGCGGTCGCCGCGATGGTGCTGCGCACCATGCAGCGCGGCTGGTGCGCCGGCCACGGCCGGCCGCGATGCATGGTCGCCCGGTTGTCCCACATCACCACGTCGCCCGCCCGCCACGAGTGCAGGTAGCTCGCACCGGGGGCGGTCGCGGCCTCGGTCAGCGCCGCCAGCAATTCTCGCGCCGCGGCCGGCTCCATACCCTCGATCCCGTACGCGTGCGACGCGAGGTAGAGCGCCTTGCGGCCGTTGACCGGGTTGCGCCACACCAGGCGCCAGCATTGCGGCGGCAAGGCCGCCCGCTCCTCCGGGCGGGCCAGGTCGGGCGCGATCTTGCCGCGCGAATAGGCGTATTCGTGCCAGGCGAACGAATTCTCCACCCGTTCCCGCAACCCGGGATCGAGCCGTTCGAACGCGATCCGGGTGGAGACGTACTCCGTCTCGCCGCCGCGCCCCGGAACGATGCGTGACGACAGCACCGACGCCAGCGCCGGCACCCGCTTGAACGAACTATCGGTGTGCCACAGCTGATTCGCCTTGTTTTCCAGGGCGAGCCGGTGATCGGCTGGCACCACGTTGCCGTCGTCGTCGAGGGTCTTGAGGACCACGAGGTGGCTGCCGTGGCCCACCGCACCCACCTTGGTCACCCTCAGCGGGCCGAACCGGCGCGAAAAGGCAAGCTGCGCTTCATCACTGACGTGCTGGTCCCGGAAGACCAGCACCGAATGCTCCTCGAACGCCGCGCGCACCTGCGCGTAGACGTCCGGCGAAGCCGCGACATCCGCGATCGTCACCCCGCGCAGTTCCGCGGCAAAGCCCGGTCCCGACGCCACGATCTCCATCGGCGTCCTCCGTCCTGTCGCCGGTTACACCCAGTAGGGCACCCGCGCCCGGTACTGGCGCATGGCGAAGGCCGCCAGCAGCCACCCCACCGCCGTCAACACCAGCACCACCGCCCAGTGCCGCAGCTCCTGATGCGACCCCAGCAGCGGCGCGCGCACGATGTCGAGGTAGTGCAGCAACGGGTTGAGCTCGACGATGCTCGACCAGCGTCCGGCGCCCTGCTGCCGCAGGGTGTCGTCGTTCCAGATGATCGGCGTCATGAAGAACAGCAACTGCACGACCGAGAAGAGCAGCGGGCCGATGTCGCGGTAGCGGGTGGCCAGGATGCCGAAACACAGTGATACCCAAATGCAATTGAGCACGATCAGCGCCAGCGCCGGGATCACCGACAGGTCCGCCCACGACCACGGCTTGGGATAGATCATCGCGATGACGACGTAAATCACGATGTTGTGCGCGAACAAGATCATCTGCCGCCACACCAACCGATAGACGTGCACGCTCAGCGGCGTCGGCAACTGCTTGATCAGCCCCTCGTTGGCGACGAAGACGTCGGCGCCCTCCAGGATCGCGGCGTTGATCAGGTTCCAGATGATCAGCCCCAGCGTCACGTACGGCAGGTGCACGGACAGCTCCAGGTGGAACAGCTTGGAATACAACCCGCCCATCGCCACCGCCGTGGTTCCCGTCGCGATGGTGATCCAGAACGGCCCCAGCACCGAACGGCGGTAGCGCTGCTTGATGTCCTGCCAGCCCAGGTGCAGCCACAGCTCGTGCCGGCGGAAGCCGTCGACCAGGTCGCTGCGGGCTCGGCGCAGGGTGCGCGACTGGGCCGCGGCGTCAAGGAAAGTCATCGAGATCCTCCAGGCTTGCCGAACAGCTCGCGACGTCCCAAGCGCCGCAACCGGATCCATTCGGCCAGCCCCCTCGGGTCGCGACGCGTCACCAGGAAGAACCAGCCGAACCGGACCCACTCCTGCACCAGCAGCTTGCGCAGCCCCGGCTGCGAGAGCAGGTAGCCGCGGTTGCGGTAGGTGAAGAACCGCTTGGTCGCGTCGTCGGGATACTGGGTGTGCATCCGGCCACCGAGGATCGGCCGGAACTCGTCGGATCCGCACGGATGCAGGTAGACCGCGTCCAGGCAGGTGCCGAACGGCAGCCCCGAGCGCACCAGCCGCCGGTGCATCTCCACCTCGTCGCCGCGGATGAACAGCCGCAAATCCGGGACGCCGATCGACTCCAGCGCCGACGCCCGGAACAGCGCGCCGTTGAACAACGACGCAATCCCAGCCAGCAGGTCCTGCCCGGCCTCGGTGCGCAATTCGCTTGCCCGCCTGCGCCATACCAGGCCGCGGCGCAACGGAAACGCCAACCGTTCCGGGTCGTCGAGGTTGCACACCATCGGCGACACCTCGGCCAGGCCGTGTTTGTCGGCGCAGGCCAGCAGCGTGGCCAGCACCCGCGCGTCCTGCGGCCGGCCGTCGTCGTCGGCCAGCCATACCCAGTCGGCGCCCTGGGCCAGCGCATGCAGCATGCCGAGCGCGAAACCGCCTGCGCCGCCAAGATTTCGGCGGGACTGCAGATAGGTGGTCGGAATAGGTTGCGCCGCAACCAGTTCACGGACCCGGCCGTCGTCGCACGCATCGTTGTCGATGACGATGAGGTGGTCCGGCAGCCGGGTCTGGCTGCTCAGCGCGTCGAGGGACTTGGCCAGCTCGTCGGGGCGCCGGTGGGTGACGACGACGGCGAAGACGGTGTCGTTCATGGCTGTTCGGCGGTCTCGGCCAGCACCTCGCGCACGTGCCGGGCGGCGTCCTCGCCCTCGTACGCGCGCACCACGTCCTCGATGCCGCCGGACATGCGGATCTCGCCGTGGTCAATCCACATCGCCGTCTTGCACAGCCGGGCCAGGAATTCGTTGGAGTGGCTGGCGAACACCAGGATTCCGGACCGCTCGACGAGGCCCTGCAGCCGCGACTGGGCCTTCTTCATGAAGTCGGCGTCCACCGCGCCCAATCCCTCGTCGAGCAGCAGGATTTCGGGGTCGATGCTGGTGACCACGCCCATCGCCAGCCGAACCCGCATGCCGGTGGAGTAGGTGCGCAGCGGCATCGACAGGTAGTCGCCCAGCTCGGTGAACTCGGCGATCTCGTCGACCTTGGCCAGCATCTGTTTGCGGGTCTGCCCCAAGAACAGGCCGCGGATGATGATGTTCTCGTAGCCGGAGATCTCCGGGTCCATCCCGACGCCCAGATCGAAGATCGGCGCCACCCGCCCGGTGACCTGGGCCCAGCCCCGGGTGGGTTCGTAGATGCCCGAAAGTAGGCGCAGCAGAGTCGATTTCCCGGCCCCGTTGTGGCCGACCAGGCCCACGCGGTCGCCAAGCTCGAGGGACATGGTGATATCGCGCAGCGCTTCCACCACCACCACGTTGGAGTTGTTACGCCCGATCGTGCCGCCCGCCTTGCCCAGGAAGGCCTTCTTCAGCGACCGCGACTTGGCGTCGAAGATGGGAAACTCCACCCACGCGTTGCGCGTCTCGATATGAGGACCAGAACCCGGCGCCATCGGTGTCGCGTCTGCTTACAGGTACTGGCCGTGCCCGGGCGCGCTGCCCGGCTTGCCGATGCCCGAGGGCAGCGCGCCCTGTCGCATTTTCTCCAGCTGCGCGCGGGCGGCCATCTGCTGGGCGAACAGCGCGGTCTGGATGCCGTGGAACAGTCCCTCCAGCCAGCCGACCAACTGCGCTTGGGCGATGCGCAATTCGGCGTCCGACGGCGCCGCGTCCTCGTTGAAGGGCAGCGTGAGGCGGTCGAGCTCCTCGCGCAGCTCGGGCGCCAGACCCTCTTCCAACTCCCGGATGCTGGTCGCGTGGATCTCGCGCAGCCGGTTGCGGCTGGCGTCGTCCAGCGGTGCGGCCCGCACCTCCTCGAGCAGCTGCTTGATCATGGTCCCGATCCGCATCACCTTGGCGGGCTGCTCGACCAGGTCGGTCAGCGAGCGCTCGTCGGCGTCGTCGTCGTCGACCCCCATCATCCGCGGGTCGACACCACCGATGACTTCGACGCCGTCATCATCGTTGCGGGTACTCAATCCTTCACCATCCTTTGCGGACTATGGGTGTGGCGTCGTGCCTTCTGCGCGCCATTCGTAGATCCGGGCACCGCCATTGTCGTAGATCAGCGCCCACGACTTCGACTTATCCAGTGACACTAGTCCTTCGGGTACGGCGAACCCCCGGACAGTCGGCGTGCTGGTGAGTATGTACCTGATATTGAGGGCTTTAATCGCCGCGACCACGCGCGGATCGGAATCGCCGCGGCGCGCGTACGCCCAGAAGATGAATCGGTTGGGACCCGGGCCCATCTGCTGGGGGTAGTCGTAGTGGGTCCACAGCGGGTGCAGGTCGGCGACCGCGTACATCCACGCCGTGCCGTCGGTGTTGCCGTTGCCGATCAGGGTCTCGTGCGCGCCGGGCAGCTTGGCCAGATAGGCCATGGCCATCAGGTCGCGTTGGTCGATCATCACCGAGTCGTACTTGTCCCCGAACAACACCAGGTGCCGGTACAGGTAGTGGCGGGCGGACAGCATGGTGGTGGCCACCAGCAGCACCGCGGTGGCCGACACCCAGACCGGGGCGGGCAGCGGCCGCCACCGGCGGCCGATCCGTTTGGCGCCGGCCACGCAGGCCGTCACGACCAGAAACAGCGCGAGGCCGGCCATCGGTTCGAGCAGTAGGGTGATGGCGGCCGAGATGCGGCGCGGATCCTTGTAGAAGAACTCGCCGAAGGCGCCGGCCAGCGCGCCGATCGGGCCGCCCAGCGGGTTCCCGGCGTCGACGTTCACCACCACCAGGAGCAGCCACACGGCCAGCGGCCACCAGATCTTCTTGACCAGCAGCACGATTGCGCCGATGGCCGCCAGCGCGATCAGCCCGTACTGGACCGGGAAGTCGTTGAGGTGACGGGAGTGCTGGAACACGGCGTCGAACAGTCCGCGCTTCTTGCTCAGGTAGGTCAGGAAGGAATGCCCGGCGATGATGTCTTCCTGCTGCTGCACGCTGATGAACTGCGGCAGCAGGATCAACCCGGAGATCGCCGTCACGCAGACCAGGGCCGCGACATCGGCCAGCCGGCCGCGCACCGGATGCCACAGCGCGTCCAGCAGCCACCAGGCGATCAGGAACAGCAGCACGATGACGCCGCCGGTGATGTGCACCGACATCACGCCCACCAGCGCCAGCACGGCCGCCGGGATACGGTCCCGGTGCCGCATGGTGGAGGTGATCAGCACGAACGTCGGGATCGCGACGCCGTAGGCGGCCAGGTTGGGCATCGCCGCGACGCCGAACTCGACGTAGGGCACCGCGGTGAAGGACGCGGACAGCACGCCGGCCGTCGCGGCGGCGCCCGCGGTGCGCCATTCGCCCCAGCTCGGACGCAGCAGCCGCCAGGTGAGCAGCGCCGCGCTGGTCGGGACCAACCACACCGACGCCGCGACCGAACTCAACGTGTAGCCGGTGGTGGGCGCCGCGCCGGTGAGTTGGCAGAACACCGCGATCAGGGCATGGAACACCGACGGGTAGTACAGCATCTGGTGCGTCTCCACGTTGCGCAGCTCGCCCATGTGGGTGGACGACGCCTGGCCGGTGTCCAGGATGAACCGCACCTCGTTGGCGTGCCAGACCGCGTCCCAGGTGCTCGGGATGGTCTGCCAGTGGGCGGCCAGGCCGCGGTAGGCCGCCCACATGATCAGGAACGCGCCCAGCAGCACACCGGCCGCCACGGCGGCGGCCGGCCAGCGGCTCACCGCGCGGGCTTCGGCGTCGCGGTCGCGGAAGCGGGCCAGCAGCAGCTGCAAACCGGTCATCAGCAGGCACACGACCACCAGCGCGGCCAGCGCGGTCCAGCCGTTCCACGGTATTCCGATGGCGCCGAACGGAATAATGGCCAGCGCGACCATGCCGTAGGTCAGCGCCGGGCCCACCGCGACAGCGATCGGCCACGTCAACTGACTGATACGTGCGATGATCGCTCCGGGCGCTATCAGCAAAAACAATGCAATGAGCGTTCCGAACCAGAGCCCCACTCGACTAGTATGGCTGGCCGGGTGCCCTGGCTCGGGAGGCCACCGACTGGCCGGAACGTGTGTGGCACCCGCTACCGTCACAGTTTCGCGGAAAAGCGGAAGCTTTAAGGTGGCCTGCATGGCATACGACGTCGCCCGGGTGCGCGGACTGCATCCGTCGCTGGGTGACGGGTGGGTGCACTTCGACGCCCCGGCCGGGATGCTGATCCCCGACTCCGTTGCGACCACCGTGTCGACGGCTTTCCGCAGGTCCGGACCCACCACCGTGGGGGCGCACCCGTCGGCGCAGCGCAGCGCCGCCATCTTGGAGGCGGCCCGGGCGGCGGTGGCCGACCTGTTCAACGCCGAACCCGCGGGCGTGGTGCTCGGCGCCGACCGGGCGATCCTGTTGTCGGCGCTGGCCGAGGCCTCGTCGTCGCGGGCCGGGCTGGGCTACGAGGTGATCGTCAGCCGCCTCGACGACGAAGCCAACATCGCGCCCTGGCTGCGGGCGGCGCACCGGTACGGCGCCAAGGTCAAGTGGGCCGAGATCGACATCGAGACCGGTGAGCTGCCGACCTGGCAGTGGGAGGGGCTGATCGGCAAGTCCACCCGGCTGGTGGCCGTCGCGTCGGCGTCGGCCACGCTGGGCACCGTCACCGACCTGCGGGCGATGACCAAGCTGGTGCACGACGTCGGCGGGCTGGTGGTGGTCGACCATTCCGCCGCGGCGCCCTACCGGCTGCTCGACGTGAAGGAGACCGACGCCGACGTGGTGGCGGTGAACGCCGCCGCGTGGGGCGGCCCGCCGATCGGGGCGATGGTGTTCCGCGACCCGGCGCTGCTGAATTCGTTCAGTTCCATCTCGGCCGACCCCAAAGCGACCGGCGCGGCCCGGCTGGAGATCGGTGCACACCAGTTCGGCCTGCTCGCCGGGGTGGTGGCCAGCATCGAGTACCTGGCCTCGCTGGACGAATCCGCGCGCGGCACCCGGCGCGAACGTCTGGCGGTGTCCATGCAGTCGGCCACCTCGTATCTGAATCGGATCTATGACTACCTGATGGTGTCGCTGCGCTCGCTGCCGCTGGTGATGGTGATCGGGCGCCCGGAGGTGCGCATCCCGGTGGTCAGCTTCGCCTTGCACGGCGTGCCCGCCGAACGCGTCGTACAACGGTTGGCGGACAACGGAATTCTGGCCGTCACCAACGAGAGTTCCCGCGCGCTGGACGTGCTGGGCGTCAACGACGTCGGCGGCGCGGTCACGGTGGGGCTGGCGCACTACTCGACGACGGCCGAGGTCGACCAGTTGGTGCGCGCGCTGGCGTCCCTGGGCTGAACCGTCAGACGGTCAGCACGATCTTCCCGGTGACCTCCGAGGCGACCAGCCGTCGGTGCGCGTCGCCGGCCTGCTGGATGGGCAGCCGGGCGCCGATGATCGGGCGCACCCGGCCGTCGGCGATCATCGGCCACACCGAGGCGGTGACCGCCTGCACGATCTCGGTTTTGCTGTTCGGCCCGCTCACTGGGCGCCCGCGCAGCGTGGTGCCGATCACCCGGGCGCGTTTGGCGAGCAGCTTGCCGATGTTGAGTTCGGCCTTGACGCCGCCCTGCATGCCGATGATGACCAGCTGCCCGTCGGTGGCCAGCGCGTCGATGTTGCGGTCCAGATATGCCGCGCCCATGATGTCGAGAATCACGTCGGCGCCGCCGGTTTCGTCCGCCAGCCGCGCGACGAAGTCTTCGTCGCGGTAGTTGATGGTGATGTCGGCGCCGAGCTCGCGGCAGAAGCCGAGCTTCTCGGCCGACCCGGCGGTGACGGCCACCCGGGCGCCCAGCGCCCGGGCGACCTGGATGGCGTGGCTGCCGATGCCGCTGGCCCCGCCGTGCACCAGCAGCAGTTGGCCGTTGCGCAGGCCCGCGATCAGCACCAGGTTGGACCACACCGTGCAGGCGACCTCGGGCAGCCCGGCCGCATCCACCAGGTCCACCCCGGCGGGGATCGGCAGCAGCTGGCCGGCCGGCACCGCCACGTACTCGGCGTACCCGCCGCCGGCCAGCAGCGCGCAAACCTCTTGCCCCACAGACCATTCCGTGACACCGTCGCCGACCTCGGCGATGACGCCGGACACCTCCATGCCGATGGTTTCGCTGGCGCCCGGTGGCGGCGGGTACTTGCCGGCGGCCTGCAGCACGTCGGCGCGGTTCACGCCGGCGGCGGCCACCTTGACGACGACCTCGCCGGGCCCGGCGGAGACGTCGGCTACTTCTTGCCAGGAAAGCTGATCGGCGGATTCGGCGACGATGGCGCGCATGGTGGCCACGCTACCGAGCCCCGTTACCCTTAGCAGCGGTGGCGTGGCAGAGCGGCCTAATGCACTCGCCTTGAAAGCGAGAGACGGCTAACACCGTCCGGGGGTTCAAATCCCTCCGCCACCGCCGCGCGCTCACTCGACGCTTTGGTGCAGCGTCGGTGCGTAGCGCAGCACCGCGCCCACCCCGTCGGCCGGGGCGATCCGCTCGTCGGTGCGCACCAGGTTGGCGCCCACCTTGATCGCGGAGAACGGCAGCGCCTCGTCGGCGCGCAGCGTCCTGGCCGGGGCGGCGCCCTGCTCGGACAGCACGTTCTCGTTGGGGGCGACGGTGGTCAGGCCCTCGTCGGCGACCACGGTGGCGTCACCGATGTCACCGATGATCAGCGTTTCCACCGCGCCCTGACGCAGCGCCGAGCAAACTGCGTCGAGCCCCTGGGCCGCCAGCCCCGATTGCCGCCCGATCTCGGCGGTAAACCGCTGTGCGGCATCGTCGATGGCGCGCAGCTGACGTTTGACGAACTCGGCCTCGATGGCCCGCTCGATCTCGGTGAAGTCGTGGCCGCTGTGCCGCGCCCCGACCTCGAGTGTCACGGCGCGGTCGTGCAGCCGTTCCGGTAGCGCGGCCAGCAGGTCCGAGCGCGAGCGCACCTCGCCGACCACGAAGATCACGTCGATCGCCTTGTCGTCGGCCAGTTCGGCGACGCGGTCGGCGGCGGCGCGGACGTTCTTGCGGGCGGCCTCCTCGGTGCGCAACTGCGGGTCGCCGTATCCGGCGGTCTCGGCGCCGGCCGCCTTGTGCACCGGGTAGCCGGCGCCGTCGACGGTCTCGCTGCGCAGCGTGCCGCCGATGTGGGTGGTGATGTCGGCGTCGCTGTGGTCCACCACCACCAGCACATAGTCGGGGTGGTCAAAGCTCTGCTCCAAAATCGGTACCAGATAAGGCAATTCGGACACCCGCAATATGGTGGTGGCCGCCGGGCGGGCCAAGTGCTCGTTGATCAGCACGCCGTCGGCGCCCGCGATCACCGCCCGCCCGCTGCGCCCGATCGGCGGGCGCAGGTTCATCACCGCGTCCTCGATGCCGGCGACGATCGGCGCGCCGACGCCGCGGCGTTCCAGGTCTTCTCTGATCGCGCGCCACTTGAGCTCGAGTTGAGCCTCGGCGTCGTGGGTGTCGTGCGAGTCGTCGAAATACACCGAAACGAACGGCCCCGGTGCATCCAGCAGTTTGCGGAAGCGTTGCGAGTCCATGCTTTAGTGGTTGCCCGGCTTGCCGGGGCACAAACCCGCCCTAGTAGCTCCGGTCTCCCTCGCTGTCGTCGAAGAAGTGCCACTGCCCGTCGTGCTCGACTTCCATGCGCCAACCCAGCTCGTTGCCTTCGACCTTCTGGTCGGCGAACCAGGCGTGTGCTTTGTCGGCGCTTTCGATGTCTTTGGTCGCGACGACGTCGCCCTTCGGGTTGAGAACTCGATAGGTAGCCATGGCGGCAGTGTTCCCACTGCCGCGGGCGTCAATCGCGGGGGATGGCGGCGGTGATCGTGTCCATCAGCGCTGTGTACCGGCGCGCTTCCGGGTCGCGTCCGGGTTTGCCGCTGCTGATGACGCCGGCCGCCAGGCCGCGCGCGGGATCGGCCCAGATCGCGATGTTGGTCAGCCCCAGGCTGCCGAACGCGTGCGGCGCGTTGCGCCCGAACGGCCCCCACCGGTTGGTGCCCAGGATGAACCCGGTGCCCCACCGCGCCGGCTGCAGCCCGACCGCGAAATCCGGTCGCAGCCTTCGGCATTCGGCTACGGCGTGGTACATGGTCTCCGGGCTGATCACCCGCACGCCGTCGAGTTCGCCTCCGCGGCGCCAGATCTCGGCGAACCGCGACATCTCGTGTGCGGTCGACACGGTGTTGGACGACGGAATGATGGTCGTCAAGAACATCGGCGAGTTGGTGTAGGGGATCATCTCGTGCACGGTTCCGCCGATCGCCTTGCGGAAGATCTGCGCCACCACGGGGGGCAGGGTGCGCCCGGTGGCGTGACTCGGCGCGACCAACGGCACGTCCTGCTTGGCGACACCGAAGTTGGTCCAGCGGAAGCCCAGCGGGTCGAGGATCTCGGTGGCCAGGATCTCGCGAATCTCCTTGCCGGTGGCCGCATATACGATCTCGCGCACCAGTGGGCCCCAGGTGAGCGCGTGGTACATGTGGAACAGCCCGGGCCGGTAGAGGGGCCGCAGCTCGCCCAGCTTCTGCTGCGCGTACTCGTGGTCGTCGGCGCGGGTGACGTCGGGGCGCGGTCCGGTGGGGAAGGGCAGCCCGGCGCTGTGCGTCATCACGTGCCGGATGGTGATCCGGTGTTTGCCGTGACTGGTGAACGTGGGGATGTAGTCGCAGACCCGGTCGTCGAGGGAGAAGACGCCGCGCTCGACGAGCATGTGCACCACGGTGGCCGCGATCCCCTTGGCCGCCGAGTAGACGCAAAACGGTGTGTCCGGTGTGACCGGGATCTTCTCGGCGTCGGGCGGGTCGGTGGGCGCGTTGCCCCAGCCGTGCCCGATGGCGCGGTTGAGCACCACACGTCCGTGCCGGCGGATGCACAACTGGATGGCCGGATGGAAGCCGCCCTGATACCAGTGCCGGCCGGCCGCCCAGATCCGGTCGACGGCGGCGGCGTCGATCTCGGAGTGGTCCTCGGCGCCGATCGTCGTCACCGCGTCCAGATCGGCGGGCAGGCGGATCTTGCCGTCGAGAGTCGGGGTCGTCACCTCAGCGAGGGTACGTGTCTTACTCGCCGGTGAACTGCGCCGGCCGCTTCTCGAACGTCGCCGCGATGCCCTCGGTGAGGTCCTTGGACGGCAGGAAGGCCGCGTTCCAGGCGGCCACGTAGCGCAGGCTCTCGGCGACGGCCGAAGCGCGCTGCTGGTCGAGGACATCCTTGATGCCGTGCACGGTCAGCGGGGGGTTGGCGGCGATCTCCGCGGCCGTGGCATGCGCGGCGGCCAGGCACGCGTCGGCGTCGGCGTACACGTCGTTGACCAGCCCGATCTTCTCGGCGCGGGCGGCGTCGATGTCCTTGCCGGTCAGCGCGAGCTCGCGCAGGTGGCCGTCGTTGAGGATGTACGGCAGCCGGGCCAGGCTGCCGACGTCGGCGACGATGGCCAGCTTGACCTCGCGCACCGAGAACTTGGCGTCGGCGCTGGCGTAGCGGATGTCGACCGCCGAGATGAGGTCGACGCCGCCGCCGATGCACCAGCCGTGCACCGACGCGATGGTGGGGGTGCGGCAGTCGGCGACGGCGGTGATCGCGCCCTGCATCCGCTTGACCTCGCGGTGGAAGACGGCGCGCGGCCCGGCCAGCGCGTCGCCCGACAGCAGCGGGGTGAACGATCCGCCCATCGCCGGCACGTCCAGGCCGTAGCTGAAGTTCTTGCCGGAACCGGTCAGCACGATGGCCCGCACCTCGGGGTCGGCGTCCAGCGTTTCGAACAGCTCGGGCAGCTCGGACCAGAAGGCCGGCCCCATCGCGTTACCCTTGCCCGGGCCGATCAGCGTCACCTGAGCGACGTGGCCCTTCTTCTCCACGGTGACCGATTCGTATGCTTGCGCCATATCGAGACCGTAGCGTGGCGAACATGGCTCCTGATTTGCGACCCGGACCGGACTCCCCGCCGACCGACGAGCTGGACGGCGCCGAGGCGGCGCTGCGGGTGATGCAGCAGGTGCTGCACCCCATCGCCGCCGACGACATGCCCCGCCCGACCCCGTGCGCGCAGTTCGACGTGACGCGGTTGACGGACCATCTGCTCAAGTCGCTCGAGGCGCTGGGCGGCATGGCCGGCGCCGATTTCCCGGACCATGCGGACAGCGCGGACTCGGTGGAACGCCGGGTGATCGCGGTGGCCCGCCCCGCCCTGGACGCCTGGCGGCAGCGGGGTCTGGACGGCACCGTGTCGTTCGGCGGCGGTGAGATGCCGGCCAGAAATGCCTGCGCCATTCTGGCGCTCGAATTGCTGGTCCACGCTTGGGATTACGCGCGGGCGGTGGGCCGCGACGCCCGGGCGCCCGAGCCGTTGGCCGAATACGTGCTGGGGCTGGCGCACCGGGTCATCCGTCCCGAGGTGCGCGGTCAGGCCGGGTTCGACGACCCGGTCGAGGTGCCCGCCGACGCCGATGCGTTGACCAAGCTGGTCGCGTTCACCGGCCGCAACCCGGCTCGCTAAGCGCGACGCCTTCACCGAACGTGCATTCAGTGCGAAATCCGGCGTGTTTTTTCGCGGCCAGTGCACGCTCGGCGAAGGCCCTAGACCCGCTCTAGGTAGAAGTAGTAGTACTTGCCGTTGTCGCGCACGCCCTTGCCGTTCATGATGCCCATCACGGCGTTGTCGTCGATCTTCTTGAAGTGATCGTGCACCGGCTGCCCGTCGTAGACCATGGTCGCGGTGACCTCGCCGCGGAACTCCTCCAGCCACAGGCTGGCCTCCCCCTTGCCCAGCTCGACGTTGGAGAACTTGTTCCCGTCGGCGTCCAGGCAGACCAGCGGCTGCACATCGCGCGCGGATTTGAAGGTCTTGCCGAACCATCCGGCCTTTTCCAGCTGGCCGTTCATCTTGTGGCCGGTGCGGAATTCGCCGCCCTTCCACTCGCCCAGCATTTCCTCGATGGTCGCGGGCGCGAGTTCCGCCCAGAAGTCGTCGAGCTCACTGTCCGGGATGTCGCCGCTGCGCTCTTTGAACTCGGTGAACTTCTTGCGGGCGAGGTCCACGGGTGACTCCTCAGCGTTCGGTGCGGGCGATCCAATCGCAGGCGAATTGCAACAGGGCGTCGTTTTCGGCCGGCGCCCCAATGGTGACACGGACGCCCTCGGACGCGAACGGACGCACCACCAAGCGCGCGTTCGCGGCCTCCTGCACGAAATCCTCGGTGCGCGACCCGAGCGGCAGCCAGAGGAAGTTCGCCTGCGAGGGCGGTAGCTCGAATCCGGCGTCGCGCAGGGTGGTGCTGACCCGGGTGCGCTCGGCGACCAGCGCGTCGGTGCGGGCCATCAGCTCGCCGGAGGCCTCCAGTGACGCGATGGCGGCGGCCTGCGCGACGTTGGTGACGGCGAACGGCATCACCACCTTGTCCAGCGCGGTGATCAGTTCGGGATGACCGATCGCGTAGCCGACCCGCAGCCCCGCCAGCCCGTATGCCTTCGAAAAGGTCCGCAGCACAACGACATTCGAGCGGCTCAGGGCCAGCTCCAGGCTGTTGGGCAGCAGGCCGTCGCGGATGTATTCGACGTAGGCCTCGTCGATGGCGATCAGGATGTCCGCCGGCACCGCGTCCACGAAGCGGACCAGAGCGTCCGGGTCGACGACGGTGGAGGTCGGGTTGTTCGGGTTGCACACGAAGATCAACCGGGTGCGGTCGGTGATCGCGGCGAGCATAGCGTCCAGGTCGTAGGTGTGCTCGCGCAACGGAACCTTGACGGCGATCGCGCCGGCCACCTGGACGATGGGCAGGTAGCACTCGAAGCTGCGCCAGCCCATCATCACCTCGTCACCGGCTGCGGAGGTGATCTGAACCAGCTGCTGGCACAACGTGACCGAGCCGCTGCCGACCGCGATCTGCTCGGGGGCGACATCGGAACCCAGGTGCATCGCCAGCGCCGCCTTGAGGTCCACGCACGCGTTGTCCGGGTAGCGGTTGACGATGGCTACCGCGCGCTCGATCGCCGCATGCACGCTGGGCAGCGGGCCGTACACGGTCTCGTTGCTGGCCAGTTTGATGGACCCCGGCACGTTCTTGCCGGGCACATACACTGGCAGTCCGGCCAGTTCGGGGCGCAGGCGGGCGGTCACTTCGACAGTTTATGTCCCCACTGTGTACAGTATGGCCGGTTCCGCGAGACCGGAAAGGGGTCGGTACCCTCGGAAAGTCCAAGGGAGGCGTGCCAGAGCGGCCGAATGGGGCTCACTGCTAATGAGTTGTCCCCCTTCAAGGGGACCGGAGGTTCAAATCCTCTCGCCTCCGCTGGGTCCCCTAGCGGAACCACAACTGAAGACAGGCGCCCGTAGCTCAACGGATAGAGCATCTGACTACGGATCAGAAGGTTAGGGGTTCGAATCCCTTCGGGCGCGCTTTTTCAGTCAGCTTTCTTCGCGTCAACGCCCACCGAACGGCCCGCCGAATGGGCCGCCGTACGGTCCCCGCCGCGGCGGTTCGGTCACGGTTTGGGTGACCGTGCTCGTCTCGGTGCTCGGCGACACCGTGACCGTGCTGGGCGGCTCGGTCGTGGTGGGGGTGTCGGTGCTCGACGGCGGGACGGTCTCGGTCACCGTCTGGGTCGGCGCCGGGGCGCCACCGCCGCCGTGGTGCCGGGGTTCGTGGGTCGTGGTGGTCACCGGCGTGGTGGTGGACGGAGTCGTCGTCGTGGTGGTCGCCGCCGGGCCGTGCGCCGGGGAACTCGTCGCCAGCTTGACCGCGGCGAAGACGACCGCGCCGAGCAGCAGCACCCCGAGCGCGCCGAAGGCGACCAGCGCCGCCGGGCGGCGATACCAGGGCGTCGGCGGCTCCGGCGGCGGGCGGTCCTCATACCCGCCGTACTCGCCGTACCCGCCGCCGTATCGGGCGGCCTGGGTGGGCTCGGAGTAGTAGTCCGGTTCCTCGGGATAGGGCGGCACGAAAGAAGATGTTAGACGCTCAGCCCTGCTCGTCGATGAGTCGCAGCGCCCGCTCGAACAAATGCACCGTGGCAGCGTGCAATTGGTCGCCGACCTCCTTCTCGGCCTGGCCCGCGCAGGCCCGGGCCAGCGTCCCCTCGATCACGATGCCCAGCTTGAAGCAGGCCAGCACGGTGTACCAGGCGATGTGCGACAAGTCGCGGCTGGTGTTGGCGGCATAGCGCCGGAACAGCTCGTCGGTGCTGGCCAATCCCTCCTGGCCGCCCAGGGCGTGGCTGAACACGGCCGAACCGTCCGGCTGGCGCCAGGTGGCCAGCAGCCAGCCCAGGTCCAGCAGCGGATCGCCGATCGTGCACATCTCCCAGTCGACGATGGCGACCACCTCGGGCCCGGTGCGGGAGAACATCACGTTGGCCGCGTGGTAGTCGCCGTGCATGATGCCCGGTGTCCAGTGCGCCGGCCGGTGCTGCTCCAGCCACGCCGAAACCTGGTCGATGCCGGGGATCTGCGGCCCGGGATAGCCGTCGTATTGGCTGTAGGACTCCAATTCCGAAAGCCAGCGCGGCACCTGCCGTTCCAGGAAGCCCTCCGGCTTGCCGAAGTCGGCGAGGCCGACGGCCACGTGGTCGACGGCGCCCAGCTTGGCCAGCGCGTCGGCCATCGACAGGCCCATCTGGTGGCGCACCTGCGGATTGCCGGCGTGCAGCGGTGGCAGCCCCTCGCCGGCGTTGAATCCGTCCACCGGTTCCATCAGATAGAACACCGCGTCGCCCAGCACGCCGGGGTCGTCGCACACGGCGATCAGGTGCGGGTGGGGCACATCCGAACCAGCCAGGGCGGCAAGGACTTTCGTCTCCCGCAAAATCACGTTGTTGCTGCGCGGGCGCAGGTGCCGCGGCCCGCGGCGCAACACGTAGGACCGGCCGGCCCGGCTGAACCGCAGCATGACGTTCTGGGTGCCACCGGTCAGGGTGGCGACGTCGTGCAGCGGGCCCTCGCCGAGTCCCTGCGCCGACATCCAGTCGGCGACCGCCGGTAGATCCACCGCGTCCACGGTCATGCCCTCGGGTGAGGTGGGCGTCATCGCACTCCCTTGCAACCTGTCGACCGTCCGGGAAGAAGCCGTCGACCGTCTGGGAAGAAGACTAGGACAGCGGCTGGAACAATGGCCGGTATGCCGCGGACCGACAACGATTCCTGGGACATCACCCAAAGCGTGGGCGCCACCGCACTGGGTGTGGCCGCCGCCCGCGCGGCGGAGACCGAAAGCGAAAACCCGCTCATCAGCGACCCGTTCGCGCGCATTTTCGTCGAGGCCGCCGGCAAGGGGATGTGGAGCATCTATGCCGACCCGGCGCTGCTGACCAAGGCGGACGACCTCGAGCCGGACCTGCGCGGCCGGCTGCAGCTGATGATCGACTTCATGGCCACCCGGACCGCGTTCTTCGACGAGTTCTTCCTCGCCGCGGCCGACGCCGGAGTGCGGCAGGTGGTGATCCTGGCCGCCGGCCTGGACGCGCGCAGCTGGCGGCTGCCGTGGCCGGACGGCACCGTCGTCTACGAGCTCGACCAGCCCAAGGTGCTGGATTTCAAGTCGACCACGTTGCGCGAGCACGGCGCCCAGCCCAAGGCGGAACTGGTCAACGTGCCCATCGATCTGCGTCAGGACTGGCCAAAAGCGTTGCAGGAGGCTGGATTTGACGCCTCGCGGCCGGCGGTGTGGTCGGCCGAAGGGCTGGTTCGTTACCTGCCGGCGCAGGCCCAGGACCTGCTGTTCGAGCGGATCGATGCGCTGAGCGTGCCGGGCAGTCGGCTGGCGTCCAACGTGCCCGACTCGGGATTCACCGATCCCGACCGGCTGGCCCGCCAGCGCGAGGACATGCGGCGGATGCGCGCCGCGGCGGCCAAACTGGTCGACGCCGAGATCACCGACTTCGACGACCTGTGGTATCCCGAGGAGCGCACGCCGGTCGACAGCTGGCTGCGCGAGCGCGGGTGGGACGTCGAGACGGCGACGTTCGCGGAGTTGATGGCCCGCTACGGCCGCAGCGTTCCGCAGGGGGCCCAGGATTCGATGCCGCCCACCCTCTACGTGTCCGCGCAGCGGCGGGTGGGCTGAGTCGAACGCCGACATCGTAAGCGGCGCCGTTAATTTCACGGAGCCGGCGCGGGCCGCCCGAATTCAGCGGCGGTCCCAGGCATAACCAAATGCATGTTTAAACATGGGTCCAACGGGTAATTTCAGCTGTCACGAGAAATCTTCTTCTCGACCACCTTGGAGGTCACGATGCGTGGCAGCGGGATCATCGGAACGGTCGCGTTGGTGTGGTTGCTGATCGGGGTTTTCGCGGCGTGGCAGCGTGATTACTTCAAAAACGACCAAACGACATGCGCGTCGGCGGGCACGGTTGCGGTGACCGTGATCGCCGGACCGTTGAATTACTTCGGCGTCAACCCGAAAGTTACGAATTGCCATCTGCCGCAACCAAGTTCGATGCAATCGATCAACATCTAACTGCGACCCGAAGGAATCGAAATGGTCATCTTAGGAATTGTGCTGCTGGTGCTCGGGTATTTCTTCCACGTGCCCGTGCTGTCCACGCTCGGCATCGTGCTGCTGGTGATCGGCGCGGTGCTGTGGATCCTGGGCTCGATCGGTCGCCCGGTCGCCGGCCGGCGCTACTGGTACTGACCGCCCGGCCGTTTCACAGGCCACGCAAAGGTAAGGCATAGCCGCGGCTCAGCCCGCAGCGGATACTGGGACATGTGAGCCAGCCGCGAGCCTCAGCCGAGCGGGTCGTCATGTGCCGCGCCGACGGCAACCCGATCAATGTCCTCGTCGTCGACGACGAAGCCGTGCTGGCCGAAATGGTGTCGATGGCGCTGCGCTATGAGGGCTGGAACATCGCCACCGCCAGCGACGGCGCCTCGGCCATCGCCGCCGCCCGCAACCAGCGGCCCGACGTGGTGGTCCTCGACGTGATGCTGCCCGACATGAGCGGGCTGGACGTGCTGCACAAGCTGCGGGAGGAGAACCCCCAGCTGCCGGTGCTGTTGCTGACCGCCAAGGACGCGGTGGAGGACCGGATCGCGGGCCTGACCGCCGGCGGCGACGACTACGTCACCAAACCGTTCAGCATCGAAGAGGTGGTGCTTCGGTTGCGGGCCCTGCTGCGGCGCACCGGCGTGACGACCGTGGACAGCGGCGCGCAGCTGGTGGTCGGCGACCTGGTGCTCGACGAGGACAGCCACGAGGTCACCCGCGCCGGTGAGCCGATCTCGTTGACATCCACCGAGTTCGAGCTGTTGCGGTTCATGATGCGCAACTCCAAGCGGGTGCTGAGCAAGGCTCAGATCCTGGACCGGGTGTGGAGCTACGACTTCGGCGGCCGATCCAACATCGTCGAGCTCTACATTTCCTATCTGCGTAAGAAGATCGACAACGGTCGGGAGCCGATGATTCACACCCTGCGCGGCGCGGGTTATGTCCTCAAGCCCGCCCGCTAGGAGCGATCGCAAGCGCGGCGAAGCCGGGCGCGGCGGGTCGCGACCATTGGCTAGGAGCGATCGCAAGCGCGGCGAAGCCGGGCGCGGCGGGTCGCGACCATTGGCTGACACGCGCCGGGTCTGGTCGCTACGGCTGCGGCTGCTGGTCGGACAGATCGTCGTGCTGGCGTTGGTGTGTCTGGGCATCACCGCGGTCACCGAACTGGCGCTGAACCATCACCTGGTCAAGCAGCTCGACGGCCAACTCGCCGGAACCTCGTTCCGTTCGGCGTTGATGTACCCCGAGCCCAACCATCCGCGCCACGAGCACTCGCCGTATCCGAGGCCGGGCCCCGGCCCGCGGTTCCTGGACGCCCCGGGGCAGCCGGCGGGCATGGTCGCCGCGGTGGTCGGCCACGGCAAGACCGTCGACGCCGGCTACCTGACCAGCAGCGGCACCCGGGACGCGCTGACGTCGACCGCCCAAACCCAACTCGAACAGATCGCCGGCAGCCGCGCACCGGTCACCGTGAACCTGGACGGTCTGGGCCGCTACCGCGTCGTCGCCGCCCCCAGCCGCAACGGCAGCGACATCATCGTCACCGGCCTGTCGATGGCCAACATCGACGCCACCTTGATCCGGATGCTGGTCATCTTCGGGATCGTCACCGTGATCGCGCTGGCGGCCGCCACCATCGCCGGGGTGGTGATCATCAGGCGGGCACTGGCGCCGTTGCGCCGGGTGGCACAAACCGCGCGCGAGGTGGCCGACCTGCCGCTGGCCCGCGGCGAGGTCGAATTGCCGGTGCGGGTACGCGAATCCGACGCCAACCCGTCCACCGAGGTGGGCCAGCTCGGCGCCGCGCTCAACCGGATGCTCGACCACATCGCCGACGCGCTGTCGGCGCGCCAGGCCAGCGAGACCCGGGTGCGCCAGTTCGTCGCCGACGCCAGCCACGAACTGCGCACCCCGCTGGCCGCGATCCGCGGCTACACCGAGCTGACCCAGCGCATGGGCGACGACCGCGAGGCGGTGGCACAGGCGATGAGCCGGGTGGCCTCGGAAACCGAGCGGATGACCCGGCTGGTCGAGGACCTGCTGCTACTGGCGCGGCTGGATTCCGGCCGCCCGCTGGAGCGCGAACCGGTCGACCTGTCCCGGCTCGCGGTGGACGCGGTCAACGACGCCCACGTCGCCGGCCCCGACCATCAGTGGGAACTCGACCTGCCCGAGGAACCGGTGGTGGTCACCGGGGACGCGGCGCGGCTGCACCAGGTGCTGACCAACCTGCTCGCCAACGCGCGGGTGCACACCGGCGCGGGCACCGTGGTGACCACCCGGCTGAGCACCGAGCCGGCGCACACCGTGCTGCAGGTCATCGACAACGGGCCGGGCATTCCGGCGGAGCTGCAGTCGGAGGTGTTCGAACGGTTCGCCCGCGGCGACTCCTCGCGGTCGCGCAAGGGCGGCAGCACCGGGCTGGGCCTGGCCATCGTCTCGGCGGTGGTCAAGGCGCACAACGGGACGATCTCGGTGAACAGCTCGCCAGGCCACACCGAGTTCACGGTGCGGTTGCCACCCAACGGATGGCAACCGCACGCGTCGGCGTAGGTCAGCTGTTGCAGGTCACATCGATTTCGAACGGCTTGTTGACCGGCTGCAGCGGGTTGGCCATGTCGACCCCGGTCGCGGTGCCGGTGATCTTGTAGCTGTTGCCGTTCTTCTCGGCCGACGCGTTGCCCTGGCCGGTGCCCGAGGTGTATCCGAGCGTCACGCCGTTGACATTGCCCAGCCCAACGGATTTCACCTGGGGCGGGTTGCCGTCGCTGAGCACGGCGGCGATGCCGGTCGCCGCGCCACCGATCGCGATGTTGACGGTGCCACCGGCATTCGTGCACACGACCGAACCGCTGACGTTCTGGTCCTTGCCGTCGATGATGACCTTGGTCCCGGCCGCCCCGCCGCTGCTCGCCGACGCACTGGTGCTCGAGCTGCTCGCGGAACTGCTGGGAGCCGACTTGTTGCCACTCGAACAGCCGGAAACACCCGCGGCAAGAATTGCCGCGCCCGCGACCGCGATCGTCAGTTGACGCTTCACCTGTTCTCCTTTGCCCGAAAGTTGCGGTCCTCGGCATTGAGGGCCGTCTGCGCAGTATGCGGGTTTGCCGGGTCGCGCAAAAGAGGTTCGGTGAAATTGTTTCGATTCGGTTAAGGCCGCGTTGGTGGCAAGGTTGTTGTGATGGACCACAAACCTCCCAGCCCGGTAATCGAGGCGGCCCATCGCGCATGCGTGCTGCCATTTTCCGACGACGCGGATTTCCGCGACGCCGATCGTGGATTCATCGCCGCGTTGTCGCCGTGCGTGGTGCGGGGCGCCGACGGCCGCGTGGTGTTCGACAACGACGCCTACGCCTTCCTGGACGGGCCCGCGCCCACGTCGGTGCATCCCAGCCTGTGGCGGCAATCCACGCTGGCCGCCAAACACGGCCTCTACGAAGTGGTTCCGGGCATCTATCAGGTTCGCGGTCTTGACATCTCCAACGTCACGTTCGTGGAAACCGACACCGGCATCATCGTCATCGATCCGCTGGTGTCCACCGAGGTGGCCGCGGCGGCGCTGACGCTGTACCGCACGCATCGCGGCGGCGACCGGCCCGTGGTCGCGGTGATCTACACCCACAGCCACGTCGACCATTTCGGCGGCGTCCTGGGCGTCACCACCCAAGCCGACGTCGATGCCGGCCGGGTGGAGGTGCTGGCGCCGGAGGGTTTCGTCGAACATGCGGTGCAGGAGAACGTCTACGCCGGCCCGGCGATGCTGCGCCGCGCCACCTACATGTACGGGACGCTGCTGCCGCGCGGGCCCCGTGACCATGTGGGCTGTGGGCTCGGGCAGGCCGCCTCCATGGGCGAGGTGGCCCTCATCGTGCCGACCGTCGACATCCGCGAGACGGGGGAGACACACACGATCGACGGCGTCGAGATCGAGTTCCAGATGGCGCCCGGCACCGAGGCGCCCGCCGAAATGCATTTCTACTTCCCGCAATTCCGCGCCCTGTGCATGGCCGAGAACGCCACCCACAACCTGCACAACCTGCTGACGCTGCGCGGCGCGCTGGTGCGCGACCCGCGCGCCTGGTCCGGCTACCTCACCGAGGCCATCGACACCTTCGCCGACCGCGCCGACGTCGTGTTCGCCTCCCATCACTGGCCGACGTGGGGGCGAGACGGCATCGTCGAATTCCTGTCGCTGCAGCGCGACCTGTACGCGTATCTGCACGACCAGACACTGCGCCTGCTCAACCAGGGTCACACCGGTGTCGAGATCGCCGAAATGTTCCGGCTGCCACCGGCTCTCGAGCGGGGCTGGCACGCGCGGGGGTACTACGGGTCGGTCAGCCACAACGTCAAGGCGATCTACCAGCGCTACATGGGCTGGTTCGACGGCAACCCGGCCCGGCTGTGGCCCCATCCCCCCGAGGCGCTGGGGCCCCGCTATGTCGCTGCGATGGGCGGCATCGACCGGGTCGTCGACCTCGCCCAGCAGGCGTTCGACTCCGGTGATTACCGTTGGGCGGCAACCCTTTTGGACCACGCGATGTTCACCGACGGTGAGCACGCCGGCGCCCGCGAGCTCTACGCCGACACGCTCGAGCAGCTGGCCTACGGTGCGGAGAACGCGACCTGGCGCAACTTCTTCCTCAGCGGGGCGACGGAGCTGCGCGACGGCAATTTCGGCACCGCCGGGCAGGTCACCTCGCCCACCATGCTTGCCCAGCTGACGCCGGAGCAGATCTTCGACGGCCTGGCCATCCGGGTCAACGGGCCACGCAGCTGGGGCCTCGACATCACCGTCGACGTCACCCTTGCCGACACGGCGGTCAACCATCGGCTCGCCCTGCGCAACGGCGTGCTGGTGCAACGCAAGGTGCCGGCGGATCCCGCGACCGCGACCGTTACGGTGCGGCTGGCCAACAAGATTCGGCTACTGGCGTTGGCGGCGGGGGACTTCGCCTCGCCGGGTCTGGAGCTCACCGGCGATCGGGGTGCGCTGCAGTCGTTGGTGGGAGCGCTCGACGCGCCGGACCCCGATTTCAACATCGTCACGCCGTAGCGCCGGCCGCTCACGCGACGTCGATCACCACCTTGCCCAGCACCTTGCGGTCGGCGACGTGCCGCAACGCTGCGGCGGTCCGCTCGAGCGGAAACCGCGCTCCGATGTACGGCCGGACGGTGCCGGCAGCGAACATCTGCGACAACTCCGTCAGGTCGCGCACGGCGTCGTCGGGCCGGTCGGTCATGAAGGTGCGGATCTCCATGCCGCGCACGCAGATGTCCTTGAGCAGAACGAGATTGAGCGGAATGGCCGGGATGGTGCCGGACGCGTAGCCCAGGGTGACGAAGGTGCCGCCGCGGGCCAGGCCGCGCAGGGTCGGCTCCGAGTAGGGCCCGCCGACCGGGTCCAGGACCACGCGGGCGCGGTCGCCGGTGAGCTCCCGGATCCGCGTCTTGAGGTCCTCGCGGTCGTAATCCACCGTCGCCTCCGCACCGCGCCGCCGGCACAGCTCGAGCTTCTCCGGGCTGGACGCGGCGGCCAGCACCCGGGCCTGCATCGCGACCGCCAGATCCACGGCGGCCAGCCCGACCCCGCCCGCGGCGCCGAGCACCACCACCCAATCTCCCGCCGTCACACCGGCGGTCGAGCGCAGCGCGTGATAGGCGGTGCGGTAGGTGACGCCGAAGGCCGCGGCGGAGGCGAAGTCGGCGTCGTCGGGGATGGGCTCGGCCTGATCGGCGTCCAGCAGCGCCTGCTCGGCGAACGCCCCGAACGTGGTTCCGGCCACCCGCTGCCCCGGAAGGAACCGGGCGCCTTCGCCGGCGGCGATGACCTCGCCTGCGATCTCGTTGCCGGGAATGAACGGCGGCGGAATCTTCACCTGGTATTTGCCGGCGATGAACAGTACGTCGGGGAAGTTGACCGCGGCCGCGCGGACCCGAACCAGCAGCTGGCCGGGGCCGGGCACCGGGTCGGGCACCTCGTCGAGCACCAGGTCCTCCGGTGTGCCGTAGGAACGGCAGACGACCGCCCGCATCAGCGCACCCCCAGTCCGCGCAAACAGAACCGCACCACGTGGGCGATGTCGTCCGGCGCGGGCTGCTGCGCCGAGCCCACGTAGCGGCGCAGGGTCGCTGCCGTGCAGCTGAACACCGCCTCGACGTCGCGGTCGACATCGCTACTGCCCAGCGCCGCAACGGGTTCGACGAGCAGTTCGCGAAGGGGCCGCATCATCTCCTGGTCGGCCGCGCGCCAACTGGTGCCCGCCGACATCTGACCGGCCGCCGCCCGGGTCATGCTGATCAGGTGCGGGTCGGCGACCTGAGCCAGCGTGCCCTCGATCCAGCGGGCGATCTTGCCCCGCGGCGTGGCCTCCTTGGCCATCTGGTGCTCGAGATAGGACACCACGATGGCCACCCCGCGCTCCATCACGGCCAGGATCAGCTCGTCCTTGCCGGCGAAATACCGGTAGAACGCCTTGTTGGACGAACCGGCCTCGGCGACGATGTCGCTGACCCGCGGCGGCTCGGGTGCGACGCGTTCCATGACGCGCACCGCGGCGGCCAGGATGCGCTCCACCTCCTCGGTGGCCTCCCGCTGGCGGTCGTCGAGCGCGCGTTCGACCGCCGCGGTCACCCGGTCAGAAATCAACGAGCTCACCGTATTTGGCGCGGGCTGCCGCGCGCCGCACGTCGAGCATCTCGCTGGGCCAGTCGCCGTCGTCGGCCTCATACCCCTTGAGCAGCATCCGGGCCAGGTTCACCTTGTGCGCCTCGGTGGGCCCGTCGGCCAGGCCCAGGGCGATCCCGCCGAGCAGCACGTTGACCAGCGGCAGTTGGTCGGTGAGCCCCAGCGCGCCGTGCACCTGAATGGCCCGCAGCGCAATCGATTTCAGCACCTGCGACGCCAGGATCTTGCAGGCGGCGATCTCGGCGCGGGCGGCGCGCTCGTCGCCGTTGTCGATCAGCCACGCCGCGTGCAGCACGGTCAGCCGGAAAGGGATCAGCTCGGTGTAGGAGTCCGCGACGAACTCCTGCACCATTTGCTTGTCGGCCAGCAGACTGCCTTGGGTGAAACGGCTTTTCGCCCGCCGCGACATCATCTCGACCGCGCGTTGCGCCATCCCGATGGAGCGCATCGCGTGATGCAGTCGCCCGCCGGCCAGCCGGGTCTGCAGGATCAAGAAGCCCTGCCCGGGCTCGCCGAGCAGGGCGTCGGCGGGCACCCGCACATCGTTGTAGTGCACCAGGGAATGCCCCGGTTCGTGCGAGTCGGCGCCCACCAGGTGGTGGTTGGCCTCCAGCACCAGGCCCTCGGTGCCGGCCGGGATCAAAAACGTCGAGGCGCCGGTGTGCACCGGCACGTCGGGATCGGTGATCGCGACGACGATGAAGAACGAGGCGACGGATGCGTTGGAGGAGAAGTACTTTCGCCCGGTGATCACCCACTCGTCACCGTCGCGGACGGCGCGGGTGGTGAACACCCGCGGGTCGGCCCCGCCCTGCGGTTCGGTCATCGAGAAGCAGGAAAAGATCTCCCCGGACAGCAGCCCCGCCAGGTAGCGGTCCTTTTGCGCCTGGGTGCCGAACCGGGCGATGATCTCGGCGTTGCCGGTGTCGGGCGCCTGGGTACCGAACACGATCGGCGCCCAGGGGCTGCGGCCCAGGATCTCGTTGATCAGCGTCAGCTTGACCGCGCCGAAACCCTGCCCGCCCAGTTCCGGACCCAGATGCGGTGCCCACAACCCGTTGTCGCGCACTTGCTGTTTGAGCGGGTCGACGATCCGGCGCCGCTCGTCGTTCAGCGGCAGGAATTCACAGCCGGGAAAGAGCACCTCGAGCGGTTCCACCTCGTCGCGGACGAACCCGCGGATCCACTCCAGCTTCTCCTCGAACTCCGGCTCGGTAGAAAAGTCCCAGGACATCTCAATCGCTCCTCATCGGGATCAGGGGATTCCACCGTCGGCCCGCAGGATCGAGCCGGTGGTGAAGCTGGACGCATCGGAGGCCAAAAACAGTGCGGCGCCGACGATTTCACGGGGATCCCCGGCGCGCTGCAGCGCGAGGTGGCGGAACGGATTCTCTTGCGCCGCTTCCAGATTCCAGGCCCTGCTCACGTCGGTCAGAAACGGCCCGGCCATCAGGGTGTTGACCCGCACCGCCGGTCCGAACGCCTTGGCCAGCGCTTCGGTCATGGCATTGAGCCCGGCCTTGGACGCGGCGTAGGGGACGATGTCCGGCGTCGGCCGCAGCGACCCGGCGGTGCTCACGTTGATGATGGAGCCGCGGCCGGCCGCCACCATGCGCTCACCGACCAACGCCGACAACCGGAACGGGCCCTTGAGGTTGAGGTTGACCACGGCGTCGAACAGCTTCTCGGTGACGTCGGTCAGCTTGTCGTACAACGGCGACATGCCCGCGTTGTTGATCAGCGTGTCGATTTTGCCGAACCGGTCGTAGCTGGCCTCGACCAGCCCGTCGAGTTGGTCCCAGCGCCCGACGTGCACCTGATACGCCATGGCGCGCCGGCCCGTCTCGTGCTCGATCTGTTGCGCGGTGGCGACGCAGTTGTCCAGGTTGCGGCTGGCGATCACCACGTCCGCGCCGCAGCGGGCCGCGCCGAAGGCCATCTCGCGTCCCAGTCCGCGGCTGCCGCCGGTGATCAGGACCACCCGATCCGTGAGGTCGAAAAGCTGTTCAGCATAACCCATTTCAGTTTCCCAGCTGCCGGGCCAGCTCGGCCGCCGTCGCGATCAGCTGCGGGATCATCGCCCCGAACGCCTCGGTGATCTTGGGGTCGACTCCTTCGTGTCGGGAGCCACCACGCACCCCCGCCGCGTACGTCTTCTCCAGCACGATGCCCAGCTTCCAGTTGGCCAGCACCAGGTAGTAGTCGATGTTCTCGGTGGACAGCCCGCTGACGGATTCGTAGTGCTCCAACAGCTCGCTGCGCGAAGGCATCCCGCGCATGTCGAGATAGAACCCGTCCTCCCGCGGGTTTTCACCGTCGTAGCCCAGCAGGCACCACGCCAAATCGAGCAGCGGATCCCCGACGGTCGTCATCTCCCAGTCCACGATGGCGGCCAGGCGCGCCGGCTCGCCGTGCGCGAACATCACATTGGCGAACTGGTAGTCGCCGTGCATGATGCCGGGCCGGTAGTGCGCCGGACGGTTGCGGCGCAACCAGTCGGAGGCCTCGTCCAGCCCGGGCAGCTCGCGGACCCGGTAGGCGTCGAGAAACGCCAGCCAGCGATCGACCTGCCGCTCGTGGAATCCGTCCGGGCGGCCGAAGCCCTCGAGTCCTTGCTTGCGCCAATCCACCCGGCCCAGCTTGGCGGCGCCCTCGACCAGTTGGAACGCCAGCCCGCGCCGCGCCCGCGGGTCGGTGTCGAACGGCGCGGGCCACCCGCCGTCCATCGGGCTCCACCCGTCGATCGCCGCCATGACGTAGAACGGCATCCCGAGCACGGTCCCGGTGTCGTCGGCGGCGATGAGCGCCGCGTGCGGGACGTCGGTCCCGGACAGTGCGCGCACCAAGCGGATCTCGCGCAGCAGCCCGTCGATGCGGGCGGCGTCCGCCCGGGCACCCGGCATGCGCAGCACCATCCGCGCCGGCCCGCGCTCGATCAGGTAGAGGGTGTTCTGGGAGCCGCCCTGCAACGGGGTCAGCCGGGTCTCTTCGCCGCTGCCCGGTGCGTCGTTCGCGTCCAGCCAGCGGGCCAGAACGCCCGCATCCAGCCCCGATTCGACCCCACCGCGTTGTCCGGCCATCGCTGCACACCCCAATCTCCTCACGGAGAATAGCATTCTCCCGCCGTCGGGGGGCTCAATCCCGCTTGTGCGCGCTCACCAGAAATCCGGGCGCCATGAAGTGGCCCTCGCCGTCGCGTTCCAGATGGGCCAGCGGGCTGTCCGGCGCCCCGGCCGAGTCGTCGTTGCCGTACACCCGCGCCGCGCGCAGGTCGTCGATGTGCCAGAGCACCGAAACCGCTTCGCGCAGCTCGGTTTCGGTGAAACCCTGCGGGCCCGGCCGGTCTGGGTGCGCCGGCGCCAACGCCCCGGCGGCGAAGGCCAGGATGTACAGCGCGGCCCCCGGAGCGGCCGCGCGGAAGATCGACCGCAGATAGTCCTGACGACGCTGCGGCGGCAGCGCGTGGAACAGCCCGCTGTCCACGATGGTGGCGAAGCGGCCCTCGGAGCCGGGCGGATAGTCGGCGAAGTCGGTCACGTCGGCGCGCGCGAACGTCGCGGTGGTCAGGCCCTGTGCGGCCGCCGCGGCGGTCGCCTCGGCGATCGCGGTGGCGCTGGCGTCCAGGCCGACGACGGTGTGGCCGAGCGCGGCCAGCCGCAGCGAGAGGGCGGCGTGGCCGCAGCCGGAGTCCAGCACGTCGCTGCGGAACTTGCCCTCGTCGATGAGCCGCTCCAGCTCCGGCTGGGGCCGCCCGATGCTCCACGGGGGTGGGGCCGCCTGGCGGTCGGCGGCGTCCCAATCCGTGTCCGGCTGCGTCATGGGTGCTCCTCGGAATCGGCGTCAGCGGACGCGATGAGAAACTGGCGCTGCCCACCATCGAACGACGGGAAGAAATATGCAAGTGCTTCTGGTCCGGCACGCGCTGCCGCTGCGCAGCGAACACGGCCAAGGCTCCGACCCGGACCTGTCCGCGGACGGGTTGGCCCAAATCGAGCGGCTGCCCAAGGCGCTTGAGCGCTTTCCCATTTCGCGGGTGGTGAGCAGTCCGCAGCGCCGCGCCGTGCAGACGGCGGCACCGGTGGCGGCCGACCGCGGGCTGAGCGTCGAGATCGACGACCGGTTCGCCGAATACGACCGCGACCTGCCGGTGTACATCCCCGTCGAACAGATCCGCGACGAAATGCCGGAGGAATGGGCGCGTTTGGCGCAGGGGCACCTGCCCAGCGCGGTCGACGAGGACGCGTTCCGCGCCCGGGTGCGCGCCGCGGTCGACGACCTCGTCGCGGCGGCCGAACCCGAGGACACTGTCGCGGTCTTCAGCCACGGCGGGGTGATCAACGTGCTGCTGCACGAGGTCCTCGGCACGGCCCGGCTGCTGTCCTTCCCCGTCGACTACGCGTCGGTGACCCGGCTGCTGTTCTCCCGGTCCGGCCAGGCGACCGTGGCCGCGGTCAACACCACCGAACACGTGTGGGACCTGCTGCCCCGAAACCAAAGGTGGTGAACGGGGTGCGGGCCGGCGATGGTAGACAAGTTCGGTGACCTCAGCTGACCAACTCGAAGGGCTCGACCTGGCGGCGCTGGATTCCTACCTGCGTTCGCTCGGCATCGACCGCGACGGCGAGTTGCGCGCGGAGTTCATCTCCGGCGGCCGTTCCAACCTGACGTTCCGGGTGTACGACGACGCCACCAGCTGGTTGGTGCGGCGCCCGCCGCTGCACGGGTTGACGCCGTCGGCGCACGACATGGCCCGCGAATACCGGGTGGTGGCCGCGCTGCAGGACACACCGGTTCCGGTGGCGCGCACGATCGGGTTGTGCGAGGACGAGTCGGTGCTGGGCGCGCCGTTCCAGATCGTCGAATTCGTTGCCGGCCAGGTGGTGCGCCGCCGCGCCCAGCTCGAGTCGTTCAGCCACACCGTGATCGAAGGCTGCGTCGATTCGCTGATCCGGGTGCTGGTGGATCTGCACAGCGTCGATCCGGACGCCGTGGGCCTGGCCGACTTCGGCAAGCCCAGCGGTTATCTCGAGCGCCAGGTGCGCCGCTGGGGGTCGCAATGGGCGCTGGTGCGGCTGCCCGAGGACCGGCGCGACGCCGACGTGGAGCGCCTGCATTCCGGTCTGGGCCAGGCCATTCCGCAGCAGAGCCGCACCTCGATCGTGCACGGCGACTACCGGATCGACAACACGATCCTGGACGCCGACGACCCGACCAAGGTGCGCGCCGTCGTCGACTGGGAGCTGTCCACGCTGGGGGATCCGCTCTCGGATGCCGCCCTGATGTGTGTGTACCGCGATCCCGCGCTGGACCTGATCGTCAACGCGCAGGCCGCGTGGACGTCGCCGTTGTTGCCGACGGCCGACGAACTGGCCGACCGCTATTCGCTGGTGGCCGGGATACCGCTGGCGCATTGGGAGTTCTACATGGCGTTGGCGTATTTCAAACTCGCCATCATCGCCGCGGGCATCGACTTCCGTCGCCGGATGTCGGATCAGGCCCGCGGCCTGGGCGAGGCCGCCGAGCACACGCCCGAGGTGGTGGCGCCGCTGATCTCGCGCGGCCTGGCCGAATTGGCCAAGCTGCCCGGCTAGCGCCCGCCGGCCGCGTGCTGCTTTTTCGCCACGCGGCGCAGCTGCAGGATCCGCGCAGTGCCGACCGCCACCGTGATCAGCCCGCCGACCACCGCGGCCAGCAGGATCGCCACCCCCAGCGGCAGGCTCCAGTGCAGGCCCAGGAACCGGAAGGCCGTCGGCGCCGTGTTCTGGGTGATGAAGATCAGCAACAGAATCAGGATCACGAAGCCGGCGATCAGCGACGACCACAGTGCGCCGGCGCGGGTGAACCCGATCGCCGGTTCCTTGGCCGGTGCGGGGGTCTTGCCCGCAGGGGTCGGTTTCGGGGGCTGCTGGCCGGGCGAGTCAGGGGTGTGGCTGCTCATGCTGCCATCTTTGCCCCATCCAGCGCAGAATGAAACCGATTCCCGTAACAGGTCCGCGCGGGCCGGCGGGTGGGGGTCGGGAAGTTAAGGTCGGCGGTATGACGATGCGGCTGCGCGTGCCTGCCGTGGTCAGGCCGGTGGCGGTGTTGCTGACGACGATGTTCGTCGTTGCGGCGTGCAGCAATTCCGACCCGCTGGGAGCGCAGGTGCGCAGCCCCGACTCGATCGTGGTGGGCTCCGGGGACTTCCCGGAATCGCAGATTATTGCCGAGATCTACGCACAAGCCTTGCAGGCCAACGGTTTCGACGTCGGAAAGCGGATGGGGATCGGCAGCCGGGAGACGTATATCCCTGCGATAAAAGACCATTCCATCGATCTGGTGCCCGAATACATCGGCAACCTCTTGCTGTATTTCGAGCCCGCGTCGAGCGCGACCACCCTGGATGCGGTCGAGCAGGAGCTGCACCGGCGCCTGCCCGCCGACCTGTCGATCCTGACGCCGGCCCCGGCCACCGACACCGACACCGTCAGCGTGACCAGCCAAGCGGCGAACTCCTGGAACCTGAGGACGATCGGCGATCTGGCCCCGCACTCGGCCGACGTGCGATTCGGGGCGCCCTCGGCGTTCGCCACCCGGCCGGCCGGCCTGCCGGGGCTGCGGCAGAAATACGGGCTGGACATCAAACCGGGCAACTTCGTCGCGATCGACGACGGCGGCGGCGCGGTCACCGTGCGCGCGCTGCTGGAGGGACGGGTGAACGCCGCCAACATCTTCACCACATCGCCGGCCATACCGCAGCACCACCTGGTGGCACTCGACGACCCCGAGCACAATTTCATAGCCGGAAACGTTGTGCCGCTGGTCAATTCGCAGAAGCACTCGGAGCGGCTCAAGCTGGTGCTGGACGCGGTATCGGCCAAGCTGACCACCCCCGGCGTGGCCGGGCTCAACGCCGCGGTGTCGGGGAACTCCGGCGTCGACCCCGACCAGGCTGCCCGAAACTGGTTGCGGGACAACGGATTAAACCACTCGATCGGACCTTGACGTGATCGTCTTCGACAACGTCAGCAAGGTGTTCGCGGACGGGACCGCCGCCGTGGACCGGCTCAGCCTGACCGTGCCCACCGGCAAGCTGACCGTCTTCGTCGGATCCTCCGGCAGCGGCAAGACCACCGCGCTGCGCATGATCAACCGGATGATCGAGCCGACGTCCGGCACCATCAGCATCGACGGTGTCGACGTGTCCACCCTCGACCCGGTCAAACTGCGCCTGGGCATCGGCTACGTCATCCAGCATGCCGGGCTGATGCCGCACCAGCGGGTGATCGACAACGTGGCAACGGTTCCCGTGCTGCGCGGCCAGCGCCGGCGGGCCGCCCGCACGGCGGCCTACCAGGTGCTCGAGCGCGTCGGGCTGGACGTCAAGCTGGCCCGGCGCTATCCCGCCCAGCTCTCCGGCGGGGAACAACAACGGGTCGGCGTGGCTCGCGCGCTGGCCGCCGACCCGCCGATCCTGCTGATGGACGAGCCGTTCTCCGCCGTCGATCCGGTGGTGCGTCACGACCTGCAAAACGAAATACTGCGGCTGCAAAGCGAATTGCACAAAACCATCGTGTTCGTCACGCACGACATCGACGAGGCGCTGCGGCTCGGCGAACGGGTCGCGGTGTTCAAGGGCGGCATGTTGCAGCAGTGTGACGAGCCCGCCCGGCTGCTGTCCCGCCCGGCAAACGACTTCGTGTCGAGGTTCATCGGCCTGGGCCGTGGCTACCGATGGCTGCAACTCATCGACGCCGCCGGACTGCCGGTGCACGACGTCCGCCGCCTGTTCGCCGAAAACCTGTCGGGTGCAGATGTTTTCGACGGTTGGGCCGTCGTGGTCGACGAGGCCGGGGCGCCGCTGGGCTGGATCGACGCCGAGGGCCTGCGCCGACACCGCGACGGCCTGGCGCTGTCCGACAGCATGACCGGCGTCGGATCGCTGTTTCGGCCGCGGGGCAACCTGAGCCAGGCGCTGGACGCCGCGCTGTCGTCGCCGTCGGGAATCGGTGTCGCCGTCGACGACGACGGCAGGGTGATCGGCGGTGTGCTGGCCGCCGACGTGCTGGCCGCGGTGGAATCGCAGCGAAAGAGCCGCTGATGCACTATCTGCTCACCCATCTCGACGACGCGGCCCGGCTCACCGTCGTGCATCTGCGGCTGTCGCTGGTGCCGGTGCTGATTGGGTTGGCGATCGCGCTGCCGCTGGGAATGCTGGTGCAGCGCAGGCGGTTTGCCCGGCGCCTGACGACGGCGGTCGCCAGCGTGGTGTTCACCATCCCGTCGCTGGCGCTGTTCGTGGTGTTGCCGATGATCATCGGAACCCGAATCCTCGACGAGGCCAACGTGATGGTCGCCCTGACCGCCTACACCGCCGCGCTGCTGGTGCGGGCGGTGCTCGAGGCGCTGGACGCGGTCCCCGCCCAGATATCCGACGCCGCCACCGCGGTCGGCTACCCGCGGCTCACCCGGATGATGAAAGTCGAACTGCCGCTTGCGGTTCCGGTCCTGATCGCCGGGCTTCGGGTGGTGGTGGTGACCAACATCGCCATGGTCTCGGTCGGCTCGGTGATCAGGATCGGCGGACTGGGCAGCTGGTTCACCCAGGGCTACCAGACCGGCAAGAGCGATCAGATCCTGGCCGGCATCATCGCGCTGTTCGCGCTGGCGGTCGCCGTCGACGGGCTCATCGTGCTGGGCGGCCGGCTGGTCACCCCGTGGGCGCACGCGGTGCGCGGCGGCGCCCGCCGCTCGGTCGTCGCGCCGGTGGTGGGGGGTGCCCGGTGAACTTCGTGCAGCGGGCCATCGCGTATCTGCTGAGCGCCGACAATTGGACCGGCCCGGTCGGGCTGGCGGCCCGCATCCTCGAGCATCTCGAGTACACCGGCATCGCGGTGGGCGCCTCGGCGCTGATCGCCGTGCCCGTCGGCCTGCTCATCGGGCACACCGGCCGCGGCACCCTGCTGGTGGTGGGCGCCGTCAACGGGCTGCGCGCGCTGCCCACCCTGGGCGTGCTGCTGTTCGGCACGCTGCTGTTCGGGCTGGGCCTGGGACCCTCGCTGGTGGCGCTGATGCTGCTGGGCGTGCCCGCGCTGCTGGCCGGAACCTATGCCGGCATCGCCAACGTCGAACCCACCGTGGTCGATGCCGCCCGGGCGATGGGCATGACCGAGTCGCAGGTGCTGCTGCGCGTCGAGGTGCCCAATGCGCTGCCGTTGATCCTGGGCGGGCTGCGCAGCGCGACGCTGCAGGTGGTCGCGACCGCCACGGTGGCCGCCTATGCCAGCCTCGGCGGGCTGGGCCGGTACCTGATCGACGGGATCAAGGAGCGCGAGTTCCACCTGGCCCTGGTCGGGGCGCTGACGGTGGCCGCGTTGGCGCTGGTGCTCGACGGTCTGCTGGCCGTGGCGGTGTGGGCGTCGGTGCCGGGTACCGGCCGGCTGCGGCGCACATACCGGCCACTTCCGCACCGGTTGGCGGGGACGTCTTACGGTAGATGAGTGAACGCAGCCCCTTCTGACCCGTCTCGCCGAGTGTGGCAGGCGATGCTCACCTGGCGCGCACAGGACGTCTCCCGGATGGAATCGGTACGACTCCAGGTGTCCGGCAACAGAATCAAGGCCAACGGCCGCATCGTCGCCGCCGCCACCGACGCCAATCCGGCGTTCGGCGCCTACTACGACCTGCAGACCGACGAAACCGGCGCCACCAAGCGGCTCGGCATGACCGTCACCCTGGCCGAGCGTGAGCGTGTCTTCTCCTTCGCCCGTGACGAGGAGAACATGTGGCTGGTCACCGACCCCCAGGGCGAGCACCGCGCGGCCTACAACGGCGCCCTCGACGTCGACGTCGAGTTCAGCCCGTTCTTCAACGCGCTGCCGATCCGGCGGCTCGGCCTGCAGGAGCGGGCGGCCTCGGTCACCCTGCCCGTGGTCTACGTCAACGTGCCGGAGATGTCCATCACCGCCGACACCGTGAGCTACAGCAGCACCGGCAGCCGCGACGAGATCAAGGTGCACTCGCCGATCTCCGACACCACGGTCAGCGTCGACGAGCAGGGATTCATCGTGGACTATCCAGGGTTGGCAGAGCGGATCTGATCACCCCGCCCGCCCGGCCGGCGGCGGCCAGTTCCTGACGCCAGTTCTCCGCGCCGATCACGACGTGGAAGATGTCGGTGCGCGGGAAGCTGTCGTAGCGGGTGCGAGCGGCGTGCCCGGCCTCGATGAGGTCGGCGACCGACTTGTGGTGGGCCAGCGAATCGCGGGCGCGGCGGAGCAACTCGATGACATGATCGGCCGTCGGGACCAGTTGGTCGGAGTTGCCCTCGCACATCGCCCGCACCAGGTCGGGGGCGGTGGCCGCCACCCGGGTGCCGTCCCGGAACGATCCCGCGGCCAACGCGAAGGCCAACGGAACGTCCCCGGCGACCACGGCCAGCGCCTCGGCGAGCAGGTGGGGCAGATGCGAGATGGCGGCCGCGGCGGCGTCGTGTTCATCGGATCGGGCCGGCACCACGACCGCGCCGCAGTCCAGCGCCAGCGTCATCACCATCGCCCACACCACCGGGTCGACATGGTCGTCGACGCTGACCACCCAGGGCGCCCCGGTGAACAGGCCCGCGTGGCCGGCGGTCCACCCCGAGTGCGCGGTGCCCGCCATCGGGTGGCCCCCGACGAAGCGGTCCCGCAGGCCGGCGGCGACGACCTCGTCGAGCACCGCCTTCTTGACGCTGGTGACGTCGGTCAACGGGCATTGCGGGGCCGTCTCCTTGACGTGGGCAAGCATGCTCGGCAGCGCCGGCATGGGCACCGCCAGCACGATCAACGCGTCGGAGTCGGCGGCCCGAGACAGGGTGGCGGTCAGGTCCGTGTCGGCGTCGAAGCCGTCGGCGGTGGCGGCCTGCGCCCCTTCGATCGAGCGGTTGTAGCCGAACACCTCGCGGCCGGCCGCGGTGGCGGCGCGCATGATCGAGCCGCCGACCAGTCCCAGCCCGAGCACGCACACCGGTGTCTTCGAACGAGGGTGGGAGCGAGGGTGTGCCACATTCCCAGGTTGGCACATCCGGCGCGCGGCGCCGCGTGCAGATGTCGGGGCGCTCGTGCTCCATCTGGTCAGGGGGCCTGGTCAGGGACTACCGTAAGCGGCCATGGGAGCACAACGGGCCTCTGCCCAGGGCCTGTCCGCGGACACGCCGGACGGTTTCGGTGTCGCGGTGGTGCGTGAAGAGGGGCAGTGGCGCTGCGCCCCGATGGCCCCCAAGTCGCTGACGAGCCTGTCGGCCGCCGAGACCGAACTGCGCGAACTGCGCAGCTCCGGCGCGGTGTTCGGGCTGCTCGACGTGGACGACGAATTCTTCGTCATCGTGCGGCCCGCGCCGTCGGGCACGCGGTTGCTGCTCTCGGACGCCACCGCCGCGCTGGACTACGACATCGCCGCCGAGGTGCTCGACAAGCTGGACGCCGACATCGACCCGGAGGACCTCGAGGATTCAGATCCCTTCGAGGAGGGCGACTTAGGCCTGCTCTCCGACATCGGCCTGCCCGAGGCGGTGTTGGGTGTCATCCTCGACGAGACCGATTTGTACGCCGACGAGCAGCTGGGCCGCATTGCCCGCGAGATGGGCTTCGCCGATCAGCTGTCGGCGGTGATCGACCGCCTCGGTCGGTGATTTCTGACGAAGACCTGATCCGTTCCGCGCTGGCGGTTGCCGCGACGGCGGGTCCCCGCGACGTGCCCATCGGCGCGGTGGTGGTCGGCGCCGACGGCACCGAACTGGCCCGGGCGGTCAACGCGCGCGAGGCGCTGGGGGATCCGACCGCGCACGCCGAAATCCTGGCGCTGCGGGCGGCGGCCGCCGCGCTCGGGGACGGGTGGCGGCTGGAAGGCGCCACGCTGGCCGTCACCGTCGAACCGTGCACCATGTGCGCGGGCGCGCTGGTGCTCGCGCGCATCGCCCGGCTGGTGTTCGGTGCCTGGGAGCCCAAGACCGGAGCGGTCGGATCGCTGTGGGATGTGGTGCGCGATCGGCGGCTCAACCACCGCCCGGAAGTGCGCGGCGGGGTGCTGGAGCGAGAGTGCGCCGCGCTGCTGGAGGGCTTCTTCGCCCGCCAGCGATTGGGGTGACCGGCATGACGTTCGGTAAGCTGCTCGACGGTGGCGTGTCCGAGCGGCCTAAGGAGCACGCCTCGAAAGCGTGTGACGGCTAACACCGTCCGAGGGTTCAAATCCCTCCGCCACCGCCAAACTTTTCGGCCGAGCTGCGCGTTGCGGTTCGGTGTGAGCCGATGGCCGTAGCCGTCCCCGGTTGGCGCTCCATCATTCCGAACCACTAATTTTCCTTGGGTGACATTCTCAGCTGCCGGCGCGGTCGCGCGATGGATCGTCCCTCTGTTCACGGTTGCGGCCCTGGTCGGCATGGGCCCGGTAGCCGAACCGGCGCCGGCGATCCGCCTGGCCGCCGACGGCAATCCGTTGGCCGGGGCGCCGTTCTATGTCAATCCCAACTCGGCCGCCATGCGCGCCGCGCAGAGCGCCGATCCGCCGAGTCCCGAGTTGACCACCATCGCCAACACGCCGCAGGCGTACTGGATCGTCCCGGGCGGCTCGGCGGCGACGGTCGGGAAGTACGTCGGCGACGCCAACGCTGCCGGCGCCATCCCGGTTTTGGCGATTTATGGAATCCCCCACCGCGATTGCGGCAGCTTCGCCGCGGGCGGCATGGCGTCGGCCGACGACTACCGCGGGTGGATCGACGGCATCGCATCCGGCGTGGGCGCCTCGAGGGTGGCGATCGTCGTCGAACCCGATGCGCTCGCGATGGCCGACTGCCTGTCGGGCGATCAGCGCCAGGAACGTTTCGACCTGGTTCGCTACGCCGTTGACACGCTGACCCGCGATCCGAACGCGGCCGTGTACGTCGACGCCGGGCACCTGCGTTGGCACAGTCCCGAGGACATGGCCGCCAGGCTGAATCAGGCCGGCGTCGCACACGCGCGAGGATTCAGCGTCAACACCGCGAACTTTTACACCACCGAGGACGAAATCGGTTACGGCGAAGCCATTTCCGGGCTCACCAATGGTGCGCACTACGTGATCGACACCTCCCGCAACGGGGCCGGACCGGCACCCGACTCCGACCTCAACTGGTGCAACCCCAGCGGTCGCGCCCTGGGCACCCCGCCCACCGCGGCCACCGCCGGTGCGCACGCCGACGCCTACTTGTGGATCAAGCGTCCCGGCGAGTCCGACGGATCATGCGGCAAGGGCGATCCGCCGGCGGGCAACTTCGTGAATCAGTACGCCATCGATCTGGTGCACAACGTCGGCCACTAGGACCGCTCGGCCGATCTCGACCCCTGATGGTCGCGAACGGGTAACATTTCGTTATCTAAAACAGATAAACGAGCATGCGGGCACGAGGCGCCATGACACGGAAAGCCGAGATCGCCGCTGTCTTCGCGATCTGTACTGCCTTCATGACCGCTTCCGGCGCATTCGGCGGCATCGCCGCCCGCGCGGACGACCCGGGGGTGCTGTACAACGGCATCAACCAGCTTCGCCAGGCGTGCGGACCGATCGCCGAGGACCCACGTTTGACGGAAGCCGCGCAGCAGCACGCCGACGACATGCTGCGCAACGGGGTGAACGGACACATTGGTTCCGACGGCTCGTCGCCGCAGGCGCGCATCGCCGCCGCGGGCTATCGCAGCAGGTATTCGGGTGAGATCGTCTTCTGGGCAACCGGTTCCGCCGCGACTCCCGGCGAAGCCCTCGACATGTGGATGCAGAGTCCTCCGCACCGGGCGATCATCCTGAATTGCGGATTCACTGCGGGTGGCTTCGCTACCGCCCGGGACGGCAACAAGATGACCGCCGTCGGTGATTTCGCGGCTTCGTAAACCCAAGCGGGTCAATCGGTTTACCGCGGCACTCCCTTGCCGAGTCGGCGGTTGGATAGTGTACTTGTCCACGTGGAGGGAAGCAGCTGGTGACTGTCCGGCGCGGTTTCGGTCGTGCACCGGCGGGACTCTGCGTTGCCGCAGCCCTTGTTCTCAGCGGTGGCGCGTGCGCAACGCATAAGCAGCAGCCTGCCGCGGCTCCAGCAACCCTTAGGGCTGCGCCCGATCAACTCGGGCCGTGCGCGCCGGATCGGTTGGCGCGCTGCGTACCCGGGCTGGCTGACGTCGACGAGAACCTCTTCGGCGGCGTCGCTGCGTACCAGCCTGATCCAGGCTTCGCCTCGGTGCCGCCCTCGGCCGCTCGGGAGGCTGCACCCGAGGAGTGCCAACACCTGCCAAGGTTTGGCGCCCAGGCCGGTCGCGAACTCGATGTGGAGTATCAGCCCGCGAGGGACACCAACGGGAGGCCTTTAAGCAACCGGTTCCCGGCCAATGGTGGCGATTACGTTCGACTTCGGTTCACGGTCGCCGGCGACGGCGATGATATCGGGACTGCGATGGCGGCGTGGGCCCGTCGATGTCCGATGTGGGCCGTGGCCCAGTCGATGAATGACAGCGGGATCCAGGGCTGGCTCGTCGCCGAGTCCGGCGAGCACCTGAGCCGGTACCAATCGGGCGATGTCGCGTCGCAGTGGCCCTATGTCTCGAACACGGCAGCGGTAGTGCTACCCAACAAGGTGATCGTCCAGGCCTGGTATACAACCAACGACCCGTCCGCCGCATCGCGGAACCAGTTGCTGTCGCAGTTGATCGGGGCGTCTGGGCATCCACGGCCACGCTCTGCTCTGCCGCCCAAACTCGCCGACTGGAGCCAAGCGCAGATCTCGACGCTGCTTCCTGCAATCGCGATGGAGGTTGGCATCGACACCGCTTCCGGCGACAAACGGCCGTCTGCCGACGAGCCGGGCGGACAGTTCTGGGCGCTCTGCACGTCCAACGACCATGCGGCCGTCCCGCGCTACGATCCCCTTGCGAGCTGGCAGGACTTTGACCAGTCGAAGTGGGATCAGAAGGGAAAGCCACCGCACCCGACGGTCGTGATCAGCCGGGCGCACGTTGGTGATGACTTTTTGACCGATCTGCGACGTGAGATCGCGAGCTGCACCGCGCATTTGACCGAGAAATCGACCATGTGCGGGGACCGGGAGAATCGCCAACTCCTGCAAGCGGATTCGGCTGTGGCAGAGGGAGTGGACACAGTGCGGCTCACGCATCGGTGGATGAGGGATGTCGACGTGCGCGGCCATAGCGTGTGCGGCGAAGGTGTCGAGGCGATCAGAGTTGCTCAGGTAAGAGGACTGATCGTGATAAGCAGCGCAAGCAAAGGTGGATGGCTGTTCAAGGGGGAGACGCCGGCACTGCCGCTGAGTACTCTCGATGAGCTTCTCGCCGAGACCGTGCGAAGGATCAAGGCAGCATAACGACAATCCGGTTTGGCTAGGTGGCAATCACACGTGCGGAAGCCATCCGGAGCCATGCGGCGACAACACGAAGCCCCGACCTTGCGGGTCCTTGCAAGCCGTCGTCCCTGAGTTGTCGACGCCGCAGATGAAGCCATTCACGGTGAGCGAGTGGGACGGAGGAAGTGTTTTGATGGTCTGCCCATTGATCACACGAGACGGTTCGCCTCCACTGGTCTGATTTAGTCCGCTAGCGGTTCCTATCCAATTGACTCCATTCATCCCGGCTTCTGGGTTTGATGCCGCAGGGGGGATCTCTGGCAAGTTGTTCCCAATGCACGATGCTTGATCGAGGGTGAATTTGCAGACTATGCCATCAGGTGTGAGGAAATAGACGGTCGCGTCAGGCGAACGCCCAGGATTGGGCACCGAGATTTCGTAGTCCTTGACGTTGGCGGGAGTGTATCCGCTCAGATCGGGAAAATTAACCGGATTGGCATGCGCCGTGCACGCGCCGACGGTAGCGGTGGCGACAAGTGCGTTAATGCTGATGAGCGTCTTTACGAACATACCATTCCTATCAACTGTGCCGGCTCAGCGGGCCACGCGGTCAGTGAAACGGATTGACTTGAAACTCCCGCGTGTCGTACGGCGTTCCGATCGGCACATTATTACCGTCCTTACCCGTATTCCATTGACTGACAAATATTTTCATATCATCCAAGGTTGAGCCTGGCATGATGTACCCACCGTACGGTTGCGGCATGAACTTAGGAGCGCCTGGATCACCATTCTGCGCGATGATAGTGGTCGGTACGTTACCGAATATACCGGTCGGATTAGGTCCAACCCGTACTTCCATGCGTCCGCCTTGGGCGTCTCGGTTGAAGCCGGAGAATACCGGCTTACCATCAATCTCGCGGAAACTAAATTCGCCATAGCGATCAGTGGTTACTGGTACGGCCTGGTCCCGGGGATTGCCCCAATCCTTGCCAGTCCATGGCTGCCACTTGTCGCGTTCGAAGACGTTCGCAGGGTCCGCGCGGTACATGGTGATGCCCCGACTGCGGTCGAAGGAGTCGGCAGCGATGTAGACCTTGCCGTCCGAGCCCTTATACCCGCTGACCTGGGTGGGGGCGTCCCCAGCGCCCCGAAATGAACCTGGAACCATTGTCCACCCCTTGCCCGGGTCACCATTCACTTCGACCAGCCACGAAGCCACTGGCTTTAGATCGTCCTTAGTGCCCGTCACCATCATGTAGGTTTTGTCTCCCAGCGTGATCGTCCCCGAGGGCAGCGTGTCAGTGACACCTTTCGCGTCGCTCGGGATGGGAAAAAGCTCGTGACCGCTGCCTTCTGGTCCCGTCAATGGCGCCCCAAAATGTGGGTGGCCCTCGGCATCGAAGGTCACCGGCACGGCCACCGACCGATAGTGTTCTCCATCGCCCATCTTATTTCCGGAGAACGAATCCCCGAAGATGGCGAGGTACTTCCCGGGCTGCCCGGGTATCTCGACGACCTCTCCCAAATCCGCGGCCCCGATCCCCGGGATGCCCGGCACCCCACCTGTACCGGCGACTGGTCCCAGATCCCTCACCTCACCCGGTTTCAGCGGACTCTCCATCCAGGTGTCGACCGTGGTTGGAGGGTCGTAGCCTTCGGTGTGCAAAGAGTCCATCGATTTGCGCAACGTTTCCGAATAGCCGTTGCGAATGGAATTCATCTGCTTGAGCGCGTCGCGGACGTCGTCGACGGCGTCGGCGTGCACGGCCTTCTTGAGTGACTCTAATTCGGAGCGTTCCGACGCAGATAGGTCAAGCGTCAAATCATGGTTGATCGCACCGGTGATGTTGTCCAGCCCGCGCAGCTCACGTTCCAACTCGGCGATCTCCTGGGCCCCGGCCTTTTGCGCCTCGGCCAGGGAGGCGGCGATGCCTTCCAGATCGGCCCCGATCTTGGGCAGCTGCAAGGACTGCGCGCCAAGGGATTTGGTCACGCGCTGCACCTCGTCCGAGTCGTTGATCGGGTGGTCGCCATTTTGGTGATTCCAGGCGGCGTCGAAGCGCTTGCGGGCGTCCTCGAATGCGTGGTCGGCTTCGGCGGTGCACCGGCCGGCGGTGTGAAAGGCCTGCGCCAACTGCGAGATTTGAAACGGGCTGCCGGCCTGCAGGCTCTGGTTGATCGCCCACGGATCACCCCCGGCCGACGCGATCAATTCCGCTTCGCTCAGGTTTGTCAGCTGCATGGCGCCGCCAATCGCCGCCAACCACCGACAAGCATCGCCGCCCCCTTCTGAGCAGGTATAACCCTACTACTCGGCGGGCCGGTGCAGGGCATCACCGTGGCGACCCAGGTCGCGACTCTGCTCCCGATTAGGAACGGCTGCCAGGGCGATGCCCACGCCGCGGCACCGCTGCGCCGGACGTGCGGTCAGGCGCCGCGATCCAGCATGCGTTCGGGCGATATCACCTGGCCCACGCAGCCCTTCAGGCAAATAGCCCGCTGGGCGATGGGCCGAAGAGGCACACCGCCATGCGCGTAGTCCTGCTTCATCAGGACGGCGACCGGGCCACCGCATAGCTCGCAGGTTTCCTCTTCGTCCCAGTACTCAGACGACATGACGTGCTCCTAGATCGGGCTAACGCAGCAAACCCATGCTAGGACCGAGTATCGACGCGACCCGGCATTTCCGGGGCCGAACCGTGCGCGGATATGCTCATCTGTACGGGTGAAGTCCGAGGATTGAATGCGAAATACCGTGTACCACTTGAGAATTAGTCAGGCAACGCGGGCCGCCCTCCCACGGTTCAGGTCTGGTTACCGGCCAGCTTCCGCACCGTCAGGGCTTCGATGTCCTGGAACGGCCGCCCCTCGGGCCGGATCAGGTCGTGGAACCACACCTTGGGCACCGAGGTGTACGGATGATCCCATGAATCCCAGGGGAAGTAGGTCTGCGTCTTGCCGGCGACCAGGCCCCAGTTGATGGCGCCGACGTTGTGCCGCTTGGCCACCGGCAGGATGCTCTCGACGGTGCTGCCCCGCGGCCGGGCCATGTACTCGGTGCACAGGATCGGCCGGCCCAGCGGGGTGAGCTCGTTGATCCTCGACTCGAAGCCCGCAGGCTCGGCATACGAATGGAAGGTGATGACGTCGGCATTGGCCAGCTGGATGTCGCTGATTGCGCTGCGGCCCTGCGGTTGTCCCCAATCCCCGCGCCACACCCCACTGGTGAGCGGCTGACTGGCATCGACCGCTCGCGCCCACCGAAACACCTGCGGCAGCAGGTTGGCGACGAGCTGCTCCTTGTCGCTCCGTTCGACGTTGCGGTACTGCCGCGCCGGGTTGTCCGGCTCGTTCCACAGGTCCCAGCCCAAAACCCGGTCGTCGTTGCGGAATTGGGTCATCACCGAGGTGACGTAGTCACGCATGACGGGGATGTAGCGGGGGTCGCCGAGACGCTCGGCGCCCGGACTCTGCACCCACCCGGAGTTGTGCACGCCCGGCCGCGGCGGGCGCTGCCGGCCGGCCCGGGGCTGCGGGTCCCAACACGAGTCGAAGAAGACGAACAGCGGCTTGATGCGATGTCGTGCGGCGATGTCGACGAATTGCCCAAGGCGGGTTTGGAACCCGCGCTGATCGGCGGCCCAGAGCTGATCATGAAGGAACACTCGCGCCGTGTTGTGACCGTAGAACTGCGCCCAGCCCAGCTCGGTGTCGATGCGCCGGGGATCGAAGGTGTCGGGCTGGAACATCTCCAGCTGGTTGATGGCGTTGGCCGGAATGTAGTTTGCTCCCACCAGCCAACCCTGCGCCTGATACCAGCGGTTGGCGCGCTCGGGCGACCACCGGCCAGCTTCCTCCGCCGAGGCCCGGGGCGCCCGGGCAACTGCGGCGCCCGCCGCCAGCAGCAAGGGAAGCTTCAGGGCCGTTCGTCGTTCCACGATGTGACGATAAGTTTTCGGGGCGATTTCCCCGGGATTTGCTCAGCGCGTCGCGACAGGTTGAAGATAACGATTGTTACCGGGCCGTCATCGTGACCAATCCGTGACCATCCGCCTCCGGCGCGCCCCGGCCCATCGCGAACGTCGGCAAGGTTACAATCTCCCGGTCGCGCCCTAACCCGTTGGTGGACAACGAGTCCGGTAACCCGATCGGTGTCTGCGGCGGCCTGCGGCCATCATCGTCGATCACGGCGCACGGGAAAATCCATCCCACCGAGTCGGCAGAATTACTTCAAACTTCACCCCCGCGAGCGCAATACTGAACGGGTGCCTGATCGAAACGTGCTAGGCGGTCCGCTGCAACCCTGTGGCACCGATCCGCTGACCGGTTTCTACCGCGACGGCTGTTGCTCGACGGGACCGCAGGACCTTGGGCGGCACACGATTTGCGCCGTGATGACCGGCGAATTCCTGGAGCACCAGCGTTCCATCGGCAACGACTTGCTGACGCCGGTCCCCGAGTACCGGTTCCCCGGTCTGCTGCCCGGCGACCGCTGGTGCGTGACCGCGCTGAATTGGCTGCGCGCGCATCACGACGGGTGCGCGGCCCCGGTGGTGTTGGCGTCGACGCACGAGAGCACCCTTGAGGTGGTGCCGCTGGAAGCGCTACAGGAACACAAGATCGACGTTCCCGACGACCTGGCCAACCTCTAGGATCCCGGTGGGTTCCGCGGTTGACGACATCGACTTCGACGATCTGACCTCGCCCCGGCTCACCGACGTACAACGTCAGATCCTGGAGTTCACCGAGGCCAAGCCCGTCGATCTCGACATCGACCGGATGCTCGCCGAGGCGATCGAGCAGGCCGGCCTGCGCGGCGCCGACCTCGACGACACGCACGGCTTCGTCGACCGTCTGCACGTCCACGTCGCGGCGATCGAAGCCGACCACGGGCTGCGCCAGCTCACCCGGGGGTCGCTGCGGCAGCGCGTGGTGCGGCTGCTGCGCAACCGGTTGTCGCTGACCGAGCTGCTCCAGCGGTATCCCGAGATCGAGTCCATCCCGATCGAGCAGCCGTTCATCGTCGTCGGGATGCCGCGTTCGGGCACCACGCATCTTGTGAACCTGATCGCCTGCGACCCGCGCCGGCGTGCACTGCCCTATTGGGAGAGCCAGGAGCCTATCCCGGCCCGTGGTCAGGGCCCCGACGTCTTCGGTGTCGACCCCCGGTATGCCCGCGCCAAGGCGGAACACGAGGCGCTGATGGCCAGCGCGCCCGTGGTGGCCGCCATGCACGACCGGTTTCCCGAGGCGATCGAGGAGGAAGTGGAACTGCTCGACCTCGATCTGGCCTCCTACGTCCTGGAATGGCATGCGCGGGTGCCCGCCTGGCGCGATCACTACCTGAGCCTGGACCAAACCCGGCACTACGCCTACCTGAAGAAGGTGTTGCAGGCGTTGACCTTCCTGCGCGGGCCGCGGACCTGGGTGCTCAAAAGTCCGCAGCACTGCGAGCAGCTCGGCCCGCTGATGGCGACCTTCCCCGATGCGACGATCGCGTTCACGCACCGCGACCCCGTCGCAGTGATCCAGTCGGCGATCACCATGATGGCCTACTCGGATCGGTTGCGCCGCACCAGCATTGACCCGCAGTGGCTGCTGGACTACTGGAGCGACCGGGTGCACCGACTGCTGAGCGCCTGCGTCCGCGACCGCGACCTGGTGGCCCCGGAACGCAGCGTCGACATCAGCTTCCATCAGTTGAGCGGCAACGAGATCCCGGTGATCGAACGGCTGTATGAGCGCGGCGGGGTGGAATTGCCGCAGCGGGTGCGCGACCGCTTTCAGCGCTACCTGGACGGAAATCCGCGCGGTAAGCACGGCCGCATCCGCTACCAGTTGCAGCGCCATTTCGGCATCTCCGCCGACGAGCTGCGCGCCCGTTTCGGCTTCTACTTCGACAAGTTCGACGTGCGCCCCGAATGAAGGAGTCAGCGATGCCCGAACCTGTCTATCGGAGCAGGCCGGGTGCCGAGGCGATGCGCCCGGCGTCCGCGGAGCGGGCCGACCCCATCGCCCCGGGACTGTGGTGCTCGCCCGGGCTGTCCAACTCCTATTTGCTCACCACCGCGGAGGGCCGGGTGATCGTCAATACCGGCATGGGTTTCGAGGGCCCGGTGCATCGCGCCAACTTCGACGCCGTGGATTCCTCACCGGTGCGCTACATCATCTTCACGCAGGGCCACGTGGACCACGTCGGCGGCCTGGACAGTGTTCGCGACCCGGACACCGTCGTTGTGGCGCAAGCGAACTGGACGATGTGGCGCGACGACAACGAGCGGCTGATCCCGTACCGGGCCAGCCGCAGCGCCTTTGCCTTCAAAGACACCCTGGCCGGCGGCATCAAGGCCATCCAGCGGCGCCTGGGCACCACCCGGTTGCCCGGGCAGAGCGTGCCCGTCGTCGACCTCGACTTCGAGGACACGCTGACCCTGGAGCTCGGCGGCCGGCGGATGGAGCTGATCTCGGTGCCCGGCGGCGAAACCACCGACTCGCTGGTGGTCTGGTTACCTGACGAGCGAATATGCCTGTGCGGGAACACCTTCGGGCCGCTGTTCGGTCATATTCCGAACCTGGTCACCATGCGCGGCGACCGGTACCGGGACGCGTTGACGGCCATCGCCTCGGTGGAGCGGGTTCGCGGCCTGCGGGCCGAGTTGCTGGTGACGGGTCACTTCGAGCCCATCGCGGGTGCCGACCGCATCGACGAGGAGCTCACCCGGCTGCGCGACGCCCTCGGCTACCTCCACGGTCAGACGGTGGCCGGGATGAACGCCGGCAAAGACGTCCGCACCCTGATGCGAGAAATCACGCTGCCTACGGAATACGAAGTGGGCCAGGGATACGGCAAGGTCTCCTGGGACGTGCGCGCCATCTGGGAGAACTACTCGGGCTGGTTCCACCACGAATCCACCACCGAGCTCTACCCGGTCGGGTTCGACGCGGTGGCCCACGACGTGGTCGAACTGGCCGGCGCCGATGCGCTGCTCGATCGCGCCCGGGCGCACCTGGCCGCCGACCGCGCGCTGCACGCGATTCACCTCGCCCAGCTGCTGCCCGCCGAACACTCGGGGGCACGCGAGGTGCTGCGTCAGGCCCATGAAAAACTTCTGGCCAGCAGCACGAACTTCTGGGAAAGTGCCTGGCTGCGCCACCAGATAGCGAGGAACTCATGACGGCATTCGCGCTGCGGCCCGAGGACTTTTATCACACGGGCATCATCGTGCCCGACCTCGAGGCGGCGATGGCCCGGCTGAGCGCGCTCGCCGGGTACCGGTGGATCACCCCGGTCAGCTACACGCTGCCGTTTCGCACCGTGAGCGGAACCCGGGAAGTGACTTCGACTTTCGTCTACTCGCTGCAAGCTCCCCACGTCGAGCTCATCCAGGAGGTACCGGGCACCGCCTGGGCGGCCGCCCCCGGCAACGCGGTCCATCACCTCGGCTACTGGTGCGACGATCTGGCGCAGAGCGCACAGCTGTTGGAAGACAACGGGTTTGCGTTCGAAGCGACGGCCGACACTGCCGCCCCGGATCTGGCGTTGTTCGCGTACTACGTCGATGCGGCGGGCACCCGCATCGAGATCGTCGACCGCGCCCTGTTTCCCGACTTTCCCGCCTTCCTGCAGGCCACCGCCGCGCCGGAAGCACAGTGAGGCGGTCCCCGGCATGCTGCTGACGGTGCTGCGCTTCAACTTCGCCTCCCCGCACGGTGATCCACGCACCCAGAGCCGGCTGATGAGCGCCGCGCTCGAGCTGGCGCAGTGGGGCGAATCGCACGGCATCACGTCGGTCAGCGTAGACGAACATCACGCGACCGGGCACGGCTGGAGCTGCAACCCGATCATGGCCGCGGCGATGTTCTTGGCGCGCACCTCGACGCTGATCGCCAGCGTGGATTGCGCCCTGGGCCCGCTGTGGAACCCGGTCCGGCTCGCCGAGGACATCGCGCTCGTCGACAACATGAGCCGGGGCCGGCTGCACACCACGGTGGGCTTGGGCTACCGGCCCGTCGAATACGACGCGCTGGGAGCCGATTTCGGCCGACGCGGCGCGCTGATGGACAGCCTGCTGGAGCGGATGCTGGCCGTCTGGTCCGGCGGTGGCGCGCCGGCGGGAATCTGCACCGGCACCTGGACCCGGCCGCATCCACCGTTGTACGTGGGTGGGGGCGCGCGGGCCACGGCACGCCGCGCGGCCCGGTTCCGGCTGCCGCTCAGCCTCGCCGATCACCTCCCCGACATCGCCGACTACTACCGCGAGCTGTGCGCCGAGATCGACCTGGCCCCAGTGGTTCTCATGCCGGGACCGGTCAACCGGGGCATGATCTACCTGCACGAGGATCCCGAGCGGGCGTGGGCCGAACTCGGCGACCACATCCTGTGGGAGGCGGTCACCTACGGCGGATGGTCAACCGACCAGCGTTCCCTCATGCACCTGCCGGGCGTGCAGACCCTCGACGAGGTTCGGGCATCGGGACGCTACCGCTTTCTGACTCCCGACCAGCTGATCGCCGAGGTGCGCGACGCGCCCGATTTCGGCCCGATCGTCCTGCACCCCCTGGTCGGCGGCATGCCGGTCGAGGAAGCCTGGCGGTCGGTGCAGTTGCTCACCGACAAGGCGCTGCCCGCGCTGAAGGGCTGACGCGGCGGCGCTCAGCGCTCGCCGTCGCGGCGCTGTTCCAGCCATTCGGCCAGCGAGCGCCCGGCATCCAGGACGTGTCGTTCGGCGATGACGCGGGCGCGCTCGACGTCCTTATCGCCGAGCGCGTCGAGCAACTGCGCATGCTCGTCGAGCGAATGCTTCTCGTGCTCGGGAAACAAGGTCAGGAAATTGGTCGGCACCACGCGGGCGGCGTGCTTGATCTGGTTCGCCAGCCGCGGCGAGTGCGCGGCCCGGTGGATCATCTGATGGAAATGCCAATTGGCCTCGCCGATGCTGTCGTCACCGGACTTCGCGACCACCTCGGCGGCCAGCTCGCGCAGCGTCGCCAGTTCCTCGGGGCCGATCCGTTCGGCCGCCCAGGCCGCCGCCTGGCCGGTCAGCACGCCGAGAATGGTGAAGCTGTCCAGCACGTCCTCGGGGCTGATCCCGATCACCGTGACGCCGCTGCGCGGGGCGACCTGAACCAGGCCCTCGAACGACAGCTCCAGCAGCGCCTCGCGCACCGGGGTCCGGCTGGTGGCGAATTCGGCGGTGATGGCGTCGAGGTCGATCCGCGAACCGGCCGGCAGGGCGCCGGTCAGGATGCGGTCACGCAGTTCGCGGGCCGCGCGTTCCCGCACCGTCCCGGAGATGTCGATCGCCGCCACGTCCGAACAATACCAGACGCGACATTTGATATCTGAAATATCAGATGTTACGTTTCAAACCATGCGCACCGACAAGATGGCCCTCGTCGCCTTCATGCAGGCGGGCAGCACCTCCGTGTACGCGGGATCGTGGCGGCACCCGGCCACCGAGCACCGCTACCTGGACGCCGCCTACTACGCCAAGATCGGCCGACAGCTCGAAGAGGGCTGCTTCGACCTGATGTTCTTCGACGACCGCCTCGCCATGCCGGGCGTATACGGCGGCTCGGTGGGCGAGGCCGTGCGCTACGGCGCCCGCCCGGTCAAGCTGGACCTCGGCGTGATCCTCGGCGTGCTGGCGCAGGCCACCTCCTGGATCGGGCTGGGCGCGACGTACTCGACCACCTATTACCCGCCGTTCCATGTGGCGCGCACGTTCGCGTCGCTGGATCACCTCTCCGGCGGCCGCGCCGCGTGGAACGTGGTCACCTCGGTCAACGACAGCGAGGCGCAGAACTTCGGCGTCGACGCCCATCTCGGCCACGACGAAAGATACGACCGGGCCGACGAATTCATGGACGTGGTGACCGGCCTGTGGGACACATGGGAGGACGACGCCGTGCTGCACGATCGGGTATCCGGCCGGTACGCCGACCCCGCGAAGGTGCACGAACTCGGCCACGTCGGTGAATTCTTCTCCGCGCGTGGACCGTTGACGGTGCCGCGCACCCCGCAGGGCCGGCCGGTGATCATCCAGGCCGGGTCGTCGGGACGCGGCCGCGAATTCGCTTCCCGCTGGGCGGAATTGATCTTCACCGGTGATCCGGGCATCGACGGCGCCCGCAGCCACTACGCCGACCAGAAGGACCGCATCGCCGACGCCGGCCGCGACCCCGCCGCGGTTCGGATCTGTCCGATGGCCTATGCCGTGGTGGGCGAGTCCGAGGCCCATGCCAAGGACCGCGAGGCGATGCTCCTCAACGATCTGGTGCATCCGATGGCATCGCTGACGCTGTTGTCGGAACTGATGAATTACGACTTCGCCCAACACGATCTCGACGATCCGGTGACCGACGACATCCTGGCCTCCGTCTCCGGCATCCGCGGGCTTGTGCAGAACCTACGCGCCCACATCGGCGGCGACGCCGTCACCGTGCGGGATCTCGCCAACCATCGCGCCACCCTGTTGCAGGGGCCCCGGTTCGTTGGCACCGGCCCGCAGGTCGCCGATCAGATGGCGGACTGGTTCCAAACCGGCGCCTGCGACGGATTCGTGCTGGCCGCAACGCATCTGCCCGGCGCATTCGAAGACGTGGTGCGCATGGTGGTCCCCGAGTTGCAACGCCGCGGCCTGTTCCGCACCGAATACCGGTCCGCCACGCTGCGCGGACATCTGGGGCTGCCGCGTCCCGCCAACGCCCGGGCGGCCCATGCTTGACGGGCTGCGGGTGCTCGACCTGGCCACGCTGGCCGCCGCGCCGCTGGTGGCGACCTATCTGGGCGAGTTCGGCGCCGACGTGATCAAGGTCGAAGAACCACGCCATGGCGACCCGATCCGCGGGTGGGGCAACCAGCGCGACGGTGTCGGCCTGATGTGGAAGTCCATCTCCCGCAACAAGAAATCGATCACGCTGGACCTGCGCAGCGCGGAAGGACAACAGCTGGTCCGCCGTCTGGTGGAGCACGCCGACGTCGCCATCTTCAACACCCGTCCCCAGACCCTGCGCAAATGGGGACTGGACTACGAGAGCCTGCGCGCGGTCAATGAGCGGCTCGTGATGCTGCACATCACGGGCTACGGGTTGAGCGGGCCGAAGAGCGAGCGGCCGGGGTTCGGCACGCTGGGCGAGGCGATGAGCGGTTTCGCGCACATCACCGGCCAGGCCGGCACGCCGCCCACCCTGCCGCCGTTCATGTTGGCCGACGGCGTCACCTCGCTGAATGCCGCTTACGCGGTGATGATGGCGTTGTATCACCGCGACGTGCACGGCGGGCCGGGACAATTGATCGATGTCAACCTGATCGACCCGCTGGCCCGGCTGCTGGAACAGACGCTGCTGGGCTACGACCAGCTGGGACTGGTGCCCGAGCGATCCGGCAACCGGTGGGACATCTCCGCGCCGCGCAACACCTACCAGACCGCCGACGGGCGATGGCTGGCCATGTCCGGCAGCTCACCGGCGCTGGCGCTGCGGGTGTTCCGGGCGATCGGCCGCGACGACCTGCTGGGTGACCCGGAGTTCTCCGACCCGCAGCGGCGGCTGGCACGCGCCCGCGAAGTCGACATACTCGTCGCCGATTGGGTTGCGGGCAAGACACTTTCGGAGGCGATGGCCGTGTTCGAAGCCCACGAGGTCGCCGCAGCGCCGGTCTATGACATCAGCGACCTGGTCGCTGACGAGCAGCTGGCGCACCGCGGGGTGTTCGTCTCCGTCGACGACCAACAGCTCGGACCGATGACGGTGCAGGCGCCCGTTCCGCGCTTCTCGTCGGCGTCCGGCACGGTCGAGCATCTCGGACCCCGCCTCGGTGAGCACAACGCCGAGGTCTACGGGGAGCTGCTCGGCCTCACCCCTGACGAAATCGACCAGCTACGCGCCCGGGGCGTGGTGTGACAGAAGGAATTTGATCGATGACCCAGCTTCTTCGCCGCTCGGAGCTCGCGGTGCCCGCCAGCAACGACAACATGTTCGACAAGGCCGCCGGAAGCGGTGCCGACCTGGTGTTCCTCGACCTCGAGGATGCGGTGCCGCCGGCTTTCAAGGAGGAGTCGCGCGGCAAGGCGATCAGCGCGCTCAACGACCTGGACTGGGGACGCACCGCGCGGGCGGTGCGGATCAACGGCCTCGACACCCCGTGGTGCCACGACGACCTCATCGAGGTGGTGACCGCGGCCGGCCGCAACCTCGACACCGTCATCATCCCCAAGGCGCGCCGGGCCCGCGACGTCTGGTGGGTCGACGTCCTGCTCAGCCAGCTGGAGGGAAAGCTCAACCTGGGCAACAAGATCCGGCTCGAGGTGTTGATCGAGGAGGTCGAGGGGCTGGCCAACGCCGAAGAGATCGCGGTGGCCAGTCCGCGGTTGGACGCGCTGATCTTCGGCGTCGGCGACTTCTCGCTGTCCCAGGGGGCGCGGGTGGACACCAACTTCGTGCCGCTGGGCGAATATCCCGGCGATTTCTGGCAATACGCCCGCAACAAGGTGATCGTCGCCGCGCGGATCGCCGGCATCGACGCGATCGACGCGCCCTATCCCGACTACCGCGACCTGACGGGATATGAGCGCGACGCCCGGCGGGCGGCACTGATGGGATACACCGGCAAATGGGCGATCCACCCCGACCAGGTTCCTGTCGCCAACCAGGTTTATGCGCCCACCGCCGACGAAATCGCCCGCGCCGAGGCCAATCTCGCCGCCTACCGGGAGGCCGAGAGCAACGGCCGCGGCGCCGTCGGGGTCAACGGCGTGCTGGTGGACGCCGCGCACGTGAAGATGGCGCAGCAGACGCTGGCGCGCGCCGCCCTGATCAACGGCACCGGCGGATCGAACGACCGCTAGTCGATCACCATCAGGAGGTCGCCGCCCTCGACTTGAGCGGTCCGCGACACGGCGATTCGCGCCACCTTGCCCGACTTCGGGCTGGTGACCGCGGCTTCCATCTTCATCGCCTCGATCGTCGCGATGGTCTGGCCGGCCTCGACCTGCCGGCCGACCTCGGCGGCGACCGTCACCACCCCGGCGAACGGGGCGGCGATGTGGTCCGGGTTGGCGCGGTCGGCCTTCTCGGCGGCGGGCACGTCGATGGCGATGCTGCGGTCGCGCACCACCACCGGCCGCAGCTGCCCGTTGAGAATGCACATCACGGTGCGCATGCCGCGTTCGTCGGGATCGGAGATGGCCTCCAGGCCGATCAGCAACTCCACGCCGCGCTCGAGTTCGACGCGGTGTTCGTCGCCCTGCCGCAATCCGTAGAAGAACTGGTTGGCGCTCAGCCCCGAGGTGTCACCATACTGCTCGCGGTGCTCCTCGAGCTCCTTGGTCGGTCCCGGGAACAGCAGCCGGTTCAGCGCCGCCTGCCGTCGCGCACCCGGGGCGGCCAACGCCGCTTCGTCCTCGGCCGTCAGCGGCTGCTCCGGCTTGGCCGGCCCCCGGCCCTGTAATGCCTTGGTGCGCAACGGCTCCGGCCAGCCGCCCGGCGGGTCACCGAGCTCGCCGCGCAGAAAGCCGATCACCGAATCCGGGATGTCGTAGCGAGAGGGGTCTTCGGCGAAGTCCTGCGCGCCCACACCCGCACCCACCAGGGCCAGCGCCAGGTCGCCCACCACCTTGCTGGACGGGGTGACCTTGACCAGGTGTCCCAAAATCGCGTCGGCGCCGGCGTAGGCGTTTTCGATGTCCTCGAACCGGTCGCCGAGTCCCAGCGCAATCGCCTGCTGACGCAGATTCGACAATTGGCCGCCCGGGATCTCGTGGTGATACACCCGCCCGGTCGGCGCCGGAAGCCCGGATTCGAAGGGAGCGTATACCTTTCGCAGCGCCTCCCAGTACGGCTCCAGATCGCACACCGCCGGCAGGGACAACCCGGTGTCATACTCCGTGTTGGCTGCGGCGGCCACGATCGACGACAGTGCCGGCTGGCTGGTGGTTCCGGCGAGCGGCGCGGCGGCGCCGTCGACCGCGTCGGCCCCGGCCTGCCAGGCCGCCACGTAGGTCGCCAGCTGTCCGCCCGGCGTGTCATGGGTGTGCACGTGCACCGGCAGGTCGAACCGCGACTTCAGCGCCGACACCAGCGTCGCGGCCGCCGGTGCGCGCAGCAGCCCGGCCATGTCCTTGATCGCCAGCACGTGCGCGCCCGCTTCGACGATCTGGTCGGCCAGCTTCAGGTAATAGTCCAGCGTGTACAGCTTTTCGGCCGGATCGGACAGGTCGCCGGTGTAGGACATCGCCACTTCGGCTATGGCGCTTCCGGTTTCGCGGACCGCGTCGATGGCCGGGCGCATCGAGTCGACGTTGTTCAACGCGTCGAAGATGCGGAAGATGTCGATGCCGGTCTCGGTCGCCTCCGCGACGAAGGCCGTCGTGACCGTCTCCGGATAGGGCGTGTACCCCACGGTGTTACGCCCGCGCAGCAGCATCTGAAGGCAGATGTTCGGCATCGCCTCGCGCAGCGCCGCCAGCCGCTCCCACGGGTCCTCCTTGAGAAACCGCAGCGCCACGTCGTAAGTCGCCCCGCCCCAACACTCCACCGACAACAGCTGCGGCATGGTCCGTGCGATGTAGGGCGCCACCTTGAGCAGCCCGCTGGTGCGGACCCGGGTCGCCAGCAGCGACTGGTGCGCGTCGCGGAACGTGGTGTCGGTGACGCCGACGCCGCCCGACTCGCGCAGCCAGGCCGCGAATCGCTCCGGCCCGAGTTCGGTCAACCGCTGCTTGGAGCCCGCTGGCGGGCTCGCCGCCAGGTCGATGTCGGGCAGCTTGTCATGCGGGTACACCGCCGACGGGCGCTCGCCGTGCGGCTTGTTGACGGTCACGTCGGCCAGGTAGTTGAGGATCTTGGTGCCGCGGTCGGCCGAACTGCGCGCGGTGAGCAACTGCGGCCGCTGTTCGATGAACGAGGTGGTGATGCGCCCGGCCTGAAAATCCGGGTCGTCCAGAACCGCTTGCAGGAACGGGATATTCGTCGAGACGCCGCGGATGCGGAATTCAGCGACCGCGCGCCGCGCCCGCCGCACCGCCGTGGGGAAGTCGCGTCCCCGGCAGGTCAGCTTGATCAGCATCGAATCGAAGTGCGCGCTGATCTCCGCACCCAGCGTGGTGCCGCCGTCCAGCCGGATGCCCGCGCCGCCCGGGGTGCGGTAGGCGGTGATGCGGCCGGTGTCCGGGCGGAAACCGTTGGCGGGGTCCTCGGTGGTGATCCGGCACTGCAGGGCCGCGCCGCGCGGGATGACCGAATCCTGGCTTAAGCCAATCTCTTCCAGCGTCTGGCCGGAGGCGATGCGCAGCTGCGCGGATACCAGGTCGACGTCGGTGATCTCCTCGGTCACCGTGTGCTCCACCTGGATGCGCGGGTTCATCTCGATGAACACGTGGTTGCCGCGTTCGTCGAGCAGGAACTCCACCGTGCCCGCGCAGGTGTAGCCGATGCTGCGTGCGAACGCCACCGCGTCGGCGCAGATACGTTCGCGCAGCGCCGGATCCAGGTTGGGCGCCGGGGCGATCTCGATCACCTTCTGGTGCCGGCGCTGCACGCTGCAGTCCCGCTCGTAGAGGTGCATCACGTTGCCGTGCGTGTCGGCCAGGATCTGGACCTCGATGTGCCGCGGATTGATCACCGCCTGCTCGAGAAACACCGAGGCGTCCCCGAACGCGGACTCGGCCTCACGGCTGGCCGCCTCGATCGCCTCGGCCAGCGCCCCCGGATCGGTGACCCGGCGCATCCCCCGGCCGCCGCCGCCGGCGACCGCCTTGACGAACAGCGGGAACGTCATCGTCTCGGCGGCGCTCAGCAGCTCCTGCACCGAGGTCGACGGCGGCGAGGAGGCCAGCACCGGAAGACCCGCGGCCCGCGCCGCCGCGATGGCCCGCGACTTGTCGCCGGTGAGCTCGAGCACCTCGGCGCTGGGGCCGACAAACGTGATGCCGGCCGCCGCGCACGCCGCCGCCAGATCGGGGTTCTCCGAGAGGAAGCCGTAGCCGGGGTAGATCGCATCCGCGCCGCAGGCCAGCGCCGTGCCGACGATCTCGTCGACGGACAGGTAGGCGCGGACCGGGTGGCCCTCCTCACCGATCTGGTAGGACTCGTCGGCCTTCAACCGGTGCACCGAATTGCGGTCCTCATAGGGATACACCGCCACGGTGGCCATTTCCAGCTCGTAGGCCGCGCGGAACGCGCGGATCGCGATCTCCCCGCGGTTGGCGACCAGGACTTTCGCTAACACGGTTCTTACGATAGAGCGCGTTGCGGCGGTCCGACATACTCGCTGAGCGGACGGATCAACGCGTTGGAGGCGGTCTGCTCGATGATGTGTGCCGTCCACCCGGTGATCCTGCTCATCACGAAAATCGGCGTGAACGCCCCGATGTCGAAGCCCATCAGGTAGTAGGCCGGCCCGGTGGGGAAGTCGAGGTTGGGTTTGATGCCGTTGGCCCGCGCCATTCCCCTTTCCAGGATCTGGTAGATGTCCAGCCACTTCTGGCCGTCGCGCACCGCGGCGACGCGCTGCAGGGCTTGCTTCATGGTCGGCACCCGCGAGTCGCCGTTCTTGTAGACCCGATGCCCGAAACCCATCACCTTCTCCTTGCGAGAAAGCTTGCCCTGCAACCATTCCGCAGCCCGGTCGGGGGTCCCGATTTCGAGCATGTCGTGCATGACGGCTTCGTTGGCCCCGCCGTGCAGCGAACCCTTGAGCGCGCCGATGGCGGCGGTGACCGCGCTGTAGATATCGGACTGGGTGGAGGTGACCACGCGCGCCGCGAAGGTCGAGGCATTGAAGCTGTGCTCGGCGTACAGGATCATGGACTGTTCGAACGCGTCGACGATCACCTGCTCGGGCACATCGCCGAAACACATGTGCAGAAAATTCTGCGCATAGCTCATGTGGCTGTGCGGGGCGATAGGTTCCAGACCGCGCCGGCGGCGCATGTCGGCCGCGACGATGGTGGGCAGCACCGCGAACATCCGCAGCGCCTTGGCGTGGTTGGCCGACGCGCTGTTGTCGTCCTCGTCGGGGTCCTCGGCGCCCATGGAGCTGATGAAGGTGCGCGCCACGTCCATCGGGTGGCAGGTGTCGGGCAGCTTGTGCAGCAGCGACAGTTGGGATCGGTTGAGCCGGCGGGCGGCTCGTTCGCGCTGGCTGAACAGCGCCAGCTGCTGGTCGTCGGGAAGCTCGCCGTACCACAGCAGATACGCGACCTGTTCGAAGCTGCAGTGGGCCGCCAGGTCCTGCACGGCGTAGCCGCGGTAGGTCAGCGAGTTGGTCTCCGGGACCACCTTGGAGATGGCGGTGGTGTCGACGACGACACCGGCCAGGCCCTTGTGGATGCGGGGCTGGTTGTCTTCGAGGGTGCTCATGGCACGACTCCTTACCGGGGGAAGTTGTAGATGTCGGAATCGAAGTGGTTGTAGTCGGCGTAGCGCAGCAGCTGATAGAGCCGGCTGCGGTGCTGCATGCGGTCCAGCAGGCCAGATTGCGTTCCGGTATCGGCGATTTCGCGTAGCCCGGCCTCGACGGCGTGCATGGCTAGCCGCAGCGTGGTCACCGGGTAGATCACCACGTTGTAGCCGATGTCGGCGAGCCGGTCGGCGCTGAGCAACGGCGACTTGCCGAACTCGGTCATGTTGGCCAGCAGTGGCGTGTCGAGCGCGGCGCGGAATCGCTCGAATTCCGTGGGGCTTTGCAGCGCCTCGGTGAAGATCAGGTCGGCGCCCGCGTCGGCGTAGGCCCGGGCCCGTTCGATCGCGGCGGGCAGGCCCTCGATCGCGGCGGCGTCGGTGCGGGCGCAGACGACGAAGTTCGGGTCCCTGCGGGCCGAGACGGCGGCGCGGAGCCGTCGCACCATCTCGTCGACCGGCACCACCGCCTTGCCGTCGAGATGTCCGCACCGTTTCGGGTTTACCTGGTCCTCCAGGTGGCAGCCGGCCAGCCCGGCGTCCTCGAGCATCGTCACCGTGCGGGCGGCGTTCAGCGGTTCGCCGAACCCGGTGTCGGCGTCGATGAGGGTGGGCAGCTCGGTGACCGCGGCGATCTGGGCGCCGCGGCCGCTGACCTCGGTCAGGGTGGTCAGGCCGATGTCGGGCAGGCCGAGGTCGGCCGAGAGCGCGGCGCCGGACACATACACCCCGTCGAATCCGAGTTCGGCGACCAGCTTGGCCACCAGCGGTGAGAAGGCGCCCGGAAAGCGTTGCAGCCGGCCACTTTCCAGTCCAGCGCGCAATTGCGCCCGCTTCTGTTCCGGGGAACGGGCGGCGCCGATCAGACCATGCATCAGAAGATCCCGCCCGGAATCGCCGGGGCGGTGGCCAGCACCGCCGGATCGACCACGATGTTGAGTTCACCCGCCGCGCCCGGCGGCAATGCGGGCAGGCCCTCGGCGACCGACAGGAACCGCTGCTGCTCGGCGTCGGTGACGACACCCTCGGCCAGTTCGTGGAATTTGCCGACGTACTGCGTGCGTTCGAAAGGCCGGGCCCCCAACGGGTGAGCGTCGGCGACGGCGAGCTCGTCGACGATCACCTCACCGCTTGTGAGGGTGACCACGGCGCGCGCCCCGAACGCCTTGTCGTTCGGGTCCGTGGAGTGGTAGCGCCGGGTCCACTCGGGGTCCTCGACGGTCGAGATCTTGCGCCACAGCTCGACGGTGTCGGGCCGGTGTGCGCGTTCGGGCGCGTAAGACCTTTCGTGGTGCCAGGTTCCGTCCTGCAGGGCGACCGCGAAGATGTACATCACCGAGTGGTCCAGCGTTTCCCGCGAGGCGTCCGGGTCGAATTTCTGCGGATCGCCCGCCCCGGTGCCGATCACGTAGTGGGTGTGATGGCTGGTGTGCAGCACGATCGTGGCGATCTGATTCAGATCGCCGATGCCCCCCCGCATCCGGCGGGCCAGATCGATCAGCGCCTGGCTCTGGTATTCGGCCGAGTGCTCCTTGGTGTAGCTGTCCAGGATGGCGCGCTTGGGCTCACCGGGCTCGGGCAGCGGGACCCGATAGGTGTGCTCGGGACCCGACAGCAGCCAGGCGATCACGCCGTCCTCGCCCTCCCAAATCGGTGCGGGCGCACCTTCTTTCCGCATGGCGCGGTCGACCGCCTCGATGGCGACCTTGCCGGCCCAGGCCGGCGCGTACGCCTTCCAGCTGGAGATCAGGCCCTTGCGCGACTGCCGGGTGGACGTCGTCAGGTGCAACGCCTGCCCGATCGCCTGATAGATGGTCTCGGGATCCAGCCGCAACATGGTGCCCAGGCCGGCGGCCACGGACGGGCCCAGATGCGCGACGTGGTCGATCTTGTGCTCGTGCAAGCAGATTCCCCGGGCCAGGTCGATCTGGATCTCGTAACCGGTGGCGATGCCGCGGATCAGGTCGGCGCCGCCGACCCCCAGGTGCTGGGCGACGGCCACCAGGGCGGGAATGTTGTCGCCGGGATGCGAATACTCGGCGGCCAGAAACGTGTCGTGGAAATCCAATTCGCGCACCGCGACCCCGTTGGCCCAGGCCGCCCACTCCGGGGAGTAGTCGCCCCGGATCCCGAAAACCTTGGCGCCCTTGGCCGTCGCGGGATGCGCCTGGGCCTGAGCCCGCGCGACAGTCACCGGGCGCCGGAGCACCGACGCGGCCGACACCGCCGCGTTGTCGATGACGCGGTTGATCACCATCGCCTCGGTCTCCGCCGGCACCGCGACCGGATCGGCCGCGACCTCGGCGATCTTCCACGCCAGGTGCTCGCTGCGGGGGAAGTCCTCGGCGCTGCGCCGGGTTCGAACGTCGTGGATGCGCATAAACCGCACCCTACGCATCCGGCTGAATGCGGTAAATGCCCTGTAAGGGCGTAATTTTGTGTCCTTGCCCGACTGTGTTTGCGAACTTTGTGAAAGGCGCTGGGCGTAGGGTGGTGCGGGTGGCGAAGACGTTCGCCGGGGCGCGGCTGCGGCGATTGCGCGAGGAGCAGGGGCTGACCCAGGTGGCGCTGGCGCGCGCCCTGGGGCTGTCGACCAGTTACGTCAACCAGCTGGAAAACGACCAGCGCCCGATCACCGTCCCGGTGCTGCTCACCCTCACCGAGCGTTTCGATCTGCCCACCCAGTACTTCGCGCCGGACTCCGACGCCCGCCTGATCGCCGACCTGCGGGAGGTGCTCGCCGAAACGCCCGCGACGCCCGGGCAGGTCGAGGAGCTGGTCGCGCGCATGCCGGCGATCGGTCAGACCCTGGTCAATCTGCACCGGCGGCTGCACGACACCACCGCCGATCTCGAAGCCCTGTACAGCCGCGCCAATCTGGACATCTCGGACACGCCGGGGCTACCGCATCAGCCGATGCCGTTCGAGGAGGTGCGGGACTTCTTCTACGACCGCAAGAACTACATCGGCGAGCTGGACGTGGCCGCCGAGGAAATGTTCGACCACAACCGGTTGCGAATCGGCGGGCTCGACGACCAGCTCGCCCGGCTGCTCGGCGAGCAGTTGGGTGTGGCGGTGGTGATCGACGACGGCCAGCTGCTGGCCCCGAACTCCAAGCGCCTGTTCGATCCCGAGTCGAAAACGGTGTACCTGGCCCGCTGGCTGCACCCCGGTCAGCGTGCCTTTCAATTGGCCACCCAGATCGCCCTGCTCACCCAGCCGGAATTGATCACCGCGATCATCGCCGGCGACGATCAGCTCAGCGACGATGCCCGCGGTGTGGCCCGCATCGGGCTGGCCAACTATTTCGCCGGCGCCCTGCTGTTGCCCTACCGCAGATTCCTCGACGCGGCCGAGCGCGTCCGTTACGACATCGACCAGCTGTCAAGGAGATTCGAGGTGGGCTTCGAAACCGTCTGCCATCGGCTGTCCACGCTGCAACGCCCGAACGCCCGCGGGGTGCCGTTCATCTTCGTGCGCACCGACAGCGCCGGCAACATCTCGAAACGTCAGTCCGCCACCGCTTTTCACTTCTCCCGGGTCGGCGGGAACTGCCCGTTGTGGGTGGTGCACCACGCGTTTTCCCGGCCCGGCCAGTTTTTGACCCAGGTCGCGCAGATGCCTGACGATCGGACCTATTTCTGGATCGCACGCACCACCAGCGGCGGGCCGAGCCGTTACCTCGGCCCGCACAAGAGCTTCGCCATCGGGCTGGGTTGCGACGTGGACCACGCGGACAAACTGATCTACTCCGTCGGCATCGATCTGCGCGACACCGAGTCGATCGTGCCGATCGGCGCCGGGTGCAAGATCTGCGATCGGCCGGCCTGCCCGCAACGCGCCTTCCCCTACCTCGGCCGCCCGGTCTCCGTCGACCCGCACCGCAGCACCGACCTGCCCTACCCGCCCGCGATCACGCCCTGAGCCCGGTCAGGTCGGGCCGCCCGCCCAGGCGCTGAACCGTGGCCCCGGCGGCCGCGGCCGCCCGCCGACCCGCCTCCCGCGGTGCGGCGCCCTCTCGCAGGGCGGCGACCAGCCCGGCGACGAACGCGTCACCGGCGCCGGTGGGATCCACCACTTCCACGTCGGCGAACTCGAAAAGCTCGCTGCCGCCACGCCACGTCAGCAGGTCGCCCACGTCGGGAACCGCCAGCGCGACGAGCTCCGGGCCGCCGCTCAGCAGATGGTCGGCCAGCTCGAAGGCCTGTTCCACCGTGGTGATTTCGGTGCCCGCGATGATCGACGCTTCGGTGGCATCGGCCCGCAGCACGTCCAGCGTCGCCAGCAGATCGGCCCGAACCTGCGGGGCGGGCACGCCGTCGGCCACCACCCGCAGTCCCCGCTGCCGCGCGCGTTGGGCGGCTTCCAAAGCGGTGGCGGCCGGCTGCTGCAGCTGAATGGAGACGGTGTCGGCGGTGTCGAACAGCGAGCTCGACCGGTCCAGGTCGGCGACCCGAACCAGCGAACTGTCGGGCACGTCCTCGAGCAGCATGCGTTCCGGCGGCGCGGCGACCACGTCGACCAGCAGCGCGGTGGTGCCGCGCCGCGCCACTTTGCTGACGTCGATGCCGTCGCGCTGCGCCTGCTGCAGGATCGACGTGCCGGCTTGGTCGTCGCCCACCACCCCGATCAGCGCCACCGGCACACCCAGTTGCGCCAGCCCGACGGCCTGGTTGGCGCCCTTGCCGCCGAGCAGCTCCTCGCGCCGCAGCACGGTGGCGGACTCGCCGGCCGTCGGCGGCCGGTCGGTGCGCAGCACCAGGTCGCGCCCGATCTGACCGATCACCACCACACCCATGACTACACAGTGCCCGCTTTCGGCGCGCCGAACACCTGCGGTCCCTTGACGGGACCGCCGCGGTGATGGTCCAGTGAGCCATGCATCGGATCGGTGACACGGCGTGCCCAGGCTAGCGATTCTCGACGACTACGCCGGGGTGGCGCTGCAGGTCGCCGACTGGTCGCGGCTGCAAAAGCGGTGCGACATCACCGTTTTCGACGAGCACCTGTCCGAGCAGCAGGCGGTGGACGCGCTGCGGCCGTTCGACGTGGTGTGCACCATGCGCGAGCGGATGGCCTTCCCGCGCAGCCTGATCGAGCGGCTGCCCCACCTGCGGCTGCTCACCATCGTCGGCCGGCAGCTGCCCAACCTGGACATGGCCGCGGCCACCGAGCACGGGATCGCGGTGGCCCGGTCCGAGTTCGCCCACCCCCGGTTCGCCGCCCTGCGCGACGCGACGCCGGAACTGGCCTGGGGGCTGATGATCGCGACGGTGCGTCACCTGGCCGACGAGCACCGGCAGATGCGGGCCGGGGGCTGGCAGCGCACGGCGGGAATGACGTTGTCCGGCAAGACGCTCGGGCTGCTTGGCCTGGGCCGAGTGGGCAGCCGGATGGCCGGATTCGCCGCCGCGTTCGGCATGGAAGTCATTGCGTGGAGCCAGAATCTGACCGACGACGCCGCCGCCGCGGTGGGGGCCCGGCGGGTGTCGAAGGCCGCCCTGTTCGAGTCCGCCGACGTGGTCTCCGTCCACCTGGTGCTCTCCGAGCGCACCCGGGGCCTGGTCGGCGAACCCGAGCTGGCGCTGATGAAACCGTCGGCGTATCTGATCAACACCGCCCGGGGCCCGATCGTCGACGAGCCCGCCCTGATCGCCGCGCTGACCGCCGGGCGCATCGCCGGTGCCGGGCTGGACGTGTACGACGTCGAGCCGCTGCCCGGTGATCACCCGTTGCGGTCCCTGCCGAACGTGACCCTGTCACCCCACCTGGGATACGTCACCCGCGAGATGCTCGGCGCGTTCTACGCCGACACCGTCGAATCCGTGCTGGCCTGGCTGGACGGCACCCCGATCCGGATCGCCAATCCCCAAGTGCTGCAACGAGATTGAGCGCGCTCATTTTCGCCTCCAGTGCGGACTTTTGACGGCCTTGAGCGCTTCGGCGACGTAGCGGTCCAGCGGCCACCGCCGCCCGGACTGGAGCACCCACTGCTGAAAGCCGAAATCCGCGGCGGCGAAGGCCAGTTGGACCAGCAGGCCAGGGCGGATGTCGGTGTGGGGGTCGACCCGCATCCGGTCGGCGATGAGCTTGGTGGCGCGTTCCTTGTCGGCGGGCCGGTGCACGGTCACCTTGTCCAGCAGGCCGGGGGCCACCAGCAGCGCCTGACGCCACTCCTCGGTGTCGGCCGGCTCGAACGAGCGGGTGCGGGTGATGATGGCGTTGATCAGCGCGACGTCGGGTGACTCGCCGGCCGGGCGGCCCTCGAGGAGATGGACGATCGCGGCGCCGCCGTAGCGCACCGGCGCGAGCAGAAGTTCCTCCTTCGCCGGCACGTGCCGGAAGAAGGTGCGTGGGGAAACGCCTGCGGCCGTGGCGATTTCCTCGGTTGTCACCGCGTCGTACCCGCGCTCGACGAACAACCGGAACGCCGCGCGCCGGATGTCGGCCCGGATCTGTGCGCGCTGTCGGTCGCGCAGCGATTCCGGTGTCATCGGAAGCAGCCGATCCCGCCGTCGACGTGGATGGTCTGCCCGGTGATGAAGGTGGCGTCGGTGCTGAGCAGGAAGGCCACCAGCGCACCCACGTCGGTGCGCACGTCGCCGATCCGCTTCATCGGCACCCGTCCGACCGCCTTCGCATAGTCGTTGGGCGCGAACTGCTTCCACAGCTTCACGCCGTCGGACTCGGCGAACGGGCAGACGACGTTGACGCGGATGTTGTCTCGTCCCCACTCCAGCGCCGCCACCTTGGACAGGCCCCGGATGCCTTCCTTGGCGGCGGCATACCCGCCCCATCTGGGCTCGCCGCCGGTGCCCGTCCCCGAGCCGAGGTTGACGATCGCCCCGCCGCCCTCCTTCACCAGCAGCGGGTGCACCGCCTGCATGAGTAGGAAGGTGGCGCGGGGGCCGACCTCATAGCCCAGCGCGAGGTCGTCGGTGGTGATGTCGACGAATGCCTTGGGCTCGTTGGTGGCGATGGCGTTGTTGACCAACCCGTGCACCGAGCCGAACGCGTCGACGGCGGCCGCCGCGATGCGCGGGGCGCTGTCGGGGTCGCGCAGATCGGTGACGAGCCGTTCCACCCGCCCCAATGCGCGGAGTTCGGCGGCCGTCGCCTCCAGGGTTTCTTGTTGGATGTCGACCAACAGCACCGCCGCGCCGCGTTCCAGCAGCGCGGCGGCGATGCCCTTGCCGACGCCCTGCGCGGCGCCGGTGACGATCGCGACCTGCCCGCGCATCGAATCCGGGTGGCTGTAGCTCATGCGACCGGCCCCAGCCGCAGTCGCACGCCGCGATGCATCTCGTAGGTGCTGCGCGCCCCGCCCGGTAGTTCGATGAACTCGACCGGTGTTCCGTCCGGATCCTTGACGAAAAACATGCGCACACCGCCGATCTCGAACGGCTCCTGGTCGGGTTGGTAGCCGGCCGAGACGATGCGCCGATGGGCGTCGTCGAGGACGGGGCTCATGACGTGGCGAGGCCGGGGGCCGGCCGGCCCGCGAACAGCGGCAGATCCAGATAGGTCTTGATGCCCGGCGCGGCGGCGCAGACGTCGGGAATGGCGTTGACGCAGTGGTTGGCGGTGACCACCACGCCGGGGTTCTTCACCAGGCCCTCCGCGATCGTCTCCGGTTGCAGGCCCTTGAACGTCAGGCTCACGTCGGGGTCGCCGGTGATCTCCACCTCGAAGCGCTCGCCGCGCCCACCGAAATCCCAGGCGGGGTCCAGGTTTTGCTCACCCATCAACCAGTTGACCGCCGCGGTGATCACCGGCTCGCCGTCCACCAGCGCCTGCCAGCGGAACCGGCGCGCCGCCACCGTGCCGGCGGTGATCGGGAAGGGGTCGTAGTCGATGTCGGCGGTCGCCACGGCGACGTCCTGGATGGTCCTGATGTTGGGGTCGATGCGAAACCCCATGTGGTCAGCGATCATTCGCACCGACTGTTTGAATCCGCCGTCGAGCAGCCCTGCCATCGGCCCCCCGGTGGCCTCCTCGGGGGTGCCGCCGAAGCCCATGATGTGGCGCACCACGTCGGGTGCGTTGTAGGTGCGGATGTCGTAGAACTCCTCGGCACGAACGTGCGTGACCGCCGATGACAGCGATGACACCATGAGCGGGAATCGCTCCGTGATACCGCCGGGGTGGATCCCCGAACCATGCAGTGTCACACCGCTTTCCAGCGCGGCGTCGGCGACGGCCCGGTGCCGCGGGTTGCCCGGATCGGGATAGACCCAGCCGACCGGTGTGACGACATTCTTGCCGGACCGCAGGATCGCGATGACCTCGTCGTCGTTGGGTATCAGCGGGCTGTACACGACGCAATCGGCGTCCAGCGCCAGCACCTCGTCGACGCTGGTGCTAGCGGTGACACCGAGGTCCTGGGTGCCGATGATCCGCCCGACGTCGACACCGTTCTTCTCCGCGCTGTGCACCCAGCATCCCGCCAGTTCCAGCCGCGGATGATTCAGTACGCACTGGATCGCCGCCTTACCCACACCGCCGGTGGCCCACTGGATGACGCGAAGCTTGGACGGGCTACTCATCGTTGACCTCCCGGACGGTTTTTCACATCGACCTTTACACACCGATAAACAAAATGGCAGGCTATGACTCGCTGACAGTGACTGTCAATCATCGCCGGTTACGGGAAGGGTGCTGCGATGGGCGTCCTCGAGGGCAAGGTCGCGATCGTCACCGGGACCAGCCGGGGCGTGGGGGTGGGCATCGCTCACGAACTGCTGCGGGCCGGCGCCACCGTCGTCGGCTGCGCGCGCTCGCCGCTGGACACCATCCCCGGCATCGAACCGGACTGGGCCGAGCGGGCCTTTCAACGGGTCTGCGATCAGGGCGACTACCGCGGCATCGACGCGTTCGTCACCGACGTCGTGGCCACCCACGGCCGCGTCGACATCCTGGTGAACAACGCCGGCGGCACCGTTCCCGCGCCGCACGCCGAAACCATTCCCGAACTGGTGCAACGCATTCAGGGTTCGCCCGCCGCTGACGACGACTATGCGCGCACCGCCCTGTTCCACGCGTTCGCGGTGCAGATGAACCTGATCGGCCCGCTGTGGTTCGCGATCCGCGCCTACCGGCAGATGCAAACCCAGGACGGGATGGGCTGCATCATCAACATCTCTAGCGGCGCGGGACACCCGGCCGGAGCGCCGACGCTGGTGTCCTACGGCGCGGCCAAAAGCGGCCTGAATCACCTGACCCGATCGCTGGCGCAGGAGTGGGGGCCGAAGGTGAGGGTCAACTGCGTGGCGTTGGGGCCGACGATGACCGAGAACTTCCGGTCGTTCGTGCTGCCCAAGGACGATCCCACCGGGGAGAAGTATTTCGCCGCCGTGCCGTTGCGCCGCGCCGGCGAACCCGCCGAGGTGGGCCGCATCTGCGTGTTCCTGGCCGGCGGGCAGGCCGACTTCGTCAACGGCACCACCATCGAGTGCGACGGCGGCATGCTGCCCGGCGTGCTCTACGACGCCGGCCTGAAGACCATCACCGACCTGTTGTAAACAGCGACTTCCCCGCCCGCATGGCGTCTAATGGGTGGATGGAACTGATCATGCCCACCGACGCGGTCTTCCTGCTGGGAGAGTCTCGCGAACATCCGATGCACGTCGGGGGGTTGCAGTTGTACCAGCCGCCGGAGGGCGCCGGTCGAAACTTCGTCCGGGACTTCTACAAACAACTGGTGGCACAACCGGATTTCCAGCCCACGTTCCGCAAACACCCGGCGAAGTTCGTCGGCGGGATCGCCAACCTGGGCTGGTCCTACGACGCGGACGTCGACGTCGACTACCACGTCCGGCGCTCGGCGCTGCCGTCGCCGCGCCGGGTGCGCGAATTGCTCGAGCTGACCTCGCGGTGGCACAGCAGCCTGCTGGACCGGCATCGCCCGCTGTGGGAGACGCACATCGTCGAAGGCCTCAAGGACGGCCGGTTCGCCATCTACACCAAGGTGCACCACGCCCTGATCGACGGCGTGTCCGCGCAGAAGCTGATGCAGCGCGCCCTGTCGAGCGACCCCGACGACCCCGAGATCCGCGCGCCCTGGACGCTGCCCAAGCGCAGCCGCAAGGCCGGCCCCAGCTCCCGGTTGAGTTCCCTGGTGCACGCCGCGGGATCCGTTGCCGCCCTTGCCCCTTCGACGGTGTCGCTGGCCCGCGCGGCGCTGGTCGAGCAGCAGCTGACATTACCGTTCGGGGCGCCGCGCACCATGCTGAACGTCAAGATCGGGGGCGCCCGGCGCTGCGCCGCGCAGTCGTGGCCGCTGGAGCGGATCAAAAACGTCAAGAACGCCGCGGGCGTCACCGTCAACGACGTGGTGCTGGCGATGTGTTCGGGCGCGCTGCGTTACTACCTGCTCGAGCAGAACGCGCTGCCCGACACGCCGCTGATCGCGATGGTCCCCGTCAGCCTGCGCACCGAGGAGGAAGCCGACGCGGGCGGCAACCTGGTGGGAGCGATTCTGTGCAACCTCGCGACCGACAGCGACGACCCGGCGCAGCGTCTGCTCACCATCAGCGAGTCGATGCGCAGCAACAAGAAGGTGTTCTCGCAGCTGCCCCGCTTCCAGGCGCTGGCGCTGTCCGCGGCCAACCTGTCGTCGCTGGCGCTGGCCGCGGTGCCGGGCTGGGTGTCGGCGACCTCGCCGCCGTTCAACATCGTCATCTCGAACGTGCCCGGGCCCACCGCGCCGCTGTATTACGGCGGCGCCCGGCTGGACGGGAACTACCCGCTGTCCATCGTGCTGGACGGACAGGCGCTCAACATCACGCTGGCCAGCAACGCAGGCAACCTGGACTTCGGCCTGGTCGGTTGCCGCCGCAGCGTCCCGCACCTGCAGCGCCTGCTCATGCACCTGGAGTCCTCGCTCAAGGACCTGGAACGCGCTGTCGGAGAATAGGATTCGATGCCCAAGCTCAGCGCCGGTGTGCTTCTCTACCGAACCGGTGACGGCGTCGTCGAGGTGCTGATCGCGCATCCGGGCGGCCCGTTCTGGGCGCGCAAGGACGACGGCGCGTGGTCCATCCCGAAGGGGGAGTACGACGAGGGGGAAGAGCCGTGGCCGGCCGCGCGGCGCGAGTTCGCCGAGGAGCTGGGACTGGCCGTGCCGCCGGGAGAGCGGATCGATCTCGGCACGCTGAAGCAGTCCGGCGGCAAGCTGGTGACCGTCTTCGCCGTGCACGGCGACCTCGACGTCACCGAGGCACGCAGCAACACATTCGCGCTGGAATGGCCCAAGGGCTCGGGCACGCTGCGCGAGTTCCCCGAGGTCGACCGGGTCGGCTGGTTCCCGGTGGCCGCCGCACGCACCAAACTCTTGAAGAGCCAGCACGGATTTCTCGACCGGTTGATGGCGCAGCCGGCCGTGGCCGGATTATCCGAAGGGACCTGACATGCACACGCTGCGAACACCCGACGACAGGTTCCACACCGTCCCCGATTTCCCTTATCCGCCAAGGTATTGCGAGGTTTCCGACGACGACGGCGGCGCGCTGCGGGTGGCCTGGGTCGAAGACGGCCCGGCGGGCGCCGACCCGGTCCTGATGCTGCACGGCGAGCCGTCGTGGTCCTACCTGTACCGCAAGATGATTCCGGTGCTGGCCGGCGCCGGTCATCGCGTCGTCTGCCCCGACCTGGTCGGGTTCGGCCGTTCGGACAAGCCGACCCGCCGCGAAGACCACAGCTATGCGCGGCACGTCGAATGGATGCGCGCGGTGGCCTTCGACGTGCTGGACCTGCACAACGTGACCCTGGTGGGTCAGGACTGGGGCGGGCTGATCGGATTGCGGCTCGCCGCAGAGCATCCCGAGCGGTTCGCCCGGATGGTCGTCGCCAACACCGGGCTGCCGAACGGCGACCAACCGATGGCCGACGTCTGGTGGCGGTTCCGGGAGGCCATCACCTCGGCGCCGCAGCTGAACATCGGCGCGTTCGTGCAGGGCGGTTGCCGCCGGCGGCTCAGCGACGCCGAACGCGCCGGCTACGACGCCCCGTTTCCCTCCGACGAGTACTGCGCCGGCCCGCGCGCCATGCCCACCCTGGTGCCCACCTCCCCGGAGGATCCCGCCGCGGCGGCCAACAAGGCGGCGTGGGCCAAGCTCGCGGTGAGCCCGACGCCCATGCTGGTCGCGTTCAGCGATAGTGACCCCATCACCGGGCCGATGGCGGCCATCTTCCAGCGTGAGATGCGCGGCGCGCAGGGCATCGATCATCCCTTGATCCGCGGCGCCGGACATTTCCTGCAGGAGGACGCCGGCGCCGAGCTGGCCGGCCACATCGTGGAGTTCCTGCGCCGCTGATCCGGCCGCGCCCCGCAGCGGCGGGCACAATGTCAGGATGACGACCGCGCCGACCGAGTCCGCCGAATCGCAAGGGCTGCTGCTGCAGCTGTTGGACCCCGCCAACCGGGCGGACCCGTACCGGCTTTACGCCCAATTCCGTGAGCGCGGAGCGTTGCAGCTGCCCGAGGCCAACCTGGCCGTCTTCCTGAGTTACCGGGACTGCGACGAGGTGCTGCGGCACCCGTCGTCGAGCAGCGACAACGTCAACTCGACCGTCGCCAAGCGGCAGGCCGCGGCGGGCACGGCGCCGGTCAGGCAGGGCCCGCCGGGTTTCTTGTTTCTCGATCCGCCCGATCACACCCGGCTGCGCAGGCTGGTCAGCAAGGCGTTCGCGCCCCGGGTGGTCGCCGCGCTGGAACCCGATATCCGTTCGCTGGTCGACGGATTGCTCGATCGTGCCGCCGACAGAGGCGAGTTGGAAATCGTCGAGGACTTCGCCTATCCGCTGCCGGTGGCGGTGATCTGCCGGCTGCTCGGCGTGCCGCTCGACGACGAGCCGCAGTTCAGCCGGGCGTCGGCGCTGCTGGCCCAGGCGCTGGATCCGTTCTCGACGATCACCGGGGTGCCGGCCGAGGTCGCCAGCGAGCGGCAACAGGCCGGCACCTGGCTGCGCGACTACTTCCACCAGCTGATCGAGGCGCGCCGGTCACGGCCCGGCGACGACCTGCTGTCGGGGCTGATCGCCGTCGAGGAGTCCGGGGATCAGCTGACCGAGGAGGAGATCGTCTCCACCTGCAACCTGCTGCTGATCGCCGGGCACGAGACGACGGTGAACCTGATCGGCAACGCCGTCCTGGCGATGTTGCGAGACTCCGGTCAGTGGGCCGCGCTGGGCGCCGACCCGGGCCGGGCCCCGGCGATCGTGGAGGAGACGCTGCGCTACGACCCGCCCGTGCAGCTGGCCGGGCGAATCGCTTTGGACGACATGGTGATTGGCGGTGTGGAGGTGCCGGCGGGCGATGTCATGATGCTGCTTCTCGCCGCGGCCAACCGTGACCCCGCCGAGTTCGATCGACCCGACACCTTCGATCCCGACCGTAAGGGCTTGCGGCACTTGGGGTTCGGTCGCGGCGTGCACTACTGCCTGGGCGCGCCGCTGGCGCGGCTGGAAGCCGGTGTGGCGCTGTCGGCGGTGACGGCGCGCTTCCCGCGGGCACGGTTGGACGGCGAACCGCAGTACAAGACCAACGTGACGCTGCGCGGGCTGTCACGGCTGGTGGTCGCGGTCTAGTTTCGTCGCCGCCTCGCCTCGCTGCCTCGCGGTCTCGCGGTCTCGCGGTCTCGCGTCGAGCGTGGGGGATATGCACGATTCGGGCCACGGTTTCATCCATATCCCCCACGTTCGGCGAACGGAATCGCCCTCTGCCGGCGATGCCTCGGGGCGCTAGCTTCGTTCCCAGGGCGGGCTCTCGCCCATCTTCTGGTAGTACTTGGCCAGGTGGCTCTTGATCCGATCGATGTCGGACTTGGGCACGTCGATGCCGCCGCGCGCGCCGTCCATGATCGCGCCGGCCGCCATCACCCCGCGGGGCACGGCCTTGAGCTCGCCGCCGATCACGTCGGCGATCAACAGCTTGTACGCCGTGAAATTGTCCTTCTTGTCGGCGTCGTACCAGACGTGGGCGTCGCGGTACTTCTCGTTCGGCTCGTCTTGCGCGCCCGCCCATTTGCGGACGCGCTTCTCGGCGGCGTCGCCGTCCCACTCGCGGTCGCGATCTGCCAACGGCAAGTCCTGGAAGGCTGTCACAGACATGCGGTTCGCGTGCCCGCTGCGGCGAGGGGCTAAACACCCGTTTCGAGTTGGGATCGGTAGCCGCGGCGTAGCGTTGTGCTGGCGTCATGAACACCACCCACCACCGGAAGCCGGTCGTTGCCGGGGCGCTGCTCGCCGGCGGCATCGCGGCGGCAGGCCTGGGGATCGCCTCGGCCGCCGCGCAACCCAGCGCGCCGCATCTCATCGGCCCGTTGCCGACCGACAATTTCACGGTCCCGCACGACTGGTGCCCGGGACAGCCGTTGCCGATGCCCGATGTCCGCTGGGACATGAACGTCTGCCACCACTGGTACTGGGTTCCCGTCGGCGGCATGGGCAACGTCGGCCAATTCGTCTGGGAGGGGGACGCTCCCCGGCAGCCGCTCGGCGGGCCGCCGTGCTATGGAGCCCCAATCTGCTTGCCGGGCTTGTGATCTGCGCGGCTCGCGCCGAGGCCCGGCACGATGTCGTCCAGGCGAAACGTCACCGGCTGCTCGAGCTGTTCGTAGGTGCAGGAGCGTGGGTCGCGGTCCGGCCGCCATCGATTGAACTGCGCGGTATGACGGAATCGCCGGCCCTCCATGTGGTCATAGCGGACCTCGACCACCCGCTCGGGCCGCAGCGGGACGAACGAGAGGTCCTTGCCGGCGTTCCAGCGCGAGAACTCGTTCTTGCGGGGCGTGCGCTCGCCGGCCTGGTGCGCGGCCCAGTTCCACGGGTGGTCCTCGAAATCGGTGACCAGCGGCTGTAATTCGGTGAACAGCCGCCGCCGCTCGGCCATCGGGAAGGCGCCGATCACGCCGACCGACGCGAGCTGGCCGTCATCCTGATACAGCCCCAGCAACAACGAGCCGATCGCGTCCGCCCCGGACTTGTGCACCCGATAACCGGCCACCACACAGTCGGCCGTCCGCTCGTCTTTGATCTTGAACATCACCCGCTTGTCCGGCTGATAGGTGATATCCAACGGCTTGGCGACCACACCGTCGAGCCCGGCGCCCTCGAATTCGTCGAACCACCGCCGCGCGGTGTCCAGATCGGTGGTCGCCGGCGTGACATGGATCGAGGGCCCCGGACCGCCCACCGCCTCCAGCAGCGCCGCGCGCCGCTCGCGGAACGGCCGGCCGGTGTAGTCCTCGTCGCCCAGCGCCAGCAGGTCGAAGGCGATGAACGACGCCGGCGTGGCCTCGGCCAGCATCCGCACCCGCGACTCGGCCGGATGGATGCGTTGTTGCAGCGCCTCGAAGTCCAGGCCGTGGTCGGTGGCGATGACGATCTCCCCGTCGATCACGCAGCGCTGCGGCAGCTCCGCCCGCACCGCCGCCACCAATTCGGGGAAGTAGCGCGTCATCGGCCGCTCGTTGCGGCTGCCCAACTCGACCTCGTCGCCGTCGCGGAAACAGATCGACCGGAAGCCGTCCCACTTGGGCTCATACGACGCGGCCGGGGGAATCGCGCCGACCGACTTCGCCAGCATCGGCGACACCGGCGGCATGACAGGAAGGTCCATAGCCCGATTGTGCTGGAATCGGAGGTATGGCTGCTGCAGAAGAGGTCGACGTCGACGGCATCGCGGTCCGTCTGACCAATCCGGACAAGGTGTATTTCCCCAAGCTGGGGTCGAAAGGCACCAAGCGGCACCTGATCGACTACTACCGCGCCGTCGCGGGCGGCCCGATGCTCGACGCGCTGCGCGACCGGCCCACCCACCTGCAGCGTTTCCCGGACGGCATCGACGGCGAAGAGATCTACCAGAAGCGGATTCCGCAGCACCATCCCGACTACCTGCAGACCTGCCGGGTGACGTTTCCGTCGGGACGGACCGCCGACGCGCTCAAGGTCACCCACCCGGCGGCCATCGTGTGGGCGGCACAGATGGGCACCGTCACCCTGCACCCGTGGCAGGTGCGCTGCCCGGACACCGACCATCCCGACGAGCTGCGCATCGATCTGGACCCGCAGCCCGGTGTCGCCTTCGCCCAGGCGCGCAGCGTCGCGGTCGACGTGCTGCGGCCGCTGCTCGACGAGCTGGGGCTGGTGGGATACCCGAAGACGTCCGGCGGCCGGGGCATCCACGTCTTCCTGCGCATCGCCACGGACTGGGATTTCGTCGAGGTGCGCCGGGCGGGCATCGCGCTGGCCCGGGAGGTGGAGCGGCGCGCGCCCGACGCCGTCACCACCTCCTGGTGGAAGGAAGAACGCGGCGCGCGGATCTTCATCGACTTCAACCAGAACGCCCGCGACCGCACCATGGCATCGGCCTATTCGGTGCGGCGCACCCCGATCGCGACGGTGTCGATGCCACTGACCTGGGACCAGCTGGCCGGCGCCGACCCCGATGACTACACCATGGCCACGGTGCCCGATCTGGTCAGCGCCCGCGAAAACCCTTGGGCCGCAATCGATGACGTGGCCCAGTCGATCGGTCCGCTGCTGCGGATGGCCGAGGCCGACGAGGAGCGCGGGCTCGGCGACATGCCCTACCCGCCGAACTACCCGAAAATGCCCGGCGAACCCAAACGCGTTCAGCCCAGCCGGGATACGGAGCACAAGAAGAAGAATTGACTCCGCGCCGCGACGCTCAACCGATGCAGGTGAAGGGCGTGCAATCGATGGTGACCGGCGTGGTGCAGGCCGAGGTTGTGATGGCGGTGGCGGCAAGAACAATGCCGAGAACGAGTTTGTACTTCAAACGAGACATCACCACTCCATTCGTCGAGAAGGAATGCTTCGCCCGAGAACGCTTATCATACGTGAGTTGAATACGGAATACCTAGGGATTCGCGGAAATAGCAACGCATTACGTCACCTGATTGATCTCCTAATGCCTTCCGGAACGACACAATGGGCGATAGCATGGAGCGCACGCGAATGGACCTACATTTTTGACAATGCAGGGCGATACACAGTGTGTTCGGGGGAACCGAAATACGGCTTGGCCGTTGGCCACTCGGTTGTTTCCCGCGATGTTCGCGTTACTGATGCTGGTGATCGCCGGGACCGGCTCCGCCGCCGCGCAGCCGTCGCCTTCGACGGCACGGCCATTCGGCGACCGGCTGGTGGGCTGGGATACCTACCGCCGGCTGGACCTGTTGCCGTATTTGAGTGCGGATACGCAGAGCCTGCAGCTGTCGAGCTTTGACCGCAGTGGCGGTGATTTCGACATCTCCACCGGCAACAAGAACGGCACCGGCGGCTGCCTGGCGCCCAGCGGTGCCGGCTGCGTCATCGCCGAGGATCACGGTGCGGGAGAGGTTGATTCGATCTGGCTGACCCGTGACGGCGGCAATCTCCGGGCGATCGGGAACATCCGCGTCGAGCTGGATGGGCAGACCGTGCTGGACACGCCGGTGCAATCGTTGGTCGACGGACAGCTGGGCGCCCCGTTCGTGTGGCCGTTGGTGGCCAACGCCGGTGAGTCGCCGGGAGGCGACTACATCAAGGTGCCGATGCCTTACCGGCGGTCGATGCGAATCAGTGTCGAATCCCATTTGGAGTACTACCATGTCGATTATCGACAGTTTCCGACCGCCGAGGGAGTGAGCACGTTCTCACCCGCCGACCCCGCGGTCGATGTGCTGGACAGGTTTCGCGCCGCCGGCACCGTAGACCCCAAACCGGCCGCACCCGGCGAGGTGCACAGCAACCGGGTGATCGAGTTGCCCGGCGGCGCCGAGCAGACGATCGCCGAATCGACTGGCCCGGCCAGCATCTCGGCACTGCGGCTGTACCTGCCTGCCCCGGCCGATCAACCGCTGACCGGGTTGCGGCTGCGGATCGAGTTCGACGGCCGCACCACGGTCGACTCCCCGCTGGGCGAGTTCTTCGGCGCGGGGCTCGGCCCCACCCCGGTGCGATCGCTGATGTTCGCCGCCTTCCCGCAACCCGACGGATCGATGGCGCTGTGGTGTTGGTGGCCAATGCCTTTCGCGCGCTCGGCGCGGGTGAGCCTGGCCAACACCGGCGCCGGCCCGGTCTCCGCGATAGCCGCGGAGGTGACGACGACTCCCGACGCCCGGTGGGCGGGCGCGCTGGCGAGCGGCCGGGCCGGCTACTTCACCGCGCGCTCCCACGCCGGCCCGACGATCCTCGGGCAGGACTGGCTGTTCGCCGACGAACAGGGCCGCGGCAAGTTCGTCGGCGTCAGCCAGACCATCCGTGGCCAACGGACCCGAACGGCGTTCAGCGACAACGCCCCCTACTTCCTGGAAGGGGCCGAGCGGGTCTACACCGACGGCGCCGCCTCCCCGCAGTGGTACGGCACCGGAACCGAGGACCTCTACGAGGGCGGCTGGTACTTCAAGGACGGCACGCATTTCAGCGATCCGCTCAACGGCCAACCCGACCAACGCACGGCCACCGCCGGGTGCGCCGACTACTGCGTCGCCGTGTACCGGATCATGCCGGCCGAGGCGATCGGCTATCACTCGGCGCTCCGATTCGGCATCGAGCACGGCAAACGCAACATGGTCGAACCGGATTACAGCTCAACCGCATTCCTCTACACCCAGCCGGACGCCGAGCTGACCGGCACCGACGACGTCAACCCGACCGATCCGCTCAGCCGGGCCCTGCACGGCTACACCGACACCGACGCGATCGACCAGCTGCTGGTCAGCGAGTACGAGGGCACCGAAGACACCCGCCCGGTCGCCGGCACCGTGCGCAGCGCCCAGGGGGCGATCACCTTTCATGTGCAGGTCGATCCGGACAACCACGGCGTCCTGCTGCGCCGCAGCGGCGACCAGGTCAACGGGTTCCAATCGGCCGACGTCGCGATCGACGGCGCCCCCGTCGGCAACTGGTTTCAGCCGCGCGCCAACCCTTTTCACCGCTGGCTGGACGACACCTATCCGGTCCCGGGATCGGTCACCGCGGGCAAGGCGGAACTGACGGTCACGCTGACGCCCACCGCCGGCTCACCGCCCTGGACGGCCAGCCGCTACCACGTCGACGCGCTCGTCGGGCTGTCCGGCTAGCGGGCGGCGCGCCAGCACACCGATGAACGCGCCCGCCAGCCCGCCGATCGGCGCCATCGACGCCGCCCCGGCCAGCAGCAGATAGCCGAACGTGGCACCGACGCACAGCAACGCCAGGTGGACGGGCGTCCAGCTGGCCGTGGACCGCAGCCGGAACGACAGGCCGATGCCGAGCAGCAGCGCCACCACGTGGCCGACGGCGGTGAAGTCCGCACCCACCGTCGCCACCACCGCCGTGCCCAACCACCAACCGGCCCACACGCCGCGCCAGCGCACCGGCAGCGCCGCGGTGATGGCGCCGAGCACGCACATCGCGCCGTAGCTGATCCCCACGTCGCTGGCGCGGGCCACCGAGGCCGGGAGCATGCCGGATTCGATGGCGGCGACCAGCCCGACCGCCACGATCATCGTGGCGCCGATGTGGCCGACGGCGAAGGTGACCAGCAGCCCCTTGCTGCGCCACAGCAGCTCGCCCAGCGCCAACAAGCAGACCAGGCCGGGCAGCCAGAAGAACAGCTGACCGCCGTCGTCGACGAACGCGCTGCCGATCAAGGTGCCCAGCTGGCCCCGCCCGAGGTTGTGCACGTTGGTGCTCATCCGGCTGACGGCGACCTGGCGGGCGTGCGGCCCCAGCGCCGCCAGGACCAGATAGACCACCAGCAGCGCGGCCGCGTACGCGGCGGTGACCCGCACCGAACCCGGGCCGGGCAGCGTGGACCGGCGCGGCAGCGCACCCCGCGGCGCGGCGCCGCCGGTGAACTCGACGACCGTCATGCCTGTTACGGTGCCGGTCCGGGCCGGCCGGTGCCTCGTTCTTAACGAAGCCTTCACACCGATGCCGCAAATCTTCACAGATCGGTGCCCGCCCGCGGCGTCTTGACGGACTCGACGCGATGCTGCTAGACATGGCCTGCGGCACAAATTTGGGCGATCGCCCAACATCCGATCGGTGGAGGTTGGCATGGGCCGGCTGGACGGCAAGGTCAATAAGGGCATGCATCGATGACCGTCGCGAACGACACGGCCGTGTACTACGACCCCTACGACATCGGCATCATCACCGACCCCTACCCGACGTACGCGCGGCTGCGCGAAGAGGCGCCGATCTACTACAACGAGCGGTACGACTTCTGGGCGCTGTCACGGCATTCCGATGTGGAACGGGCGCTGGCGAACTGGCAGGTGTTCTCCAACCGTCGCAGCGACATCCTGGAGCTGATCCAGTCGAAGTTCGACATGCCCGGCGGCGTCATGATGTTCCAGGACCCGCCCGAGCACACCGTGCTGCGCGGCCTGATGTCGCGGGTGTTCACCCCGCGCCGGATGGCCGCGCTGGAAGACCAGATCCGGCAATACTGCATTCGGTGCCTGGATCCGCTGGTCGGCTCCTCGAGCTTCGACATCATCGCCGAGCTGGCGTCGATGATGCCGATGCGGGTGATCGGGATGTTGTTGGGAATCCCTGAGTCCGAACAGGTTTCGGTGCGCGACGCCAACGACGCCAACCTGCGCACCAAGCCGGGTGCGCCGCTGCGGGTCGCCGACGCCGACTCCATCGCCGACGGCCGAATCTATGCCGACTACGTCGAATGGCGATCCAAGAATCCCTCCGACGACCTGATGACGACACTGCTCAACGTCGAGTTCGACGACGAGGACGGGGTGCGGCGCAAGCTGACCCGCAAGGAGGTGCTGCACTACACCCAGGTGGTCGCCGGCGCGGGCAACGAGACCACCGGGCGGCTGATCGGCTGGCTGGCAAAGGTTCTCGCCGAACACCCCGACCAGCGCCGCGAGGTGTACCGGGATCGGTCCCTGCTGACCCGCACCGTCGACGAGACGCTGCGCTTCGAACCCACCGGGCCGCACGTCGCCCGCTGGATGGCGGCCGATTTCGAGTGCTACGGCACCACCGTGCCGGCCGGCAGCGCCATGCTGCTGCTGTTCGGCGCCGCCAACCGTGACCCGCGCCGCTACACCGACCCGGACACCTTCAACATCCACCGGGACAACATCTCGCACATCACCTTCGGCAAGGGCGTGCACTACTGCCTGGGGGCCAACCTGGCCCGGCTGGAGGGGCGGGTGGCGCTGGACGAGCTGCTAAACCGATGGCCCGAATGGGACATCGATTACGACACAGCGCAATTGGCGTCGACGTCGACCGTGCGGGGCTGGGAGCGGCTGCGGATCGTGGTGCCCTGAACCGTCAGGGCAACTCGAACCGGTCGATGAACCGGTTGACCAGTGCGACGGCCGCGTCGTGTCCGGCGGTGGCGCCGAGGGCATCTTCGAGGATCAGCATGCGCCCGATCGCGGCCAGGATGACCGCGATGCCGGCCGGCGGAAATTCGCCGGCGTCCATGTCGTGTTCGCGGACGATGGAGTTCAGCGCGGTGATCTGGGTATCGCGCCAGCGCCCGAACCAGGCCGCCAACTCGGCGCGAATCGCCTTGCGGTGGTTGGCGAGTCCCATGAACTCCAGCAGCAGCCGGGTGTCCTTCGGCTCGATCAGGGTGTCCCAGAGGGCGTGCAGCGGGCGGTCGGAGGTCAACGCCCGGGTCTGGCGTTCCTGGTAGGCGGCCGCGCCGCGCCGGAAGACGTCCAGATACAGCTCGTCCATGGTGGGGAAGTAGTAGTGCACCAGCGCCGGTTTCACCCCGGCCTCGGCGGCCACCCGGCGCGAGGTCGCCGCGGCGTACCCGTCCTCGACCATCACCTTGATGGTCGCGTCGATGAGCAGGTCACGGGTGGTGGAGTCGCCCGGGTGGGGCCGTCGGGTCATGAGGTGGCGGAAAGGGCCGCGAAGGTGTCCGCCAGGGTCTGCCGGGGATCCCGATAGGTGATGCCGAGTTCCCGTTCGCTCGGCGAGTCGTCCGATGCCGGCATCTGGGTGTAGTACTGCATGCCCGCCCAGGTGAACGGGGTCTCGAACGGCAGGAAACGGCCGGCCCGGTCCAGCACCGCGCCCGCGACGCGCAGCGCGGTGTCCGGGATCGGGACGGCGACCATCGGCGTGCCGGCCACCTCGCCGAGCAGGGCAGCGAGGTCGCTCGCGGGAACCCGGTGCCCGCCGGCGGTGTAGCGGCGCGGCCCGCGGCCGGGCTCCAGCAGCGCCGCATGCAGCGCCGCCAGATCGCGGACGTCGACGATCAGCCACGCCGCGCTGCGGCCCGGGATCGCGTGCATCTGCAGGGCGGCCCGCACGCCCTCACCCGCCTCGCCGAACTGGTCGCCGACCGGCGGGCCGAGCACCATGCCCGGGTAGGTGATGTTCACCGGCGCGCCCGCATCCTGCAGCCCTCGGGCATAGATCTCCACCTGCGCCTTGGACGTGCCGTAGCCGTCGGCCCCACCGACCACCGGCAACTCCGCCGTCAGCGTCTCCAGGTCCGGATGGAACAGCGCGGTGAAGCTCGACACGTGGACGATGGGATCCAGGCCCAGCTCGACGGACTGGCCCAGCACGTTCTGGGCGCCCTGCATGTTGGTGGCGAGCATCTCGGCCGTCTGGCGCGGGTCGGTGGCGACCAGGGCGGCGCTGTGCACCACGGCGTCGCAGCCCTGCAACGCCTCGCGCACCGCGACGCGATCGGTGATGTCGGCGACGGCGAAGTCCGACACGTCGACGCCCAGTTTGGCGACCGAGGTCTGCAGCTTGCCCGGGTTTCGCACCAGGAACCGGATCGAATGCCCGGCATCGGAGATGGCCTTGGCGGTCCACCCGCCGACGAATCCAGTACCGCCCGTGATGAGAACCCGCATGGCCCGCATTCTCCCAGGGCCGCTACAGGTGGCTAAAGACGTATTGGGCGGCCTGGTTCGTCATGCCGTTCACCGGATACGACGTGTGCGCGGCCAGGTCGTCGCCGCCGGTGCCGCAGATCGGGTCGCCGACGGCGCACAGCTGCAGCGTCTTGGGCTGATACAGCGGGCCGATGGCCAACGGCGGCGCGTGATACTTCTGCAGGAACTGGCCCGACGGCGTGCCGAACAGCGTGACCGCGGCGACGTGTTTGGCGACCTCGGGCGGCATCGGCGGGGGCACCGCGGAGGCGGGCACGCCCGGGGGCACGGCCGCCGACGTGGTGTAGCCGGCCACCGCGGCGCCCTGCGAGTAGCCGCCCAGCACCTCCCGGGTGTTGGGGCAACTGGCCACCATCGACTCGAGATGCGAACTGGCGTCGCGGATTCCGTCGATCACGGTGGCCGGGAAATCGGGATTGGAAAAGTCAGTGCTGGCAGGGTATTTCACCGCGTACACGGCCAGCGATCGCGAGCCGATCTGCGAGCGCAACGCGTCCACGAAGGGCTGACCGATGCCGCCGATGCCGGGTGGCTCCCCGGAGCCGCGGGCGAACACCACTTCCACGTCCGGGCACGGATCGGCGCCGGCCGCCGGCGCGCCCGGCATCGGCGCGACGCAGAGTGCCGCCGCGGCCGTCAGGACAGTCAACGCCGCCCGCACCTGGAAGCTCATGGCCTGCTTTCTACCCGGCAAACGCGGATTCGCAAACCCGGCCCTGCCATCATGGACCCCGTGAGCACCGCGATCGTGGTGGCAGTGGTGGCGGGCCTGATGCTGCTGGGCATCGGCATCGTCGTCAATCAGCTGCTGCGGCTGCGGCGCTATCTGAACGAGTCGCCGCCCGATCGGTCCGGCGATCCCGAGCCGCCGGAGCGCGCCGACTGATGGCTACCGGCGGCGCTATGGCCGGCCGGCGACGTGCGCGTTGCCGCGGGGCAGTGTCAGCGGAAGGTCGGCGTAGCTGGCGATGCCGGGCGCCGCGGCGACCACGGCCGGGATCGCGTTGATGGCCGGCATCGCCGTCATGATGTGACCGAGGTCCATGAACTCCTCGATCGTGGTGGCCTCGAAGTACGGCGGCGGCAGGAAGCCCACCTTGGTGGTCACGGTGGGCTGCCCGTCGATCTGGATGACCCAGCCGTCCTGCTCGATCTTCCAGTCCGGGTCCAGCGTCTGTCCCTTGCGCCACCGCACGTTCAAGTCGATCAGCACCTGGTCGCCGACGATGCCCTGCCAGCTGATGTAGGTGCCCGCGACGTGCCCCGCGGGAATGGTCCAGGACGCCATCACCAGGTCCTCGGTGGTCTGGGCGAACTCGGCCACGCAGCGCACGTCGTCGAGCTCCACGCCGAGTGCGTCGCCCACCAGCCGGACGGCCTCGCCGAAGATGGCCGTGCCTTTGGCCGCCATCGCCGGCAGGTCCGGGTGGTCGATGGGCTGGCCGAAGCCGACCGGCTTCTCGGTCTCCGGCGAGTCGTAGAAGGTGGTGTCGGCGGCCTCGTTGACGGTGACCTTGTCGATCCGGTTGCACACCATCGCCGACACGATGGCCAGCAGCTCGGCGAAACCCGGGCTGACGCCGGAGCCGAAGATGGTGGCGCCGCCCTGCTGGCAGGCCTGCAGGATCCGGTCCCGGCCGTCGCCGAGGTTTCCGCCGGTGATGAACGACGCCGTGGTCACCACGTTGACGCCGGCGGACAGGATGCGGACCAGTTCGTCGACGTCGATCCACATCGGGTTGTAGACCACGCAGTCCGGCTTGAGGGCCAGCAGCTCGTCGACGTCGTTGGTGGCCGCGACCCCCAGCGGCGGGATGCCGACCAGCTCACCGGCGTCGCGGCCGACCTTCTCCGCCGACCAGGCATAGCAGCCCACCAGTTCCAGCGTGGGGTTGGTGACGATCGACTTCAGCGAGCTCTTGCCGACATTGCCGGTGTTCCACTGAACCACTCGATAGGTGTTTGGCACTCGCTCAGCATAGGGAATCGGCGGGGTTCTTAGTAGGCCTAATAGGCAGATTCGGCGGCCAATCTTTCGGCCAGGAAGGCGTCCCGGGGCGGCGACTCCAGCCGTGCCCGCGCCCACCGGCGCACCCGCTCGCGGGTGTGCGGCGACTCGGTCGACACCGCGGCGCCGACGTGCACCTCGGTCGCCGACCAGTCGTGGCCCCAGGCCGCCGACTCGGTCAGTGCCCCGCGGGCGCCGGTCAGCGGGAAGGTCGCGCGGCCGGCGGCGTCCAGGGCGCCCGCACCCTCGACGGCGGCCGAGCGCAGCCGCACCGCGATCCCGGTGGCCGGGTCCGGTCCGATGACGTCGGCCTGCACGACGGCGACGACGGCCGAACCGTCGACCCGGATGCTCCAGCCGACGGTGTCCTCGGCCGCATCGAAGACACCGGGCGGCACCCCCGACCAGGCGACGGATGCGACGCCGCGGGCGATGGCCGCCGCGCGGGGCCCGGCTCCGGCGCCGGCGGCCAGCGCGTAGTCGTCGCGCCGATCGCTCGGCGCCACGACCAGACTCGAATCATCAAGCGCGGCAAGCAGTTCCGGCCATCGCCCGGCGTCCACGCCGATGCCGTCGGCCAGGCCGGCGCTCGCGCGCACCAGGTCCGCCACCCGCGGATCGGGGCTGACGAGATGGCCCAGCAGCGCGGTGGCGTGCGGCGCCAGCAGCCCGGCCACGTCGGAGTCCAGGGTGTCGTCGGGGAAGAAGTGCTGCGCACCCGCGGTCAGCAGCGCGAGCTCGGCGTCCAGTAGGGCACGGTCCAGGCCCGCGATGCCGTCCTGCCTGCTGGCCGGCCACCAGCGGCGCAACCAGTGACCGGTGGCCAGCCTGCGCAGCGGGGCCAGCGCGCCCGGCGCGACGTCGACGCCGGCAAGCTCGATGCCGCCCGCTGGGACGGCCGCGTCCCGCACCGCCGACACCAGCGCCACATGCCCGGCTTCGCCGAGCACCCGCCACAACCAGTCCGCCCGCGACACGTCGGTGAAGGTGAGCCGGGGCGGCGCGTCGTCCGGATCGTCCAGGGTCCACGACAGCACCGCGCCGCTGACCTCCAGCAGGGCCACCAGCGGCGGCTCCTCGGTGACGTCTGCCCGGCCGGTGGTCCAAAGCCCGGAATCGGCAACCAATCTCATCCGGCCACCTGCAATTCCAGCATCGCCTTGATCCGCTGCCGGTGGTCGAGGCTCACCGAGCGGGCCACCCCGTCGAGCAGTGCCCGCACGTCGTCGACGTCGTCGCAGGGCTCCTGCCACACGTCGCGCCCGTGCAGCCGCGCCCACAGCCGACTCAGGTAGGGCTGCGCGAACGCGGCGAGGTCCTCGACCACTTGCTGCTGGCGGGGATGGATCGGGCCGTTGTCGGCAAGATAGCGCCGGGCGTGCAAGACGTAGGCTTCCTTGCGCAGCCGCGCCTGGATCTGCGCCGCCAGGTCGTCGCGGCAGCAGGCGGACGGGTCCAGCGGGGCCAGCTGCACGGCGACCTCGATGCCGGCCACCAGCGTGGCCTGCTTGTCCTCGGCCAGCAATCCCCAGGGCGCGCAGGCCCGGTCGACCTCCTCCTCGCACAGCAACGGGATGTCGGGCAGCGCGTCGCGGTCCAGGGCGCGCCGCAGGGTGGCGCGCACCCGGTCCAGCACGCTGCGATCCAGCGGGCGCTCCCCCTCGGAGGCCGCCGCGACCTCCGGGACACGTTGCGGCTCAACGGAACTCAACCCAACCTCGACGATGGACCAGGGCAGCAAGGCGCAATCGATGTGGGCCAGCGCCCCAAGATTGTAGGGCGTGGCGTCGGTGATCATCGCCGACCAGACGCGTTGGCGGGCTGCCGCGCCGCGATGGCCTCCGGCCATCCCCAGCACGGTGGCGAGCTCCGCCAGAAACGGGCCGGTGTCGACGGGCCCGGCCCGCATGTCGCGCCAGCTGCGCTGCAGCTGATCGGCCAGCGCGGCAACGACATCGGGGTTGCCGGCGTATCGGTGCAGAACCTCGATCGCGGTGCGGTCGCGATCCCGGTGGATGTCGGCGAGCACGGCGGCCGCCGTCTCGTTATCGTGCGGCGGCGGCGCGCCCTTGGTCACCGCCAGTTCGAAGCAGACCGGGAAGTAGAGTTCCTGCGCGTTGCCGGTGCGGATCCGCTGTCGGCGTCGTTCCAGCTTGAGCGCCTCGAACCATGCTGCGGCAGCGCGTAATTCGGGTCCGCTGCCGACGATCAGCTCGTGCATGGCCGCGGCCGTCTCGGGCGTGACGACCGGGGCCGAATACGCCGGGTTGGACCGCAGCCGCAACACCAACGGGTCGATGATGCGTTTGATGGTGCGGCTCAACGGGCCGCCGTCGTCGGCGCTGAGCACCTCCACGCCGGGCCCTATCGCCCGCCACGCCGCCTCGATCACCGACCGGCGGGGGTGCCCCGCCGCCGCTCCCGCCGGCACGGTCCGCGGCTGCGGTTCGGCGCTCATCAGCACAGAATAGGGCCGGCGCAACGGTTGCGGCAGCCGCGAAGTTGGGTTCGGTAGCCGATCGGCCGCGTCACCCTGAGCGGATGAACACACTGCTGCGGCTGGCCGACTGGCTCAAATCCCGCCGCCGCCGGGACGTCAGTAACCGCACCGTCGGAGTCGGCACCGTGCGCAAGGTCAAGCGTCAGGTCTTCATCGAGGTGGTGGCCGTGTCGGGGGAGACGTTCATCGGCAAGCTGGCGCGCTGCGATGCCGACCTGGACCTGTCCGTGCTGCGGCCCGGGCTGGTTGTGCTGGTCGCCTTCGATCCCGCTGCCCGCGAGGAGCTTTCGCTGCCCGACGACGTGCTGGCCGTGCATGCGGCATGGGTGGCGGCGCTGTAGCACTAGCGCGCACCATCGACGGTGAAGGTGGCCAGTGCGGCCCAATACAGCGGGCTGGCAACACGATCCCCGTCGCGCCAGCGTCGCATCTGGGCGCGCTGCCACCGGTTCAGCGCGCACCCGGCGTCTGCGGGAGCGTCGTGCGCGGTGTCGACGGCGGACACCAGATCGGCCATCGGGTCGACGGATTCGGGGGATCCGCGGGCCGGCATCGCGAATTGCCGGTAGGCGGCGGTCGTCGGCAGCGACCACAGCGTAGCGGTCACCAGCTGCGCCCCGTTCAGGATCATCGCCGCCACCAGACCGGTCGCCTCGTCGAACTGATAGTCGCCGCCCGACCCGCAGGCCAGCAGCGCCACCCGCGGCGGCATCGGCAACCGCAGCGCCATCAAATCCGAGGCGGTCAGCGGCCGGTGATCGCCGATGGCGTTGGCGTCGCCGGGCACCGCCGCCGGGTCGGCCAGATGCAGGGCCGCCCGATCGGCGCGGCCGCCGTGCCGGTGATCGTCGTCCGCCGAACTGGCATGCCCGACATAGAGCAGCCGGCACGGGGATCGGGCCAACAGCCCGGCCAGCCAGCGGCGGTCGGCGTCGCGCCGGCGGAACAAGTCGACCACCGCGTCGACCCGCGGCAGCACGGGTCGCCGCCGCATCAGCTCGGCGAAGTGCCGGCCGACCGGCGTGTCCGGCGACGGCCTGCCCAGCACCGACCCGAGCGCGGAGTCCGGCCGCTGCCCGGGCACCCGCGGGTCGAGCACCAGCAACGGCGGCCCGTCGCGCCGGGCGTCCCATTCGGTGGCCGTCCGCGGCGCGTGCACAATGTTGGGGGGTACCGCCATCAGCACCTCGACCAGTTCCATCAGCCGATGCCCGTCGGTCAGTGCCGCCAAATCCACTAGACGCCAAGGGATTTGGGCCGCAGCGCGCCCGGCGGCGGTGATCGCGTCCTGGCGGGCGCGCACCAGCTCCTCCTTGCTGGGCCCCGATTTCGGGATCGCCAGCAGCCCCCAGGGCACCCGGGCCAGCCGCGCGCTGGGCGAGACGAACAGCACCGCCCGCGGCGACGACACACATTCGGTCAACAGCTGCCAGCCCGCGCTGCCGATCAGCAGCACGCCCAGGATGTAGGCGAGCGTGAGTTCGGTGTCCGGTGCGGCGAAGGCCCCGGTGCTCAGCGCGCGGCCGATGGCGGCACGCCGATTCTCGGCGTCGTGCGGCTCGGGCAACGCTGCGGCGAGCTCCTGCAGGGCGGCCAGCAGCAGCGGTTCCTCCACCACCCAGGCGACGGTCCGCTCGGGCTGCCCGACGATCCGCAGGCTGGCGTAGGTGGCGATGCCGAGGTCGGCGTAGCGCAGTACCAGTGTCAGCCGGCCGGATTCGGTCACGGCCACGTCGACCAGGCCGGCTCGTCGGCGGTGACGGCGCGCCCGTAGCGTTGCACGGCCAGCATGCGGTAGTGGTCCAGGATCGGCGCCTCGCCCGGGTGCATCCGCAACGGCGGCAACGGCCCCAGCCGGGTCAGCGACACACCGCCGGCCACCGGCGGCCCGGCGGCGGCCAGCGCGGCGGGCTCGGCGCCGGTGTCCAGCGGAACCGACGCGACGGCCGTGGACGCCCATTCGCCGGTCTGCGGGCGCTGCAGGGCCTCGAAAGTCCCTCGCGCGCTGTGGTATTCCACCAGCTCACTGATGAGCGCCGTGTTCTCCCACTCCCAGGCCACCGCGAACGCGCCGGCCAGGATGGGCGCCGCGATGGTGGTGGCCCAGCGTGCTCGCGCGTCGGCGTCAGCGATCGAATACCGCACCGAGTCGACCGCCAGCGCGGCGGGCACTTTCAACTCCGCCGCCTGCTGCAGCTTGCTCATGCCGCGCCGGTATTCCGGTGTGCCGACCTCGCCGCGCAGGATGCCGAGGCCCTCGGCCTGGCGCGCCTCGGTCTCCTGCAGCGACTCCTCGGGGGCGCCGGAGCTGTCGAAACCCAGGTCCGCCAGAGCGTCGGCGCGCCACACCGTTCCGAGATGACTGTCCAGTTGCGCGTACTGCAGCCAGCTGCTGCGCGGTGAGGAGTCCAGCAGTTCCCGGGCCTGGGCGATCAGCTCGACGGCGTCGGCGAAGCGACTCCAGAAGATCGCTATCCAGCTGCGCTGCAACAGAATACGATGAAGGTGCAGCGGCTTTCCCAACTCGCGCCAGTGCCGCTCGGCGTGTTCCCAGCATTCGTCGGCGGCTTCCAGGGCGCCCGACCCCAGCCGGGTGAGTCCCAGGTACAGCCAGCAGCGTGCGACGTCGTGCGCGCGGGCATGCCGGGCGATGACGGGATAGGCCTGCGACACCAGCTGTTCGGTGCCGGCATGGTCGTTGGCCGCCCAGCGCGCCGTGGCCCGCTCCAATTGTGCTCTGGCCCTGGCTAATTCCCAGCCGTGGGCGTCGGCCCGCGCCTCGGCGCGGCGTAACCACGGCTCGGCTTCGGCCAACCGCCCCGTTTCGACGCAGAACCTGCCGTATCCGGTGGCCGCGGTGACCCACAGGTGATCGGCGTTCTCGTCGTCGTCGCCGCTGTCGCCGATGTGCTCAAGTATCTTGTCCCACAACGGAACCGATTGCACGTGCAGGTCGTCGTCGCACAGCGCGGTGGCGCACAGCACCCGCGCGCGAGCGCACAGCTGCGCGTGTTCGGCGGCGAGCTCGGGGAATTCGCTGCCGGTGTCGCTCAACAGGTCCAGGGCCGCCGCGGCGCCTTCGTGGTCGCCGCGTGCGGCGGCCAAACCCGTTTGCAGGAACCTGGCCCGCCGCGAGTAGCGGCAGATCATGCGCGCGTTCTCGGCGTCGGCGGGCATGCTCGCATAGGCGGCCAGGCAGTCTTGGATGCGCCGGATCGATTCCTCGACGCCGTCGTCGGCGCCGCGCGCCAGGTAGATCTCGCCAAGCTGGGCAAGCACTTCCAGCATGAGATCGTCTCGGTCGTCCCGTTCGATGCGCGGTATCAGGGACAGCAGCAGATCGCGGGCGCCGGCCTCGTCGGCCGCTAACGCCATGCGGCGGGCCCGCTGCAGCCCGTCCGGGATCGACACGGCTGCATCATAAGACCGGGGCGGTGCTCTGGTCGGCCGAACCGCGAGCGGCGGACGCGTGAGTGAGGCACGTCCGCCGCTCGTGGGCCGCAACCGATCAGCCGCAGGACACCTTGATGCTGAAGTCCTTGGTGATCATCCCGGCCATCGGGTTCTTCATGTCGGCGCCCTGCGCCTGGCCGGTGATGGTGTAGGTCTTGCCGTCGACCGCGACGTCGGCCGACCCCACCTTGGCGCCCATGTTGTTGCTGACCGCCAGCGCGTTGCCGTCGACGACCAGCGCCAGCGACTCGACCTTCGGGGTGGCCTCGTCGGTCAGCACCACGGCCAGCGCCTGCTGGGCGCCGCCGGTGGAGCCGCTGCCGATGTCGATCTTGCCGCCGGTGCGCACGCAGGTGACCGAGGCGGGGTTGACGCCCGGCAGGTCGGCGCCGCCCACCTTGACCTGTGCGTTGGTGCCGGTGGAGGCGCTGGGCGCGGTGCTCGATGCCGGAGCGGCCGAGTGGCCGCCGCTCGAGCAGCCGACCAGCGTCACCGCGGCCGCAGCGCAGCCCAAGGTCCCCGTCGCAGCTGCGAGTAGACGTTTCACGTGTGGTTCCTTCCTTCGTGCGCCGCCCCGATGGCGTCGTCCTGGCGTCAGTACAGACCGCCCGGATCACTACCGATCCCAAATTTCGGGGCGCCCAGGCGGTAGGCTGCCTCGGTGTCGGCGCGGGTGACGGGAGGCACGCGATGCTCAGCGTGAAATGGCTGGAAGCCCCTGAGGCCCATGACTTTCCGGCGGCAGCCGATTACCTGAGCATGCTCGCGGACGCGCAGACCGTGAAGAAGGTGATCAAGAAGCTCAAGCGCGCCACGGTGATGCAGCGCAAGGCGAAGGACATTCTGCGGGCGGCGCGGCTGGACCTGCTGCCGGTGGACAACCCGCACGTCGCCGCGGACCTCACCAAGATCGAGAAGGGCCTACCGCTGTCGCCGATCCTGTTGGTGCGCGGCGACTTCCTGGCCGGTGTCCCGTTGCAGATCGCCGACGGCTATCACCGGGTGTGCGCGAGTTATCACACCGACGAGAACACGCCGATTCCGGTGCTGCTGGCGGTGGCGCGCTAGTCCTCGTCGGCGTCGTCGCCGGACTGCTCGGCGGTTTGGTCGACCGCGACGCCGGCCCGGGTGCGCCGGCGCCGCATCCGGTGCGTGCCCTTGCCCGTCGGGCGGCGGTTGCGCAGCTTGGCCCGCGATTCGTCGCTGTCCTCGGCCACGAGCGTCTCGGCTTCGGGCTCGTTTGCGGCGGGCTTCTCGGCCTCGGCGGTGTCTTCGGCTGCTTCGGTTTCCCCGGCTGCTTCGGCTGCTTCGGTTTCGGCCGTGACGGTCTGCGCCGCTTCGGTCTCGTCGGCCTCTTCCGCCTCGGCCTCTTCCGCTTCAGCCGTTTCGGCCGTCTCCACCTCTTCGCCGGCCTTCTTGCGACGCAGCCGGCGCTTCTTGGGCTTCTTGGCCTTGATCGGTTTGGGCGGCGGCGGTGGCAGTTCCGCGACGAACGAGAGGTAGAACGCGAAAATGCCGAGCAGCGCGATCGCGGCGGCCGCGCCGTAAATCCCGAACAACCACCGGCCGGCGGCATCCAGGCTCAGCCAGATCTCGCTGACCGCCGTCCCGATGATCAACAACCCGGCCAGCACGTGCGCCACGATCGAGGCGACCCGCAGCGACAACGCCAGCTGCGGCGTGCCCAGCTCGGGCTTGCGGGTGCGCAACAGGGTGAACACCACCGGCAGCGCCGCCAGCGCGACCAGCACACCCGCCACGATCCGCAGCGCCGTCCCCAGCGAATGCGTCGTGTCACCCATCAGTTCGGGCCAGCGGGGCAACACGAAGAAGAAGTAGAGGACGCCGGCAGCGATCGAAAATGACGCGTGCCACGGGATGGCGACCTTGCGCCCCATAAGCCTCCTCATGCAAGACCGGCTGGAGCCGGCCCACGTTGTGCGCGTCCGCTGGGCGGACCAATGGCGGAGGATGCGGGATTTGAACCCGCGAGGGCTATTAACCCAACCCGCGTTCCAGGCGAGCGCCATAGGCCACTAGGCGAATCCTCCGTGGCCATGGTAACCGAGCGCCTGACCGCCGCCGCCAGTTGCTCCGGGTCGGGTATTAGACTCTGGGTGGACCCCGCGCGGCGTCTATCCTGTGAACTCCCCCAGGGCCGGAAGGCAGCAAGGGTCAACGGGCTCTGTCGGGTGCGCGGGGTCCCCTACCTTCGATGCGTGGCGACCCGCTACGCCCGGCTCCGCCGCGCTTGCGATCGCCACTGGATTCGATGAGTGGCGACCCGCTACGCCCGGCTCCGCCGCGCTTGCGATCGCCACGGATTCCACCCGGTCGGACGGCGAAAGGGCCCGCAATAGCCATGGTGTCGCTGGAGTCCCTCACCCCTGCCGAACTCGCCGAAGTGCACGCCCGCCACCAGCAGGGCTACGCGGACCTGCAGGCCAAGAAGCTGTCGCTGGACCTGACCCGCGGCAAACCGGCGCCCGCGCAGCTCGACCTGTCCAACGCCCTGCTGTCCCTGCCCGGCGACGACTACCGCGACAGCGAGGGCACCGACACCCGCAACTACGGCGGCCTGCACGGCCTGCCGGAACTGCGCGCGATCTTCGGCGAGCTGCTCGGCATCCCGGTGCAAAACCTCATCGCGGGCAACAACTCCAGCCTGGAGCTGATGCACGACCTGGTCGCCTTCTCCATGCTCTACGGCGGCGTCGACTCGCAGCGGCCCTGGAAGGACGAACCGAGCGTCAAGTTCCTGTGCCCGGTCCCCGGCTACGACCGGCACTTCGCCATCACCGAGACGATGGGCATCGAGATGATCCCCGTCCCGATGCTGTCCGACGGGCCCGACGTCGGCCTGATCGAGGAGCTGGTCGCCGCCGACCCCGCCATCAAGGGCATGTGGACGGTGCCGGTGTTCGGCAACCCCACCGGGGTCACGTACTCCTGGGACACGGTGCTGCGGCTGGTCCAGATGCGCACCGCGGCGGCCGACTTCCGGCTGTTCTGGGACAACGCGTACGCGGTGCACACGCTCACGCACGACTTCATCCGGCAGGTCGACGTGCTGGGGCTGGCAGCCGCGGCCGGCAACCCGAACCGGCCCTACGTGTTCGCGTCCACCTCCAAGATCACCTTCGCCGGCGCCGGGGTGAGCTTCTTCGGCGGCTCGCTGGGCAACATCGCCTGGTACCTGCAATACGCGGGCAAGAAGTCGATCGGACCGGACAAGGTCAACCAGCTGCGGCACCTGCGCTTCTTCCGCGACGCCGACGGGGTGCGGCTGCACATGCTGCGCCACCAGCAGATCCTGGCGCCGAAATTCGCGCTGGCGCTCGAGATCCTCGACCAGCGGCTCAGCGACTCCAAGATCGCCTCGTGGACCGAGCCCAAGGGCGGCTACTTCATCAGCCTCGACGTGCTGCCCGGCACGGCCAAGCGGACCGTCGCGCTGGCCAAGGACGCCGGCATCGCGGTCACCGAGGCGGGTGCGTCGTTCCCGTATCGGAAAGACCCCAACGACACGAACATCCGGATCGCGCCTACCTTCCCGTCGCTGCCCGATCTGCGCGACGCGGTCGACGGCCTGGCCACCTGCGCGCTGCTGGCGGCCTCGGAGTCGTTGCTGGCTCGCGATCGGGTGTGATCTGACGGCTTCGACTGTTGCATGACGGCGACGACACGCCGGGCGGGCCCGCCGTAGATTCACACTGGAAGCCGCTGCCGCACACTCGATGCCCGCAGACCTTGGCGGGCCCGCATCGTCGTCGGACGCTGCCCGATTGTCCGACTCCTCAGCAGACCTTGGCGGGCCCGCATCGTCGTCGGCCGGCCCCGGTAGCCTGCTGACCGTGGCCCTCTACCGCAAATACCGTCCGGCAACCTTCGCCGAAGTGGTGGGGCAGGAGCACGTCACCGAACCCCTGTCGATCGCGCTGGAAGCCGGCCGGATCAACCACGCCTACCTGTTCTCGGGTCCGCGCGGCTGCGGGAAGACCTCCTCGGCGCGCATCCTGGCCCGCTCGCTGAACTGCGTGCAGGGGCCGACGGCCACGCCGTGCGGGGTGTGCGACTCGTGCCTGGCGCTGGCGCCCAACGCGCCCGGCAGCATCGACGTGGTCGAGCTGGACGCGGCCAGCCACGGCGGCGTGGACGACACCCGCGAGCTGCGCGACCGGGCGTTCTACGCGCCGGCGCAGTCGCGCTACCGGGTGTTCATCGTCGACGAGGCGCACATGGTGACCACCGCGGGGTTCAACGCGCTGCTCAAGATCGTCGAGGAGCCGCCCGAGCACCTCATCTTCATCTTCGCCACCACCGAACCGGAGAAGGTGCTGCCGACGATCCGGTCGCGCACCCATCACTACCCGTTCCGGCTGCTGCCGCCCAAGACCATGCGGGCGCTGATCGGGCGGATCTGCGAACAAGAGGGCGTCGTCGTCGACGACGCGGTGTACCCGCTGGTGATCCGCGCCGGCGGCGGCTCGCCACGTGACACGCTCTCGGTGCTGGACCAGCTGGTCGCGGGCGCCGAGGGCGGGCACGTCACCTACCAGCGGGCGCTGGGCCTGCTCGGGGCCACCGACCTGGCGCTGATCGACGACGCCGTGGACGCCCTGGCGGCCGGCGACGCCGCGGCGCTGTTCGGCGCGGTGGAGTCGGTGATCGACGCCGGGCATGATCCGCGGCGCTTCGCCACCGACCTGCTCGAGCGGTTCCGCGACCTGATCCTGCTGCAGGCCGTCCCCGATGCGGCCAGCCGCGGCGTGGTGGACGCTCCCGAGGACGTGCTGGAGCGGATGCGTGACCAGGCCACCCGGATCGGCCCGGCGACCCTGACCCGTTACGCCGAGGTGGTGCAGGCAGGGCTGGGCGAGATGCGGGGTGCGACGGCGCCGCGGCTGCTGCTCGAGGTAGTGTGCGCCCGGCTGCTGTTGCCCTCGGCCAGCGACACCGAAACCGCGCTGCTGCAACGGGTCGAGCGGATCGAGACCCGGCTGGACATGTCCATTCCCGCGGGGTCGACGCCGGCCGAGCCGGTCGAGCAGCCGGTGCGGTTCACCCGGCCGTCCGCGGCGCCCAAGCCGGCGTCCAAGCCCGAGCCGGCGGCGGCCAAGCCCGAGCACGAGCCGGAACCCCAGCCCGAGGCCAGGCCGGAGCCGAGGGCCGAACCCACGCCGGAGCCCAAGCCGGCGCCGGAGCCGGCGCGGGCCTCCGAAACCCCGTCCGCGCCAGGGGAACTCAATGCCGCCGCGGTGCGAAGCATGTGGTCGACGGTGCGCGACAAGGTCCGTCAGCGCAGCCGCACCACCGAGGTGATGCTGGCCGGCGCCACCGTTCGGGCGATCGAGGACAACACGCTGGTGCTGACGCATGAATCGGCACCCCTGGCCAAGCGGCTCTGCGAACAGCGCAACGCCGACGTCATCGCCGAGGCGCTCAAGGATGCGCTGGGCGTCAACTGGCGGGTGCGCTGTGAGGCCGGCTCACCGGCGCCGGCGACGGCCGGCCCGCCGCACCCCAAGCCGGAACAGCCCGTCCCCGAACCGGATTCGGCCCGGCGTGACGAGGAAGAGCACATGCTGGCCGAGGCGGTGCGCGACGAGCCGGCGGCGCGCCGCGACCCGGAAGAGGCCGCGCTGGAGCTGCTGCAGAACGAGTTGGGCGCCCGCCGCATCGACGGGAGCTGAGCACCTCCCTGTTAGGGCGACCACCACGGCCGCAGCGGCAGGTCGTCGTCGCCGCGCGCGTCGACGTTCGCCGCCAGCACGTGATGCAGCTGAAGGTTGTTCTGCTCGAAGGCAACTCGCGAGGCCGCCATGTACAGACCCCACACCTTCGCGGTCGGCAACCCGACCTCGTCGACGGCGGCGTCCCAGTGCTCGACCAGATTGCGGCACCAGTCGCGCAGCGTCATCGCGTAGTGGTGCCGGAAGTTCTCGCCGTGCAGCACCTCGAAGCCGACGTCCTGGATCGCGCAGGTGATGCGGCCCGACCCGGTCAGCTCGCCGTCCGGGAACACGTAGCGATCGGTGAACCCGCCGGCGAACGACGTCGAGGTGTTGTCGTGCCGGGTGATGCAGTGGTTGAGCAGCAGACCGCCGGTGCGCAGCTTGCTCTTCAGGAACCCGAAGTAGGCGGGGTAGTTCTTGACGCCGATGTGCTCGGTCAACCCGATCGAGGACACCGCGTCGAAACCGGTTTCCGCGACGTCGCGGTAGTCGGAGTGGCGCACCTGCGCCAGGTCGCCGAGCCCCTCGTCGTCGATGCGGCGCTGCGCCCACTTCGCCTGCTCGGCCGACAGGGTGGCGCCGATCGCCCGCACCCCGCGGCGCGCCGCGTAGCGCACCATGCCGCCCCAGCCGCAGCCGACGTCGAGCAGCCGGTCGCCTGGGGCCAACCGCAACTTGTCGAAGATCAGCCGGTACTTGTTTTCCTGCGCCTCTTCCAGCGTCGCGTCGGGGTGCGGGTACACCGCGCAGGTGTAGGTCATCGACGGGCCCAGCACCAATTCGTAGAACCGGTTGGAGACGTCGTAGTGGTGGTGGATGGCCTCGGCGTCGCGGGCCTTGGTGTGCATCAGTCCGTCGGCAATCCGGCGCCACCGGGGGCGCGTCTCCTGCGGCGGCGGGGCCACCGGCAACAACCGCTCGAACCCGATCGAGCGGACGACGTTGGCCAGCACCCGGGCCGGCGGCCGCTTGAACTGCACCCGATCGGTCAGCGTCTTGAGCAGCCGGTACGGATCACCCGGATGCACGCCATAGGCCTGCAGGTCGCCGGCCACGTAGGCGCGGGCCAGGCCGAGCTCGCCCGGCGCCGTCGCCAGATACGTGGCCCCGCGCGGACTGCGCAGATCCAGGCCCAGCTCGGCGTCTTCGCTGCCGGCGGTGCTGCCGTCGTACGCGGTGAACTTCAGCGGGTGGCGGCCGGTCGCGGCGAAGACCTCCAGAATCTCGGCCATGCTGAGCTTGCCGGTCCGCGACCGGTGCGGTTGTTTGGTGGTCGTCATCGCCGTTGTACCGCCTTCGCGTAGAGGTCGAGTAAACGAGAATCGGGGTCGTAGGTCTTCTTGACGGTGTTGTACGCCTCGCCGCCGTAGAGCTCGTCGAACTCCTCGCGGGTATAGAAGGAGTCGGAGTACAGCGACTTGTGCCCGTCCAGCTCGCTCACCTTGGCTTCGATCAGCCGGTTGGTGGCGCCCTCGGTCGCACCGGCGGGCACCGACGACCAGAAGCCGACGTTGACATAGGTGTGATCCGGGCGCATCGGGTACAGCGGCCAGCCGTCGTGGTCGCGTAACCGCAAGGGGCACAACCAGATCGGGGTGATCGGCACCGTTTCGAGGAACCACTCCAGGAATTCGAAGGTCCGTTCCACCGGCAGTTCGACGTCCTGCACCACCCGCTCGCGGGGTGGACGGCCGTTGCGGGCCTCGATGCGGTCCGAGATGCGCAAGCGCCGGTCCAGCGAGACCAGCTTGGAGTAGACGCTGCTGCGCCGATAGCGGCGCGGCCACCAGCGCCGCACCCGCGGGTTCTGCACGCCGAACGCACGCGAGCACCAGAACCAGTCGGTGTCCCAGCGCCAGATGTAGTCGTGCATGGTCAGCCGGTCGTCCTTGGTGGGCTCGTCGCCCGGGGAGTCGTGCCGGATCGACTGGTAGTAGATGTGTTGCCCGGTGTAGTCGCTGACCGGGCCGGGGGTGGTGGTCCGCCGGCCCACGCACAGGTAGCTCTCGTCGGCGCTGAACACCACGCCGTCGAGATAGTCCACCGGCGTGCCGGCGTGGCCGCCGGTGTCGATGATGCGTTCGGCCGCCGCGATCAGGTCAGCCAGCGCGTGAAACCTGATGTGGCGCAAGGTCACAAACGGCGCGACCGGCTCCAGCTCGATCCGCAGCCGGGTCGAATACCCAAGCGTGCCATAGGAATTCGGGAAGGCGCGGAACAGGTCGGCGTGCTGGGTGCGCGACGCGGTGAGCAATTCGCCGGCGCCGGTGAGGATGTCCATCTCCAGCACCGACTCGTGCGGCAGACCGTTGCGGAACGACGCCGATTCGATGCCCAGGCCGCTCACCGCGCCGCCGAGGGTGATCGTCTTGAGCTGGGGCACCACCAGCGGCGACAGCCCGTACGGCAGGGTCGCGGCCACCAGGTCCTCGTAGGTGCACATGCCCGCCACGTCGGCGGTGCGGGTCTCCGGATCCACCCCCAGCACCCCGGTCAGCCCGGAGGTGTCCAGTCCGGGCGCGTCGCGTTTGGTGCGGGCGCGGAACAGGTTTGACGACGGCTTGGCCAGCCGGACGGCCGACGTTGCCGGGATGGACCGATAACTTTCCAGCAACCGGTCGACGCCGGCCTGGTGGGCCGAGAGTGCGGATCCAAGGACTGGCACCAGATATACCCTAGTCTTCGACAACAGCCCGTGCACCCGTCGTGAGCGGCGGTATCGGGGAAACCATCAGCAGGAGGGGCCGCCGTGGGACAGGTGAGCGCAGACAGCACCATCTTGATCAACGCCGACCCGGCGGCAACCCTTGCCGCCGTCGCGGACTACCAGACCGTCCGCCCGAAAATCCTCTCCCCGCAATACAGCGACTACCAGGTGCTGCAGGGCGGGCAGGGGGCCGGCACGGTCGCCAAGTGGAAGCTGCAAGCCACCAAGTCGCGGGTCCGCGACGTGCAGGTCGACGTCGACGTGGCCGGGCACACCGTGATCGAGAAGGACGCCAATTCGTCCATGGTGACCAACTGGACGGTGGCACCGGCCGGGCCCGGCTCCAGCGTCACCGTCAAGACCACCTGGACCGGCGCCGGCGGCGTCAAGGGCTTCTTCGAGAAAACCTTTGCGCCGTTGGGGCTGAAGAAGATTCAGGGCGAGGTGCTGGCCAACCTGAAGAGGGAGCTGGAGAGCTAGCGGGCCTGGCCCTGGGAGCCCAGGAAGCCCGCGACGCCGCGGACCATCGCGTCGGCGTACTTCTGCCGGCCCTCGGCCGACTCCATCAGCGCCGAATCCGCGGGGTTCTTCATGTTGCCACACTCGACCAGGATCGACGGGTACTGCGCCAGGTTCAGGCCGGTCAGGTCCGAGCGCCCGTACAGCCCGTTCTGGCCGATGTAGTTGGCCGGCGGGATGCCCGAGGCCTGCATCTGGTCGCGCATGATCCGGGCGTATTGCACCGACGGCCCGGCCTGCACCTGGTTGAGCGGCGGGGCCGAATAGTTGACGTGGAAGCCGCGGCCCGACGGCGGTCCGCCATCGGCGTGGATGGACAGAATCGCGTTGGGGTGCAACGCGTTGGCCATGTTGGCGCGCTCATCGACGCAGGGGCCCAGCCCGGTGTCGTTGGCCCGGGCCAGGGCCGTGCGCACCCCCAGCGCGGTCAGCTCGGCGCGCACCCGAAGCGCGGTGTCCCAGGTGAAGGTGTGCTCCTGGTAGCCGGTGTTGGTCGCCGTCCCACTGGCCTGACAGTCCTTGGTGCCGCCGCGCCCGGTGGGCACCTGGCGGTTGATGGACGCGTCGTTGGAGCCGTTGTGGCCCGGGTCGATGAACACCACCATGCCGGCGATGTTGGACGGCACCCCCCACGCGGCCGGGGCCGCGGTCGGAATGATCGCCGTCGACGCAGCAACCAGCGCACCGACCGCCACTTTGATCCCGACACGTCTGCTCAGTCGTAGGTCCACGGCGCCAAGGTAACGTCGCGCGGTCTACGCTGGGTGTTCCGAATCGCCGGAGACTCCGAGCGAAACCAAGTCGAGACCAAGACGCGAGGGGACTGTCATGCAACCCGGACCCGGAGGCGATATGTCCGCGCTGCTGGCCCAGGCGCAGCAGATGCAGCAAAAGCTCATGGAGGCCCAGCAGCAACTGGCCAACGCCGAGGTGCACGGTCAGGCCGGCGGGGGTCTGGTCAAGGTCGTCGTCAAGGGCAGCGGCGAGGTGGTCGCGGTCAAGATCGATCCCTCCGTCGTCGACCCGTCGGACGTCGAGACCCTGCAGGACCTGGTCGTCGGCGCCATGGCCGACGCGTCCAAGCAGGTCACCCGGATGGCCCAGGAGCGGCTCGGGTCCCTGGCCGGCGGGTTCGGCGCGCCGCCCGGGCAGCCTCCGGCGCCGGCGCCGGGCGTTTAGCGTCCGGGTAGATTCCAGGGCCGACATGTTTGAGGGACCCGTCCAGGACCTGATCGACGAGCTGGGCAAGCTGCCGGGTATCGGGCCCAAAAGCGCCCAGCGCATCGCCTTTCATCTGCTGTCGGTCGAACCGCCCGACATCGACCGGCTGACCGCGGTGCTGGCCAGGGTCCGCGACGGGGTGCGGTTCTGCGCGGTGTGCGGCAACGTCTCCGACGACGAGCGCTGCCGGATTTGCTCCGACCCCCGCCGCGACGCGTCGGTGGTGTGCGTGGTCGAGGAGCCCAAAGACGTGCAGGCCGTCGAGCGCACCCGCGAATTCCGCGGCCGCTACCACGTTTTGGGCGGTGCGCTCGATCCGCTGTCCGGGGTGGGCCCCGATCAGCTGCGGATCCGCGAGCTGCTCAGCCGGATCGGGGAGCGGGTCGACGACGTCGACATCACCGAGGTGATCATCGCCACCGACCCGAACACCGAGGGCGAGGCGACGGCCACCTACCTGGTGCGGATGCTGCGCGACATTCCCGGCCTGACCGTGACCCGCATCGCCTCCGGGCTGCCGATGGGCGGCGATCTGGAGTTCGCCGACGAGTTGACGCTGGGCCGCGCGCTGGCCGGCCGCCGCGCCATGGTCTGAGGGTTTTCGGCCGCTCAGCGGGCGGCCAGCCGCTCCCGGCGCAGCAACTCCACCTCGGGCATCTGCAGCTCGGGCAGCCCGCCGACCACCTTGCCCAGCAGCAGGTCGGCCAGCTGCGGGTTGCGGGCCAGGCACGGCCCGTGCATGTAGGTGGCGACCACCGACCCCTGCACCACCCCGTCGAAACCGTCTCCGGCGCGGTTGCCCGCACCCTTGACCACCGCGCCCAGGGGAGCGGCGGCGGGGCCCAAAACCGTTCCGCCCCTGTGGTTTTCGAAACCGGTCAACGGCTCGGTCAAGCCGGCCAGCAGCGGCTTGGTGACCAGCTCGCCGATGTGGCGGGCGTCCTGCGGAGAGGTCGTCGCGTCCAGCATGCCCACGCCGTCGACCCGCTCCCCGGCCGACGTCTCATACCAGTGCCCGAGCACCTGGACGGCCGCGCAGATCGCCAGCACCGGCGCGCCGCGTTCGGCGGCGCGCTGCAGGCCCGGGTAGCGCAGCAGATGCCGGGTGGCCAGCCGCTGCGCGTAGTCCTCGGCCCCGCCCAGCGTGTAGAGGTCCAACGACTCGGGCACCGGGTCGGCCAGCGTGAGCTCGACGATCTCCGCGTCGATGCCGCGCAGCCGCAGTCGCTGCCGCAGCACCAGCGCGTTGCCTCCGTCGCCGTAGGTGCCCATCACGTCGGGCAGCACCAGCCCGATCCGCACGACCGAATCAGCCATGGCGCGCCAACGCTCGTTGCAGCGCCAGGAACGCGGTGTAGTTGGCGACGACCTCCACCCGCCCGGGCGGGCAGGACTCGATGGCGGCGACGGTGTCGTGCACCAGGGTGTGCTCGACACCCGCGTACCCGAGCCGCACCGCCAGGTCGGTGCCGCGCTCCCCGGCGGCCACCACCGGGGTGGTCTGGAACGCGTCGTTGAAGTGCTCGAAGCGCACGTCCCACAGCCAGGACAGGTCCTCGCCGTCGGGTACCCGGCCGTTGACCGAGATGACCACCCCGTCGGCGTGCGGGTCCACCATCGACAGCGCTTCCTGCCAGCCCGCCGGATTCTTGGCCAGCAACATCCGGACGTCGTGCCCGCCGACCCGCACCGTGCGATACCGGCCGGCGACCTCGTCGACCGTCGACACGGCCGTCACCGCCGCCGCCGGATCGGCGCCCAACGCGACCGCGGCCGCCACGGCCTGGGCGGCGTTGCCGCGGTTCACCGCGCCCGGTAGCGCCAACCGCATCGGCAGCGCCACACCGCCGGGGCCGTACAGGTTGCCGCCGTCCTGTGGGTCGAACCACCAGTGCGGGCTGGGCCGCTTGAAGTCGGCGCCGGTGGAATACCAATGCCCCTGCTCGCGGACGATCACCTCGCCGCTGCGCGGGCAGCTCACCGAATCGTTCGCCCAGGAGCCGCCGGCGGCCACCCACACCACGTTGGGGCTGTCGTAGGCCGCCGAGGTCATCAGCACGTCGTCGCAGTTGGCCACGACGACCGCGTCCGGGTGCCGGGCCAGGCCGGCGCGCAGGGTCCGCTCGATGACGTTGATCTCGCCGACCCGGTCCAGCTGGTCGCGGGACAGGTTGAGCAGCACGACGACGCCCGGGCGGACGGCGTCGGACACGTGCGGCACGTGCATCTCGTCGACCTCCAGGGCGGCCAGCCGGGCGCCGCGGTTGGCGGCCAGCGCCGCGACCAGGCCGGCGTCCATGTTGGCGCCCTCGGCGTTGGTGGCCACCGATCCCATGGTGGCCAGGGCGGCGGCGGTCATCCGGGTGGTGGTCGACTTGCCGTTGGTGCCGGTGACGACGACGGTGCGCCGGCCGGTGGCCAGTTGCCGCAGCACCGAGCGGTCCAGCGTCATCGCGACCAGCCCGCCGATCATGGCGCCGGCGCCGCGGCCGGTCACCCGGGACGCCCAGCGCGCGCTCGCCCCCGCGGCCAGGGCCAGGCGGGCACGGGTGGTCAGCACCCGGAGAGTTTAAGGGCGATCGCAAGCGCGGCGCTTGTCGCCGGGCGCAGCGGGTCGCCCTCATCGAGTTGAGGGCGATCGCAAGCGCGGCGCTTGTCGCCGGGCGCAGCGGGTCGCCCTCATCGAGTTGAGGGCGATCGCAAGCGCGGCGCTTGTCGCCGGGCGCAGCGGGTCGCCCTCCCGGATCGATTCGAACGCCGACACGGCGCCGTGTGACACCGGTGATGTCGGTCGCCCGTGCCATCCTCAGTGCATGAGCGCGGTGTGCTGGGGTCGTCCGGCCAGCGAGCCGGACGCGGGATGGGCCGTCATCGACGTCGAGACCTCGGGCTTTCGCCCGGGTCAGGCTCGCATCATCAGCCTTGCGGTGCTCGGGCTGGACGCCGGCGGCAAGGTCGAGCAGTCGGTGGTGAGCCTGCTCAACCCGGGCGTGGATCCGGGCCCCACCCACGTGCACGGCCTGACCGCCGCCATGCTGGAAGACCAGCCGCAGTTCGCCGACATCGCGGGCGACGTGGTCGAGGTGCTGCGCGGCCGCACCCTGGTCGCCCACAACGTGGCCTTCGACTACGCCTTCCTCGCCGCCGAGGCCGAACTCGCCGGCATCGAACTTCCCGTCGACACCGTGATGTGCACGGTCGAGCTGGCCCGGCGGCTGGACCTGGGCATCGACAACCTGCGGCTGGAGACGCTGGCGGCGCACTGGGGCGTGACCCAGCAGCGGCCGCACGACGCCTTCGACGACGCCATGGTGCTGACCGGCGTGCTGGCCTCGGCGCTGCAGCGGGCCCGGGAACGCGACATCTGGCTGCCGGTGCATCCGGTGACCCGCCGCCGCTGGCCCAACGGCCGCGTCACCCACGACGAGCTGCGCCCGCTGAAGGTGCTGGCTTCCCGGATGCCCTGCCCCTATCTCAACCCGGGCCCCTACGTGGGCGGCCGGCCACTCGTCCAGGGCATGCGCGTCGCACTGGCCGCCGAGGTCGAGCGCACGCACGAAGAACTCGTCGAGCGGATCCTGCACGCCGGGCTGGCCTACAGCGACACCGTGGACCGGGAGACCTCGCTGGTGGTGTGCAACGACCCCGCCGCCGAGCACGGCAAAGGCTATCTGGCCCGGCAATTGGGGGTGCCGGTGATCTCCGACGCGCAGTTTTTGGACTGCGTTCGCGCCGTCATCGGCGGCACCAGCATGGACGAGTTCACCGACGCCACGCCCGATCCGCAGCTGGCGCTGTTCTGATCAGGCGCGGGCGGCGCGGTTGACCGCCGACACCACCGCGCGCAACGAGGCGGTGGTGATGGACGGGGCGATGCCGACACCCCACACCGTCCGACCGTTGACCGACGCCTCCACATACGCGGCGGCCTGCGCGTCGTCGCCCGAACTCATGGCGTGCTCGGAGTAGTCCAGCACCGCCACGTCGAACCCGACCCCGGCGAGCGCGTGCACGAACGCGGCCAGCGGGCCGTTGCCGGTCCCGTTGATCTCGGTCTGCTCCCCGTTGATCTTGACCGTCGCGGAGATGCTGGTGATGCCGCTGTCCTCGTCGGAGGCGTCGACGCGCTGCTTGACCCGCTCCAGCGGCCACACCGGGGCCAGGTACTCCTCGAAGAACGCGTCCCACATCTCCTTGGGGCTGACCTCGCCGCCCTCGCCCTCGCTGATCTTCTGGATCACCTGGGAGAACTCGATCTGCAGCCGGCGCGGCAGGGCCAGGCCGTGATCGGCCTTCATGATGTAGGCCACCCCGCCCTTGCCGGACTGCGAGTTCACCCGGATCACCGCCTCGTAGGTGCGCCCGACGTCCTTGGGGTCGATCGGCAGATACGGCACCTGCCAGAGCATGTCCTCGACGTCGGTGTCGGCGGCGTCGGCGTCGATCTTCATCTGGTCCAGGCCCTTGTTGATGGCGTCCTGGTGGCTGCCGGAGAACGCGGTGTAGACCAGGTCGCCGCCGTAGGGGTGCCGCTCGTGCACCGGCAGCTGATTGCAGTACTCCACCGTGCGGCGGATCTCGTCGATGTTGGAGAAGTCGATCTGCGGGTCCACGCCGCGGGAGAACAGGTTCAGACCCAGCGTCACCAGGCACACGTTGCCGGTGCGTTCGCCGTTGCCGAACAGGCAGCCCTCGATCCGGTCGGCGCCGGCCACATAGCCCAATTCCGCTGCGGCGACGGCGGTTCCGCGGTCGTTGTGCGGGTGCAGGCTCAGGATGATGGAGTCGCGGCGGGCCAGATTGCGGCTCATCCACTCGATGGAGTCGGCGTACACATTGGGGGTGGCCATCTCCACCGTGGCGGGCAGGTTGAAGATGATCGGGTTTTCCGGTGTGGGCCTTATGATTTCGCCGACCGCGTCGCACACCTGCTTGGCGTACTCCAGTTCGGTTCCGGTGTAGGACTCCGGCGAGTACTCGAACCGCCACCGCGTCTCGGGGTACTTGGCGGCCTCCTCGACGCACTTGCGGGCGCCGGCCATGGCGATCTCCTGCACCGCGGCCCGGTCGGCGCGAAATACCACGCGCCGCTGCAGGATTGACGTCGAGTTGTAGAAGTGCACGATGGCCTGCGGCGCGCCCTGGCACGCGGCGAAGGTGCGCTCGATCAGTTCCGGCCGGCACTGGGTCAGCACCTGAATGGTGACGTCGTCGGGAATGGCGCCCTCGGTGATGATCTCGCGGACGAAGTCGAAGTCGGTCTGGCTGGCCGACGGGAAGCCGACCTCGATCTCCTTGTAGCCCATGCGGACCAGCAGGTCGAACATGCGGCGCTTGCGGGCCGGGCTCATCGGGTCGATCAGCGCCTGGTTGCCGTCGCGCAGGTCCACCGCGCACCACAGCGGGGCACGGTCGATGACCTTGTCGGGCCAGGTGCGGTCGGGCAGCCGGATCGGCTCGACCTCCTCGGCGAACGGCCGGTACCGGTTGACCGGCATCGAGGAACCGCGCTGGGGGTTCCAGGCCGGCTGTCCGGGGCCGGGCGGGCCGGCGGGTTTGACGATGCTGCGGGACGAGCTGAAGGCGTCGGGATGGGAAGTCACGGTGATTGCTCCGAGGATATCAGAAGGAACCTCAGACCGGCGCATCGCGAACACCCGCGACGGGAAGCCGGTCTGGAATCAGACCCCGTCGCGGCGTCCGAGGAGGAGCACCCGCTGCACGTCGGCAACTTTACCGCGATTGGCGCCGTGGCGAAAATGCCGCCGGGACCGCGGCGCCCGCGCAGGCCGGGCCACCCGGTATCGCGACGTAAATCACCATGCGGGGGCACGTATTCTGTTGTGGACTTATTCCCGAAATACCAGTGCGCAGGCCCGGAGAGGCAGGAAAAAGGTGGCGCTCGTCGTGCAGAAGTACGGCGGATCCTCGGTGGCCAACGCCGATCGGATCCGGCGCGTGGCCGAGCGCATCGTCGCCACCAAGAAGCAGGGCAACGACGTGGTGGTCGTCGTCTCCGCGATGGGTGACACCACCGACGACCTGATGGACCTGGCCCAGCAGGTGTGTCCGGCCCCGCCGCCGCGCGAACTGGACATGCTGCTGACCGCCGGCGAGCGGATCTCCAACGCGCTGGTGGCGATGGCGATCGAGTCGCTGGGCGCCCAGGCGCGTTCGTTCACCGGCTCGCAGGCCGGGGTGATCACCACCGGCACGCACGGCAACGCCAAGATCATCGACGTCACGCCGGGACGGCTGCAGGCCGCGCTGGACGAGGGCCGCATCGTGCTGGTGGCCGGGTTCCAGGGCGTCAGCCAGGACACCCGGGACGTCACCACGCTGGGCCGCGGCGGCTCGGACACCACGGCCGTCGCCCTGGCCGCGGCGCTGGGCGCCGACGTCTGCGAGATCTACACCGACGTCGACGGCATCTTCTCCGCCGACCCCAGGATCGTGCACAACGCCCGCAAGCTGGACACGGTGACCTTCGAGGAGATGCTCGAGATGGCGGCTTGCGGCGCCAAGGTCTTGATGCTGCGCTGCGTGGAATATGCCCGCCGCTACAACATTCCGGTGCATGTCCGGTCCTCGTACTCGGACAAGGAAGGCACCGTCGTCGTCGGATCGATCAAGGACAAGCCCATGGAAGACCCCATCCTGACCGGAGTCGCGCACGACCGCAGCGAGGCCAAGGTGACCGTCGTCGGCATCCCCGACATTCCCGGCTATGCGGCGCGGGTGTTCCGGGCCGTCGCCGACGCCGACGTCAACATCGACATGGTGCTGCAGAACGTCTCCAAGGTCGAGGACGGCAAGACCGACATCACCTTCACCTGCTCGCGCGAGGCCGGGCCCACCGCGGTGGCGAAGCTGGACGCGCTGAAGGACGAGATCGGGTTCACCCAGTTGCTCTACGACGACCACATCGGCAAGGTGTCGCTGATCGGGGCCGGCATGCGCAGCCACCCGGGCGTCACCGCCACCTTCTGTGAGGCGCTGGCGCAGGTGGGCGTCAACATCGAGCTGATCTCCACCTCCGAGATCCGGATCTCGGTGCTGTGCCGCGACACGGAACTGGACAAGGCCGTGGTGGCGTTGCACGAGGCGTTCGGGCTCGGCGGCGCGGAGACCGCCACGGTGTATGCGGGGACGGGCAGATAGATGGTTGCTATTGGAGTTGTTGGCGCCACCGGCCAGGTCGGCCAGGTGATGCGCCGGCTGCTCGACGAGCGTGACTTCCCGGCGACCTCGGTGCGGTTCTTCGCGTCGTCGCGCTCGCAGGGCCGCAAGCTGGAATTCCGGGGCGCCGAGATCGAGGTCGAGGACGCCGCGACGGCCGACCCGACAGGTCTGGACATCGCGCTGTTCTCCGCCGGCAAGACCATGTCGCTGGTGCAGGCGCCGCGGTTCGCCGCGGCCGGGGTGACGGTGATCGACAACTCGTCGGCGTGGCGCAAGGACCCCGACGTGCCGCTGGTGGTGTCCGAGGTCAACTTCGAGAGGGACGCGCACCGTCGCCCCAAGGGCATCATCGCCAACCCGAACTGCACCACCATGGCCGCCATGCCGGTGCTCAAGGTGCTGCACGACGAGGCCGGGCTGCAACGCCTGGTGGTGTCCAGCTACCAGGCGGTGTCCGGCAGCGGGATCGCCGGGGTCGAGGAGCTGGCCACCCAGGCGCGCGCGGTCATCGACGGCGCCGAGCAGCTGGTGCACGACGGGCGCGCGGCGTCGTTCCCGGCGCCCCAGACCTACGTCGCGCCGATCGCCTTCAACGTGGTGCCGCTGGCCGGGTCGCTGGTCGACGACGGCTCCGGCGAGACCGACGAGGACCAGAAGCTGCGGCACGAGAGCCGCAAGATCCTGGGCATCCCCGACCTGGCGGTCAGCGGGACCTGCGTGCGGGTGCCGGTGTTCACCGGGCACTCGCTGTCGATCAACGCCGAATTCGCCCGGCCGCTGTCCCCGGAGCGGGCCCGCGAGCTGCTCGACGGCGCGCCCGGGGTCAAGGTGGTCGACGTGCCGACCCCGCTGGCGGCTGCCGGCGTCGACGAATCCCTGGTCGGCCGGATCCGGCGCGACCCGGGGGTGCCCGACGGGCGCGGCCTGGCCCTGTTCATCTCCGGTGACAACCTGCGCAAGGGCGCGGCGCTGAACACCATCCAGATCGCCGAGCTGCTGGCCGCTCAGTTGTGAGGCGCGGGTGAGCGCCGCGCACACTCGACTGGTCGCGCGGTGTTCGCTTGCATTGACTTTGCTTGCGCCGCAATGGTTTACCGCGGCGCGCGCCGACCCGCCGGCGCCCGAACCGGAACCCATCGTGGGCCCGCTGGCGCCCGGCCAGGTGCTGCGCATCGGCCCCACCGCCGGAACCGGCACTCCCACAGGCGATTACGGGATCGGCGCCACCGACCTGTGTGAGTTCGTGGAATTTCCCACCGAACTGCTGCAGGTGTGCGGCGACAGCTTCGCGGGCCAGGGCGTCGGATTCGGCGGCTGGTATGCGCCGGTGGCCCTGCGCGTCGACACCGCGTCCGTCGACGACCCGGCCGGGGTGCGCTACACCGGCGTCACCGGGATCAGCAATCCGCTGCTGGCCGACCCCGCCCCGCCTGGCGCCTCGCAGCTGCCCGCCGGGGTGGTGCAGATCAACCGGCGCAACTACCTGATGGTGACGACCACGAAAAACCTTGAGCCGCAAAGCTCCCGGCTGGTGACCGCCGAACCGGTGCGGGCGGGCTGGCAGACGATCCCGGGGTCCACGCGGCCCGCCTCGTATCAGGGCGGCTCGCAGACCCAGATCAGCGGCTATTACGACCCGATACCCACCGAGGAATCGCCGAGCGGCTGGGTGTACATCGTGGCCGACAGTTTCACCCGCCGGGATCCGGTCGTGCTGTACCGGGTGACCCCGCAGGCCTTCACCGACCGGTCCCGGTGGCAGGGCTGGGCGGCCGGACCGCAAGGCGGGTGGGGGAAGCCGCCGACCCCGCTGTGGCCGGACGCGGTGGGCGAGATGTGCATCCGGCAGATCGACGGCAAGGCCGTGCTGAGTTATTTCAATGCCACCACGGGCAACATGGAGGTCCGGGTCGCCGACGACCCGAGGATGCTGGGTGACGCGCCGGTCACCACGGTGGTGCAGCACGACGAGTGGCCCGAGCCGGCGGAAAGCCTGCCGCCGCCCTACGACAACCGGCTCGCGCAGCCCTACGGCGGCTACATCTCGCCCGGCTCCACGCTCGACGAGCTGCGCATCTTCGTGAGCCAGTGGGACACCCGCGCGCGGGTGGCCGCTCCCTACCGGGTCATCCAGTTCGCGGTGAACCCGTTCAAGCCGGGCCAACCTTGAAATTCGCCCCTGGTTTTCAAGGTTGAAGCCCTAACCTCGAAATCTCGGGGTCGGCGATATGCCTTGTTGAGCAGTGGCTTTGGTTCACAGCTGCTACATAACCGGCGCATAGCCGCAGCTATTGTTAACGCCTTCATCATTTGTCTCATGAGTGAAACATCTGAAACCCCCACTGTGCGGACCTCCACCGCCACTGCACCGGCGCCCGCTGCCGCGGCGCCATACCGGGCCCCGCGGGTCTTCCAAGTCGCCGCGTGGGTCGCGATCGTCGCCGGCATCGTGTTCATCGTCGCGGTGATCTTCTTCACCGGCTTCATCCTCGGCCACCGCGGCGGCCATCACGGCCACCACCACCACAAGCACCACGCGATGATGCATCACCGCGGCCCCGGCGGCCCGGGTGGTCCCGGCAGCTTCGGCGGCCCGGGCGGACCCGGCGGTCAGGGCGGCCAGACCGGTCCGGGCACGTCCACCGCGCCGGCCACGCCGTCGCCGGTGCGCCCCAGCGGCCTGGCCCCGAACCAGCTGCCGGCGTCGGTCTTCCACTCCGCGGCGACGTCGCACGGCGCGCTGGGGCAGGCCCCGAGCGTCATCGTCCTGACCAACTGAAACCCGATACCCAACCCGTGGCCCGGCGCTCCGTGCGAGCGCCGGGCCACCCGTTCGTCGGGGTAACCGCCGCGTCTCGATTCGCAACAATTTGCCGCGGGGCCCTGTTGGGTGCCTGGCGCGCGCGGCAATATGGCATGGCATGAGCGAGACACCCGAACCGCAAGCTGAGCCGACCACTCCGGAGCCGACCCCAGCCGCCGCAGTTCCACCGCCCCCGCCGCCGCCCGAGCGGGTGAAGCCGCCGCGGCTCTACACGGCGGCGGCCTGGGTGGTGATCGTCGCGGGCATCGTGTTCATCATCTCGTCGGTGTTCTTCGTCGGCGCCTTCATCTGGAAGCACAGCTACTACCACTGCCACCATCACCACGGCGTCTTTCATCCGGGCGGCCCCGGACCGGGCAACGGGCCCTGGCAGTACGGCGGTCCGGGTCCGGGCAACGGGCCCTGGCCCGGCGGTCCCGGTGGTTCCGGGGCGTGGTACGGCGGCCCGGGTGGACCCGACAACGGGCCCTGGCCCGGCGGGCCGGGGTTGATCATCCCGATGCCCCCCGGCGGCCCGGGTGGCCCCGGCGGCCCGGTCTCCGGCCCGGGCGTCAGCGGCCCCGGGCAGCCGTCGCCGGTCAGCCCCGCTCCCAGCACGCCCGCGCCGCGCCCTTAAGCCGCTCCCTCGAGCCGTGCCCTTGAGCCGGGTCCTCAAGGCCGGGGGCGCCTGGCATGATCGCTGCATGACCATGCGGATCACGCGGGTTTGCGGGGCGGTGTTGTTCGTCGGCGTGGCGGCCGCGGGCGCGGTCGCGCTGCCGGTCGCGGCCGCCCACCCGTCGGAGCCCGGCGTGGTGAACTACGCCGTGCTGGGCAAGGGGTCGGTCGGCAACATCGTCGGCGGGCCCATGGGGTGGGAGTCGGTGTTCACCCAGCCCGGGCAGAGCGACTGGGTGGACCTGCCGGAGTGCAACAACTGGGCCGACATCGGCTTGCCGGAGGTGTTCAACGACCCCGACCTGGCGTCGTTCAACGGGGCCGTCACCCAGACCTCGGCGACCGACCAGACGCATCTGGTCAAACAGGCGGTCGGGGTGTTCGCCACCAACGACGCCGCGGACCGCGCCTTTCATCGGGTGGTGGATCGAACGGTGGGCTGTTCGGGTCAGACCACCGCGATCCACCTGGACAACGGCAGCACCCAGGTGTGGTCGTTCGACGGCGGCCCGGCCGGTCCCGCCGACGAGAACTGGACCAAGCAGGAAGCCGGCACCGATCGCCGGTGCTTCAATCAGACCAGGCTGCGTGAAAACGTGGTGCTGCAGGCGAAAGTGTGCCAGTCCGGCAATGCCGGGCCCGCGGTGAACGTGCTGGCCGGGGCCATGCAAAACGCGCTGGGTCAATAGTCGACGGATCGGGTATCCGTCGTTTCCGTGCGCCCTCGACGCCGGGCCGCGAAGGCGAGCCGAAGGCGCGCAAGGGGAATATGTCGGGGGCGTCTGATAGATGAAGCACTAGACGAAGTGGTGCCGGTTATCGTTCGATTAGCTGCGCAGGGAAGCGGTCCGCAGGTGCATGTTCAGGCTTGGTCGGGCCCGAAGGGATCGTGATATGACGTTCGCCCCGAGCACGGCGGCGGCTTCGCGGCCGGCCGGTGGCGACCCGGCGGCCGAGCTGAGGATCGCCGAGCTGACCGACTCCGCGGCCGTCGCGCAGTACATCGCCCGGGGCTGTCTGGCGGACGCTCCGCTGGGCCGGGTGGGTCTGGAAGTCGAAGCCCACTGCCACGACCCGCAGGACCCGTGCCGCCGGCCGGGCTGGGACGAGATCGCCGCGGTGCTCGACGCGCTGCCCGCGCTGCCCGGCGGCAGCCGGGTCACGGTGGAGCCGGGCGGGGCCGTCGAGCTGTCCGGCCCGCCGGCCGACGGCGTGCTAGCGGCCATCGACGCCATGCGCCGCGACCAGGCCGTGCTGCGGCCCGCGTTCGCCGAGGCCGGGCTGGGTCTGGTGTTTTTGGGCGCCGACCCGCTGCGGCCGCCCCAGCGGATCAACCCCGGCGCCCGCTACCGCGCCATGGAACGGTTCTTCGCCACCAGCCGCTCCGGCGAGGCGGGCGCGGCGATGATGACATCCACGGCGTCGATTCAGGTCAACGTGGACGCCGGGCCGCGGGAAGGCTGGGCGGCGCGGGTGCGGCTGGCACATGCCTTGGGCCCCACCATGATTGCGATGACGGCCAACTCGCCGATGCTGGACGGCGATTTCACCGGCTGGGTGTCCAGCCGGCAGCGGGTGTGGGGGCGGATGGACTCGGCGCGCTGCGGCCCCATCCTGGGCGCCAGCGGCGACGACCCGGGCACCGACTGGGCGCGCTACGCGCTCAAGGCCCCGGTGATGTTGGTGCACACCCCGGACGCCGAGGCGGTCACGCGCTGGGTGCCGTTCGCCGACTGGGTGGACGGGCGGGTGCTGCTGGGCGGCCGCCGGCCCACTGTCGCCGACCTGGAGTACCACCTGACCACGCTGTTCCCGCCGGTGCGCCCGCGGCAGTGGCTGGAGATCCGCTATCTGGACAGCGTGCCGGACACCCTGTGGCCCGCCGTGGTGTTCACCCTGGTCGCGCTGCTCGACGACCCGGTCGCCGCCGGCCTGGCGGCCCGGGCCGTGGAACCGGTGGCCACCGCCTGGGACGTCGCGGCCCGGGTGGGGCTGCGGGACCGACGGCTGTACGCGGCGGCCAACGCCTGCCTGGCGATCGCCGCCGAGCGGGCGCCGGCCGAACTCGCCGAGCCGATGCGGCGGCTGGTCCGCCTCGTCGAACAGGGCCGGTGTCCCGGCGACGACTTCGCCGACCAGGTCATCGAGCACGGCATCGCGGCGTCGGTTTCCCGGGCCGCGCGCGGCCCGCAAGGGGGGCCGTGACGTCACCGGAGGCGATCGCCGACCAGCTGGCGCGGACGCGGGCGCGGACGCTGCGGCTGGTCGACTTCGACGACGACGAGCTGCGCCGGCAGTACGACCCGTTGATGAGCCCGCTGGTGTGGGATCTCGCGCACATCGGCCAACAGGAGGAGCTGTGGCTGTTGCGGGGCGGCGACCCCGCCCGGCCCGGGATGTTGCCGCCGGCCGTCGAGGGCCTCTATGACGCGTTCGTGCACTCCCGCGCCAGCCGGGTCGACCTGCCGCTGCTGTCGCCGGAGCAGGCCCGCGCCTACTGCCGCACGGTGCGCGCGGCGGTGCTCGACACCCTGGATGCGTTGCCCGACGGCCCCGACGCCGCCTTCGTGTACGCGATGGTGGTCAGCCACGAGAACCAGCACGACGAAACCATGCTGCAGGCGCTGAACCTGCGCAGCGGCGCGCCGCTGCTGCGCGACACGTCGGTGCTGCCCGCTGGCCGTCCCGAACTGGCCGGCACCTCGGTGCTGGTTCCCGGCGGCGAGTTCGTCCTCGGGGTGGACGCCGCCGACGAACCCGAGTCGCTGGACAACGAACGCCCGGCGCACGTGCTCGACCTGCCCGCGTTCCGGATCGGCACGGTTCCGGTGACCAACGGCGAATGGCAGCAGTTCGTCGCCGACGGCGGCTACGACGAGCCGCGCTGGTGGTCGCGGCGCGGCTGGCAGCACCGCCAGGCCGCCGGGCTGACCGCGCCCCAGTTCTGGCACCCCGACGCGCGCACCCGCACCCGGTTCGGCCATGTCGAAGACATCCCCGCCGACGAACCGGTGCAGCACGTCAGCTTTTTCGAGGCCGAAGCGTACGCGGCCTGGGCCGGTGCCCGGCTGCCCACCGAAATGGAGTGGGAGAAGGCCTGCGCGTGGGATCCGTCCACCGGCACCCGGCGCCGCTACCCGTGGGGAGCGACGCCGCCGTCGCCGGCCGTGGCGAACCTGGGCGGCGCCGCGCTGCGCCCCGCCCCCGTCGGCGCCTACCCGGCCGGCGCCTCGGCGTGCGGGGCCGAACAGATGCTCGGCGACGTGTGGGAGTGGACGACGTCCCCGCTGCGGCCCTGGCCGGGCTTCGCGCCGATGCTCTACGAACGCTATTCGCAGCCGTTCTTTGATGGCGACTACCGGGTGCTGCGCGGCGGCTCGTGGGCGGTGGAGCCGGGCATCCTGCGGCCCAGCTTCCGCAACTGGGATCACCCGTACCGGCGCCAGATCTTCGCCGGTGTCCGGCTGGCCTGGGACGTGCCCGGCGCGCGGGGCCGCCGCTGATGTGCCGGCATCTGGGATGGCTGGGGGCCGACGCCACGGTCTCCTCGCTGATGCTCGAGCCGCCGTTCGGGCTGCGGGTGCAGTCCTACGCCCCGCGCCGGCAGAAACACGGCCTGCTCAACGCCGACGGTTGGGGCGCAGGGTTTTTCGACGGGGAGGTGCCGCGCCGCTGGCGCAGCCCGGCGCCGCTGTGGGGTGACGTGTCCTTCGAGTCCGTCGCGCCGGCGCTGCACAGCCACTGCGTGGTGGCCGCGGTGCGCTCGGCGACGGTGGGCATGCCGATCGAGATCAGCGCCACCGCACCGTTCACCGACGGCCGGTGGCTGCTGTCGCACAACGGGGTGGTCGACCGGTCCGTGCTGCCGGTGACCCCGCGGGCCGAATCCGTTTGCGACAGCGCGATATTGGCAGCGGTCATCTTCGAGCGGGGCCTGGACGCACTCGGCGAGATGATCGCCGAGATCGGCGCGGCCGACCCTGCGGCCCGGCTTAACATACTGGCCGCCAACGGTTCTCGGCTGCTGGCCACGGCCTGGGGGGACACCCTGTCCATCCTGCGCCGCGCCGACGGTGTGGTGGTGGCCAGTGAACCCTACGACGACGACTCCGACTGGGAGGACGTGCCGGACCGCCACCTGGTCGATGTCACGGCCGACGGTGTCACGCTGACACCGCTGGATCATCCGAAGGGATTTTGATGACGCTGTCGCTGTCCAACCACCTCGCCGCCGACTCGGCCCACCACGCGTTGCGCCGCGACGTGCTCGACGGGCTGCGGCGTACACCGAAGTCGTTGCCGCCCAAGTGGTTCTACGATTCGGTGGGTAGTGACTTGTTCGACCAGATCACCCGGCTGCCGGAGTACTATCCGACCCGCGCCGAGGCCGAGATCCTGCGCGCGCAGGCCCCCGGCATCGCCTCGGCCAGCGAGGCCGACACCCTGGTCGAATTGGGCAGCGGCACCTCGGAGAAGACCCGGGTGCTGCTCGACGCGCTGCGCGAGCGTGGCGCGCTGCGCAGGTACGTCCCGTTCGACGTCGACGCCGGCATCCTGTCGGCATCCGCCACCGCCATCCAGCGCGACTACGCCGGCATCGAAATCCAGGCCGTCTGCGGCGATTTCGAGGAGCACCTGACCCAGATCCCCGAAGGCGGGCGACGGCTGTTCGTGTTTCTGGGCTCGACGATCGGCAACCTGACGCCCGGGCCGCGCGCGCAGTTCCTGGCCGCGCTGTCGGCCCAGATGCGGCCCGGCGACAGCCTGTTGCTGGGCACCGACCTGGTCAAGGACACCGAGCGGCTGGTGCGCGCCTACGACGACGCCGCCGGGGTGACGGCGGCGTTCAACCGCAACGTGCTCGCGGTGATAAACCGGGAACTGGACGCGGATTTCGACGTCGACGCCTTCGAACACGTGGCCCGCTGGAACGTGGACGAGGAACGCATCGAGATGTGGCTGCGCGCGACCGGGCGCCAGCGGGTGCGGGTCGGAGCACTCGGGCTGACGGTGGACTTCCGGGCGGGTGAGGAAATGCTCACCGAGGTGTCGTGCAAGTTCCGCCCGGAGCGGGTGAGCGCCGAGCTGGCCGCCGCCGGATTGCGTCGCACGCGTTGGTGGACCGACGGCGCGGACGACTTCGGGTTGTCGTTGGCCGTCAAGTGAGCGGCGGCACCTCGCTGGCCGACACGTGGCGGTCGGCCCGGCCGCCGGCGGCGGGTCTGCACCTCGACAGCGCGGCCTGTGCCCGGCAGAGCTTCGCGGTGATCGAGGCCACCGCCCAGCACGCCCGCAACGAGGCCGAGCTCGGTGGCTACGTGGCCGCCGAGGCGGCCGCACCGGTGCTCGACGCCGGGCGGTTCGCGTTCACCGCGCTGACCGGCATGACCGACGCCGAGGCGGTGTTCACCACCGGCTCGCTGCACGCCCTGGACCTGCTGCTGGGCAGCTGGCCGGCCGAGCGCCGCATCCTGGCCTGCCTGCCCGGCGAGTACGGCCCCAACCTGGCCGTGATGGCCGCCCACGGATTCGACCGTTGGCTGCTGCCGACCCTGGCCGACGGCCGGGTGGCGCTGGACGACGCGGCGCTGGCCCTGCAGACCGACCCGCCGGACCTGGTCCACCTGACCACGATTGGCAGCCACAGCGGTGTGGTGCAACCGGTTTCGATGATCGCCCGGCTCTGCCGGGAGCTGGGGCTGCCGCTGGTCGTCGACGCGGCGCAGGCGCTGGGTCAGGTGGACTGCACGGCCGGCGCCGACGTGACCTACTCGTCGTCGCGGAAGTGGATCGCCGGGCCGCGCGGAGTCGGGATGCTCGCGGTGCGCCGGGAGCTGATGGAAAACCTGCACCCGAGGCTGGCGGCGCCGGACTGGGCGCCGGGCTCCACGGTGGCTCAGCAACTCGAGTTCGGTGAGGCCAATATCGCTGCGCGAGTGGGGTTTTCGCTGGCCCTGGGCGAATACCTGGGGTACGGGCCGGCCGCCGTCTGCGCGCGGCTGGCCGAGCTGGGCGGCCTGAGCCGCGGCGTGCTGACCGACGTGACCGGCTGGGCGGTCGTCGAAGAGGCCGAAGAGCCCAGTGCCATCACCACTTTGGCGCCCACCGACGGCGCGGACCCGCGGGCGGTGCGGGACTGGTTGCTCGCCGAGCGGCGGATCCTGACCACCTTCGTCGGCGTGCAGCGCGCGCCGTTGCGGCTCACCGCACCGGTGTTGCGGATCTCGCCGCACCTGGACACCACCGCCGAGGACCTGGAGACCTTCGCCGAAGCGCTCATCGCCGCGACGGCGGCGACCTCGGCCTGAGGGCTACTGGGCCTTGTGCGCGGTCAGCAGGTACGCGGGCATCTTCATCCGGCCCCGCTCGTCGCGCTCATGCGCCGGGAATTCGAAAGGCGCATCGGCGATTTGGGGCACGTTCGAGACGATGAACGACGGGCGGATCTCGTCGATCACCCAGTATTTGCCCACCGCGGCGCGCAGCTCGTCCTCGTCGACCTCGTTGGGCTTGGGTTGCATCTCGGCGGGGAAGGCGCCCTTGGCGAACACCAGGATGAACAGGCTGGCGCCGGGGGCCGCCGCCCGGTGGATCGAGCGCAGGTAGCCGTCGCGGCCCTCGACCGGCAGCGAGTGAAACAGCGTGCTGTCGACCACCGTGGCGAACCGTCCGTCATAGCCGGTGAACGACGTGATGTCGGCCTGCACGAAGCTGGCCGTGGTCAGCCCGCGCTCGGCCGCCGCGCGGGTGGCCGCCGCGACGGCGGTGGGGGTCAGGTCGATGCCGACCACGGTGTAGCCGCGGGCGGCCAGCGCCAGGGACAGCTCGGCGAATCCGCAGCCGGCGTCCAGCACGTCGCTGCGGAACTTGCCCTGCTCGATCAGGGCGGCCAGTTCCGATTGCGGCTCACCGATGTTCCACGGCGGCGGGCCCTCGAAGTGGGCCTGTTCGCGATAGGCGCTGTCCCAGTCCATCACTTGATCAGACGACATGGTTCCCAAGCTACTCCCAGGTGTGCACCGGCTCGTTGGCGTGCATGTGCTCGCAGTACCGGCGCAGCATCTCGGCCAGCGCCGCCCGCCTGCTCAGGCCGCCGTCCTGCAGCGCCCGCACGGTGGCGACCTGCCAGCTGGCGCCGTTGCGCCCGGCGCGGGCGCGGCCGTCGATCACGCCCAGGAACCGGTCGCGCACCTCGGCATCCACCCCCCAGCGGCGCAGTCCCTCGTCGGCGATCGGCAGCAGCGTGTCCAGCACCAGCTCGCGCGCGCTCACCTCACCGAACCCGGGCCAGCGCAGCCGGGCGTCGATGCCGTGCCGCGCCGCGGTGAGGAAATTGGCTTCTGCCACAGCGAAATCCATGCGCTCCCACAGCGGGTCGTCGGCCTCGGACAGGCTGCGCAGCATGCCGTAGAAGAAGGCCGAGTTCGCCAGCATGTCGATGACGGTCGGCCCGGCCGGCAACACCCGGTTCTCCAGCCGCAGATGCGGGCGCCCGTCGGCGACGTCGTACACCGGGCGGTTCCACCGGTAGACGGTGCCGTTGTGCAGCCGCAACTCGGAAAGCTGCGGCGTGCGGCCGGCGGCCAGCTCGGCGACCGGGTCTTCGTCGGACACCTCGGGCAGCAGCGATCCGAAGTAGCGGATGTTCTCCGCGAACAGGTCGAGGACCGAATCGATCCAGCGCTCGCCGAACCACACTCTCGGCCGTACGCCTTGGGTTTTCAGCTCCTCCGGCCTGGTGTCGGTGGACTGGGCGAACAGCTCGATGCGGGTCTCGGCCCACAGCTGGTGCCCGAAGAAGAACGGCGAGTTGGCGCCCAGCGCCAACTGCGGGCCGGCGACGATCTGCGCCGCGTTCCAGTTGGCCGCGAACGTCTCGGCGGCCACCTGCAGATGCAGTTGCGTACTGGTGCAAGCGGATTCGGGCGCGATGGTCGCGGTGTGCCAGCTCAACGGCTCGGGACCGGAGATGTCGATCGGGATGTCCTCGCCGCGGGCGGTGAAGATCGAGTCGTTGAGCGCGGCATAGCGCGTCGATTCGCTCATCCAGTCGTGGTCCAGGTGTTCGGGCATCAGGGTGGGCAGGATGCCGATCATGACGATGTGCGCACCGCCGGCCGCGCCGGCCTTGGTCTCGGCCTCGTTCAGGCTGGCCCGCACCTCGGCCTCGAGATCCAGGCCGGTGTGCCCGGGCAGCGCGTGCGGCGGAACGTTGAACTCGATGTTGTAGGCGCCCAATTCGACCTGATATGCCGGATCGCCGATGGCGTCCAGCACGTGCCGGTTGGACATGGCCGGCTGGTAGTCGGCGTCGACCAGGTTGCACTCGATCTCCATGCCGGTCAGCGGCTGCTCGGACTCGAAGCACGACCGGGCGAGCATCGTCGCGAAGACGTCCAGACACAGCGCCACCTTGCGCCGGAATTCCCGCCGGTGTGCGCTGTCGTACGTGGTGCGCTTGACCTGTTCGCCCACACCGCAGATGCAACAGGGTTACCGACGGTAACGCAAGCTTGGTCGGTGGTGAGCGGGTAGACCATGATGGACTTCTGCCGCCGACGTGTCACCGAACAGGAGAGCTGTGGCCGAATTCGCCGAATTCATCGCCGCCATCGACCAGGGCACCACCAGCACGCGCTGCATGATCTTCGATCACCAGGGTGCCGAGGTGGCCCGCCATCAGCTCGAGCACGAGCAGATCCTGCCCCGGGCGGGCTGGGTCGAGCACGACCCGATCGAGATCTGGGAGCGCACCTCCTCGGTGTTGACGTCGGTGCTCAACCGCGCCAACCTGTCCGCGGAAAACCTTGCCGCGCTGGGCATCACGAATCAGCGCGAGACCACCCTGGTGTGGAACCGCAAGACCGGCCGGCCCTATTACAACGCGATCGTCTGGCAGGACACCCGGACCGACCGGATCGCGTCGGCGCTCGACCGCGACGGGCGCGGCCAGGTGATCCGCCGCAAGGCGGGACTGCCCCCGGCGACCTACTTCTCCGGGGCGAAGTTGCAATGGATCCTGGACAACGTCGACGGGGTGCGCGAGGCGGCCGAGCGCGGCGACGCGTTGTTCGGCACCGCCGACAGCTGGGTGTTGTGGCAGCTCACCGGGGGGCCGCGGGGCGGGGTGCACGCCACCGACGTGACCAACGCCAGCCGGACCATGCTGATGGACTTGGAGACGCTGGACTGGGACGACGAGCTGCTGTCGTTCTTCACCATCCCGCGCGCCATGCTGCCCGAGATCGGGCCGTCGTCGTCGCCGCGACCGTTCGGGGTGACCTCGGACACCGGGCCGGCCGGCGGCCGGATACCGATCACCGCCGTGCTGGGGGATCAGCACGCGGCGATGGTGGGCCAGGTCTGCCTGGCCGAGGGCGAAGCCAAAAACACCTACGGCACCGGGAATTTCCTGCTGCTCAACACCGGTGAGAGCATCGTGCGGTCCGAGCACGGATTGCTCACCACCGTGTGCTACCAGTTCGGCGACGCCAAACCCGTTTACGCACTTGAGGGTTCGATCGCGGTCACCGGCGCCGCCGTGCAGTGGCTGCGCGACCAGTTGGGCATCATCAGCGGCGCCGCGCAGAGCGAATCGCTGGCGCGGCAGGTCGACGACAACGGCGGCGTCTATTTCGTCCCCGCCTTTTCCGGGCTGTTCGCGCCCTACTGGCGTTCGGATGCGCGCGGCGCGATCGTCGGGCTGTCGCGGTTCGACACCAATGCCCACCTGGCGCGGGCGACGCTGGAGGCGATCTGCTATCAGAGTCGTGACGTGGTGGACGCGATGGCAGCGGATTCCGGTGTGCGCCTTGAAGTTTTGAAGGTCGACGGCGGCATCACCGGAAACGACCTGTGCATGCAGATCCAGGCCGATGTGTTGGGCGTGGACGTGGTGCGGCCGGTGGTGGCCGAGACCACCGCGCTGGGCGCGGCGTACGCGGCGGGCCTGGCGGTGGGGTTCTGGGCTGACCCGGGCGAGCTGCGGGCCAACTGGCGCGAAGACAAGCGCTGGACGCCGGCCTGGAGCGACGAGCAGCGCGCCGCGGGTTACGCGGGCTGGCGCAAGGCGGTGCAGCGGACCCTGGATTGGGCCGACGTCACGTGACGTGACCCGATCCAGGGCCCGCTCAAGGCAACTCAGTCCTCGCCGAGAATGCCGTAGATCTCGCGCCGCGCATTGTTGAGGATGTCGACGATGCGCTGCTGTTGCTCGGGGCTCGCGGTGTGGGCGGACTGCCCGACCGCGCCGAACAACTGACCGATGGCCGCCCGCAGGTTCATGTGACCGGGGTCGGCGCCCTCGGCGATCTCGTCCCACGGCGGGGTCTCGATTTTCTCCGCGGCCGCGCGCCCGTCGTCGGTCAGCTCGAAAAGCTTTTTGCTGCCGTCGGTTTCGGTCGCGGTGATCAGGCCCTCGTCGGCGAGCAGCTGCAGCGTCGGGTACACCGAGCCGGGGCTGGGCTTCCACAGCCCGTTGCTGCGCTCGGCGATCAGCTGGATCATCTCGTAGCCGTGCATCGGGCGCTCGGCCAGCAGTGCCAACACGGCGGCGCGCACGTCACCGCGCTTGCCGCGACCCGGGCCGCCACGGCGCCATGCGCCGCGCGGGCCGCCCGGACCGAAGCCGAAGCCCGGTCCGAACGCGGGGCCGAAGCCAGGCCCGAATCCGGGACCGAAGCCCAGCGGTCCGTCGTGGCCGCCGGCGTGCTCGCGCAGATGTTCGCGGAAATCCCGCCGGGCCTGGCGGCGCGCCTCGTGCAGGGCGCGGCGGTCAACCCGGCCGGGCCCGAAGCCGAAGCCGAAGCCGGGGCGGGCGCCGAAGGGTCCGTCGGGGGGAGTGAAGGGGTTGCTCATGGTTTTCGTCCTTACGTTCGTGGGTTTGCGCACCGGACGTGCGCTTCGAAACATCACGATATATCGCAAACTAACGCGATGCAACGGGATATGTTGGTCGAGTTTGGCTGCAGCCCTCTGACCTGCATAAACGGTCCACAATCCGGGATCTCCTCGGCCGCCCGACGCGGTTTGCACCCGGCAGACGGCGCGTAGGAACTAACAGATGGACGCAAACGACAAGCTCACGGTCGACGGCGGAACTGCGGGTGCGGTCGCGTCCGGGCGGCCCGGCCGCCCCGGGGGCCGCAACGTGTGGCCGTGGGTCAACTGGGGACTGGCGCTGGCGACGGTGCCCGCCGCCGCGATCGTGATGCTGTTCGCGCTCGGCGCGGTGATGAGCACCGACGGGTGCAGCGACCGCAGTTGCCCCAACCTGGGCCACGGCGGGATCGATTTCGGCGTCGCGTTCTACGGCGCACCGGCGGTGGCCGTCGTCGTCATCATCGTCTCGTTCTTGACCGCCAAACGCCGCGGCGGCATTGCCGTTCCGCTGTGCGGGTGGGCGTTGCTGATCGCAGACGTCGCCCTGATGGCCGCCAGCGTGTCCAGCTAGCGCGGCGGCGTGAAGCCTGCCGAAAACCCTTCCGGCGGACCGGGATTCGCTGGCCCCGGGGCCGGCCACTGCGGTGCGGGCCCGGAGCCGGGCCAGGCCGGCGGATAGCCGGGTGCGGGCCAGGGTGCGGGCGGGCGCAGCCGGGCCAGCTCGCGGCGGTGCCGTTCGGCGAGCACGGCGGCCAGCACCAATTCCGGTGGAGCGCCGGGCGGCGGCGGCGGAGCGATGCGGGCCACCACGTCGCCGGCGATCCGGTAGGCCATTTGCAGCCGCAGCCCGGGATCGAGTTGTGCTGCCCTGGAAAGGAATTGGCGGGCGACCTCGGCCTGGCCGCTGGACAGTCCGGACAGCTGCAGCGACGACGCCCACCAGGCCAGCGACGGCGGCATCGCCGGCGGGGGCCCCAGCCGGGGTCCGCGTTCGTTGACCACCACGGTGCCGGCGAAGATGTCGCCGATCCGTTTCGCCTTGGGCGACAGGATGCTGCAGATGACGGCCGGGCTGCCGAACAGCATCCAGATCTCCACCAGCGAGGCCAGCGCCCGAAACAGCGCTTGGCGGAAGCGTTCCGGGCCGCCGTCGTCGGACACCACGCGCAGCCCCAGCGCGATCTTGCCCACCGAGCGTCCGCGCGTTGCGGTTTCGAGGATCAGCGGGTAGCCGACGATCACCAGCACCGTGAAGATCAGCAGGATGGCGTTGCTCAGCGCGGTGTCGAATTGGGTCAGGGTGGCGGCCCACAGCATCAGCCCCAGCAGGTAGCCGACGACGATCACGGCGATGTCGATCAGCGCGCTGAGCGCCCGCACCGGCAGCTGGGCGATCTGCACGTCGAGCACCACGGCGTCCCCGGTCACCACCTCCGACATAACTGGAACGGTACAGGCTGGGCGGTGAGCCGGGGCCGGGCGGACTTTGCCCGGACCGCGCGACGATTAGGCTGCCCAGGGTGGACGTCGATGCCTTCGTGCTGGCCCATCGCCCGACCTGGGACCGCCTGGACCGCTTGGTCGGGCGGCGCCGGTCGCTGTCCGGCGCCGAGATCGATGAGCTGGTCGAGCTTTACCAGCGGGTGTCCACCCACCTGTCGATGCTGCGCTCGGCGTCCTCGGATTCGATGCTGGTCGGCCGGTTGTCCAGTCTGGTGGCGCGGGCCCGCTCGGCGGTGACCGCCGCCCACGCCCCGCTGAGCAGCACCTTCGTCCGGTTCTGGACGGTGTCGTTCCCCGTCGTCGCCTACCGGTCCTGGCGGTGGTGGGTGGCCACCGGGGCGGCGTTCTTCGCGGTGGTGGTGATCGTCGCGCTGTGGGTGGCCGGCAACCCCGAGGTGCAGTCGGCGCTCGGAACCCCAAGCGACATCGACCAATTGGTCAATCACGACGTCGAGTCGTATTACAGCGAGCATCCCGCCGCCGCGTTCGCGCTGCAGATCTGGGTGAACAACTCCTGGGTTTCGGCCCAGTGCATCGCGCTGTCGGTGGTGCTGGGATTGCCGATTCCTTTGGTGCTGTTCGAGAACGCCGCCAACCTGGGGGTGATCGCCGGGCTGATGTTCCCGGCCGGCAAGGGCGGGCTGCTGCTGGGTCTGCTTGCCCCGCACGGGTTGCTGGAGCTCACTGCGGTATTCCTTGCCGGGGCAACGGGAATGCGGCTGGGTTGGTCGGTGATCTCGCCGGGCGACCGTCCCCGCGGGCAGGTGCTCGCCGAACAGGGCCGCGCCGTGGTGTCGGTGGCGGTGGGCCTGGTGGCGGTGCTGCTGGTGTCCGGGTTGATCGAAGCGCTGGTGACGCCGTCGCCGCTGCCGACGTTCGTGCGGGTCGGCATCGGCGTCGTCGCCGAGGCGGCGTTCCTGTGCTACATCGGCTACTTCGGCCGCCGCGGCGTCAAAGCCGGGGAAAGCGGTGACATCGAGGAAGCGCCCGACGTCGTCCCGACCGGCTGACCGGGGCGGGCGCTACAGCCGGCCGGTCGCCTTCATCGCCAGGTAGTGATCGGCGAGCGCGGGCGCCAGTTCGGCCGGTGCGGCGTCAACCACCTCCACCCCGCCGTGGCGCAGCCGGGCGGCGATCGCGGCGCGCTCGTTGCGGGACCGCTCGGCGGCGGCCGCGTCGTACACCGCCGCCGCATCCGAGCGACCGGCGGCCATCTGGTCCACCCGCGGGTCGGCGACCGCGGCCACCAGCAGGTGATGTTTCGCCGACAGTTGCGGCAGTACCGGCAGCAGGCCCTCGTCCAGGGCCGCCGCGTTGAGGTCGGTCAGCAACACCACCAGCGCCCGCCGGCGGGCCCGCAGTGCGATCGCGGAAACCATTGCCCGCCAGTCTGTTTCGACCAGGGTAGGCTGCAGCGGGGCCATCGCGTCGACCAGCTGGGCGAGCAGCTCGGTGCGCGAGGCGCCGAAGACGCCGGCCCGGCCGACCCGGTCGTGCGCCAGGAAGTCGACGTGGTCGCCGGCTCGCGACGCCAGCGCGGCCAGCAGCAGCGCGGCGTCCATCGACCAATCCAGCCGCGGCCAGCCGGCGGGATCGGCGGCGGTCGGGTCGACACCGACCCGGCCCGCCGCGGTGCGCCCGGTGTCGAGCACGATCACCACCCGCCGGTCGCGCTCGGGTCGCCAGGTGCGCACCACCACGTCGGCGCGCCGCGCGGTGGCGCGCCAGTCGATGGAGCGCACGTCGTCGCCGACGACATACTCACGCAGCGAATCGAATTCGGTGCCCCGCCCGCGCACCAGGGTGGGCAGCAGCCCGTCGATCTCGCGCAGCCGGGCCAGCCGCGACGGCAGGTGCTTGCGGGACAGGAACGGCGGCAGCACCCGCAACTGGCCGGGCACCGATTGCGACCCCTGCCGTCCGGCCAGGCCCAGCGGCCCGATGGAGCGGGCGGTGACCACCGTGGCCCGCTGGTCGCCGCGGCGCACCGGTTCCAGCCGGGTCGCGATGTGCTGGTGTTGACCGGCGGGGATGTCCACCGGGTGCAGGCGCGGCCGGGCCCGCGCGCTGGGCGGCCAGGCGTCGCGGATCTGGCCGCGGAACCGGCGCGGGCCGTCGTTGTGGATCAACAGCGCCGCGTCGGCGTGCTGGCCGAGCCGGGCCGAGCGGTCGGGGGAGCGGATGTAGCGCAGCCGCGCGGGGCTGGCCGCCAGCGCGGCGTCGACGGCCACCGCGACCGCCAGGGCCGCCAGCAGTGTCGTGAAAACCGTTGCGGGCCAAGGGGACAGGGCGATCGGCGGGACGCAGATCAGCGCGACCAGCCCGGTGCGTCCGGTCAGGATCACCGGGGCACCGGGACCGACGCCAGAATCCCGTCGAGCACACCGTCACAGGTTGCGCCCTCGAGTTCGGCCTCCGGGCGCAGCATCACCCGGTGCCGCAGCGTCGGGCGGGCCATGGCCTTGACGTCGTCGGGCGTGACGTAATTGCGGCCCGACAGCCACGACCAGGACCGGGCGGTGGCCAGCAGTGCGGTCGCCCCGCGCGGTGACACCCCCAGCTGCAGCGCCGGCGAGGAGCGGGTGGCGCCGACGATGTCGACGATGTAGCCCAGGACCTCGTCGGCGACCCGGACCTGCTGCACCGCGTCGCGGCCGGCCGCCAGGTCCGCGGGCCCGGCCACCGGGTGGACGACGGACAGGTCGCGCGGATCGAAGCCGTGTGCGTGCCGGTGCAGGATGGCGATCTCGGCCTCCCGCGGCGGCAGCGTCACATTCAGCTTGAGCAGAAAGCGGTCCAGCTGGGCCTCGGGCAGCTGGTAGGTGCCTTCGTATTCCACCGGGTTCTGGGTCGCGGCGACGATGAACGGTTCGGGCAGCGGCTGGGCCTCGCCCTCGACGCTGACCTGACGCTCTTCCATCGCCTCCAGCAGCGCGGCCTGCGTCTTGGGTGGGGTGCGGTTGATCTCGTCGGCCAGCAGCAGGTTGGTGAACACCGGCCCGGGCCGGAACACGAACGCGGCGGTGCGCGCGTCGTACACCAACGAGCCCGTGACGTCGCCGGGCATCAGGTCCGGGGTGAACTGCACCCGCTTGAACTCCAGCTGCAGGGCCGCGGCCAGCGCCCGCACCAGCAGCGTCTTCGCCACTCCCGGAACGCCTTCCAGCAGCACGTGGCCGCGGCACAGCAGCGCGATGACCAGGCCGCTGACCACGCCCTCCTGTCCGACGACCGCCTTGGCGAGCTCGGCGCGCAACGCCAGCAGCGCCTCTCGTGCCGATTCAGCGGTGGGGCTGGCGGTGACCGGTTGCGTCGGTTGCGTCACGGGTGTGCGACCTGCCTTTCGATGTCGTCGAGCGCACGGGCAAGTTGTAACAGGTCGTGGTCGGTCGTCGGCGGCGGGCCGAACAGGTGGTAGGAGACCCAGCCCGGATCGGAGCCGGTGCGCTGGGCGGCGGTGGACACCACCGCCTCCGGGGTGGCGCCGCCGGCCAGGCCGAGCTTGGGGGTCAGCCGCTGCAGCGCGGCGGTGCGCAAGGCCGCGGCGGCGCGATCGCGCGCCCGCCGGGACCGATACAGCCGGCCGCGGCCCTCGACGGTCTCCGAGGCGCGCACCACCACCGGCAACTCCTCGGCCACCAGCGGTCCGGGCCGGCGGCCCCGCCACACCGCGACCAGCAGCACCACCACCGCCAGCTGGCCGACGACCCAGTACACGTTGGCCGGGATCAAATCCAAAATCGTTGCCTTCGAAGATGATTCACCTTCGACGAAGTGGGGCGCGTACCAGACCAGCCGGGGCCGGCCCCCGGCCAGGTTCATGGCCAGCGCGGCGTTGCCGGCCTGCAGCAGGCTGCCGTTGGTCATGAAGTCGGTGCTGCCCACCGCCGTGATGGCGCGTCCGCCGTCGCGGAACCGGATCAGCGCGCCGTCGTAGCAGCGGGTCATCGCCCGGCCGTCTTCGGATTCAAAGGTGGTGGCACGCCCGAACCGCACCGACCCGGCCCGAACCGCTTCGCGCAGAGTGCAATTCGGGTCGCTGTCGAAGCCGTTGGTCCCCGAGATCCGCACGCCGGGCAGCAGCGCCTTGCGGGCCTCGGTGGTCGGTTCCACCAGCAGCAGATCGGACCGGATCCGGGCCAGCCGGTCCAGCACCGAGTCGGCCAGGTACTGGCTCTGGGCCACCAGGATCAGGGCGTCCGGGCGCGCCGCGGATTCGACGTCGGCGATGTGGTCGGCGACCACGACGTCGACTCCGCCGTCGCGCAGCAGCGCCACCAGCGCGTGGGCGCCGTCGGGATCGGTTGACGCCGCGTCCATCCGGGTGCCGGGCCGCGGCGCGCTCAGGTAGGCGTCCACACCGGCGATGACGGCCAGCACCAGCAGCGTGGCCAGCACCCAGCGCCAGGAGCGCCGGCGCCGCGGCGCGGTGGCGGTGGCGGTGGTCGTCGCCATCAGCGCACCTGGGCCCAGGACTCGGCGACGACGGGTTGGCCGGGCGGCGGTGTGACACCCTGCCAGCGGGAACGCAGGTGCTCGTCCAGGTCGGCGATCAGCTGGTAGGCGGCCTGGGTTCCGGGCTGCTCGCCGTAGGTGACGTCGTTGAAAGCCGTTGCGGCTTGCGCTAATTCGCCGGCCAGATGCGGCAAGGCGGCGCCGGCGTCGCGGGCCAGCTCGTTGGCGGTCCGGCCCGGGGCGGCGGTGAGCACGCCGGTCTCCTCGAGCTGGCGGGCCACGGCGCGCAGCCGGTGCCGGATCGCGGCGGCCCAATCACGTTCGGCGGCGCAGCTTTCGGCCGTCGCGCGGTGCTGGGCGGCGGTCAGCGGGGCGGCTTCGAACAACAGGTGGTCACCGCCGCGGCGGGTGCGCATGGTGCGGCGCAGGATGTGCACGGCGACCACCGCCGCGATCGCGAGCAGGAGGAAAAGCACGGTGGCGGTGAGCCATCCGCCCGGAACGGTGGAGATCTTCTGCAGCATCCGGTAGATCGCGTCGTTGAGCCAGGCGACGAGCTGGCTGGGCGTGGAGCCCTTGGAGTAGATCGGCTTGTGCAGTTCGTCCGCGGCGGCGCGGTGCGCGGCATCGCGGTCGATGTCGATGGAAGGCATCCTGCGCTAGTCCTCGCTCCGCCGTTACCGGGGCCGCGTCAGCCAGAGGTTGTCGGTGGACGCGGCCGCATAGCTTCCCTGGGCGGCGCCGCTCTGCAGCAGGTCGAACGCCTCGGCGCGCATCCGGCGGTCGGTGTAGAGCAGCACGATCACCCCGGCGTTGAACGGTGCGGTGATGATCTCGCCGATCGCCGCCCCGACCGACAGGATCGCCGTGCTGATCAGGAAGGCCGTGCCGGACGAGCTGATCTGGAAGACCTGGCCGACGATGCTGAACGGCACCGCGACGGCGTTGGCGACCACCGCCGTCACCAGGAAGGCGAGCGCCCGGATGCCCAGCACCCGCCAGAAGCCGCGCCGCACCAGCCGGAACGAGCGGGTGATCGCGTCGAGGACGGGCAGCCGCTCCAGCACGATGAGCACCGGGGCGAACAGCACCACGGTGTAGAGGTACACCAGCACCGCGATGACGGTGAGCACCAGCGGAATGCCCAGCACCACGGCGGCCGCGGCGTTGCCGATCGTGGCCAGGATCGCGATGACCACCACCACCAGTCCGGCGATGGCGGCCACCCCGACGGCCTCCAGCAGCGCCAGGCCGAGCAGGGCGGGCAGCCGGCCCCGGATCTTGGTCCAGGTTTCCCCGATGGTGATCGACGACCCGAACACCGCCCGCCCGACGATGACGGTCAGCATGCCGGACAGCAGCATGCCGCCCAGCCAGCCGACCAGGACGCCGGCGCCCACCGACACCGACCAGGCGCCCAGCACGCCCGCGGTCAACTCGTCGGATCGGTCGCCGGTGAATCTGCCGTAGGCGGCCAGCGGGCCCAGCACGGCGGCCTTGGTGATGATCTGCATGGCGATGACGACGATCGCGGTCAGCCCCAGCGTCGCCTTCGGATTGGCCCGGATGTAGCCGACGGCCCCGTTGAAGATGTCGCCGAGGGTCAACGGCCGCAGCGGGATGATGCCGGGTTTGAGCACCCCGTAGCCCGGCGGCGGGCCGAACGCCGGTGCGGGGGGATAGCCGGGCGGCGGATACGTCGGGGGCGGCCCGTAGTGGGCGCCGTACTGGCCGGGGAAGTGGGCGCCGTATTGGGTGCCGTAGTGGGATTGTGGGCCGTATGCCGGTGGCGGACCAACCGGATAACCGGGCGGCGGCGCGCTCACCGAGCCCCGCGGCTCGTGCACCGGTGGTTCGTCATGGGCTCCATCCTGTCGGCGGCCGGACCATTTCACAATGTTGACCCGGGCTCCGGCGCGTAGCGTCGCACACATGGCGGAACTCAAATCCCGGCTGCGGGCCGACCTGACCGCGGCGATGAAAGCCCAGGACAAGCTGCGCACGGCCACCCTGCGCATGCTGCTGGCGGCGATCCAGACCGAGGAAGTCTCCGGTAAGCAGGCCAAGGAGCTCACCGACGAGGAAACCATCAAGGTGCTGGCCAAGGAATCCCGTAAACGCGCCGAATCGGCCGAGATCTACACCCAGAACGGGCGCGGGGACCTGGCCGCCAACGAGCACGCCGAGGCGCGGATCATCGACGAGTATCTGCCCACCCCGCTCACCGAGGCGGAGGTGGCCGACGTCGTCGACACCGCGATCGCCCAGGTCGCCGAGGAGATCGGCGAGCGGCCGTCCATGAAGCAGATGGGCATGGTGATGAAGGCCGCCACCGCGATCGCGGCCGGCAAGGCCGACGGCGCCCGGTTGTCGGCCGCCGTCAAGGAGCGGCTCTAGTCCGCGGCCTCAATCCGCGATCAGCACCCGGGTGCCGTCGCTGGCGCGGCGCGTCACCCGCCGGGCGTCGAGCTGCTCCAGCAGCGGCACCGCGACCCGTCGGGTGGTGCCCAGCGCGCGGCGCGCCTCGCTGACGGTGAACGGCTGTGGCAGCCCGGCCAGCACGCCGGCGGCGCGGGCCAGCGCGTCGGGCCCCAGCACCACCCCGTCGGCGATCCGGGTCAGCCGTCCGGCCCGCACCGCCGCGGCCAGCTCGCGCGGGCCCAGGCCCAGCCCGGCGAGTTCGTCGGCCTCCGGGGCGCGAAAGGGCTCGGCGGCCAGCCACGCCTCGACCTCGCGCACCGCCTTGTCGACGCGGGCCGGCAGCCCCGCGCCGGGGGCGCGGACCAGCCCATCGGCCACCTCGAAACCGGTGCCCTGCAACAACTTCGGCACCAGCTCGGCGGCGGGCAGGCCGACCTGCCGGCGCAGCGTCTCCAGCGGCATGCCGGCCGCGATGTCGTGCTCACCCGCCCAGCGCCGCACCTGTGCGGCGGCCTCGTCGCGCCGCTCCGCCCACCACTGCGGGTCCACCACCCAGTCGCCCACCCGCTGCCCGCGCGCCGGCACACCCATGGCGCGCAGGTCGTCGGCCCGGACGATGTGCGGCGCGGGCGCCGAGCCGGTGGCCAGCTCGGCGGCGCGCAACCGGGCGGCGCCGCGCCGGCGCAACTCCGGCGGGCGCACGTCGAGCACCTCGACCCCGGCGGCGATCCGGTGCTGCCCGGGGTCGCGCAGCAGCCCGACGTCGGCCACCCGCAGCGGCAGCGGCCGGGCCAGCCGCAGCCGCGCCGCCGCCGGGCCCAGCCGGCGCACCCGCACCGGCACCGCCGCCGACCCGACGTGCAGCACGAGTTGGCTGTGCAGCGTGTCCTCGGCCGTGCCCGGGCCGCGCAGGGCGACGTCGATCTCCGCGGTGTCGCGCCACGCGCCCGGGGTGCGAACGGTGTCGCCGCGGCCGATGTCGCGCCGGTCGACACCGCGCAGGTTCAGCGCCACCCGGGCCACCGCGCCGACCCGAATCTCGTTGCGGCCCAAGGACTGTAGCCCGCGCACCGTGACGCGTCGCCCGGCGTGTTCGAGTTCGTCGCCCACCCGCACGGTGCCGGCCGCCAGCGTGCCGGTGACCACGGTGCCCGCGCCGCGCACGGTGAAGCTGCGGTCCACCCACAGCCGGACGTCGGCGTGCGGATCGGGCGGCGGCAGCCGGTCGGTCAGCGCGACCAGTTCGGCGCGCACCCGCTCGAGGTCGGTGCCGATCGCGACGGGAGCCCCGGCCAGCGAGGTGGCGGCGAACCGTTCCGTCGCCTGCGCGACGGCCGGGCCCGGGTCGGCGAGATCGGCCTTGCTGATCACCAGCAGCCCGTGCCGCACCCGCAGCGCGTCCAACGCCGCCAGGTGCTCCTCGGATTGCGGCATCCAGCCTTCGGTGGCCGCCACGACGAACACCACGGCGGGTACCGGCCCTACGCCGGCCAGCATGTTGGCCACGAAACGCTCGTGGCCCGGGACGTCGACGAAGGCGAGCCGACGGCCGGCGAGCTCGGTCCACACGAAGCCCAAATCGATGGTCAGGCCGCGGCGCTGCTCTTCGGCCAGCCGGTCCGGCCACATGCCGGTAAGCCGGTGCAGCAGAGTCGATTTGCCGTGATCGACGTGCCCGGCGGTGGCTAGGACGAACACGCCCGTACCGCCGCGGCCAGCAGCTCGTCGTCCTCGGGGGAGACCGTGCGCAGGTCGAGCAGGCACCGGCCGCCCTCCAACCGGCCGACGACGGGCGGCCGGCCGGCGCGCAGCGCGGCGGCGTAGCGCTCGGGCAGACTCACTGCGGCGCTGGGCAATTCGACGCCGGGCGCGCCGCCGCCGCCGACCGCCGCGACGCAATCCAGCGCCACCGCGTCGGCGTCCGCAGGCAGCGCGGCGGCCAGGGACTGCGCCCGGGCCCGCAGCCGCCCGACGTCGGCGTCCAACGCGGCGGCTACCGGCGGCGGCGGACCCGTCAGGGTCGCCTCCAGCGCCGCCAGGGTCAGTTTGTCCACCCGCAGCGCGCGGGCCGCGGGATGGCGGCGCAGCCGCTCGACGAGATCGCCGCGGCCGAACAGCAGCCCGGCCTGCGGGCCGCCGAGCAGCTTGTCCCCGCTCGCGGTGACCAGGTCGGCGCCGTCGGCCAGCGTCGAGGTGGCGTCCGGCTCGTCGGGCAGCACCGGATGCGGCGCCAGCAGGCCCGAGCCGATGTCGACCACCAGCGGGATGTCGCGGGTGCGCAACTCGGCGGCCAATGCCGCCACGCCGACCGCCGAGGTGAACCCGGTGACGTGGAAATTGGACGGGTGCACCTTGAGCACGAAGCCGGTCTGCGGCCCCAGCGCCTCGGTGTAGTCGCGCAGGCCGGTGCGGTTGGTGGTGCCGACCTCGCGCAGCCGCGCACCGGTGGACTCCAGCAGCTCCGGGATGCGGAAGCCGTCGCCGATCTCGACGAGTTCGCCTCGGCTGAGCACGATTTCACGGCCCGGCGCCAGGGTCAGGGCGACCAGCAGCAGCGCGGCCGCGTTGTTGTTGACGACGTGCACGCCGCCGGCCGCGGGTACCGCGCGGGCCAGCGCGGCCAGCGCGCCCCGGCCGCGGCGGGCCCGGCGCCCGGTGGCCAGGTCGAACTCCACGTCGGTGGCCCCGCCCGCGGCGACGACCGCGTCCAGCGCCGCCCGCGACAGCGGCGCCCGGCCCAGATTGGTGTGCACCACCACGCCGGTGGCGTTGATGACCGGCCGCAGGCTCGACGCGGTGGCGGGCAGCGCGGCGAGCGCGTGCTCGGCGACCTGCTCGGGGGAGATCTCTCCGGCCCGGGCCCGCTGCTGGGCCTGCGTGATCACCGACTTCACCAGCGCGCGGCCCAGCACCCGCTGCGCGGCGGCCAGCCGCGGGTCGGCCAGCAGCGTGTCGGTGCCCGGCACCCGCCGGCGGGGATCACTCATGGCAGGCCCGACGGAGTATGGCGGAGGCGGACGGGAATCGAACCCGCCAGCGGCAGCGTCTGCCGTTCCACGGTTTTGAAGACCGCGCCGGTCACCAGACCGGACACGCCTCCCTGGACCATGGGGTCAATTATGGACGGGTGACCTACCGACTGACGCAATACGCTCACGGCGGCGGCTGCGCCTGCAAGATCCCGCCCGGTGAGCTCGAGGACGTGGTGCGCGGGCTGGGCGCGGCCAGTCCGCGCGACCCGCTGGGGGAGCTGCTGGTGGGCCTCGACAGCGGTGACGACGCGGCGGTGGTGCGCATCCAGCAGGGCACCGCGCTGATCGCGACGACGGACTTCTTCACCCCGGTGGTGGACGACGCCTACGACTGGGGCCGGATCGCGGCCACCAACGCGCTGTCCGACGTGTACGCGATGGGCGGGCGCCCGGTGGTCGCGGTGAACCTGCTGGGCTGGCCGCGCGAGGTGCTGCCGTTCGAGTTGGCCGCCGAGACGCTGCGCGGCGGGCTGGACGTGTGCGGCCTGGCCGGCTGCCATTTGGCCGGCGGGCACAGCGTCGATGACCCGGAACCCAAGTACGGGCTGGCGGTGACCGGGATCGCGGACCCGAATCGATTGCTGCGCAACGACTCCGGCAAGCCGGGCCTGCCGCTGTCGCTGACCAAGCCGCTCGGCATCGGCGTGCTCAACAACCGGCACAAGGCGACCGGGGAGCGGTTCGAGGAGGCCATCGCCGTGATGACCACGCTCAACGCCGAGGCGGCCGGCGCGGCGCTGGCCGCCGGCGTCGAATGCGCCACCGACGTCACCGGTTTCGGGTTGCTCGGCCACCTGCACAAGCTGGCCCGGGCCAGCGGGGTGACGGCGGTGCTCGACGCGGCGGCGGTGCCGTACCTGGACGGCGCCCGCGAGGCGCTGGCGGCCGGCTACCTGTCCGGGGGCACCCGGCGCAACCTCGACTGGGTGGCCCCGCACGTCGACCTGTCGGGTGTCGGCGAGGACGAGGCGCTGTTGCTGGCCGACGCGCAGACATCCGGCGGGCTGCTGATCGCCGGCGAGATCCCGGGGGCGCCCGTCATCGGTGAGCTGGTGCCGCGCGGCGAGCACACCATCGTGGTGCGCTGAGCGGGCCGATAATAGATGGCGACCCGCTGCGCCCGGCTTCGCCGCGCTTGCGATCGCCATTAGGGTGAGGGGATGGCCCCGAAAAAAGCCCTGAGCAAGGTGTTTCTGGAATGGCCCGTGCTGCGCCAGGTGCGCTCGACGGACAAACTCGGCCGCGGCTCGGCGGTGACCTCCAAACACACCCGCTCGTTGGTGCCGCGCACCGCCACGGCCGACCGGGTGGTGCAGAGCGTGTGCCCGTACTGCGCCGTCGGCTGCGGCCAGCGGGTGTACGTCAAGGATGAGCGGGTCGTGGCGATCGAGGGCGACCCCGATTCGCCGATCTCGCGAGGACGCTTGTGCCCCAAGGGATCTGCGAGCGAGCAGTTGGTGAACTCGCCGGGGCGGCAGCTGCAGGTGCTCTACCGCGCGCCGCGCGCCACCGAATGGCAGCCGCTGCAGCTGGACACCGCGATCGACATGATCGCCGACCGCTTCGTGGAATCGCGCCGCAACAGCTGGCAGGACATCGACAAGAAGGGCAACCTGCTGCGCCGCACCATGGGCATCGCCGCGCTGGGCGGCGCGACCCTGGACAACGAAGAGAACTACCTCATCAAGAAGCTCTTCACCGCCGCGGGCGCCATTCAGATCGAGAACCAAGCCCGTATTTGACACAGTGCCACGGTTCCCGGTCTGGGAGCCTCCTTCGGGCGCGGCGGCGCCACCCAATCACTGCAAGACATGGCCAATGCCGACTGCATCGTCATCCAGGGCTCCAACATGGCCGAGTGTCACCCGGTCGGCTTCCAATGGGTGGAAGAGGCCCGGGCCCGCGGCGCGCGGGTGATCCACGTCGACCCGCGATTCACCCGCACCTCGGCGGTCTCCGACCGACACATCCCGATCCGGGCCGGTTCGGATGTGGTGCTGCTCGGCGCGCTGATCAACCACGTGCTCACCAACGACCTGTGGTTCTCCGAATACGTCGTCGCGTACACCAACGCCGCCACCATCATCAACGAAAACTTCCGCGACACCGAGGATCTCGGCGGCCTGTTCTCCGGGTTCGATCCCGAGACCGGGCAGTACGACACGTCGAGTTGGGCCTACGAAGAGGAGGACGACGGCCGGTCCGGAGGCGAAATCGAGTCCCCCGGCGGCGGTCACACCCACGGCGCCACCGCCACCCACAGCGCCGCCGGTGACGAGCACGGCAGCGGCGGCCCGCCGCTGGCGCACGCCAGGGTGCGCCGCGACGAGACCCTGCAGCACCCGCGGACCGTCTTCCAGATCCTCAAGCGGCACTACGCCCGCTACACGCCGGAGATGGTCAAAGACGTGTGCGGGATCAGCCGGGAGGACTTCGACTACCTGGCCCGCTCCATCGTGGAGAACTCCGGGCGCGAGCGCACCACCTGCTTCGCCTACGCCGTCGGCTGGACGCAGCACACCCTGGGCGCCCAATTCATCCGCACCGCAACGATTTTGCAGCTGCTGATGGGAAACGTCGGGCGCCCGGGCAGCGGCATCATGGCGCTGCGCGGCCACGCCACCATCCAGGGCTCCACCGACATCCCCACGCTGTTCAACCTGCTGCCCGGCTATCTGCCGATGCCCAAGGCGGGCGTGCACGACACCCTGGCCGACTACCTGGACGCGGTGGGATCCAAGAAACAGAAGGGCTTCTGGGCCAACGCCGACGCCTACACCGTCAGCCTGCTCAAGGCGTGGTGGGGCGAGGCGGCCACCGCGGACAACGACTGGGCCTACGACTACCTGCCCCGACTGACCGGCCCGCACGGCACCTACCAGACCGTGATGGGCATGCTGGCCGACGAGGTCGAGGGCTACTTCCTGCTCGGCCAGAACCCCGCGGTCGGTTCGGCGCACGGCCGGATGCAACGGCTGGGCATGTCGCATCTCAAGTGGCTGGTGGTGCGCGACTTCAACCTGATCGAATCGGCCACCTGGTGGAAGGACGGGCCCGAAATCGCCTCCGGGGAACTGAAAACCGAGGAGATCGAGACCGAGGTGTTCTTCCTGCCCGCCGCCACGCACGTGGAGAAGGCCGGATCCTTCACGCAGACACAACGATTGGTGCAGTGGCGGCACCAGGCCGTCGAGCCGCCGGGACAGTGCCAGAGCGAACTGCAGTTCTTCTACGAACTCGGCAAGCGGATCCGGCAACGGCTGGCCGGCTCGACCGACGAGCGGGACCGGCCGCTGCTGGATCTGACCTGGGACTACCCCACCGACGAGCACGGCGACCCGGACGGGGAGACGGTGCTGGCCGAGATCAACGGATACCGGGTCGGCGAGCCCGCGGACCCGTTGGCGTCCTACACCGAGCTGCGCGCCGACGGGTCGACCGCCGCCGGCTGCTGGATCTACACCGGGGTGTACGCCAACGCCGTCAACCAGGCCGCGCGCCGGGTGCCCAACGGCGGTGCATCGCCCAGCCAATCGCAGTGGGGCTGGGCGTGGCCCGCCGACCGGCGGGTGCTCTACAACCGCGCGTCGGCCGACCCGGACGGCAAACCGTGGAGCGAACGCAAGCGCTACATCTGGTGGGATCCCGACCAGCGACGCTGGGTCGGCTACGACGTGCCGGACTTCGTGGTCGACCGGGCCCCGGGCGCCCGGCCCGACCCCGAGCTGGGCGGCCCCGACGCGCTGGCCGGCGACGACCCGTTCATCATGCAGGCCGACGGCAAGGGCTGGCTGTTCGCGCCCAAGGGTGTGGTCGACGGGCCGCTGCCCACGCACTACGAGCCGCAGGAATCGCCGGTGGCCAACGCGCTGTATCCCCAGCAGCGCAACCCGGCGCGAATCACCTTCGCGCGCAAGGACAATCTCAGCGCACCCAGCGCCGGCGAGCCCGGCTCCGACGTCTACCCGTACGTGTTCACCACCTACCGGCTCACCGAGCATCACACCGCCGGCGGCATGAGCCGGTGGCTGCCCTACCTCTCGGAGCTGCAACCGGAGATGTTCTGCGAGGTCTCACCCGAGCTGGCCGCCGAACGCGGCCTGCAGCCGTACGGGTGGGCCACCATCATCTCGCCGCGCGCCGCCATCGAGGCGCGGGTGCTGGTCACCAAACGTGTTGCGCCGCTGGTCATCAACGGCCACACCGTGCACCAGATCGGGCTGCCCTACCACTGGGGTGTGGGCGGCGACGCGGTGGTCAGCGGGGACGCGGCCAACGACCTGCTCGGTGTCACACTGGATCCCAACGTGCAGATCCAGGAATCCAAGGCCGGGTCGTGCGACATCCGCCCGGGCCGCCGCCCGCGCGGCGAGGAGCTGCTCCGGCTGATCGCCGACTACCAGTCGCGCTCGGGCGTCACCACCGAGACCGGCAACGTGCGGGTGGACGATGCCGTGTGGGAAAGGGGGAGCTGATGGGCCAGCTGACCGGACCGACCGACCCGGCCGCCGACGCCGGCTGGGCGGATCGCAAGCCGCGCAAGGGTTTTTTCACCGACACCTCGATCTGCATCGGGTGCAAGGCCTGCGAGGTCGCCTGCAAGGAATGGAACCGCAACCCGCAGGACGGCGACCTCGAGCTGCTGGGCTCGTCCTACGACAACACCGGCGCGCTGGGCGCCAGCACCTGGCGGCACGTGGCCTTCGTCGAACAGGGTCGCGAACGCATCGAGCAGGCACGCGAATCCGGCAGGGCGCTCATCGATTTGGGCATGCCGACCCTCCCCGCCGCGGCCTCCGAGCCGACCGAGCCGGCGGTGCCGCACACCCCGGAGTTCCGCTGGCTGATGTCCTCGGACGTCTGCAAGCACTGCACGCACGCCGGCTGCCTGGACGTCTGCCCGACCGGCGCGCTGTTTCGCACCGAATTCGGCACGGTGGTGGTGCAGCACGACGTCTGCAACGGCTGCGGCACCTGCGTGGCGGGCTGCCCGTTCGGGGTCGTCGAGCGGCGCAACGACGGGACCTACGCGACACCGGCGCAACGGCCGGACCGCCCCAGCGAGGAGATCGTCACCGGCGTCGCGCAGAAGTGCACGCTGTGTTACGACCGGCTGCTCGAGGACGAGATCCCGGCCTGCGCCAAGACCTGCCCCACCACCTCGATCAAGTTCGGCGACCACGACGACCTGGTGGCCATGGCGCGCCGGCGGGTGGCCGCCCTGCACGCCCAGGGGCTCACCGAGGCCCGGCTGTACGGGGCCAACGAGCACGACGGCGTCGGCGGCACCGGCTCCATCTTCTTGCTGCTCGACGAACCCGAGGTCTACGGTCTGCCGCCCGACCCGCGGGTGTGCACCGCCGACCTGATGACCATGTTCAAGCGGGCCGGGCTGGCCGCGGCCGGCATGGTCGGGGCGGCCGTGCTGGCGTTTTGGAGGAGCCGGTGAGCACCTCGGAATTCGACAGTTTCCGGCCGCCTGAACCGGCGGGCGGCAAGCGCCGCAAAGGCAAGCGCGGCGGCCGGCGCGGGGCGGGCGACGGCTCCCGCGAGATGCCGATGGTGCCCGAGGCCGAGTTCAGCTCGTACTACGGGCGCCCGGTGGTCAAGCCGGCGCCGTGGGGCCACGAGGTGGGGGCGTATCTGTTCCTGGGCGGCGTCGCCGGCGGCTCCGGGCTGCTGGCGGCCGGCGCCCAGCTGACCGGCCGGGACACGCTGCGCCGCAACACCCGGCTGACCGCCCTGGCCGCGGTGCTGCTCAGCCTGGTCGCGCTGGTGAAGGACCTGGGCCGGCCCGAGCGGTTCCTGAACATGTTGCGCACCGTCAAGCTGACCTCGCCGATGAACCTGGGCTCGTGGATTCTCAGCGCGTTCAGCGCCGGGATCTCGGTGGCCGCCGCCGCCGAGGTGGACCGGATGACGGGGCAGCGGCTCCCGCTGGGCCCGCTGCGCCCGGTGCTGCGCGCCGCCGAGGGGCCGGCCGGCCTTCAGGCGGCGGTGCTGGCGCCGCCGCTGGCCGTCTACACCGCCGTGCTGCTGGCCGACACCGCCACCCCGACCTGGAACGCGGCCCACGAGGACCTGCCGTTCGTGTTCGTCAGCTCGGCGAGCCTGGCCGCATCGGGACTGGCGATGGTGACCGCGCCCGTGCACCAGGCCGGCCCGGCCCGCACGCTGGCCGTGCTCGGTGCGCTCGGCGACCTGGCGGCCAGCAAGGTCATGGAGCGCCGGATGGACCCGGTCGCCGCCGAACCCCTGCACACCGGCGGGCCCGGCCGGATGCTGCGGGCCAGCGAACGCCTGGTGATCGCCGGCGGGCTGGGCACCCTGCTGGCCGGGCGGCACCGGGCGGTCGCGGTGGTCAGCGGCCTGGCGTTGGCGACGGCCTCGGCGCTGACCCGGTTCGGGGTGTTCGAGGCCGGGCTGGAGTCCGCCCGCCACCCCCGCTACACCATCGAGCCGCAGCAGCGCCGGCTGGCCGCCCGCCGCGCGGCCGGGATCACGTCGGACTCCATCACCACCGCGGGCTGAGCACGCCCGCGTCGTTTGCCCTCGGTGCAGCCGGGTATCCCGGTGCGCATGACGAATTTTGGCTACACTTTGATGACCGAGCAGAGTGGACCCAAAGAGCTTGTCCGGTACGCGATTTCGGCCGAAGAGCGCGGTTTCGACTTCCACGTGTGCAGTGACCACTTCTCACCGTGGCTCACCTCGCAGGGACACGCGCCCAACGCCTGGGCGGTGCTGGGCGCGGTGGCGCAGGCCACCGAGCGGGTCGACCTGTACACCTACGTGACGTGCCCGACGATGCGCTATCACCCGGCCATCGTCGCCCAGCAGGCGGCCACCGTGCAGATCCTGTCCGACGGCCGGTTCACCCTGGGCCTGGGCAGCGGCGAAAACCTCAACGAGCATGTCGTCGGCAAGGGCTGGCCGACCATCACCCGCCGGCAGGACATGCTGCGCGAGGCCATCAAGATCATCCGGGAGCTGTTCGGCGGGCAGCTGGTGGACTTCACCGGCGACTATTTCCGGGTCGACTCCGCGCGGCTGTGGGACGTGCCCGACGTGCCGGTCGGCATCGGGGTGGCCATCGGCGGCACCCGGGCGGTCGACAAGTTCGCCAAGCTGGCCGACCACCTGATCGCCACCGAACCCAACGCCGACCTGGTCGACGCCTGGCACGGCGCCCGTCAGGCCGCCAACCTCGCCGGTGGCGGACGGGTGGTCGGGCAGATCCCGGTGTCGTGGGATCCCGACCCCGACACCGCCGTCAAACGCGCGCACGACCAGTTCCGCTGGTTCGCCGGCGGATGGAAGGTGAACGCGGACCTGCCCACCCCGGCCGGGTTTGCCGGCGCCACCCAGTTCGTGCGCCCCGAGGACGTCGCCGACGCCATTCCCTGCGGTCCCGACCTGGACGCGATCGTCGAGGGGGTCCGGCCGTACTGGGAGGCCGGGTTCACCGACATCGCGCTGGTCCAGATCGGCGGGGACACCCAGGAGAGATTCCTCAAGGAAGCCGCCGAACCGCTGCTGGCGGCGCTGCGCGATGCGGCGAAGTAGCGGCGAACGAGAAAGGGGAACCGAGATGTCAAATGAGTTGCAAGGCAAGAAGATAGCGATCCTGGCGGCCGACGGGGTGGAAAAGGTGGAGCTGGAGCAGCCGGCGGCGGCGCTGCGCGAGGCCGGCGCCGGCGTCGAGGTGGTCTCGCTGCAGGACGGCGAGATCCAGGCGCGCAACCACGACCTGGAGCCGGCCGGCACCTTCACCGTCGACCGCAAGGTGGCCGACGCGTCGGTCGACGACTTCGACGGCCTGGTGCTGCCGGGCGGCACCGTCAACCCCGACAAGCTGCGCCTGGACGACACCGCGGTCTCCTTCGTGCGGGACTTCGTCGGATCCGGCAAGCCGGTGGCCGCCATCTGCCACGGACCCTGGACGCTGGTGGAAGCCGGTGTGGCAGCGGGCCGGACGCTGACCTCCTATCCCAGCATCCGCACCGATCTGCGCAACGCGGGCGCCCACGTGGTGGACGAGGAGGTGGTGGTGGACGGCAACCTGATCACCAGCCGCTCGCCGAAGGACCTGCCGGCGTTCTGCTCGACCATCCTGGCGCAATTCGCGGGCGCCACCACCGGTTAGCCGTCAACACTTTTCGGCTGGTCCGTTTGAATGCGGTGGTTTGCGGGCATTATCCACGCCAAGCCGTGAGATCAGCGGCGCTCCTTGTAAGGGTTCTCGAAAGGCCAACAGTGACAACCACCTACCCCGAGCCCGCTGTGTTGCCCGCCCACAATGTCTATCAGCCGCAAGAGGATTCCCGGTTGCTGGTGGACGTGATGCACGGCACCGGTCTGATCCCGGGACGGCGCGTGCTGGACCTGTGCACCGGCAGCGGGTTCGTCGCGATCGCCGCGGCGGAGATGGGCTGCGCCAGCGTCACGGCGTTCGACAAATGCCCGCACGCCGTGCAGTGCGCCCGGGAGAACGCCGCGCTGGCCGGGGTGGACGTCGACGTCCGGGAGGGGTCGTGGCTCGCCGCGGTGGATTGCGCGCCGTTCGACGTCGTGGTGTCCAATCCGCCCTACGTGCCCACCCCGCCCGGCGCCGTGCTGGACGAGCTCGGCCCGGTGACCGGGCCGTCGTGGGCGTGGAACGCCGGCCGGGACGGCCGGCTGGTCCTGGATCCGTTGTGCGAGTCGGCGCCGAAGCTGTTGCGCGACGGCGGATCGCTGCTGCTGGTGCACTCGGCGCTGGCCGGTGTGCAGCAGTCGCTGGATTCCCTGAAGTGGGCCGGAATGGATGCGAAAGTCATTGCCTCCAAATGGATCCCGTTCGGTCCGGTGATGTTGTCTCGGGCGCACTGGCTGGAGGACGTCGGCCTGATCCCGCGCGGGCGCCGCGAAGAGGAGCTGATCGTGATCCGGGCGGAAAAGCGATGAGCCCCACCAGGGTTCAGGTGGTGCCCAACGGACCGGTGCTGGTCTCGGGGCCGGTGCGCATCGAGATGCCCGGCGGCGAGGTGGTCGAGTCGGACCGTTTCATGGTGGCGATCTGCACCTGCCGGCGCAGCCGCCGATATCCGTTGTGCGACACCAGCCATCGCCGATGCCGCCAGCTCAAGGACTCGGCCGGTCCAGCGGCCGCCGCAACGACGACCGACCCTGCTGCCACGACGCCATGATCGTGTCCGCCAGGCGGTCCTCGACCGCCGCGTGCGCGCGGATCCCGAAGACGACGTCGCGCTGCAGCTCCGGTTCGCGCGCCACCAGATCGCCGACCACATCGAGGCGCACCACCTGCTCGTGCACCGCATCCGCTTCCACGTGCTCGCTGTAGAACGTGATGCAGGCCGGCGGCGCCTGCATGCGCTGCAGGGCGCGCACCATGCGCGCCGATCCCGGCGGGGAGGTGATCTCGGTGGCGGCGAAGTGCCCGATCGCGGCGCCGCGCAGCGCGCGGTGCAACCCGAACAGCGACATGAGGTTGACCACCGCCAGCGACTCGGCGGGCACCGCGTCGATGTAACCCCAGTAGGTGGTGTCCAGGCCGGCGGCCGCCAGCAGATCGGCGAACAGCTGCTGGTGCAGGCGCGGGCCCTGGCCGGCGCCGTACTCGTCGAACTCGACCGCCACGAACGCCGCCTTGGCGGTGCCCGTCAGCCGGGGGATGGCCCAGGCGTGCGGGTCGCCCTCCTTGAGGTGATACAGCGAGCGGTGCACGAAGTACTCGCACATCTGCTGCCAGCTGCCGCGGTCGCGCAGGTGATACGACGGGCCGGTGCCCTCGACGGGCTCGGCCGCGATCGCGTCCATCTCGTCGGCCGCCGTCCGGTCGGGGTCGATGGGTCCGACGTCGCGACGCACACCGGCCAAAAACACCCGTTCCAGCTCGGCGCGCAGCGCCAGCAGCGCCGGATTCCACTCCCATGCGGGGTCGACGCCGGTGAAGCCGCGGTAGTGCAGCTCGTAGCACATGGCCAGGGCCAGCTGCAGATCCAGCCCGTACGGGTCGGAGTCACGCACCGACGCCCCGATGCGCGCCAGGTGGTCGACGGACGGGGGCCCGGTCAGCGCGCAGCGGACGGCCGTCGACAGCGGCCCGTGCGCGGACGGCAGGACGGGTTGCGTCGGGATCGATGTGCGGGTCACGCCGGTGACTACCCGTTTCGGAAGCCGGTTAATCGAAGCCGGTCATTCGGCGGGCCGCCGGAACGTGATGTCGGCGACGGTGCCGGTGGCGCTGGTCCGCAGTTCCATGGCCTGGCTGAGCGCCTTCATCAGCGGCAACCCCCGCCCGCTGTTGACCGGATTGGCCGCCGGCGTCTTCCACGAACCGTAATCGGTGATGCGGGTGTGCACTTCGCCCTCGCCTAGGCGGGCGTCGAGCACCATGGTGCCGGCGACGAAACCCCGGTAGGCGTGCTCGACGCAGTTGGTGCAGGCCTCGTTGACCACCAGCACGATGTCGGCGGCCAACTCGCCGGTGATGCCGGCGGCGCCCAGCCAGTCCGCCAGCCGGTGCCGGATGCGGACCAATTGGTCTGCGGTGGCGGCGGTTTCGATGCGCAACGGTGACTGCTGATGCCGGTAGATCACCATCGCCACGTCGTCGTCGTAGCCAGCGGCCGGGGCCAGCTCGCGCAGCACCTCGTCGGCGACGGTGTCCAGGGGCAGCGTCATCGTCTGCGCCAAAACCTCTGCCGCACGGCCGATTCCGTCGTCGATCGGCTCGTGCTTGCGTTCCACCAGCCCGTCGGTGAACAGCATCAGGGTCGACCCGGGCGGCAGCAACCGGGTGGCCTGGGGGCGGGGGTCCTCGCGGCGCACGGCCAGCGGCACCGAGGCGGCGTCGGTCAACAGGGTCGTCGTCCCGGGCTCCGGTCCGGCCAGCACGGCCGGCATGTGCCCGGCGTTGCTGTACTGCAGCACGCCCGTCTCGGTGTCCAGGATCGCGAGAAAAACGGTGGTGCAGTAGGCATTCGGGATCAGCGACGCCGCCGAGTCGAGTTGATCGAGCAGCACCGCGGGCTCGGCGCCGTTGATCAGCAGCGCCCGCGCGGAACTGCGCAGCTGTCCCATGATCGCCGCGGCCGGCAGGCCGCGGCCCACGCAGTCGCCGACGACGATGCCGATCCGGTGGTCGCCGATCGGCAGCACGTCATACCAGTCGCCGCCGATCTCGAGCGGCGGCACCGCGGGCTCGTAGCGCACCGCGAATCCGGGTGGGGGCTGCACCGGCGGCAGCATGGCGCGCTGCAACGTCAGCGACGTCTCGCGGGCGTTCTCGAACTGGCGGACGTGCTGCAGGGCCAGGCTGAGGTGCCCGATCAGCACGGTGACCAGCAGCCGGTCCTCCCCGCTGACCCAGCGCGGGGTGCGCAACTCCAGCCACAACGCCAGGTCCCCGGCCCCGGAGAGCACCGCGACCAATCCCCGTGATTTGCCCGGATTATCCGGGTGATCAACGGTTTTCGCCGTCAACGGCAGCTGATGGCGCGCCTCGGCGAAGGTGTCGCGCAGCCACGGATCCAGCTCGCGCCACGACGACGCCGCCGGCCGGCCGGCCACCTGGACCGCCGGGTCGCCGTCGCCGCTGGGCCAGGACACCGCGACCACCCGCTGCACGTCGATGGCCGTGCTGCACTCGTCGAGGGTGATGGACAGCAGCTCGTCCACGCTCTTGGCCACCGCCACCGCGGTGGCCAGCCGCAGCACCGCGCTCTCCCGGGCGGCGAAGGCGCGCTCGGCCGTGACGTCGCGGATGGTGCCGACGTAGGCGTCGCGGTCGCTGCCGGAATCCTTGACCGCGTTGATGCTCACCTTCACCCAGGCCAGATGCCCGTCGGCATGGCGAATCGGTGTCTCGTACTCGGCGCTGCCGGTGCGCAGCACGACGCCGATCTGTTCGCTCGCGGTCTTGGGGTCGACCAGCCACGGGTGCGGCCACCGGTAGGGCAGGCCCTCGGCGGGGAACCCGAGGATCTCGATGAAGGCGTTGTTCACCTCGATCACCGAACCCTCGTGGTCGGCGACGAAGAACCCTTCCTGCAACGAATTCACCAGTGCGTTGCGGAATTTGTCGCGGTCGGCCAGCCCCTCGGCGCGGGCCCGCTGCTCGGCATAGCGCCGGTTGCCATCGATGAATCCCCGGGTCGCGACGTCCAGCGGGACCAGCAGCTGCAGCAGGAACTCCAGCGCGATCGGCGCGTCGATGCGCACGTCCTGCGAGATCTCGAAGACCAGCCGGACGTGCTGCTCGATGATCTCGAGCAGGCTGATCTGCTCCTGCAGGGCGCGGCGGCCCAGCTCGTGCCCCACCGCCAGGCTGGCCTCGTCGCGGCTCGCCAGATAGGCACGCAGCGCACGGGCGTACTGATCGTGAAAGTCGTTGTCATCACTCATGTCGAGGCTCCCCGGTGCCGGGCGGCCAGCACCATGGCGTCGTCGGTCTCCTTGGCGTCCTTGCCCAGCAGGCCTTCGGCGATGGCGAGGGCGGGGGCGGCGAAGTCGATGTGGTCAAGGTAGTCGTCGATGATCCCGTCGGTGCGCATCACCAGCAGGTCGCCGGGCCGTATCGAAACAACTTGCGCTGGGCGGATTTCCGGTATCCGGTAGCCGACGATGCCCCCGGCCAGGCGTGCGCTGGACCGGACTTCGGTGCCGGTGGGCGCCTTGGCCACCAGATGCGCGGTGACGTTGCCGACCCCGGCCCAGGTCAGCGTGTTGGCCGCAAAGTCGATCCGCGCCAACGTCATTGCCACGCCCCGGGTGCCTTCCAACGCGCGATGGCAGAGCTGGATCAAGACTTCGATGGGTTCGGCGCCCGCGGCGGTCACCGTGTCGACGGCGCGCAGCGCGGCTTCCGCCGCGGGCGGCCCGTGACCGAGACCGTCCACCAGTGCGAACAGCGCCGCCTCGCCGTCGATGTCGACGGCGATACCGCGGTCGCCCGAGGTGTATTCGCTGGGCAAAGGCCTTCCGGCCCTTGCCCATTCGATGGGTCCGAACCGGCCGCTGTCACGCACGAGGGGGGACCCATTTCCACATTTCGATGACCGTTCCCTGGCCCAGGGTGGACTCGACCACCAGCCGGTCCATCAGGCGGCGGGCGCCCGGCAGGCCCATGCCCAGCCCGCGGCCCGTCGAGTAGCCGTCCTCCATCGCGCGTTCGATGTCGGCGATGCCGGGACCCTCGTCCTCGGCGCGCACCACCAGCGCCTTGCGGCCTTCCCGGTCGGCGACGGCGACCCGGACGGCGCCGCGGCCGGCGTAACTGGTGATGTTGCGGGCGATTTCGGAGATCGCCGTGGCGATCATCGTGACGTCGGTCAGGGAGAATCCTAAGTCAAGTGCGAGCTGGTGTCCGGCTTTGCGGGCTTCGACGATGTCGTCCGGGTTGTCGATGGCGACGACGATATCAGCCGCCACCGTCGCGCCCGATCGTCGGTTTCCGTTGCGCCAGTTGGCGATTCAGTAGCGCGATGCCCTCTTCCAGGTCCAGCGCGGTGTTCATGTCGTCGAAGGCCAGGCCCAGCTGGACCATCGCGAAGGCGACCTCGGGCTGCAGCCCGACGATCACCGTGTCCGCGCCGCGCAGCCGGGTCATGTGCGCGATGGTGCGCAGCGACCGGGCCGCGAACGAATCCATCACGTCGATGGCGGTGACGTCGACGATGATGCCCTGCGCGCGGAACCGGCTGACCCGCTCCATCAGGTCATAGCGCAGCCGTTCGGCGTCGGAGTCGGACAGCGCCGCCTGCACCGAGGCGATGAGGATCGCACCCTGTTTCAGGATCGGTACGGGCATGGGGCGCTCGGGTTCCTAACCGTCACCCGGTTTGCTCGCCGGTACGAGTCACCTCGTAGCCCAGGAGCCGCTCGGCCTCCTCGATGCCGCCCTGCAGGTCACCGACGGCGTTCATCTTGGACAGATCCAGACCGATCGTCACCAGCGTCAGCGCGATCTCCGAGGACAGGCCGGTGATGATCACGCTGGCGCCCATCAGCCCCGATGCGTCCACCGTCTGCACCAGGTGGTTGGCCACCGTGGAGTCGATCGTCGGCACACCGGTGATGTCGATGACCACCACCTTGGCCCGGTTGGCGCGGATGGCCCGCAACAGCTGTTCGGTGACCTGGCGGGCGCGCTGCGAATCCAGCACGCCGATGATCGGCAGAATCAGCAGCTGCTCGCGCACCTGCAGCACCGGCGTGGACAGCTCGCGGATCGCCTCCTGCTGCTGGCGGATGATGCGCTCGCGTTCCTGCACGAACGACACGGCCACGGTGTTGGCGATCCGGTTGGCCGCCGGCTCGTAGGCGTCGAGCACCCGGTTCAGCATCTCGAACTCGGTCTGGTACTTCTCGAACAGCGAGCGGGCCAGCACGTCGCGCAGCAGCAGCACGATCCCGACCACCTCGTCGGTCTCCACGCCCCGCGGGATGATGCGTTCGGACAGGTCGCGCGCATAAGCCTGCAGCGCCTCGACGCTACCGGTCTCGAGCACCTCGACGTAGTTGTCGTAGACGGCCGTCGCCTCGGAGAAGAGCTCCTCGGGCGTCATCGCGGTGAGCAACTCGGCCTCGGTGATGCGGCGGGCCCACTCCTCGCGCAGGATGGTCCGATTCTGCCGCAGGTGTTGAACCAGCTGCGGGAGCAGCCCCTCGCTGGAGATACCGACGGTCTGCGCTGCGGTGCCGGTACTGTTGAAATCCGACGGCGAATCTGACATATGGCCGCCCAAGGCCTTCCGAGCCGAGTCGCGCCCCACGGTGCGCAGTTGCCTTTTGCGAGACTAGCCTGGCTTGTCGCGGGGCACGTGTAGAGGGCATATTCTTCTCGCAGTTCGCCAATCCAGGCTAGGGTTGAACCACGCCACGGTCCCGGGACAAAGGATTGCCATTGTCAGCTCCTGATTCGATTACCACGTTGGTTGAGGACCACGACGGGGTTTCCGTGGTCAGCGTCAGCGGAGAAATCGATTTGGTCACGGCTCCGGCCCTGGAACAGGCCATCGGCGCGGTCGTCGCGGACAGCCCCCCGGCGCTGGTCATCGACCTGTCCGCGGTGGAGTTCCTGGGCTCGGTCGGGCTGAAGATCCTGGCCGCCACCTACGAGAAGCTGGGCAAGGAAACCGGGTTCGGCGTGGTCGCCCGCGGCCCGGCCACCCGCAGGCCGATCCACTTGACCGGCCTGGACAAGACCTTCCCGCTGTATCCGACGCTCGACGACGCGTTGACCGCGGTGCGGGACGGCAAACTCAACGGCTGACCCCCCGGCGTCGGTTGGCTGCTATGGATTCGGTTGGCTGACAACGTGTCTGGCGGAGATGTCGACGATCCGCAGGAAGACCAGCGGTGGGACCGCCGCGAACGCGGCGAGACCGAAGTGCAACGGCTGGACCGCAATTGGAACAGCCTGCTGCAGGAGCTGCGGGTGGTCCAGACCGGGGTGCAGCTGCTGACCGGCTTTTTGCTGACGCTGCCGTTCCAGCAGCGTTTCGACGTGCTGGGCCCGCCGATGCGGGTCGCCTACCTGGCCACCGTGGTGTTCTCGGTGTGCGCGACCGTGTTGCTGATCGCGCCGGTGGCCATGCACCGGATCCTGTTCCGCCGCCACCGGCTGCAGGTGCTGGTCTCGGCGGCGCACCGATGCGCCTACGCCGGGCTGGGCGCGCTCGGCCTGGCGCTGATCGGCGTGACCACCATCATCTTCGCCGCGGTGGCCGGGCGGAACGTGGGCCTGGTCGCCGGGGCGTGTGCGCTGCCGCTGTTCGTGCTGTTCTGGTTCGTGCTGCCGCTGCTGCTGCGCACCCGCGGCATGTGACGGCGGGGGCTCAGCCGCAGCGCGCCAGCGCGGCGATCCGGGTGGACTTGAGGTGATCGAGCAGGTCCTGCGGGTCGGCGAAGACCGGGTCGGCGCCGGCCGCCCGCAGCTCGTCGCGGGCGATGCCGCCGCTGCACAGCCCGATGCACGCCAGCCCGGCGCCCCGCGCGGCGTGCGCGTCCCAGACGGCGTCGCCGACGAAGACGGCCTCCTCGGCGCGCGCCCCGGCGCGGTCCAGGGCGACCCGCACGATGCCCGGCTCGGGTTTGGCGGTGTCGACATCGCGGGACGACGTGGTCGCGGCGATGACGTCGTCGCAGTCGAGCACCTTGCGCAGGATCTCCAGTTCGTCCTCGGGCGCCGAGCTGGCCAGCACCACCTGCAGTCCCAGGTCGGCGACCCGGCGCAGCAGGGCCCGCGCCCCCGGTAGCGGCTTGAGCAGCGGCGTCAGCTCCCGGTAGTAGCGGCTGTGCCTGTCGCGCAGCCGCTCCCCGACGTCGTCGGGCGCGTCGCCGGACAGCGTCCGCACCAGGGTGCTGCCGTCCATGCCGATGCAGCGGTGGATTTGCCAGGACGCGACGGCGATGTCCTCGTCGTCGAACGCGCGCTGCCAGCTGTGCACGTGCAGGTAGTTGGAGTCCACCAGGCTTCCGTCCACGTCGAACAGGACGGCACCCGCCCCGGCGCTCAGCGCAGGCTCCGCGGTGTCATGCATCCGGCATACCCGGCACGGGCCCGGCTGACACGCCGGCGTTTAGCTCCCCGGACGGCGGGTACGCACTGCGGAGATCCGCCCTGATGCCCCGAGTGCCGCTGTGCCACGCGAATACCGCTGGCACACAATGATTCTCGACGAGGAATGACGTTGGACCACCGCAACAGCGACCCAGTCGATCACGCGCGCACCTTCCGCCAGCACGCCGGCGAAACCTTCACCTACGGCGCCAATGTGCCCGGATTGGCCGGTTCGGCGGTGGCGGTCGTCGCCATGACCGTCGGCGTGTTCGCCGTGGCGGCCGGACACCTGACCGGCGGCGCCATCGCCCTGATCGTGGCCGCGGTGGTGGGCGCGGTGAGCGCGGGCTGGCTGCTGCGCACCCACCGCAAGGTGCGCGACGCCGAACTGCGCTGGCACGCCGCGCATTCCGACCGGCCGCCACCGCCGCCCAGCAGCTGAGCGGCGCCGGGTGAAATTTCTGCGCCGAATCGGTGTAAGGCGTGCGCGGACGGGGTACTGCCTGCGCCACGGGTGAGGACAGCGAAAGTGCGTCAACCCGTTCCGAGCAGGAAGGAACTCCGATGGCGACCACCACTGACTACGACGCACGCCGCGTATCCGACAACGACACCCCGGACAAGTCCTCGCTGCGCGAGCTGGCACCCGCCCTGCACGGGGCCGGCACCACCGTCGTCGACGACGACCCCGACGACGTCCACTTCTTCGAACTCCCCGGCGCCGACCTGTCCGGCGAAGAGCTGTCGGTGACCGTGATCCCGCAGCGCGCCGACGAGTTCACCTGCTCGAGTTGCTTTTTGGTGCAGCACCGCAGCCGGTTGCGGCGCTCCGCCGCAGGGCTGCCGGTCTGCGCCGACTGCGCGTAACGCGCGGCGGCCCGCCGTGCCCGCCCCGGGCGGCTGCGCCGATTTGTCACACGGTTGCGCTACGTTTTCGGGCAAAGCCGGCCGCGTAGACGTTGAGGGGTCATGGACAAGGCACTCGGGGCGCTGCTCCTGTTGGGGCTGGGCGTGCCTTGGTATTTCACCCAACACACCACCGGCAGCCTGCCCGCGGGTTGTGCGGCCGGGCTGGCCGGCCTGGCCGCGGCGGTCGGCGCGCTGTGGTGGCTTTCCCTGCAGCGGGACCGGTTGCGGGCCGACGCCCACCGCCGCCGTGACGTCAAACACGCCCGCGCGGGGTTGCGTGCCATCGACCGGATGTCCGGCGCGGAGTTCGAGGACTTCGTCGCGGCCCAGCTGCGCGTCGCCGGCTACGTCGTCACCCCGACGGCGGGCACGGGCGACTTCGGGGTGGACCTCATCGCCAAGAAGGACGGCGTCCGCATGGCGGTCCAATGCAAAAGGCTGGCGAAGGCCGTCGGGGTGGCCGCCGTGCAACAGGTCGTCGCCGGGGCACGCCAGCACGGCTGCGACCGCACGGTGGTGGTGACCAATCAGACGTTCACCAAGGCGGCCCGCCGGTTGGCGATCACCCACCGCTGCCGGCTGGTGGGGCGGACCCAGCTGCGCAGCTGGACGCGGGTCGCACCCATCCCGGTGCGGGGTCCGCGGGTGTCGTGAACGCCGTTGCGCCACAAAGACTTACGCGATTTCAGGCACCCGGGCCGCCTCATCGTTGGGTGGTGTCGTCGATGACGCGGCGGGCGATGTCGCGCAGCGGGGTGTTCATGCTCTGCGAGAGTTTGATCAGCGTGTTGAACGCGGTTTCGTCGTCGAGCTCGTAGCGTTCCATCAGGATGCCCTTGGCCTGTCCGATCATGTCGCGGGTGCTCAGTGCCTCCTTGAACTGCTGGGTTCGCACCACGTTGCTCCACGCCAGCGAGCCCAGCGTGGCGAACAGGGCGGCCATCCGGCGGGAGTCGTCCGAGAAGGCGTGCGGGCGTTCGGCGTAAAAGTTCAGCGCCCCCATGCTCAGCTCGCCGGCGTACATCGGCAGCGACAGGATGCTGCGGATCGGGGTGCGCGCCAGCGCGTCGGCCTGGTACTTGGGCCAGCGTGAGTCGGTCCGCAGGTCGTCGACCACCACGACCTTGCGGGTCCAGGCGGCATGCAGGCAGGGCCCTTCCAGATACCGTTGCTGGAACTCGTCGAGCAGCCGGGCGCAATCGTCGGTGACCGAGGGCGTGCTCACCTCGTTCTGCCGGCTGGTCACCGTGATCCCGGCCTCCTGGGCGCCCGGCACCCACCGGGCCGACGCGGCGGTCAGGTCGTCGAGCACCTGCGGAAAATCCGCGGTGTCCGCCGAGTAGATGGCGCGCAGAACGTCGTTCAGCAGGGTGAGATCGTCAAAATTGGTCACTGAGTGTCGCCCTCATGAGTTCGAGACCGGTGGCAGGCAATACCCGTGCCGTTTTGAGCAGCCTGCGGTCCCGCGAGGCAATCACGTGCAGTGTTTGACGGCGACGAATGTCAATGCTGTTTGCTCAGCATTACGGTGAGATCCACTATATCGCCAGGGTTTCGGGAGTTTGCGGGGGATACCCGCAGCGCGATTCGCGGCGATGCTGTCGGTGCCGGCGCCTACGCTGCGCCTCATGACCGAACGCATTGATCTGATGGCCGACAAGGCTATCGGGCTGCTCATCGACTCCGTGCGGCAGGTCCCGCCGGCGGGTTGGGAGCGCCCGTCCAACCTCGCGGGGTGGAGCGTGCGTGATCTGGTGGGGCATGCGACCGGGAGCGCGGCCAAGATCGTCGCGCTCGTGGCGGGCGAACAGATCTGGCAGGGCCCGTCCCGGCCGTCGGAGTGGCTGCGTGACGATCCGGTGCGATATCTGCGTGAGCTGGCGGACCGACTGCGCGCCGCCCTGCCGGCGGCGGACCTCGATGCGCCGCGGACGTCCCCGCAGGGTGAGGTCCCGCTGCGCCGGGCGCTGATCTTTCCGGTGTGCGACCTGGCCCTGCACAGCTGGGACATCCACCGCTGCCTCGGCCGACAGGTCGAGCTGCCGCCCGACCTGCTCGCGCTGTGCCAGGGCCTCGTCGAGTCGCTGCCGGAGGAGATGCTGCGCCGGCCGGGGGCTTTCGGGCCGGCCCAACCCGCGCCGGAGAATTCCTCGGCGACCGCCAGGCTGATGGCCTTCCTCGGACGGTCGGTCGAACCGCCCAGCTGACCCTTGAATCACACGAGTCGGGGTGGCGGGATTTGAACCCACGGCCTCTTCGTCCCGAACGAAGCGCGCTACCAAGCTGCGCCACACCCCGCTTGAAGCTCCGACAGCCTATCGCACCGGGCTGGCGGCTGGCCAAACCGCGGTATGCCGGGTCACTGCCACGCGCAGCTGCGCTCGAATTCGGCCAGCGCCGCGGCCGGTCCGGCCGGATCCAGCCCCTGCGCCGCCACCCACTCGTCGTCGAAGTAGGTGTCGGCGTACCGGTCGCCGCTGTCGGCAAGCAGCGTGACCACCGAACCGCCGCGGCCCTGCGACACCAGCTCGGCCAGCAGGCCGAACGCCCCCCACACGTTGGTCCCCGTCGAGGGCCCCACCCGCCGGCCCAGCACGGCGCTGACGTGGCGGGCGGCGGCGACCGAGGCCGCGTCCGGCACGGCGACCATGCGGTCGACCACGCCGGGCAGAAACGACGGCTCGACCCGCGGCCGGCCGATGCCCTCGATCCGCGACGACCGGGACGCCACCACGTCGTCCCGGCCTTCGGCGTAGGCCGCGAAGAACGCCGAGTGCTCCGGGTCGACGACGCACAGCCGGGTGGCGTACCGCCGGTAGCGGATGTAGCGGCCGATGGTCGCGCTCGTCCCGCCGGTGCCCGCGCCGACCACGATCCAGGCCGGCACGGGGTGCTTCTCGTCGCGCATCTGCTCGAAGATCGACTCGGCGATGTTGTTGTTGCCGCGCCAGTCGGTGGCCCGCTCGGCGTTGGTGAACTGGTCCAGGTAGTGCCCGCCGGTCTGCCGGGCCACCCGCTCGGCCTCGGCGTACACCTGGCTGGAATCCGCGACGAAATGGCAACGGCCGCCTTGTGATTCGATCAGCGCCACCTTGGCCGCGCTGGTCGACTCCGGCATCACGGCGACGAACGGCAGCCCCAGCAGGGCCGCGAAGTAGGCCTCGGACACCGCCGTCGACCCCGACGACGCCTCGACCACCGTGGTGCCCTCGCCGATCCAGCCGTTGCACAGCGCGTACAGGAACAGCGAGCGCGCCAGCCGGTGCTTGAGGCTGCCGGTGACGTGCGTCGTCTCGTCCTTGAGGTACAGCGCGACGTCGGCGTCGCCGGCCCAGGCCGACGGCAGCGGGTAGCGCAGCAGATGGGTGTCGGCGCTGCGCCGCGCATCGGCCTGGATCAGCCGGATCGCGTTGTCCGTCCAGTCGCGTGGCAGGTTGCGGACCGCGATCCGGGTCCGCGTCACCGCACCGAAGCTGTTGGCTGCGAACGGCTCAGGTCGCTGACCGCGTCGCGGTCGCCCATCGGGGTGGCGATCAGCGTCAGCAGGGTGGCCTCCGGCCGGCAGCAGAACCGCACCGGCGCGTACGGCGAGGTGCCCATGCCCGCGGAGACGTGCAGCTGCATGTGCGCGCCCCAGCGGGACGGCCCCTTCGCGCGCGAGCGGTCCAGCCCGCAGTTGGTCACCAGCGCCCCGTAGAACGGCAGGCACACCTGGCCGCCGTGGGTGTGCCCGGCCATCACCAGTTGGTAGCCGTCGGCGGCGAACCGGTCCAGCACCCGCGGCTCCGGCGAATGCGTCAGCGCCAGCCGCAGGTTGGCCGCCGGGCTGGCCGGCCCCGCGATGGTGTCGTAGCGGTCCCGGTCGATGTGCGGGTCGCCCACGCCCGCGGCCGCGACGTGCAGGCCCGCCACCTCGAACTCGCGCCGGGTGTGGGTGAGGTCGAGCCAGCCGCGCTCGGTGAACGCGGCCCGCAGGTCCTGCCAGGGCAGCGGCTCGCCGCGGACCCGGTGCGACGGATTGGTCACGTAGTTCATCGGGTTCTTCAGGTGCGGGCCGAAGTAGTCGTTGCTGCCGAACACGAAGACGCCCGGCCGCGACAGCAGATCCCCCAGCGCCTGGATGACGGCCGGCACCGCCTTCGGGTGGGCCAGGTTGTCGCCGGTGTTGACCACCAGATCCGGTTCCCAGCCGGCCAACTCGCGCAGCCACGCCTGCTTGCGGCGCTGGCCGGGCGTCATGTGCAGGTCGCTGATGTGCAGCACCCGCAGCGGTGTCGAGCCCGGACTCAACACGGGCATGGTGATCTCGCGCAGCACGAACGCGTTGCGCTCGATGATCGCGGCGTACCCCAGGCCGGCGACCGTCGAACCGAGCGCCGCCGCGCCGGTACGCAACAGGATGGGCAGGGCTCGGCGCCGGCCGCGAGGCGGCCCGGAGCGGCGCCGGGCAATCGAGACGTGAGCATCAGCCATGAATCGCAGCCTACTGCCGGTCGCCGACTGGCCGCGTAACCCGCGCGTCATGGCCCGTTACGGCGGCGGCTGCCCGGGCGCCGGCGGCGGTGGCGCCAGCAGCGGAATGGTGATCGGCGGCAGCCCCGGAATCTCGACCACCTGCGAACCGACCGGCGGGGGCGCGCCCTCCGGCGGTGGCGGCGGGGCCGGCGGGATGCCGTTGCTGACCTGAATGGTGATGATCGACCCGGGAATCGTCGCGCCGCTCGGTGTCGTGCCGACCACCTCGCCCTGCTTGGCGCTGCTGTTGACGAAGTTGTTCTGGTCGGCGACCTGGAAACCCGCCTCCTTGATGCGCTGCCGCGCCGCGTCGATGTCCAGGCCCGCCACGCTGGGCACCCGCGACCCCGGCGCGCCGTCCACGTAGCGGGGGTCGGTGGGCGGCAACTGCACCGGACCGAAATTGGTGGCGATCGGCTTCATCGCGGTGAACCAGGTGCGGGCCGGCTCGTTACCGCCGTACAGGTCGCCCTCGCCGCAGTGGCGCAGCGGGGCCGAACACAGGTCCGTCGGATTCGGCGAGTCGTCGTAGATGTAGTTGGCCGCCGCGTAGTGGTTGGTGAAGCCGACGAAGCCCGACGACCGGTGGGCTTCGGTGGTGCCCGTCTTGCCGGACATGGGCAGGTCCCAGCCCGCCGCGCCGGCCGAACCGGCCGCCGTGCCGCCGCCCACCGCGTCCTTGCTCATCGCGTTGGCCATGGTGTTGGCCAGGCCCTCGGGCACCACCTGATCGCAGGTCTCGGTGGTCACCGCCACCTCGTTGCCCTTGCGGTCGATCAGCTTGTCGATCGGATTGGGCGGGCACCAGGTGCCGCCGGAGGCCAGCGTGGCCGCGACGTTGGACAGCTCCAGCGCGTTCACCTCGATCGGGCCCAGCGTGAACGAGCCGATGTTCTGGCGTTTGACGAAGTCGGCCAGGCTCTCGTTGCTGTCCGGGTTGTAGTCGCGGGCGGTGCCGGGGTCGGCGTAGGAGCGCAACCCCAGCTTGATCGCCATGTCCACCGTGCGCGTCACCCCGACCTGCTGGATCAGTTTCGCGAACGCGGTGTTGGGCGAGGTGGCCAGCGCCTCGGTGACGTTCATCGAGCCCTTGTAGTTGCCGGCGTTGACCACGCACCAGGTGTCCTTCGGGCAGCCCTTCGCGCCGCCGCTCCCCATGCCCTTGGCCTGGAACCGGCCCGGCACCTCCAGCGTGGCGTTGATGCCCATGCCCATGTCCAGCGCCGCGGCCGTGGTGAAGATCTTGAACACCGATCCCGCGCCGTCGCCGACCAGCGAGAACGGCTGCGGGCGCATGGTCTGCCCGGCGTCGACGTCCAGGCCGTAGGTGCGGTTGCTGGCCATCGCCATCACCTTGTGCGACGTCTTGCCGGGCTGGATCACGCTCATCACGCTCGAGATGCCGGGCAGCGTCGGGCTGGCGAACTTGTCGATGGCCGCCTTGACCGGGATCTGCACGTCGGGGTCCAGCGTCGTCTTGATCAGATAGCCGCCCCGGGCCACCTGCTCCTTGCTGATCCCGGCGCGGGACAGGTACTCCTGCACGTAGTCGCAGAAGTACGCCCGGTCACCGGCCGCGATGCAGCCGCGGGGCAGCTCGTTGGGCTGCGGCAGGATGCCCAGCGGCGCGGCCTTGGCGGCGCGCAGCGCGTCGGCCTCCTGCGGGATGTTCTCGATCATGGTGTCCAGCACCAGGTTTCGGCGGGCCAGCGCGCCTTCGGGGTTGGTGTAGGGGTTGAGCGCGCTGGTCGACTGCACCATGCCCGCCAGCAGCGCCGCCTGCTGCCAGTTCAGGTCGGAGGCGTTGATGCCGAAGTAGGTCTGGGCGGCGTCCTGCACGCCGAACGAGTTGTTGCCGAACGACACCAGGTTCAGGTACCGGGTCAGGATCTCGGGCTTGGTGAAGGTCTTGTCCAGGGTCAGCGCCATCCGGATCTCGCGCAGCTTGCGGGCCGGGGTGGTCTCCACCGCCGCCCGCTTCTCGGCGTCGGTCTTCGCGGTCACCAGCAGCTGGTAGTTCTTGATGTACTGCTGCTCGATGGTGGACCCGCCGCGGGTGTCGACGTCGCCGCGGGCGTAGCCGGCCAACCCGGTCAGGGTGCCTTTCCAGTCCACCCCATTGTGGTCGGCGAACCGCTTGTCCTCGATGGACACGATCGCCAGCTTCATCGTGTTGGCGATCTTGTCGCTGGGCACCTCGAAGCGGCGCTGCGAATACAGCCAGGCGATGGTGTTGCCCTTGGCGTCGACCATCGTCGACACCGCCGGCACCTCGCCCTCGAGCAGCTGCGCCGAGCCGTTGGCGACCACTTCCGAGGCGCGGTTGGACACCAGTCCTATTCCGCCGGCGACGGGAAACAGCAGCGCGGTGGCCACCACACTGGCCAACAAACAGAACCCCGCGAGCTTCAAAACCGTGAGCGCGGCCGGGGGGCGGTCTGACATGGCTACTACAGTAGCGGCCCGCAGTCACGCCGCCACGCTGCAAGTTCACCGATTAATCGGGCCGATCGGGGGGCCGGCGGCGCGGGCGCTGAGCAGCACGAAAATTTGCAGTTGCGTCAGCGATCCGGATCGAACATGGTGTGCAAGATCACTTCTTCGCCTATCCTTCGGAGCGAGACGGGACGCCCGTCCCAAAAAAAGCGTTATCGGACTGTTGCGCAATTGGCAGCTGACCACCTAACTTAGACACACGGTGAGATTCAGGTAACACCGAAGCACACAGTGTGGCGTAGATCGCAAGGGTTGGATCTGCACCCCAGGAGGGCGGTCGCGACGGGCGACCGGTAGGGAAGGGAACAGTTCGTGTCACCAACACGGCCGGCGGCGCGTAGGACAAACATTGCAGCCGCTCAAGGGGTACTTCGCAGTGTCGATGCCGAGGAGCGCATCGCCTGGGTCTCGAAGGCACTGTGCCGGACCACCGATCCGGATGAACTGTTTGTGCGCGGTGCCGCCCAGCGCAAGGCCGCAGTGATCTGCCGGCACTGCCCCGTCATGCAGGAATGCGGGGCGGACGCGCTGGACAACCGGGTCGAGTTCGGGGTCTGGGGCGGCATGACCGAGCGGCAGCGCCGTGCGCTGCTCAAGCAGCACCCCGAGGTGGTGTCCTGGGCGGACTTCTTCGACAAGAGGAGAAACCGCAGCGCCGGGTGACCGGCGCCGCCGACCGCCCGCTGTTCGTGATTACGGTACTGTTACGCCCGATCCCGGGCCGTTCAGCGGGCGGTTGCCCGGTTCGACGTGATCTGGTCGGCCAGCGCGCGCAGCGCTTCCAAGTCCGAAACATCAAACGGCAGTGAGGGAACGCCGATCACCGGCACGTGCGGGTTGGCGCCGGTGAAGCGGGACAGCAATCGGATTTCCCGCTTGGCGGTCTGCGCCCGATCGGCGTGAATCCTCAGCACGGCCGCGGCCAGCGAGGTGGTTTCGGGGTCGCCGTCGTGCTCGAGCATCTCGGTGCCGTCGATAGCCCGCTCTGCGGGCAGCGAGCACAGCGGCGGATGGGTGCGGTTGAGCACCAGCCCGGCCAGCGGCATCCCTTCCTGGGACAGCCGGTCGACGAAGAAGGACGCCTCGCGCAGCGCGTCGGGCTCGGCCGCCGACACCACCACGAACTGGGTGCCCCGCCGTTTCAGCAGCGCGTAGGTGCGGTCGGCCTTTTCCCGGAAGCCACCGAAGGTGGCGTCCAGCGACTGCACGAACGCCGCGGCGTCGGCGAGCATCTGTGAGCCCAGGATCGTCGACATCGCCTTCATCGCCAAACCCATTGCGCCGGTGACCAATCGGCCGATTCCGCGGCCCGGCGCCAGCAGCAGCCGCCACAGCCGGCTGTCCATGAAGCTGCCCAGCCGTTTCGGGGCGTCCAGGAAGTCCAGCGCGTTGCGCGACGGCGGCGTGTCCACCACCACCAGATCCCAGCGATCCTCGGCCAGCAGCTGCCCCAGCTTCTCCATCGCCATGTACTCCTGCGTGCCGGCGAGTGAGCTGGCGACGGTCTGATAGAACTGGTTGTCCAGAATCGCTTGTGCGCGACCGGGTCCGGAGTACTGGACCACCATCTCGTCGAAGGTCCGCCGCATGTCGAGCATCATCGCGTGCAGCTCGCCGGGAACCTCGGCGGCCAGCGGCACTCGTTGCGGCGTGTTGCCGAGGTCGTTCACGCCCAACGCCTGGGCCAGCCGCTTGGCCGGGTCGATCGTCAAAACGCAGACATTGCGCCCGTATTCGGCGGCGCGCAGCGCGATGGCGGCCGCGGTGGTGGTCTTACCCACCCCACCCGCGCCGCAGCACACCACCACCCGGTTGGTGGTGTCGGCCAGGATAGCCGCCATATCAAGCTGTTTGGGTGTGGTACTCATCGAACTCCTTGCTGGGCAAGCGATTCCGATAGCTCGTAGAGGCTGCCCAGGTCGACGCCGTCGGAGATCGCCGGGAGTTCCAGTCGGGCCACGTGCAACGCGTCGAGCTGCTGTGCGATCTCGGCGCGGGTGGCGATCACCGTCGCATGCTCGATGGTCTCCGTCAGCAGGCCGGCGAAGTCTTTGTCGTCCAACGTGATTCCGGCTTTTTGCAGCCCAGCCCGCACCGCGTCGGCGTCGATGTCGCCCTCGGCGGCCTTCGCAAGATCGGCGGGCTGCAGGTAGGCGGGAATGTTGCGGTTGACGATCACGCTGCCGATGGGCAGCTGCATCTCGGCGAGTTCCTCGATGGCTTCCAACGTCTCCTGGACGGGCAGCGCCTCCAGCAGGGTGACCAGGTGGATAGCCGTCTGCTCGGAGTGCAACAGCCTGACCACGCCGTCGGCCTGCGAGTGCACCGGACCGCCCTTGGCCAGATCGGACACCGCCTTGGTGACGTCGAGGAAGCGGGCGATCCGCCCGGTCGGCGGGGCGTCGACGACGATCGCGTCGTACACCGGCAGCCGGTTCTTGTCGACGCGGATCACCGTCTCTTTGATCTTGCCGGTGAGCAGCACGTCGCGCAGGCCGGGCGCGATCGTGGTGGCGAACTCGATGGCGCCGATGCGGCGCATGGCCCGGCCCGCGATGCCCAGGTTGTAGAACATGTCGAGGTATTCCAGGAACGCGGCCTCGATGTCGATGGCCAGCGCGTTGACCTGGCCGCCCCGCTCGGCGGTCGCGATCTTCACCTCTTGATAGGGCAGCGGCGGAACATCGAAGAGCTGCGCAATGCCTTGGCGGCCTTCGACTTCCACGAGCAGCACCTTGCGGCCCCCGGCTGCCAGCGTCAGCGCCAGCGCGGCCGCGATGGTCGATTTGCCGGTACCGCCCTTGCCCGTCACGAAATGCAAGCGGGCCTTGGTCATGCGCGCCGGCCAGCCGACGGCAGCTCCGCCGCTCGATGTGGTTGCCACCATCGCATGCTAGCCCGACCGGGCATTGGCCTGGCCGGAGCGGTTCACCTGCGACCGATAAGCTCGCGGGATGAGCCAACCGACCGCATGGGAATACGCCACCGTCCCACTGCTGACGCACGCCACCAAGCAGATCCTCGACCAGTGGGGTGCCGACGGCTGGGAGCTGGTGTCCGTGCTGCCCGGCCCCACCGGCGAGCAGCACGTCGCCTACCTCAAGCGCCCCAAGTAGATGAGCGCTGCACCGTCCTGGAAGGCCCGGCTCGCCGAGCTCGGTCTGACGCTGCCGGAAGTGGTTGCGCCGCTGGCCTCCTACGTCCCCGCGGTGCGCACCGGCAACCTGGTCTACACCGCCGGCCAGCTGCCGATGCAGGACGGCAAGCTGGCCGCCACCGGCAAGGTGGGCGCCCACATCACCCCGGACGAGGGCCGCGCGCTGGCGCGGATCTGCGCGCTCAACGCGCTGGCCGCGGTCGACGCGCTGGTGGGCATCGACGCGGTGACCCGGGTGGTCAAAGTCGTCGGGTTCGTCGCCTCCGCACCCGGGTTCAACGGCCAGCCCAGCGTCGTCAACGGCGCCTCTGACCTGCTCGCCGAGGTGTTCGGCGAACACGGCGCGCATGCGCGCTCGGCGGTCGGGGTCGGTGAGCTGCCGCTGGATGCGCCGGTGGAAGTGGAGCTGATCGTGGAGGTCGGCGCGCGGCCGTGACCGAGGTTGCCGAGTCGCCGACCCATCCCGCGTACGGCAGGTTGCGGGCGGTCACCGACACGGCCTCCGTGCTGCTGGCCGACAATCCCGGTTTGCTGACGCTGGAGGGCACCAACACCTGGGTGCTGCGCGGGCCGGGCAGCGACGAGCTGGTGATCGTGGACCCCGGGCCGGACGACGACGAGCACATCGCGCGGATCGCCGCGCTGGGCCGCATCGCGCTGGTGCTGATCAGCCACCGGCACGGCGACCACACCGACGGCATCGACAAGCTGGTCGAGCGCACCGGCGCCACCGTGCGCTCGGCGGGCAGCGGCTTTCTGCGCGGCCTGGGCGGTGAGCTCACCGACGGCGAGGTGATCGACGCGGCCGGGCTGAGGATCAAGGTGATGGCCACGCCCGGGCACACCGCCGATTCGCTGTGCTTCCTGCTCGACGACGCCGTGCTGACCGCCGACACCGTGCTGGGCCGCGGCACCACCGTCCTCGACAAGGAGGACGGCAGCCTGACGGACTACCTGGAATCGCTGCGGCGGCTGCGCGGCCTGGGCCGGCGGGCGGTGCTGCCCGGCCACGGCCCGGACCTGATCGACCTGGAAAGCGTCGCGCAGGGCTACCTGGAACACCGGCGGGAGCGGCTGGACCAGGTGCGATCGGCGGTGCGGGAGCTGGGCGAGGACGTCAGTGCCCGCCGGATCGTCGAACATGTCTACGTCGATGTCGATGAGAAGCTGTGGGACGCCGCCGAGTGGTCGGTGCAGGTGCAGTTGAATTACCTGCGCTCGGAGCCATCGGCGTAACCGCCTTGGCGTGAGTCACTCCGGCCCCATGGGTCCCGGCCCCGAAGGGACGGAGTGCGTCAGAGTTCCGCTAGCGCCGCCGCTAGCGGATGTCGAAGTCACCTGATGGGTGACGCGGCGGTGCAGCTGAGGCTGATGTGGCGAAGCTAAACGGTCCGGTCGCTCGGTTGCGCCCGGGCTTCGCCCGCGCTTACCTCGCTCGCCGCGCCAGCCGCTCGGAGTCCGAGATCAGCACGCTCTTGCCCTCCAGCCGGATCCAGCCGCGGTGGGCGAAATCGGCCAGCGCCTTGTTCACCGTCTCCCGCGACGCCCCGACCAGCTGCGCGATCTCTTCCTGGGTCAGGTCGTGGGTGACCCGCATGGCGCCGCCCTCCTGGGTGCCGAAGCGCTGCGCGAGCTGCAGCAGCTGCTTGGCCACCCGGCCGGGCACGTCGGTGAAGATGAGGTCGGCCAGGTTGTTGTTGGTGCGGCGCAACCGGCGGGCCAGCACCCGCAACAGCTGTTCGGCGATCTCGGGGCGGTCGGCGATCCACGCACGCAGCGCGTCGCGGTCCATCGACACCGCGCGCACCTCGGTGATGGTGGTGGCGCTGGACGTCCGCGGGCCCGGGTCGAAGATCGACAGCTCACCGAACATGTCCGAGGGGCCCATGATCGTCAGCAGGTTTTCCCGCCCGTCGGGCGAGCGGCGACCGATCTTCACCTTGCCCGAGACGATGATGTACAGCCGATCCCCCGGTTCCCCTTCGGCGAAGACGGTGTGTCCGCGGGGGAAGTCGACGGGTTGGAGCTGCTTGGTCAGTGCGGTGACTGCGCTGGGCTCAACCCCTTGGAAGATTCCTGCCCTTGCCAGGATCTCGTCCACGTTGCCTCTTCAACTTTCGCAAGAAATTAATGTGATACGGGCAGGCTAACCCCTTGCTCGCGTGACGAGTCTAGAGGACCGCCATTGTGTCTAACGTGCCAACGCTACACACGATTGGCGTGTCGAGGTGCCCTAAACTGCGGATTGACGTGCGAATGGCCGCCGATCCTGGTCGGCAGCGTCATCTCGTCGGGGTCGACGAAGCCGGCGGCGAAGGACGGCGCGGCGTGCCGCGGACCGCCGCTGCGCCCGCCCGGCGCCGGACCGGCGGATTGCTGGGCCTCGCGCCGGTGCAGGTATTCCAGGGCCTCGGGCATGCCCTCGGCGGCCAGCGTGTGCATGTCCACGCCGCCGGTGCGCTCGAGGAACTCGTCGACATCGGCCACCGCGGCCGGATCCCGGACGAGCTCCTTTTCCAGCCGCCCCAGGCCCAGCGCCGCCAGCATCAGCAGCACCGGTACACCGGCCACCAGCAACCACGACACACGAAGAGTAAACATGGCCTTGCATGAACACGAGGTCTCGGCCGGATCACGAAATAAGTACTCTGTCGTAGGTGACAACGGCTAAGTCGTCGGGGCGTGCGAAGTCGACCCCGGCCCCGCCCGGCGACGCCGCCGCCCGGCGCTGGTCGACCGAATCCCGAGTTGCCTTGGTGCGACGGGCGCGGCGGATGAATCGCATTCTGGCACAAGCGTTTCCGGAAGCGCACTGCGAGCTGGACTTCACCACGCCGCTGGAGCTGACGGTCGCCACCATCCTGTCGGCGCAGAGCACCGACAAACGGGTGAACCTGACGACGCGGGCCTTGTTCAAGCGCTACACCTGCGCGCTGGATTACGCCCAGGCCGACCGCGACGAGCTGGAGAACCTGATCCGCCCGACCGGCTTCTTCCGCAACAAGGCCTCCGCGCTGATCCGTCTCGGCCAGGCCCTGGTGGAACGGTTCGACGGCGAGGTGCCCGCCACCATGGCCGAGCTGGTCACCCTGCCCGGTGTGGGCCGCAAGACCGCGAACGTCATCCTGGGCAACGCCTTCGGCGTCCCCGGTATCACCGTCGACACCCATTTCGCCCGGCTGGTGCACCGCTGGCGCTGGACCGCCGAGAAGGATCCGGTCAAAATCGAGCACGCCGTAGGCGAGCTGATCGAACGCAGCGAGTGGACCATGCTCAGCCACCGGGTCATCTTCCACGGCCGCCGGGTGTGTCACTCGCGCAAACCGGCCTGCGGGGTATGCCTGCTCGCCAAGGACTGCCCCTCGTTCGGGCTGGGTCCCACCGAACCGCCGCTGGCCGCGCAGTTGGTGCGCGGGCCGGAAACCGAGCATCTGCTCGCCCTGGCCGGGCTGTAACCGCGCCGACAGCACGGGGACCGCATGCCCATCCCGAGGCCGACGCTGACCCGGAAGGTTCGCTGGCACATCGCGATTCTCGCGGTGGTGGTGGCGCTGATCGTCGCGCTGCTGGCCCAGCTGCGTGACGACGCCGCGACGCCCGGCCCGCCGGCCACCGGCCGGGCGGTGGCCGACCGCGAACACCGCGACGCCGACACCCCGGCCGCGCTGGCCGGTCCCCGACAGCGCGCCGACCTGCCGCCGTGTCCGGCCGCGGGAACCGGTCCCGGCCCGGCGGCGCTGCGCGGCGTGACGGCCGAGTGCGCCGCCGACGGTTCGGTGGTCGACGCCGGCCGCGCGGTGGCCGGGCGCCGGGTCGTGCTCAACTTCTGGGCCTATTGGTGCGCGCCGTGTGCGGCCGAACTGCCCGCGATGGCCGAGTATCAACGACGGGCCGGGGCGGAGGTGACGGTGCTGACGGTGCATCAGGACGAGAACGAGACCGCGGCCCTGCTGCGACTGGCCGAGCTCGGCGTTCGGCTGCCGACCCTGCAGGACGGTCGGCGCCGGGTCGCGGCCGCGCTGCGGGTGGTAAATGTGATGCCCGCGACGGTGGTGCTGCGGCCGGACGGTAGCGTTGCCCAGACGCTGCCGCGTGCTTTCAGCACGGCCGACGAGATCGCGGCCGCGATCGGGAACGACAGGGGATAAGCGGAAAAATTGAACCGACTGGAGGGGCCGTGAGTGCTGGGGGTTCGCCCCTGCGGAATGGGGACCCCGCCCCGGCGCGTGGGACCGTTCCGCTGACGCCTGACGCCTGCCCGTCCTGGCTGCGTCCGCTGGTCGACAACGTCGACGACGTCCCCGACGCGGCCCGGCGCCGGTTGCCGGCCGACGTGCTGGCGATGATCACCACCAAGGCCGCTTCGGCGCTGACGAGCGTGCGCGGCGCCGCGCGGGAAGCCGCGGTGCTGGTGCTGTTCTCCGGCCCCGAATCCGGGCCGCCCGGCGGGGGCCCGCCCACCGACGCCGACCTGCTGGTCACCGTGCGGGCGTCCACGCTACGCCACCACGCCGGGCAGGCGGCGTTTCCCGGCGGCGCCGCCGATCCCACCGACGACGGCCCGGTGGCCACCGCCCTGCGTGAGGCCCGCGAGGAGACCGGGATCGACGTCAGCCGGCTGCATCCGCTGGCCACGATGGAAAAGATGTTCATCGCGCCCTCGCAGTTCCACGTCGTGCCCGTGCTGGCGTATTCGCCCGACCCCGGGCCGGTGGCCGTGGTCAACGAGGCCGAGACCGCGCTGGTGGCGCGAGTTCCGTTGCGCGCCTTCATCAATCCCGCCAACCGGCTGATGGTGTACCGCGGCGACTTGGGCCGCCGGTGGGCCGGGCCGGCGTTTCTGCTCAACGAGATGCTGGTGTGGGGCTTCACCGGCCAGGTGATCTCCGCGCTGCTCGACGTCGCGGGCTGGGCCCAGCCCTGGGACACCTCCGATCAGCGGGAGTTGGACGCGGCGATGGCGCTGGTCGGCGAGCGGGGTGACGCACTCGAATGAACCTGAATTCGATGACCCCGTCGCAGTGGCTGGACGTCGCGGTGCTGGCGGTGGCCTTCATCGCGGCGATCTCGGGCTGGCGGTCCGGCGCGTTGGGGTCGCTGCTGTCGTTCGTGGGCGTGCTGCTCGGCGCGATCGCCGGGGTGCTGCTGGCGCCCCACCTCGTCAGCCACATCGCCGCGCCGCGCGCGAAACTGTTTGCGGCACTGTTCTTGATCCTGGCGCTGGTGGTCATCGGCGAGGTCGCCGGCGTGGTGTTGGGGCGCGCCGTGCGGGGCGCGATCCGCAGCCGGTCCATCCGCACCGTCGACTCGGTGATCGGTGTCGGCGTGCAGCTGGTCGTGGTGTTGACCGCGGCGTGGCTGCTGGCGACGCCGCTGACCCAGTCCAAGGATCAGCCCGAGCTGGCCGCCGCGGTGCGCGGTTCCCGAGTGTTGGCCAAGGTCAACGAGGTTGCCCCGCCGTGGCTCAAGACGGTGCCCAAGCGGCTCTCGGCGCTGCTGAACACCTCCGGGCTGCCCGCGGTGCTCGAGCCGTTCAGCCGCACCCCGGTGATCCCGGTCGCCTCACCCGATCCCGAGTTGGCCAGCAACCCGGTGGTGCAGGCCACCGCGCCCAGCGTCGTCAAGGTGCGCAGCCTGGCGCCCAGTTGCCAAAAGGTGTTGGAGGGCAGCGGATTCGTGATCGCGCCCGACCGGGTGATGACCAACGCGCACGTGGTGGCCGGTTCCAACAGCGTGCAGATCTACGCCAGCGGCAACCCGCTGGACGCCACCGTGGTGTCCTACGACCCGTCCGTCGACATCGCGATCCTCGCCGTCCCCAACCTGCCGCCGCCGCCGTTGCCGTTCGCCCAGACCGAGGCGAAAACCGGGGCCAGCGTGGTGGTGCTGGGTTATCCCGGCGGCGGCAACTTCACCGCGACGCCGGCCCGGATCCGCGAGCTGATCAAGTTGAGCGGACCCGACATCTACCGCGACCCGGCGCCGGTCACCCGCGACGTGTACACCATCAGAGCCAGTGTGGAGCAAGGTAATTCGGGTGGACCGCTGATCGACCTGAACGGCCAGGTGCTCGGCGTGGTGTTCGGCGCGGCCGTCGACGACCCCGACACCGGCTTCGTGTTGACCGCCGACGAGGTGGCCGGTCAGCTCGCCAAGATCGGCGAGACCAAGACGGTGGGCACCCGTCCTGCGTCAGTTGACGGCCGGGCCGTACACGTCCTCGAGGAAGCTCGTCAGGTGCCGGTTGACCTCCTCCGGCGCCTCTTCGTGGCTGAAATGCCCTGCGCCCGCGACGGTTACGTAGCGGCCCTGCGGCGCGTAACACCGGGTCCGGTCGACGGGGTCGGCCAGCACGTAGGGGTCTTCCTCGCCGCGCAGGTGCAGCAGCGGCACGCCGAGCTGCCGGCGCATCGACCGGAGGAACCGCCGTCCCTCGTCGCGCAGCTGGCTGCGCACCGCCCAGCGCTGGTACTCCAGGGCGCAGTGCGCTGCCGCCGGGATCTGAATGGCCGTGCGCAGATGGCCGATGGTCTCGGAAAAGTCTTCGGACGCAAGCCATTTCGCGCAGCTGCGGCTGCGGACCAGGCGCTCGATCTCCGCCCCGCCGTCGCGGGTCAACAGCCGCTCGGGCCACAGCGGCACCTGGTACTGCAGCAGTGTCGGCAGCAGCGCCCGGGCCTGGTCGCGGCGCGTCAACGTGGACTGCCGCAACGCCGCCGGGTGCGGTGAGCTGATCAGCGCGACGGCCGACACCAGCCGCGCGTGCAGCAGCGCGGTGGCCCAGCAGGCCAGGCCGCCGTCGGCGTGGCCGACCAGCGTCGCCGAGGAGTGCCCGAGCGCGCGGATCAGCCCGGCCGCGTCGCCGGACAGGGTCCAGCCGTCATAGCCGCGGGGCGGCTTGTCGCTGCCGCCGTAGCCGCGCAGGTCGACCGCGACCACCCGGGCGCCGGTCAGCCCGCGCAGCTGGTGACGCCAGGACCACCAGAACGATCCGAAGCCGTGCAGCAGCATCACCAACGGCCGCGCCGTGGCAGGCAGGCCGCGGGCGTCGCCGACGGGCAGGGCCTCGACGACGTGAAAGCGGATGCCGTTGGCGTGCACATCCAGATGGCGCCACGGCCCGTCGATGCGGGTTACCGACGGATCCGGCGGCGCCATCTACCAACCCGACGGGTCCGCGGCGGCGCCGTCGCCGGGCTTGGCGTGCTTGCCGTGGCTTTCGGTGAGCGCCCGGGCGCCGGCGGCCTTGTCGTGCCCGGGCGTGAGCGCGGTGCGGGTCTCCTTGACCGACTCGATGGTCTGGCGCGGCCCCCGGATCCGGCGCACCTTGAGGAAGCCCAGCAAAGCCAGCACCGCCCCGACCACGACCTGGACCCCGAACACGATCAGGAACGCCACCCAGCGCCACAGCCAGGTGTCGAGCAGCTCGGCGACGAAGAAGAAGAAAAAGAAGGTGGAGTAGAACAGCACCACCAGCGCGGCGATGAAGAAGACGCTGCCGGTGAGCCCCTTCTTGACGTCCCGGGTGATTTCGGCGCGAGCCAGTTCGACCTCGGCGCGCACCAGGGTGGAAACCTGGGTGGTCGCGTCCTTGATCAGGTCACCGATCGTCGGCTCGGCAGGCTTGGCATGCGGGTCGGTCAACGGGATCGTGGTCAGGGTGCTGGGCACCCCGTTCTTGCCCTCGACTTTGCTCACAGACGGTCCTCTTTCGTCGTTGCCCGGCTCGCTGTCGTCGCGGTTTATGTTGCCACGTGGCGGCCGGACAGAAGAAGCCAGACGATTCCGGCCGATCTCGTGGCACCGGGCTCGGTGCCACGAACAAGACGTCCGGGCCGATTACACTCGGCCAAGCCGGTCGCGGGATCCGGCCGACCGATAGGAGTGGGTTGTGCGGAGGGCACACCGATGCTGCCTGGTGGCGATGGTTGCCCTGCTCGTGGCGGTGACGGGTTCGCACCCCCGCGCCGCCGCGGCGGACGTCAGGATCCCGCTGGGCGGTGGGGCCGGCATCGTGGTCAACGGCGACACCATGTGCACGCTGACCACCATCGGCGGCGACGCCGCCGGCGACCTGATCGGCTTCACCTCGGCGCACTGCGGCGGCCCGGGCGCGCAGGTGGCCGCCGAGGGCGCGGAGAACGCGGGCATCCTGGGCACCATGGTCGCCGGTAACGACAACCTCGACTACGCGGTGATCAAGTTCGATCCGGCCAAGGTGACCCCGGTGGCCAACTTCAACGGGTTTTTGATCAGCGGCATCGGTCCCGACCCGGCCTTCGGCGAGATCGCCTGCAAACAGGGCCGCACCACCGGCAATTCGTGCGGCGTCACCTGGGGCATGGGTCAGACCCCGGGCACCATCGTGATGCAGGTGTGCGGCCAGCCGGGTGACTCGGGCGCGCCGGTCACCGTCAACAACCAGCTGGTCGGGATGATCCACGGGGCGTTCAGCGACAACCTGCCGACGTGCGTCATCAAGTACATCCCGCTGCACACCCCGGCGGTGGTGATGTCGTTCAACGCGATCCTGGCCGACATCAACGCCAAGCACCGGCCGGGCGCCGGGTTCGCCCCGCTGCCGGGCTGAGGAATTGGCCGAACGTCACGCCAGAGTGACGCCGGCCGTCGAGCGTCACGCCAGAGTGACGCCGGCCGTCGAGCGTCACGCCAGAGTGACGCCCGGCGAGGGGCTGGGGCGCGCGCGCCGACTACTTCGCCGCCCGGATCGCGTCGAACACCCCGGGGTCGAGCAGCGTTGAGGTGTCGCCCAATTCGCGGTTCTCGGCGATGTCGCGCAGCAGCCGGCGCATGATCTTGCCGCTGCGGGTCTTCGGCAGCTCGGGCACCACGTGCACCTCCCGCGGCTTGGCGATCGGCGAGATCTCCCGGGCCACCTCGGCGCGCAGCTCGTCGACGATCCCGTCGTGCACCTGGTAATCGGCGCACAGCACGACGAACGCGCAGATGGCCTGGCCGGTCGTGGCGTCGGTGGCGCCGACCACCGCCGCCTCGGCGACGCCGTGGTGTCCGACCAGCGCCGACTCCACCTCGGCGGTGGACAGCCGATGCCCCGACACGTTCATCACGTCGTCGATGCGGCCGACCACCCAGATGGCGCCGTCGCGGTCGTAATAGGCGCTGTCCCCGGCGAAATACCAGCCCTGCTCGGCGAACCGCGACCAGTAGGTCTCGACGTAGCGGTCGGGGTCGCCCCAGATGCCGCGCAGCATCGACGGCCACGGTTGGTCCAGCACCAGGTAGCCGGTGACGTGCTCGCCGTGGTGGATGCCCGGCACCAGCTGGTCGCCGTGGTCGTCGACGATCCTGGCCGAGATGCCCGGCAGCGGCCGCATCGCCGAACCCGGTTTGGCCGCAGCGACTCCGGGCAGCGGGGAGATCATCGTGGCGCCGGTCTCGGTCTGCCACCAGGTGTCGACGATGGGCAGCCGGTCGGCGCCGATCACACTGCGATACCAGCGCCACGCCTCGGGATTGATCGGTTCGCCGACCGAACCCAGCAGCCGCAGGCTGGACAGGTCGTGCGCGTCGGGGATTTCCCGGCCCCACTTCATGAACGTGCGGATCAGCGTGGGCGCGGTGTAATAGATTGTCACGCCGTACTTTTCGATGATCTCGAAATGCCGGTGCTGGGTCGGTGTGTCCGGGGTTCCCTCGTAGAGCACCTCGGTGACCCCGTTGGCCAGCGGGCCGTAGACGCCGTAGGTGTGTCCGGTGACCCAGCCGATGTCGGCGGTGCACCAGAACACGTCGGTGTCGGCCTTGATGTCGAAGACGTAGTAGTGCGTGTAGGCGGCCTGGGTCAAATAGCCGCCGCTGGTGTGCACGATGCCCTTGGGCTTGCCGGTGGTGCCCGAGGTGTACAGCAGAAACAACGGCTGCTCAGCGGGGAACGGCTCGGGGGTGTGTTCGGGCGCCGCGGCGTCGACGACGTCGTGCCACCACAGGTCGCGGCCGTCGGTCCAGGACACGTCAATTCCGGTGCGCCGCACCACCACAACGTGCTCGACCGGGCTGTCGGGGTCGGCGACCGCCTCGTCGGCGGCGTCCTTGAGCGGCGCGGGCTTGCCGCGGCGGAACTGCCCGTCGCTGGTGATCAGCAGCTTGGCTGCCGCGTCGGCGATGCGGGCCTGCAGCGCCTTGGCGGTGAAGCCGGCGAACACCACGCTGTGCATGACGCCCAGCCGCGCGCAGGCCAGCATCGCGATCACCGCCTCGGGGATCAGCGGCAGATAGATGGCGACGCGGTCGCCGGCGACCAGACCGAGATCGGTCAGCGCGTTGGCGGCCTTGCACACCTGCGTGTACAGCTCGGAATAGGTCAGACTGCGCTGATCGCCGGGAGATTCGCCCTCCCAGTGGATGGCGACCCGGTCGCCGTGGCCGGCCTGCACGTGGCGGTCCACGCAGTTGTAGGCGACGTTGAGCGTGCCGTCGGCGAACCACTCGGCGAACGGCGCCCGGGACCAGTCCAGCACCCTGGTGAACGGTGTGGCCCAGGACAACCGGTTGGCCTGCTCGGCCCAGAACGCCAGCCGGTCCCGCTCGGCCTCGCGGTACAACTGCTCATCCGCATTGGCCTGCTCGACGAACTGCGGCGGCGGCGGATACGACGCGGGGCTTGCGGTGTTGCTGGCGGTCACGGGCTTCACTCCTGGGTCGAGGCGTCAACCGTCAGAGAGCCTAGCCTCACAAGGTGAAAAGCAAAGCCTTCGAATCGACGTCGAAGGGCGCCGGCGTGCCGGATAATCACCGCTGTGCCGGGTCACTCGCGGGGCCTTCGCCGATCGGTCGCCAGCTTTGCCGCGCTGGCAACGAGTTACGCCGCCGCCACCGCGGCGGGGTGGCCCGCCGCGGCCGTGCCGGCCGACACCACGGACACGCCGACGCCGTGCTGGTCGGATCAGATCGCGGTGACGGCCGCACCGGCGCAGGGCGCGGTCGGCCACCGCGCGGTGACGCTGGTGTTCACCCTCGCCGGCGGCGCCGAACCGTGCACGCTGACCGGATACGCCGCGGTGGACTCGGGTGCCGGCGGCGCGCTCGTCCACGCGCAGCCCACCCCGCGCGGATACCTGGGCGGGCTGCCGGCGGGCGTCGATGCGCCGCCCACCGTCATCCTGTCGATCTCCACGCAGGGCCAGGCGATCGTCGAGGGCGTCGCCGTCGACGCCGACGGGCAGCCGTGCCCCACCTACACCGATCTGCTCGTCAACCCGCCCGACACCACCGCGGTGGTGACGGTTCCGGCCACCATCGAGGCCTGCGAGCTGCAGGTGCATCCGATCACCGCGGTCTGAACGACGTCCCCTCGCCTCTGGTCGGGCAGTAGACCCGCGCGGGCACTTCACCGCCGCGCCGCTTCACGCCCTAGGGTCGGGTGTCATGCGTGGGATGCGGACCCCGGTGGCCGTGCTGGCCACGGCCGCCGCCGCGCTGCTCGTGGTCGCCTCGCTGGCCGGTTGCGGCGGCGGGGTGCTGAGCCCGGACCTGGTGGTGGTCAACGGCGGCGAACCACCGAACCCCCTCGTTCCCACCGGCACCAACGACAGCCAGGGCGGCCGCATCCTGGATCGACTCTTCGCCGGGCTGATGTCCTACGACGCCGCCGGCAACCCCGCACCCGAGGTGGCCCAGTCGATCGAGAGCGGCGACAACGTCAACTATCGCATCGTCTTGAAACCCGGCTGGAGGTTCACCGACGGCTCGCCGGTGACGGCCCATTCCTTCGTCGACGCCTGGAACTACGGGGCGCTGAGCACCAATGCCCAACTGCAGCAAAGCTTTTTCAGCCCGATCGACGGGTACGACGCGCTGGCCGCCGGGCAGCCGCAGCAGACCACCATGACCGGGCTGCGGGTGGTCAACGACCTGGAGTTCACCGTCCGGCTCAAGGCCCCGACCGTGGACTTCAAACTGCGGCTTGGCCACAGCGCGTTTTATCCCCTGCCGCAGGCCGCCTTTCGCGACATGGCCGCATTCGGGCGGCACCCGATCGGCAACGGCCCGTACCAGCTCGCCGGCGGCCCCGACGGCCCGGCGTGGGAGCACAACGTGCGAATCGACCTGCGGCCCAACCCCGATTACCACGGCAACCGCAAGCCCCGCAACAAGGGGCTGAGGTTCGAGTTCTACGCCAACCTGGACACCGCCTACGCCGATCTGCTCTCCGGAAACCTCGATGTGCTCGACACCATCCCGCCCAGCGCCCTGCCGGTCTACCGGCGCGACCTGGGGGAAAGGGTCACCGCCGGGCCGGCCGCGATCAACCAGAGCCTCGACACCCCGCTGCGGCTGCCGCACTTCGGCGGCGAGGAGGGCCGGCTGCGCCGCCTGGCGCTGTCGGCGGCCATCAACCGGGCGCAGATCTGTCGGCAGATCTTTGCCGACACCCGCAGTCCGGCACGCGATTTCACCGCCCGGTCGCTGCCCGGCTTCGACCCGAACATCGCCGGAAGCGACGCATTGGACTTCGACCCCGAGCGGGCCCGCCGGCTCTGGGCGCAGGCCGACGCGATCTCGGCGTGGAGCGGCAGCTACCCGATCGCCTACAACGCCGATGCGGGACACCAGGATTGGGTGGACGCCGTCGCCAACGGCATCAAGAACGTGCTGGGCATCGATGCGCTCGGCGCGCCGCAGCCCACCTTCGCGGGTTTTCGAACCCAGATCACCAACCGCAGCATCGGCTCCGCGTTCCGCTCCGGCTGGCAGGGCGACTACCCGTCCATGATCGAATTTTTGGCCCCGCTGTTCGCCACCGGCGCCGGGTCCAACGACGTCGGCTATTCCAGCCCGCGGTTCGACGCCGCGCTGGCAACCGCGGAGGCCGCGCCCGACCTGCCGCAGGCAGCAGCGCTGGCCAACGACGCGCAGCGAATTCTCTTCCACGACATGCCCGTTGTTCCGCTGTGGAACTACATCAGTGTGGTCGGATGGTCGGGGGAGGTCAGCCACGTGACGGTCACCTGGAACGGGCTGCCCGACTACGAGAACATCGTCAAGGCTTGACATGGGTTGGTACATCGCACGCCGGATCGCCGTCATGGTGCCCGTATTTCTGGGCGCCACCCTGCTGATCTACGCCATGGTTTTCCTGCTGCCCGGCGACCCGGTGGCCGCGATCGCCGGGGACCGCCCGTTGACGCCCGCGGTGGCCGCGGCGCTGCGGGCCCGCTACCACCTCGACGATCCGTTCCTGGTCCAGTACCTGCGCTACCTCGGCGGGGTGCTGCGCGGCGACCTGGGCCGGGCCTATTCCGGGCTGCCCGTCAGTGATGTTCTGGCACATGCCTTTCCGGTCACCCTGCGGCTGTCGTTGATCGCGCTGGCCGTCGAGGCGGTGCTGGGCATCGGGTTCGGGGTCATCGCGGGGCTGCGCCAGGGCGGCCTGTTCGATTCCGCGGTGCTGATCACCGGCCTGGTCATCATCGCGGTCCCCATCTTCGTGCTGGGGTTCTTGGCGCAGTTCGTGTTCGGGGTGCGGTTGGGCATCGCGCCGGTGACGGTGGGCAACGCCGCGACCTTCACGCGGTTGCTGTTGCCCGGAATCGTGCTGGGCTCGGTGTCTTTCGCCTACGTGGTGCGGTTGACCCGGTCGACGGTGGCGGTCAATGCGCATGCCGATTACGTGCGCACCGCCACCGCCAAGGGATTGTCACGGCCCCGGGTGGTGACGGTGCACATCCTGCGCAATTCGCTGATCCCGGTGGTGACGTTCCTGGGGGCGGATCTGGGCGCGCTGATGGGCGGGGCCATCGTCACCGAAGGCATCTTCAACATCCACGGCGTGGGTGGGGTGCTCTACCAGGCCGTCACCCGGCAGGAGGCCCCCACCGTGGTGTCCATCGTGACGGTGCTGGTGCTGATCTACCTGGTCACCAACCTGGTGGTGGACCTGTTGTACGCCGTGCTGGACCCCCGGATCCGTTATGGCTGAACGGATCAGGGCGCGGGGCGGATTCTGGCGCGAGACGTGGCGCCGGCTGCGGCGACGTCCGAAGTTCATCGGCGCGGGATTGCTGATCCTGGTGATCCTTGCCGTGGCGCTGTTCCCCGCGCTGTTCACCGCCGCCGATCCCACCTACGCCGATCCCGCCCAGAGCCTGTTGCCGCCGTCGCGCACGCACTGGTTCGGCACCGATCTGCAGGGCCACGACGTGTACGCCCGCACCGTGTACGGGGCGCGCGCCTCGGTCACCGTCGGGTTGGGCGCCGCGGCGATCGTCTTCGTGGTCGGCGGCGCACTGGGCGCGCTGGCCGGCTTCTACGGCGGCTGGATCGACGCGGTGGTCTCCCGGGTCACCGACGTGTTCTTCGGGCTGCCGCTGCTGCTGGCCGCGATCGTGCTGATGCAGGTGCTGCACCACCGCACGGTGTGGACGGTGATCGCGATCCTGGCATTGTTCGGCTGGCCCCAGGTGGCCCGGATCGCGCGTGGGGCGGTCCTGGCGGTGCGCGCCAGCGACTACGTGCTTGCGGCTAAAGCGTTGGGCATGAGCAGGTTTCAGATCCTGATCCGGCACGCGCTGCCGAACGCGCTGGGGCCGGTGATCGCGGTAGCCACCATCGCGCTGGGTCTTTTCATCGTCACCGAGGCAACGTTGTCCTACCTCGGCGTGGGGCTGCCGCCGTCGGTGGTGTCGTGGGGCGGCGACATCAACCTCGCCCAGACACGGCTGCGGGCCGGTTCGCCGATCCTGTTCTATCCGGCCGGCGCGCTGGCGGCGACCGTGCTGGCCTTCATGATGATGGGCGACGCGCTGCGCGACGCCCTCGACCCGGCGTCGCGGGCGTGGCGGGCATGACCACCCCGCTGCTGTCGGTCGAGGGCCTGCATGTCGGGTTCGGCGAGCACGCCGCGGTGCGCGGCCTGGATTTGCGGGTACTGCCCGGCCAGACCGTCGCGGTGGTGGGCGAGTCCGGGTCCGGGAAATCCAGCACCGCCGCCGCGATCCTGGGACTGTTGCCGCCCGGCGGTCGAATCACGGCCGGGCGCATCATGTTCGATGGTGTGGACATCTCGGCCGCCGACCGCCGCGCACTGCGCTCGATGCGCGGCCGGCAAATCGGCTACATTCCGCAGGACCCGATGACCAACCTGAACCCGGTTTGGAAGGTCGGCTTCCAGATCCGGGAAGCGTTGCGGGCCAACACCTCCGACCGCGACACCCGGCGTCGCGCGGTGCAGCTGCTGGAAGCGGCGGGAATGCCGGACCCGGCGAAACAAGCGGCCCGCTACCCGCACCAGCTGTCCGGCGGCATGTGCCAACGCGCGCTGATCGCCATCGGGCTGGCCGGGCGGCCGCGGCTGCTGATCGCCGACGAGCCGACCTCCGCGCTGGACGTCACGGTGCAGCGCCAGGTGCTCGACCACCTGCAGCGGCTCACCGCCGACCTCGGCACGGCCGTGCTGCTGATCACCCACGACCTGGCGCTGGCGGCAGAGCGCGCCGAGTCGGTGGTCGTCGTGCACGACGGTGTCGCGGTGGAATCCGGTGCGGCGCAGTCGATACTGCAGGATCCGCGGCACGAGTACACCCGCCGGCTGGTGGCCGCCGCACCGGCGCTGACGGTCAGCGGCGGCGCGCGGACCGGCCCGCGGCAGCCGGACCGCACGCAACCGGAGCCCGCCGACATCCTCGTCGCCTCCGACTTGACCAAGCTGTACCGGGAGCCGCGCGCAACATTGTGGCGGCGCACCGAATTTCGTGCCGTCGACGCGGTGTCGTTCCGGCTGCACCGGGCCCGCACGCTGGCGATTGCCGGAGAGTCGGGGTCGGGGAAGTCCACCCTGGCGTTGATGGTGCTCGGGCTGTTGCCGCCCACCTCGGGCACCGTGGTTTTCGACGGCACCCGCATCGACGACACGTTGTCGGGCGACCAACACCTGGCCTTCCGCCGCCGGGTGCAGCCGGTGTTCCAAAACCCTTACAGCAGTTTGGATCCCATGTACTCGGTGTTTCGCGCCATCGAGGAACCGTTGCGGATCCACCGCGTCGGTGACCGCAGGCAGCGCGCCAAGGCGGTGCACGACCTCGTCGACCAGGTGGCGCTGCCGTCGTCGGTGCTGAACCGGCTGCCCCGCGAATTGTCGGGCGGGCAGCGGCAACGGGTGGCGATCGCCCGCGCGCTGGCGTTGCGGCCGCAGGTGCTGGTCTGCGACGAGGCGGTGTCCGCGCTCGACGTGCTGGTGCAGGCGCAGATCCTGGAGCTGTTGGCCAGGCTGCAGGCCGAGCTGGGGCTGGCGTATCTGTTCATCAGTCATGACCTGGCGGTGATCCGCCAGATCGCCGACGACGTCCTGGTGATGCGCGCCGGGCGGGTGGTGGAGCAGGCGCCCACCGAAAAGCTGTTCACCGCCCCGGCCCAGGACTACACCCGGCAGCTGCTGGATGCCATCCCGCGACCGCGGCGCGGCGGAGATAGGTTGTCAAGCTGTGACGGCTGATCCACTGGCGCCCCTGATGGAGCTGCCCGGCGTCGCCGAGGCCAGCGACCGCGCCCGCGACGCGCTGGGCCGCGCGCACCGGCACCGGGCCAACCTGCGCGGCTGGCCGGTGACCGCCGCCGAGGCGGCCCTGCGGGCGGCCCGCGCGTCGTCGGTGCTGGACGGTGGGCCGGTTCGGCTGGAGGATCTCGCCGAGGCCGGGCAGATCAGCGATCCGGTGTTCGCCGGGGCGCTTCGGGTGGCCCAGGCGCTCGAGGGCGGGGAAGGTCCGGTGGTCGGCATCTGGCGGCGGGCGCCGCTGCAGGCGCTGGCCCGGCTGCACATGCTGGCCGCGGCCGACCAGGTCGATGACGAACGGCTGGGTCGCCCGCGGGCCGATGCCGGCGTGGGGCCACGGTTGGAGTTGTTGGCGGACTTGGTGAATGGCCGCACCCGGGTGCCGGCACCGGTGCTCGCCGCCGTCGCGCACGGCGAGCTGCTGACGCTGCGGCCGTTCGGCAGCTGCGACGGCGTGGTGGCCCGCGCGGTGTCGAGGTTGGTCACCATCGCCAGCGGGTTGGACCCGCACGGGTTGGGGGTGCCCGAGGTCAGTTGGATGCGTCAACCCGCGGCGTACCGGGATGCCGCGCGCGGCTTCGCCGACGGCACGCCGGAGGGGGTCGGTGCCTGGCTGGTGCTGTGCTGCCGGGCGATGCGAGCCGGCGCGCAAGAGGCGTTGTCGATCGCCGACTCGATGTCGAATCGATAGCTGCCGGGGTAGCTGACGGGCCGTTGGATCGGCGCCGGAATGCGGCCCGAAAAATGTAGAGCGGGCGACGTTCCGAATATTCGGTCCGCCGCCCGCTAGCACGGGACTCGGTTACCAAGCGTGCATCTCGGGGCTGCGTGGGTTGGCCTCGGCGATCTCACGACGCTTCCGGTTGCAGCCCCACCCAAAGGGCCGTCGACACCTTCCGCAATTCGCAATTACGCAGGCCCGCAACACTTCTGCCATTTTCGCGGCTATGACTCCGCGTGGGTGCCGAGCACCGTGCTGGGCGCCCGGATCGGGAGATCGAACCTTCTCTTCCGGATCGACCTTGGCCTCACCGGGCTTCCGTGGTTCCTTTGTACTACTAGACCCTGCGCACAGCAAGGCCCAAATGTCCCCAATGCCGCGAAACGAAATGACCCGTGCGGCCAGTGCGTTTGCTGTGCGGGCGCGGCCGGTCGGCTAGAACGAGTAGCGGCGCAGCAGCGAGTAGGTGACCGCGCCGGCGGCCAGCGCGCTGATGCCCACCGCGGCGGTGGTGGCGATGGCGGCGCCGGACGGCGCGGGGATACGGTCCCGCAACGACACGGGCCGGGAGAACGACATCACCGGCCAGCCGCGTTCCAGCGCTTCGCGGCGCAGCCCGCGGTCGGGATTGACCACGCTGGGGTGGCCGACCGCCTCGAGCATCGGCAGGTCGGTGATCGAGTCGGAGTAGGCGTAGCAGTGCTCCAGCGGGTACCCCTCGCGGGCGGCCAGCTCGCGGATCGCCTGGACCTTGCCCTCGCCGTAGCAGTAGAAGGCGATCTCGCCGGTGTACCGCCCGTCCTCGACGACCATGCGGGTGGCCATCGCGTGGGTGGCGCCCAGCGCCCGCGCGATCGGCGCGACGATCTCCTCCCCGGAGGCCGATACCACCACGACGTCGCGCCCGCACAGCTTGTGCGCGGCGATCAGGTCGGCGGCCTCGGCGAACACCAGCGGGGTGACGATGTCGTGCAGCGTCTCGTTGACGATCGACTTGACCTGTTCGACGTCCCAGCCGGTGCACATGTTGGTCATGTGCGCCCGCATCCGATCCATCTGGTCATGATCGGCACCGGAGAGCAGATAGATGAACTGCGCGTAGCTGGACTTGAGCACCGCGCGCCGGTTGAGCAGGCCCTGAGCGAAAAACGGTTTGCTGAACGCCAGCGTGCTGGACTTGGCGATGATCGTCTTGTCCAGGTCGAAGAAGGCCGCCGTGCGGGCGTGCGGGACGCCACTCGGCGCTGACTGCTCGGGGGCTGACTGCTCCGCGCCCGGGTCGAAGACGGTCACCGCCCCAGCATAGGTCGACGGTCCCGCCCGGCCGCGATCCCGCACCGGAAATGGCCGCTCAGGGCCGTACCGGGGGCCGATGAGGCAGTGTTTTCGCGGCTCAACGTGTTTTTTCGGAAAATGATCTATTGCGTTACTGCCGACTGTCATGTGTATAGTAAGCATTACTCGGCCTGAGCCGAGGGTGTATCAGCCCGACCCCCCGGGGCTGATGCACGACGACCCTCGCCTCCTCCCCCCCTGGCGGGGGTCGTCCCTTTTCTCGGGTCTTTCCGGGCTGTTTCCCCCGGGTTTGGCGCGCTCCGACCGGTCCTGGGCGCGTTGCGGAGAATCGGCCCGCCGTCGCTGGCGGTGCGCGCCCGCGCCGGGTTTGTGCACAGTGGCGTCTCTATCCCCAAATCCGCATCTGGCACTGGTGTGCCAACGTCACGGCCCCGCACAGTGGACGGATGACTGGCGGCTCCGGGGCGCAGTGCCCCGATTACCCGGCGGGTTCGGCGGGTGTGTTGGCGATGCTGGCCGAGCCCGAGCTGCGCGCCGAGCTGGATCGGGTGGCGGCCGCCGCCGGGGTGCGGGTGGTGCACGCCGGCGACGCGGCCGCGGTGAGTCGTAAGACCTGGGCGGCGGCCGCGGCCGTCGTGCTGGACGCTGCGGCGGCGGCGCGCTGCGGGCGCTGGGCGCTGCCCCGCCGCGATCACGTCACGGTGCTGACGGCGGCCGAACCCGCGACGACGACGTGGGCGGCGGCCGTGCGCATCGGCGCCGCGCGGGTGCTGCGGCTGCCCGAACACGAAGCCGCCCTGGTCGGTGAGCTCGCCGAGGCGGCCGAATCGTCGCGCGACGACGGGCAACGCGGGCACGCGGTCGCCGTCATCGGAGGCTGCGGCGGCGCCGGGGCCTCCCTGCTCGCGGTCGCCCTGGCCCAGGCCGCCGGCGACGCGCTGCTGGTGGACCTCGACCCGTGGGGCGGCGGGATCGAGCTGTTGCTCGGCGGCGAGAACACCCCGGGGCTGCGCTGGCCGGACCTGGCGCTGCAGGGCGGCCGGCTCAATTGGGCGGCGGTGCGCGATGCGTTGCCGCGGCACCGCGGCGTCAGCGTGCTGTCGGGAACCCGGCGCGGTCACGAGGTGGACGCCGGGCCGGTGCACGCCGTCGTCGACGCCGGCCGCCGCGGGGCGGTCAGCGTGATCTGCGACCTGCCCCGCCGATTCACCGACGCCGCGCAGGCCGCCTTGGGCGCCGCCGATTTGGTGGTGGTGGTGAGCCGCTGCGACGTGCGCGCGTGCGCGGCGACCGGGGCGCTGGCCCCGGTCCTGGCCGCGGTCAACCCCAACGTGGGCCTGGTGGTGCGCGGGCCATCTCCGGGCGGACTGCGGGCCGCCGAGATCGCCGGCATCACCGGGCTGCCGCTGCTGGCGGCCATCAAGGCGCAGCCGCAACTCGGCGCGCAGGTGGAGCGCGTCGGCCTGCGGTTGGGGCGGCGGTCCGCGCTCGCGGTGGCGGCCCGCCAGGTGCTGGGCGTGCTGCCGCCGGCCGGTGCGCGGCGAAAGGGCAAGGCGGCGTGAGCAGTTCGCTGATCGACCGGGTCCGCGAGCGGCTGGCCGGCGAAACCGTGCCGCTGGGCGCCCCGCTGCCCGCGTCGGTGGTGGCCGCCGCGATCCGGGCCGAGTCCGGCGGGATGCTCGGTGACACCGAGGTGCTGGCCAACCTGCGCACCCTGCAGACCGAGCTCACCGGCGCCGGCATCCTGGAACCGCTGCTGTGCGCGGACGGCACCACCGACGTGCTGGTCACCGCGCCGGACGCGGTCTGGGTGGATGACGGTAACGGCTTGCGGCGCAGCGAGATTCGCTTTCCCGACGAGGCCGCGGTGCGCCGGTTGGCGCAGCGGCTGGCGCTGGCGGCCGGCCGGCGTCTGGACGACGCGCAACCGTGGGCGGACGGCGAGCTGACCGGCATCGGCGCCGGCGGGTTCGCGGTGCGGTTGCACGCGGTGCTGCCGCCGGTGGCGGCCGCCGGTACCTGCCTGTCGCTGCGGGTGCTGCGGCCGGCCAGTCAGGACCTGGCGGCGCTGAGCGCCGCGGGCGCGATCGAGCCGGCCGCCGCGGCGCTGGTCGCCGACATCATCGCCGCGCGGTTGGCGTTTTTGGTGAGCGGGGGAACCGGCGCCGGCAAGACAACGCTGCTGGCCGCCATGCTGGGCGCGGTACCGCCGGACGAACGGATCGTCTGCGTCGAGGACGCCGCCGAATTGGCGCCGCCGCACCCGCATCTGGTGAAGCTGGTCGCACGGTGCGCCAACGTCGAAGGCGTCGGCGAGGTCCCGGTGCGCCAGCTGGTCCGCCAGGCGTTACGGATGCGGCCCGACCGCATCGTGGTCGGCGAGGTCCGCGGCGCCGAGGTGGTGGACCTGCTGGCCGCGCTGAACACCGGGCACGACGGCGGCGCGGGCACCGTGCACGCCAACAACCCCGGCGAGGTGCCGGCCCGGCTGGAGGCCCTCGGTGCGCTCGGCGGGCTCGACCGTGCCGCGCTGCACAGTCAACTCGCCGCCGCCGTGCAGGTGCTGCTGCACGTCGAGCGCAACCGCGCCGGCCGGCGGCGACTCAGCGAAATCGCCGTGCTGCAACGGGTTCAGGAACGGGTGCGCTCGGTCACGGTGTGGCACGCCGACCGGGGGATGACCGAGGCCGCCCCGCTGCTGCGGCGGGTGCTGGAAGACCGGATGCCGTCATGACCGGGCCGGTGGTGGGTGCGTTGCTGCTAGCGGTTGCCCTCGTCGTCGGGCCGCCCTCGCCGCGGCGCCGGCTGGGCGTGGCGGTGACGGGCAGCCGGCGGCCATCGGCGCGCCGGCTCGCGGGGCTGGGCTGGGTGGCCGCCGGCGCCGGCTGCGCGGCCCTGGCCGTGCTGCCGTTGCCGAGCGTGCTGGCCGGCGCGGTGGTGGCCGCGACGGCGGGTCTGCGGCATCGCCGCCGCGGCCGGATCCGCCGCGCCGCCGGCGAGGGCCGGGCACTGGAAACGGCGCTCGACGTGCTCGTCGGCGAGCTACGGGCCGGCTCGCATCCGGTGCGCGCGTTCGACGTCGCCGCCGGCGAGACCGCCGGCCCGGTCGCGGTGGCGCTGCGCTCGGTGGCGGCCCGGGCCCGGCTGGGCGCCGACGTCGCGGCCGGCCTGGCCGCCGCGTCGCGCGGCTCGGCGCGGCCCGAGCACTGGCAGCGGCTCGCGCTGTGCTGGCGGCTGGCCGGCGACCACGGGTTGGGCATAGCCACCCTGATGCGCGCCGCGCAGCGGGATATCGCTGAGCGGCAACGGTTCTCGGCCCGGGTGTCATCGAGCCTGGCCGGCGCGCGGGCCACCGCGGCGATCCTGGCCGCCCTGCCGGTGCTCGGCGTGCTGCTCGGCCAACTGATCGGCGCCCGGCCGCTGGATTTCCTGCTGGGCGGGCAGGTGGGTGGGTGGCTGCTGCTCGTCGGCGCGACGCTGGCCTGCGCCGGGCTGCTGTGGGCCGACCGCATCGTCGATCGGGTGATGGCATGACGCGCAGATGGATCTAGCGGCGGTGTTGCTGGCCGCGGCCGTGCTGATGGGCCCCGGCCCCTCGCTGACGCGCCGGCGTGCCGGCACGCCGGCGCGGGCCGAGGGGCCAAGGCGTGAGCCGGGCCCGGGGCGGGGGCGCGGCCCCGATCCGCTGGCGATCGCCTCCTGTCTCGACGTGCTGGCGGTATGCCTGGGCGCGGGGATGGCGGTGTCAGCCGCCGCGGCGGCCGCGGTCCCGTCCGCCCCGGCGCAGTTGGGGCGGGTGCTGCGCCGCGCCGCCGACCTGCTGGCGCTCGGCGCCGATCCCGCCGTCGCATGGTCGATGCCGCCGGACCCGCCGGGCGGCCCGGCCGACCCGCAGATCGACGCGCTGCTGCGGTTGGCCCGGCGTTCGGCGGCCTCGGGCGCGGCGCTGGCCGGCGGCGTCGCCGAGTTGGCCGACCAGTCCCGCAGCGACGCCGCCCATACGGCTGCCGCCGCGGCCGAGCGGGCCGGGGTGCTGATCGCCGGGCCGCTGGGTCTGTGCTTCCTGCCGGCGTTCGTCTGCCTGGGCATCGTCCCGGTGGTGGCCGGGCTGGCCGGCGACGTGTTGCGGTCCGGGCTGTTGTGAAAGGAAAGGAAGTCATTGATGCGCAAGGTGTTTCGCAAATTCTCGGCTCGTGTGGCGGTGCTGGTGGCCGACGAGTCGGGCATGTCGACCGTCGAGTACGCCATCGGCACCATCGCGGCGGCCGCCTTCGGGGCGGTGCTCTACACCGTGGTCACCGGCGATTCCATCGTGTCCGCGCTGACCAACATCATCGGTCGCGCGCTCAACACCAAGGTATAGCCGGCTGTGCCGGCGCCAGCACCGTCGAGGCGGCACTGGGCATCGCCTCGCTCGTCGTGGTGCTGGTGGCCTGCCTGGCCGGGATCACCGCGGTTTCGATGCAGGTGCGCTGTGTCGACGCCGCCCGCGAGGCCGCCCGGCTGGCCGCCCGCGGCGACGAACGCTCCGCCACGGCGGCCGCGGCCCGCCTCGCGCCCGCGGGGGCGCGGGTCGACCTGCGCCGCGACGGCGACCTGCTGGTGGCCACCGTTGTCGCGCATTCGAAACTGTTGCCCGCCCTCGATATTCGGGCCCAGGCGGTCTCGGCGGCCGAGCCGGCGCGGTGAGCGCGGGTCGGCCACCCTGGTCGCGGCCTGGATGGTGGTGGTGCTGCTGTCGGCGACCGGTGCCGCGGTCTACCTCGGTGCCGCGGTGGTGGCGCGGCACCGGGCCCAGGCGGCGGCCGATCTGGCGGCCCTGGCCGCCGCGGCCCGGTTGCCGTCGGGAGCCGATGCGGCCTGCGCCCGGGCCGCGGCCGTGGCCCACTCCATGCGGGTCGACGACATCGGTTGTGTCGCAGACGGTCTCGACGTCGTCGTCACGGCGCGGGTGGCGGTCGGCGCCGTCGGCACCGCCGTCGCCGCCGCGCGGGCGGGCCCGGCGACCGGCTAAGGCGTTCCGCCGGTGGCTTGCGGCAGGCCCGCGGCGGCCAGCTCTTCCTCGGTGGGCAACCGCAGCGAGACCAGCCCGGCGTAGGCGTCCGGCTCGAGTTCCACGCGGTTCACCGTGATGTGCACCGGCACCCAATCGCCGTCGTGCCCGGCCAGCCGCAGCACCCTGCTGGTGGCGCCCCCGCTGAATTCCTCTGTCATGGCCGACATCACGGCGTGGTCGTCGGGGTGGACCCGGGGCTTGCCGGTCTCGCTGCTGCGCCAGTCGTAAAAGGTGCACGGCTCATCCAGCCATTTCAACAGCGTCCAATTGTTGAGATCGATCAGCGCGCGGTGCACCCCGGCCTGGGCCAGCCCGGACAGGATCCGCTGCGCCAGATCGTCGGTCGACACCGCGGGCCCCTTCTGCTCGGCCTGCCAGTTGATCGCCCGCGCCACCAGGTGTTCCCGGCCGTCGGGCCCCGGCTCCAAGATGGTGCGCGCCACGAAACCGATCCGAATGGCCTCGCCCCGCCAGTCGGTGAGATCCCAAGTGCTGCACAGTGTTTGATCGGGTTTGGCCTTGACCGCCATCGCCAGCACCTTGGTTTCGTTCGGGTTGAGCTCACGCGACGGGAGATCCTCGGCGAACGCCCGGCCGAACGTGACCTCGACCTCGGGGTTCTTGCCGCTGTTGATCAGCGATTCGCGGGTGTCGGTGGCTACCCCCAGCGTCAGGTCCCATTTCAGCGGCCCGGGAATCGGCCGCTCCGGCGGCTCGATGTCCGACGGCCCGGTCCACACGTGCACGCCGTGGATGAATCCGTCGGACATCACCACCGGTTCGGTGCGGATGACGCGGTCGCGCTTGGGGGTGATGCTGGTCAATGCCTGGCCGGTCTGCACCGACTCGGCGATCGCCGTCCGAACCGCGGAGAGGTAGGGGCTGCGGCGCAGGAACGTGGTGATCGGCACGAGATTCTTGAGCTGACGGCCCTGCGCCACAACGGTGGGATCACCCCCGAGCGTCTCCACGAGCAACCAGTCGTGGGCCATGCGGACGATTTTACGGTGACCGGGCGGGTCCGGGGCAGGCCCGGGTGAACCGGCCCGCGGATTTCGTCGCCCGCCCCTGCGCTCAGCGCGGCCCTCCGTCCAACTCCGCGAGGACCAATCGCAACACCCGCGCCGCGCCCGCCTTGTCGAGCGGGTCATTGCCGTTGCCGCACTTGGGCGACTGCACGCACGACGGGCAGCCCCGGGGGCACTCGCACGCCTCGATGGCGGCGGCCGTCGCCCCCAGCCAGGTGCTGGCCCGGCGAAAGCCCCGCTCGGCGAATCCGGCCCCACCGGGGTGACCGTCGTAGACGAAGACGCTGGGCAGGCCGGCGGGTTCGGGTCCCACCGCGGTGGACAAGCCGCCGATGTCGCCGCGGTCGCAGCTGGCCACCAGCGGCAGCAACCCGATCGCCGCGTGCTCGGCCGCGTGCAACGACCCGGGGATGCGCGGGCCGTCAATGCCGTTGTCCCGCAACGCTTCCTCGGTGATGGTGTACATCGCCGCGGTGGTGGCCAGCGTGTGCTCCGGCATGTCCAGTTCGATGAAGTCGATCACCTCCCCGGACAGGCGGCGGCGCAGGTAGCCCACCACCCGGTGGGTGACCCGCACCGGCACCAGGCCCAGGGTGACCGGCCCGAAGACCAGCCGCTCCCCGGCGCCGGTGACGGCGATGTCGGTGATTTCCCGCGCGAACGTCGCATACCCGGGATCCTCGGCGTGCACGAACGCGATGCCCTCCTGCAGATCCAGCGAGTCGACGACGTAGCTCTCGCCCTGATGCAGGTAGACCGCGCCCGGATGGACCGACGCCGGTGCCTGCCCGGCGCCGGCGCTGCCCAGCAACCGGCCCGTGTCGGCCTCGAGGATGACGACCTGGCCGCCCGCTCCCCGGATGTCCACCGCGGCGTGCGGCTGCAGGCCGGGCGCCGGGAAGTACTTCCCGTTCCGCCGCCGCAGCAGCCCGTCGTCCACCAGGCCCTCGGCCACCTCGGTGGCGTCCAGCTCGCGCACCTCCGCCTCCTGCAGCGGCAATTCCGTTGCCGCACACAGCAATTGCGGACCCAGAATGTAGGGGTTGCGCGGGTCGATCACCACCCGCTCGACCGGCTTGCCCAGCAGCGCGGCCGGGTTGTGCACCAGGTAGGTGTCCAGCGGATCGTCCCGGGCGATCAGCACCACCAGCGCCCCCTGGCCGCGCCGCCCGGACCGCCCGGCCTGCTGCCAGAACGAGGCGACCGTGCCCGGGAAACCGGCCAGCACCACCGCGTCCAGCCCGGCGATGTCGACCCCCAACTCCAGCGCGTTGGTGGTGGCCAGGCCCCGCAGCCGGCCCTCGGCCAGCGCCCGCTCGAGGGCGGTGCGGTCCTCGGCGAGATAGCCGGCGCGATAGGACGCCACCTGCGCCGACAACTCCGGGGCGATCTCGTCCAACCGGGCCTGCGCGCCGAGCGCGGTCAACTCGGCCGCCCGGCGCGACCGGACGAATGTCAGCGTCTGCGCACCCTCGGCGATCAGGTCGGCCATCACCCGCGCCGCCTCCCCACCGGCGGAACGGCGCACCGGCGCACCGTTCTCGCCCACCAGATCGGCCCGCAGCGCCGGCTCCCACAACGCCACCGTCCGCGCCCCCTGCGGGGAACCGTCTTCGGTGACCTCCCGCACCGGCAGCCCGATCAACTCGGCGGCCGTCGCGCCGGGCGAATCCGTTGTCGCGCTGGCGAAGATCACCGCCGGCGCGCTGGCGTACCGGGCGCACAACCGCAACAGCCGGCGTAGCACCATCGCCACATGGGAACCGAAAACCCCACGGTAGTAATGACATTCGTCGACGATCACGAAGCGCAGGCCGCGCAACAGCACCGCCCAGCGGGCGTGGTTGCGCAGCGTGGACAGATGGATCATGTCCGGGTTGGAGAATACCCAGCGGGACCGCTCCCGCGCGAAGCGGCGCACCTCGGTGGGGCTGTCGCCGTCGTAGGCGGTGGGGGCGACCGCGAAACCGGGTTCCCGCAGCCGCGGAATCGCCGCGGTCAACGCGTGCGCGGCGCGTAACTGGTCGTGGCCGAGCGCCTTGGTCGGCGACAGGTAGAGCACCCGGGCCCGCGGGTCGGTGGCCAACGCGTTGAGCGCGGGAAGCTGATAGGCCAGCGACTTGCCCGACGCGGTGCCGGTGCTGACCACCACGTGACGGCCCGACCAGGCCAGGTCGGCGGCCGTGAACTGATGCGACCAGGGTGATTTGATCCCGCGCGCGGCGAACGCGCCGACCACCTCCGGCTCGGCCCACGCCGGCCAGTCGTGCGGCCGGCCACTGCGCGGCGGCAACTCGGCCACATGACGCAGCGGCTGCTCGTCGGCGGTGGTCCCGGCGAGCGCGGCGGCCAGCAGCTCACTGCCGAAACTCGCCATCTCGCCCCTCGTGGAACCGCCCGGCGACGCAAGTCTGTCGCCGACGCGATGAACATGGTTGACTATTTGCGGTCGCAGCTTCTGTGTTCGTGTCAAACTTTCGCAGGATCGACGTTGCGGCCGCGGTTCCTGCGAGGTTAATCGGTCGGGTGAAGTTCCGGCGACTGAGCGAGGTATGGCGGTCGTACCAGGACCCGGGGCATCGAAAGGCGATGCCCCGCACCCAGAAGAAAAGGAAAGATCGAGAGATGCCACAGGGAACTGTGAAGTGGTTCAACGCGGAGAAGGGCTTCGGGTTCATCGCTCCCGAAGACGGTTCCGCTGACGTGTTTGTCCACTACACGGAGATCCAGGGAACGGGCTTCCGCACCCTTGAAGAGAACCAGAAGGTCGAGTTCGAAATCGGCCACAGCCCTAAGGGCCCCCAGGCCACCGGAGTCCGCTCCCTGTAGGCGAGCAGACCTGAAACGGATACCCCCCGTGCAGTCCCGCCCAGCGGGCCCGGCCGGGGGGTTTCCTCTTTTCTCTAGTTTTCTCCAGGGGTTTCATCCCTGGTGATCTCCCGCGGCCCGAGTCGGCGCGCCCGCAACGCCGATTGCCTCAAGACGCGAACGGCAGACCTGGCCTACTGTCGGATGGCGTGAGCCAGCTTTCCTTCTTCACGGCGGAGTCGGTGCCCCCCGCGGTCGCCGATCTCTCCGGGGTGCTGGCGGCGTCCGGGCAGATCGTCATGGTGGGGACCCCGGAACCCCACGGCGCCCGGCTGTCGGTGGTGGTCGACCACACCTGGCGCGCCGAGGCGCTGGCGGACATGATCTCCGAGGCCGGCCTGGTGGCCGAGATCGGCCGGACCGACGAGGACACCCCGCTGGTGCGCACCGCGGTGGATCCCGCGCTGAGCCCGCTGGCCGTCGAATGGACGCGCGGCGCCGTGAAGACCGTCCCGCCGCGCTGGCTGCCCGGGCCGCGCGAGTTGCGGGCCTGGACGCTGGCCGCCGGCAACCCCGAGGGCGAGCACTATGTGCTGGCGCTGGATCCGCACGCACCCGACACCCACTCGCCGCTGGCGTCGGCGTTGATGCGGGTCGGCATCGCGCCCACGCTGATCGGCACCCGCGGCGGGCGGCCGGCGCTGCGGATCAGCGGCCGCCGCCGGCTGTCACGCCTGGTAGAGAACGTGGGAGAGCCGCCCAACAGCCCGGAGGCGTCGGCGCACTGGCCGCGCGTGTAGCGGGCGGACGGACCCCGGATCCGGCCCGCCGCCGGGCCCGCCGGTTTGCGCAGGCGAGCCTCCGGGTGCGAAATTGTCAGGTGCCGCAGGGCGAAGGAACGGTCGCGTACTGTGAATTTCACCGGAATTTTCGTAGCCGACCTGTCATTCTTCCTGCAGGTGGTCTCGCAGGGGGGACCAATCAGGGATGGAGCGTAAGGGCAGTTGGCTGACCCGAAACTGAAGGAAAACACCAGCGGCGGGAACGGCAGCCGCCGGCGACTCGTGATCGTCGAGTCGCCCACCAAGGCGCGCAAACTGGCCAGCTACCTGGGCTCGCGGTACATCGTCGAGTCGTCGCGCGGGCACATCCGCGACCTGCCCCGGGCCGCGGCCGACGTGCCGGCGAAATACAAGTCGGAGCCGTGGGCGCGGCTCGGCGTGAACGTCGACGCCGACTTCGAGCCGCTGTACATCATCAGCCCGGAGAAGAAGCACACCGTCAGCGAGCTCAAGGGCCTGCTCAAGGACGTCGACGAGCTCTACCTGGCCACGGACGGCGACCGCGAGGGCGAGGCCATCGCCTGGCACCTGCTGGAAACCCTCAAACCCAACATTCCGGTCAAGCGGATGGTGTTCCACGAGATCACCGAGCCGGCCATCCTGGAGGCCGCCGAGAACCCGCGCGACCTGGACATCGACCTGGTCGACGCGCAGGAGACCCGGCGCATCCTGGACCGGCTCTACGGCTACGAGGTCAGCCCGGTGCTGTGGAAGAAGGTCGCGCCCAAGCTGTCGGCGGGCCGGGTCCAGTCGGTGGCCACCCGCATCATCGTGCAGCGCGAGCGCGACCGGATGGCGTTCCGCAGCGCGTCCTACTGGGACATCGTGGCCCAGCTGGACGCCAGCGTGTCCGACCCCCAGGCCTCCCCGCCCACCTTCGCGGCCCGGCTGACCAGCGTAGACGGCCTGCGGGTGGCGACCGGGCGGGACTTCGACTCGCAGGGCCAGCTGCGCAAGGCCGACGAGGTGATCGTGCTCGACGAGCCCCAGGCGACCGAGCTGGCCGCCGGGCTGCAGGGCGCCCAGCTGTCGGTGGCCTCGGTGGAGGAAAAGCCCTACACCCGCCGGCCGTACGCGCCGTTCATGACGTCGACGCTGCAGCAGGAGGCGGGCCGCAAGCTGCGGTTCTCCGCCGAGCGCACCATGAGCATCGCCCAGCGGCTCTACGAGAACGGCTACATCACCTATATGCGTACCGACTCGACCACGCTGTCGGGTTCGGCGATCAACGCCGCGCGCACCCAGGCGCGTCAGCTCTACGGCGAGGAGTACGTCTCGCCGTCGCCGCGCCAGTACACCCGCAAGGTGAAGAACGCGCAGGAGGCGCACGAGGCGATCCGTCCGGCCGGCGAGACGTTCGCCACCCCGGACGCGGTGCGCCGCGAGCTCGACGGCGACGAGTTCCGGCTCTACGAGCTGATCTGGCAGCGCACGGTGGCCTCCCAGATGGCCGACGCGCGCGGTACCACGCTGAGCCTGCGGATCGGCGGTCAGGCCGGGGACCGGCAGGTGGTGTTCTCCGCGAGCGGGCGCACCATCACCTTCCCGGGCTTTTTGAAGGCCTACGTGGAAACCGTCGACGAGCTGGCCGGCGGCGAGGCCGACGACGCCGAGAGCCGGCTGCCGCAGCTGACCCAGGGCCAGCGGCTGGACGCCATCGAGCTCACCCCCGACGGCCACGCCACCAACCCGCCGCCGCGCTACACCGAGGCGTCGTTGGTCAAGGCGCTCGAGGAGCTGGGCATCGGCCGCCCGTCGACCTACTCGTCGATCATCAAGACCATCCAGGACCGCGGCTATGTGCACAAGAAGGGCAGCGCCCTGGTGCCGTCCTGGGTCGCGTTCGCCGTCACCGGTTTGCTGGAGCAACATTTCGGCCGGCTGGTGGACTACGACTTCACCGCCGCGATGGAAGACGAGCTGGACGCGATCGCCTCGGGCCAGGAGCGGCGCACCGACTGGCTGAACAACTTCTACTTCGGCGGCGAGCACGGCGTGGCCGACTCGATCGCCCGCTCCGGCGGCCTGAAGAAACTCGTCGGCGTCAACCTGGAGGGCATCGACGCCCGAGAAGTCAACTCCATCAAGCTCTTTGACGACGAGCAGGGCCGCCCCGTCTACGTCCGGGTGGGCAAGAACGGGCCCTACCTGGAGCGGATGGTGACCGGCGACGACGGCGAGCCCACCCCGCAGCGGGCCAACCTCAACGACTCGCTGACCCCCGACGAGCTCACCCTCGAGGTGGCCGAGCAGCTGTTCGCCACGCCGCAGGAGGGCCGGGTGCTGGGGGTGGATCCGGCGACCGGCCACGAGATCGTCGCCAAGGACGGCCGTTACGGGCCGTATGTGGCCGAGGTGCTGCCCGAGCCGCCGCCCGACGATGACGACGGCAGCGGCGCGCCCGCCAAGAAGGGCAAGAAGCCCACCGGGCCCAAGCCGCGCACCGCGTCGCTGCTGCGCACCATGGACCTGCAGACGGTCACCCTCGAGGACGCGCTGCGCCTACTCTCGCTGCCCCGGGTGGTGGGGGTCGACCCCGAGACCGGTGAGGAGATCACCGCGCAGAACGGCCGCTACGGCCCATACCTGAAGCGCGGCAACGACTCTCGCTCGCTGGCCACCGAGGAGCAGCTGTTCGACATCACCCTCGAGGAAGCGCTGAAGATCTACGCCGAGCCCAAACGCCGCGGCCGGCAGGGCGCCGCCGCGCCGCCGCTGCGGGAGCTGGGCGCCGATCCGGCGACCGGCAAGCCGATGGTGATCAAGGACGGCCGGTTCGGGCCGTACGTCACCGACGGCGAGACGAACGCGAGCCTGCGCAAGGGCGACGACGTCATGTCGCTCACCGACCAGCGCGCCGCCGAGCTGTTGGCCGACCGCAGGGCGCGCGGCCCGGCGAAGCGGACCGCCAAGAAAACCAGCCGCAAGGCCCCGGCCAAGAAGGCGGCCAAGCGCGGTTAGCCGCTCACCTCGCTGGAAACCTCTTGCGGCGCCACCTCTTCGGGGGTGGCCAGCTTCACCGGTCGGGCCAGCTGGGTGGGTGCGGTGCGGCCGCGCAGCTCGACGACCTCGCCGACGTCCCAGCACAACGCCTCCGAATCCAGCGCGCCGCTGACTGCGATCGCCGACGCCAGCACGTGGCCGGGCTCGAGTTTGGCCAGCTCGGTCAGCCGGGCGGCCTCGTTGACCGGGTCGCCGATCACGGTGTACTCAAACCGGGCCTGCGCGCCGATGTGGCCGGCGATGGCGCGGCCGGCCGACACCCCGATGCCGAACTCCGCCGAACCGATCACCGGCAGCAGCGCGTCGTGCAACTCCCGCGCCGCGGCCAGCGCCCCGCCGGGGGAGTCGGGGTGCTCGATCGGCGCGCCGAAGATGGCCAGCGCGGCGTCACCCTGGAACTTGTTGACGAAACCGCCATGCTTGCCAACGGTTTCCACCACCACCCGGAAGAACTCGTTGAGCAGGTGCACCACCTCGGCGGGCGGGCGGGTGGCGGCCAGCTGGGTGGAGCCGACCAGGTCCACGAACAGCACCGCGACATCGCGTTCCTGACCGCCCAGCTCGGTGCCGCGCTCCAGGGCGCGGCGGGCCACGTCCTCACCGACGTAGCGGCCGAACAGGTCGCGCAGCCGCTGCCGCTCGGACAGGTCGCGGACCATGTCGTTGAAGCCGGCCTGCAGCAGGCCCAGCTCGCTGGCGTCGTAGATCTGCATGTGCGCGTTGTAGTTTCCGCGCTGCACCTCCGAGAGCGCCCAGCGCAGCTGGCGCAGCGGGTCGGCGATCGACATGGCCACCAGCAGCGTGCTGACCAGCCCGATGCCCAGCGCCGCGACCGCCAGCAGCAGGATGGGGGTGAACAGCTTCTCCGGCGTGGCATGCAGCAGCGAGGTCTTGTCGGCCACCACCGCCAGCACGATGGCCAGCACCGGCACCGCGGTGGACAGCATCCAGGTCAGGATCTGGCGCAGAATGACGCCGGGCGCCTTGACGTTCTCGGGCACCCCGCTGCGCAGCGCGGCCACGGCCACCGGGCGCAGCACCCGCTCGCACTGCAGGTAGCCGATGATCGCGGTGGCCGCGGCGCCCAGCCCGGTGGCCACCGCCACCACCGGCGCGGCGAACCGGGCCACCGACCAGCTGGCGATGATGAACACCACGCCGCCGATGCACCAGATCACCATGCTGGTGACGGTGCGGTAGAACGGCATGCGCAGCGCGCGGATGCGGGCGAGTTCGGTGGCGGCCGGGTCGGATTCGGCCAGCAGGTTGTCCCGGCGCTGCCACCGGAACACCGGCATCAGCAGCGTCAGGTTCACCACCGAGGCGGCGAGAAACAGCACCACCAACGACGTCGCGAACACCGCCAGGTTCACCACCGGCAGGTCCTGAAGCTGGATGCGGTCTTCGGGCGGCAGGGCGTAGCGCAGGAAGCCGAGCACGAACAGCGCGCCGATGATGTCGGCCTGCATCATGCTCAGCCAGAACAACGGCCACGGTGTGCGCACCACCCAGCGGGCGAATGCGCTGATCCGCCCCGGTAGTGCCGCCGCTGTTGTCACGATCCCACCGTATCGGGCGGCGGCGACGTCCCGGAAACTAAATTGCGTTCTCGGCAGGTCATTTCGGCGGCCGCGACGGCGGCGAAGATAACGGAATGGTCGCGGTATGGTGGCCGATCGGTATCTGTCGGGCGGTCGCAGTAGGTTAGGCGCTGATGTCCGGGGTGTTTACGCGGCTGGTAGGCCAGGACGCGGTGAAGGCCGAGCTGCTCGGCGCGGCCCGGGCCGCCCGCGGTGACGCGGGCCACAGCGACGCGGGCGCCGGGACTATGACACACGCCTGGCTGATCACGGGCCCGCCGGGGTCCGGACGCTCGGTGGCGGCGCTGTGCTTCGCGGCCGCGCTGCAATGCACCGCGGACGGCGAACCGGGTTGTGGCCGCTGCCATGCCTGCACGACGACCCTGGCCGGCACCCACGCCGACGTGCGCCGGGTGGTTCCCGAGGGCCTGTCGATCGGCGTCGACGACATGCGCGCGATCGTGCAGATCGCCGCGCGGCGCCCGGCCACCGGGAACTGGCAGATCGTGGTGATCGAGGACGCCGACCGGTTGACCGAGGGGGCTGCCAACGCGCTGCTGAAGGTGGTCGAGGAGCCGCCGCCGTCGACGGTGTTTCTGCTGTGCGCGCCGTCGGTGGACCCCGAGGACGTGGCGATTACGCTGCGGTCCCGGTGCCGGCACGTCGCGCTGGTGACGCCGTCGAGCGAGGCGATCGCCCGGGTGCTGGTCGACAGCGACGGCCTCACCCCCGAGACGGCGGACTGGGCCGCGTCGGTCAGCGGCGGCCATGTGGGCCGGGCGCGGCGGCTGGCCACCGACCCCGAGGCGCGGCAGCGCCGGGAGCGGGCGCTGGGCCTGGTGCGCGACGCGGCCACGCCGTCGCGGGCCTACGCCGCGGCCGAAGAGTTGGTGGCCGCGGCCGAGGCGGAGGCGGTGGTGCTGACCGCCGAGCGCGCCGAGGCCGAGACCGAGGAGCTGCGCACGGCGCTGGGCGCCGGCGGCACCGGCAAGGGCACCGCGGGCGCCATGCGCGGGGCGGCCGGGGCCATCAAAGACCTTGAGCGGCGCCAGAAGTCGCGTCAGACCCGGGCGTCGCGGGATGCGCTGGACCGGGCGCTGATCGACCTGGCGACCTATTTCCGGGACGCGCTGATGGCCTCCTCCGGCGCCGGGGCGGTGCGGGCCAACCACCCGGACATGGCCGAGCGGGTCGCGGCGCTGGCCGCGCACGCGCCGCCCGAGCGGCTGCTGCGCTGCATCGAGGCGGTGCTGGAGTGCCGCGAAGCGCTGGCCGTCAACGTCAAGCCCAAGTTCGCCGTCGACGCCATGGTCGCCACCATCGGCCAGCAACTTGGGTGACGCGACCCCTCTGCCGTAGACTCGTGCCGCCCATCGGGCACGCCACCTTAGCTCAGTCGGTAGAGCGGCTCACTCGTAATGAGCAGGTCAGGAGTTCGATTCTCCTAGGTGGCTCCGTTTGTCTGTATGACCTCGGTTGATGCTTGACGTTTCGGCTTCGGGTGATGCCTGACAGTGTTTCGGCTGATGCTTGACAGTTACTTCGGCTGATCCTTGACACTCCTTCGATGAAGGAGTTAACCGTGGCCGAGCAGAGGTATCAGGCCGTGTTGGCTGTGATCAGCGATGGGTTGTCGATTTCGCTGGTTGCCGAGAAGGTAGGCGTGTCGCGCCAGACGCTGCACGCGTGGTTGGCCCGCTATGAGGCGTCGGGCCTTGAGGGGCTGGTGGATCGGTCGCATCGGCCGGTGTCGTGTCCGCACCAGATGCCGGCCGTGGTGGAGGCCGCCCTGTTGGAGCTGCGCCGGTCGCGGCCGTACTGGGGACCACGGCGGCTGGTGTTCGAGCTGGCTAAGCGTCGGGTGGGTCCGGTGCCGTCGGAGTCGGCGGTGTATCGGGCCTTGGTGCGGGCGGGCATGATCGATCCGGCTTTGCGGGATCGGCGTTCGCGCAAGTGGAAACGTTGGGAACGCGGCGCCCCGATGGAGCTGTGGCAGATGGATGTGGTGGGGGGTTTCCCGCTGTCCGATGGCACCAGCGCCAAAGCGTTGACCGGCATCGACGACCATTCCCGGATGTGTGTCTGCGCGCGGTTGATGGCGCGTGAGCGTACCCGCGGGTCACGTCCCGTGGAGTGGTGTAAGAGCGGTCGCGTGTCCGCGTGTGGCTCTGTGGTAGCCACTATGCCGTGAGAGCGGCTGTGGGGGCAATGGTTTCGGCACTTTGGTCACTGACGTCGAGCAGAGCGAGGCTGGTCTCGGAGAGGTAGCGCTTGTCGGCGACCTGCCATTCGTCGTGGGCCTCAACGAGTACCGAGCCGGCCAGCCGTAACAGCGCGGCGGGGTTGGGGAACACGCCGACGACGTCGGTGCGGCGTTTGATTTCCTTGTTCAATCGCTCCAGTGTTATCTGGAGTCCTGCAGGCGGTGTCCTTGATGTCCGACACGAGGCGTTGAGGTCCCAGGTTCTGCGTGGTGGACGTGTTTATCTGCAGTCGTCCAGGAGGCAAGAGCCTGCGGAGGGGCGATGCAGATTGCACGAGTTATCTCGCCGGTCTCGTTGCGTGAGTCGTGGACCGTTCTCGGCGACGACGACGCTCCGGTAGCAGCGGTTGACCGGTATCTGGCGTATCTGACCGATATCGAGCGATCACCGAACACGGTCAAGGCGTACGCGCACGATCTCAAGGACTGGTTCGGTTTTCTCGCCGAGCGTGGGCTGGACTGGCGGGCGGTGCGGCTTGATGACGTAGGTGAGTTCGTGGCCTGGCTGCGGCTGCCGCTGCGGGCCCGGCATGGGCAGGTTGCGGTGTTGCCGTCGGTGCCGCATCACTGCACGGAATCTACTGTGAACCGCAAGCTTTCGGCGGTCGGGGCGTTTTACACCCACGCCGCACGAGATGGGCTGGATGTCAGCGCTCTGCTGACCTCGTGGCAGGTCGGCGGCGCGCGCGGTGGTTGGAAGCCGTTTTTGCACCACATCAGCAAGGGCGCGCCGAGGTCGCGGCGGGTGATCGCGTTGAAGGCGCCGAAGAAGCTGCCGCGGGTGCTCTCACCGGACGAGGTGCAGGCGATCCTGGATGGTTGCGGTCGGCTGCGGGACCGATTGCTGTTCGCCGTGCTCTACGACACCGGGATGCGGATCGGTGAGGCACTTGGTTTGCGGCACAACGACATCGCCGCTGCCGAGCATGAGGTGACGGTGCGGCGACGCGATAACGCCAATGGCGCGCGCGCCAAGTCACAGACCGTCCGCACGATCCCAGTCAGCAGCGCGTTGATCCGATTGTTCGCCGACTACCTTCACAGCGAGTACGGCGATCTGGACAGCGACTACGTGTTCGTCAACCTGTGGGGCCGCCCGCAGGGGCATCCGCTGACCTACGCTGCGGTCTACGACCTGGTGCGGAGGCTGCGCCGGCGGACCGGGATCGACTTCGACCCGCACTGGCTGCGACACACGGCCGCAACCCGGCTGCTGCGCGACGGAGTCAGCATCGAGGTGGTCGCGCACCTGCTCGGACATGCGCACGTGGCGACGACGACCACGACGTATGGGCACCTCACCGTGGAGGACGCTCGGCGGGTCATGGAACAGGCAGGCTGGTTCACCGATGGGCAGGTGCGGCTATGAGCGCGCCGTCGCTGAAGCCCGCCGGCCCGTCGGGGCTAATCGGCAAGCTGATGGCCGAGGTCCGCAGCGAATTCCGCAGCGATGTACTGGAATTCGGTGCCGATGATCCGGTGTTTGGTGGAGCCGAGTGCCGGGTTGAGGGGTGCGGGCGAACCGCCCGCGGACGCGGCCTGTGTGAAGGACATCGGCAACGGTGGGACGACGAAGGACGCCCGTCGGTGGAGCAGTTTGTCGTGTCGACCGATCCGCGGTGGCGGCGGCGACAACCCAACCAGCGCTGCCGGGTGCCCGGTTGCGGTTACGGCTCTGCCCGTGGCGGCATGTGCGGGCTGCACGCGCAACGATGGGAACGCGCCGGGCGCCCCAGCCTGGCCGGATGGCTGGCCGAACCGCAGCCGTTCAAGCAACCAGCGGCCGGGGTGACCTGCCGGATTCCGCACTGCGAGCTCTGGCCGCAGGGCACGTCTGCGTTCTGCCAAACCCACACCAACACCTGGAAGGTCAACGGCAGACCCGACATCGACGTGTTCGCCGACCGCTTCGCCGCCGAAGCCCCGTTGGCCAGTGAGCAGATACGGCTCGACCGGCTGATCGGTCAGCTGAAGCTGGAACTGCAGTACGTGCTGCAACGCCGCCACGACGATCGGCAGGGCAAGCTCACCCCGGACGTGGTCATGCGCGTGGTGAAGGCACTGGCCGCCGCAGGCGTGGGCTCCCTGCTCCACCACGACGAGGACACCTGGCATGACTGGGCTCGGTCGACGATCAACGACACTCGCTCCCGTGGATTCCTCAGCTACGCATCCCGGGTGATCGCCGACCTGGCCGAGGCCGGCGGCTGGGACGCCGAATACCCGCGCGAAGTCTGGCGCATGCGCCGGCTCGGCTACGACGGAGACCGCACGCTGCGCTTCGACGGTATTCCGCAGCCGTGGCTGCGGGATCTGGCCAAGCGGTGGGTCCGGTGGCGGCTATCGACCGGATTGGGTCTGGAAGCCGGCGGCGGCAGGCCGGTCGTTGCGCTCACCCGCTTCGCCGGGTACCTCGCCGACATCGGCGTCGAGAGCATCGACCGGATCAACCGGCCGGTGCTGGAGCGCTATTTGGCCAACCTGCGCAGCGACTCCATCGGTGCCCAACGCCGCGGGACCCATATCGGGCTGCTCAACCGATTCTTCGCTACCGTCCGCCAACACCGTTGGGACACAGACCTTCCCGCAGACGCGATGTTCTTCGCCGAGGACTACCCCAAACGCGATGAACGGTTGCCTCGGGCACTGGCCGAACAGGTCATGACCCAGCTCGAGGATCCCGACAACCTTGCCCGATACGCCGACCCCGCTCACCGGTTGATCACGATCATCTTGATGCGTTGCGGGCTACGGATCACTGATGCGCTGCGGCTGCGCAGCGATTGTGTGGTCGCCGATGCCGAAGGCGCACCGTATCTGCGCTACCTCAACCACAAGATGAAACGCGACGCGTTGGTGCCCATCGACGAGCAGTTGCGCGAACTCATCGCCGAACATCGCAACCACACCTCCCAGCGTTGGCCGGCAGGCACGCCGGTGTTGTTCCCACGGCCGACGAAGAACATTGACGGCACCCACCCGATCGCGAGTCCCACCTACCGGATGGCGCTGTTGCGCTGGCTGTCCGTCTGCGACATCCGCGACGAGCACGGCCAGCCGGTGCACCTCACCCCGCACCAGTGGCGCCATACCCTGGGCACCCGGCTGATCAACCGCGACGTCCCGCAAGAGGTCGTGCGACGCATCCTCGACCATGACTCCGCGCAGATGACCGGGCACTACGCCCGCCTGCACGACACCACCGTGCGCCGTCAGTGGGAGGCAGCTCGAAAGGTCGACATCCACGGCGCCACAATCATTTTCGACCCGTCCGGGCCGATCGCGGAGGCCGCCTGGGCCAAACAGCGCCTCGGCCGAGCCACCCAGGCCCTACCCAACGGCTACTGCGGACTGCCGGTGCAGCAGAGCTGCCCGCACGCCAACGCCTGCCTGACCTGCCCGATGTTCCTCACCACCGCCGAGTTCCTGCCCCAGCACCACCAGCAGCGGCAACAGACTCTGCAGCTGATCACCGCCGCCGAAGCCCGCGGCCAACAACGTCTGGCCGAGATGAACCGTCAAGTCCTGCACAACCTGGACACCATCATCACCGCCCTCAACGATTCAGAACCAGGGAAGGCCAAACATGCGGGCTGACAACAGCATCAACCTCATCCGGGCGGCCCAGCAGCGGCACGAACACACCCGCGCCAAGGCGATCGCGGCGATGCACGAACTCGACCGGACCGGCGCCGTGCTCACCTTCGAATCCGTCGCCCGCCATGCCGGTGTCTCCCGCTCGTGGATCTACACCCAAATCGACCTCAAAGACGAGATCTGCCGGCTCCGCGCCCAGCACCGGCCCGAGCCAAGCACACCGTTACCTGCCCGACAACGCGCCAGCGACGACTCCCTGCGGCAGCGCCTCGAAATCGCCAACCGCCGCAACCACGAACTCGCCGATGAGAACCGGCGGCTACGCCGCCAACTCGCGTGCGCCCTTGGCCAACTCCGCGACGACACCGGAAGACACCATGAACGGACGCATCGCGATTCGGTAACGATCGGGCCATGCTGACCGCCAACCGATATCGATCTCCAGCCGCGTCATGGACACCCTCCACGACACAAACCTGCAGGTCACAACAGCTATCGCACACAGTGCTCCAGATAACCCTCGAACGACTCAACAAAGAGATCCGCCGCCGCACCGACGCCGTCGGCGTCTTCCCCAACCCCGCCGCGCTGCTACGGCTGGCCGGCTCCGTTCTCGTCGAAGCCCACGACGAATGGCAAGTCGCCGAAAAGCGCTATCTCTCCGAGACCACCCTGGCCCTATTACATCCCCGCTCCGATTCAGCCGACCAATCCGTTGCCGTCCCCGCCGCCATCACGGCATAGTGGAAACTCGCAGAGCCTCAGGCGAAACGCCGATCGGCTTTACACCACTTCACGGGGCACAACCTCGAGAACATGCTGATTGGCTGCGAGTCGCTCAACCGGGGTTGACGCGTTCCATGCATCCCCTATATCGAAATAGCTTGCACCTCGCTGCTGAGCGAGCTCGATATACGACGGTCCCCCTGACGGATTTTTGAATGGGCCGAGGACGGTTTCGCCGCTGCCGGTCAAATGTTGTTCGGACAGCGCTCGCAACTCGGGCGGCATGTAGTTCAGCGGGTTGTACAGATTGAATTCCGGATGGGGCGCATTACTCAGTGTGACAACATGTTTCGCGATCTGTTTCTCGCGCGGACCATCGGTCCGACCAGGCCCGTGCGGACGTTTCAACGGCCCCGGGGATGGTTCGACACTGCAGTTGAGTGGGCGTTCGGCTGCCCAGTTTCGACCGATTATGCGATGCCTTCTCTGACCATCTGCTCGGCGCAACGCCACGTGTGCTCGAGACGCATCGGACCTCGACCACGTCACAGATCCGGTCACGCCGGAAGTCCCGCAGTGGGTGGCATTGGTAGCCCCCTCGCGCGGCGGGCCGCGGAATCGCGCGTTTACCACACGATCAGCTGGGCTCACCCGTAATCAGCCGCTCGATCTGATCCACCGATTTATCGATCAGATGGCTGAAGATGGTGGCGTTCACCTCAGACAAGATGGCGCAATCGTTACCTGAGCAGATTTTGTATTTCGTGTCGATTTTGGATACTTCGATTTTCGGGGCGAATCCTTGCTTGGCAAGGTCGGCGCCCAGACGGCCAGATGCGAGGTCCGAACGCGCCGTCGTGGCCCAGTCCCAAATGAGATACTTTTCGGCCAACTCGAAATTCGACAGTTTGGCAGCCGCGTTGCGGCGCTGCCCACGGTCATTAACCGTATCGACTACCCACCAAGTTTGTTCTTCACGGACGTGGACAGAATAGTCGGTACTTGTGAAGCGAATTGCACAGTCTTTGCAGTCTGTGGTGACGCCGATATTACCGCCACCTATTGCGGGCCCCCAACGATGCCAATTGACTGACAAGCGCGAGAAATCGACCATTAGTTAATCCTTCTCAAGTAGCCCCACCTGACCAATTCCGCGACATCGCCCGTCGCTCCCTCTTCGTTAATAATGCGGTACTGCTGACCGCCGCCGGGCTGATGAAACCACGGCGCCACCTCCGACTGCTCAATGTGCCACCCGGGCGGAAGGCGGGTCGGGTCGTCGACCACATATTGAAAGTACGGCTTGCCGGCGCTTCCTGGTGGGAGGGCCAGTTCGGCGAACGGTGTTCCTTCGGGGGCCAGGTATCCGCCACCGGGAAACCCGAATCGGCTCAGAACTGTCCCAGCCGACAACTGAGCATCCGGGACGACCGTCCCGGGTACCGCGTACGGCTTGGTCGGCAATGTGTCGTCCGGATATCGCAGGCTGCCGTCGGCGTTGGTGAATTCCGGGCCGGGATCGATCGGATGGTATCCCTCGAAGAGCGGATGGTCCGAGGCAAGCGGGGGCGGCGGCGGCTGTTCCGGCGGTAAAGGCGGCGGGCTGTCGGGCACGGCGACATGCGGCCCACCGGGCGCATGTTCGACGGGTGCATCGGCCGACGGGGGAGTGTGCTCCACGGGAGGAGGCTCAAGCGGATGGGTGCCGGGAACGGGCTCGCCGCCGATGCCGCGCGGGTACTCGGCCTCAGCGAGCGCCGCACGCACCTCAGCCCCGGTCATCGCCCGGGAGATAACGTTCTCGCTCGTCAATCCGTCCAACATCTCCCGGCTGAATAGCGTTTTCAGGCCTTGCCAAGCGGCAGTACCGCCCACCTTGAGTCCGTATCCGCCTACCGCGGTCGTGATGGCGGTCCACAATGGCTCGGAGGTGGCTTCCACCTTCCCCGGATCGGGCGTGCGCATTCCGGTCAACTTGCCGCCGTTGAAGGTGTAGTACGTGCCGGTGGCCTGGTCGAAGAATTCGCCCGTCCCGTTCTTGAGCTGGCAGACAACCTGTACGGGCTGCCCGTTGACGTTGTAGGTGAACATGAAGTGGCCATCGGGCGTGACATTCACCGACGCGGGGTCGACGCCGGTGTAGTCGGGAATCTTGCCCAGGCCGTCGAGCGCATGGGCGAGATCGGCCTTGAGCTTGGGTAGCTGGGCGCTGGCGGCCTCGCCTTCCGGCGAGCCGGGCCCGTGGGCATAGACGTCGGCCATCGCCTTGTCCAGAGCCCGCTGCGCGGCACGCACCTTGGCCATCTGGTCCAGGACGGCCTGATTGGTGGCCCGGCGAATGTCATCCAAGGCGGCCTGTTGAGCCGGAGAGGCCGGGGCGACGCCGTCGGCGTCGACACCATGGAGGGGCGCGCCGTCATACCCTTCGGCGTGCAGGCTGTTCAACGACTTTTGCAGCCCATCGGCGTAGCCGTTGCGGATCGCTTGCAGATCAGCCAGGGCCGCCTTGGTGTCGCGCAGGGCGTCGTTCTCGCATGTGTTGATGAGGGCATGCAGCGCATCCCGGTCAGGCGGACTGAGGCTCTTGTCGTTCAATAGGGCGACCGCCTCGACCACCAGGTCGGAAATGTTCTTCAACTGGGCATCCAGGGTGGCGATCCGCGCCGCACCCGCTTTCTGCGCCTCGGCCAGCGCGGCGGCAATGCCTTCCAGGTCGGCGCCGATCTTGGGCAGCTGCAAGGACTGGGCCCCAAGGGCTTTCGTGACGCGTTGCACTTCCTCGGAGTCGTTGATGGGATGATCGCCGTCCTGGTGATTCCAGGCCGCGTCGAATCGTGACCGCGCCTGCTGGAACGCGTTGTCGGCTTCCTGCGTGCAGCGGCCCGCGCGGTGGAAGGCCCCGGCCAGGTTGGAGATCTGTGACGGGCTGCCCGCCTGCAGGCTCGCATTGATCGCCCACGGGTCACCGCCGGCTTCGGCGATCAGCGCCTGCTTATCTATGTACGGGAGTCCCATGGCACCTTCGGTTGATAGGTGGCCCTTTCCGTTTCGAGGGGATCGTGCTGCGTCGGGTTCGCGCCGAACCCGCACCGCCCACGCGGAAAATCATCGCCACCCTCCTGAGCACTCATAACGGTACTGCCGCAAACGTCTCCGTCAATTCAGTCCGGCTGACCGCGGACCGGTCTGAGAAGATGATCGAGTGACCGATCCGTGTGCGGGATGCGGCTTCGCCTACGACCTGAGTCGAGCCGGGACCGCTGGCGATGACATCCGCGCACGCGCGGCCGAAGTGGGGGAGATCCTGCGCGACAACGCTATTGACGTTCGGCGCCGCTCGCGGCCGGACCTGTGGTCGCCGTTGGAGTATGCATGTCATCTGCGTGACGTGCTGCTGGTACAGCGCGAGCGGGTGCTGGCGGCGCGGCGGACAGGCGGGGCCGACTGCGCGAGCATGGGCCGCGACGAGCGAGCCGAGCACGACGGCTACAACGAGCAGGATCCGCGCGAGGTTGCGCGCCAACTTGCCGACGCTGCAACGCTATTCGGCAACGTGCTGGCTCGGCTGTCCAACGAGGACTGGGACCGCACGCTGGTGTATCACTACCCCGAGACCCGCGAGCGCTCGCTGCGCTGGGTCGCGGTGCACACCGCACACGAGCTGCACCACCACCTGCTCGACATCCGCGGTCAACTGTGAGGACCTGCCCGCGAATGCGCGTGCGCTACGGTGCCGACCATGGACGTCGACGTGGTCGCCTTCTCCGAACGATGGGTGCGGAACTGGAATGCCCACGACGTCGATGCCGTCCTGGATGAGTTTCACGACGACGTCGTGTTCACCTCTCCCGTCGCCGCCCAGCTGCTGCCCGAAACACAGGGCATCATCCGCGGTAAGGCCGCGCTGCGGCAGTATTGGACCGCCGCGCTCGCGAGCATTCCGGATCTGAGGTTCTCGGTCGAGGGCGTGTATCAGGGCATCGACACTGTCGTCATCGCCTATCGCAATCAGAACGGAAACCTGGTCAACGAGGTGCTGACTTTCCGGGACGGCGCGATCATCGAAGGCCACGGAACATATCTCACGGAGGGCGCAGATTGACGCAGTCCAACGATCTCGGGTCAACCGTCCCGTTCCGGGATGTCCGGCAACAGCTCGACAGCCTCGTGTAGGCCCCAACCTCGTAGCTGGTCCGCCCTCTCGCGTACACAGCGTTTCGCCCAGCCCGGGTTCAGTTGGTTCAGCAGTTCATATTGCTTGGCCCACAACAGGATCCGGCGGTCCTGATCTGGCGGACTGAATCTGGCCGAGTATGAATAGCCGATATCGAAAGCCGCGTCCGTCGCGAACCCGTAGAGGGCCTCGTCGATATCGCCGACTCGGTCGAACCCCTGCCGGCCGCGCTCCCAGTAGTCGTAGTGGTACCTACCATCGTCGTCGATGTAGATGTTGTGGTCGTCATTCTTAAGTACGACGCCAACCTTGATTGGTGGAACATTCAGTCTTGCCGCGATGCGATCAACCTCGGCCTGCAGATGTGCCGTCTTTCCGTCGACCATGGCGTCGGACTCTAGCGAGTCTCGGCGGACGCCATATTCGCCTGGGGATGTCCAGTCGGTTGCGCACCCGGCCGCGGCTGGCGAGCTGTCCCCACCGGACGGATCTGTCCCCAGAACGGAAAGGTCACGACCTCTTTCGAGGCCGTGACCTTTCGTCGAACCGCTCAGTGTGGGCGAAGGGGGACTTGAACCCCCACGTCCCGAAGGACACTGGCACCTGAAGCCAGCGCGTCTGCCATTCCGCCACTCGCCCGGAAAAACAACCGATGGACCATACCACTGTAATGGCCCGATTCCCGAACCGCCGCAGTGGGGCCGTGGCCCGCCGTCCATTATGCCCAACCCCGCGGGCGCGCCCCTGAACTGCGTGGATGCGGTTCTCACGATTTCGGAAGTGCCGCGGCGTCGTGCGGTCCCGATACCATGCGGGAGTGAACCAGCACCCGGGTGATTCGTTTGCCGCGCACCGGCAATACCTGAGGGCAAGTGCGGGCGAACGGTAGAACATGAGTAGCCAACGGGGGCTGGTTGCGCGGATCGAGCGCAAACTCGAGGCGACGGTCGATAACGCGTTCGCCCGCGTGTTCGGCGGGCCCATCGTCCCGCAAGAGGTCGAGGCCCTGTTGTGCCGCGAGGCCCGCGACGGCGTCCAGAAGCTGCACGGAAATCGCCTTTTGGCCCCCAACGAATACATCATTACCCTCGGTATGCACGACTTCGAGAAGGTCAGCGCCGATCCGGATCTCACGTCGAGCGCTTTCGCGAGGTACTTGGCTGACTACATCCACGAACAGGGGTGGCAAACGTATGGTGAGGTGGTCGTTCGGTTCGAGCAGTCGTCGAGCCTGCGCACCGGCCAGTACCGCGCCTGTGGTGCTGTCAACCCTGATGTCCAGCCCCGCCCGACGGTCGACGACCCCGTCCGGCCACAATCAAATAATGCGTTCGGCGAAGAACGAGGAGTAGCACCAATGACTGACAATTCGAGCTACCGCGGGGCTCAGGGGCCGGGACGGCCCGGCGACGAGTACTACGACGAGCGCTACGGGCGTCCCCAGGACGACGCGCGCGGTGGCTCGGAGCCGCAGGGTGCGCCGGACCAGCGCGGCGGCTACCCGCCTGAACAGGGCGGCTACCCACCCCAGCAGGGCTACCCGCCGCCCCGCCACCCCGAGCAGGGCGGCTACCCCGAGCAAGGCGGCTACCCGCCGCCGCAGAGCTACCAGGAGCACGGCGGATACCCCGACCAGCGCGGCGGATACCCCGAGCCGGGCCAGGCGGGCTACCCGCCCCAGCAGCACGGCTATCCCGACCAGCGCGGCTACCCCGAGCCGGCGCAGGGCGGCTACCCGCAGTCCTACGAACAGCGTCCGCCCGCCCCGCCGGGATACGGCGGCCAGGGCTATGACCAGGGCTACCGCCCACCCGGCGGCGGCTACCCCCCGCCCGGCGGCCAGCCCGCCGGCGGCCCGCAGGGCTACGGCGGTTACGGCGACTACGGTCGCGGCCCGGCCCGCCCGGACGAGGGCGGCTACGCCCCGCCCGAGCAGCGGCCCGCCTACCCGGAGCAGGGCGGCGGCTACGACCAGGGCTACCCGCAGGGCGGGGGATACGGCCGCCAGGACTACGGGTCCGCCGAGTACACGCAGTACGCCGAGCACGCCCAGGGCGCTACCTACGCCCCCCCGGGCGGCGGCTACCCCGAGGCGCCCGGCTCCGAGTACGAGTACGGTCAACCCGCCGACTACGGCCAGGGCGGCTACGGGTCCACTGGCACCACGGTCACCCTGCAGCTCGACGACGGCAGCGGCCGCACCTACCAGCTGCGCGAGGGCTCCAACATCATCGGCCGTGGCCAAGACGCGCAGTTCCGGTTGCCCGACACCGGCGTCTCACGGCGGCACCTGGAGATCCGCTGGGATGGACAGGTGGCGCTGCTGTCGGACCTGAACTCCACCAACGGCACCACGGTGAACAACGCACCCGTCCAGGAGTGGCAGTTGGCCGACGGGGACGTCATCCGGTTGGGCCACTCGGAGATCATCGTCCGGATCCACTAGGCCACTGGGCTCACCGCTGCCGTGCTTCGCCCCGTGTCGACCACCGTCCAAGTATCGTGACGTAGCCGATGTGCTCGGAGTCACGGGCGCCGGAGACACGACGCTAGGACGGAAAGGACGCCAGATGCAGGGACTGGTACTGCAGCTGACGCGCGCCGGATTTTTAATGTTGCTATGGGTATTCATCTGGTCCGTGCTGCGAATCCTGCGGACCGACATCTATGCGCCCACCGGTGCCGTCATGGTGCGTCGCGGCCTGGCGCTGCGCAGCACCCTGCTGCCGTCCCGTCAGCGCCGCCACGCCGCCCGCTATCTGGTGGTGACCGAGGGCGCGCTGGCCGGCGGGCGCATCACCCTCAGCGGGCAGCCGGTGTTGATCGGGCGTGCTGACGACTCGACCCTGGTGCTCACCGACGACTACGCCTCGGCGCGGCACGCCCGGCTGACTCAGCGCGGCTCGGAGTGGTACGTCGAGGATCTAGGATCGACCAACGGCACTTACCTCGACAGGGCAAAGGTGACCACTGCGGTACGAGTTCCGATCGGAACGCCGATTCGAATCGGCAAAACGGCGATCGAGTTGCGCCCATGACCCGCGCCTACGGCGATGACACCGGCTCGGCGGGTTCGCCCGCCGGGATCAAGGAGCAACGCCCGTGACCCTGGTCCTGCGGTATGCCGCGCGCAGTGATCGCGGCCTGGTGCGCTCCAACAACGAAGACTCCGTCTATGCCGGCGCCCGGCTGCTCGCGCTGGCCGACGGCATGGGCGGCCACGCCGCCGGCGAGGTGGCATCCCAGCTGGTGATCGCCGCCCTGGCGCACCTCGACGACGACGAGCCCGGCGGCGACCTGCTGGCCAAGCTCGACGAGGCGGTGCGCGCCGGCAACGCCGCCATCGCCGCGCAGGTGGAAGCGGAGCCCGAGCTGGAGGGGATGGGCACCACCCTCACCGCGATCCTGTTCGCCGGCGACCGCATCGGGCTGGTGCACATCGGCGACTCCCGCGGCTACCTGCTGCGCGACGGCGAGCTCACCCAGATCACCAAGGACGACACGTTCGTCCAGACCCTGGTCGACGAGGGCCGCATCACCCGGGAGGAGGCGCACAGCCACCCGCAGCGCTCGTTGATCATGCGCGCGCTCACCGGTCACGAGGTCGAGCCGACGCTGACCATGCGCGAAGCCCGCGCCGGCGACCGCTACCTGCTGTGTTCGGACGGGTTGTCCGACCCGGTCAGCGACGACACCATCCTCGAGGCCCTGCAGATCCCGGACGTGGCCGAGGCCGCCTACCGCCTCATCGAGTTGGCGTTGCGCGGCGGCGGCCCGGACAACGTCACCGTCGTGGTCGCCGACGTGGTCGACTACGACTACGGCCAAACCCAGCCGATCCTGGCCGGCGCGGTGTCCGGCGACGAGGACCAGCTGACCCTGCCCAACACCTCCGCGGGACGCGCCTCGGCGATCCGGCCGCGCGACGAGTCCGCGAAACGCGTTGCGCCGCAACCGGAAACACCCAGCCGGCCGCGGTGGTCGCGGCGACGGCTGTTCGTCGTCATCGCCCTGGCGGTGATGCTGGTGTTGGCCGGCCTCACCGTGGGGTGGTGGGTCATCCAGCGCAACTACTACGTCGCCGAATACAACGGCCGGATCTCCATCGTCCGCGGGATTCAGGGCAGCCTGCTGGGGGTGCCCCTGCAGCAGCCCTATCTGGTGGGCTGCCTCAACGCGCGTAACGAACTGTCGCTGATCAGCTACGGGCAGTCCGGCGGCTCCAACTGCCAGCTGATGACGCTGCAAGACCTGCGCCGCCCCGGGCAGGTCCAGGTGCAAACCGGGCTGCCCGGCGGCAGCCTTGACCAGGCCGAATCGCAGCTGCGTCAACTGCTGGCCGAATACCTGCTGCCGCTCTGTCCGCCGCCGCGCGCCACCTCACCGCCCGGGGCGCAGGCCACCCGCAGCCCTGTACCCGAAACCGGCGGCCCCGCGTCGCCCGCACCACCGACCACCAGCGCCAGCCCCACTCCCAGCACCAACGCCACCCCCGGCCCGGCGAGCTCTTCGCCGGCAGGCCCGACCACCACGTCGCAGACGTTGACCGCGCTTCCCGGGCCCCCTCTTCAACCGGGCATCGACTGCCGGACGGTGGCATGACCACACAACTTCAGCCGCCGGTCGCGGTCACGCCCCCGCTGCCCACCCGGCGCAACGCCGAGTTGTTGCTGCTGGGCTTCGCCGCCACCATCACCGTGGCCGCGCTGCTGATCGTTGAAGCCAACCAACAACACGATCTGCGCTGGAACGCGGTCAGCTACGGACTGGTGTTCCTGGTCGTCTTCGGATCCGCGCACATGGCCATCCGGCGATTTGCGCCCTACACCGACCCCCTGCTGTTGCCAATTGTGGCATTGCTCAACGGACTTGGGCTGGTCATGATTCACCGGCTGGATCTGGTGACCAATCAGCTCAGCGGCCGTCACCACCCGAGCGCCACTCAGCAGATGCTGTGGACCCTGATCGGTGTGGTGACCTTCGCACTGGTGGTCACCTTCCTCAAAGACCATCGACAGCTCGCCCGCTACGGCTACATCTGTGGACTGGTCGGCCTGGTATTCCTGGTGATTCCCGCTCTGTTGCCGGCCTCGCTGTCCGAACAGAACGGCGCCAAGATCTGGATTCGCTTCCCGGGGTTCTCGATTCAGCCCGCCGAGTTCTCCAAGATCTTGCTGCTGATCTTCTTCTCCGCGGTGCTGATCGCCAAGCGGGGCCTTTTTACCAGCGTCGGCAAGCATTTCATGGGTTTGACCCTGCCGCGTCCGCGCGACCTCGCCCCGCTGCTGGCGGCCTGGGTGATCTCGGTCGGCGTGATGGCCTTCGAAAAAGACCTTGGCACTTCGCTTTTGCTCTACACCTCGTTTCTGGTGGTGGTGTATCTGGCGACTCAGCGGTTCAGCTGGGTGGCCATCGGCCTGGTGCTCTTCGTCGCGGGAAGCGTTGTCGCGTATTACATTTTCGCGCACGTCCGGGTGCGGGTGCAGATGTGGTGGGACCCGTTCTCCGACCCCGACGGCAGCGGCTACCAGATCGTGCAGTCGCTGTTCAGCTTTGCCACCGGCGGGATCTTCGGCACCGGGCTGGGCAACGGTCAGCCCGACACCGTGCCCGCCGCGTCGACCGACTTCATCATCGCCGCCTTCGGTGAAGAGCTGGGGCTGGTGGGGCTGGCGGCCATCTTGATGCTCTACACCATCGTCATCGTGCGTGGTCTGCGCACCGCGATCGCCACCCGGGACAGCTTCGGCAAGCTGCTGGCCGCCGGCCTGGCGTCCACGCTGGCCATCCAGCTGTTCATCGTCGTCGGCGGGGTCACGCAGCTCATCCCGCTGACCGGGCTGACCACCCCGTGGATGTCGTACGGGGGTTCGTCGTTGCTGGCGAACTACGTGCTGCTGGCCATCCTGGCGCGGATCTCGCACAGCGCCCGCCGTCCGTTGCGCACCCGCGCCCGCACCGAGCCGTCGATCGCGGCGGCCAGCACCGAGGTGATCGAGAAAGTATGAACGCCTCCCTGCGCCGGATCTCGGTGACCGTGATGGCGTTGATCGTGCTGCTGCTGCTCAACGCCACGATGACGCAGGTCTTCGCGGCCGACTCGCTGCGCGCCGACCCGCGCAACCAGCGGGTGCTGCTCGACGAGTACTCCCGCCAGCGCGGCCAGATCGTGGCCGGCGGCCAGCTGCTGGCCTACTCGGTCGCCACCGACAACCGGTTCCGCTTCCTGCGGGTCTACCCCAACCCCGCCCAGTACGCGCCGGTGACCGGGTTCTACTCGCTGCGCTACTCGAGCACCGGGTTGGAACGCGCCGAGGACCCGCTGCTGAACGGCTCCGACGAGCGGCTGTTCGGGCGCCGGCTGGCCGACTTCTTCACCGGCCGCGACCCGCGCGGCGCCAACGTCGACACCACCATCAGGCCGCGGGTCCAGCAGGCGGCGTGGGACGGCATGCAGCAGGGCTGCGGCGGCCCGCCGTGCAAGGGCGCGGTGGTCGCCCTCGAGCCGTCCACCGGCAAGATCCTGGCCATGGTGTCGTCGCCGTCCTACGACCCCAACCTGCTGTCCTCGCACGATCCCGAGGTGCAGGCGCAGGCCTGGCAGCGGCTGCGCGACGATCCCGACAACCCGATGACCAACCGGGCCATCTCCGAGACCTACCCGCCCGGCTCGACGTTCAAGGTGATCACCACGGCGGCCGCGCTGCAGGCCGGCGCCAGCGACACCGAGCAGCTGACCGCCGCGCCGTCGATGCCGCTGCCCAACAGCACCGCGACGCTGGAGAACTACGGTGGGCAGGCGTGCGGCAACGACCCGACCGTGTCGTTGCAGCAGGCCTTCGCCCTGTCCTGCAACACCGCGTTCGTCCAGCTCGGCATCCTCACCGGCGCGGACGCGTTGCGCAGCATGGCGCGCTCGTTCGGCCTGGACAGCACGCCCAGCGTCATCCCGCTGCAGGTGGCCGAATCGACCATCGGCATCATCCCGGACGCCGCGGCGCTGGGCATGTCGAGCATCGGTCAGAAGGATGTCGCGCTGACCCCGTTGCAGAACGCCGAGATCGCAGCGACCATCGCCAACGGCGGGGTGACCATGCAGCCCTATCTGGTCGACAGCCTCAAGGGCCCCGACCTGACCACGATCAGCACCACCACCCCTTATGAGCAGCGGCGCGCGGTGTCGCCGCAGGTCGCCGCTAAGCTAACAGAGCTGATGGTCGGCGCCGAGAAGGTCGCACAGCAGAAAGGGGCCATTCCCGGCGTGCAGATCGCATCCAAGACGGGTACCGCAGAGCATGGCAGCGATCCGCGGCACACACCGCCGCATGCGTGGTACATCGCTTTCGCGCCCGCACAGACCCCCAAGGTCGCCGTGGCGGTGTTGGTGGAGAATGGCGCCGACCGCCTGTCCGCGACGGGGGGTGCACTCGCCGCGCCGATCGGACGGGCTGTGATCGAGGCCGCGCTACAGGGAGGACCATGAGCCCGCGAGTTGGTGTGACGCTGTCTGGCAGGTACCGCCTGCAGCGCCTGATCGCCACCGGCGGCATGGGTCAGGTCTGGGAGGCGGTCGACAACCGGCTGGGCCGGCGCGTCGCGGTCAAGGTGCTCAAACAGGAGTTCTCCCAGGACCCCGAGTTCATCGAGCGGTTCCGCGCCGAGGCGCGCACCACGGCGATGCTCAACCACCCGGGCATCGCGGCCGTGCACGACTACGGCGAGAGCCAGCTGGACGGCGAGGGCCGCACCGCCTATCTGGTGATGGAACTGGTCAACGGTGAGCCGCTGAACTCGGTGCTCAAACGGACCGGCCGGCTGTCGCTGCGGCACGCGCTGGACATGCTCGAGCAGACCGGCCGCGCCCTGCAGGTCGCGCACGCCGCCGGCCTGGTGCACCGCGACGTCAAACCGGGCAACATCCTGATCACCCCGACGGGGCAGGTGAAGATCACCGACTTCGGTATCGCCAAGGCCGTCGACGCCGCGCCGGTGACCCAGACCGGAATGGTGATGGGCACCGCCCAATACATCGCACCCGAGCAGGCGCTGGGTCACGACGCCACCCCCGCCAGCGACGTGTACTCGCTGGGAGTTGTTGGCTACGAGGTGGTTTCGGGCAAGCGGCCGTTCAGCGGGGATGGCGCGCTGACGGTGGCGATGAAACACATCAAGGAGCCTCCGCCGCCGCTGCCCGCGGAGCTGCCGCCCAACGTGCGCGAGCTCATCGAGATCACCCTGGTGAAGAACCCGGCGATGCGCTACCGCAGCGGGGGGCCGTTCGCCGACGCCGTCGCCGCGGTGCGCGCCGGTCGCCGGCCGCCGCGGCCGAGCCAGTCCCCGCCGCCCGGGCGGGCGTCACCGGCGGCCATTCCGTCCAGCCCCACCACCCGGGCAGCAGCCGTGTCCTCCGGGCGCACCGCCGCGCCGCGGCGGACCCGGCCGGCCACCGGCGGCCACCGCCCGCCCCCGGCCCGGCGCACCTTCTCGTCCGGCCAGCGCGCGCTGCTGTGGGCCGCCGGGGTGCTGGGCGCGCTGGCGATCATCATCGCGGTGCTCATCGTCATCAACTCCCGCGCCGACCAGCAGCAACAGCCCCCTACGGTCACCGACACCGGAACCCCACCCGCCTCGGCGCCGCCGCCGACCAAGACGCCGAGCGGCTCCGGGGCCCACCCGGGCCTGCGGCTGGACTGGCCGGATGACGGCACAATTGGGGCGTCTGGATTCCGCGACGGACCCGCCCGACACTGGACATCGCAATGACCACCCCGCAACACCTGTCCGACCGCTACGAACTCGGCGAGATCCTCGGCTTCGGCGGCATGTCCGAGGTTCACCTGGCCCGTGACGTCCGGCTGCACCGCGACGTCGCGGTCAAGGTGCTGCGCGCGGACCTGGCCCGCGATCCCAGTTTCTACCTGCGCTTCCGGCGCGAGGCGCAAAACGCCGCCGCGCTCAACCACCCGTCCATCGTCGCCGTCTACGACACCGGCGAGGCGGAGACGCCCTCAGGGCCGCTGCCCTACATCGTCATGGAGTACGTCGACGGCGTGACGCTGCGCGACATCGTGCACACCGACGGGCCGCTGCCGCCGCGGCGGGCCATCGAGATCATCGCCGACGCCTGCCAGGCGCTGAACTTCAGCCACCAGAACGGCATCATCCACCGCGACGTCAAGCCGGCGAACATCATGATCAGCACCACCAATGCCGTCAAGGTGATGGACTTCGGCATCGCCCGCGCAATCGCCGACAGCGGCAACAGCGTCACCCAGACCGCGGCGGTGATCGGAACCGCGCAGTACCTCTCGCCCGAGCAGGCCCGCGGTGACGCCGTCGACGCGCGCTCGGACGTCTACTCGCTGGGCTGTGTGCTGTACGAAATCCTCACCGGCGAGCCGCCTTTCACCGGCGACTCGCCGGTGGCGGTGGCCTACCAGCATGTCCGCGAAGACCCGGTGCCGCCGTCGCAGCGGCACGAAGGCATCTCCGCCGACCTCGACGCCGTCGTGCTCAAGGCGCTGGCCAAAAACCCGGACAACCGCTATCAGACCGCGGCCGAAATGCGCGCCGATCTGGTCCGGGTGCACAACGGCGAAAAGCCGGAAGCGCCAAAGGTTCTCACCGACGCCGAGCGCAGCTCGCTGTTGTCGTCCGGTGCCGGGGCCGCGGGTCCGTCGCGCACCGATCCGCTGCCTCGCCAGGTGCTCGCGGACAGCGGCGAGGACCGCACGGTGGGTTCGGTGGGCCGTTGGATCGTGGCGGTGGCCGCGCTGGCGGTCCTGACCATCATCGTCGTCATCGCGTTCAACACCTTCGGCGGCGGCGCCCGCGACGTCCAGGTGCCCGACGTGCGCGGGCAGGTGTCCGCCGATGCCATTGCGGCGCTGCAGAACCGCGGCTTCAAGACCCGCACGCTGCAGAAGCCGGACTCGGCCATCCCGCCCGACCACGTCATCGGCACCGACCCCGGCGCCAACGCGTCGGTCAGCGCGGGCGACGAGATCACCATCAACGTCTCCACCGGGCCGGAGCAGCGCGAGGTGCCCGACGTCTCGTCGCTGAGCTACTCCGACGCGGTCACCAAGCTCAAGGCCGCCGGGTTCAGCAAGTTCAAGCAGGCGAACTCGCCGTCCACACCCGAGTTGTTGGGCAAGGTGATCGGGACCAACCCGCCGGCCAACCAGACGTCGGCGATCACCAACGTCATCACCCTCATCGTCGGCTCGGGGCCGGAGACCAAGCAGGTGCCCGACATCGCCGGGCAAACCGTCGACATCGCGCAGAAGAACCTGACCGTCTACGGCTTCACCAAGATCACCCAGGTGCAGGTGGACAGCCCCCGCCCGGTCGGCGAGGTGATCGGCACCAATCCACCCAAGGGACAAACGGTTCCGGTGGATTCGGTGATCGAACTGCAGGTGTCCAAGGGCAATCAGTTCATCATGCCCGACCTGTCCGGGATGTTTTGGACCGACGCCGAACCGCGGCTACGGGCGCTGGGCTGGACGGGGATCCTGGACAAGGGTCCCGACGTCGACGCCGGCGGCGCCCAGTCCCACCGGGTGGTGTATCAGAACCCGCCGGCCGGGGCCGGGGTCAACCGGGACGGGATCATCACGCTGAAGTTCGGTCAGTAGCGGCCGGATCGGCCGGGAGATACGGTCGCACCGCGGCGTGGACGTCGTTTTCCAGCCGGCGCACCAGGGTGTCGTCGCGCACCCAGCCGCATTCGGTGAGCCAGTTCGCCAGCATGCGATGACCACCCTCGGTCAGGATCGACTCCGGGTGGAACTGGACGCCGTGGATCGGTAACTGCGTGTGGCGCACGCCCATGATCACACCGCTGTCGGTGTGAGCGGTGACCTCGAGCACCGGCGGCAGCGACTCGGGCAGGATGGTCAGCGAGTGGTACCGGGTGGCCGTGAAGGGGTCCGGAAGCCCTTGCAGCACACCGGCATTCGTGTGGTGCACGCTGCTGGTCTTGCCGTGCAGCAGTTCCGGAGCGCGGTCCACGGTGGCGCCGAATGCCACGCCGATGGCCTGGTGGCCCAGGCAGACCCCCAGCAGCGGGGTGTGCTCGGCGGCGCAGGCGCGCACCATCGCGATGGAAGCGCCCGCGCGCTCGGGGGTGCCCGGCCCGGGACTGAGCAGCACCCCGTCGAACCGGCGGGCCACGGCGTTGTGGTCGGCGAGCCGGCTGTCGTCGTTGCGCCAGACGTCGGCGTCCACACCCAGTTGCCCGAGGTACTGCACCAGGTTGAACACGAAGCTGTCGTAGTTGTCGACAACCAGGATCCGCATCGTGCCAGGTTACCGCCCGCGGACGCTCGCGCCGCAGGTCAGTCGGCGTCAGTAGCCGATCGGGCCGTTGGGCTGGGCGAAATGCAGCCGGTCGGGCTCGAAGTGGCCGACCACCTGCACATCGGAGCGGACCTCTTCCTGATAGCCCAGGCCGAACCGGACCGCGTACTGCTTGTACAGCGTCACCAGGGGAGCCGCGGCCAGGGCGGCCTGCATGGCGGCGGCGTTGCCGATCGCGGTGATCGTGTAGGGCGGGCTGTAGGTGCGCCCGTTGAGCAGCAGCGTGTTGCCGACGCAGCGGGGCACCGACGTGGCGATGATCCGCTGGTCCTGCATCTGGATCGCCTCGGCGCCGGCGCTCCACAGCGCGTTGAGCACGGCCTGGATGTCCTGCTGGTGCACCACCAGGTCGTCGGGCGACGCGTCGCGGGGGAAGCGGCCGTTGGCGTCGCGCTGCGCATCCTGCAGGGTGACCACCAGGCCCGGCCCGTGCACCGGGCTCATCCCGGCCTCGCCGGCGAGCTGCGCGGAGCGGCGCAGCATCGCGGCCAGCGCGGCATCCGACGAGCGGCCGTGCGCGGCGTCGATCTTGGCGGCGAGCTGTTCGCGCTGGGCACTGAGCCGGTTCACCGACGCCTGCGTCTCGCGCACCAGGTCCACCAGCCGGGGTGCGTCGCTGCGGCGTATCTCGGCGCCGCCGGACACGCCGTGCGTGGCGGCGAGCAGCAGTCCGGCCAGCAGGCACACCAGCGGGACGCCGAAGCGCCATGGCGACTGGCGCGTCTGGACCATCGACTCTCCGTTTTCCTGGCCACCGCGGCCGGTGCGTTAGTCTCGTAGCCAAGCTCTGGGTGCGGCTGCGATGTCCATCGTCGCACTCCGTCCTGCTCACCGTGTTGTTGAGGTAATCCGCGAGGTAATCATGCCCAAGTCCAAGGTCCGCAAAAAGAACGACTTCACCGTCAGCGCGGTCAGCCGCACGCCGGTGAAGGTCAAGGTGGGACCGTCCAGCGTGTGGTTCGTCGCGCTGTTCATCGGGCTGATGCTGATCGGATTGGTGTGGCTGATGGTCTTCCAACTGGCCGCGGTCGGCAGCCAGGCGCCGACCGCCCTCAATTGGATGGCGCAATTGGGGCCGTGGAACTACGCAATCGCGTTCGCTTTCATGATCACCGGTTTGTTGCTCACGATGCGCTGGCACTGAGCCGGCCCGCGTACGAAATGAATTCATTTTCGGGATGATTCGCACCCGCGCCAGCAACTTCCCGACCACCCAATCACACGCGTGTGATTTATCCCCACTGTTGATAGAGATTGTGGATAACTGCATCGGCCGTGGTGGGAGGGGCTAAGCAGCGCATGCAGCAAACACGCTGGGAGCCGCATCCGGCGGGAATCGCTGGTTGTGGAGTTGCGGGCGTCCTGATGGCTATCGCGGCTGTGACCGTGGTCACAGACCCGCCGGGGCGCGTTCTGGCCGGCGTTGCCGCGGCGGGTCTGCTCGTGTTTGCGGGGATGTCGTGGCGCGCGCGCCCGAAGCTGGCAATCACACCCGGCGGGCTGGCCGTCCGCGGCTGGTATCGGACGCAGGTATTACCACGCCCCGACATCAAGATCATCCGGATCATCGAGTTCCGCCGCTACGGGCGCACGGTGCGGTTGCTCGAGGTGGAAAGCGCCGACGGAGACCCGGTGGTGCTGTCCCGCTGGGATCTCGGGGCGGACCCGCTCCAGGTGCTCGACGCGCTCACCGCCGCCGGTTACGCGGGCCTGCGACAGCGCTGAGAGGCCGCGTGCTACGAGATGGTGATCGACTCGATCACCACCGGCTCGGACGGACGGTCGTTGCCGTCGGTGCTGGTCGTCGAGATCGCGTCGACGACCTTCTGCGACTCCGGGTCGACAACCTCGCCGAAGATGGTGTGCCGCCGGTTCAGGTGCGGGGTCTTGTCCACGGTGATGAAGAACTGCGAGCCGTTGGTGCCCGGCCCCGCGTTGGCCATCGCCAGCAGGTAGGGCCGGTCGAACTGCAGCTCGGGGTGGAACTCGTCGGCGAACTTGTACCCCGGACCGCCGCGGCCGGTGCCGGTCGGGTCGCCGCCCTGGATCATGAAGCCCCGGATCACCCGGTGGAACACCGCACCGTCGTAGAACGGGCCCGAGGAGCCGCCCGACGCGTTCTGGGTCGAGTACTCCTTGGTGCCCTGGGCCAGGCCGACGAAGTTGGCCACGGTCTTGGGCGCGTGGTTTCCGAACAGGGCGACCTTGATGTCACCGCGGTTGGTGTGCAGCGTGGCGGTAGCAGTCTGAAAGGGGCTGTTAGTCACGGCATCAGAGTCTGCCACTACGCCACGGCGTGCCCGCACGCGGCTCCGCCGATGTCCCTATGCTGGCAGTCTGTTCGGTGAACTGCGGGCTCGACAGAAAGGCGACCGATGCGCGCTAAGGCGGAAGACCGGCTGACCCCGCGAGAGCGACTGGCCCGCGGCCTGACCTACTCGACGCTGGGACCGCTGGACCTCACCCGGGGAGTCGCCGGTCTGAGCGGGCAGTCCGCGCGGTCGACGGCCGAGCAGCTGCGGCGCCGGTATCGGGAGGGGCGCCTGGCCCGAGACCTCGCCGCGGCCCAGGAGACCCTCGCCCAGGAACTGGCCGCCGCTCAGGAGGTGGTCACCGGCCTGCCCCGGCGCTGCAGGACGCGCGGCGCCCGCAGCGACGGGGCAAGCGCCCGTGGATCATCGCCGGAGTCGCCGTCGCCGTTCTCGCCGGGGGCGCCGCCGCGTTCAGCATCGTGCGGCGCTCGGTGCGCGAGAAGCCGCAGGAGCCGCAGTCGCGGCCGCCGAGCGTCGACGTGCAACCGCGGCCGTAGCTCACCGCACGGCCAACCCCAGCCGTTCCCGGCGCCGGACCAGGATGCTGGGCAGCCAATCCCCGACGTCGGTCGCGTCGATCCAGCTGGTGCGCTCGAGCAGCCGGCGCAACACGATGTGGGCTTCCAGCCGGGCCAGCGCGGCGCCGACGCAGAAGTGGACGCCCTTGCCGAAGCTCAGGTGGCTCTTGGCGGCCGCGCGGTCGAGCCGAAACTCGTTGGGATCCTTGAAATGCGTCGGGTCGCGGTTGGCCGCTCCCCACATCAGCAGCAGGTGTGCGCCCTCGGGCAGCTCGATCCCGCCCAGCGTGGTGTCGCGCCACACGTGGCGGTAGTGACCCCGAAACGGCGCCTCGAAGCGCAGCGTCTCTTCGATGAAAGTGCTTAGCAACTCCGGGTTTTCGCGAAGCTGCCGTTGGATCGCCGGCCGGTCGGCCAGGATCCAGGCCGCGCTGCCCAGCAGCGACGCGGTCGATTCGCCGGCCGCGCTGAACGGCGTGAGCATGATTCCCAGCGCCGGCAGCTGCTCGAGTTCGCCGGCGGCGCAGCGCGCCGCAAGATCGGCCATCAGGCTGGATTCCGGCTTCTCGCTTGCCTTTTCGAAATGCTCCAGCACGTAGCCGGACAGTTCGATGGCGGCCATGCCGGCCTGCTCGAGCTGTTCGGGGGCGACGATCCCATCCAGCAGTGTGGTGGTGGCGTAGCCGAGCCGGATGAGTTTGTCGACATCGTCATCGGGTAGACCCAGCAGCCGGCAGACCACCATCATGGGCAACCGGTTGGCGATGGCGCTCATCCACTCGATCCGGCCGTCGGACAGGTTCTCGTCCCACAGCCGGTCGGCGGTCTGGGTGGCGAACTCCTCGATGATCCGGATTCGCTTCGCCGACAGGTGCGGCAGCAGGATCTTGCGGTGCACCGCGTGCACCGGGTCGTCGGCGGTGGCCAGCGCGTGCATCGGGGCGCCCGGCGCGCCCATGTCGAACGGGGTGACGGTGCCGTCCTCGTGGAAGACCATCGTCGCGGTGAGGTTGGACGAGAAGTCCTCGACCCGCTCGATGGCCTCGTGCACCGCGTCCCACCCGCACACGCCGTAGAAGACGGAGTCGCCGATCCGGTGCACCGGCGCCTCGGCGTGCATGCGCTCATACAGCGGGTAGGGATCCTGTATCGCCTCGCTGCCGAAGAACCGGGTCGCGCTGTCCAACACCGCCATGCGTTTCAGGCTCGACGCGCCGTCTCGCGGCGTCAACGGGCCGCGGCGAAGTTGAGGAGCGACGACGGCCGGGGACGGCGCCTGCGGATGCGGGTGACCCGCCGCAAGCAGGCGATTCCGGTGAGAGATATCGTCACAAAATTCTCACGCTGCGAAAGCGCTTTGCGCGTCGTGCAGCGTGGTGGAGCATGGGTTGATGGCGCGGGACGACTGGTTGGTGGGCCGGGATCGGCGCAGCGCGGCCGCCGAGCGGATCTACGCCGCGGCCGCCGACCTCATCGCGCGCCGCGGCTACGACGGGTTCACGATCGAGGCGCTGGCGGCCCGGGTGCACTGTTCACCGGCGACCATCTATCGGCACGCCGGCGGCAAGGCGACGATCCGTGATGCCGTCGTCGGTATTCAGGCGGCCCGCATCGTCGACACCACGCGGGAGGCCATCAAAGACCTGCGCGGCCCCGAGCGGGTGGTGACCGCCACGATCATGGCGCTGGAACGGCTGCGCTCCGATCCGCTGGCTCAGCTGATGCGGTCGATCCACGCGGCCCCGGTCAGCGACTGGGTGATCAACTCGCCCACGGTGACGGCCCTGGCCGCCGAGATGCTCGGGCCCGGCCACGACAACCCGCTGGCGGCGCAGTGGCTGATCCGCGTCTTCCTGGCGTTGTGGGGCTGGCCGCTCAAGGACCCGGCCGCCGAGCGCGCCCTGGTGCACCGCTTCCTCGGCGCGTCGTACCGCCCGGGCGGGGAGAGGGATTCGATTTGTGGAGCCTAGGGGAATCGAACCCCTGACACCCGCCTTGCAAAGGCGGTGCTCTACCAACTGAGCTAAGGCCCCGCTACCGTGACCCCTCATTGTGGCCCAGGGGCTGACCGGAATCCTGCACGGCCACGTGCCAGACCTCCACCCCGCGCCGTGACCACGCCACCGCCGCCAACACGGCGAACAATCCCAGTGGCAGCGCGAGTCGTACGCAGCGTCGTGACGGGCACATGGTGGTGGGCCTAGGAGGCCTCGAACCTCCGACCTCTTCGTTATCAGCGAAGCGCTCTAACCGCCTGAGCTATAGGCCCGTACTGGCGTACGGCCGAGCGACGAGATTACCGCACCGGCCGCCCGACTCCCAAAAGCACAGCATCCACGCTAGTCGCGATCGGCCAGGGTGACCTCGATGCCGCCGATCAGATCGGTGGCCAGGTTGTAGATGAACGCCGCGATGGTCGCCATCGCGGTCAACAGCACGATGTTGACCACGCCGATCAGCACGGCGCCGCCGAAAATGGTGCCGCTGGACACCAATTCGCCGCTGCTGCCGCTGGTGTTGTTCAGCAGGTCCCCGACGTTGCTGTTCAACTTCGACCACACGCCCATGCCACCGAGCACCAGGTAGAGGAACGCGACGGCGATCATCCAGACGAAGAACAGCGCCACCGAGAGCAGCAGCGACACCTTCAGGGTGCTCCACGGGTCGATCCGGCGGATCTGCATGCTGGCGCGAACCGGCCCGCGGGTGCGCCGCGACACCTGCACCCGGTCCCGGTTGTCCCGGCCCTCGCGGCTCTCGCCGCTCACCGGACGACCACCGCCTTGCCCGCCGGTCGTCTCGGCACCGCGCTCGGCGGCCGGCTTGCGGTGCGGGCCGCGCGGCACCGGCCCCGACAGGTCGGGCAGTTCGCTGGCGTAGGCCTCGGCGGGGGGTCCCTCACCGCGCTCCGGCTCCTTGGCGTGCGACGCCGTGCCCGGTGCCGCGGTGCCCGAGATGAAGCGGTTCAGCCGGGCCTCGGCCCCGCCGCCGGGCCGCTTCTCGGTGGGCGGCTCGTTCTGGCGCGGCGGGGGCTGCTGGGGCCGGGTGCTGCCGCGCTGCCACGGCGGTCCGTCGCCTGCCTCGGGGGCGCGGCCACCCGGCGCCGGCGGCGTCGCCCGCCGCACCCCGGCCCGCTCTGCCGAACCGTCCCCGTTGGGGGTCTCCCCCTTCTTGGGTGCGCCCGGCTCGTTCGGTGAACTCACCCCGACTCCTTAAGTCTCCTAGCCGGCCGCCCAGGGCAGTGGCAGTCGCGTTATGTGTGGTCCGGCTGAGTCTATTGCCCGGACCCGGTGGCCCGGTACCGGCTAGCCGTCCGACCCCGCGGCACCGTCGCTCTCCTCGACGGCCTCGTCCGCGGCTTCCTCGGCGTTGCGGGCGATGGCCAGCAGCGTGTCGCCCTCACCCAGATTCATCAGCCGGACGCCCTTGGTCTGCCGTCCCGCCTTACGGACCTGGCCCGCCGCGGTGCGGATGACACCGCCGCCGGAGGTGATCGCGTACAGCTCGCTGTCCTCGTCCACAATCAGCGCACCCACCAGCCTGCCACGGCGGCGGTCATACATCACGGTCAGCACGCCCTTGCCGCCGCGGCCCTGCACCGGATACTCCTCGATCGCGGTGCGCTTGGCGTACCCGCCGGACGTCGCCACCAGCAGGTAGGTGCCCTCGCGGACCACGTTGAGCGACAGCAGGTAGTCGTCGGCGTTGAAGCGCATGCCCTGCACACCGGAGGTGGCGCGGCCCATCGGGCGCAGCGCCTCGTCGGTCGCCGAGAACCGGATGGACTGGCCGTTGGCCGACACCAGCAGCAGATCGTCCTCGGCCGAGCACAACACCGCGCCCACGAGTTCGTCGTTGTCGCGCAGGTTGATCGCCACGATGCCGCCCGAACGGTTCGAGTCGAAGTCGGTCAGCTTGGTCTTCTTCACCAGGCCGTTGCGGGTGGCCAGCACCAGGTAGGGGGCGTCCTCATAGCTGCGGATCTGGATCACCTGGGCGATCCGCTCCTCGGGCTGGAACGCCAGCAGGTTGGCCACGTGCTGACCGCGGGCGGTGCGAGACGCCTCGGGCAGTTCGTAGGCCTTGGCGCGGTAGACCCGGCCCTGGGTGGTGAAGAACAGGATCCAGTCGTGCGTCGAGCACACGAAGAAGTGCCGCACGATGTCGTCCTGTTTGAGGCCGGCGCCCTGCACGCCCTTGCCGCCCCGCTTCTGGCTGCGGTACAGGTCGGTCTTGGTGCGCTTGGCGTAGCCGGTCTCGGTGATGGTGACGACGACGTCCTCGCGGGCGATCAGATCCTCGTCGCTGACGTCGCCGTCGGCGGCCACGATCCGGGTGCGCCGCGCGTCGCCGTGCTTTTCGACGATCTCGGCGAGCTCGTCGCGCACAATGCCGCGTTGCCGTTCCGGCTTGGCCAGGATGTCCTCCAGGTCGGCGATCTCGGCCTCGATCTTGGCCAGGTCGTCGATGATGCGCTGCCGCTCCAGGGCGGCCAGCCGGCGCAGCTGCATGTCCAGGATCGCCTGGGCCTGGATCTCGTCGATGTCGAGCAGCTCGATCAAGCCCTGCCGCGCGATGTCGACGGTTTCCGACGCCCGGATCAGGGCGATGACCTCGTCGAGCGCATCGAGCGCCTTGACCAGACCGCGCAGGATGTGGGCCCGCTCGTTGGCCTTGCGCAACCGGTAGGTGGTGCGCCGGACGATGACGTCGAGTTGGTGGTCGACGTAGTGGCGGATCAGCTGGTCGAGCCGCAGGGTGCGCGGCACCCCATCGACGATGGCCAGCATGTTGGCGCCGAAGCTGGTCTGCAGCTGGGTGTGCTTGTAGAGGTTGTTCAGCACCACCTTGGCGACGGCGTCGCGCTTGAGCTCGATGACGATGCGCAGCCCGACCCGGTCGCTGGACTGGTCCTCGATGTTGGAGATGCCGGCCAGCTTGCCGTCGCGCACCTGCTCGGCGATCGAGGTGATGAAGTTGTCGTGGTTGACCTGATACGGCAACTCGGTGATGACCAGCGAGGTGCGACCGCGCGAATCCTCTTCCACCTCAACGACTCCGCGCATCCGGATGGAGCCGCGGCCGGTCTTGTAGGCGTCGGCGATGCCCTGCGTGCCGACGATCAGGCCCGAAGTCGGGAAGTCGGGTCCTTTCACCCGTTCCATCACGGCGGCCAGGGTGGCCTCTTCGTCGGCCTCGTAATTGTCCAGCGCCCAGAACACCGCCTCGGCGAGCTCGCCGAGGTTGTGCGGCGGGATGTTGGTGGCCATGCCGACCGCGATGCCCCCCGACCCGTTGGCCAGCAGGTTGGGGAACCGGCTGGGCAGCACCGTCGGCTCTTGCACCCGGCCGTCGTAGTTGGGAATGAAATCGACTGTCTCCTCGTCGATTTGGCGCAGCATCTCCATGGCCAGCGGGGTCAGCCGCGCCTCGGTGTACCGCATCGCGGCCGGCGGGTCGTTGCCCGGCGAACCAAAATTGCCCTGCCCGTCGACCAACGGATAGCGCAGCGACCACGGCTGGGCCATCCGCACCAGGGTGTCGTAGATCGAGGCGTCGCCGTGCGGGTGGTAGTTGCCCATCGTTTCGGCGACCGACCGCGCCGATTTGGCGTGGCTGCGGTCCGGGCGGAAACCCGAGTCGTACATGGCGTAGAGCACCCGGCGGTGCACCGGCTTGAGGCCGTCGCGCACCTCGGGCAGCGCGCGGCCGACGATCACGCTCATCGCGTAATCGATGTAGCTGCGCTGCATCTCCTGCTGGATGTCGACCGGTTCGACGCGGTCGGCGGCGTCACCGCCGGGTGGCAGCGTGGTGTCAGTCATCTATTCCTCGTTTAAACGTCTAGGAAGCGAACGTCTTTGGCATTGCGGGTGATGAAGCTGCGGCGCGCGTCGACGTCCTCGCCCATCAGGATGGAGAACAGCTCGTCGGCGGCCGCGGCGTCGTCCAGCGTGACCTGGCGCAGCACCCGCACGGTGGGATCCATTGTGGTTTCCCACAATTCCTTGGCGTCCATCTCGCCCAGCCCCTTGTAGCGCTGGATGCCGTCGTCCTTGTTGATCTTCTTGCCGGCCTTCAGGCCGGCCTCGAGCAGCCCGTCCCGCTCGCGGTCGGAGTAGGCGAACTCGGGATCGCTGCGCTGCCATTTCAGCTTGTACAGCGGTGGCTGGGCCAAGAACACGTGCCCGTGTTCGATCAGCGGCCGCATGAACCGGAACAGCAGCGTCAACAACAGCGTCGAGATGTGCTGGCCGTCCACGTCGGCGTCGGCCATCAACACGATCTTGTGGTAGCGCAGCTTGGTGATGTCGAACTCGTCGTGAATCCCGGTGCCCAGCGCGGTGATGATCGCCTGCACCTCGGTGTTCTTCAGCACCCGGTCGATGCGGGCCTTTTCGACGTTGATGATCTTGCCGCGCAGCGGAAGGATGGCCTGGAACATCGAGTCCCGGCCGCTTTTCGCCGAGCCGCCGGCCGAGTCACCCTCGACCACATACAATTCCGACTTGCGCGGGTCGGTCGACCGGCAGTCGGCGAGCTTGCCGGGCAGCCCGCCCAGGTCGGTTGCGCTCTTGCGGCGCACCAACTCTCGCGCCTTGCGCGCGGCGATGCGCGCCTGCGCTGATGAAACCGCCTTGTTGACAATGACTTTGGCGTCTGCGGGGTTGGCTTCGAACCAGTGGGTGAGCTGTTCGTTGCACACCTTCTGCACGAACGACTTCACCTCGGTGTTGCCCAGTTTGGTCTTGGTCTGGCCCTCGAACTGCGGTTCGCTCACCTTGACCGAGATCACCGCGGCCAAACCCTCGCGGATGTCGTCGCCGGTCAGGTTGGGGTCCTTGTCCTTGAGCAGCTTCTTGTCCTTGGCGTACTTGTTGACCACGGAGGTCAGCGCGCTGCGGAAGCCCTCCTCGTGGGTGCCGCCCTCGTGCGTGTTGATGGTGTTGGCGAAGGTGTGCACCGATTCGGAGTAGCCGCCGTTCCACTGCATCGCGATCTCGACCTCGTGGCCGGGGCCCTTCCCACCGAAATCGATGATGCTCTGGTGGATGGGGTTTTTGGTGCGATTGATGTGTTTGACGAAGTCGACCAGGCCGCCGGGGTAGTGGAAGGTGCGGTGCTTGACCTTATGCGGCGCAGCCGATTCCGCCGCCTTCTCCTGCGCCGACTTGGGTGCGTCGGCGGTGTCGCTGACCACCTCGTCGACGACCTCTTCGTTGGTCACCCGCTCGTCGGTGAGGTTGATGGTCAGGCCCTTGTTGAGGAACGCCATTTCCTGCAGCCGCCGGGCCACCGTTTCGAAGTCGTACTCGGTGGTCTCGAAGATGTCGGGGTCGGCCCAGAACCGGATGGTGGTGCCGGTGCGCTTGGTGGCCTCGCCCTGCTTGAGGGTGCCGGGCACGGCGTGGTCGTAGTACTGCGACCACTCGTAGCCGTCGCGGGCGATGTTGACCTCGAGCCGAGTGGACAGCGCGTTGACCACCGAGACGCCGACGCCGTGCAGACCGCCGCTGACGTTGTAGCCGCTGTTCTCGCCGCCGAACTTGCCGCCGGCGTGCAGCTGCGTCATCACCACGTCGACGGTGGGGGCGCCGGTCGCGTGCATCGCGACGGGGATGCCGCGGCCATTGTCGGCGACCTCGACGCTGCCGTCGTCCAGGATCCGTACGTCGACGCGGTCGGCGTAGCCGGCCATCGCTTCGTCGACCGAGTTGTCGACCACCTCCCAGATGAGGTGGTGCAGACCTCGCTCGCCGGTGGAGCCGATGTACATGCCGGGGCGTTTGCGGACCGCCTCCAGCCCTTCCAGGACGGTGATCGCTGAAGCACCGTATTCGTCTTGCGCCTTCTTCTTCTGGGCAGCCACGGTCGGGAAGCTCTCCTTGGGGTTTCATGCGGGCGGTTCCTGATCACCGCAACAATCGCATCCTGCCAGTCTACCGTGACGACCGGTCCGCACCGATTTTCTGGGCGCGTTTCTACCCAGCTAACCGCGCCGTGCGCTTATTTTCTTCGTTTGTGCCGCGTCCCGACGTGCGTCAAGGAGATACGCGTCGTCCTGGCGGCTTTCAGCGCCCTGTTGAGGAAGGCCCCGGTGGGGATGGGGCCGGGCTAACGACCGGGCCTAACCATAGGTGTCGCGCGGCCCGCGCCCGGCGATGTGCCGCGGGCCTTTGCGCCAGGACGGCGCAGCCGGACCGGTGATCTTCAGCGAGGTCACTACGCCGTTGCCGACCGCGGCGGCAATCTTGGCCAACAGTTGCGCCTGCATCATCCGCAACTGGGTGGCCCAGGCCGTCGACTCGGCGGACACGCTCAGCACACCGTCGCGCAGACTGGTGGGGACCGCGTGGTCGGCGATCTGGTGACCGACCACCGCCGTCCAGTTCCCCAACACGGTGCCCTCGGCGACCTGGGCGGACCATCCCCGCTTCCTGGCCAGGTCCCGCGCCAGCCGGCCCAGCGGTTGCGGGTCGCGAGCGTCGGGTCCCGGTCCCGACCAGCTGCGCCGCTGGCCCGCCACCCGGCGCGGCGTGGGTGCTGCGGCGCGCCCGCGGCCGGCGTCTTTTCCCTGTGCCCGGGCCGCGGCCCGGGCCTCCTCGAGGGTCCGCCGCACCAGGTCCATCGCGGTCGGTTCTCCCGAGGGGGAGGGGGACTGGTCGTCGCTCATGGGCGCAGCTCCGATACCCCGCCCGCGTCGGTGTCGCGCAACTCGACGAAGAGCCGCCGAGCCTGCCAGCCCGTCGGGATGTCTTCGAGCACCGCCGCGGTGACCAACACCTGCTCGGCGGATTCGGCCACCGCGGCCAGTGCCCGGCGCCGGGCGGCGTCGAGCTCGGCGAACACGTCGTCGAGCAGCAACACCGGATCGCTTTCGTCGGCCCGCAACAACTCGTAGGCGGCGAGCCGAAGGGACAGCGCCAGCGACCACGATTCCCCATGGCTGGCAAAGCCTTTCGGCACCCGCTCACCGAGCCACAGCTCCAGGTCGTCGCGGTGCGGGCCGACCAGGCACATGCCCCGTTCCATTTCGGCGTCCCGGCGGGCCGCTAACCCGGCCAGCAGCGCGGCCTCCAGATAGTCGCGGTCGCCGGCGTTCACCTCGGCCGAGGCCGCCGCGCCCAGGCTGGACCGGTAGCCGATCGATGCCGCCCGCGATCCCGGGGCCAGCAGCTGATAGGCCTTCTCCACCTCCGGCGCCAGCTGGTTCACCAAATCGATTCGGGCAGCCATCAATTGGGCCCCGTATTCGGCCAGTCGGCTGTCCCACACATCGAGGGTGTCCAGCGCGCCGCGGTCGCCCCGGTGGCGGGCACCGGACAGCGATTTGAGCAACGCGGTGCGCTGCCGCAACACCTTGTCGTAGTCGGCGCGCACCGCGGCGATCGCCGGGCGCCGCAGCGTCGCCAGGTCGTCGAGGTAACGGCGCCGCTCGGAGGGATCCCCGCGCACCAGGGCCAGGTCCTCGGGGGCGAACAGCACCGCGCGCAGCACGCCGAGCACCTCGCGGGTGCTGCGCACGGGTGACCGGTTCAGCCGCGCCTTGTTCGCCCGGCCGGCGGCGATCTCCAGATCGACCGCGCATTCCCGGCCGTCGTTGACCACGATGGTCGACACCACCGCCCGGTCGGCGCCGGCGCGGATCAACGGCGCGTCCGTGCCCACCCGGTGTGACCCCAGCGTGCTCGAATACCACAGCGCCTCAAGCAGATTCGTCTTCCCGAAGCCGTTGGACCCGATGAAGACCGTCCGACCCGGCTGCAGTTCGAGGTCGGCGTGTGCCCAGGACCGGAAGTCGCGCAGTCCTAAATGCCGGACGTACACCTAGCCTGGCAACCGCACGGGCATCAGCAGGTAGACGTAATCGGTGGGCAGCGCGCTGAACGGCCCGCTGCCGCTCGGCGGGCTGTCGTCGTCGGACGCTGGGCGCAGCAGTGCGGGCTTGCCCGGGGTGGTGAAGCCGAACGACACCCGTTCGGAGCGCACCGATCCCAGTCCGTCGGTCAGATACGTGGGGTTGAACGCGATCGTCAGCGGTTCGCCGGCGAAATCCACGGCCAGATCCTCCTCGGCCCGGCCGACATCGTCGGCGCCGGCGGACAGCCGCAGCGACCCCTCGGTGAATTCCATCCGCACCTGCGCGCCCCGGTCGGCCACCAGCGCCACCAGCTTGATGGCCTCGGTCAGCTCGGCGACGTTGATGGTGGCCACCGCCGTGTGCTCGGCCGGCAACAGCTGGCGGAACTTCGGGAATTCCGCGTCCAGCAGGCGGGTGGTGCTGCGCTTGCCGTTGCCGCTGATGCCCAGCAGGCCGTCCTTGCCGACACCTGCGCCCGCCCCCAGCGACAGCCGCACGTCGGAGCCGTCGATGCCGGTCCGCGCCGCCTCGGCCAGCGTCTTGGCCGGCACCAGGACCGCCGCTTCGATGTCGGGGGAGGCCGCCGACCAGGTCAGCTCGCGAACCGCCAACCGGAACCGGTCGGTGGCGGCCAAAACCACCGTATCCCCGGAAATCTCAACCCGGATTCCGGTCAACATGGGCAAGGTGTCGTCGCGGCCGGCCGCGATCGCGACCTGCCCGATCGCCTCGGCGAACAGATCGGCCGGCAGCGTCCCGGTCTCCTCGGGCAGCGTGGGCAGCGTCGGGTAATCCTCGACGGCCATCGTCGGCAGCGAGAACCGGGCGCTTCCGCAGTTCAACGCCACCCGATTGCCGTCGACGTAGAAGTCGATCGGCTTGTTGGGCAGCGCCCGAACGATGTCAGACAATAACCGCCCGGATACCAAAACGCTTCCCGGAGAAGCGATTTCGGCCGCCACCTGTGCTTCGGCGGAAACCTCGTAGTCGAATCCGGAGATGGTGAGCCCCTCATCGGTGCCGGACAGCAGCACCCCGGAGAGCACCGGCACCGCGGGTCGCGACGGCAGGCTCTTGGCCACCCACGACACCGCGTCGGCGAAAGACTCCCGCACTAAACGAAACTTCAAGTCGCTGAGGCCAGCCGTTGTCGTCGCCGCGTCCATAGCGTCCCTTCACCTACTCAGCGTTGTCGGATCCATTGGCTAGCCTCCCCCCGCTAGCACGGGGCCCGTCATGGCGCCGGCGACACGCGAGGCGTCGACGACGACCGCAACGGCAGTCGAAGAACAACCGTAGATCCTCTGGGGCCATCTTGAAAGCTAATCGCAAAGGCCGACAAACCGGGCTGACGACGGCCGCGACGCAGGGTGTGCACCGAACGTCCCCAGGGCTGTATTTCAAAGAAGAACCGATGAAGAGATTTCAGTAACAGTAATAAGGCCTGTGCATTTTGGGGACAGCGGTCTCCCGCCGCAGCTAGCGCGGTGCGCCGGGGTGTGGATCACGGTGGGGGCGGCTGTGGGTGACATGTTGAGCCGATGGGGACGAACGCGGGCTGTGCACGCACGCGGTGGTACTACACCGCTGCCTCCCGGTGTTGTGCACAGCTCTGCGCACATGCCCTGGGTGTGACCGGTGTGACAAACGGGTGAGAAGTTTCTCGGAAAAAATTCCGGGCCGGGATTGAAAAATTGCGGGCTGGGGGCCGGAAAGGCCGGGGCCGCGGCGTGATTCAGCGCTTGGAGCGCTGACGAATGCGAGTGGTGAGCTCCTTGACGTGATCGAACACCTCGCGTCGCTCGGCCATCTCGGACAGGATCTTGCGCTGGGCGTACATCACCGTGGTGTGGTCGCGGCCGAAGGCCTGCCCGATCTTGGGCAGCGACAGATCCGTGAGCTCGCGGCACAGGTACATCGCGATTTGACGGGACTGGGCCAGCGCCCGGGTCTTGCCCGGCCCGCGCAGTTCCTCGACGGTGGTGTCGAAGTATTCGGCGGTGGCGGCCATGATGGTGGCCGCGCTGATCTGCATGGTGCTGGCGTCGGCGATCAAATCGCGCAGCACGATCTCGGCCAGCGACTTGTCGATCGGAGTCTTGTTCAGCGAGGCGAACGCGGTGACCCGGATCAGGGCGCCCTCGAGTTCGCGGATGTTGCGCTCGATGCTGCTGGCGATGAGTTCCAGCACGTCGTCGGGCACCGCCAGGCGCTCCATCTGTGCCTTCTTGCGCAGGATCGCGATGCGGGTTTCGAGTTCGGGGGGCTGCACGTCGGTGATCAGGCCCCACTCGAACCGGGTTCGCAGCCGGTCTTCCAGGGTGGCCAGCTGTTTGGGCGGCCGGTCGGAGGAGATGACGATCTGCTTGTTGGCGTTGTGCAGCGTGTTGAAGGTGTGGAAGAACTCCTCCTGGATGCCTTCCTTGCCCTCGATGAACTGGATGTCATCGACCAGCAGCACGTCGACGTCGCGATAGCTGCGCTTGAAGGCGACCTTGCGGTCGTCGCGCAGCGAGTTGATGAAGTCGTTGGTGAATTCCTCGGTGGAGACGTACTTGACCCGCATGCCGGGGAAGAGCCGCTGCGCGTAATTGCCGGCGGCGTGCAGCAGGTGCGTCTTGCCCAGACCGGACTCGCCCCAGATGAACAACGGGTTGTAGGCGCGGGCCGGTGCTTCGGCGATGGCCAGGGCGGCGGCGTGCGCGAACCGGTTGGACGCCCCGATCACGAACGTGTCGAAGGTGTAGCGGCGGTTGAGGCTCGTTCCGGCGGCGACGGCGGGATCGATGGCGTGCGGCCGCTCGGTGAAGTAGTTGGGCCAGCCGGGCTGGGTGTCGGTGACCGGCTCCCCGTTCTCCACCGGCTCGCCGTCGGCGCCGTCGTCGGCGGACAGGGCGGCGTCGGTGTCGGGGAACGGCTCGGCCGGCGGGATGAGCGCGTCCTCGACGTCGTCGGGTGGGGGAGCGATGCGGACCCCCAGCTGGATCTGCTGACCCAGGCGGCGGCTGAGCGCGTCGGTGATCGGGGCGCGCAGGTGCCGTTCGATCTCGTTCTGCACGAAACTGCTCGGCACTGACAGCAGAGCAAACCCCTCGACGATGGTCAGCGGGCGGACCAGATTGAGCCACGCTCTTTGCTGAGGGGTGAGGGGAGTGACCAGAGTCGTGCGGTTGGCGGCTCCGCCGTCGGCGACGGGCTCGCCGTTGAGCTCCGAAACGACCGCATTCCACACCGTGGTGAAGCTTGAACCGGGGTCATCGGCCAA